>JAVBLR010000001.1:0-358845 GCA_031553395.1 Bacteroidales bacterium | reverse complement strand
GATAACTCATCAGACCAATGAATAATATGTCCGATAACTTATGCAAACATTTTTTCTCTACTCGAAAATCTTCGATACTGGATAAATAGCGTTGTAATGATTTCATCCGGCAAAGCTATAAATTTCGTGCGTTTACCCTATAAAAGTGAACTTAACTGAACATGCAATGAATTTATTATAGGGAAGATATTGGATATAGACGGATAAAGCGGATTATTATATTGTAATAATCCGCTTTATCTGTATCATTTGTGTTCCAAATTTTAATTTATATCGTTTCGTTTATTACAATCACATTTTCGCCCTTCATGTGGAAAGAATAATTTTTGAGTGATTTATTGATTGCATTGAAAAAGGATTGTGCACAGCCTGTTTCAATAATATCATGCAATTCTACAATCAACATTTTGGTATTGGGTAACCAAGATTCGTAATTACTTTCAAAAAAATATTTTTCCGAAGTTTCGATATCGACTTTCAATAAATCAATACGTTGCCCTTCAAGATTGTATTTTTTCAATAACCCGTCGATTGTAACCGCTTTCAGAGAATTTTCTACAGGATGGTCGTTTTCTTTTACAATCATACCATGCTCTCCCAAACCATATTTATCTTCAACTGTTATATAGGTTTCTTTATTCCAAAGCCCTGCCTTTTCTAGGAAGATATTATCATAAGGCTTTGTATTTTTTTGCAACATCTCAAAATTTCCCGAATCGGGTTCTATGGAGATTATTGTTGCATTAGGAAATCTATTTTTGAAATAAATAGCAGCCAAACCAATATTTGCACCGGCATCTACAATCAATTTCGGCTCAAAATAAATCGGAATATCATATTCCGATTTTGAATAAAGCTGATAAAACACATCATAATCGGAAGTATCCGGCCTTAAGGAAAATGGATGTTTTATTCCGGAAACGGATACCTTATCTGTATTCTTAAATAGCATTTTAGTTAAAATAGATAATCCTTCAACTAATCCTAATCCTGCGATTGTCTTAATGGTTATTTTGGTTCTTTTTATGATATGTGCTTTATTCATTAGTAGTTGTGAGTTACAAGTTACGAGTTACAAGAAAGGTATTTAACTTTTACCAAAACTTGTAACTCGTAACTAAAAAAATAAAATTAAAAAAAATTATTTTCCTTCAAGTAGTTTTTCCATTTGTTCCATTCTTGGATCTCCTAAAGCGTAGTATGCACCATAAAGAGCCATGATGTATTGCTTGTCGGTTTTATCCATTTCATGCGCTTTTTCAAGATATGGCAATGCTTTTTTGTAAAGTTCTTTTGCTTTTTCTACCTCTATTTTAGATTGCCGTATATCTAATTCATTTGCTTTACTCTGAATATCAAACCCCTGGTTATAGTACAAACGACCAATTGCACCAATAGCTGAACTATAATCCGGATTTATTTTTAAAGCTTCCTGATAGGCATTCAACGCCTTATCAATCTCTTTTTTAGATTCGTACAAATCTCCTTTAATTCTCCAATATTGAGGTTCCTGAGGGTCTTGTGCTATTGCTTCGTCCAAATATTGAAATACTTCATCTGTTCTATTTGTATTCAAAGAAATATTAATCAAATTTTGGATAAAAAATAAATTTTTGGGAAACAGTTTCGAACCTTCTTTTAATGTATTGAAAAAATTAACAGTATCCTTTGCATTCTTATATTCATCAGCTAAAGCCGAATAAACTATTTCTTGATCATAACCTGTAGGTTTTAATTCCTCCAATAACTGAATACATCTTAATGTATCACCACTACTTTGCGCAGAAAATGCTGCATAAAACATAATTTGATGGTAGGTGCTATCTTCACCCATTTTTTCTCCGCTAAACAATTCTGTTTTAGGTATTTCCAAATAAGTATTAAATGCTTTGTAGGCTTCCGGGTAATTTTTTTCTTTATAAAAATAAGCACCGGCATTGATGTAATAAGGGTAATTAACCTTTAATATCGATTTTATTTGCTTGGTATATTTATCACTTATTTTTCCTTTTTCATTTGGAATTTTCTCCAAATCAACTGCTTTTGTAAAATAATCGTAAGATTCCACCAAAGCTTCATACATCATTTTTTCATTTGGTTTTTGCTTCAAAAGAATCTTGTTGTTTTCCGTACTAAAAATTTTGTCATCAACACATCCTCCAACATACCATGTTTCTGGGTTGTCTTTTGTTTCAGGATCTGTCATAGCAGCTTTTATTTGGGCCTTTGCTTCAGTAAAATTCGGTTTGCTCGCATCTATCTCATCTTTAGCCGCTTTTACATTTTTCTTTTGAGAAAAAGCTAATGTTACAGCTAAACATAAAGTGATTGATAAGATAATTCTTTTCATCGCTCGTTAAATTTTAAATTAATAAATCTAATATTGGTTATTTAAATGGTTTATTTAAAAAGGGCTGACACGTAGGTCAGCCCCTACGTTTTATTCTGTTACTTCTGTTATTTCTTCTGAATCAGAAATTTCCTCTACTGTTTCAGATAAAACCTTACAAACAGATGCAATTTCATCATTTCGTTTTTCCAAATTGATTAAACGAACTCCTTGCGTAGCACGTCCCATCACACGGATATCTGCAACTTTCAAGCGAAGAGTAATTCCTGATTTGTTGATAATCATCAAATCGTTTTCATCCGTTACACTTTTGATAGAAACCAACTTACCTGTTTTATCGGTAATATTCAGTGTTTTAACTCCTTTTCCGCCACGGTTGGTAATACGATAAACTTCTTCTCCATCATCATCTGTCAGGCGGGTACGTTTTCCATAACCTTGTTCTGAAACAACCATGATCGTTTCCTTTTGAGAATCTTTCATGCAAATCATTCCTACAACTTCGTCTTGTCCATCTTCTTCAAGTGTCATACCACGAACTCCGGTAGCCGTACGTCCCATTTCTCTTACAGCGCTTTCATGGAAACGGATAGCACGTCCATTCCGGTTTGCCATTAAAATTTGGTTATTACCGTCAGTCATACGTACTTGTATAACTTGGTCATCCTCACGAATTGTAATTGCATTCACTCCATTTTGACGTGGGCGGGAATATGCCTCAAGAGATGTTTTTTTGATAACACCTTTCTTTGTACAGAATAACAGGTAATGTGATTTAGTAAAATCTTCATCCTGAAGTGTTTTTACCCGGATAAATGCATTTACCTTATCTTCCGATTCAATATTCAACATGTTTTGAATTGCACGGCCTTTACTGTTTTTAGCACCTTCAGGAATTTGATATACTTTCAACCAGTAACATTTTCCTTTTTGTGTAAAGAACAACATCGTATTGTGCATCGAAGCCGGATAAATATACTCAACGAAGTCTTCATCACGTGTTTCGCTTCCTTTAGAACCTACTCCTCCACGATTTTGCGAACGGAATTCAGTTAATGGAGTACGTTTTATATAGCCCAAATGAGAAATGGTAATAATCATTTCATCATCTGCATAGAAATCTTCAGGATTGAATTCTTCGGAAGAATAAATGATTTCCGAACGGCGTTCATCTCCAAATTTATCTTTTATTTCAATTAATTCGTCTTTGATAACTTGCATACACAAAGCCTCATCAGTAAGGATTTGATTCAAATAATCAATCAATTTCATTATTTGCTCATATTCTGCACGAAGTTTATCTTGCTCAAGACCTGTTAATTGACGCAAACGCATATCAACAATTGCACGAGCTTGAATATCTGAAAGTTCGAATCTTTCCATCAACCTTTCACGCGCAATATCCGGACTTTGCGAAGAACGTATAATTGCAATTACTTCATCAATATTATCAGAAGCTATTATCAATCCTTCCAAAATATGAGCCCGCTTTTGAGCTTCATTTAGTTCGAATTTTGTACGGCGAATAACAACATCATGCCTGTGCTCAACAAAATAACGAACTAAATCTCGTAGATTCAATGTTTTAGGGCGACCTTTTACTAATGCAATATTATTGACACTAAACGATGATTGCAACGCTGTCATTTTATACAGCTTGTTCAATACAACATTGGAGTTGGCATCACGTTTGATATCAACAACAATACGCATTCCCTGACGGTCGGATTCATCGTTTACATTCGAGATTCCTTCGATTCTTTTATCTTCGACAAGGTCGGCAATATATTTGATTAATTCTGCCTTATTAACAAGGTATGGAATTTCGGTAATAATAATTTTTTCCCTATTTCCTTCGGTTTCAATTTCAGCTTTTGCACGCATAATAATACGCCCGCGGCCTGTTTCGAAAGCTTCCTTTACACCTGCATAACCGTAAATATATCCTCCGGTAGGAAAATCAGGAGCTTTTACATATTGCATCAATCCATGTACATCAATGTCTTTATCGTCAATATATGCAATAGTGGCATCGATTACTTCCGAAAGATTATGCGGAGGCATGTTGGTTGCCATTCCAACAGCGATACCGGATGCTCCGTTTATTAATAAATTCGGAATACGGGTAGGTAAAACAGTAGGTTCTTTTAAGGTGTCGTCGAAGTTAAGTTGAAAATCAACCGTATCTTTGTCAATATCGCGCAACATTTCTTCGGCTATTTTAGCCAAACGTGCTTCGGTATAACGCATTGCCGCAGGTGAATCTCCATCGACCGAACCATAGTTTCCTTGCCCGTCGACCAACGTGTAACGCAACGACCATTCCTGAGCCATACGCACCATGGCATAATACACCGAACTATCTCCGTGTGGGTGATACTTACCTAATACTTCCCCAACGATTCTCGCTGATTTTTTATACGGTTTATCAGATGTATTTCCCAATTCATTCATTCCGAATAATACACGGCGATGAACAGGCTTAAATCCATCCCTCACATCGGGTAATGCGCGAGACACAATCACCGACATCGAATAATCGATATACGAAGATTTCATCTCTTCCTCAATGTTAATCCTTATAATCCTATCCTCTTGTTCAATCATAAATTTGATTTACTGTTTATACTATTTTTAGATAAAATCGATTGTGATTTCAATTTTCGAAAATTCCTGCTAAGATACTGTTTTCCTTTTTATCCTGAAAATTTTTGAGTAAAAAGTTTGTTTGAAATCACTACTCAAATAAAGTCTTTATACTAACATTCAATGCGATATATATATTATCTGGGTTCTTATTCATTTTGCTATAATAAGACTTAATTAATGGAATATTTTCTCCAAAAAAAATTATAAATTATTCCAATAAAACCTTCTTAAATTACTTTCCGTTTCCACGTACCTTTTTTCAAATAGAAGTAACAGGCTATCATAATTATTCCCCAGTAAACTAATTCTATTGTCCAGCAAATATATAATGGCATTCGTAAATGATAAATAATCAAATACATAAACAAAATATAGAAACTTAATGATATAATTTCGATTATCAATGCAGCCCGTGTATTTCCTGTTCCCGAAACCGAACTGAATAAAATATTTCCTGTGGTACAAACAATAAAACTTCCTGATATAACAAGCAAAGAAGATACTGAAGCTTCAACCAGTGCTGTATTATCCGTATAAATAGACAACATAATGCGAGGCATCATAAAAATCAAAACAATAAACGGAATGACTATATACAAGGCTATTTTTACAACGCGCTTAATCATGGATAAAACTTGCTCTTTTTCTCCTGCACCAATAGCATTGCTAACCAATGTATTGGCCGTAATCGCCAATGCACTGACAGGCATAAATAAAAACATATAAAAACTGCGAATTATATTGGAAATAGCTAATGCTTGTTCGCCTAAATGCTCCACTGCTACAAAAAACAAAAACCAGGTAGAAATGGAGACAAACGACTGAGCCATCGTATATACCGATATATTTAATATCCTTTGTATAACAGATATTTTTAATCTGAATTTTTGCAAAAACCCATATTTACGAATATTTACAAACCCAAGTGTATAAATAACGAAAAATAATACAGATACAGCTTCAGCTGTTACAGATGCAATTGCAGCTCCGGAAATGCCTAATTTGGGGCAACCAAAATTCCCAAAAATCAATAAATAATCAAGCAATACATTGATTGCCATCATCAAAAAAGCATTGATTGTAAGTACTTTGGTTCGGGTTATTCCAACATAAAAAGCACGGAACATTACATTGATGAATGAAAAAAAGAACCCATAAATACGGTAATCCAAAAAGTGTAATGCCGCATTATACACATCTGTCGAACTAACCATCAAGCGTAATAATGATGGAGATAAAATACGTGTAAGAACAAAAAGCAAAACAGCCGTAGCCATCAAAAATAAAACCCCTTGCAACATTATTTGCCCGATTTCGCTGTATTTCTGTTCACCATTCCGGCGTGCAATCAGTATTTGCGAACCGGTACTAAACCCAAATCCCAACATAAAAATTGCCAGATAAAATATTCCACCAATAGCCGATGCGCCCAATTCTACTTCTCCTACACGTCCAAGGAAGGCGGTATTGGTTACATTAATAATATTCTGAGCAAAAAGGCTCAAAAAAATAGGAAATGCGACTTTATATATGTGTTTGTTGGAGTACAATTTTTTTAAGTTGTAAGTTTTGAGTTTTAAGTTAAGAGATGGGTTTATCCAAAAAGAGTGCGAAATTAGTGATTTTGGGGGATAAAATGGAATGGAATGAAAAAGAAAAAAGCAGGAATTTGTTTTTTTCCTGCTTTCTTGAATTTATTTGATGAGTAAATTAATAGTAAGTGATTGTGCGTTCGGTATAGTCAGAAATAGAGATTTTTTCACTTACTTGATAATAATTTGTATATTTATAATACTGTTTAGTCCAATTCCCTTGATTGTCTTTTTCTTGAATAAATTGATTGCTATTAGTTAGTTCTTGTGTAGTATCTACATCTGTTATTGATCTTAACGATGAATCTGTTATTTCTCTATATACGTCGTAGTTATCATAATCAATTCGTCCATTGTCTTTTAATTTATAAACAACCACAGATGGATCCTCTGTATAATTTATGCCATCCACACTGCGTGCAGTTGTAGCAGTAGCTTCTTTGGCATTATCATCATATGTATATGTATGTCTGTCGTAGTTTGAAATCCTAGCGACCCCATCTTTAGAATACATATAATATTCTGTAATTCTTTCAAGAAGCCTGTTCTTTGTATCATATTCAGTAAAAATCCTTTTTGTATAACCCTTAGACCAATAATAAGTCATTTCTTGATAATAACCGGCGTCATTATATGTTGTCGTATGTTTGTTTGTTAAAGAGCCTTTTTCAATTGCATATTTATTCCAAGTTGCACTATCATAGCACATTACATCCACTGTTTTTACATTACCATACAATCCATCAGCAATGCGGTCTGTTGCATTTTCGGTTATTTCTTTCAACATTTCACTTTGTGTAAGATCATCATCATTACTACATGCATTCATAGTGAATAAAATACAAACAAAAGTTAATAAACCGAAATGAATTTTCTTGTTCATAAGTAAATTTAGTTTAAGTTAAATAATTAATAATAGAAAATTGAACGTTCAATATAATTGAAATAAGTACCCTCACTTCATTATTACCAAACGCATCATTTATACTTTTATTATATTACTTAATTTAATTTCCATATATGGGCTTAATATGTCGATCTCTGAATAATAATAAGAATGAAACGAAAAAGAAAAAAGCAGGATTTTGTGTTTTCCTGCTTTTTTGAATTTATTTGATGGATAAATTAATAGTAAGTGATTGTACGTTCTGCATAATTAGAAATAGAGGTTGTTTCATTATAATAATCTGTATACTTATTGTACTGTTTAGTCCAATTCCCTTGATTGTCTTTTTCTTGAATAAAATCACCTTTGTAAATCAGTTCATATTCAGGAGCGACATCGGTAGTTGCTCTTAGTGATTCGTCAATTTTGTAATAGTCAGTATAATTATCATAATCAATTCGTCCATTATCTTTCAACTTATAAACAGTTTTATATGAACTCTCGAAATAATTTATACCATCATTACTATATATAAGTGTAGCTGTTGCTTCTTTTGCATTATCATCATATACGTATGTATACTTATAAGATGATGAAATTGTAGCAATTCCAGCATCAGAATATGTGTAAGATTCATAAACTTTTTCGAGAGGCCTATTCTTTGCATCAAATTTAGGAATGTTCATTTTCGAAGAATAATTTGAAGTCGGGGAATAACTAATTATTTCCTGATAATAACCTGCGTTACTATATGTTATTGTTTGCTTCCTTGCTAAAGAACCTTTATCAATTGTACTTTTACTCCAAGTTGCATTGTCGTAATACATTACATCCACCGTTTTTACATTTCCATATAATCCGTCAGCAATACGGTCTGTTGCATTTTCAGTTAACTCTTTCAACATTTCACTTTGTGTAAGATCGTCATCATCACTACACGAATTCATAGTAAATAAGATGCAACCAAGCAGCAATAAACCAAGATAAAATTTTTTGTTCATAAAAATTTGTTTTAAATTAAATAATTAATAATACGAGATTATACGTTCAATGTAATTGGATATAAGCACAGTAACTTCATTATCATCAGATTTATTACTTGTCGCTTTATTATACTGTTTAATCCAATTCCCATGACTGTCTTTTTCTTGCACAGTTTCATATGTATAAACTGGCTCATCTTCCGGAATGGTATCTATAACCGATTTCAAGGATGAATCTCCATAAACTGTATAATTTTCATAATCAATCCGGCCGTCATCTTTCAATTTATAGATAATTTTGATTAATGTTTTCGTGTATTTTTTACCATCATTGCTATGTTCTTCTGTGGCAATGGCTTCTTTTTCCTTATCGTTATATGTGTATGTAGTTCTAATATACATAGGCTTAGCAGTTCCTTCGGTAGAATAATATTCCGACACTTGCTCAAGAGGCCTGTTCTTTTTATCGAATATAGTAATAGTTGTTTTTTGAGATGGTTGAATAAATCCTGATATTGAATTTGAATACGTTATTATTTCCTTGCAATACCCTGATGTTGTATATGTTGTTGTATTCTTGCATTCTATAAAACCTTTTTTTATAGAATTATCATTTAACCATTGAGTATTGTAGTAATATGTTTCATCTATTGTTTTTACATTTCCATACAACCCATCAGCAACACAATCTGTTACATTTCCGATTGATTCTTCTTGAGAAAAATCGTCATCATCATTTTTGCAGGCTGTAAATACAGTTCCTAAGTAGAAAATGAGTAGTATTGGGATATAAAATCTTTTGTTCATAAATAAAACTTAATTCAACGAATGATTTTGGCAAAGATAAGATTTATTACGAATTGAAAAATACAAATAATCATGAATTTCTTTCGTTCAAAACGGCACTTTTGATAACTTTGCATGCAACAAATTTAAAATTTAAATCAAACGAAGTGTCTATTACTGAATTACAATCTCTTTTTGACAAGCATCCGAATGTTGCCGCACTAAAGGCAACATTGAATGATAAATCAATCAAAAATATCTTCCTACAAGGCTTGCAAGGTTCTGAGGCAAGCCTCATATTCTCTTCTATCTATAATCAACTTAAATACTCGCAATTATTTATCCTGAATGATGTAGAAGAAGCCGGATATTTCTACAATGATTTGGTTCAATTAGACGGAAATGAGAATACATTGTTTTTTCCTTCTTCATATAAAAGGGCAATCAAGTATAATCAGCTCGACCCAGCTAATGAAATCCTGCGAACCGAGGTATTAAGCCGTTTACAGCAACCTGATAAACCAATTAATATTGTTACATTTCCGGATGCATTGACAGAAAAAGTTGTTTCATTGGAAACATTGAAGAAGAAGACACTCCAAATCAAAGTAGGAGACAAAATAGACAATATTTTTGTAGCTGATATGTTACGAGAGTATGGTTTTGAAGAAGTTGATTATGTATATGAACCCGGACAATACGCGATAAGAGGAAGCATCTTTGATGTATTTTCTTTTTCGCATGAATTTCCGTATCGAATTGATTTTTTTGGAGACGATATTGATAGCATTCGTACGTTTGATGTAGAATCTCAATTGTCTAAAAATAAAACAGATAAAATACTTATTGTTCCGACTATGCAGCATGATGAAAGTAGTGGTGTTTCATTGCTTCATTTTTTGCCTGAGAATGCTATTATAGCTTGTAAAGATTTGATTGGTGTATTGGATAGAATTGATTATGTTTTCAATGAAGTTGAAAATCACCAGCATCCTGAAACAGGCGTTCCTGATAAAAAATTGTTAAGAAAATTGATTACAGGAAAACAGTTTACAACTGAATTTATCAATTTCAAACAGATTGAATTCGGGACAAAATCAACAAAAACTGCACAAGCAAAAATTTCATTCAATTCATCTATTCAACCGATATTTCATAAAAATTTTGAATTAGTAAGTGAAAGTTTTCACAAATACTTAGATGATAATTATCAAATCTATATTCTCAGTGACAGTGAAAAACAAACGCAACGTATCAAGGCTATTTTTGAGGATAGGGGAGAGGCGCTTCCGTTTACCGGTGTTCAAAATACGTTGCATGAAGGATTTGCTGATAAAGACTTGAAAATTTGTTGTTTTACCGACCATCAGATTTTCGACCGTTTCCATAAATATAACTTAAAGTCGGATAAGGCTCGTTCGGGTAAAATCAGTTTGACACTGAAAGAACTAAATCAATTTCATACAGGTGATTATGTTGTTCATATCGACCATGGAGTCGGGCGTTTTGCCGGCTTGGTCAGAACAGAGATAAACGGTAAAATGCAGGAAGTTATTAAGTTGCGCTACTTGAATGACGATATTATTTTTGTAAGTATCCATGCGTTACACAAACTTTCGAAATACCGCGGAAAAGAAGGTGAACCTCCACGTATCAATAAATTGGGTTCGGGTGCTTGGGAAAAACTGAAAGAAAATACCAAACGAAAAGTAAAGGATATTGCCCGGGATTTGATTGCTTTGTATTCTAAACGCCGTGAAGAAAAAGGTTTTGAATTTACTCCCGATACGTATTTGCAACAGGAGTTGGAAGCTTCTTTTATTTACGAAGATACTCCCGACCAGCTTAAAACGACAGCCGATGTTAAACAGGATATGGAAAAAGATATTCCTATGGACAGATTGGTTTGTGGTGATGTTGGTTTTGGAAAAACGGAAATTGCCGTTCGAGGTGCTTTTAAGGCGGTTACTGACAGTAAGCAGGTTGCAGTGCTTGTACCCACAACTGTATTGGCGTTACAGCATTATAAAACTTTTTCCGAACGGTTAAAAGATTTTCCATGCACAGTCGAATATTTAAGTCGCGCACGTAAAGCTTCAGAAGTGAAAGAAATTCTAACCAAATTAAAGAATGGTGAAATCGATATATTAATCGGAACGCACAAATTGATAGGAAAAGATGTTTCCTTTAAAGATTTAGGATTATTAATCATTGATGAAGAGCAAAAATTTGGTGTTTCGGTAAAGGAAAAACTGAAGCAATTGAAGGTAAATGTTGATACATTAACAATGACTGCAACGCCGATTCCGCGTACATTGCAGTTTTCGTTATTGGGAGCACGGGATTTATCGGTTATTTCTACGCCTCCGCCAAACCGTTATCCGATTCAAACAGAAGTACATACTTTCAATGAGGATTTAATCCGGGAGGCAATTAACTTTGAAATGAGCCGAAACGGACAAGTTTACTTTATTAATAACCGTGTTCAAAATATCAATGAAATAGAGGCGTTAATCAAACGGTTAGTTTCGGATGCTCGTACAGTTGTTGGACACGGACAAATGGACCCGAAAAAGTTAGAAGAAACAATTGTCGATTTCATTGATTTTGAATATGATGTATTGATTGCCACTACAATTGTTGAATCGGGGATTGATATTTCGAATGTGAATACAATTATTATTAATAATGCACATCAATTTGGATTGAGTGATTTACATCAGTTGCGTGGGCGTGTGGGACGAAGTAATAAGAAAGCTTTTTGCTATTTGCTTGCTCCTCCATTAAGTGGTTTACCAAGCGAATCGCGCCGAAGATTACAGGCTATTGAAAATTTCTCAGAACTGGGAAGTGGAATTCATATTGCCATGCAGGATTTGGATATTCGTGGTGCAGGTAATTTATTAGGTGCTGAACAAAGCGGTTTTATTGCTGATTTAGGGTATGAAACATATCAAAAAATTTTGGCAGAAGCAGTTCAGGAACTTAAAAATGATGAATTTACCGATTTGTATAAAGATACTGACTTAAACGAAGGCGAGAAAGAAAGTGGAGAGCAATATGTTTCTGAATGTCAGGTTGAATCGGATTTAGAATTGATGCTCCCAAGCACTTATATTCCAAATGATTCCGAACGGATTTCTCTTTATCGCGAATTGGATAATATGGAAAAGGAAATCGATATTCAAAATTTTGTAACTCGATTGGAAGACCGTTTCGGAAAAATTCCAAATGAAGGCCGGGAATTGATTCGAATTGTTCGTTTACGGCGGATGGCAAAAAAACTGGGAATCGAAAAAATTGCACTTAAATCGGGACGAATGGTTATCTTTTTAATCTCAAATCCGGATTCACCATATTATCAATCAGCTGCTTTTGACAAATTACTGACATTCATCCAAAAGCATCCGCGAATATGCCAGTTAAGGGACGTAAATAATAAGCGTTCGATTGTTATACAACAGGTTACGACTGTAGAAACAGCTTGCGGAATATTGGAGGAGATGACAGGTGTATAACATTAAGGTAATCTAGTAAAAAAAGACATTACATTAAAATCATCAAAAAAACAAAACAATCCAAATACATTCATTATGAATACAAAAAATAGATTTTTAAGCATATTGATACTTTTAATAGTATCAATATCAATCGGTTTTGCTCAAAAAAAATATGAGTACAAAACTTATCCCAATGACCCGCTAAATGCGCGTGTATATACATTAGAAAACGGATTAACAGTGATGATGACCGTTTACAAGAACGCACCACGCATTCAAGCCTACGTTGCTGTGAAAGTAGGTGGTAAAAACGATCCAAAAGAGACTACCGGATTGGCACATTACTTTGAACACATGATGTTTAAAGGCACACAAAAATTTGGAACAACAGATTGGGAAAAAGAAAAACCATTAATTCAGGAAATTGAGAATTTATTTGAAACATACCGCGTTACAAAAGATTCTCTTCAACGAAAGGCAATCTATCATCAAATTGATTCGATTTCGTATGAAGCATCAAAATATGCAATTCCCAATGAATATGATAAATTGATGAGTACAATCGGAGCCAAAGGTACTAATGCCGGAACAAGTTACGATTATACCATTTATATAGAAGATATTCCATCTAATGAATTGAATAATTGGGCGCGAATTCAGGCCGAACGTTTTAATGATCCTATTCTTCGCTTATTTCATACTGAATTGGAAACTGTGTATGAAGAAAAAAACATGTCTTTAACACAAGATAATCGCAGGGTTTTCGATGAAGTTATGAAAACTCTTTTCCCCAATCATCCTTATGGCCAACAAACGATTTTGGGTAGTACTTACAACCTCAAAAATCCATCAATGAAGAATATCCGGGAATTTTATGCAAAGTATTATGTTCCAAATAATATGGCAGTTTGTTTGTCTGGTGATTTTGATCCAGACCAAGCTATTGCCGAAATTGACAAGTATTTCAGTATCCTTAAACCGGGAAATGTTCCTGTTTTCCAAAAAACAGTCGATATGCCTATTACTGCACCAATTGTAAAAGATGTGATTGGATTGGAAGCTGAAAATACCAATGTGGCCTTTCGTGTGGAAGCCGGTAATGGTACACGAGAAGCCATTATTTTAGATATGATAAACAGCATTTTATATAATGGTAAATGTGGTTTATTTGATTTGAATATCAATCAGAAACAAAAAGCAATCGGCGCATGGGGGAGTTCATTGATATTAAATGACTATTCTTTTCTGATGATGTCGGGGCGACCTAAAACCAAACAAACATTAGAAGATTTAACCAACTTATTCTTAGAACAAATTGATTTATTGAAGAAAGGAGATTTTCCTGATTGGATGTTTGAAGCTGCCTTAAATAATAGGAAACTGGAAGAAATGAAAATGTATGAAAGCAACAAAGATAGAGCAATGTCTTTAGCGGATGCTTTTATGTCGAATATCACCTGGGGAGACGCTTTAAATGAAAAAGAGGAACTAAAAAAATTAACCAAGAAAGATATTGTTGATTTTGCTAATAAATATTTTAATAATGATTATGTGGTTGTTTACAAAAGACAAGGAACTCCGCCTGATATCGAAAAAGTGGAAAAACCAAAAATTACTCCAATTCATGTGAACAGGGATGAGGAATCAAATTTTTTCGAATCTATAGCTGAAGCGAAAACATCTCCAATCCAACCTGTATTTGTTGACTTCGATAAAGCTGTGCTACGAGGAAAAACAAAAAATGGAACCGAAATCTTATATACTCAAAATAAGGAAAACGGAACTTTTGAAATGTATTATTATTTTAATTCTGGTAGCAGTTCCAATAAAAAACTCTCTTTAGCTGCAGGATATTTAGATTATCTGGGAACATCGAAGCGTTCACTTGAAGACATCAAGCAGGAATTTTATAAATTGGCTTGTAATTATACTGTATCAGCTACTGCTGATGCTACATATATTGGTGTAGGAGGATTAAGTGAAAATATGAAACCGGCTATTTTGTTGCTCAAAGAATTAATTTCCGATCCACAACCCAATAACGAAGCCTTAAATGAATACATTGCTGATATTATAAAAAATCGCAATGATATGAAATCCAATCAAAGCCGCATATTTTCTGTTCTAACAAATTATGGGACTTATGGAAAAAATTCGCCTTCATTGGACATTTTAAGTGATGAAGAATTAAAGGCAATTACAGCAAATAAATTAATCGATATAATCAAACAACTTACAAGTTATAATCATCGTATTTTATATTACGGAACCGAAAATATAAATTCAATTACAAAAACATTGAATGAATTACATGCTGATGTAAAAAATCCAAAACCGGTAATTCCACCTAAACGATATGTTCCTTTAGATAATAACGTAAATGAATTGTATTTTGTAGATTATGATGCAAACCAGTCTTACATGTCTGAAATATTCAAAGGCGAAAAATTTGATAAAACATTAGTTCCTCAAGTTGAAATGTATAATAGTTATTTTGGTGGAGGAATGAGTTCGATTGTATTTCAGGAAATGCGAGAAAAACGTTCATTGGCTTACAGTGCAGGAGCATATTACCGTGAACCGTCATATCCTACAGGATTTTATGTGAATAATGCATTTATAGCAACTCAGAATGATAAAATTATCGACGCCTTAAATGCTTTTAATGACTTATTTGATAATATGCCTTTATCTGAAAAAAGCTTTAAATTGGCAAAAGAATCTATCTTACTGGGAATAAGCACACAACGCATTACAAAAATGGGGACTATTTGGAGCTACTTAAATAATGAAAAAATGAATTATTCCTACGATCGCCGGAAAGATATATATACTGAAATTCCAAAATTAACATTGAATGATGTAAAAGCGTTCAATGAAAAATATATCAAAGGAAAATATAAAACTTATCTTATCCTTGGTAGAGAAGGAGATATGAATTTTGATGAACTGGGTAAATTTGGAAAAGTTAGTAAATTAAGGTTGGAAGAAATTTTTGGATATTGAGAAAAGTAGTTAGATGTAGTTAAAAGGAGTAATAAGTAGTTATTTGACAGTTACAACTTTTATAACTTGCAAATAATCAAAATAAATTTATCTTTGTACCTCTTGTGATAAAATAAAATGTCACAAGAGGTATATTTTTTTTGTAGGAACTTAAAGACTAAACTTATGAAAAAAGAAAAATCAATTTTATTGTCAGTAATTGCAATATTAACAATCAATATTGCGGGATTATTTGCTCAGGAAAAAGCAGATTCTACAAATATAGCTGTAGAAAAGATTTCTGTTTCCAATGAAGAAGTGATATCTAAAACAGTTGATCAACAACCTTCTTTTCCTGGTGGACAAGAAAAATTGATGAAATTTCTAAATAACAACCTCAAATATCCAGTAGATGCTGCAAAACAGGGAATACAAGGAAGATGCATTGTTCAGTTTGTTGTACGAAAAGATGGTACTATTTCAAACGCAAAAATACTCCAATCGTTAAATCCTTCCTGTGATAAGGAGTGTATTCGTCTGATAACTTCCATGCCGAAATGGATTCCGGGTATAAAAAATGGAGAAAATGTAAATGTTTATTATACAATTCCTATCCGATTTAAAATGCAGGGACCACAACAACCGCAAACAGAGGAAATCAAATGGCGATAAAAACTATCCTTTTGATAATTGTAATTTCAACTATTAATATTTTGGGGTTATTTGCCCAAGAAAAAACCGATTCTTTAAAAAAAATTATTGAAAATGAACATATTATATCTTCGCCTATAGAAAGAAAGGATGTATTTATGTTCGTTGAAGAAATGCCTCAATTTCCCGGAGGTCAAACAGAAATGATGAAATATTTATCAGATAATTTGAGATATCCGGAAGATGCTGCAAAACAAGGCATTGTGGGGCGTGTTGTCATAAAATTTATTGTAAACAAAGATGGAACTGTTTCTGACGCACAAATTCTTCGTGCTTTATATAGATCTTGCGATATAGAAGCGGCTCGCGTAGTAAGCTCCATGCCGAAATGGATTCCGGGAAAACAAAATGGCAAAGCAGTGGATGTTTATTTTACAATTCCAATCCGTTTTGCATTAATAGAGGACAATAATAAAGAAGAAAAAGTGATTTCCTCAAGTGAGAAACAATAAATATTACATATTATTGATAATGCTTGTATTTTTTGCTGGGAATAGTAATTTATTTTCTCAGGATATTAATACTGTTGAAAATAAACAAGATAGTATTATTATTGACAATGAAATTTATTGGTCTGTTGAACAACAACCTCAATTTCCCGGAGGATCGTCAGAAATGTTGAAATACATAAGCTCTAACCTTAAAATTCCAAAAAATGTGAAACCCGAAGAAGGATTAAGGTCTAAAATTATAGTCCGATTCGTTGTCGAAAAGGATGGAAGTATGTCGGATATAAGTGTTTTTGAATCTATTTATCCTTCTCAAGAAGAAGAAATTATTAATTTAATCCGCTCAATGCCAAAATGGATTCCGGGAATGCATTTTGGAAAAGCAGTAAGGGTATACTATAGTTTACCTATCAGGATTTGCTTTAGAAACCCCATCTAAACCCACTCTCGAAAGGAGAACTTTAAAAATATTCAGATATTATAACTATGATAGAAATGAATATATCAAAATATCAACTATTTACACTTAACTTATTATTATGGGGTTGTTTTTGCAATTATCCTATTTTTGCACAAAACGAAACAGCATATCCTGTTAAAGTTCAAAAATTGATAAGTGCTTATCCTGATTTTATCAAAGAATACAAGGATAATTATCTTATTTTCAACGATAACTCCAAATTGATTTTCGATGATGGTAAAAGTAAATCTCATGATGATTTGATGAAAAGTCCTGATATCGAAGATACTTTTGCCTATTCGTATACAAAAGGAATTATCAACTTAACGATTGAAAAAAATAGCGACCCGGGAAGAATTCGCAATGATGAATTTTTCAAAAAAATGTATGGAGGAACTACATCCGAAGTGCAAAAGAAGTTGGTTGAAATTACATGGTGTCCAGCATTAGTTGGGCAAAAATTAAGGATTACTTCGGTAAATAACGTTCATTTGCAATTACAAAAAATATCAAACGAATTGGATAAACATCCCGAATGGAAGGATTACCTAAAATCTGCCGGAACATTCAATTGGCGCATAATTCGCGGAACTAATAGATTAAGCACTCACAGTTTCGGCATTGCCATCGACTTAAATGTAAAATATTCCCATTATTGGCAATGGGATTGTAAATGCACAACCGAAAATACTAATCTAAGCTACAAAAATCAAATACCTCAAGGAATTGTCGATATTTTTGAAAAATACGGATTTATTTGGGGTGGAAAGTGGTATCATTATGATACAATGCACTTTGAGTATAGGCCGGAGTTGTTGTAAAAACACTTTCTCATAAAAAAAATATGCACTACAAATAATAACGTTTGTTTTATTTCGTTATAAAAAATATATTAACGAAATAAATCAATATTATGAAAAAATCAATTGGTGCCTTATTTGCATTTATTTTTATTTTTTCAATACTTTGGCTAAAAGCAGATAATGATGTTTGTGCCTCTCCTTACTTCTTCATAAAGAGTAGTAATCCCGAATCTTCGTGGATGCCTTTAAAATCAACTCAAACCAATGTAAAAATAACCGGAGTAATTGCTAATGTGCAAGTACAGCAGGTTTATGTGAATGAAAGTAAACAAAAATTAGATGCTACGTATGTTTTTCCAGCATCAACCAAAGCAGCTGTTTATGGGTTGGATATGGTAATCGGAAAGCGCGTAATCCATGCGAAAGTAATGGAAAAGGATTCTGCCCGGAAAGAATTCGATAAAGCCAAAAAAGAAGGAAAACGCTCTACACTTTTGGAACAAGATCGTCCGAATGTATTTACAATGGAGGTTGCAAATATCCTTCCCGGAGATACCATTAAAGTGGATATGTTTTATACTGAACTGCTTGAATATCGTAATAAAGAATACGAATTTGTATATCCGGTAGCTGTTGGTCCAAGATATTCAACGGAAAATGAAGAATTTGTAAAAAATTCCATTCAACAATTAATGTCCCACCATAAACCTAAATTTGATATTAAGGTAAATATTGATGGTGCAATTCCGGTACAAATGGTTGAATCTCCATCTCATCAAATCAAAACAAACCGGATTTCGGAAACCACTACACAAATATCATTGAGCAACCCTTTGGATGATGATTCCGGTAATAAGGATTTTGTCTTAAAATATAGTTTGCAAGGAGAAAAAATCGAAACCGGACTGACTTTATACGAACATAATGATGAAAAATTCTTTCTATTGATGATGCAGCCTCCGGCTAAAGTTACAAATCAGGAAATATTGCCGCGTGAATATATTTTTATTATTGATGTATCGGGTTCTATGTATGGATTTCCATTAGAAATAACTAAATCTATAATAAAAAAATTACTTTTATCTATACATGAAACAGACCGGTTTAATGTATTGCTTTTTGAAAGTAACAGGGAAATGCTTTCTGATGTCTCTTTACCTGCAACAACCGAAAATATCTGCAAAGCATGGTATTTTATCGATGAACGGAAAGGTGGAGGTGGGACAGAACTTTATTCGGCTTTACAAGCGGCTTTTGATTATAAAGATGAGAAAACAAAAGACTATGCACGTACTTTTATTATTGCCACAGATGGTTTTGTAACTGTAGAATCAAAGGTATTTAAACTTATTGCTGATAATATTGATAATGCGAGTTTTGTACCTTTGGGTATTGGTGATAATACCAATCGTTTTTTAATTGAAGGCATGGCTTGGGCTGGCGCTTCCGAACCATTTATCATTACAAATAAAACTGAGGCTGAAAATGTTGGGGAACATTTAATCAGTACAATTTCGCAACCATTACTTACTGATGTTTCAATTGATTGGGGAACATTTGGCGCTTATGACATTTATCCTGAAAAAGTTCCTGTTGCCTTTTCTGAACGTCCGATTGTTGTTTTCGGAAAGTATAAAGAGAGTGCGAATGCGACCATTATGTTAAAAGGAAAAACACCGAATGGAAACTACAAAGAAAATTTGTCGATAAAAAAGGCAACTCGCTCAAATAATGAAGCTTTGAGATACCTTTGGGCAAGAAATAAAATTAAATATCTGAGTGATTATAGTCGTAATTTTGCCGATAATTATAAAGTACGTTATCAAACTCAAGATAATAAAAACAAAAATGAAATTGTAGAATTAGGACTTAAATATAATCTACTTACTAAATACACATCGTTTTTGGCTGTAGATGATAAGATGGATATTGATGCAATGCAAGCAGATAATGAAAATACTGTTGGAGAAATTATAGATGAGGTAAAGCAGGTAAAATCTAAGACAACTGCAGCATCACATGTAGATGAAATATTTGTCTCTGTCGAACAGCAGCCTCAATATCCCGGTGGACAAGCCGAATTATTAAAATATTTGACAGCTAATCTTAACTATCCTGATGATGCAAAAACACAAGGAATAGAAGGGCGTGTAGTTGTTCAATTTGTAGTAGGAAAAGATGGGTATATTTCAGATGTAAAAGTACTTCAAGCATTATTTCCGTCTTGCGACAAAGAAGCTATTCTTTTAATAAGTTCTATGCCAAGATGGATTCCGGGAAAACAAAATGGAAAAGCAGTGGATGTTTATTATACAATTCCAATCAGATTCAAATTACAAGAAAATAAGAAAGAGACGGAGAACAAGAACAATAATGAAACGAAACAGTATGATTGTGAGCCTTTTGTAAAATAATAGAAATGACTAAAAAAAATCCGTAAGATTTACCAGAGAAAGTAAATTTTGCGGATTTTTTTTATTAAGAATCTTTTACTTCAATGCAGCAATCGCCGTAGCATAATTAGGCTCTGTTGTAATTTCGGGAACAAGTTCTTCGTAGATAACTTTTCCGTTTTCATCAATTACAACAACCGCACGTGCCAATAATCCGGCTAACGGACCATCTTGCATCAGAATTCCGTATCCTTTTTCAAAAGAATCGTTGCGAAATGCAGAAACCGGAACTACATTATCAATGCCTTCAGTTGAACAAAAACGCGCATGTGCAAAAGGTAAATCTTTTGAAACTGCTAATACAACAGCATTATTGAAATTTGCAGCTTCCTTGTTGAATTTACGAACACTGGTTGCACATACTGCTGTATCCAAACTTGGAAAGATATTTAAAATTACTTTCTTGCCTTTATAATCAGCTAATGAAGCTGATGACAAATCTGTTTTCACCAATTGAAAATCCGGAGCTTGTGCGCCTACTTTAGGCAATTCTCCGTTCATTTTTACGGGATTTCCCTTAAATGCTACTTGTGCCATGTTAGTTGTGTTATTAGTTATTTGTAAATTATTGACTAAATTCTTAATTATCCTAGTTTTTGCTGCCATTTCCATGCCGAAAGCAATGTATTGGCAACAGATTCTTTGGCTGTCCAACCCAATTCTTTATTGGCAAATTCAGGATCTGCCCATACTTTTTCGATATCGCCTTCCCGTCTTCCTACAATTTTATATGGAAGTTTTACACCTGTAACTTCTTCAAACGTTTTTATGATTTCCAATACCGAAAGTCCGCGGCCTGTACCTAAATTGAATATTTCAACCGGTTTTTTCATGTTGTTTTCCAACATCCGAGAAACAGCAATTACATGCGCTTTGGCCAAATCCACCACATTGATATAATCTCGGACACAAGAACCATCAGGCGTATTGTAATCATCTCCGAAAACACTTAATTCTTTACGGATTCCGGCAGCAGTTTGTGTGACAAACGGTATCAGATTTTGCGGAACTCCCAATGGTAATTCTCCAATCTCAGCTGAAGGATGCGCGCCAATCGGATTAAAATAACGTAAAATGATGCTTTTTACAGGAACTCCTGAATAAACGGTATCCTGAATAATCTCTTCACAAATTTGTTTGGTATTTCCATAAGGAGACAATGCCGGTTTAATTGGAGCATTCTCGGTTACAGGAAGAATATCCGGTTGCCCATAAACAGTACATGAAGAAGAAAATACAAATGAATCTATATTAAATTCTGGCATCAGTTCCAATAAATTCATTAAAGAATCCAGGTTATTACGGTAGTAGAGTAGGGGTTTCTGTACTGATTCTCCAACAGCTTTACTTGCAGCAAAATGGATAATTCCTTTTATTCCGGAATGTTTGGTAAATAATTTTCTTAATCCTTCTTTATCATTACAATCCAATTGTTCGAAAACAGGACGAATGCCGGTTATTTTTTCTATTCCGTCAATTACATTTGCATTGGAATTAGATAAATTGTCAATAATAATTACTTCATATCCTGCATTTTGCAATTCAACTGCTGTGTGTGAACCAATGTAACCAGTTCCACCTGTTACCAAAATCTTTTTATTCATGTTGTGTTGAGTGTTGGGTATTTTGTTGTTGGTTATTGGTTATTCGGCAAACAACAAATAACCCAATAACGATTTATTCTTCATCTAATAACTGTTTAAGAAAAGCATCCAAATCTTTATCCAAATCTTTCAGCAATTCTTCTTCAACCATAATTTTATCATTGTCTATCAAAACATATTCAAGCAAAGTCTGTTCATCGTCATCAATTACTATAAACGACATTGGTGCCAAAATATTCAATCCATCCAAAAGTTTTTTATTCCGGCAGTTAATTGCAGCTTCTTTCAAAAGTCTTGGTGCATTTGAATAGAAAAAATCCAGTTTATCAACTTCCTTGATAACTTCCTCCAAATATAAATTCTTCAATTTACGATTCTCATCATCATAAATGGATAAGGTTTTCTTCGGCTGATTTATCCGTACATATAAATCAGTAATTGATTCCGAAGGATAATCCTTTTTTAATGTATCGATGGCTTCAGTCAATACATTTTCCATAATTAAACGAATTCTTTTACTTTCCTCTTTCATTATTTTTGTTATGATTTTAAGATTCAAAACTAATGGTCAAATATTTCATTATTCTTGTATATCCAATTGCTTGGATTCAACAATTCTTTGTTTTAAACGGGTAATATAGTTATTTAGTTCTTCGACCTCTTCCTTGTCGCTGGCTTTTCCTATTGCCTGAAATTCTTTTTGTGCCTGAGTAGCCCATTCTACAGCTTGCGGAAAATCATCATTTATTTCGTATACCAAAGCCATGTTTGCTGCACATCGGGCACGAAGGCTCAAATTATCCGTTTTTTCATACGTTTCCGACCAAATGGTAAAGGCTCCATTCCAATCAGAATTTCTCGCCATTTGTGAGGCTTTTCCCAGATTTCCTGATGAAAAAGAAAAATATTTCCGAACTTCCGGTTGCCAATGTGGAATAAAATCCTCCATTGCTTTTTTTGCAGCATGATCTGTTGCTGTTTTCAATGCATCATCCAAGTATGGTAACCCTTCTATTGCATCTTTCAGGTCAAAACCGTATGCGTCCCAAAATAAACTATCATTTACCACCAATGGCTTATGCTTTTCTCCATTGTAATAAATATTGAACAAAGACCGGTTTGTAACATCATACGTAACCCATTTGGAAAGCCCCTTAACGTTTTTGATGCCCAATGTGCTTTTCATTTCAAAAAAATCCAAAACAATTAAGGCATCTGCACCTGTTTGAGTAGTAATATCATCTATTTGAACTTTAGACAATGGCTTCACTTCAAAATAATTGGTATCATTTCTAAACGGAAAATTGTAAAAATCAACTGTCGAAAAGAATTTTTGAGTTTCTATTTCCTCCATTAAGCTCCGGCACATCAATATATTCAAACTATCTACCGGGATATCTAAAACTGTTTTAACTTTTTTATACATTGCAACATGTCCATCATCGGATGGCTGAAACCCTGCGTTATTAACAATAACTACATGATTTATATCTTTTGCAAACACAACATTAGCCGGCATTTTTACGTTTAATGAAATAACCAATGCTGGTGGATTACATGCAACAAAAGAAATAAGAATTAAAAATATGATTATATTAAATGCAATAGCTCTCATAAAAATTTGTTATATTTTACAAACATATCTGCATTTTAAATAAGGAATATAGTGCAAATATAACAAAAAAACATGTATGGATTAATTATTTCTTTTAAGTTGTGTTAATTATTTAGGTTCTTTTTATTATATCTTAAATAGAAATGCTTTTTTGGGGAAATTGTTCAGAAACAAGTTCGTTTTTTTGCATACATATAAGTTATTTTTTACTTTTGTCAAAATAGTACAT
This sequence comes from Bacteroidales bacterium, assembly GCA_031553395.1. Lineage (GTDB taxonomy): Bacteria > Bacteroidota > Bacteroidia > Bacteroidales > WRGA01 > WRGA01. The sequence continues at coordinate 334,790 of JAVBLR010000001.1, read as the reverse complement.
TATGTTTACCTCAATTTTCAGTGTATTAATAGTGCTTATTTTCAATACTCTATAATATATAAACGGATGAAAATTATTATTTTCTTTTTCTTACTGATAAATTTTTTGATTTCGCCACTGGTTTTGGCTCAGGAATTAAATTGCCGTGTAACTGTAAACAGTGAAAAAATACAAACTACCAATAAACAGCTTTTTACAAATATGCAAAAAGCAATCACAGAGTTTGTGAACAATCGCCGTTGGTCGGAGTATAAAATGAATAATACAGAACGAGTTGATTGTTCTTTTTATATTACTATCAGTGAAATGACTACTGACAATCAATTTAAGGCTGAATTACAGGTACAAGCTGTAAGGCCGGTTTATAACGCTGCTTATACAACTACCACTTTTAATTTTCGGGATCCGGCTTTGGATTTTATTTATAACGAATACGATGTATTGGAATACAATGATGCTTCGACCAACAGCAATCTATCAACTGTTTTGGCTTTTTATTCTTATATTATTTTAGGTGTTGATTTTGATAGTTTTTCCTTGTATGGCGGAAGTCCGTTTTTTGAAGTAGCAATGAGTGTGGCTAATAAGGCTCAATCGTATGTAGAAACCGGATGGAAAGCTTTTGATAATCTCAATAACCGTTATGCTTTGGCATCTGCTTTTGTGGATGAAGGATTGAAATCATATCGTCAAATGTGGTATATTTATCATCGCCAGGGATTGGATGATATGGTTGCAAACGCCGAAAGAGGTAGGGGTAAAATAACGGCAGCCCTTCCTGCTTTGAAAGAAGCATATAGCGCCCGGCCAACCAGCGTAATTTTTCCTCTTTTTGCCGATACGAAATTAGATGAAATCATAAACATATATTCTAAAGCTCCAACATCCGAAAAGGAAGAAATTTACAAACTACTACTTGATATTTATCCTACAAGAAGCAACAGGTTGGAAGCTCTGAGAAAATAATAAGAAATGAATTTACCCTTATTTATTGCCCGAAGATATTTATTTTCAAAAAAATCCCATAATGCAATCAATCTGATATCAGGCGTTTCGGTATGTGGAGTGGCTGTTGCAACAATGGCATTGATTTGTACATTATCTGTATTTAATGGTTTTCAGAGTTTAATTTCGGGATTATATAGCCAAATCGACCCTCAACTTAAAATTACTCCGGCAAAAGGAAAAGTATTTGATTCGGAAAATGACAGTATCAAAACACTATTGAAATGGGAAGAAATAGACCAATATTCGTATACGCTGGAAGACAATGCTCTGGTAAAATACAATGATAAACAGATGGTTGCTACTATCAAAGGTGTTGATGATAATTATGCCCGACTGACAAATATAAAAAACATTATTTTTGATGGTTCTTTTGTGTTGGAAGACAGTGCGGCCATTTACGCGACACCAGGAATCGGACTGGCAAATGTATTAGGACTTAGAGCCGGATATTCCGAACCAATCGAGATTTATGCGCCCAATCGTTTGGCAAAAGTCAATATGTCAAATCCTTCGGCGGCTTTCAATACCGAATATTTATATGTTGTAGGTGTATTTTCTATTTTACAAGCCAAGTATGATGAGCATTATGTATTTATCCCATTGCATGTTGCCCGCACATTATTTAATTATAAAACAGAGGTTTCTGCTGTAGAATTAAAACTAAAATCCGATGCTAATACTGACAAAACGGAAGCAAAAATACAAAAGTATTTAGGTAATTCTTACAAGGTAAAAAATCAGCAGGAACAACAAGAGGATGCCTATCGTGTTGTTCAAATAGAAAAATGGATGACTTTTTTAATTCTGATATTGATTGTTGTTATCGCTATTTTTAATGTAATCGGCTCACTGTCAATGTTGATTATAGACAAAAAAGAAGATGTAAAAACATTACAGAATTTAGGCGCTGATAATAAACTCATTTTCAATATATTTTTATTCGAAGGCTGGATGATTTCCGGTATCGGCGCTATTTCCGGGATTATTTTGGGGGTTATTTTATGTCTTATTCAGCAACATTTTGGTATTTTACAATTAGGAGATGGCAGTTCAGCTTACATTGTAAATGCATATCCGGTACAAGTGCAACTAACTGATATCTTGTTGGTTTTTGTAACAGTTTTAGGCTTGGGTTTGATTACAGCTTGGATTCCGGCAAAAAATGCGGCTTCGGTGGTAAATGAGAACCCTTCCTAAATTTGTCTAATTTCATAGCTTAATTATTCTCATTCAAAATATTAACTAAGAAGTGAAGAAAACAGTATTCGTCCTTTGTTTATTTTTACTCACAGCTTGTACTTCTGCAAAAACGGAGATGAATTTTCATTCTTATCCAAAATATAATGAAGTTGTTACACTCTTTTTTCGAAATTATCAGTTTAAAAATACAGGAGAAGAACTTTCCTTTATTAAAAATAAAGAGGGTTGGCAAGTGTGTAAGTGTAAATATGAAAAAGAAAAAAACGTTATTTATGATATCGAACCTTTTTGGGATAACGTTTCAAACACCTTTTTACTACTGAAATTATACAATAAAACCACTGAAAAATTAGCCATTGAAAAAATAAAGGCTGCTGAGAATTACCTTATGGGACACGCATTCGAATGGTTCTCATTTGACAGGTGCTCCTATTATGGTTATCCAGGATGGGATAAAGATATAATTGCAGAATTTAAAAATCAATCTGAAAACATTTCCGATACAATACAAGAAGGATTAGCAAGGGCATATTCTTTCTATGCGGATGGTTATATGCGGCATCAATACGGAGAACCAAGTGATGCATCCAATCCATTACGAAGTAAACTCAAAGGAATATCCATGCCCAATGATGATCGGATTGATGCTTTTCTTCAAATACAGGATAAAGCCATTGGTATATATAAAAATCTATCCAAAAATTATCCCGATTATGAAACGCTGGTTGGAAATATTCGTGTAAGGTATTTTAATGAGTTGTATTATACATATTCATCATTGCAATTTTGTGGAAAAGAGGAATTGGCTGGTAAATACATTTCTCAATGTTATCTTGATGAATGCTACCTCAATGAAGCAAAAAATTACCTTAATTCGTTAGAACCGAATGCTATATTATTTACATCCGGCGATAATGATACATATCCTCTTTGGTTCTTGCAAAATCAACTGAATTATCGTAAAGATGTACTTGTTATCAACAAATCGTTATTGGATTTTTCTAATTATGTGTATTATTTGGATAAAAATAAAACTATTGAATTATCGATACCTGTTGCTTTATATAGTGATGAAAAACTTTCGTGGTTTAGTTATAACTATAATCAATCTGATACAAAACAAAAAAGTATACCAGTATCTGCATTAATTTCAGGTGCTTTATATACCGGAAAATCAAGATCTTATCCATACTTTTCTCAAAAAAATGCTTTTATTGAAAAAGGGAATAATAAAATTCCGGTTCTTTTGCAAAATTATTTATCTATGGGTGATTGTATTTCTTTAGATATCATACAGAATTATATTGATAAAAGACCTATCTATTTCACATATAAACCCTCCTATATCAAATATAAACAGCTTATTAATGAAGGCATTGTTTTAAAATTGACAGAAAAAGATTCTGATTTAGAATATCAAAATCCGAAATATATTGAAAAACAAATGGATTATTTATCCAACATATTTCTGAATCCTTTTACCAACAATAAGTTAATGGATGAGTCTCATAATACTATCTGTTTTGCCAATCTCTTCAGATTATCAAGTACAATTTGCTCTTACTACAATAAAAACAAGCAACCTGACAAAGCAAGAGAAGTAATGATATTGTTTTACAACTTTTTTAAAAAGAAGAACTATCCTTATTACAATGGATTCTATTATGTAACATCCTTACTTTATGAATGTAAACTCAGGGAAGAAGCTCAACGCTATTCAGATGAAACAGTTAATATTCTTTACCAATATATTTTCAGACCAAATTCTATTAAGCATGAATTTCCTACCCAACTATTGGAAAGAGTAAGTTATTTAGTTCAAGTAGAAACTGAAAATAACGGAAATACTGCTCAAAGTAGTAAATTGAGAGGAAGGATAAATGATTATATTTATCCTTCGAAAAAATAGTGATTTTAAAGTAAATAAGTTATACTTTTGTTCAACAAATAATTAACTTTATGGAAACTTGGTGGAATTCTTTAGACATGGTTGACAAACTATTGTGGTGCATAACATTATGTGCGACACTGATTTTTGCTGTGCAAACCGTGATGACATTCTTAGGAATGGATGCCGATGGAGATTTTGATGTTTCCGGTCATGATGCTTCAGGAAGCGAATCGGAACCGTTTCAATTATTTACTTTCCGGAATTTAATCAATTTTATCCTCGGATTTGGCTGGACATTTATCGTTGTAAAAGAAAGGATTGAAAATGAATTCTTTCAGGTTGTTATAGCCGTTTGGGGCGGAATTATTCTGGTTGCACTTGTTATGTTTATCTTCAAGGTAATGAGTAAACAACAACAATCAGGCAACATTGATATAAACAATGCTATCGGAAAAACAGCTAATGTATATTTAACGATTCCCGGAAACGAAGGTGGAATGGGCAAAGTGCAAATGTCTATACAAGGAGCTGTGAGAGAATACGACGCCATAACCAAAGATGAAACCATCAAAACCGGCCAAATTGTAAAAATAGTGGATGTTGTGGATAAAACTTGTCTTTTGGTTGAAAAAATCCCATTGTAAGGTAATAAGTAAAAGGTAAAAGGTAAAAGGTTTTACTTTATATAAATAATTTCTCTAATCTTATAACTTTTAATTGAATATGTTTTCACCTATTATTTTAATTGTTGTAGCAGTTGTGGTACTTTTTGTCACGTTTTCTGCTATTTTATCTCGTTATAAACGTTGTCCTTCAGATAAAGTGTTGGTTATTTATGGGCGAACAGGTAAAAATAAGGAAGGAACAAATAGTTCTGCCCGTTGTGTTCATGGTGGAGCTGCATTTATCTGGCCGGTATTCCAGAATTACTCATTTTTGGATTTAACTCCTATTTCCATCGAGTGTAACCTTACAAATGCATTGAGTAAACAAAATATCCGTGTAGATGTTCCTTGCCGTTTTACCGTAGGTATTTCTACCGAAGCCGATAGTATGACAAATGCAGCCGAACGTTTATTAGGCTTGCGACTGGAACATATCCAGGACCTAGCAAAGGATATTCTCTTCGGACAATTGCGTTTGGTTATTGCTACAATGGATATTGAAGAAATCAATTCCGACCGTGATAAATTTTTGGCAAATGTAAGTGCAAATGTTGAGGCCGAATTGCGTAAAATCGGATTGAAACTGATAAACGTAAACGTTACCGATATTCGCGATGAATCGGGTTACATCGAAGCTCTTGGAAAAGAAGCCGCTGCAAAAGCTATCAATGATGCTAAAAAGAGTGTTGCTGAACAAAACCGTTTCGGGGAAATCGGTAAGGCAGAAGCCGACAGGGATAAAGATATCCGCATTGCCGAAACTCAACGAGATACGCGTATCCGCACCTCCGAAGCCAATGCAAATGCGGTAGAAGGAGAAAACAATGCTCAAATATCAATTGCCAATTCTGATGCTATCCGTCGTGAAAAAGAAGCCGAAGCTTCCCGTCGTGCAATTGCTGCCGAAAAAGTACAAAGCGCTAAGGCATTGGAAGAAGCGTATTCTGCCGAAAGAGAAGCTGAAATCGCCCGTGCTGAAAGAGAAAAAGCTACTCAAATGGCAAACATTGTTATCCCTGCCGAAATTGATAAAGAAAAAGCAATCATCGAAGCTGAAGCTGAAGCAGAACGTATGCGTCGCGAAGCAAAAGGGGAAGCGGATGCGATTTATGCAAAAATGGAAGCTCAGGCAAAAGGTACTTACGAGATATTAACCAAACAAGCAGCCGGTTTATCCAAAATCGTTGAAGCCGCTGCCGGAAATCCGGATAAAGCTGCCTTATTGCTTATTACGGATAAATTGCCCGAATTGGTTCAAACACAAGTTGAAGCCATCAAGAATATCAAAATTGATAAAGTTACCGTTTGGGACAGCAACGCCAATGGTGAAGGAAATACTTCTACTGCCAATTTTATTTCGGGAATGATGAAATCGGTTCCTCCATTGAATGATATTTTCCAACAAGCAGGATTGAATTTGCCTTCTTATTTGAAAGGGGAAGAGAAGGATGAAAAAAATCAACCTATTGAAATTCAGGAACCGGAAGAGGTTAAACCGAAGAATAAGTAGATATTTACTTTTTATGATATTTATAGATATTCATTGATATTTGTTGTCATAAAAAACTTCGAATATCAATGAATATCATTGCTTTACAAAGGAATATTCCCATGTTTTTTTGATGGAGTTATACGCACTTTCGTTTGGGTCATTTCCAACGCTTTGATTAATTTAGCCCTTGTTCGGGATGGCATAATAATTTCATCAATAAAGCCTAATTCGGCAGCACGGTAAGGATTGGAAAATATATTTTCGTATTCTTGTATTTGATTCGCTTTATCCTTTTCATCCAAATTTCGGTAGAGAACATTCACTGCACCCGAAGCTCCCATTACTGCAATTTCGGCCGAAGGATATGCAAAGTTCATATCTCCACCCAAATGTTTGCTCGACATCACAACATAAGCCCCTCCATACGCTTTGCGGGTAATAATGGTAATTTTCGGTACAGTTGCCTCAGCAAAAGCATATAGTAATTTTGCTCCACGACGAATGATTCCGTCGTGTTCCTGGTCACATCCGGGAAGGAATCCGGGAACATCTTCAAAAGTAATAAGTGGAATATTGAAACAATCGCAGAAACGGATAAAACGTGCAGCTTTTTCCGATGCATCAATATCCAATACCCCTGCCAGGAATGCAGGCTGATTGGCCACAATTCCTACAGACCTGCCATTCATCCGGACAAATCCTACAACTATATTTTGTGCATATTTTGGCATGACTTCAAAAAAGTAATTATCATCAGCAACAGCTTCAATTAATTCTTTCATGTCATACGGCTTATCGGGATTATCCGGAATTAACTCATTCAATTTATCATTATCCGGTATTTTTTCTTCCGGATGAGGAACTATCGGCGTTTCCTCAATATTGTTGGAAGGAAGGAAGCTAAGCAATTCCCGTACCATCATCAATGTTTCTTCTTCTGTATTCCCAATAAAATGGGCAACACCGCTTTTAGTACTATGCGTAATTGCTCCTCCTAATTCTTCTTTTGTTACATCTTCCTGTGTTACTGTTTTTACAACATCCGGACCGGTAATAAACATATAACTTTCGTCCTTTACCATAAAAACAAAATCAGTAATTGCCGGAGAATAACATGCTCCACCGGCACATGGTCCCATAATCAGCGAAATTTGAGGAATAACACCCGAAGACATTACATTTTGATAAAAAATATCGCCATAACCGCCTAAGGATGCAACACCTTCTTGTATGCGAGCTCCACCCGAATCGTTAATTCCAATGACAGGAGCTCCCATTTTAAGCGCCAATTTTTGAACCTTCAAAATTTTAGCTGCATTTGAACGGCCAGCAGTTCCTCCAAAAACCGTAAAATCAAAAGCATAAACATATACCAAACGACCGTCTATTTTTCCATATCCGGCAACAACTCCATCCCCCGGAATTTTTGTTTTTTCCATGTTGAAATTATTGCATGTATGAGCTACATACCTGTCTATTTCTTCAAAAGATTCTTTATCCAATAAAAGGTCAATACGCTCACGTGCCGTTAATTTACCGGCTTCATGTTGCTTATCTATTTTGTTTTGTCCTCCTCCTAATGATACAGCCTTATCAATGGCAAGGAATTCATCATAAATTTCTTTCTTAGCTTTCATTTTAGTTATTTGTTATTTGTTATCCGTTGTTTGTTATTTGTTATTTGAATGGTATAATTCCAAATAACAAACAACTAATAACCAATTACTTCAAGATAACAAGTGTTTGGTCTCCAACTGTATTTTCTCCTTCTTTTACTAGAATTTTTTCTATAATACAGTCGTTCATTACCTTATATTCATTTTGCATTTTCATGGCTTCGACAATAATAACAGGTTGTCCTGCCTTTACTTCATCGCCTTCTTTCACTAAGATTTTCACAACTTTTCCCGGTATTTTAGATGCAAGACGGTCCTGAAACTGATCTATTTCATCTTTTCTTCGACTACGGATATATTTTGTTTGTGGATCGACAATTTCAACCGGAAAACTGATTAAATCAGTATTCACAATATATTTTTTGCCGTCATCAGAATGGGTAAATTCGGCATTATAGCATTTTCCTTCATAAATAATGGAACAAACTCCGTTTTCAGCCATAACAATATCCACTTCGTACACAACATTGTCAATGCTGATTCTTACTAGATTGCCTTCTTTACTGATTAATTCGACATCTATTATTCTATTTCCAATATGTACTTCCATAAATTTGAAAATTATGATTATAATATTGAACTATAATGATTTAAACACTAATATCTAAACTAAAAATTCATATTTCTTCTTTTTCCAAACATCTTCCATCTACTAATCGGACGAGTATCCGAAACTTTAGGCATATATTCCTCCAAATTAAGCAGATAATCTATATAAGCAGTTATAACAGCTATATTTTCATCTGCCGGCTGCTTATGTTTATGGGGATTTGCTTCTAATTCTTCTTTATGCTTAGGAATGAAATGTGTATTATATTTTCCTGCCCGAAAATCAGGATGATTAATTATCCTACGCAAATATCCGATGTTGTTTTTTACTCCTGTCAGCTTATATTCATCCAATAAACGCAACATACGCTCAATGGCTTCTTCTCTGTCTACACCCCTGACAATCAGCTTTCCAATCATCGAATCGTAATAAATGGGAATTTCATATCCTTCATATACATACGAATCGATACGGGCACCAATACCTAATGGGCGTGTGATTTGTTTTATAATTCCGGGGGCAGGCATAAAATCATTTTCCGTATCTTCGGCACAAATACGGCATTCGATAGCGTGTCCACGCTGAACAATATCCTCTTGTTTGCGACGAAGCGGAAGTCCTTCGGCAATGCGAATTTGCTCTTTAACCATATCAATATCAATTACCTCTTCAGTAACCGGATGTTCTACCTGCAAACGGGTATTCATTTCCAAAAAATAATAAATGAGGTTATCATCAACTATAAATTCAATGGTGCCGGCTCCGGTATAATTAACAGCCTTGGCAGCAGCAACAGCTGTAGCTCCCATTTTTGCACGCAATGAAGCCGTCATTAGAGGAGAAGGTGATTCTTCTATCAATTTCTGATACCGGCGTTGAATGGAACATTCCCTTTCGCAGAGATGAATAACATTTCCGTGTTTATCTCCAAGAATTTGAAATTCAATATGGTGTGGGGAATCAATATATTTTTCGAGGTAGATCGTATCATCTCCGAAAGAAGCAAGGGATTCGGATTTAGCTGTCATAAAAGCATCTGCAATTTCACTTTCTTTACGAATCAGCCGCATTCCCTTTCCACCACCACCTGCCGAGGCTTTGAAAATAACCGGAAAACCAATTTCTCTACAAACTTGTTGTGCTTCTTCGACTGTTTTTAAGTTTTTTTGAACTCCCGGAACAACAGGCACGCCGGCCTCAATCATTCTTCTCCGGGCAGTAATTTTATCACCCATTGCTTCCATTGCTTCAGCTGAAGGTCCAATAAAGATAATACCTTCTTCTTCGCAACGACGGGCAAAATCGGGATTTTCAGACAAGAAACCATATCCCGGATGAATTGCATCAACCCGAAAACGTTTAGCAGCCTCGATTACATGATCAATCGACAAGTAACTATCTTTGGAAAGCGCTCCGCCAATACAGCAAGCTTCATTGGCATAAAAAACATGACGCGAAGGCCTGTCTACATCGGAATAAACTGCAACAGTTTTAATTCCCATTTCCCGGCACGACCGCATAATCCGGACAGCAATTTCTCCCCGGTTAGCAACCAGTACTTTCTTAATCAATCGTTTTTCCATGATATTAGTATAAAAATGAGCATTTTTATATAATTATAACACGAAAAAAGAGGAATTTGTTTTGGAAAGTTTTCGGGGGATTTTTTAATTATTTAGTAAAATAAGAAGGAAATTTAAATGTTGAGAAGTAGTATTCCTAACTGCGAAGTTATTGCAATAAACTCTAAATAACAATTTCAGTTACAATCTCAACTCCATTTTTTGCACAACATTCATCATTAGTAACTTCGATATATAAGTGCAAGGGGTCAAAAACAATGTATCTACATTTGTTAAAATCCAATATACCTATCAAATCATTGATGGTAATAGAAGGTAGGCCATTATTCAGCGTTTTGGGTACCTGATAATACATATTGTTTTCTTTTTTAAAATAGATATATTCTCTTGTTATAGCAGCAGGTACTGTATTTTGAAAAAGATATTCCGTATCCGGAAAATTATTTATTATTTTATAAGTCCCATCTTCAAAACAATCACTCAATTGCTTTGTTATTTCCTTATCTTGCAACCGCACAAATTCCTGTTGCGGAAAATTAAAATCGTTATTCATCAAAGACTGTAACTTGATAACATTAGGATACGGAGAAGTATCTATGTCACAAGCAAACAACTGCAACTTAAAATTAAGCATTTTATCTTTCCCAAGAAGATTGAAGATTTTCTCGGGATGGTCTACATTCAATATCACTCCATCTCTTTCATCTTTCATAAAAGTTACTTCATAACGAGTATAACAAATCGACTTTTTCTCTGTACTGATTGAATACTGAAAAAGAAGATAATCATTTGTTTCGGTACATACAAACCTCCAAAATACAGCCGGTACTGAAAGTGTTTTGGGCGCCACCCAAAAATAATTATCCAAATCGAAAACAATTACATTTTCTCTAGCTTTGTTCATCATTGCATATAAATCTGTAGGATTCTTAAAACCCCGGTATGTTTCGAAGCTCATAAGTGTAACATAAATTAAATATAACCGATTACAATAAATACTTCGAGCTTCTTTTTCAAACCGACTCAATATTGGAAGGTAATATAAACTCTCATCGTGTTGAATAAACTCTTTTATAAAAGAAAAAATTGTATTGAAATCACCTAACAAGTTTTTTGCATCTCCTTTCTTAGAAGTATATAAAGGGATTATATCAAGTATTAAAAGTAATAAAATCGGAACATGAATACTCTTTTTAAAGATTTCTGAAACTATTTCTTTCAAAAATAATTTTTCCTCCGGAATTTGATAATCATTTATATAATAATATTTTAAAAGAATAACCAGATTTTCTTTTTGATGAATTTTCTTTTTCCCTTTGAAATACTTATCATAAAATTTTGATGCAACTTTATACGATTCCAAAATAAACTCTAAATCGAATTCATCTTCAAGTTGCAATTGTGTTTCCCTGCCTAATTCGTGAAAAATACAACGGGCTGTGAAAGGTGATATGTTTTTGATGCTGTTATTGGATTGTAAATTATAGCCGATATATTCTCCCAATTCCCGATTGGTATTCCGAAAAAGCCGAAGCCTGACCACTTGATTTAAAAGTTCATTATATTTCTCATTCGAAGTTGGCGAAACAGATTGCATTTTAGGTTGTATTTTAACAGGTTAAAATGATTTGTATTGAGTCCGTTATAAGGTAAAAGATAAGATGTAAAAAGTAAAAGGTGGTTAGGTGTATTATTTTGCAAATAAATATGATACATTAATTTGAAAGAGATACTTTTAGTCTTTTACCTATTACTTTTTACTTCATTATGAACTTATTTTTTACAAAGATGCCCAGTTTTTATATTTCTGCAAAATCAACTTCTCTTTTTTTATTTTAGATAACCTAATTTTGATTGTATTTATTATTCTGATACTAATTACATTGTTTTCTTGTATAAGTCCTCAATATAATTGAAAGTATTTTTGGACTACTGCTTGTAAACATATTTATTTTGCAACATGAATGAAAATAGCAGATGGGTAAACAAGGCGACAAGTAGATAAGACCATTTCATAATACCCAAAACTTGTCTACTTGTATCTTGTTTACTCGTCTACTAAAATAAAAAAGACAGCCCTGCTCATTGGTGCAAATTGAAAAATTGTTACATTTGCAATTGTTATAGTGCTACGCATTTTAACATTATATTTTAAGATTTGCATTGAGCATTTGTTTTAATTCGGGACAACGAAACCACCATTTTCAATATCAACCCGAGAATGAAAACAAAATGCTCGTGTCCTATATGGGCATGGGCTGTTGTTTTATTCTGGGTTGTGGGCGCGTGGTGGTGCCTGTTGTCTGAATAAGCAATAGTACCATGCCTTTTTTTGCAATAAAGCAGTTCCGAATAATATTTTGTTAATAGACTTTTTATTTATTTTTATTTTCATATTTTTGCACTGATAACATCAAAAGTAGAGAATATAAGAATAGAAAAAATTTAATTTAGTACAAAATATTTGACGGACGTCAAGCTATTTATTTGATTCGCTTAAATCTGGTAAATTTTTAGAATCTGAGAATAATAAGCTTAAGGCGTCCACTCCCTTATAGGGCGTGGACTGCTTTTCTTATTTCAGATTCGGGCTTACCAGAGCCTTAGCGAAAGATAAGAAATAGCGTGTTCACGCTTTTTTTTATCTTTTTTTTGTTAGGAGAAAAATTATTAACAACAAGCTTTCAAATATCATGAATTATGAAAACCCATTTATCATTTAAAAATTTGTGCATTCTTTCGATATTACTCTCTCTGCTGTCTTGTAAAACCAATACTACAGAAGTAAAAATCGACTTAAAAAAGATGAAACAAGATGCTTCAAGCTTCATCCAAGATAAATTAACAAAAGACGATATTGTCTTAGCTGAATTTATTGATGAAAAATGTTATTGTATTTATTTTATAAAAGGCGATACAACACCGAATCTCGGCGTTAGTGAGCAAACGAACAGATTTTGTAAATATGATTTGCTGAAAAATCAAATAACACTTGATTTAACATCTCGAGGAAGCAATATAATCTGTCAAAATAAAAAAGATACTGTGTTTCCCGGAACATTTCAAAGCAACTCAAAATTGTTGAGTGATAGTATACATATTCTTCTTCAAGGAGATAATGGCTCTCCTATTTCTTATACAGGACCTATTGTTTTATTCAATACAATAGATAGTACATACACCTACATTACAAATGGATATTTTGATACAGACGATTCAAATCAACTTATGATATATCATGGAGGTTATTTTGAAGAAGGAGGTCGATATGAAATTTTAGAGTATTATGATTTGGATGGAAATTGCTTAGGAAATGATGGTTACGTATATTACCTTGGACACGAAGAAAAAATGGGAGGCATGGAATGGTTAGATCCAAAATTCAGAGAGCAAAAAAGGAAAGAGGAAGAATTGGAGCAATTGAAGAAATCCGCCATTCCCATTGAACAAATATGCGATGAATTCAGAAATGAAGTTAAAGCAAGTAAATTATATAAAGGAAAAAGGATTATCATAATGTGCAAGATATCAGAATTAGAAAGTGCCGGATATTATGAAGATTGTAAGTATATTTTAAAAAGTTATTATAATATCTGGACAGGAGGTTATAATCTTACAGCGTATACTAATGATGATAATTTTACTGAACGAACATATCCTGCCACAGTAATTATACAAGGCGTTTGTTTAGGCGGAGGAATTCGTGAGTTGACACTAAATGATTATAATTTATTAGCTTGGTAATAAAAATAAATAATTGTTTAACTTAAACTTAAATAAAATGGCAGGTAAATTATTAGCAGGTGCTCTTATCGGATGGTTAATAGCATTTTTTTCAATTTGTGCAATTGCAGGAGAAATGCCGGGAGATAGTGCTGGTATGCGTATTACACTCTTTTTATCATTAGCTCCCGGTGTTATAATAGGTATAATTGTTACCTATATAATTAACCGATTTTCTCAGCATTCAGTTTCAGAAGAAGAAGATCATCTATTGGAAAACCGATTGGAAAAATTAAAGAGCTTATTTGATCAGGGAATTATTACACAAGAAGAATTTAATGAACAAAAACAGAAAATACTTGAGAGAATGTAAGTTATATGAATGTAGAAATTCAAAAAAAAAATTATGTATGAGAAGCTATATTGAGAATTTTAGAAGAATTAGAAAATATTATATAGATTATATTAAATAATTACCCAAATGAATTTTATAATTAATTAATATAATGCTATTTATGAGTTTAATTTGGGTAATTTCCTCTTCAAAACTATATAAATAAAAAAATATGAAAACAGTATACATATCACTTATAATATACATTTTAATGCCACTATTGGCACATTCTCAAATACACAAGACTTATCAAGGAGATTTTTTAAAAGGAAAGGCCAGGTATCAATATTATGAAGATGCAGATTACAATAGAATTTATGATGGTTCTTTTAATTATTCTCGAGTACCGGCATATGTAGAAATGGCGTCAATAATGGGATGTAAATTTTATAAAGCAACAGGGGTATTAGCAGGAATATATAAAAAAGGTAATAAAAACGGAAAATGGACATACAATGAAGAAATTTCTTTCAGTCATTATTCTCTTGGAAAGGTAGAGTATGTTGTTGCATGTTCAACAAATTTTACAAATGGGAATAGGTCGGGCTTATGGACTTATAATAAGACAGGTACGGAATCCCGCATTATTAATTTGAATTTCAAAGAAAATGAGGTAATCGGACAATTTAAAGTAACTAATAATCATATTACTAAAGAAAACAATACATTTATTAAAGCAAATACTACTCTATCCGGAACTTTTGATAATGAAGGTAAATTTATTGGAAAATGGATGTATAATGACAATGATAATGAAATTATAGCTGATTTTACCAATAATATAATTACAAAATTATTAGTACGTTCTGTTAAATATGGAACAGTTTCTATAAAATATGATGATACCGAAATTGTCAATTGGTATCTTGAATCAGGTTTTTCAAACCCATCTTATCAACTGATAAATTTTGATGAACTTCAGCATAATGGGTTCTATAACAATATTAACATTATATATGAAAATGTAAAATCAACAATTAAGGAATTTGATGAACCAATGCTAAACACGAATAAATGGGGCTGCTATGACTATATATTAGCAAAACCACAAGTGCTTGTAGTAAAGTAGTTAAAATATTGAGTTTGTGATTTTTTATTAAGTAAACATAATTAGCAAATTAAAAAAAATAAACATGAACATATTTAACATAAAGCTAACTATTATTGCATTAATCGTAATGTTAGTAAGCTGTGCTAATAAAAATATAAATAATTCATCTAAATCAAATAATATTAATGAAGTGAGCAGTGATTTTGAGGAATACATTGATAAGGATGGAAGATATAATGAATTATATAAGTTATTGGATATTTCGAAAAATGTAGAGAATATGTCGCAAGAATCATTTGAAAAATTTCTAGGTGACACTTGGATGTATGGATACAATCTAAATACAGAAGAAAATGTTTATTATATCAAATATGAAGATATAATAAATATTGATAACCTCTATAAAATAATATGGAAAAAATTAATGAAAAATGAGTCTAAAAATAATAAGAAGTTAAGTTATTTTGAAGACAATATTCTTCAATTTAGTGGAGAAATGTTTAGAGGAATGTATATTGATATTGGTCCAAATATTCTTGCTGACAGTTATGAGAATTCTTCTACTGAAAATGATGAAGATGATGTTATCAGATGCAAGATTAATGTGACAATAGGTACTCGTGATGAAATTCCTATAATAGTAATTCCTTGTGCCGATTACACAATGTATTATCAACTTGCTAATGATGAATATATTGAAAATGAGAATAATACTAAATATCCATTGTTGGATATTGAAACAGAAAAGATTATAGCTGTTAACATGAAAGGAACTGGATTACCTGATTATGACACAAATTATGGTCATGTATGGAGAAATGAATGGTTAGTATTACCGCATAAGTTATCAGGAGATACGTTGGTCATGTCATTCAATTCAGGTGTAGGAGAATTAAAATTAAGATTAGAATCTAAAATACCAAATCTTGAATTATTAAAAGTTTTATCGAATGGAATGAGTAATTATGAAGAGTCTTATTTCCAAGATCATTTTATGACTGAAAGAACATATGGCAAAGATTAAGTTAAACAAATAAAACTGTATCCAAATTCAAAAACAAAAAACAAATGAAAACAATCAGACTAATTTCGGCTATGATTTTAGCCACAGTAATGTTAAGTTTCAATGCTTGCAGTAATGATGATGATAACACAGAAGAAATTGCCGGAACTAAAACTGATTTGGTTGGAACATGGGTGCTTATTCATAACATTGGTTATGAACGGGAAGATAGCAATTCTAAGTATTATAATTGGGATGAATCGTATGATTTTAATAAGCGAGAGGGAGTGATTATATTTAAGAAAGATGGCACCATTGCCGGTGATGTAGATGAAGGTACATGGGAATATACCAAAGAAAAAATTATCCTGACATTTGATGAAGATAATTCTAAGATAGAATTTACCATTCTAAAATTTACTACATCAGAATTAGTGGTTGAAACAAAACGAGGGAGTGACAATGGTAGTGAGTATTACTCTAAAACAACGTATAAAAAGGGATAAATAAACGAGAAAATTATTTATTTAACAAATTGCCGAATAAAAACAGCACTTTTTTATAAAATTGCATGTTTTATTCGGCAATTTATCTTACATTTGCATAGAAAATTGTAAGTCAATTATTTATGGAAACTCTTTTTACAACATTTAAGACATTAATCGGCAACACATCTACAGATTTTATCAGGTATCTTCATAGTCAAATAGAATGGGATAGTCGTCTGATAGCTATATTGGGAGCAAGAGGTGTTGGAAAAACGACATTGCTTTTGCAGCATATTAAGTTATATGACAATATGGATGAAGTTTTATTTGTGACAGCAGATGACCTTTATTTTACGGAACACCGGATAATTGATTTAGCAGTGCAATTCTATCAGAATGGCGGAAAAAAACTCTACATCGACGAAATTCACAAATATTCCGGATGGTCTACCGAAATTAAAAATATATATGACCAAATTCCGGCATTGCAAGTAATATATACAGGTTCTTCTATTTTGGATTTGGAAGTTGGAGGAGCAGATTTAAGCCGTCGTAAATTGGAATATCATTTAGCCGGACTTTCATTCCGTGAATACCTGAATATTTCACGAGGGTATGATTTACCAGCATATTCATTAGACAATATTTTGGCAAATAAGGTGAATTTCCCTTATGAAAAAGAACGCCCCATCCAACTTTTTAAAGAATACCTCCAACAGGGTTATTATCCGTTTTTCAAAGAACCTGGATATTATATTCGTTTGAGAAGTATTTTAAATCAAACATTGGAAATTGATATTCCCATTTTTGCACAAATGAATATCTCTACAGCACAAAAATTAAAAAGGTTGCTATATATTATTGCTCAGAGTGTTCCATTTAAACCCAACTTCACTAAATTGGCGACAATGCTGGATATCAACCGGAATACGGTTTCTGAGTTAATGGTTTATTTGGAAAAAGCCGGGACAATCAACCAGCTTCGCAATGATACAACCGGTATAAGGTTGTTGGGAAAGGTGGATAAAGTTTATTTGAATAATTCCAATCTGGCTTATGCTATTTCAGATAGTATGCCGGATATCGGTAATGTGAGAGAAACAGCGTTCTATTCTATGATGAAAGTAACTCATCCTATAACAGCCTCTTCTGTATCTGATTTTTCTATTGGTAATCTTACTTTTGAGGTTGGAGGTAAAAGTAAATCCAAGAAACAAATTCAAGGTATGGAAAATGCGTATGTAGTGAAAGATGATGTTGAATATGGTTATCAGAATATTATTCCACTTTGGATGTTTGGGTTTGCGTATTAAAATTTCAAAAACAGTGAGTAATATGCCCACCCTTAATTACATCCAAGACTCTGAGCATTACACCGAAGTAATCTCACAAGTTACTCATGTAAAAAAGCATCTTTGGATTGGTACTGCCGATATCAAGGATTTATATATCAAGAAAGGGACAAAATCCATCCCGTTTTTGGAATTGCTATCTGAAAAAATATCGCAAGGTGTTGAAATCCGGTTGATTCACGCCAAAGAACCCGGACCGAATTTCCGCGCGGATTTCGATAAATATCCTAATCTTTTCGAAGGATTAGAACGGGTACTTTGTCCACGAGTGCATTTTAAGATGATTATTTTCGATTTTAAGCAAGTGTATATCGGCTCAGCCAATCTTACTGGTGCCGGAATCGGAATGAAAGGAAGTACAAACCGTAATTTTGAAACCGGTATATCAACAGATATTCCTGAAATCGTAGAAAAAGCAATCAATCAGTTTGATACCGTTTGGATGGGAAAGGAATGTAAAACATGCCGTAGAAAAGTTTTTTGCGGAGACAGAATTGTGTAGTTGGTTATTGGTTGTTTGTTACTTGTTATTTGTTCATGGTAATATAACTAATAACTAACAACCAATAACAACTAACTAATTTATGTATATTTGCACTTCAATCGAATAAAGTATTAATTTTCTAACAATGCACCAACATCTGATTCAAATAATTCTATCAGTAGCAACAATCCTGATTGCCATTATTACCAGATTTGTAGCCGGCCGTTTGATACGAAGATACGGAAGGTTAAGTTCAATTATTGAAGCAAGAATTAATCAAACTATTCGGATATTTTCCATTGTAATAAATTGGGCATGCATTATTACATTGATTATTATTTGGGGTGTTAATCCGCATAATTTATTGGTGGCATTATCCTCAATTTTTGCGGTGATAGGGGTTGCTTTATTTGCTCAATGGTCTATATTAAGCAATGTTACAGCAGGAATTATTATTTTCTTTACTGCGCCATATAGGGTAGGAGACACGATAAAGATTCAGGATAAAGATTTTCCATTAGAGGCAAAAATTGAAAATATGTTCACATTTTATGCTCATCTGAGAACAAAAGATGGGGAATTGCATGTTTTTCCTAATTCTTTATTATTGCAAAAAGGAATTTCAATGGTAAAGGATTAAAGAGAAATTAATTCCTTTTTTATTCCAATTGCATAATCCACAATATCCTTTGCTACTTCCTGTTTTGACTTTAAAGGATAGTCTGTTTTCTTTCCCAATTTGTCAATAATTGTAATTTGATTGGTATCTGTTTGAAACCCGGCACCTTCATTGCGAAGAGAGTTTAAAATAATAAAATCAAGATTCTTTCGCAATAATTTTGACTGCGCATTGGTTTCTTCATTATCTGTTTCGAGGGCAAAACCGATTAAAAGCTGATTTTCTTTTTTTATTTTTCCTAAACTTGCAGCTATATCTTGGGTTGATGTTAATCTAATTGTTAGTTCACCTTCTTTTTCACGTTTGATTTTAGTTGATGCTGTTTTTTCGGGAGTAAAATCTGCAACTGCCGCACACAAAATAGCGACGTCTGTATTTATAAACTCTTTTATAGATTCTTCGTACATATTTTCAGCACTTTCAACCAAAACCGTTTTGATATTCGGATGAATGGCTTTTATATTTACCGGACCAGATATTAATATTACTTCTGCTCCACGTTTTGCACATTCTTCAGCCAACGCATATCCCATTTTTCCGGAAGAATAATTGCCAATAAAACGTACCGGATCTATTTTTTCATACGTAGGCCCTGCCGTTATCAGAATTTTTTTTTTTGATAAATCTTCTTGTTGTGCAAAGAAATCGTTTAAAACTTCAACAATCTTATCGGGTTCCTCCATGCGGCCTTTTCCTTGCAATCCGCTAGCCAATTCTCCTTCGGCCGGTTCGATAATATGATTGCCAAATGAACGCAAAGTCGCAATATTCCGTTGGGTCGCAGGATGCAAAAACATATCGAAATCCATTGCCGGAGCCACAAAAACCGGACAACGACAGGATAAATAAGCTGTCAGTAGATAATTATCACAAATACCGTTCGCCATTTTAGCAATTGTATTGGCCGATGCAGGTGCAATAACCATCGCATCACCCCAAAGTCCCAAATCAACATGGCTATTCCACATTCCGCTTTCATCCCGGAAAAATTCGCTTAAAACAGGTTTTCCGCTTAATGCAGAAAGTGTTACAGGTGTGATAAACTCTTTTCCTGTGGCTGTTATCAAAACTTGTACTTCGGCGCCTTGTTTGATTAACGCTCTTACAAGGTAAGCAGCTTTATAAGCCGCAATACTACCTGTTATTCCTACAATTATTTTCTTTCCTAAAAGCATATAATTCGAGAATTTATTTCTTATTAAAATCCCTCAACTTAATGTTTGTCAATACTTTTTTAGTATCTAACGTAAAATCACCTTGCATTATCCAACCATAATATCCGATATCTTCTTTGAAAACATCAGTTACCAAACGATTTCTATATTTACCGAAATTAAAAACTTCCTGGTCTTTTTCATTTAAAATAATTCGTCCGGCAAAGTCCACATTTTTGGTAAAAGATGAAAAATCAGATAAATAGACTGTATCGTTCTTCAAATCAGGATATCGGTCAAGTTGCGATTTCAATACTTCATAAGTTGCTTTTGTATCGGCTTCAGCAGTGTGTGCATTATCCAACTCTTTATCGCAATAAAATTTGTAAGCAGCAGCAAGTGTACGTTGTTCCATTTTATGGAAAATAGTCTGTACATCAATAAATTTCCGCTTACGAAAATCCAAATCAACATCTGCACGCAAAAATTCTTCTGCCAACAAAGGAATATCAAAACGATTGGAATTATACCCTGCTAAATCGCATCCTTCCATATCTTTTGCCAAATTTTTGGCTATTTCTTTAAATGTAGGACAATCGGCAACATCTGCATCCGAAATTCCATGAATAGCTGTAGAAACAGCCGGAATAGGCATTTCAGGATTAATGCGAAACGTTTTACTTTCTTCTTTCCCATTGGGATATACTTTTAAATAAGAAAGTTCAACTATCCGGTCTTTGGCAATATTGATTCCGGTAGTTTCTAAATCGAAAAATATCAGTGGATTTTTGAGGTTTAATTCCATGTTGGTTATGGGTTATGGGTTACGAATTACACGACAAAGTAATTTATAACCCCTTTTAATAATTACAATGCCGGATTTGGTGGAAAACCCGGCATTATGAATTATCTCAAAATATTTCAAAATATTTTAAATTACAAATTATGATTTATTTGCTCCACCTTGTAACTTTGTAACTAAATTTTATTCACTTAACATCATTGGCATCAACAACATCAGCAAATCTTCATTTTCTTCGTTTTCCAACGGATAAATGATTCCGGCACGTGATGGATCGGATAACTCAATTACAATATCGGAAGCAGGAAGATTATACAATAAATCGATGAAGAAGTCTGCTTTAAATCCGATTGTAAGCCCTTCGCCTGCATATTGACATGGAACGGTTTCCTCTGCCGATGTTGAAAAATCAATATCTTGTGCGGTTAAAACGATATTATTCTCAACAATTTGCAATTTAACCAAACATGTTCCTTGATTCGCAAATACCGAAACACGCTTCAATGCAGTCATAAAGCTCAACCGGTCGATAGTAATTTTGTGCGGATTCTCGGTTGGGATTACCGAATTGTAATTCGGGAATTTTCCTTCAACCAAACGACATACCATTTTATAATTGGCTGCTGTAACCATCGCATTTTTTTCATCAAAAGCGATTTTAACCTCACCTGCTTCTTTCGGTAAAATATTACGTAATAAGGTTGCTGGTTTTTTAGGGAAAATAAATGAAGAAACATCATTTCCTTTTAAATCCAATTCTTTGAAACGCACTAATTTATGTCCATTTGTTGCAACAAAAGTTACATAATCAACAGTAATGTCAACATAAACACCATTCATTACCGGACGTAATTCATCGTCGGCGGTAGCAAATAATGTCAGATTGATTCCCGATAATAAATTATCCACACTCATGGAAAGACTTGTAGCTTCATCTCTCAATTCAGGCATTTGCGGGTACTCTTCACCTTTTTGTCCAATAAAGTTGCATTTTCCGTTTTGGAAATAGATAAATATTTCGATGTTATCATCATTAATATCAAAATTCAATGGCTGCTCGGGAAACTCTTTCAACGGGTCTAACAGCAATTTTGCCGAAACTGCAAATTTTCCTTTGCCTGTAACTTCGCTTACTTCCATCGAAGTAATCAAAGTTGTTTCTCCATCAGAGGCTGTCATTTTCAATGTTTCGCCGTCCAATTCAAACAAAAAACTGTCTAAAATAGGAATTGTATTTTTCGAGTTGATTACTTTGCTGATAGCCTGCAAATGGCTTAAAAGTGCGGTACTTGATACAACAAACTTCATTTTATTTTGATATTATTGGTTATTTGTTAGCTATTGGATTATTTAGAAATTTTGATAAAAATCTATAAATTAGAATTTTAACATTCTATATAACCATTTAAAACGAAAAGCAAAAGTAAGAAAAAATGCGAGATAATAAAAAAGGATTTTTAGTTTGAGAATGTTAAATTTTTTGGAGTAAAATAAAAGTTTTTTAGACACCTAACTGCAACACTACTTATAAACAACTCCATTTATCCAATTTTTCACCATTTCGTCTCCAATAATTTTTCCTACAACCCTGTATTTTGAATCATTCAACGGATTCCATCCTTCGAGTGGTTCAGACATAACTCCGGTTTTTGGTTTATAATAATTGGCATGTATAAATTGAAAGTTTTTTCCTGATTTACAGATAAATCCAACATGACAATCCAATCCTACCACATACAATCCATCTCCCTGTTGATTCAAATAATTGGTTAATTCGTTTAATGGACGGCTTCTGAATCGTTTAACATCTGTTGTCATTTTCAATATCATAGCTTCTGATGCCAATTGCGCCCATTGAACTCTTGGAATTTTAAATCCTGCATCGCGCAAAACTGTGGTAACAAAATAACCACATGCAATTTTACCTTGTTTGGGAATTTGCGTTGTCCCGTTAAAATCCCAAGGTGTGCCATACCATTGGTAAAATATAGAGTCTGTAATCACTTCTATCAAGTAATTCTGTGCTTTTTTCACAATAACTGGACGATTCTCAATGGATGAATTACTGTACTTTTCTGAATAATAATTGCGTTGATTTTCAATTCTTTTCTTTAAACTCTCGTAATCAGCCGGAGTTTGTGAATTAGTATTGCATGCTACAATAAGTAATAATATGCAAGAATATAGATACTTAGCCTTCTTTTTCATGAAGAATATTTTAATTATTTTTATTTATTAAATTAACTACAACCTTTAATAAGATACTCTTTTAGGACTTTATTTGCCCAAATACGGAATTGAGTACTACGTTGAGATTTTACGCGATAGCCAACAGAGATAATGACATCTAAATTATAATAATCAACAATGTATGTTTTACCATCATTGGCAGTTGTTGCATTTTTTGCAACAACTGCTTTTTCCAGTAATTCTCCTTCTATAAATATATTTTTTATATGCCTTGATATTACTGACTTATCTCTATCAAACAATGTTGTCATTTGACTTAAAGACAACCATACAGTTTCTCCTTCCAATCTTACATCAACATTCCCAGTAGCACTTTGATATAAAATAATTTGTCCATTGTCAATATTCAAATCTTTTATTTTCATAGTTTAATATTCTTTTTTGAATGTTATTTGCCCAAATACGAAATTGAGTAGCGTTCGGACAAATTAACACAATAACTAAGTTATATAAAATCAATAATGTGCATTTTTTGCACATTACTTTTCTCATCAACTACCTTAAAAATATTACTGATATGTTTTTCCATCATTAGCAGTATATTCCAAAATGAAATGAATTGCACAATACGCCATTTTTCTTCAAAAGTATTCATTCTTTTTTAAAATCAAAAAACAGCTTTTCTATCTTTTGAGTACCTGATTGAAACAAACTGTCCTAAAAACCGTTTTTATTTACAAGGATTTATCAATATTGTTTTGTACTTTTGAAATGTGATAATCTTGTATTAATGCGTATTTCGTCTTATCTCTCAGGTTTTAAATTTGTAATCTATTGTTCAAAAATTCATTCTTAAATATATTCATATATGAAAACCAAGCATTTATTGATTTCCATATTTTTTCTTGCAACAGGAGTTTTGTTTGCACAAAAAAACAGTACAGTTATGTATTATACTAATATGTGGCATAAAATAGACAGCTTAAATAAAAAATCTTTCCCTCAATCGGCATTAGACGAAGTCAAAAAGATTTATGACCAAGCGTTGAAAGAGAAAAATAGTCCGCAAGTAATTAAATCATTACTTTACAAATCGAGCCTTGAAGCCCAAATTAATTCAGACTCAGCTATTGAATCCATTCTGGAAACAGAAAGTTACTTGAAATCTTCTACGGATAAAGTAGAAAAATCGGTGTTATATTCTATTCTAGCAGAAATGTATTCTAATTACTATTCTTCCCAACAATATAAAATACGGCAACGAACAGAAGTTACTGGTTATGTTCCGAATGATATCCGGGAATGGACAAAAGGTAACTTTCAACAAAAAGTAATCTTTTATGTTTGGTCATCCATGCAAGATGCACAAATACTTCAAACTACAAACGCCTTAAATTACGAACCTATTTTAGAAACCGGAAAAGATTCCCGCAGTTTCCGTCCAACATTGTATGATTTTTTGTCATATAGAGGAATAGATATTCTAAATCGTTTTTATGATTATCAAAAGAAATCGGACAATACAACATTTTTTCTTCCTGTTGCCGAATTTATAAAGACTCCAATTAATATGGAAAAGGATGATGCAACTATAAATATCATCAATATTTATCAACGATTATTAGCATTCCGTTATTCCAATTCCAATAAAGAAGCTTTGTTAATGGCTGATTTAGACCGACTAGACTTTGCTTATTCGGATTCGGAAACAGACGAAAAAAATGAGTTGTACTTATCTGCTCTGAATAAGTTGGAAAAAGAATGGCAGGGAAAAGATATTTCTGTAGAAATATTATATAAAAAAGCAATGTTTTACATAAATGAACAACCACCTGTTATTTACAAAACTAATGCGGAAGAGAAAAAAGCCGATATAAATAAAAATCAAAAAGTATATGATATTTGTGCGGAAGGAATAAATAAATATCCTACTTATAAAAGAATTGGCCTTTTAAAAAATCTGCAAAAACAAATAACCGAACCATACATTCAAACATCAAGTAATAATTGCATCTACCCGGGGAAAGAACTTGAATTAAAAATTAACTATCAGAATGTAAATGATTTAACTATACAAATCTATAAAATTAATACAACCAATCCTGTTGCTAAAGATTGGGGAGAAAGCGCTCGCTACAAAACAAACGGAACATTAATCCAAACCGTAAAAGTTGAATTACCAACAACGTTGTCATTTGAAAAAAGAGATACATTGGTAAAAATTCCGGTAAAGGAAACGGGATTATATGAATATGTACTATCAAATAATAAAAAAATGGTTTCGAATAGTTTTGCTGTTACTGAATTAGCGGCCATTGTCCGGAATAAAGGAAATAATAATGTCGATTTTTTAGTAACGGATAGGATTTCGGGTAAACCTATTGAGAATGCCACCGTTCAACTCTACGAAAATATTTACGACAAAAATCCAATTGTCAAGAAGGTAATTACAACGGATAAAGATGGAATTGCTTATTATTCAGGCGATAAAGGATATCAGGGATATAGTGTGATTTCAGAAAAGAATAAATCGGGATTTATTTCCAATATGCCGTGGGGAAGGGGATACGATGAAAACAACGAACCAACCGAAAGAGTATCTATTCTTACAGACCGTAGTATTTATCGTCCGGGGCAAACAGTATTTTTTAAAGCAATTGCATGGAAATCTGGGGAAAATGTATCAACTGCAATTCCGAATAAAAAATATGAAGTAACTTTTAAAGATGCAAATTGGCAGGATATTGCAACAAAGTCTTTCACTACAAATGAATTTGGTTCTATTTCCGGAGAATTTGTAATTCCACAGCAAGTTCGTTCGGGCAGTTTTAGTATTACGACCACAGATGCAACAGCTTATATTACTGTTTCTGAATATAAACGTCCTACTTTTAAAATTGATTTTCAACCGATTGAGGGAACATACAGCTTTGGGGATGCTATTTCGGTAAAAGGAAATGCCCAAAGTTTTTCAGGAGTTCCTCTGCAAAGCGTACAATTGAATTACCGCGTTGTTCGCCGTCCGCATTTTCTGTATCGTTGGTTGCCAAACTGGAATGAAAAGCAAATCACTCAGGGAGTTACATTTATTAATGATGATGGAAGTTTTACCGTTTCATTCAAAACTGATAAAGATAAATCGGATTTGAATAATGATACCTATTATACATACGAAATCTTAGCAAGTATCACTGACCTGAATGGAGAAACACAAGAAGGTTCCCAATATGTTTCTGTTGGAGATAAATCGATGTATATGACATTTGCTTTTGCCGAAAACATTGATAAAACAAAATCAGAACACCTTAAATTAACTGCTCAAAATTTAAATAATGCTCCGTTGCAAATTCAAGGCAATTATACCTTATATAGTTTGATAGATGAAACTTCATTGGAGAAAACTAAGACTCAACCTGAGATTGATGTGTATACTGGAAGAGGTACTCTCGAATATAAAATCAACAAAGAAGTTTTATCGGGAAAATTCTCGACTCCGGATAGTATTCCTACTGATTCCTGGAAAAATTTATCTTCGGGAAGATACCAGATTATAGCCAAAGCGTTGGATAATAAAGGAAAGGAAATTACCGAAGAACGGGATTTTGTATTGTATTCCCCAAATGATAAAAAATCTCCGATTCTTACTTACAATTGGTTACTGAAAGAAAAAATAACTTGCAAAGTTGGAGAAAATGCCGAAGTCATTTTAGGTACTTCCGCCAAAGATGTATATGTATTATATGAGATTTTTAAAAAGAATCAGATAGTAGAACGTAAAAGAATCTCCTTAAATAAAGAAAATAAAAAATTGTTGATTCCTTATAAAGCTGAATATGGAGATAATGTAACATTAGCATTAACCTACATTAAAGATGAATCCGTTTTTGCCAATACAATTCCTTTAAATAAAGAAATGGAAAGTAAAAATCTGAATCTCAAATTTGAAGTTTTCAGAAATAAATTGCAACCCGGCCAAAAAGAAGAATGGAAATTAACGGTTAAAGATGATAACGCAAATCCGGCTGTTGCCGAATTATTAGCAGGAATGTACGATGCTTCTTTGGATAAAATACAACCGCATTCTTGGCAATTTAATCCAAGAGAAGGATTGATGTACTATTATTATAACTTCAATGAAGGAAACGATTTCAGGCAACAAAACGCTTATTTAAGTTTTGACAGTAAATATGTGGAAACTCCTGATTTCAAATTTGATGCATTGATAAATGTTATGATGAGAATGTATAACAGGAACCAGAATATACGAATAAGAGGAACGGCAATGAAGGCAGAAGAAGGTGCTATTTTAGATGAAGTTAAACAAGTTGAAACGGTAGGTTCTTCCATGGCTCCAGCTCCTCAAGCAAAATTAGTAGGATTTGCCAGTAATGTCGAATTACGAGAGGCAACTGTTCAAGATACCGGAGGTGGTTCTCAGGAAAAACCCGAAGTTCAAATCCGTCAAAATTTCAATGAAACCGCTTTTTTCTTTCCTCAATTGAAAACGAATGAAAAAGGAGAAACTGTAATTTCATTTACCGTTCCGGAAAGTACAACAACTTGGAAATTCATGGGATTGGCGCATACAAAGGATTTGAAATTCGGACAAATAACTAAAGAAACGGTTACTCAAAAGGATTTAATGGTAACTCCCAATCTGCCACGCTTTTTGCGTCAAGGGGATAAAACTTCAATTTCTGCGAAGATTTCGAATTTGTCGGATAAGAATTTGCAGGGCAAGGTAAAATTAGAATTATTTAATCCTGAAAACGATAAAATTATAATCTCCGTTGATAATGCAGAACAGCCATTTAACGTAAATGCTGCCGGTTCAACTTCTGCCAATTGGACTTTCACTGTTCCCGAAAGTATTCAAATCGTTGGTTGCCGCGTTATTGCCCAAAATGAACAATTCAGCGATGGAGAACAACATTTGCTACCTGTTCTTTCAAATCGAATTCTAGTAACTGAAAGTATGCCAATAACTCTTCGCAGCAATCAAACGAAAACCGAATCATTTGATAAATTAATTAATAATCAATCTACTACATTGGATAATTACCGGTTAACATTGGAATTTACAGGAAATCCGGCTTGGTATGCTGTTCAGGCTTTACCTTCATTGGCAAATCCGGCTTCTGACAATGCAATTAGTTGGTTTTCTTCTTACTATGTGAATACATTAGCCGGATATATTGCCCGCTCAAACCCCGAAATTAAAAAAGTGGTTGATGTTTGGCAAAAACAAGGTAGTTCGAAAGAAACATTGTTATCTTCATTGGAAAAGAACGAAGAACTGAAATCGGTACTGTTGCAAGAAACGCCTTGGGTATTGGATGCTAAAAATGAAACGGAACAAAAACAACAATTATCTCTGCTTTTCGATATTAACCGGCAATCACAACTTACTTCAGACGCGTTACAGAAATTAGCCGATTTACAAAACGAAAATGGAGGTTGGATGTGGTTTAAAGGTATGTATCCAAGCCGTTATGTTTCGACGTATATTTTGGAGAATATGTACCGTTTGATTAAACTAAATGCTGTTGAATATGGAGAAAGGGAAAAACAAATGCAAATCAAGGCATTGAATTATCTGGATAAGGAAATTGTAAAAGATTATACTTCTTTGAAAAAGAATACAAAAGATTTGAATAAAGAAATGTATATCAATGATATGCAAATGTATTACCTCTGTGTAAGAAGTTGCTATAAAGATATTCCTTTCTACGAAGGTGCATTGGAAGCCTACAAATATTATTCTGGCCAAGCTGAGAAATATCGCAATAAACTTACTCTATACGGAAAAGCTCAAGCTTCGATATTTTTCAAACGTGAAGGAAAAACGGCTGTTGCATCCGAATTGATTCAATCGTTGAAAGAACATTCGACTACGAATGAAGAAATGGGTATGTTTTGGGCGAATAATAATTCGGGATATTTCTGGAATCAATCGGCAATTGCTGTTCAAACAACTATTTTGGAAGCATTTAGCGAAGCTGGAAATTCTAATAATGACAATGTGGAAGAAATGAAAATCTGGTTGCTGAAACAGAAGCAAACGCAGGCTTGGGATGCGGTTCCTTCGACAGTAAATGCTATTTATGCACTGTTATTGAATGGAAAAAATCTACTTTCAAACTCAAATGATGTAAATATTCAATTAGGCAATAAAAAGATTGATACAAATAATGAGGAAGCTGGAACAGGATATATCAAGCAAAGTTTTGATAAACAGGAAATAACTTCTCAAATGGGCAAAGTTACTGCCACAAAAACCGGAGAAGGTATTGCTTGGGGAGCTTTATACTGGCAGTATTTCGAAGACTTGAATAAGATAACCAAGCAAGGTGGCGCTTTATCTGTCGAAAAATTGCTATTTGTAGAACGTACAACTGATAAAGGAAAAGCAATTGAGCCTGTTACTTCAACTAATCTGTTAAAAGTTGGAGATAAGGCGATTATTCGGTTAACTGTGCGTACAGACAGAGACTTGGAATACGTCCACTTAAAAGACCTTCGGGCTGCTTGTTTCGAGCCAACCGAACAACTATCCGGATTCCGTTGGAAAGAACAAGTTGGTTATTATCAAGATAATAAAGATGTTTCTACGAATTTCTATTTTGATTATTTGCCGAAAGGAACATACGTTTTCGAATATTCCGTTTGGGTAAATAGAGTAGGAGAGTACTCTACCGGAATTGCGAATATCCAGTGTATGTATGCGCCTGAATTTGTATCACATAGTGAAGGAGGAAGCGTACAAGTTAAGAATTAAGAGTTAAGAATTTTGTTGTTTGTTATTGATTAATATAAAAATCAATAACAAGCAACAAATCAAAAAAAGGTAGAAGATATTAAATGAATTTTATTGATATAACATATTTAAAATCAGGAAATAAAAAACAAAGAAAAGCATATTCTACTTTAACGGAAAATAATATATTGTTGAAGCTTACAGAGTTTTCTCCTATTGTTGTAGGTACAATTCCTATCAATATTGACATTGAAACAAGCGACATTGATATAATTTGTTATTTTACAAACAAAGAACATTTTACAAGTACCTTAAATGCCAGTTTTGAAAAAGAAAAGGGTTTTCATGTTTATGAAAAAGAGGATGGTTCAATTGTTGCTAATTTCAATATAAATGAATTTGAAATTGAAGTTTTTGGACAAAATATCCCATCCAAGCAGCAATTTGCCTATCGTCACATGCTTATTGAATATCAGCTATTAAATGAAAAAGGAGAAGAATTCAGAAAACAAATTATTAATCTCAAAAAGCAAGGATATAAAACCGAGCCTGCATTTGCAATGTTATTAAATATAGAAGGAAATCCATATACGGAACTATTAAAATATGAAAACGAGCATGAAAAAACCTTCACCAAAGGCAATGATATTTTACGCGAGTTTCCATATGACCAAAATGTGAAAAATATAAAATAACGCATGAAAAGGAATAACAAAATGAATAATCATCTGATAATAACTATACTGATATTCCTAATCGGAAATATCTATATTACAAAAGCACAAACGACTAATTTCGAGGATGAAATACAACATCCGGACTATCCTTTTATGGAAACTAACTTCGTAAAAGAATATGAACCGGTTCTTAAGAATTGGCTTGACTTCTACGTGATTAATTTATCAAAATTCAGATTGAAAGAAGTAACAAAAATAGACCTATCAAAGCCAGATGATGCGTTGAGTATCTATTATGAAAAATTCAATCCCGAACTTTGTGAAAAATATACTCCCGAATTAAGAGATTATTCTCCCAACAAAGAACGTTATATCGATATGTTTGAGAGAAGATCTATCTTCGAGAAAAAAGCCGATGGTAAATGGCATTATGAAGGTTCGGATGATTGCCAAGAAATTCGTTTTATCGATTGTGCAAATAAATTAAACAAAATGATATCATTTCGGGGAATATCCAGCATTGCCGATGCTGCTTTCTGGGTTAATGATACTGTATTTTGTATTGTAAGTTTTGAAGATGATGAAAAATACTACATTAATGTCTACAACTTAAATGACCATACTGAAACACTTTATTACTATTTGAATAAATCGGATAAAAATATTCCCGAAAGTTATTTTATATATAATTTAAAAATGCGGGGTATTATTGTTGATTAAGCAATTACTATAGACTGTTTACCTATCAACCTCATTGTTAGATTTTGATTTGGCAAGTATTTTATTGGCTTAAAATTTATTAATTCCGATTATATTTTCTGCTCCAAATAAGGTTCTACCACCGAAATAAGCTAATTTTGGGACTCAATTTTTCTATGTGTCAAAATAACATAGAAATGTATAATATCCTTCAATATGAAAAAAAAGAATTTGATTTTATTTTTGCTGACAGTTATAATTACTCTCGGCAGTTGCAACGATGATGACAATCCGTCAAACCCACAGATTGAAGATTTGTCTCTTTCCTCCCAGGAGTTTTTGGCTCAATACTTTCCCGATAATAAGATAATTTCCGTCAGTTATGAACCTCCCACATTTTCGGAATTGCGATCAACAGGAGGGGGAACAAGTAAAGAAACCGCAAGCCTATATGCACTTTTGGAAGGAAATATTTATGTTGCTTTTAATTCTGGCGGAAATTGGGTTAATATATCGGCCAAAGATGGAATTCCGTCGTCTGCTACCGACATATTGGACGAATATGTTTATCAATGTTTGATCAGAAAAGAACCTCAAGCAAAGATTACATCACTTTCGCCTTTTTATGATCACACTATAATAATTACATTGGATAACGGAACAAAAAGATACGCTCAAACTCAATTGCTTGCATACAGTGGTACAACATTGGCTGAAGCGAATATTACGGATGATAAAATATTGTCGAAAATCACGGATTTTTTGACACGCAATCGAATCACATCGGAAAGTATAATAGGAAATATATTCAAACTGACTGAAACGGAAGGAACAGCTTATCGCCTGTTTATGGGAAATGTATTGACTATCAGTTTCGATGAAAATGCAGATTGGATACATGCTGAAATAAATGACTTAGTAAGTAACACATCCGGCGCCGAAACATTATTGGGCACAATAACCGAAAATGAAATGTCGGCAAGTATTTCCGACGCTTTTAAAAACCAAAGTAATTTGGGAGGAATACGAATTATGGCCTCTTACGGGAACGGAAATTATGGTTTCCGTTTCAAAAATAAAGATTTACTGGTAAACGAAAATACGGGTATTGTTCCTCCTCCTGTTGAAAAGCCGAACAAACTGGTATCGGATTATTTCACTGGGTCATACAAACATGTATATCCGAACGGAATCACACTTGTAGGTGCTTATGTGTACGATTATACGTTTTTATATGAAGGCGAAGATCATGATATTACCGTTGAAACGGATATGGATGGCAATTGGACTAGGATCAATACTTTTCGTATAGAA
Source organism: Bacteroidales bacterium (assembly GCA_031553395.1). Taxonomy (GTDB): domain Bacteria; phylum Bacteroidota; class Bacteroidia; order Bacteroidales; family WRGA01; genus WRGA01. The sequence continues at coordinate 301,958 of JAVBLR010000001.1, read as the reverse complement.
AACGGAGCTGCGGTTTATCTGAGCTTACCTTCAAAGATCGTTGAAAAACTTCCGGCTGTAACCATTGATTACCTGAACAAAAACTATGAGAACAAAGCAATTTATTCTCTCTTTCACGACCAAAATGGATACATAATAAATGTGGACAGGAAGTATATGATTTCCTTTAATGAAGACGGCAGTTTCAAAAACATGGTCGAATTTGCGAAACCACAGTAAAGTGTAATTTTTTAACAAATGAAAGTTGAAAATGAATCAATCATTTTCAACTTTCATTATTTTAAAATGAGAATTTTACAGCAAAACGAACACCTGTTTTCTGTATATTGGGATTATCTCTGTATGTTAATCTCCAAACATAATCTAACCGGATAAAATTAAGTATATTTTCTATTCCAACACCCATTTCCATGTAAGGTGTACTATTTCCGTCCATAGCGTAGGAACCTGCCGGAAATTGAAATAGGCCTTCGCCATTGATAGCAGGGTTATTTTTATCTGTTAAATTTCCATACAAACCGCGGAAAGAAATTACTTCCCTACATCTCAACTTTTTAATTAACGGCAATCGATTCAGTATAAGCCCATTCATATAATAAGTTGCATCCCATGATAAATACTCATCACTCAAGAATTCCATCGCATTCATATTTGTATATGACTCTGGCTGAATGGTATAAGAAAGATTGGCATTAGGTATTACCAATAATGGATAAGGAACTTTATTCCAAACTTTACCGGCTTTCCCTATAAAATCGACGTAACCAAATGCCGAAAACCAAAAACGCCTTTCAAATCTGAAATCCGTGCGATTGTAGGTGTAAGAAGAACCCAAAAAACCTTTCTGAGCTGTTACATGGCTAAGATTGAATATCGGAACATCAAATGTAATTGGATACCTTAAATTACGGGTTTGATAGAATTTTTCATGTGGCGCATACCGAAACCTGAACTCCAATTCACTCATTGTGTAAGAATTCAACGGCGTAATTTGCCCATCTGCCCCAATTTCATCAAATACGGCATATTCTGTCGAATATTCTTTCATATTCCGGGCAATGATATTATATCCTATTCCATTATAGTACTCGCTACTAAAAGTTAATTCGGCATTTCGTAAATAAGTGGCACGATCATCTTTTTGTCGTTTCCAAGCAATAAATACATTATCTTTACTGGTGTACATATAATGTTGTCCCAGTTGATTAATATCATAATTATACTCTGCACGGATAGAACGAAGAGGAAATTCTCTCCGGTATTCCTTTTTATCATTAAAGGAATATTCGATTAATCCATCATATTTGAATATTTCATCTTTGGTTCCGTATGCTCCATATCCCTCCAAAAACAATCTTTTATTAAAAGCGGTAGTTGTACTTCCTCCCATACGGAAACGAGCGCCTTCAATTGCATTGCCGCTAATAAAAGTATTTGCCGGTCCAATCTCAAATTTACTTTTCTCTTTATCTCCATTCGTTGGAATATACCCGGATGCAAGAATGGAAACAGCTTTTTCTGTTATACTGAATACCGGAATAGTACGTAATTGAGCCATTAATTTGGCTACTGTATTCGGATTTCGTTTAACTGCATCAGCCGGGCGAATTGATTTCCAAAAATCTTCTTTCATTTTCTTAGCATCATCCAACACAATAACAGGATTGCTTTGTTTGAAAATATCTTCATCATCCGGTGGACTAAATGACTGATTCGTATATACACTTAGACGTCTGGCATACAAACCTTTTGATTTTTCAGACAGTTTAAAATCTACATTTATATCATCTTTTATGATAAGCCTTGTTCCATCATCTGTACGCTTATATTCCTGCTCTATACTCATGTTTTTTGTATAATTCAGATTAATGGTTCTTGGCACATATATCAATGCTTTTTTTACAAAAAATGTCGAATCAAGCGTTACAAATAAATAGCCTGTAAAGCCAAAAGATTCGGAATTAAAAGGAGCAAATTCCAGGTTTGCACAAAGCTCTCCGTCTACAACTATAGTGTCTCTTAAATAGTACTTATAATAATCGGGACCTATAGTAGAAAGAGGGCTTACAAACCTGAGTTGAAGCAATGGAATATCATTCTGAAAAATATTCATTTCATGAAAAACCTCTTCCAAAAACTGCTGAACACCATCATGGGACAGAAAATCATCTACTCCGGCAGATTTAAATCCTTTTACTACCCGCCTTTCACTTTTGGGTTCTTTCCTGTAATAAACAGTTTCTATTTTTTCTTTTTCGGATAAAGGAAGGATAGTTTTACCTGTATTCAAGGTGTCGACATAATCCGAAAGGAAGTCTAATTTCCTTATTTTTCCATCTTCCCGTTTTGGCTTGGCCTGATAATCATTGGCAGCCAAAACTATCTTCTGATAATGGTCGTACTGGAAATATTCGTGATTTAACGGGTTATTCCGGTTTCTTGAAGCAATTACATTTTTTGCAAATATCACAGCCGGATTATCTTTTTTACTGTACTTTTCTTTTCCCGGTCTGATAACTACTTCAGGCAATGTAAATGATGTGGGTACTAATTGTATGGTAAGTGTATTTGTTTTTCCTGGCGTGAATTTTACTATTTTTTCATTATAACCCATGAAAAAAACTCTTAACAGCCCTTTTGTTTTTGAATCGGTTGATAATGTAAAATTACCGTTTGAATCGGTGGTTGTTCCAATGGTTGTTCCTTCAATTGATATAGAGGCATAATCCAATCTTTCTCCTGAGATAGAATCTGTTATAAATCCTTTTATTATTGTATTTTGTCCGGTTATTAAACCCGTAAATAGTAAACAAGCAACTAAGAATGTAATCCTATACTTCATGTGTATATTTTCATATTAAATATGGAAACGTTCATATTTTATATGTTTGTCTTCATATTCTTAAATTTTCTACTAGAAAGATAATATTTTGTATGCAAGCAGATTAGTCCTATAATACAAATTCAAATGTTCTTTTATTCTTATAAATACAAAAAAAATGAACGATTGTTCACGGAACAAAGTTCCAAAAATTAAGATTTCAAGTCAAATTTCTTATGTTAAAAATTAAAAAAAATGTATATATTAAAAGACTTATATAACCTTATCAAAATAAGTATTTGTAAACTTTTTTATCAAAGAACTTGTTGTTTTAAGTATAATGTGACAGGATTGATTTACAGCATATGGACAAATTGGGAATTTTTCAAGCACATTTGGATTATAGTTAAGTGGATAATGATAGTCTTGCAAATACTCTTCGGAACGTTTGTTCTCGGGCCTTGTATTAATAATAACGTTATTATTGCAGACCAACTTCGGGATGCGGCACTAACAGATTTGGTATTTCTTGAAAACATACGCATGACACAAATATGGGGAACTGTTCAAACTTTCTTACTATTAGTAGTCATTGTTATTTCGATATAAAAACCGTGAAAAAAGAAAAACAGGTATTATAACCTCAAAATCAAAAGACATGGAAGTTACATCATTCATTAATAGCTATAAAGAAGCATTTGGAGAATCAGCTGAACTACCTCTTGCTTTCTGGTATTCTGATAAACCTATTGCGCAAACAGAAAAAATTAATGGTTGCTTTTTTAAAGAGATAAGAAATGTGAGAGATGGGAATTCTATAAGCCTGAATGTTGAAAATATAGGTTGCGGCGGTGGAAAATTCTATACCGGATTTACGGAGATGCCTACTCACGTTCCTAATTTTGTGTCTGTAAAAGAAAAAGACAAAGAGACGCCGGAGCTAATGCTCGACTTCTTAAAGCAAACCGGAGTACCCAAAACAGATAAAAAATACCTCAATATAAACCGAATAGATCGGATTGAGAGCTTTAATGATATAGAAGGAATCATATTCTTTGCTGCTCCCGATATTCTGTCGGCTTTGGCTACATGGGCTTATTTCGATAACAACTCGGACAATGCGGTTACATCAAGGTTTGGTTCGGGTTGCTCTACTGTGATAACGGATGCTGTTATTGAAAACAAGAAGAACGGCAGACGAACATTTATAGGCTGTTTCGACCTGTCTGTTCGTCCCCATTTAGAAGAGAATACCCTCAGCTTTGTGATACCTATGTCGAGATTCAAAGAAATGTACCATACCATGAGAAATAGCAGCTTATTCGGAACACCTGCATGGAGCAAATTGCGTGATAGAATTAATAAACCGTAATAGTGGTTCTTTAGAAAAGGAAAAAACGGTATTGTAAATAATTTACAATACCGTTTTTTAAGTGATCCGGTTGAGATTCGAACTCAAGACCCACAGCTTAGAAGGCTGTTGCTCTATCCAGCTGAGCTACCGGACCCTTTTTTATTTTGCGGTTGCAAAGGTAAATAAATTTACGATAAAACAAAACGATAATCCCGAAAGTTTTCCCAGTTTTTGTTTGAAATCTCTTTTCCACAACGAATAATCCTTTGTTGCACTCAAAAAAGATTATTATATTTGCAAACACTCAAAAATCCTAATTTTAAACTTAATAAATAAACCATGGAAAAGAACATTTTCGAATTAACAACCGAAGAACTAAAAACAATTGCAAATAATCTGCAAGGTAAAATTGAAGAAGGTCTTAAAAAAGATGGGTTGGAAATTTCAGATATTCCTACCCACATTCATCCGAAAAAAGATATTACAAATGGGAAAGTCCTTGTTCTTGATTGGGGTGGAACAAATTTCAGAGCAGCAATTGTTAAATTTGAAAATGGCAAACCGTCCATCATTGATAACGAAATAAAAAAGAAACTTCTTTCGGCAAAAGAAACAGCCAGTTTTAAACAAGAAGATTTGTTTAGGGAAATGGCTGCTACAATCAGCGAACTAAAAAATCTGGATAAAGAGGTTACTCAAATTGGTTTTTGCTTTTCTTACCCAGCTGCGTCTAGGCTTAATGGCGACGCAATACTTCTTCGTTGGACCAAAGGAATTAATATTCCCGATATGATAAATAATCCATTAGGAGAACCATTAATTAAGTATCTGAATACATACAAAGGCATTAATACTACATTTACTGATATCAAAGTAATTAATGACACTGTTGCTTGTTTATTTGCTGGACTTAGCGCTCCCGGATACGATTCATATATAGGTTTAATTGTGGGAACTGGCACAAATATGGCGAGCTTGATGAGAGTTGATAAAATAGAAAAACTTAATAACAAGGATAGTAATGTAATTCCTGTTAATCTTGAGTCTGGCAATTTCACTCCTCCTTACATGACCGTTATCGACGGCTTAGTTGATGCCATGTCAAATAATAAAGGACAACAACGTTTTGAGAAAGCTATTTCGGGTGGATATTTGGGAGAAATATTTAAAACTTTTTTTTCTCATGAAAAAATCAAATATGATTTTGATGGTGGAGATTTAGCGAATACGATCAATAAACCGGAAGAACATCTTGAAAAACACACAACTGTTGCCTGCTGGATTTACGACAGGTCTGCAAAACTTGTTGCCGCATCACTTGCCGGGTTGGTTCAAGTGTTGATTGCGCAGGATTCTTCAATTAAAAAGATATGTTTGGCTGCAGACGGAAGTGTTTTTTGGGGTAAGGATAAGGATAATAGTCCATATTATAAGAATCTTGTTTCGAAAGAACTTCAGAGTTTGCTACCAAAAGATATAAGTGTCACTGTCATTAACGAAATGAAAGACCCTAATCTTATTGGGTCTGCAATTGCAGCATTATCGTGAAAGATATGTGAAGAAAAAAGAAAGAAGTGTGGAGTTTGAATTCAAACTCCACACTTCTTTCTTTTTTCTTCAATTTTTTTTGTCATAACTGCAACTTTTCCCTTTAAACTCCGTCTATAAAAATAAGTTTCGAATCAAGAAAGATACAACTTAAGGAATTTATCGTTAATTTTGCAAAGCCATTATCTTTGAATTAAGGTTTAAGTATGACAAAGAATACCAGGATACTCTTTATTTCGCAAGAAATAACCCCTTATCTGCCGGAAACGGAAATCGCATCTATTAGTAGACAATTACCGCAAGCTACGCAAGAAAAAGGCCGGGAAATCAGGACTTTTATGCCTAAATACGGAAGCATCAATGAAAGGCGTAACCAACTGCATGAAGTTATCCGCTTGTCGGGAATGAATCTTATTATTGATGATACCGATCATCCGCTTATTATTAAAGTAGCTTCCATTCAAGCTGCCCGGATGCAAGTATATTTTATTGATAATGAAGATTATTTTCCTCGTAAGTCTATGGCGGAAAATGGAGAAGATGTAAATGTTCTTGATTTTAATAATAACGAAGAACGTGCTATATTTTTTATCAGAGGAGTATTGGAAACTGTAAAAAAATTGCGTTGGACTCCCGATATTGTACATTGTCATGGTTGGCTTACCGCATTAGCTCCTATTTATATTAAAAAAGCTTATAGCGACGAACCTTCATTCCGGAATTCTAAAGTTATTTATTCTTTATACGAAAACTCTTTTGAGAAGCCCTTTGAGAAATCATTTGCTAATAAATTGCTATTGGATGGGATAGAACAAAATCATCTTTCATCCATAACTAAAACTATTGATTATGAAGCTTTAAACAAATTGGCTATAGATTTTTCCGATGGAGTAATACAAGGAAGTGATAATGTTAATAATACTTTATTAGACTACACACAAAAATCAAAAAAGCTATTTTTGCCACATCAAGAGTCCGAAGGCTATATTGATGCATACAATGACTTTTATGATAAAGTTTTGGAATAAATAATTTTGAAATTATAAATAAATGAAAATAGGTTCTTTAGCTACACTTCTCGTTGTAGCTATTCTTTCTTTAACAACTGCCTGCAATGATGATCTGAATTCTATCGGATTGGATGTACAACCCTCGGAAGATGACGTTTTTGTATTTGCAGATACAATTTCTTTAGCATCTAATACTTCCACGATCAAAGTAGATTCTATTTGTGCAAAATCGGTCAATGGGCTACTCGGACAATTTGATGACCCCATTTTCGGTTCACTGAAGTCTGACTATATGTGTCAGTTTTTCTGTACAGAAGGAAATGCTTTTCCCGATTCTGTTATCAATAATAAGATAGATTCTATCGATGTTATGCTTTATTACAAAACATCAACCGGAGATACTCTTGCTCCTATGGCTGTAAGTGCATATAAAGTATTTAAACCGTTAGATGAAAATTTGAATTTTTATTCCAATATTAACCCCAAAGATTATTGTAATAATTTTAGCACATTATTGGGTTCACAAGCCTATACAGCTTCGGAAATAGGGATGCCTGATTCTCTCTATAAAGCAAGTGGTTATCATAATATTCGTGTCCGTTTACCATTGGCATTAGGACAGGATATTTTTGAAAAATCAAAGACGGATGGCATCTTAGCATCTAAAGACGCATTTGCCAAATATTTTCCGGGTGTGTATCTAACAACAACCTACGGAACCGGCAACATAATCGAAGTAGCATATACTTATCTGAATATTTATTTTAATTATGAAGAAACTGACAGCGACGGCAATGTTACTGTTGAAAGTGGTTCTTTATCTATGGTTACAACAAAAGAAGTTGTTCAGTTGAATCACTTCTCAAATACCAATATTGACGACTTGTTAAAACCAAATGAAACTACTTCTTATATCAAAAGTCCGGCAGGAGTTTTTACTCAAATAGATATTCCAATGGATGAGATTAATGAGAAAATTAAACCAACAGATAAGAATTATATTACTAATGGTGTAGAGTTCAATGTTAGAGCGTATGGTACTCCGCAGGATGCGAAATATCCATTGAAAGCTCCTACTTATATGATGATTATTCCGGCAAAAGACTATAAAGGATTCTTTGAAAAATTTAGCGCCTTTGACGATATGACAATGAACTCTTTTATAGGAACTTATATTGCTAAATATGACACAACAAACTTAGTCTATAAGTTCAATAATCTCACTCCTCTTATTAAGAGGATCAATAATGAAGGCTATACCGGAAGTACAGTTCCAGCATATCTTGTTCCTGTAACTATCAATACCAATTCAACCGATGGTAGTGTAATATCTGTTACACATTACCTCAAACCTGCCGCTGTAAGGATACGGAAAGATAAAGATAATATTAACTTCGTTGTTGTCCATAGCGAATTTTAGTTTTAAGTTATGAGTTTTAAGTTATAAGTTATAAGATAGATAAGTGCTTTTTTGTCTTAAAACTTAATACTTAATACTTAAAACTTAGAACTCATAACTATTCAAATGAGTTCTTCTGTCATCATTCTTATTCTTGTTATTTATTTTGTAGTATTGCTTTTAATAGCGCATTTTACAAGTAAGAACAGTAATAACGACACTTTTTTCTTAGGCAACCGTAAATCGAAATGGTATATTGTTGCTTTCGGAATGATTGGCAGTTCGATTTCTGGGGTTACTTTTGTCTCAGTTCCCGGTATGGTAGGGAGTATCAACATGAATTACATGCAAACTGTTATGGGGTTTTCCCTTGGTTATTTTGTAATTGCCCATGTTTTACTGCCTCTTTACTATAGATTAAACCTCACATCCATTTATACTTACCTCGAAAAGCGTTTTGGAAAAAGCGCCTATAAAACCGGGGCTTCCTTTTTTCTTCTTTCGCGTACAATTGGCTCTGCTGCAAGATTATATATTGTTGTATTGATACTTCAAACATACTTTTTTGATAAATACAATGTTCCGTTTTTACTCACAACTTGCCTGATAATCGGACTGATCTGGGCATACACATTTAAAAGTGGTGTAAAAACAATTATCTGGACAGATGCACTTCAAACCGTATTTTTATTGAGTGCTTTAATATTGATAATCTGGCAAACGGCATCAGCATTGAATCTTGATTTCTCAGGAATGGTAAATGCCATTAAATCGAATGAACATGCCAGAATTTTCGTTTTTGATGATTGGAAATCAAAACAAAACTTTTTCAAACAATTTATCAGTGGGATATTTATTACGATTGTAATGACCGGACTGGATCAGGATATGATGCAAAAAAACCTGTCATGCCGTAATTTAAAGGATGCTCAGAAAAACATGTGTTGGTATGGTTTTTCATTTATTCCTGTTAATTTCCTGTTTCTATGTTTAGGAATATTGTTGCTTATATTCACATCACAAAAAGGGGTCCCTTTGCCTGATGTTGGTGATAAAATCCTTCCTATGCTCGCAACAGGTGGATACTTAGGTGATATTGTTGTTATATTATTTATGATAGGAATTACAGCAGCGTCTTTCTCAAGTGCCGATTCGGCACTTACGGCACTTACTACTTCGTTTTGCATAGATATTTTGGATATTCATAAATATACGCCAAAACTTTCCAAAAGAATTCGGATGCGTACTCATTTTGGAATATCTGCCATGTTTGTTGTTATTATCTATTTTTTCAAATTAGCAAATAATCAAAGTATCATTGATGCCATTTATATGGTTGCATCCTACACCTATGGGCCATTGTTAGGACTTTTTGCTTTGGGGCTTTTTACTAAAATTCAACTAAAAAGTAAACCGGTTCCTTACATTTGCATCGCATCACCAATTATCTGTTTTATTACTGATTTTCTGGTATTTCGCTATACAGGATATAAATTTGGATATGAAATGCTGATGATAAACGGTTTGTTGACAATGGTTGGGCTGTGGTGCTTTAAAGACCATTCGAAACCTTTAAAAATAAAAGCCTAACTTCAATTAATTTTCTTATTTTTGTTCTGATTATTTGTTTTAATCACTCACAAAGAGATTTTCTGCTCCCAACAAAACTTCGTTGAAATAAGTAATAACAACCATAAGAACCTAAGACTCATGAAAAACTTATTTATTTCTTTTTTGCTTATATTCTTTATTGGAGGAATATATACAACTACATCTGCAAAAGAAAATAAAAAATCCAATTTAATATCGTTTACTATTTCAGGTAAAATAGAAGGCCTTGTATCAGGTGATACGCTTTGTTTTGAGCGAGTTGTATTACCCGAATGGGATTTGAAACCTGCATTTAATATTATCGTAAGTGAACTGGATAAATTTGCGTATGATGGTTCTCATCCTCATATTCAATATTATCTGATGACGTATAAACCAACTTCAGGTAAAGCCACAGAAAGTGATAAGAGAGGAATAAATGTCTTAATTGAGGAAGGAAATACAAGTATTAATGGTAATATTAACCAAATCTATTATAGTAAGGTAAAGAATCAAATTTATAACAATCCAGATTTACAAAAATGCGATCAACTTGAGGATTCTCTTGGGAAAGAAAGAAGTTCTTTTCTCCAATTAATGCATGAAGCTTATGCATCCGGTGATTCATTAAAAGGAAAAGAATATTCGGATAAATTCAATAATTTTCGTATAGACCATGAAAATGATTACAAAAGATTATCCGAACTTTACAAAGAATTCTCCAAGAAAAATCCATCTTCTGAAATTGTACTAATTAATTTATTACAAGAATCATCTTATACTCCTGTTGATACCTTGATGGATAGATATGGAAAAATGACACCGGAAGCACAAAATAGTTATTATGGAGAAATACTAAAGCAACGAATCGAAAGATTAGAGAAATTGGTTCCGGGCAGCATGGCTCCTGATTTTCAGATTACTACCACAAATGATATAAAACTATCGCTAAAAGATTTAGCGGGAAATTATGTTTTAATTTATCATTGGGGATTGTGCCCCGGTTCGCTAATGATCGACAGTGATGTAATAGAGCTTTATGAAAAATACAAAGATCATTTTAAAGTAATTGGGGTGACTGATAAAATGAGTTTTATCCAGGGTACATATAATACAACTAACCCTGGAGATAAATTCATGGATGTGGAGTTGAAACCGATTCTCGAAAATATGTTGGTACATCCTTGGTATGATGTAGAAGACATAGGAGATAACCATAAATTAACAGAAGATTATGTTTTTGGAGGATATCCTTTTTTCATATTTATTTCTCCGGACGGAAAAATTATAGCGCGGGATTTTTATCCTGCATTTAATAAAGCTAAGAAAACTTTAAAAAAAGAATTTGGAAATTAGTAATTAAACAGATATGGATATAAAAACTGCAGAATTCATTATTAGCAATACGGATGTAAAAAAATGCCCTTCCGATAACCGTGCCGAATATGCTTTTATCGGGCGATCAAATGTTGGAAAATCTTCACTTATCAATACATTAACCAATCATAAAGGATTGGCGATGACTTCTTCCACTCCCGGAAAAACCCAATTAATCAATCATTTTCTTATCAATAAAGAATGGTATTTGGTTGATTTGCCCGGATATGGATACGCTCAACGAGGAAAAGCCGGCCGGGATAGCATCCGGAAGATTATTGATGATTATGTTCTTTACCGTGATAAACTAACCTGTCTGTTTCTCCTGATTGATTGCCGGCACAAACCACAGCAAATCGATTTGGATTTTATGGAATTTTTAGGAGAAAACGGCATTCCTTTTAGTATTATTTTTACAAAAACTGACAAACTGGGAAAGAACAAATTGAATGATAGCTTAAACGAATATAAAAAAAAGTTGTTTGAAGTATGGGAAGAACTCCCATCTATTTTCCTATCCTCTTCACTTAAAAAAGAGGGTCGGGAAGAAATCTTGAATTACATTGAAGAAATAAATAAAAGCTTGTAAAGTAAAAGGTAAAAGGTAAAAAGTCTTACACATAAGTATAAAAAACTGATTATAAGAGTCATAAATATCTAAATTTTTCTCATCTTTTACCTTTTACATTTTACTTGTTACCTTTTACTTCTCCACTCTTCTCTTTTTCAGGTAATTTTTTTACCTTTGGCATCCGAAAATAGAATGTAATTCCATAGAGTTTATGGGCATCATGAATGTATTTACCATGAACTCGTAACTCGTAACTCATAACCGACTTATGAATATTTCATACAATTGGCTTAAAGAATATCTAGATTTTAACCTGCAACCAACAGAGTTAGCCGATGCTCTGACTTCAATAGGACTCGAAACAGGAAGTATTGATGAAGTACAATCAATCAAGGGTGGACTGGAAGGTTTGGTAATCGGCAACGTATTAACATGCACCGAACATCCGAATTCCGACCATTTACATGTAACAACAGTAGATTTAGGAAACGGAGAACCGGTTCAAATCGTTTGTGGTGCAGCCAATGTGGCAGCAGGACAAAAGGTAGTTGTCGCAACTATTGGTACAACATTGTATTCTGGAAACGAAGAATTTACAATTAAACGTTCCAAGATCCGTGGAGAAGAAAGTTTCGGTATGATTTGCGCCGAAGATGAAATCGGCATCGGAACAAGCCATGATGGAATTATCGTTTTGCCTGAAGATGCAGTTGTTGGAATGTCTGCTAAAGAATATTACAAAGTCGAAAGTGACTATGTATTGGAAGTGGATATTACTCCCAATCGTATTGATGCTGCTTCGCATTATGGTGTAGCAAGAGATTTGGCTGCTTATTTGAAACAAAATAATTTATCAGGTGGTTTAAGACGTCCTTCTGTTGATGCTTTTGTGATTAATAAAAATGAAGAAGGAGTATCCGTAACTGTCGAAAATACAGAAGCATGTCCTCGTTATGCAGGCGTTACAATCAAAGGTGTTGAAGTAAAGGAGAGTCCCGATTGGATGAAAAATCGTTTGACTGCTATCGGTTTACGTCCGATTAACAATGTGGTTGACATTACCAATTACATTTTGCATGAAACGGGACAGCCTTTGCATTGCTTTGACGTAAAATACATTACAGGAAATCAGGTAATTGTAAAAACATTGCCCGAAGGCAGTAAATTTACTACACTTGATGAAGAAGAAAGAACGTTGTCGGATAAAGACCTGATGATTTGCAATACCGAAGAAGGAATGTGTATTGCGGGCGTTTTCGGCGGATTAAAATCGGGTGTTACCGAAACAACTACTGATGTATTCTTGGAATGTGCATACTTTAATCCGATGTGGGTGCGGAAAACAGCCCGCCGGCATGGATTAAATACCGATTCTTCTTTCCGTTTCGAAAGAGGTTGCGACCCCAATAATATCCTGTATGTATTGAAACGTGCAGCATTATTGATTCAAGAGCTTGCCGGAGGTGAAATCTGCGGAAGTATTGAAGATGTTTATCCAACTGAAATAGAGAAATTTGATGTTGCTCTTTCGTTGGATAAATTAAATATATTAATAGGAAAAACTATTCCTGAAAACACAGTAAAAAGCATCTTGAAAAGTCTTGAAATAGAGATAATTTCGGAAAAAGAAAATGAACTTCAACTAAAGGTGCCGACTTACCGCGTAGATGTAAGAAGAGATGTAGATGTAATTGAAGATGTACTTCGTATTTATGGCTACAATAATATCGAAATAAGCGAAAACGTAAAATCCAACCTTTCTTATCAAACGGATACAGATCGTGCATACAAATTGCAGAATCTTATTGCTGAGCAACTTACCGGATGTGGATTTTCGGAAATTATGAATAATTCGTTAACAAAGGCATCTTATTACGAAACTTCATCTATTTATCCGTTAGAAAACTGTGTAAAATTAATGAATCCGTTGAGCGCTGATTTGAGTGTAATGCGGCAAACATTGTTATTCGGAGGATTGGAAAGTATCGAATACAACCGGAATAGAAAACATCCAGACTTAAAATTGTATGAATTCGGAAATTGTTATTTTTTCGATCCGGAAAAAGTGAAAGAACAATCGAATGAAAATACATTAGCCGGATATTCCGAAAAAATGTGTTTGGGTATTTGGTTATCGGGAAATCGGGTTTCCAATTCGTGGATACATCCCGAAGAAAAATCAACCATCTTCGAACTGAAAGCGTATATTGAAAATATATTCGCCCGTACTGGTATTGATATGAAGAAGTTGAATATCTTAACAAATACAAACGAAATATTCTCTAAATCGTTGGAATATCAGACTGCCGGAGGAAAAAAATTAGTAGAATTGGGTATTATCTCAAAAAAAATCCTCAAACAAGCAGATATTGATACTGAGGTTTATTTTGCTGAATTAAACTGGAATTTATTAATAAAGGAATCGAAGAAAAACAAAGTTACTTTTTCCGAAATTTCTAAATATCCTTCGGTAAAAAGAGATTTAGCACTTTTGATTGATACAAATATTCAGTTTTCGGAAATTGAAAAAATTGCCTTCAATACAGAGAAAAAATTACTGAAAGATGTTTCTTTATTTGATGTATATGAAGGAAAAAATTTGCCTGCCGGTAAAAAATCGTATGCCGTAAGTTTTATTCTTCAGGATGAAACTAAAACACTTACCGATAAGCAAATCGATGGAATAATGAATAATCTGCAAAAAGCATTCGAACAAAAATTAGAAGCAAAACTAAGATAAAAAAGCAGTTACCTAAAATGGGAAATCAACAATCCCGACTGTAACTCGTAACTTGTAACTCGTAACTAAAAATGGGAAGAGCATTTGAATATCGCAAAGCAACAAAAATGAAACGCTGGGGAAATATGGCCCGCGTATTTACAAAATTAGGTAAACAAATCACAATTGCTGCTAAAGAAGGTGGACCGGACCCTGAAAATAACCCTCGGTTAAGGGTTTTAGTGCAACAGTCCAAAAAAGAAAACATGCCCAAGGAAAATGTCGAAAGGGCAATTAAAAAAGCAACATCTAAGGATGAAGCCGATTATAAAGAAATGGTTTATGAAGGTTACGGGCCTTTCGGTATTGCCGTTGTTGTCGAAACAACCACCGATAATCCTACACGTACTGTAGCTAATGTTCGCAGTTATTTCAATAAAAATGGCGGTTCATTGGGTACATCCGGAAGTTTGGAGTTTTTGTTTGACCGGAAATGTGTTTTTCATATCAATAAAAAAGAGGGTGTTTCTATTGAAGATCTGGAACTGGAACTGATAGACTTTGGAGTTGACGAAGTAATTGACGATGAGGATGCAATCGTAATTTATGGTGAATTCAAATCGTACTCCGAAATTCAAAAGCATTTGGAAGAAAACGGATTTGAAATCAATAGCGCTGAATTTGAGCGTATTCCTAATGATACCAAGGAACTTAATGAAGAACAAAGAGCTCAATTAGACAAGCTTCTCGAAAAGCTGGAAGAAGACGATGATGTTCAAAATGTATTTCATAACATGAAGGAAGATTAATTATCTTTCTTCATGTTCTATTTTTATATAAATTGAAATATAATAACTGCAAATACCCTATATACTTGCTAATGAATAAATATTATTAGCATAGTTTTTAGATGAAAGTTAATATCAAATATATACTTTTATTTTTACTGTTTTTCTCTTTTTTTCATGCAAATGCTGATGAAGCTGATGAAAACAAAGAAAAAGCCAGTAAGACAACTTTTACTGTGGTAATTGATCCCGGGCATGGAGGCCGCGATCCGGGTGCAATAGGCAAAGTGTCTTATGAAAAGGATATTAACCTTGCAATTGCCAAAAGATTGGGAAATCTGATAAAAACGACTCATAAAGATGTAAGAGTTGTATATACACGTGAAACAGATAAAAAGGTCAAGTTGGAAGATCGCCCGTTGATTGCAAACCAAGCAAAAGCAAATCTTTTTATATCTATTCATACCAACGCGTTGGAAGACAGTCGGATGAAAGGAACTGAAAGTTATACATTTGGTATTCCGTCCGGAAGTGCTTCTATATCGGAAAAAAGAGAAAATGCTTCAGCAGAAAGTACAGTAATATCAACCAATTCTACAACATCAATCAGTCCATATGCACAACAAAATAATTATATGGCTACGGAAGTGCAAAAGGCCTTTAAAAACGGAAATAGAATTAGTAAAGGAACGAAAACAGCTCGATTTGTCGTATTGAAATATACTGCAATGCCGGCTATATTAATTGAAGTCGGTTATATAACAAATGATGGTGAAGAAAATTATTTGAATTCCGTAGCTGGACAAAAAGCCATAGCAAAAGCCATTCATACGGCATTTACAAACTATAAAAAACGCTATGGAAAAGGTGGAACAGGAACACAATTGGCATCTACATCAAAAGATCCTGTAAAACCAAAAAATGAAGATAAAAATACAACTAAGCAGGAGGATAGAAAAACGGATAATAAATCACAAGGAACAAAGAAAGTAGAATCGGAAGTTACTTATCGCGTTCAATTTTTATTATCGGACAAAAAATTACCTGCCAAATCGCCAAAATTCAAGGGACTTACACCTGTAGAATATTATGTTGATAATGGCAATTACAAATACACATACGGCAATACAACCGATTTAAATGATATTATAAAAAAAAGGAAAGAAGTACTGAAATCTTTTAACGATGCATTTATTGTTATATTTAAAGATGGTAAACGCATTGGTGTTTATAGCGTTGAATAATAAATAAACTGTACTGCTAACCTATAAATAAAAGAATAATGAAAAAAGGATTAAGCAAAGAAGTAAAAATAGCAATCGCAACTATTATAAGTGGATTGTTGTTATTTTTTGGAATCAATTATTTGAAGGGTATCAATATAATGAAGCCTTCGAATTACTATTATACATCTTTTCCAAAAGTTGACGGATTGTCCGTTTCGACACCGGTTTTAATTGATGGTTTTAAGGCTGGGTTAGTAAATGATATTGAATATGATTATGATAAGTTTGGAAATGTTGTTGTAGAACTGAGTTTGGATAACCGTTTAAAGATACCCCAAGGCAGTTATGCAACAATGGAATTGAGCTTGTTGGGAGAAGCTTCGGTTATTCTACATTTGAATAAACAATCGACAACCATGATGCAAATGGGGGATACCCTTGCAGGTAAAAATGCGGTTGGATTGATGGATAATATAGCTGGCTCGATGATGCCTCAATTGGAACAACTATTGCCCCGCATAGACACTATTCTATCCAGTTTGCAGGTTATACTTTCAAATCCTGCAATAAATCAGTCTTTAGATCAAATGAGCCGTACAACAGCCAATTTGGAACAAGCCTCGCGTCAATTAGCAATTGTTATGAATTCGGATGTTCCGGCTATTACAAAAAACCTTACAACTGTATCTAACGATTTTACACAGGTTAGTACCAATATGAAAGGTATTGATTTTCAAGGAACAATGAATTCTGTAGATAATTCGGTGAAAAATTTAGAAACTATGACAAATAAATTAAATAATCCGAATAGCTCATTAGGATTATTCGTGAACGACCGTTCGCTGTATGATAACTTGTCTAACACAGCTGCTAATGCCGATTCTCTGATGATTGACCTGAAAAAAAATCCAAAAAGGTATGTTCATTTTTCTATTTGGTAAATGAGTATAATTTCACTACATTTGAGAAAATTTTTATAAACATTAAAGAATATACATTATGGAATTAGGACTAGTTGTTCTGTTGTTATTAGCCATTGTCCTGTTGTGCATATTTTTCTACTATGTACCATTTTTACTTTGGATGTCGGCAAAAGTATCTGGAGTTAATATCTCATTGATTCAATTGTTCTTAATGAGAATCAGGAAAGTTCCGCCACAAGTAATAGTGAGAGGCTTGATTGAGGCTCATAAAGCAGGATTAAAGGACGTTTACCGTGATGGTCTGGAAGCGCATTATTTGGCAGGAGGACATGTTGAAAAAGTTGTACATGCGTTAGTATCAGCCAATAAAGCTAATATTGATTTATCTTTTCAAATGGCGACTGCGATTGATTTGGCCGGACGGGATGTTTTTGATGCTGTTCAAATGTCGGTAAACCCAATTGTTATTGATACTCCACCAGTTACAGCTGTAGCTAAAGACGGTATTCAGTTGATAGCTAAGGCTCGCGTAACTGTTCGTGCAAGTATTAAACAATTAGTCGGTGGAGCAGGAGAGGACACTGTTTTAGCCCGTGTGGGTGAAGGAATTGTATCTTCTATCGGTTCTTCCGAAAGCCATAAATTAGTATTAGAAAATCCCGATTCCATCTCTAAATTAGTATTACGCAAAGGATTGGATGCCGGAACTGCTTTTGAAATCTTATCCATTGATATTGCCGATATTGATATAGGTAAAAATATTGGAGCCGAACTGCAAATAGATCAAGCTCAGGCTGATAAAAATATCGCTCAGGCAAAAGCAGAGGAACGCCGTGCTATGGCTGTGGCATTGGAACAAGAAATGAAGGCAAAAGCTCAAGAAGCCCGCGCTAAAGTTATCGAAGCTGAAGCCGAAGTTCCCAAAGCAATGGCCGAAGCTTTCCGCAGTGGAAATTTAGGTATTATGGATTATTATAAAATGAGAAATATCGAAGCCGATACCTCCATGAGAGAATCCATTGCTAAACCTGGAACTACACCCGGACAAGTAAAACCAACAAAAGAATAAGGTCTTAATTTTTTCAAATACCATCAAAAACAGTTATTCTCTTTTATAAGAGATAACTGTTTTTTTGTTTTTATTAAATCATTATGAATAAGAAATTTGATTATAAAAAGCTTATTTATTTACTTGCTTTTCTTTGTTGTTTTTTGCCATTTATTGATACTCCCTTAGCTTTGTTGATAGGAATAATTGTTGCACAAACAGTAGGTAATCCTTTCTCGAAAATAACTGCTCCCACACAAAAATATTTATTGCAAGCCTCTGTTGTCGGTTTGGGATTCGGAATAAAAGCTTCCGATGCCATACAGGCTGGAAAAGAAGGGTTTATCTTTACTGTTATTTCTATAACATTCGTATTGACAATCGGTTATTTCTTAGGAAAAAAACTATTAGTAGGAAAAAACATATCTTATCTGATTTCTGTAGGAACAGCAATATGCGGAGGAAGTGCTATTGCTGCTGTTGCACCTCTAATTAAATCCAATAAAAATGATATTTCGATAGCTATTGGTGTTATTTTTATACTAAATTCAGTCGCATTATTTCTCTTTCCATTTATCGGGCATTTATTAAATCTTTCTCAACAGGACTTCGGAATGTGGGCTGCAATTGCCATCCACGATACAAGTTCGGTTGTTGGCGCAGCACAAACCTATGGTAGTCAAGCCTTGCAAATAGCCACAACTGTTAAACTTCAACGCGCATTATGGATTGTTCCGGTTACATTGCTTACATCTTTTTTATTTAAAAGTGAAAGTAAAAAGGTTTCCATTCCTATTTTCATTCTACTTTTCATCACTGCTTTATTTGTAAGAACCCTTTTTCCCGAGCCACAAAATGTATATGATGTAATTGTTCTTTTAGCCAAAAGAGGAATGATTATAAGTATTTTTCTCATTGGTACAGGATTAACACGACATGTGCTGAAATCAGTTGGCCCACGGGCTTTGCTACAAGGTGTGATCTTATGGTTCTTGATTTCCGTTATTTCATTGGTGGTAATTATATTTACTTAAGAATCTAAAATGAACCTTTTCATTCCTTTTTTGTTTTTTTAGTTAATAGATTCTAAAACATTAACTAATTAAAAATGAAAAGTATGAAAGTCCTATCATTTTTTGCATTGATTATCCTTTCTGTTTTATCGCTCAAAGCTCAAAGTGATATGAATCAGGATATCGGTTGGCCACGCCAGGTATCCGGAAAAACAGCAAATATCATTTATTATCAACCTCAAATTGATAAATGGGATAATTATAAAAAACTAAGTGGGCGAATTGCATTCGGTATTACACCAAGTGGTGGCGACGAAGTGCTTGGTGTTGCATCTTTTACATGTGATACAAAAACTGATAAAGATGCTCGTACAACTTATTTGCACAATATCGATTATACGGATGTTCGTTTTCCATCGTTAGATGCTCAAAAAGCCGAATCTATGAAAAAAACGGTCATCGATTTAATGCCTAAAGCTTCGGAAAGCATTTCTACAGACCGGATTATGGCAGAACTTAATCCGAAAGATGTTAAAGCCCAAACTGTTACTGTAAAAAACGATCCTCCGGCTATTTTTTATAGTGCAAGTCCGGCTATTTTGTTGATTGTTGATGGAAATCCGGTATATTCACCAATTGATAAAACAGATATATCTTTTGTTGTGAATACGAATTGGGATTTATTCTATCAGAAATCAACCAAACAATATTATTTATTGGTAAATGATGTATGGCTCACTTCTCAAAATTTAAATAGTACGTGGACTCAGACAAAGACCTTACCTAAAGATATGTCTGCTCTTCCTACCGGACAAAATTTTGATGATGTAAAAAAAGAAATACCTCCACATGCTGCAACCGACGTTCCAACTGTATTTTACAGTAATGTTCCCGCCGAATTAATAATCACGGAAGGAACTCCTGTTTTTGAAAAAATACCCGGAACAGAACTGTTGTACGTAAGTAACTCAGATAATGATCTTTTTGTAGATAAGGCTCAGAATCAATACTATATATTGCTTTCGGGAAGATGGTTCCGTGCAACAAAGTTTGGAGGCCCTTGGAGTTATGCCGGAAACAATTTACCTGCCGATTTTGCCAAAATTCCACAAAATTCTCCAAAAGCACATGTATTGGCCTCTGTTCCTGGAACAATAGAAGCTTCGGATGCTGTAATGCTTGCTCAAATTCCGACAACAGTAGTTGTAAATCGCTCGGAAGCAGAAGCAAAAGCAAAGGCTACATACGATGGAGATCCTAAGTTTGCTCCGATAGAAGGAACTTCCATGCAATATGCAACCAATACACAGGATAAAGTAATCAGGGTTGGAGATCTTTACTATCTCTGTTTCCAAGCTGTATGGTTTGTATCTACATCTCCTGAAGGTCCTTGGAAAACTGCCGATTCGGTGCCTTCCGAAATTTACACGATTCCACCTAGTTCTCCTGTTTATAATGTTACGTATGTTACACAAACCAATCCGACCTCAACAACTGTCGAATGTGGTACTACAAGCGGATATTTCGGTGCATTTATTATTGGCGCTACAGTAGGTGCAATTATTGATGCTGCTATTGTTTATGGGACAGGATGGTATTATCCACCATACGTTTATTGGGGACCGGGCGCTATGTATCCGGTTTATCGGCCATGGCCATGTACATACGGAACAGGAGTTGTTTATAATCCGTGGACAGGTGGTTTTGCCGGAGGTAGCAGGGTTTATGGACCTTATGGCGCTGCCGGAACATCTGCTTGGTACAACCCGGCTACAGGAAGATACGGACGTTCGGCCAATGTACAAGGTTGGTATGGAGGACGAACTGCTGCCAACACCTACAATCCTTGGACAGGTAGTTATGGACATACATCTCAGGCTCACAATCCGTATGCTCAGTGGGGACACTCTGCTGTAAGCAATGGTTCACAATGGGCTAGGTCGGGACATGTAACTACTGCTCATGGAAGCGCTTTTGCTTACCAAACATCCGGTGGACGCGAAGGTGTGGTTACAAATGGACGACATGGTACAGTCGTACATACAAACAACAATGTATATGCAGGACATGATGGAAATATCTATCAAAAAAATCCGAATGGCTCATGGAGCCATGCAGGAGGGTTGGGTGGTGCAACACAACAACACCCTGCAGCAACAGCGCCACGACAACAACAATTAGGTACAACTCATACCGAAACTGCATTGCCAAGTCATATAACACAAGAGTTAAACCATTCGGAACAATCCCGCGAACGGGGACAATTGCAAACACAACGTTTTCAAGGATTCCAACGCTCAGGTAATTTTGGAAGTGGCCGAAGAGGAATACGGTAAATCAGATACATCCATATAAAAATGCCATAATCAGGAAATTGATTATGGCATTTTTTATTTGAATAAACTCAAAATAACTACTTTATATTATATAATTTTATACTTTTAAGCTGATTATGTAAGATTCTGTCAGAATTAAATGTAATCTATTGATAATAAAGTTATAAAATTATATGAAAAGAACAATTGCAGCATTACTTATCTTATTTTTTGCAGTACAACCTTGTGTATATGCCGTAGATGTAATTAATCTTCGATGTGAAATGATGAAAGATCCTGAAGGAATTGGTACAGCATCTCCACATCTAAGTTGGGAAATAATATCCAAAGAAAAAAATGTAATTCAAACAGGATATCGGATTCTATCAGCTTCTTCATTAGAAAAATTAAATAAAAACGAAGGCGATTTTTGGGATTCCGAAAAAGTCGAGAATAATGAATCCATTTTAATATCCTATGCCGGGTTGCCATTAAAAAGCCGCTCGAACGTTTACTGGAAAGTAAAAATTTTTACAAATAAAGGAGAAAGTGATTGGAGCAATCCAGCCCGGTTTAGTGTTGGTTTATTATCCGATACTGACTGGAAAGCGCAATGGATAGGATTGGATAAAGCATTTCTCAATGATAGTTTAACTATGCATTCCCGTTTAGCTGCACGTTATCTGCGAAAGGAATTTATTGGAACAAAAGAAATCCGATCGGCTAAAATTTACATTTCAGGTTTGGGTGTATATGAACTTTACATCAATGGAAATAAAATCGGAGATCAGGTTCTAGCTCCCGTTCCGACCGATTATACTCAATCTGTCATGTATAATACATTTGATGTTACTTCATACATAAATAAAGGAAAAAATACCATTGCTACAATTCTTGGAAACGGACGCTTTTTTACTGTTCGTCAAAATTATAAACCTCACAAAATAAAGACATTCGGGTTTCCAAAGATGTTGTTACAATTGGAAGTTGAATATACAGATGGAACAAAGCAAAACATTGTCAGCGACAACACATGGAAAATAACTGCTGATGGGCCTATCATTTCGAATAACGAATGGGATGGCGAAGAATACGATGCCCGAAAAGAAATGCCCGGATGGAATAAAAATGGTTACAATGACCGGAAATGGCTGCCTGCACAAGTTGTACAAGCTCCCGGAGGTAAACTTACTGCCCAAATGACCGGAAACATGAAAATCATGGAATTCATTAAGCCAATCAACATTACACAGTTAAAAACAGATACATTTATTGTTGATATGGGGCAAAATATGGTTGGTTGGTTACAACTAAAGGCAAAAAGAAGCAAAGGAACAATCATTAAAATGCGTTTTGCCGAAAATATCAATAAAGACGGTAGTTTATATGTAGAAAACCTAAGAAGCGCCTGGTGTACTGATTCTTATACGCTGAAAGGAGAAGGAACGGAAATATGGGAACCATCATTTGTATATCATGGATTTCGTTATGTAGAAATAACCGGTTTTCCCGGAACACCTACTATCAATGATTTTGAAGGAAAAGTTATTTATGATGAAATGCAAACCACCGGTTCTTTCGAATCATCCAATGAATTATTAAACAAAATATATAAAAATGCATATTGGGGAATCCATGGCAATTACAAAGGAATTCCGCTTGATTGTCCTCAGCGAGACGAACGTCAGCCATGGTTGGGCGATCACTCTACTGGTTGTTTGGGCGAAAGTTTTATTTTCGATAATGAAACTCTGTATATCAAATGGATGGATGATATCCGCGAGTCTCAAAAAGAAAATGGGCAACTATCTGACATTGCTCCTGCTTTTTACATGACTTATTACAGTGATAATATGACCTGGCCGGGAACATACCTGCAAGTCGGAGATATGATTTACAACCAATTTGGTAATCCGGAGCCTATCATTAAACATTATCCATTTATGAAAAAATGGATGGATTATATGAAGGATAAGTATATGAAAAACTACATTGTTACCAAAGATAAATATGGAGATTGGTGTGTTCCTCCCGAATCACAAGAGTTAATTCATTCGCAAGATCCAAACCGTAAAACCGATGGCGCATTAATCGCTACTGCTTATTATTTTCATTTTTTACAATTGATGCAGAAGTTTGCAAAATTAAGTGGGAATGAAGCTGATATTCCCGCTTATGTCGCATTAGCCGAAAAAATAAAAGAAACATTCAATACAAAATTTTACAATGAAAAAGAACGTTTTTACGGCAATAATACAGTAACAGCTAATCTACTTCCGTTGGCATTCGGAATGGTTGATAAAGAGAACGAAAAAGCTGTTTTCAATCAAATTACGTATAAAATCGTAGAAACAGATAAAATGCATTTAAGTACCGGAATTATCGGTACACAATGGCTGATGCGCGAATTAACAAAAAGAGGCCGTGCCGATGTTGCTTATTCTCTTGCCATTCAAAATACCTATCCAAGTTGGGGATATATGGTTGAAAAGGGCGCCACGACCATTTGGGAATTGTGGAATGGCGATACAGCAAATCCGAAAATGAATTCACAGAATCATGTAATGCTTTTGGGTGATTTGATTGTTTGGATGTATGAAGACTTAGCCGGAATTAAAACGTACAAAAATCAACCCGGATTCAACATGTTACGGATGAAACCGAATCCGACGGAAACATTGACTTCCGTAAATGCCTCGCACCATTCTCCTTATGGTGAAATAAAGAGTAACTGGACATTGAAAAACGGAATATTTACCTGGAATATTTCTATTCCGGCAAATACAAGGGCAACTATTCTTATTCCGGCAAAAACGGTTGATGAAATTACCGAAAATGGAAATCCGGTAACAAAAATCGAGGAAATAAAATATATCGGTACTGAAGAGGAACGTATTAATCTTGAAATCGGTTCCGGTAATTATACATTTGTTTGTAAATACGGAGAAGCTGAAAACCGTTGGAAAAAGGGAATTATTACAGATGAATTTATCTGCGAAAAACCGTCTTTTCCTGAAAGTCATGCCTCTACAATTGCAGAAACCAAAGAAGGGCATTTAATTGCATCTTGGTTTGGCGGAACAAAAGAACGCAACCCCGATGTTTGTATTTGGACCAGCAGGCGAATTAATGGCAAATGGACAGAACCGCAAAATGTAGCCAATGGCATTATAAACGATACATTGCGTTATGCGTGTTGGAATCCGGTATTGTATCAGGTGCCGAACGGAGAACTGCAATTGTACTACAAGGTTGGTCCCAATGTTCCCGAATGGAAAGGTAAAGTAATTACTTCCAATGATGGCGGAATTACCTGGTCTCAACCAAAAGACTTACCGGATGGATTTATTGGGCCGGTTAAAAATAAACCTGTATTATTGAAAAACGGCACATTACTTTCTCCTTCAAGTAGCGAAGGCAATGGATGGAAAGTACATTTTGAGGCATCTAAAAATTTTGGTAAAACATGGAAAATGATTGGTCCGATTAATGATGGAAAGGAATTCCAACTAATACAGCCTTCCATTTTGACTTATTCTGATGGAAGGTTGCAAATTCTTTGCCGTAGCCAGCAAAGGACTATTGTTGAATCCTGGTCGAAAGATAATGGAAAAACCTGGTCTCCTGTGGCAAAAACAATGCTACCGAATAATAATTCGGGAACTGATGCCGTAACACTTCGGGATGGAAGACAATTAGTAGTTTACAATCATGTTTTACCCAACGATACACTGAAAAGAGGCAAAGGCGTACGAACTCCATTAAATGTAGCTATTTCGGAAGATGGAAAAACATGGTTCGCAGCATTGGTACTGGAGGATTCTCCAATCGGGCAATATTCTTATCCTTCAGTAATTCAAACATCTGATGGTATGATTCATATCGTTTATACCTGGAGAAGAAAAGCAATCAAACATATAGAGATAGATCCAAAAGAATTGATTTTGTTGAAAATTGAGGATATGGAATGGCCTTGGTAAAATCGAATATACACAAAATAATTAACAAACAACAACTTACATAATACTTTTTTATCTATTTTTGAAATATGAATTAAAATCAGTAAAGTGATACCTCGAATCCAAAAGCTTAATCTTTAATTTTTATTTTATGAAAAAAAAACTACTTTTCTTATTAGTCTGTAATTTAATAACAGTATGGGGATTTGCCCAAAGTGGAGAGTGCGGCGACAATCTTACGTGGAACTTTAACAGTTTGACAGGTACATTGACAATTAGCGGAATAGGAGAGATGAAAGACTTTCGAGGAGGGGCCCCTTGGTTTGATATTCGTTCTCAAATCACACAAATAGAGATAGGAGATGATGTGACAAGTATTGGAAGTTATGCCTTTAGGGAATGTCGTAATTTTACCTCCATTGATATTTCCAAAAACATAACAAACATTGGAATTAGAGCTTTTGAATATTGTTTAAGTCTTACTTCTATTAATGTTGAAAGTGAAAATCCTTCATTTATGTCTGAAAATAATGTTTTGTTCAATAAAACAAAGACAATATTAATTTGTTGCCCTATAAAAAAATCCGGAAGCTATATGATTCCTACTGGTGTAGTACGCATTGAAGATTATGCTTTTCTTGACTGCTCCAATCTTACTAACATTACTATTCCTAACAGCGTGATGAACATTGGAATTTATGCTTTTTTCAATTGTTCTAGTCTCACTTCCATTATTGTTCCGAATAGTGTAACAAGTATCGGAGATTATGCTTTTTATCGGTGTTCAAATCTTTTTTTTGTAACTATTCCTGAAAGTGTAATAAATATTGGGCAGTATGCTTTTGACAATATACCTTGGTATTATAATTTACCTGATGGTATTGTTTATATTAACAATGTATTGTATAAATATAAAGGAATTATGCCTGATAATACGATTATTGATGTCAGAGATGGAACTGTAAACATTACAGATCATGCTTTTGATTATTGTTCTGGTCTTACTTCCATTACTATTCCAAATAGTGTAACAAGTATCGGGAATGGAGTTTTTTGGAATTGTACAAATCTTTCTTCTATTACTATGGGAAACAGTATATCAAGTATTGGAATTGCCGCTTTTGGATATTGTCAAAGCCTTATTTCTATAATTAATCTAAATCCTGTTCCAATTACTATTATTAGTGATGTATTTTTTACGATAGATAAAAGTACTTGTGTTTTGAAAGTTCCTTTCGGTTCTGCAGAACTGTATCAACAAACAGATGAATGGCGCGAATTTTCTCAAATTGCAGAAATGGATGAAACAAATATAAAAAAGCAAGAAACCAATAGTATAGAAATTTTTCCTAACCCTGTATCAGAAAATTTTGTCATCAACGGTATTGAAAGAAGTATATTTATTACAATTTCAGACTTAAATGGAAAGATTGTATTACAACAAACGGTTTCGAAAAACGAAAGTATTTCAGTAAAACAGCTACCACAAGGTCTGTATTTTGTACTTGTAAAAGGTAAAATTATAAAGATAATCAAACAATGACAAAATTGATATAAAAATCACTCGCTACCAAGTGATTGCATCGCATGGTAATGTGATAATATAAATGGAAATAGCATTTGTAAGTTCAATTATAAACTTTATAATCCGAAAGGTTTCCCTTATGTGTTTATTATAAATGCAAAATATGAAATACTATTTTTTAATTTTTAGTTTACTGATTAGCTTAAATGCAGTGTCTCAACAAGAAAAAAATGTTGAGACTGGCAATCAAGATGCTGAATATTATGATCATTATTTTCCCAATACAAACATAGAAAAGAATTCTCTTGCTTTTTATTTTGGTTTTGGGATTCCATATGCAACAGGAAATTTAACGGATTATTATAAGCGGAAATTTGATTTAACAATGTCTTTAGATTATTATCATTGGAATAATCTGACATTTTCATTATACATTATGTACGCTGATGGCCATTTGAAAAAAGACATCAATGCCAATAATACACTATGGACACCAAAAGATACATTAAACTTTACTACTTACGGACTTTCTATGGGATATTCTATTTTAAACACAGTACATTGGAGAATAAACCCCTTTGGAGGCATTGCTTTAGTTCATTCAGAATTGACTTCTTCGAGTGGAGATAAATATAGAATCGGACTAAGACCATCGCCAGTAATAGGGTTAAACTTTTCATATAGGTTTATTAACGTAAAAAAGGAGATGCAGAAAAGTGAATACTCAGGAGTGTCAAATTGTTGGGGAATTAACGCAAGAATAGCGTATGTGCCATTTGTTGTAAATAAAAAGAATATGCCATTTTCAGGAGGAATGTGGTATATGACAATAGGAATAACACCAATTAATTTATTCTAAAACAACATCATGAAACAGTTCTCCCTAAACCTACACTGCTTCTTTGTATTTGTTGGAATTTTAGTTTCAATAAATGTAAAAGCAGATTCTTGGGAATTACCAAAAGTTAAGACATATTATTCGGAAAATAAAGAGTACAAACTAATCGTTACTCCCCAAATTATTCCTGATAAATATTATGAATGGTCTTATTATAAGAATAATAAATATCCACAGACAAAGAAACTTTTGCGTAAAAAAGAAAAATTCATGCAAAAAGTTTCAGCACAAGACACAATTCTTATTCCTTGTATTGCTGAATTATATCGAATAAATAATAATGACAGTATTCAAATATGGAGAAAACCATTACTGAATGATATTTGTCCGACATATGCAATAGTTGCAAATGATGGTTCTTCAATTGTAACTTTAGAGAATTGGTTTTCAAAAGGATATGGTGTAAATGTATTTGTTGTTTATAACGAAAATGGAGAAGCTAAAAGAACGTATAAACTTGAAGAAATAAGCCCTTTTCCTCTAAATGATTATCAGAGGTCAATCTCTTCATTATATTGGTGTAAAGAGGTTAAATATATTGATAATGAAATGATTAAAATTATTTTTAAAACAGAAAAGAATATACAAAAGGAAAGGGTTTATAATACGAAAAGTTTTGAATTTGAAGAATAGCGAACCTATGTGTTAGAGTATGAGAGATAAGTTCTGTTATATTCAAAAAAGGAAATTTATAAATCAAAAAAATGCAGGACAGTAACAAAAGCTCCCATCCTGCACAATAAAAACATTTTTAAATTAATTGATAATCAAAACTTTTTGCTGATATTCGCAAATAAAATGATTGAAACACTTTTCGACAGTCCAGGCACGAGCATATAACCTTCGTTTATTGAATTTTGCGGAAGCGATAACTTGATGATTGTGCGGGTCGATTTTGACTTTGAGATTCCGGACAGGAGGATAGTTCTCCAAAAAATAAGACTTGAAACTTTGACAAGTTTCTTTTGCAAGTTTTCGAGACTTGAAAACGTACTTTGAATTGTTAAACATAAAATTGGTTTTTAGCAATTAGGCACAAAAAAACGGCGTGCCTTTCCCGTTGCTAAAGTACCAATTAGGACTTGTCAATGCCATTACAACATTGACACGGGGGTACACGCCGCCATAATATATGGACTTGCGACCACAATAAAAACAAAGATCCACCACCTTAAATAGCGTTGGATGTAACTCCTAATTGAATACTTTAGCAATACAAAGGTAGAGAAAATTCTGAAATAACTATGATTGTACATACAGGCAGTTTTAACAGACTTGTAAATAGTGAATAAAAACGAATATGACAAGCAATGAAAAAACGAAAAAATTAGAATAAAATCCTATGTATAACAATTAAATCTTAAATCCCATGAAAAAGATCGTAGTAATATTAGCAGCCTTTATTGGCTCAACTGTGCTGTTGGCTCAAAAGCCTACTTATGATAATATGTTGCTCTCTATAGACGATTTTATGTATCCTGCCGGTAGTACGGTGCATGCAAAATATATGGGCATAACACCCGATATGTTCGGCAAGTTCTATATTGCCATCTTTACCGAAGGAGAAGATAAACCTATTACCAAGGTATACACACTTACCAAAAGTTCGGGAACTGTAGATCTGCAACTACCTGAAAAATTAAAATATAAAGAGGCGAAATGTATTGTAAAGCTTTTTAATACACCCAAAGATCCGGATGAATCATTTTGGTTGGATGTGTATTTATTGTTTACTGAGGATAGAGATAATCTCGTTACCGGCCCCGATTTTCATAATAAAAATATTTCCAAAATAAGCAACGGGCAACGCACCAACAGTTGGAGTAAATACGATGACTTTATTATATTTAAAGATAAACACAAAAAAGAGAAAGAAGAAAAAAAGAAAGAGAAAGCAAAAGTTGATATAGAAATAGACGAAAGCAAACTTGATAAACGGTTAGACTCTGCTCTTTCCAGCAGCCGGGTTGTTATAGCAAGGTATATTGAAGGAAAAGAAAGGCTTACATATCACAATTATGATATTTGGCAAAAACTTGGACTGATTGAAATATTTGATACAGGAAAATATGGCAGTTGTATGAGTCAGAATGATAACTCAAAAATTTACAGAATAGAACTTACAGATGAAGGTAAAAAATACAATATCCCAAAAGAACAATGGGAAAATTTTATGATTAAAGGTGAAATGGAAAGAATATACGAATCGTATTATGCAGGCGTTCCAGGAGCCATTAAAGGTCCTGAAATGAACGGAAGCTGTGAATTTGCAACAGCAGGTGAAACATATAATATCGCTGCTTTTAATACCAGTAAAATTAAGCAAAGTTTATTGAAAAAATAAGTGGTAATAAGTAAATGAATGGTTTCACGATAAAACACTACCCTCGAATTCTATAATTAAAATGACTTGTAACAATAAAAACGATTATAAAATGAAATCAAACATATCTAAATTAATAGGTTTATTAGCATTGTTCTATTTGATATATTCATGTGAAGACACTCACTCTCCTACAATAAAAGAGGATGACAAAAAGTCAAATGCGAAAACTATTGACAATATTTTTTTGTTTAATGTGCCAATTGTTGGTGATACTATTTTTATAGATAAACAATATAATATTGATATTAGGGTTGAACTTGAAGGATATTCAATAGACTCTGTGATAATAACGAACAATACACATACCATATTAGTATGCGATACCGAAATTATCAGCTCGAAATATTTTTGTTCTTATGAAAATCCTGAAAAAGTAGAATTCTTGATTCGTTCAGTAAACCTGGAAAATAAAGATACAGTATATTTCAAATCAAAGCCAATGGTATTTAAATCAGTCGAGAACTTATCTAACAACTATGTTTATCCTTCTATAGATGATGGCAAACTGAAATTGATGTGGCAGGAATTTGACAAAAATAATACTCAAAAATACTTAGTTGAACGTTGGATGATTGATGATAATTTCAACCAGAATTATGGCAAGAAAAAATATTATCAAATTTTCGAAGTTGAGAATGCTGTATTCTTTGATAACTATTATGTTGGAGAAGAAGTTGAATATAAAATCACGATAATAAATCATTATGGTAATAAACAAGATAGTTGGTACTATAAAAAGTCAAAAGAAAAACCAAATTATTATGTTACACAAAATTCGGCAGGCGGCTATAACCTTCATTTTAGTAAATGTAAGTATTTTAACAATTTTGGGCAATACTATTTGACAGATGGTTACAATTTTAATCCAACATTCATACATAGTACAAATCAAGTATCTGATACAATAATAACATTATCTAGTGCAAAGTTTTGTGATGAGGCAAGACTTTGGATTAGGTATTTGCCTAAACAACTTCCTGACGGCTTTCTGGAAGACGATTGGTATATTTATGGGAAATTTCTTTATACTCGATGTGGCACTACTAGTATTACCTATAAAAATATTGCTATTTTAGATAATAATAATATTGCATATACTATGGACGAAAAAATATTTAAATATAATATTGTTAATAATCAAGTTGTAGATTCGATTGTTAATAAAGGTGCAAATTATGAATATTTAAAATCAACTCCTGATGGGAAATATATTTATTCAAATAATTATAACCTATCCAATTCCTCAATGTATTTTTGGTCAACAAATAGTTTTTCACCAAATCCAGTTTATGATTTTCATTTGACTTATGCAGTTTCGCCAGTTTCCAATAACTTGCGAATTATAATGACAATTCCAAGTAATTTTTCTCCCAGTAAGTTGGCTATATATGATATAACTAATAGGAGTATAATTTACACTACAAATTACGATGAAACCGGTAATTATCCCACTATTTCGCCTAATGGGGATTACCTCTTTATCTCTGATTCCGGTTTGAAATTATGTCATTATATAAATAATTCTTTTGATGTAGTTTGGGCAGAAAGTGATTTGGGAAAATATTATAGATTTTACAATTTCAATCGATTAAATAATGATTTATGTTACGTTTGGGATAACAATAAAGTTTTCTCTATTAGAAGGACTTCCGATTTTTCCATAATAAATTCTTTCTCATTAGGATTAGAAGCAATTGTCGATATAGACTATTTTTCAAATAAAATTATGGGATATGTAAGTGATAAAATTATGATATACGATTTAAATAATGGGAATTTAATTAAAGAAATATCTGCTAATTTGAGTGAAACCTTCTTTTATAGTAATAAAACAATATTGTTAAATAATATAATTTACAATAACCATGGAATTAAATATGAATTAAATCAATAAGAAAATCTCACAGGAATCAGCTTAAATTGCATCTGATAAGGGAAAATAAAAAAGCCATAATCAAGAAATTTTATTATGGCTTTTTTACTTGCATTGAAATTAGTTATTTTACTCAGTATAAAGCTTTTTCATTTTTTCTAAATCTACATTCAGATTTTTAGTCAGATAATTTTCCATGCCTCCATATTCTTTATCAATCACATCAAAAGCAGCCTGAATATATTCCTTTTTTACAATCAATAACGGTTCTAATGCCGGATATGCTTTTATTTCAGCAGCATATTTATCTCCCAAACATTCGTTCGACAAAAGGTAATCCTGTATGATTATTTCCCGGTTTACACCAAGCGAAGAAAGGAATAACGCCGCGCCAAATCCGGTTCTGTCTTTACCTGCCGAACAATGGAATAAAAGAGGGGTATTATTTTCATCCATCAGGATTTTAAAGAATTCCCTGTAAACATCCTGATTATCCCTGACAAATATTTTATTTACATCAATTAGCAGCGTAAATGCTTGTTCTGCCGATATTTTACTAATATCATATATATTTCCAGCTTCTATCGGTAACAAATAATCATGAAGCAATGATGCAGGTTTCCGATCAGGTGCTTTTGCAATTTCAGATGAATCACGAAAATCAATATATGATTTTATGGGTATTTCGGCAAAATAAGATAAATCTTCATCTGTCAGTTTATTTAAATCTCCCGAACGAAAAATTGTATGCCATTTGACATGTTTGTTTTCTGCTGTAGGATAACCTCCCAAATCACGCACATTATATGCTCCTTGTATCGGCAATATACGTACTTGCGCTGCAATATCTGCAGATGCATCTTCATTGGCATCTTTTTTTACTTTATCGGAACATGCCGTTTGCATAAATAGAGAAGTCATAATAAATAATCCAAATAAAAATCTCATAAATAACTAATTGTAATCTAACTACTTTAGAAGTTATAACAAATAACACCTATCAAACGATGATTGAGTACTGAATGTGTTTTATCGTATCTACCGTCGTTTTCGTTGAATGTTCCCGAATTACCATAAGCAGCGGATGTCATTTCGTATTCCAATCCTACCGAAAATTTGGAAACATTGTAAGAAAAAGTTCCACAAAAACGATATAAATTATCTATATCTAATCCTTCGCCATAAGTTTTCATTGAAACGAGAGCATCTTTTGTTCCCAGATTTTTGGTGTAACCTGCAAATAAATTTCCCATATATTTCTTTCCATAAGAAAGATTCAACCATGTAGATGAATGGGTATAATTCGTATATTCCTGTTCGCCTGTATTTGTGTCTATCTGCTTAACACCATAGCCTCCGAGCATACATAGATTAGAATTATTTTGTCCGTAAATTGTTTTTGCAGTAATGGAAAATAAATCTTTGGAATATTTTACATAAGCAGAGTAGGAGAGGGATGAAAGGCTTTCATCAACTTTATAGAATAATGTTTCTCTAAAATTTGGATTAGAAGGATCAGAATAAATAACCGAAGATGTTGTACGCGGCTTTATAGTCAAATAATCAATTCCTGCACCTACATTAAATGTATTTATTTTATAATCAACTCCAGCATATAATTCAGGTATAATTGCAT
Source organism: Bacteroidales bacterium (assembly GCA_031553395.1). Taxonomy (GTDB): domain Bacteria; phylum Bacteroidota; class Bacteroidia; order Bacteroidales; family WRGA01; genus WRGA01. The sequence continues at coordinate 267,979 of JAVBLR010000001.1, read as the reverse complement.
TTCGTTGATATGTATTTGTTTTCCCTTCGGGTCCTGACGAAGTATACTGCAATTGATAAATGGCTGCACCTGTAAGTGTTAATTTATCTGCCTTATAATCAAATCGAATTTGTGGGCTTCTATTAAACGGATTAAACGGAGCTCCTGTAGAAAGCGAAATTACATTGGGGATAACCTGAAACATTGGATGCCATGTTTGCCCCAATAATAAAGAAGATTTATCCCAATCCATTTTTATATATGCCTGACGAATCCGAAATACAGTTGAATTCGCACCATAAGAACCACTAAATCCTGCAAAATCAGCTTCTGCTTTTAATGATACATTTGCATCAAAAACCTGTAAACCACTAACATCAATCCCAGCACGAGTATTGAATGTATAAAAACCGGAACTAGCAACTTCATTCAAATCTTTTCCATTTGCATCCAAACTTTCATCTTTGGGATACAAAAAGAAAAGTCCTTCGTTGGCAGCGACACTTTGGCGGGTATCAAAAACAAAATCGCCCCGTACAAATCCATAAAATTTATATGATAATTTGTTCGAACCGTCTTGTGCATAAAGACTTAAAACCAATGCCAAAAACAAAAAACTAAATACTGATTTTTTCATAATTACTTTTATTCGAAATTCTATATAATAAAATGATTTTTCATTTCTCTTAAATTCGGCAAAAGTAATTGTAATATTTTTGGGTTGGATACTTTTTAAAATAAAAAGTAATTTTTTGAGGACGAAAACCTAAAATAGCATATTAATTTAGAGAAACTCCTCCATTTCAATATGCAATAATTATAAGAAAATGCATTCTACTATAATGTATTTATCTGAATAACGGCAAGTCAAACTCTATATCTGGTATTTCTTTCGACTGAGATTGAGAAGTTTGGGTTGACGTTTGTTCTTCTTGGTTTACCAGTAAAAATGCTTTTTTTATAGCTTCTTCTTTTTCCTGCCTTAATAAATTTTCACGGGATTTTCTTTTAGCTTTTTCCGAAATAACAGCCAATTCTTCCAATCCCATATCAAACGAAATATAAAAACCTCTGCAATGGTTAGAAATAGCGTTCAAACCCCAATTAAACTGGAGTTCTTTCATAACCTTGTCAAAATTATAGCGTTTTAAATATTTCTCCTGAATCTTATTTTTTCCATCTTTCATGCCTTGACTGTTATTAAAACCAAACATCCGGGCATGAATAAGTACTTTATTTGTTTTGCAATAAGATTTTACACCTAAAATACTCTTTGTTGCACAGAAAGCACAAAAGACAGCAATATCCAATTCTGATTTTTTATTTCTGTAAAAATCAAAAATTATGTCTTTATTTATACTAGCTTTGGCAACCTTAGCTCCATATTCATGATACAATTCATATCCATTATTATATGCAGCCTGCACATTTCCAAGCGATATATCATAATATTTAGCCGCTTTTTCCATTGCTTCTAATTCCGAGTCCGACTCTTTTTCAAGTTTCAAAGAATATACATAAATGGAATAATCGAAAATATTATCACACACCCTTTGGATATCGGTAAAAGCCTTTTCCAAAAATTCAACAGGAAATGTCAGATATCTCGTTTCACTCATGTCGCAACGCCTTTTTTAATTTTTACAAAAAGATTCATTCATAAATTTCAAGAAAACATTTTCAAAAGTAATAAATAAAAAGGATAAAGTCAATAATTCAAATTAAATATCTTTTGGTTATTTTTTTGTTTTATAGCTACTTTTAATTCGAAGTTAAAATACAATTGATTGTAATTCTCTATAAATTAACCGAAAAGTATTCATTAATTCAATTTGTTAAATTTATAAAAAGCATATCAATATTAATCAACTATTTTTCATTTCTAAAAAATTAGCTAAAAAAACAGGAATATTATTGAAATAAAAATGGTATTATAATCTTTCCAAAACTGTTTCAATCAAATTTTCAATATTACCTTGGTAAGAAGCATTCGAATCTTTTGCAATCCGGTTAGCGATAATTAAACAAACTGTCATGGCTTTATGCCCCATTAACTTGGATAACCCGGCAATGGCCGAACTTTCCATTTCGTAATTGGTTATTTTGTAGCCATTATAACTAAATGCACTAATTTTGTTATTTAATTCTGCATCATTCAAATCTAAACGTAACACTCTTCCTTGAGGTCCATAAAAACCATTAGCTGAAATAGTTACCCCTTTTATCATATCATTTTTACCAATTCTTTCAACTAATTCAAGATTGGCATCCACAACATAAGGGGCTGCATGCGAATTATCGTATTTTACATTTTCAACGAAACACTTCTCAAACTCAAGATCACATACTTCATTACGATGGGCATAATAATTCAATACACCATCAAAACCAATAGACTTTTGTGCGATTACATAACTTCCAACCGGAACATTTTCTTGCAATCCTCCGGAAGTTCCAATTCGAACAATATTCAACGATGTAAGTTTTTCTTTTTCGATGCGATTTTTCAAATCGATATTTACCAATGCATCCAGTTCATTCAGTACAATATCGATATTATCAGTTCCAATGCCAGTAGAAACAACCGATATCCGTTTATTCTTGTATAAACCTGTAATTGTTTTAAATTCCCGGTTCTCTACTTCAAATTCCTTTGTATCAAAAAACGATGCAACCGTTTTTACCCGCCCCGGATCTCCAACCAATATAATGTTTTCAGCTAATTGTTCGGGTAACAGATGCAAATGAAAAATACTTCCATCCGGATTTATAATAAGTTCTGATTCAGGGAAGTGTTTCATAAAAGATAATGAATTAATGTGCCGATATGCCAATGTTCCAATGAAGAATACTCCATACCATTGGCATATCGGCATATTAGATAATAGGTATATTTATTTTATGATGGCCTGTTTGCCAATAATCTAGATTTTAATTCCGATTCCGCACTTTTTAGTTCTACTTCTGCATCCAAGCGTTTTTGCCGTCCTTCGGCTTGTATTCTCATCAAATCATCCAATGCTGTAAATAAATCGGTATTTGCCTTTCTGATAGTTTCCATATCTACAATACCACGCTCTGTTTCCTGCGCAATTTGAGTAGTCGATTGTTTCAACATTTCACTATTCTTCTGCAATAGTTTATTGGTTGCATCTGTTACGGCTTTTTGTGCTTCCAATGCCTGTTGAGAATGTACCAATCCCAATGATAGTACCATTTGGTTTTTCCATAATGGAAGCGTATTTGCAATGGTTGATTGTATCTTATCCGTCAAAGCAGCGCTGTTATTTTGCACCAAACGTATTTGTGGAGCAAGTTGTAAGGAAATCATCCGGCTCAGTTTCAAATCATGGACTTTTTTCTCAAACCGGTTTACTTGTTGCTCCATATCCCGGTAAGCTTGTGCCAGTTGCTGGTCTTGGGATTGTTCGGCCTCAGCTTTCATTTGAGGAAGTACAAGCTCATGCATTTCCTTTATTTTTTCTTCTCCGGCTATGATGAACAGGGATATTTCCCTGAAATATTCTTTATTCTCTTCATATAAACGGTCAAACAAATGAATGTCTTTCAATAATGTTTGATTGTATTTTTCCAACTGCAACCCAATTCCTACTATATTCTTTTCAACTTTGGAATATTCTGATTTAATGCGGTTTACTCTTTTCTTTAGGCTATCGAATAAGCCAAAGAAGCTTTTTTTGTTAATCGTATCATCAAAATCTCTGAGATTATTGGATAAAGAAGCCAAAACTTCTCCAGGCTCTCCCATATCTTTGGTTCGCACCTGACTTAATACCTGCTCCGAAAATGAGGATAACTTATTTTGTGCAGGAACACCATATTGTATCACCATATTAGTGTCCGACAAATTAATTTTTTCTTTATAACCTTCAACTTTTTGACGTTCATCATCTGTCAAAACCAATGCCGTATCAGCGCTTAATTGAATATCAGTACTCATTTTGTTATCTGTTATTTATTGTTTTGTTATTTGTGGATGCTTGTTGATGTTTATTGATATAAATTATTATCATCAATCAATCCTCTATTTTTAAGTGTTTGTAAAAAAGCTCTTGTTTCAGCATCAATATCAACCATATCATTTTTGTACATATCAGTTAATTCCTGCTCAAAAGCTTTTGTGATAGAACCAATATCATTCTCCAATTTTGATAACGATTCTTTCATTTCCGGTGTATCGATGCGGGTATTTTCTAGTTCATCGTACTTTTTCAGAATTTTATTTACAGTTTCGGCATTTCGTTCGAAAAAGATTTCTCCTACAGATGTATCTTTTTCCATAATCGTTTTCGAAATAGTAATCATTTTTTGAATATCCAGTTTCAATTTTTCCGATTCTATTTCTTTTTCCAACGTTTTAAGGCTAGCGATAAAATCACTTCCTACAGGAAGAGCTTTGATATTTCCGGCATGAATAGCCGATTCAAAATCGGCATCAATATTGTCATAATTGTATTTCTTAGACCATTGCAACGGAAATTTCCTCAATCTAAGATCTAAACGCTGAAGAAACTCTTTGCAAGAAAAAATGGAATAAGCCAATGTTGTAATTACAGAAATAGCAAATAACAATGAAGCTAAAAGATTTTGGTTTTTGACTATTTCGCTAAATGAAAATGCAGTTACTAACATCGAAAGAGTACCTAGTATCGACCAGATTCTTTTTTTTCCTGCAATTCCCATGTATATCAGAGAAATAAATGAAAAACTTCCAAAGCTAAAAAGGGGAATAAGCATAAACCATAAATTTATTAATTCCCATTTCTTCGAACGTTTTGTAAACCAACCTTTTATATCTTCTTTTGTCATATATGTGAAAGCCTGAATTCTGAAAGATACAAATGTAGTATTTTTCAGTCAAAAGCAAAAAAATAAAGAGCAGGATAATCTTCTTTGTAAATAAATTGAAGTTATCCTGCTCTTTTATAGTTCATTGGTTATTTACTTCACTCAATAACAATGCTTTTACACACATGCAAAAATAATAAGTATAATACCTGCAACAAAGGTATAACCGGCTTCTATCATAGCAGCCGTAAAATAATCCTTCCACTTGATGTATCGAAATTTAAGACCTGCTTTTTGCCAACCACAAAATGCTACAAGTGCAAGAATTGCCAACCATAACGATACTTTTACAAGCATAAAAAATACAATCCCCATCAGCGCAGTAACTAAAAATTGCATTGATATGGCAAATAGTACACCTTCAGGGATTCTTCCTTTTTTAGGAATAGTAACCTTAAATACCCGTTCCCAAGCCTTGGTAAATAATCCCCAGTACCACCATGCGCCCATCAGAAAAGCAACAACTACTGCAATAAGATACCATCCCCATTTAATTTGAGAAAAAAGGCTGCAAAATACATTTGTTTCCATATTTTTAGTTTTTAAAATAGCAAAACATAGTTAGAAAAGTGGTTATAAACAACATAACACTACTTAACATATATAACAAAATATAAACAAAATTGGTTTGATATTTATCCTAAAAAATAACAAAAAAATCAGCTGGTATTTCTTTTCTTTAAAGGATACCAGCTGACTAATTATATATGGAAAAGGTGAAAATCTATAGTGATTTGTTTTCTTCAATTTTCTTCTCAAAATCTTCCACTTTTTTTGCAATATCTTGAATGTGATTTTTAGCAGACTTCAGCATGAAAGAAAAAGCGATAGATGCTATACCAAGTACAATAATCGCTGCAGCCATAAATATGGATAAACCGGCTCCTGCCGCTGCGGGATAAGCAAATACCAAAAACGATAAAACAACGATTAAAATACCAAGTACAAGCGCCCAACCCCAATTAGAAACTTGTAACGATTTCAGGTCCATAGAACCGGCAATAATGGAAATGCCCCTGAACATCAGCCAAAATCCCAGAATAAATGGTATCGCAACTGCCATAATACCAGGAAAACACATCAATAATAGTCCTAATAACAACTCAAGGATACCTCCGGCTAAATACCAACCCCATCCCGGAAGAATCTTACTATTACTGGCTGCAAACGCTACAGAAAAAATACCGGATACAAAAATCCACACGCTTGCAAAAATAGATAAACCAATGTAAGCGCTTATTGGATCGGCTGCCAACATTATTCCTCCAACAATAAACAAAACACCCAAAACAAGGTACAACCACCAATATTTGATTGTACTCTTTACATCTTCAATTGTTTCTCTTAGTGCCATAATTTTTTATTTTTATAATTAAAAATAAGATAATAAATTCAATAATATATAGTTTAAAAATGCATCATTGGGTAAAATTAACATTTTCGAAGTTTTTTAAAAAACAATGCTTGTACCTATATGTAACATGCATTTTGAGGCATTTGTTCACCTATAATTCAAAAAAATGTCAATTATTAATCATACTTTTGCATCTTAAAAATTGCCTATACACAATGGAAAAGGAACTTTTTGAACTATACAAATCATACACTTCTGATGAATTAATCCCTAATTATGAATTGATTACAGGTTCGGGTTCTAACCGAAGTTATTATAGAATAGTTGGAAAAAAGAACTCCTATATTGGAGTAAAAGGTGAATCTCTGCCCGAAAATCATGCATTTATATCATTGGCAAAGCATTTTAAGAAAAAAGGATTACCAGTACCCGAAGTATATACTGTTTCGAATGATGAACAGTTTTATTTACAGGAAGATTTAGGTAAAACTTCATTGTTTGATATCATTCAGAAAAGAAATAAGAATGATTTTTCATTACAGGACAAGGATATATTGTTAAAAACAATCCGTTTATTGCCTCATATTCAATATGAAGGAGCAGAAGGATTGGATTTTTCTATTTGTTATCCGGTTTCTGAATTTGACAAAAAAACCGTTTTTTGGGATTTAAATTATTTCAAATATTGCTTTTTAAAGCTTTCTAGCATTGATTTTTCGGAAGTTGAATTGGAAAAAGAGTTTGAAAAATTAGCCCATAATTTACTGAAAGAGGATAACGACACATTTATGTACCGTGATTTTCAATCTCGTAATGTAATGATAAAAAACGGAAATCCTTATTTTATTGACTTTCAGGGTGGAAGAAAAGGGCCTGTTTATTATGATGTTGCGTCATTTGTTTGGCAGGCAAAAGCAAATTTCTCCAAAGAGGAAAGAAAAGAATTAATTGACTCTTATTTATCTGAATTACAAAAATTTAAAACTATAGATTCTAATTCTTTTTACAAACAATTAAATCACTTTGTATTATTCAGGACTTTACAGGTTTTAGGTGTTTATGGTTTTAGAGGTTATTATGAAAAGAAAAGGCATTTTTTAGAAAGTATTTCATTTGCATTGAATAATCTTCAGGAATTGCTTTTGTCAGAATTGACTGAATATCCTTACCTTGCACATTTATCTAAAAAACTAATTGAAAAACAGGAGATTAATACGATACAAGAATATAAAGAATCTTCATTGACTGTAACGATTTACAGTTTTTCATACAAAAAAGGTATTCCGGAAGATACATCGGGAAATGGGGGAGGTTTTGTATTTGATTGCCGTTCTATCCACAATCCGGGAAAATACGATGAATACAAGCAATTGACCGGATTAGATGCACCGGTTCAACAATTTTTGGAAAATGACGGAGAAATAAAGCCTTTTCTTGAACATATTTTTGCATTGGCTGATGCTTCTGTAAAAAAATATATCGAACGGGATTTTACACATTTGATGTTCTCATTCGGATGTACCGGCGGGCAACACCGTTCTGTATATTCGGCTCAGAAGTTGGCAGAATATTTACATCAGAAATTTGGAGTAAAAATTGAATTGATTCATCAGGAACAAGGAATTCAAACGATGCTAAAAAATAAAAATAATTGACAATAACTTAATAATAAGATAATTAGTTATGATAAAAAGAATTTTCTTAGGTATTTCTTTATTAGTATTTTCAATTTCAAATGGTTATACTCAAACAATTGGAACTTCTCCAGTTAAAATATCCATGTTATTAAGTGCCAATTTTGGCGAATTACGAAATAATCATTTCCATTCGGGAATAGATATAAAAATCCAGGGTAGAGTAGGGGAGCCCTTGTATAGTTTCGATGATGGCTATATTTCTCGTATATCCGTTTCTCCTGTAGGATACGGAAATGCTCTGTATATTACACATCCTGAAACTGGTTATACAACGGTATACGGGCACATGGACGGTTTTTTTGATGAGGCTGAAGAATACCTCAGAAAATATCAGTATGAAAACGAAACTTTTGCTGCCGATCTTACTCTTCCCGAAAATACGATTCGAGTAAAAAAAGGACAATATATTGGAAAAGGAGGAAATACCGGAAGTTCGTTTGGTCCACATTTGCACTTTGAAGTAAGGGATACCAAAACAGAAGAGGCGCTGAATCCGCTTCCTTTTTTTCAACGATACCTTTCGGACAATCGTTCGCCTCAAATTCAGGGAATTATGATTATTCCAATGGAAAATGCAGGACTAGTAAATAGTTCTGCATTTAAGAAAAAATTTCCTCTTGTTGCGAATAAAAAAACCGAAAAAAAATCCATAAGTACCGATATTACGGCTTGGGGTGAAATTGGAGTTGCTGTAAAAGCCTACGATTATATGGATAATGTTACGAATGTTTTTGGACCTTATATTATTTCTTTAACAGTTGATGGGAAGCAAATTTTTGGAAGTAAAATGGATAAATTTGCATTTTCCGAAACCCGTTATTTAAATAGTTTTGTTGATTATGAAGATTGGAGGAGGAATGATTCTTTTTATATGAAATCGTATGTGGAGCCGGGAAATAAACTCCGCATTTACAACAATGTTGTAAATAGGGGCATTATTACAATTAACGAAGAACGTGAATATGACCTGAGTTATACATTAACTGATTATTTTGGAAATCAAACAACTTTTAGTTTTATAATTCAAGGTAAAAAAGAAATGATCTCTAAATCAGTCGAATCAAATACGCAGCGAATGTCATACAATCAAGATAATACATATTCTCGTAGCGACTTGGAATTCAAGATTCCTTCTGGAAATTTGTATACCGATTTACAGTTTAAATATGGTATCAGAAATAGTATGGAATGTGTATCTCCGGTTTATACACTGCATCAGTATGAAACAGCTGCATTGCATGATTATTGTCCATTGAAGATAAAAGTTCCTGAAAACATGCTGGGAGAAGATATCTCAAAATATTATATTGCCCGGGTTAGTGGCAGTCGTAAGATCTTCAATAAAAGTGAATACAAAGGTGGCTGGTTTGAAGCTAAAATTCGTGATTTTGGAGACTACGCCGTAGTATCGGATTTTACATCTCCGGTTATTACACCTGTTTTGCCAAATAAATGGGGCATCAATGGAAAAATCAATTGTAAGATTTCGGATAAGGATAGTGGTATTAAAACTTTTAAAGCATTGATTGACAATAAATTTTATTTATTGGAATATGATGCCAAAAACAGCTTATTATCAGCAAAATTAGATGCTTCTCGAATCCAGAAAAACGGCGAACATACTTTTATATTAACCGTTACCGACAACTGTGGCAATGAAGCAAAATATACAACTGATTTTAATTGGTAAAATCAACAATAAATTGATTTTAAATGATATATAAAGAAGAACTTTCCCTGATTGGAAAACTAACCAAAACGCACGGAATTAAGGGTGAATTATCCTTACAGGTTAAGAATGAATACCTTGAGATTTCGGAATTTCCTTACATTGTTTGTGAAATAGATGGAATATATGTGCCGTTTTTTGTAGAAGAAACTCGTCCGAAAACAAATTTGACAGTGCTTGTTAAACTTGAGAATATAGACTCGGAACCGAAGGCACGTGAACTTACTGGATTAAATGTCTTTTTGCCCAAAAATATGCTGGACGACAGTGATATTTCATCCGAATTTGGTTGGGATGACTTTATTGGATTTTCCGTTACAGATGAAACTCAGGGTTATTTAGGGAAAATTACAGCTGTAGATGAAAGTACCATCAATGTCCTTTTTTGCATTGAAAATAATGAAAATGAATTACTAATCCCTGCCAATGAAGATCTTATCATAGAAATTAATCCGAAAGAAAAAACAATGTTAATATCAATACCTGATGGATTGCTCAATTTAAACTAATTCTCAAAATCAGCAGATTATCAAACCTATTTTATATACCAGCAATTTATCAATTGGTTATGTTCAAAAAGGAAAAACCAAATTAATTCGGAAAAATCTTGAGCTTTCGGTTTTTCCAAAAGATATGATTGCGATTATCGGGCCAAATGGTTGTGGTAAATCTACATTATTACGTACTTTGGCCGGATTACAAAAGCCTTTGTTAGGAGATATTTATGTTGATAATGAAAAGATTAATAAAAAATCTATTCAAGAAAAATCAAAGCTCATTAGTTTAGTTTTAACAGATCCGGTGAGGGTAGGGGGGCTGTCGGTTTTTGATATGGTGTCGATGGGACGTTTCCCTTATACCAATTGGTTGGGTAATCTTACAGCTATTGACAAGGAAAAAATAGAGGAGGCTATTTGCTTAATGAAACTCGAAGAATTTCGCAATCGTTCATTATCCGAACTATCCGATGGTGAAAGACAACGTGTTATGATTGCCAAAGCATTAGTTCAAGATACGCCTATTATTTTATTGGATGAACCAACTGCTCATTTAGACTTAAATAACCGCATAGAAATCATCACATTACTGCGAAGTATTAGTACAAACACTTCTAAATCAATTATTCTTTCTACACATGAATTAGATTTAGCATTAAAATTGACAAATAAAATATGGCTGATGGACAACAACTTAGGGTTATTTGATAAGACTCCTGATGAAATTATCAACGAAAGTTTATTGGACAAAGCTTTTCAAAGTAATTTATTCAAATTTGATACCGAAGGAAGAGTTGTTTTTTGTTATTAGTTATTGGTTCTTTGTTATTTTATGTGAATAACAAAGAACCAATAACTAATAACAAAAAAGTCGAAAAATACCTTACAACTTCCGGTACCTTCCGACTTCTGATAACTTCTTTAACCCCTTTATTTATCCACAAATAACCAAGCATTTGGATGCTGATTGCTATATTGTGACTTGAAACTACTCATATATTGATTAGCTTCAGCTTGATTATCAAAAGCATCGGCATATACTCGAATGCGTTTGCTATCCTTTGCTTGTAATATGCCTGAATTGGATATTCCTTGAGACTTTGCCATACTTGCAAATTGTTGGGCAGCTTTTTCAGAAGGAAAACTTCCAATAATTATATAATAAGGACCCGAAAGTTTGCTTTTTGTATTCGCACTTGTTACAGCCGATGTTGTAGTTTTCTGAATGGCATTATTATTTTGCGTTGCAGCTGGAGCCGGAGTTGTTTCCTTTGGAAGGATTTCTTTTGGCTCTTCTGTTTTTGGTAGAACAATTTCCGGAATAGTAATCACAAGCGAACTCTGTTCTTTATTATCATTAGTATTTAATGATTTATTATCAATTTCTGCACTTTCACTCGAACTTGGTTTATCAACAAGTGGAGACAATAATTTGGCATAATTTGTATTGTGCGTTGTATCAACATAAATAGGTGTCGATAGGAGCATAAACAACAAGACTACAGCACTTATACCCAATGTTCTATAAAGAAATTTCTTTTTTATCTTCAGAGGAATAAAAATAGTGTCGGAGGGCCGTGTTCTTTCGGGATATGCTACTTTATTCGTTCTTGGTGTTATAATAGAAGCAACTTTTTGCTCTATTCCAGCCTCTTTATTTTCTTTTTCAGGAGACTGAATATTTCTTAATAATTTATTAAGAGTTAATGCTTTAATTGAAAATAAGCCATAAGTACCTGTAGAAAAATAATGCAAATCTTCGGCTGGAGAAAAAAGCAATGTTTTATTATCATCATATTTGAAAGTACCAATACGTCCAAATTGAACATATATTTTTTCACTTAATTCTTTCTTTAACTCACGAACGGCTTTTTCAACCATGACAAAAGCATCGGAATAAGAAATATTATATGTATTTGTATATGAACTCAATAACAAACCATCATTATGAAATAAACTCGAATTAAAGGTGATTTCTTTTCGTGGAGGTATCCATGTAGAAGTTTCTTCATCATACCAGGAAGAAGAAATACGGCTCACAAAACCGCCCAATCCCGGAATAATAACACATTCATGAATACTCATCAAATATTCGGTATGTAAAATCAATTGAGTCATAAAAAACTTGTTTTTACTTTTATTTTTTTCAGATTTTAATACTGACAAAGATACTGGAGTTTGCTATCTTCTAAATGCAATTCATAAAGGAGTTTTCAGTAAGTTTTCAACGTCATTTCAGTATACTTTCAAGAAGTTTTCAACGGATTCTTAATTGATTATAAAAAGTTAAAAAAATATTCACAACTTATCAACAAGTTCTCAACAATGTAAAGAGTAACAATTTTAAATATAGAAAATATTATTGGAATAACAAATAGATAAATTATAAACTCGCTGAGGTTTTAATATATTGAATTTCTTAAACTTATTCTTAAAATATCCGATTAAAAACTGTTTGGAAAACACCTATCTATTTTTCCTATAATTACTATTATGTTTAATTGTATTTATTGAAATAAACCCAAATCTTCTATTTTTTGATAAACTCAGAAAATTTGGGTCATTTGCATATTGTTTCACTCTCCTGCCTTCGGTATCATATAATACGACAATGCAAAACTATCGCTACCTGAACCTGATGGAGAAAATTTTGCTGTATAGCTTCCTGTATATGTAAAAGAAATCTCCTTTGTCTTTTTTACAAATTTGCCACCACTCAAAACATTCATCTTAAATGTTGTCAATTCTGTGATTGTTTTGTTCAAATTTGCATAATATTTTTGGAAAAAATCCGGAATGGAATATGTGATATTCGTCTTATTTATTGGCTCTACGTCAAATGTAACATACTCTCCTCTATCTCTGAAATTTGACAATCGTACTGTTACATCTAAAATATCTGGCGTATTTTTAAGGTATCCCAATATAAAATATACCTCATTACCACTTCCAAGAGTTGTAATATAAACCGGATACGAATTATTGGTATCAACAGCTGCTGTGCCTATAGTGGCAATCCTCGTTGCATTATAATTGCCTACAAATTGACCAATATCATTGAATGTTGGGTCTTCATCACTGCTACAAGCCATAAATACACCTAAAAATGATGCAAGAATCAAAAAACGAACAATAATTTTCATAAATTCATATTTAAAATAATCTGCAACAAATTTATGAACAAAAAAATGATACATCCTATTAAAAGCTAAAGTTAAAAGTTAAAAATAATAAACTAATGTGCCAATATGCCAATGTGCCGATGAAGAGTGTAATTGGCACATTGGCATATTAGATAATTAGCATATTCATATTTTTTACTTTAAAAAATACTACCTTTGCAATTCTTTCGTTTATAAAAAGGTAAAGGTTCTCACCTAACAACCTTTTTACTTGTATGTTTATGAAAAAAAAATATTTTGTCTTATTTATTTTTATACTGACAGGAATGCATCTTGTTGCACAAACTTTTACTGCAACTGGAGGTAGCAAACCTGTATATACGGAAAATACATCTGCCGGATTTAAGGATATATTCGTATTTTATGGGATGAACGGCGCCCAACTCACCTACTCCTCTCCCACTTCTGGTTCTACAATTACCTGGTATCAATATAAAGATAATCCGGAAAACAGGACTCTTTTATCTGGAAATCAAACTGATAATGTTTCTATCTTGTCCAATATTCAGCCTGATTATGGCTATATTGCAGTTGATAAGATTGGCAGCGAGGAAAATGAATATTTTGTATGGGTTACTGACTATTCTTTATATATTCTTGATTTGCAAGGATTAAACATTCTTGAAGGTAATGAAAAATGCTCATTCCTTTCGTTGGAAGTCGTTGGTAATATTCCAACTATGGAATATTGTGCTCCTAATGGTTCGAAAGCAAATCTAATCCGGGAATTTTCTGTTATTTACCAAACATTGGAATGGGATGCTCAAGACAGTATATACAACGTATTAAATGATACAGTAAGTTGGAATTCAAATTTTCCCGAAAAAATACCGGCACCTTTACTAAATACTGTTTTCGAATTACAGGGAGACCAGTATGCTACTTATTTTGATATAGAGCAGTCTGTAACTTCCGACGAATACAATGCAATCGCCGTAGATGCTCATGCTGAAGCAATAGTATCACCCCGTGATAACCTCAATGAAAAAGACAGACCAAAAACTACTACAAGTTACACAGGATCAGCGCCTTTGGATATTGATTTTATAGCACATGCTACTGACGCAGTAAGTCATTATTCATGGGAATTTTCGAGCCGGGAAGACTTTTCAGTATTACTCGCAACTTACCCTGAAGAGGAATTGCATTATACTTTTGATCGAAGTGGTACCTATTACGTCAGGTTAAATGTAAGCAATTATAATAATGATTGTTCGGCAATAGCTCCTTCTGCACCATTTGTTATTACGGTTTCTGAGTCTTTTGTTGATGCGCCTAATTATTTTACACCTAACTCGTCTACAGGTACAAATGATGAATTTAAAGTAGCATATAAATCAATTAATAAATTCAAGTGTACAATATTAAACCGATGGGGAAATGTTATTTATGAATATTATGACCCAGCTTTGGGTTGGGATGGCAGAAAAGATGGAAAGTTAGTTGCTCCCGGTGTATATTTTTATGTAATTGAAGCCGATGGTTCTGATGGTGTAAAACATAAGTTGAAGGGAGACATCAATCTATTGTATACGAAGACTCCATATGAAGGAAATACTAATAGCAATACTGGGAATTAAAAGTTAAAAGTTTAATATTCTATAAAAAAGATGAAAAAGATTTACAAAGTTTTAATCCCCACACTTTCGATTATTGGATTGTGTGTTGGGACTTTTATTTTGACAGGAAGTAGTAATGATGCACAAGAAGCAGAACAACAACGTTCATCTGTTTTATCAATGACTACCCCACCCGATTTTCCAATGAAAGTAAAATTTGCTGATGATGATATAGATGTCAGGCGTTACGACTTATACGAACGTTTTGATCGGGAAATATCTTCTTTTACATACTTGCATTCAACTACCATGTTATATTTCAAGCGGGCAAACCGCATATTTCCAATTGTTGTACCTATTCTAAAACAAAATGGTATTCCTGAGGACTTTAAATACTTAATGGTTATTGAAAGTAATTTAAGTGAGAGAGCTTTATCTTCAGCCAAGGCTGCCGGATTATGGCAATTTATGGAAGCTACAGGCAGATCATATGGATTGGAAATCAACACAGAAGTTGATGAACGCTACCATATCGAAAAATCTACTGCAGCAGCTTGCCGTTATCTTAAAGATGCTTATTCGAAATATGGTGATTGGGCAACAGTAGCAGCATCGTATAATGCAGGAATGGGACGTATATCCAGCGAATTAAGCAAACAAAATGTTTCTTCGGCATTGGATTTATTATTGGTGGAAGAAACTTCCAGATACTTTTTCAGAATTATTGCAGCAAAAGAAATTTTCGAAAATCCCTATCGTTACGGATTTGTACTAAAAGCAAGTCAGTTATACAAGCCCATCCGATGGAAAGAAGTTACGGTTGATTCTTCCGTTTCAAGCTGGACAAGTTTCGCCCAAAATTATGGAATTACATATGCTCAACTTAAAGATTTCAATGTGTGGCTCCGTGACACCTCCTTGAGTAATAGAACCGGCAAATTATATAATATCAGAATTCCTTTGGAAGAAGATATGTATTATAAAAAAGGAGAAAAAATAGATGCGTATGATAGCCGTTGGATTAACTAAACAAATTAAAAGGTAAAAGGTTATAAGTGCCATGTACTTACATACTTTACCTTTTACTTTTTATCTTTTACTTTTTTATGCCTGACAAAGGAAATTGGTTTTCCGGATTTAGCAATAATATTATCCGTTTATTTATAGTTTTTCTTTTGTTTCTTCTTTTATTTGGAGTATTCCGAATTTTATTTTTAATTTCTTCGGAAAATATAACAGATATTTTATCAGACAAAAAAAATCTTTTTGCTGCATTTTCAATGGGATTCCGCTTCGATTCAAGCTGTATCTTTTATGGTTTAATTCCCGTTGCATTCGTATTTTTAATAGGGTTATTTTTTTATAAATCAAGCATATACAATCGATTCTCATTCCATTTTTCAATAATATATTCAACAATTTTATTTACTCTCTTCTTATTTATTTCTACAATTGATTTCTTTTTTTATCAATATTTCCAATCTCATATAAACATTGCTATTTTCGGATTTTTTGAAGATAATACCTCTGCCCTATTGAAAACTTTCTGGACTGATTATCCGGTAATTCCGGTTTTCGCAGGACTTGCCGTTTTCATTGTTTGTTGTTACTTTCTAATGAGAAAAATCATGTCTGTCAAATTTTCTATTCCCCAATACCCATATTGGATAAAGATATGCATTGTAATATTGTTTATCGGAATATTTATTGAGGGTGTACGTGGTTTTTCATTTAAGGCGGCTCCTTTACGATTGATACATAGTGAAGTTACATTGGATTCCTCTGTAAATTCATTGGTTCTCAATGGTGTATTTGCTTTAAAAACTGCCATAAAAGATAAAATATCACAGGAAATCAATTCAAATTTAAATGAAACAGTCAAAGAATCGGGTTTTCCCTCTATTAACAATGCTGTTAGTTATTATGTAAACCATCAGGTAATTAATAACGAAGATTCTCTACGAAATGCTCTCTTTACTCAAACGCCTGAAAATCTTTTCCTAAAAGAAAATCCACCCCATGTTGTTTTTATTTTAATGGAAGGAATGGGAACAAATTTATGGATGTATCATGATAAGGATAAATTGAATTTATTGGGAGAATTAGAGGATGTACTGCCTTATGCTTACGTTTTTAAAAATTTTACGTCTTCTACACAATCAACAATCACCTCATTGGAATCCTTGATGATAAATAATACATTTAAAACATCCATTGCCCAATCTACTTTTGCTAATGACAGCCTGCATTCATCTGTTGCTTATGTATTTAAACAAAAGGGATATACAACCAATTTTGTTACAAGTGGAAACTTCGGATGGAGAAATCTGGATGACTTCATTCCTCGCCAATATTTTGATACATTGGTAGATGCAGGCAATTTGGATGATTTTTATCCGAATGTTGAAAAAAATGATTGGGGTTGCTATGACGAATTTATGTTTGATTACATCTATGACGAATTAAAGCAAAATCAAAATTATCCACAATTTATATTCGGATTAACCACCACCAACCATTCCCCATTTCATTTGCCCAAATCATATAAACCATATCCAATTGATATTAAACAAATCAACCGAAAAATACTTTTCGATGATAAGGTGGCCAAGATTCATTTTACAACTTACCAATATGCAAATGATTGCTTGGGAAGATTAATTAAGAGAATAAAAGCTTCGTCAATAGGAGATAATACGATTATAGTTGTTACCGGAGACCATTGTGTGAGGGGACTTTTCGATTACAGTAATACGGAATTACTTACCAAATATGGCGTTCCTTTGCTATTATTTGTCCCCGAAAAATATAAACCGGCCATTCATCCCGATTTGACTAATTTCGGTTCACATAAAGACGTTTTTCCAACAATATTTAACTTAGCGCTTTCTAATGCAAGTTATTTAAAATCGGGAGTTAATTTGTTTTCTGACGAAGCAAATGATAACTTTGCACTCCATTTGTCAGAAGTAGTTATCAGCAAAAACGGAAGTATTGATTTTTCATTGAAACCTATATTTTTTACATGGGATAAAAACAATAAATTAACCGTACAAAATAATGGTAATACTAACGACAAATTATACAACGACTTAAATGAAGCTAAAGCATCCATCGCTTGCATGAGATATTTTAACCAAACAGAATGGAAGAGACAGAACAAATAGAGGTGCAAGGTGCCCGTGTGCACAACCTCAAAAATATAGATGTAACTATTCCCCGAAACAGTCTTACGGTTATTACTGGTTTAAGCGGAAGCGGAAAATCATCGTTGGCTTTCGATACTATTTTTGCAGAAGGACAACGAAGATATATCGAAACTTTTTCGGCTTATGCGCGCAATTTTCTCGGGAATCTGGAACGTCCGGATGTAGATAAAATTACCGGACTAAGTCCTGTTATTTCTATCGAACAAAAAACTACGAACCGGAATCCCCGTTCAACCGTTGGGACAACTACCGAAATTTACGACTTTTTCCGTTTGTTGTATGCCCGTGCCGGAGAAGCATATTCATACGTTTCGGGTGAAAAAATGGTAAAATATACCGAAGAACAGATTCTTTCCTTAATTCTTGATAAATATGATGGAAAAAAGATTTTTATCTTGGCTCCTGTTGTAAAAAACCGGAAAGGGCATTACAAGGAATTATTCGAAAATTTACGTAAAAAAGGATATCTGAATGTCCGAGTAGATGGAGATGTACAAGAAATCCGCCTGGGAATGAAGCTCGACCGTTACAAAAATCACAGTGTTGAAGTAGTTATTGATAAGTTGAGTGTTAGCCAAAAAGATCAAAGAAGACTCAAAAGCAGTGTGCAAACTGCTATGAAACAGGGAGAAGGATTGATTCTTGTATTGGATTTGGATACCAATGAAATTCGTCATTATAGCCGATTGCTGATGTGTCCTGTTTCGGGAATTTCATACAGCGAACCGGCACCTCACAATTTTTCGTTCAATTCTCCACAAGGCGCTTGTCCCAAGTGTAAAGGATTGGGTTATGTCAATCAAATTGATTTGAAAAAAATAATTCCGGATAATACCTTGTCCGTTTTTCAAGGTGGGATTATTCCATTGGGAAAATATAAAAATTCATTGATTTTCTGGCAAATAGAAGCAATTGGTGATAAATATGGTTTTACACTGAAAACGCCTATCAAAGACATTTCGGATGAAGCAATGGATGAAATCCTGAATGGAACGGATGAACGATTGAATATCAAAAACGAAGCATTAGGCAGTTCCAATTATTTTATGTCGTATGAAGGTGTAGTAAAATACATTCAATTACAACATGAAAATGATGCTTCGGCAACCGAACAAAAATGGGCGGAACAATTTATTAAAACCGCTGTTTGCCCTGAATGCAACGGGCAACGATTGAATAAAGAAGCACTTCATTATCGTTTAGATAATAAAAATATTGCTGAGATTTCGAAAATGGATATTTCGGAATTACAAGTTTGGGTAAATGAGTTGGAAAATCATTTGAATGATAAACAAAAGCAAATATCAACCGAAATATTGAAAGAAATCCGCACACGAATTGGATTTTTAATGGATGTAGGATTAAATTATCTCTCCCTGAATCGCTCTTCTGTTTCTCTTTCGGGAGGTGAAAGTCAACGAATACGATTGGCAACGCAAATCGGTTCTCAATTGGTAAATGTATTGTATATTCTGGATGAACCAAGTATCGGGCTGCATCAACGGGATAATGAACGGTTAATTCATTCGTTAAAAGACCTTCGTGATATCGGAAATTCGGTTATCGTAGTCGAACATGACAAAGATATGATGTTGGCATCCGATTATGTAGTTGATTTAGGCCCTAAAGCCGGTCGATTCGGCGGAGAAGTTGTTTTTGAAGGTTCTCCGAAGGATATGCTTAAAACTCACACGCTAACATCTTCGTATCTGAATGGAGAAAAAGAAATTGCCATTCCGCAAACCCGCCGGGAAGGAAACGGCAAAAAGCTCTCTATCATTGGTGCCAAAGGGAATAACTTGAAAAATGTATCGGTTGATTTTCCATTGGGAACATTGATTTGTGTTACCGGCGTATCGGGAAGTGGTAAATCTACGTTAATTAATGAAACCTTACAACCTATTCTTAGTCAGCATTTTTACCGTTCTTTGAAGGACCCTCTCTCCTACTCTTCCGTTGATGGAATTGATAATGTGGATAAAATTGTGAATGTCGACCAATCGCCACTCGGAAGAACTCCACGTTCTAATCCGGCAACATATACCGGCGTATTTTCCGACATTCGCAAATTATTTGTAGAGCTTCCCGAATCGAAAATCCGGGGATACAAACCAGGACGATTTTCTTTTAATGTTTCGGGTGGAAGATGTGAAACCTGCAAAGGAAATGGCTATAAAACCATAGAAATGAACTTCTTGCCGGATGTCTATGTTCCTTGTGAAGATTGTCATGGAAAACGTTATAACCGCGAAACACTGGAAGTTCGTTATAAAGGTAAATCCATTGCCGATGTGTTGAATATGACTATCAATATGGCTGTGGAATTTTTTGATAACGTGCCTTTTATTCTGCATAAAATCAAAGTTTTACAGGAAGTAGGATTGGGATATATTAAATTAGGCCAGTCTTCTACAACTTTATCCGGAGGAGAAAGTCAACGGGTAAAATTAGCCACGGAATTGGCAAAACGCGATACCGGAAATACATTATATGTATTGGATGAACCGACAACCGGATTGCATTTTGAAGATATTCGTGTATTACTCAAGGTATTAAATAAATTGGTTGATAAAGGAAATACTATCATCGTTATCGAACACAATATGGATGTTATCAAATCTGCCGACTATATCATCGATATGGGACCCGAAGGCGGACAGGCTGGAGGGAAACTCCTCTGCGCCGGTACTCCCGAAGAAGTTGCCAAAAATAAAAAGAGTTATACGGCGAAGTATTTGAAGGAAGAGTTAAGAGTTAAGAGTTAAGAGTTTTTTGGGAGGTGCAATTTTTTATACATTACAAAATCAAATATTTCTGAATGAGATACAAATTTTCGCTACTTCTATTTTTATATTTTGCTATCCTCTCCTTAAATGCTAAGGCTATAACTGGTACTTTCTATGAATTTACAAATAGTGTTCCTTGGAAAATAGATATGCAAAATACGATGCCTGATATAAGTGGTTATATTCCTATTCGTTATTCTACAGTTTTGGCTGATTATAAAGAAGATGAAGACCGAAGGAGGTGGAAAACCGAATTTAAAAAAGGAGATTACACTTACTTATGCATTATAGTAGAGCCTCATTTTGCTTATTGCAAAGTTTTTAAATTAAAGCCCATAGAAGATGGTAATTATGGAATATTCTTGATGAACGATTATCGTTCCGACCATAAAAAAGAGTTCATGCTGACATCAATTCAGTTAGAATTACAATTAGAAATAGATGCAGATACTACAAATACCCAAATAGGAACACTTTATTGCGAAGAAGAATTTAAAAAGATATCAGAATTAAAAGATATATCTCAATTGACTGATGATGAATACATTAAACTACTACAAGATATGGAAGCAGATGCAAGAGCCTTAATAAAAACGATAAATCCTTCCGACAAAATAAGATGTAAGTTTTGGGTAGAAACAAATGATTACCTTAGTGGATTCCTTTTATCAAAACACTTAATAAAACTGGGTTATTCTCCGGTATTTAATTTCAGAACCTTTTTTAAAGAAAAAAAATGGCAGAATTTATTTTTTAAAGCTGTAGAAAAAGGCGAAATAAATCCCGATATTTTTGAATGATTAATGCTTATAAGTAAATATAAATTAAAAATTAAAGTGATAAAATTTGTTTTTAATATCTGTACCACTCAACTTTTAACTCTTATATTCGTCCCAGCTTTTAATTGGAATCTGATTCAAATCGATACTGCAAAATGCATGAATAAAAGCCGATGCTAACCGGGAATTTGTAAATAACGGCACATTGAAGTCAATTGCTGTACGGCGAATCCGGTATCCGTTTGTTAATTCTCCCGGAGTTAGATTTTTTGGAATATTCACTACCAAATCAATTTGCTTCTCCCGGATTAA
Organism: Bacteroidales bacterium; assembly: GCA_031553395.1. Taxonomy (GTDB): domain Bacteria; phylum Bacteroidota; class Bacteroidia; order Bacteroidales; family WRGA01; genus WRGA01. Next base: position 246,027 of record JAVBLR010000001.1, on the reverse strand, counting down.
TTCCAACGCATTCGGTTTTAAATCTTCATCGGGCTGATGTACAAGAATAGAAGGTATATTATTCTCTTCCAAAAACTTATGTGAGCCACCGGTTGTATAAAGTGTATATCCTTTATCATGCAATAAGCGCGAAGCATCTAGCAAATCAACCTTTGAATGAAGCGTTCCACTGGAAATCAACACATTTTTTTTAGGAATACGCATTCCAACCGAAAGCATTGACTTAAGCACTGCTTCATAATAATCATCACCAATACAGCCGACTTCTCCGGTTGAAGCCATATCTACTCCTAGCACCGGATCTGCCTTTTGTAAGCGGGAAAATGAAAACTGTGAAGCTTTGATGCCGACATAATCCAAGTCAAATTCACTTTTATTTGGACTTTCTATTTTCTCTCCCAACATTACCCGTGTTGCTATTTCAATAAAATTGAGTTTCAATACTTTCGATACAAACGGAAAACTGCGTGATGCCCGTAGATTGCATTCAATTACCTTAATATCATTATCTTTTGCCAAAAATTGAATATTAAATGGCCCTGTTATTTGCAAAGATTCTGCAATTTGCCGAGCAATGCGTTTAATACGTCGCACTGTTTCAACATACAACCGTTGTGGTGGAAACTGAATCGTTGCATCCCCTGAATGAACACCTGCAAATTCAATATGCTCGGAAATAGCATATGTTACAGTTTCACCTTTGTCAGCCACAGCATCGACTTCAATTTCTTTGGCATTTTCGATAAATTCACTTACAACTACCGGATGCTTTTGTGATACATTTGCTGCTAATTTTAAAAACTGCTCCAACTCATTCGGATTGGAACAGACATTCATAGCGGCACCCGAAAGTACATACGAAGGACGAACCAAAACAGGAAATCCAACTTCTTCCACAAATTTATCAATATCCTGTAATGAACTTAACTCTTTCCATCGTGGTTGATCAATTCCTAAAGTATCAAGCATAGAAGAAAACTTATGACGATCTTCGGCGTTATCAATGCTTGCAGCCGAAGTTCCAAGAATCGGAACACCTGCTTTATCAAGCGAAAGCGCCATATTATTTGGAATTTGTCCACCAGTCGATAAAATTAGCCCATGTGGATTCTCCAGCTCTATGATATCCATCACCCGTTCGTAAGTTAATTCATCGAAATACAAACGATCGCACATATCATAATCCGTAGAAACGGTTTCCGGATTATAATTAATCATAACCCCACGCCAGCCTTTGTTTCGGATGGTTTGTAAAGCATTAACCGAACACCAATCGAATTCGACACTGCTTCCAATCCGGTAAGCGCCTGAGCCCAACACAACAACCGAACGTTTATCTCCCAGATAATGAACATCATTTGCACTTCCATTATAAGTCAGGTATAAATAATTGGTTTGTGCCGGATATTCCGCAGCTAATGTATCTATCTGTTTTACAACAGGTAAAATATTCAATGTTTTTCTCCGATTTCTGATAGTTAATTTTTTATCATCAGCCCTATCTAAGTCTTTGAATAATAATTTAGCTATCTGATAATCGGAAAATCCTTTTTGCTTGGCTTCCCTAAGCAATTGTTCCGGCAATGCCTCAATTGAATTGTATTGTTCAATTTCCTTGGAACAAGTATAAATATTTTGTAACTTTTGCAAGAACCAACGATCTATTTTTGTCAATTCGTGAATGCGTTCAATGGTATAACCTTTTGCCAAAGCCTGAGAAATAATAAAAATCCGTTTGTCAGTCGGTTCAGATAATGCTTTATCAATATTCTCTACTTCAAGGTCTTTGTTGGCAACAAATCCATGCATTCCTTGAGCAATCATACGTAATCCTTTCTGAATAACTTCCTCGAAACTACGTCCGATTGACATTACTTCGCCAACACTTTTCATACTGCTTCCAATCTCATGCGAAACACCATGAAATTTTCCCAAATCCCAACGCGGAATTTTACATACAATATAATCCAATGCCGGTTCGAAAAAGGCTGTAGTAGATTTAGTTACCGAATTTTTCAAATCTTGTAAACCATAACCTAAAGCCAGTTTCGCGGCCACAAAAGCCAACGGATATCCTGTTGCCTTAGATGCCAATGCTGATGAACGACTCAATCTAGCATTGACTTCGATAACACGATAATCTTCCGACTCCGTATCAAAAGCATATTGCACATTACATTCTCCGATAATACCTATATGGCGAATAATACGGATGGCTAATTCCCTGAGTTTGTGATATTCCTGATTTGTAAGTGTTTGTGAAGGCGCAACTACAATACTTTCTCCGGTATGAATACCAAGCGGATCAAAATTCTCCATATTACAAACTGTAATACAGTTGTCAAATCTGTCGCGAACAACCTCATATTCAATCTCTTTCCATCCTTTTAAGGATTTTTCAATTAAAAGTTGATTAGAGTAATTAAATGCTTTTTCGGCCAACACCTGCAATTCATCACTATTATTGCAAAATCCACTTCCCAATCCGCCCAAGGCATAAGCAGCCCTAACGATAATCGGATAACCCAATTCTTCGGCTGCCTGATGCGCATCTTCAATTGTTTCAGCTGCAATACTTTTAATTGACTTTACATCTATCTCATCTAATTTTTTAACGAATAGTTCGCGGTCTTCTGTATCAATAATCGATTGAACGGGAGTTCCAAGTACTTTTACATTGTACTTTTCAAAAATTCCGGATTGATATAGAGCAACTCCACAATTCAACGCTGTTTGTCCTCCGAAAGACAATAAGATGCCGTCAGGTTTTTCTTTTTCAATTACTTTTTCTACAAAAAACGGAGTTACCGGAAGAAAGTAAATCTTATCTGCCACACCTTCCGATGTTTGTACTGTTGCAATATTCGGATTAATCAAGACTGTATGAATTCCTTCCTCTTTCAGTGCTTTTAATGCTTGGGATCCAGAATAATCAAATTCGCCTGCCTCCCCTATTTTAAGAGCACCGGAACCAAGCAAAAGAACTTTTTTTTGGCGAAGGGCGAAGGGCGAAGGGCTAAAGATGCTTTTTTCTTTTATATTAAAAGTTCTTTTGCCTTTTGCCTTTTGCCCTTCGCCCTCCATGTATTCCATAAAAATATCGAAAAGGAATTCTGTATCCGTTGGACCACTTGATGCTTCCGGATGAAACTGCGCTGAGAAGAATGGTTTAGTTTTATGTCGTATACCCTCATTCGTTCCATCATTCATATTGGTAAAAAACACATCCCAATCGCTACTTAATGTGCTTGTATCAACTGCATAACCATGATTCTGCGAAGTGATAAAACACTTCCCTACCCTATCATCAGCCCTTTGCCCTTCACCCTTTGCCCATGAAGTCATTTGTACTGGTTGATTATGGCTTCGGTGTCCATATTTCAATTTGTAGGTAGACGCTCCTCCTGCCTTGGCAAGCAACTGATTTCCCATGCAAATACCGAAAATCGGTTTATCTTGCTGCATGGCTTTTCGAATGTTTTGCACCGTTATTTCACAATAACTGGGATCGCCCGGACCATTAGAAATAAACAATCCGTCATATTCCAATGTATTAAAATCATAATCCCAAGGAACACGAATAATCGTAACATCATATTTCAACAAACACCGTACAATATTATGTTTTACACCGCAATCGACCAATACAACGGTTTTTGAACCATTTCCATAACGAAGAACTTCCTTGCAGCTGACTTTAGCAACCTGATTTTCTTTGGCCGGATCTATAAAATCTATTTCATCCGGAGAGTCAAAAAACATTTTTCCTTTTAAAGAACCCTTTTCCCTTATTAATTTAGTTAATTCACGGGTATCGATTCCATACATTGCCGGAATCTTGTATTCTTTTAACCAATCTCCCAAACTTTTTGTTGCATTCCAATGACTGTATTGATGGGAATACTCGGAAATGATTAATCCACTTACCTGTATCTTTTCCGATTCGTAAAACTCAGAAAGCCCATCGATAATTTTATCTTCAGGAACCCCGTAATTTCCAACTAAAGGATATGTAACTGTAAGAATTTGACCTGAATAAGAAGGATCTGTCAAACTTTCGGGATAACCGACCATCGCTGTATTGAAAACGATTTCTCCTGCAGCAGGTGCTTCATATCCAAACGAATATCCCTCAAATCTCATTCCGTTTTCCAATAGTAAAATAATCTTTTTATCCATAAGTTTTTAATATAATATATTGATTTATAACAACAATACATTTAGTTAGTTCAATGATATGTGATATGTAATCTGTCCAATTGATATTCTCAATTAAAATCGCATGCAAATTTAGTTATTAATGTTGTAAAAAAACAATAAAATATATCAAAAAGATTATTTTTAATGTATTATAAAATCAAAAAAACATTAAAGCAGTAAAATTACTTACTTTTTGACTTTAAACATAACTCTCTATGCGAAAACAAAATAACGCTGATTTAAAATATCATTTTGCTATAAAAAATAATTTTTAACAAACAAATTGACATAAAATTAGACTTATTTAAAATAATATGATTATTTTTGCATCGTAAAACCAACAAAAAGGTATTTAATCTTCAAATTAAACATTAAAAAGACAACTATGAAATTCGTAAAAATGCACGGCTGTGGAAACGATTATATTTTTATTAATTGTTTTGAAGAAAAGGTTGAAAAACCTGAAGAAGTGGTTCGTCTTATCAGCGACCGCCACAAAGGTATTGGCTCCGACGGATTGGTACTGATTATGCCCTCCGATAGTTGCGATTTTAAGATGAGGATGTTTAATCCCGATGGATCTGAAGCGGAAATGTGCGGGAATGCTTCCCGGTGTATCGGTAAATATGTGTATGATTACAGATTGACAGATAAAATCGAGTTGACATTGGAAACCAAAGCAGGTATAAAAGGAATGCAATTATTTGTCGAAAACAAAGAAGTAAAAAGTGTCTGTATTGATATGGGAAAACCGATATTGAAACCATCCGATATCCCTGTTGCATTGCTGTTGGATGAAGTGATTAATTATCCTGTTATGTTTTCTTCGGAAATGTATTATATCAATTGTATTTCAATGGGAAATCCGCATACGGTTATTTTTTCAAAAGATATTGAAAATCTGTATTTGGAACCTGTAGGAAGAAGAATTGAAAATGATATACTGTTTCCCGAACGCACAAATGTTGAGTTTGTTGAAATACTTTCTTCTCAACATGCCAAGATGCGTGTTTGGGAGCGTGGAACAGGAGAAACATTAGCGTGCGGAACAGGTGCTTGTGCAGTTTTAGTTGCAGGGGTTCTCAATAAATTATTAAACCGAAAAGCAACAATAAGTTTACTCGGTGGAGACCTTGAAATCGAATGGAGTGAAGAAAACAATCATGTTTATATGACAGGTGAAGCAATAATTGTATTTGAAGGTAAAATTTAAACCCTTTAAATAAGTCCAATTTATTAAATGACAAAATGACACTAATAAACCAATATTTTCTACGATTACCCGGCAACTATTTGTTTTCAGAAATAGCTAAAAAGGTTAATAATTATCGGAATGAATATCCCAAAGCAAATGTGATTAGCTTGGGAATAGGCGATGTTACACGTCCATTGGCTCCGGCCGTAATCGAGGCAATGCATCAGGCTGTAGATGAAATGGCAAATGAAAAAACAATGCATGGATATGCTCCGGAATCCGGTTACCGCTTTTTAATTGATGCAATTATAAAAAATGATTTCAATTCAAGAGGGATAAGTTTGGATATTGATGAAGTTTTTATCAACGATGGTGCAAAAAGCGATACCGGAAATATCAGTGATATTTTTGGAATTGATAATACGGTTGCAGTAACCGACCCGGTTTATCCTGTATATATAGATTCCAACGCGATGGCCGGTCGTGCAGGGTATTTTAATGATGGTGTATGGAACAATATTCTTTATCTGCCTTGTACTTCCAAAAATCATTTTATTCCGGATGTGATTCGAAAACGGGTAGATATGCTTTACCTCTGTTATCCGAATAATCCGACAGGCACCGTATTAACTACGGAACAATTGCGGGCATGGGTTAATTATGCTTTAGAGAAACAAGTTTTAATCCTTTTTGATGCAGCTTATGAAGCATTTATTACAGAAGAAAATATTCCGCATAGTATTTATGAGATAGAAGGAGCCAAAGAAGTTGCTATTGAATTCCGCAGTTTTTCCAAAACAGCCGGATTTACAGGATTAAGATGTGGATATACAGTTATTCCAAAAGAATTAAAAGTTCAAGATAAAGCCGGACGGTTCTATTCGTTAAATGCGCTATGGCACAGGCGACAAGCAACAAAATTCAATGGAACAGCTTATATCGTTCAACGGGCTGCTGAAGCAACTTATTCTTCAAAAGGGAAAGAACAGGTTGGTGAAACAATCGCATATTATATGGAAAATGCCCGGATTATCAGGGAAGGTCTTGAAGCGGCCGGAATAACAGCCTATGGCGGAATAAATGCCCCGTATATATGGGCGAAAACTCCTGATAAAATGACATCATGGGAATGTTTCGATATGTTATTGAACAATTTACAAATAGTTACAACTCCCGGAGTTGGATTTGGAAAAAACGGAGAAGGATACATTCGACTTACTGCATTTGGCAATCGAGAAGATGTACTTGAGGCTATGGAGAGAATGAAAAAATTATAAGCAATATGTCTTCGGTGCCAATTAATTGTACTGAATTGTTTATACTGGTTCTAATAAGATGATACACTGCTATTACATATATCCCCGTATTCAAAATCCCCGTTCGGGGAAATAATCAAGAATAGACGATTTTTTTATCCTGAATAAAGGATAAAAAATATAAATGGTTTCGATGGAGATATTTCTGTCGACAGGGAGAATTTTACACCTATTTTTTAGGTATTTAATTAAAAATAATTAAAGTAACGTAATGAAAAAGATAATATTAGTGTTTATGATTGTTGTATTAATAGAAGGTGCAAAAGCTCAAAAAATTGATTTCTCAATCGGAGGAGATTTTGTTAGTTCTTATGTTTGGCGTGGAGCTTATCAAACAAGCGCCGCTATTCAACCAACAATGAAATTAGGTGTAGATGGGTTTTCACTATCGGCATGGGGGAGCGTTCCTTTTAAAGGTGAAGCCAAAGAAGTAGATTTTACTGCTGGTTATTCTGTTGCAGGGTTATCATTGGCCGTTACCGATTATTGGTGGGCTGGTGAAGGCGCTTATAAGTATTTTGTTTATGAAAGTAGGGAAACAGCTCATCATTTTGAAGGTACTTTAGGATATACCTTGCCTTTCGAAAAGTTTCCATTAAGCCTTTCGTGGAATACGATGTTTGCCGGAGAAGATTATTATAAAAGTGATGGCAAACGGGCTTATTCAACATATATCGAAGCTTCTTATCCGTTTTCGGTTAAAGATGTTGGATTGGCGGTTTCAATGGGATTAACTCCTTGGGAAGGAATGTATGCTGCTGATTTTTCTGTAATAAATGTCAGTTTGAAAGCAGAAAAGGCAATTAAAATTACGGATAGTTTCTCTTTGCCTATTTATGCACAGTTGATTGCTAACCCAAGAACGGAAGACATATATTTTGTATTCGGAGTAAGATTGTGAAAAATTAAGCAATTCGCTTCGCGCAATTAGTAGCAAAGCAAATTGTCAAAAATGCTTTAAAAAAAATGAAAACAATATTGAAAAAAAGATGGATAATATCCTTTGGCTTGATTGTATTAGTCAGTATCCTCGGGCTGATTACGCCTGAGGGAAAGGATTTATTTTCGGCAGTAGACGAAAAAATTAACTATTCAGATGTAGCTTGGATGATTACTGCTACGATTTTGGTGTTATTAATGACACCCGGAGTTTCGTTCTTTTATGGTGGAATGGTTAAAAATAAAAACATCATATCCACCATGTTGCAAAGCTTTATCGCCATGGGTGTCGTGAGTGTAATTTGGGTTGTGTTCGGATTTAGTTTGACATTTGGTGATGATATCGGCGGAATTATCGGAAATCCTACTACATTTTTTATGTTTAAAGGTGTAGGCGTAAATGTGCTCGATACGTTAGCTCCAACTATTCCGTTGGCATTGTTCGCTTTGTTTCAAATGAAATTTGCCATTCTTACTCCTGCATTGATTACCGGTTCTTTTGCCGAACGTGTACGGTTTTCTTCGTATGTTATTTTTATGGGATTGTTTACCATATTCGTTTATGCACCATTGGCACATTGTACCTGGCATCCCGATGGATTATTCAAGCAAATGGGTGTTATCGACTTTGCCGGTGGAATTGTGGTTCATGCTTCATCGGGAGTAGCGGCCTTGGCGGGAGCTATCTTCTTGGGAAAAAGAAATAGCGAAGGCGTTCATCGCCCTGCAAACATTCCGTTTGTATTGTTGGGAACAGCATTATTATGGGTCGGCTGGTTTGGATTCAATGCGGGTTCTTCACTTGCGGCGAACGGTATTGCGGTAAAAGCATTTATCAACACCAACACGGCTTCGGCAGTTGCCATGTTGACTTGGCTATTCTTTGATGGGTTACGCGGACATAAAATGTCGGCAATGGGAGCTGCAGTCGGTGCAGTTGCCGGACTTGTCGGAATTACACCTTCGGCTGGTTATGTAACAGTTGGCGAAAGTATTTTCATTGGTTTTATTACGGCTATTGTTTGTAACATCGCTGTTTATTGGAAAAACAAGACATCGTTGGATGATGCATTGGATGTATTTCCGGTTCATGGTATTGGAGGTATCTTAGGTACGATTCTTACAGGTGTTTTTGTTGACGGACTGCTCGATGGAAAAACGACGATTTTTTTCAACCACATTTGGGCTGTATTAATCGTAATGGTATATACCTTCTGCGTAACATACGCCTTGTATTGGATAACAAACAAAATCGTAAAAATGAGAGTATCTCTCGAAAGTGAAAAAATAGGTCTGGATATCAGTCAACATGACGAACGATACGGACTTGAATAAATTAAGAATTAAGAATTGAAAATCGGATGATTTAAATTTCAATTAGCTTTCATATATTCTTGACTTCTTTATTTCCGAAGCTCGATTCTTAGTTCTTAACTTTTAATTCTCACACTCCAATTCTTAATTTTTAATTCTTAATCCTTAATTATAAAGATATTATGTCATTAGTAATTCCAAAAGGCTATAAGCCGATGCTTGCCGAAGAAGATATGGAGCAAGCGATTAAACAAGTAAAATCATATTTCCAGGAAGAATTGTCTCAATCCTTGAATTTGAAACGAGTAACAGCACCATTATTTGTGCTTTCCGGTACAGGAATCAATGATAACCTTAATGGCGTAGAACGTCCGGTTTCATTTGAGATACCTGCACTTGGTGGAAAAAAGGCCGAAATTGTACATTCCTTGGCTAAATGGAAACGAATGAAATTAGGAGCCTACAGGATAAAACCAGGCGAAGGCCTTTACACAGATATGAATGCTATCCGGGCAGATGAAGAACTGGATAACCTCCATTCTTTATATGTAGACCAATGGGATTGGGAGAGAACAATTACAGTCGGAGACCGTAATCTGGATTTTCTAAAGTCCATCGTTAAAAAAATTTACCAATGTATTCTCAATACGGAAAAACAGGTATACGGAAAATATCCTCAAATCAATCCGATTTTGGCTAAAGATATTCATTTCGTTCACGCTGAAGATTTGCAGGCTAAATATCCGGGACTTACTCCTAAAGAAAGGGAAAATGAAATTGCTAAAGAATATGGTTCTGTATTTATCATCGGAATTGGTGGAGAACTTTCCGATGGCACAATACACGACGGACGTTCTCCTGACTATGACGATTGGAGTACATCTACATCTCTAGGTTACAAAGGTTTAAACGGCGATATTATTGTATGGAATCCTATATTGCAAAGTGCATTCGAGCTTTCTTCCATGGGAATCAGGGTAGATAAAACAGCACTACAACTACAACTTAAATTAAGAGGGTGTGAAGACAGATTAAATCTACTCTTTCACCAAAGTTTGATGAATGACAGAATACCATTATCTATTGGTGGAGGAATCGGTCAATCCCGTTTGTGCATGTATCTTTTGCGTTGTGCCCATATAGGCGAAGTACAGGCAAGCATTTGGCCGGAAGAAATGATTCAGGAATGCGCTGAGAATAATATTGTATTAAAATGATATGATATGCACCGTAGGGGCAGACACATAGGTCTGCCCCTACGGGTAAAAATGAATAAAATTAATTAAAAAAATTATGTTACGATTTAAAGCAGTCGAAGAAGCTTCTCGAAGAAAAGCAGTAGAAGTTCCTGTTCCACAAGAAAAAGCATCCGATTATTTCGGAAAATATGTCTTTGACAGGAAAAATATGCGGAAATATTTGTCTAAAGAAACATTAAAGCTGGTATTGAATGCAATTGATAAAGGTGAATCATTAGACCGTGAAGTAGCCAACCATGTGGCTGCTGGTATGCGTATGTGGGCTATGGAAATGGGCGTAACTCATTATACACACTGGTTTCAACCATTAACCGATGGAACGGCGGAGAAACACGATGCCTTCGTAAGTTTCGACGAGCACGGCGGAATGATTGAAGAATTTTCGGGAAAACTCTTAGCGCAACAAGAACCTGATGCATCAAGTTTTCCGAGCGGTGGCATCCGGAATACATTTGAAGCCCGTGGGTATACTGCCTGGGATCCATCCTCCCCTGCTTTCATTATCAATGACACACTATGTATCCCTACCATTTTTATTTCCTATACAGGAGAAGCTTTAGACTATAAAACACCGTTATTAAAGTCTATTGCTGCAGTCGATAAAGCTGCAACAGATGTATGTCAGTATTTCGACAAAAATATCAAACGGGTATTTTCTTATCTGGGTTGGGAACAGGAATATTTTTTGGTTGATGCGGCTTTATATGCTGCCCGTCCCGACCTTGCATTGACAGAACGCACGTTGATGGGACACGAAAGCGCCAAAAACCAACAATTGGAAGACCATTATTTCGGCTCAATACCATCACGTGTATTAGCTTTTATGCGTGATTTGGAATATGAATGTTACAAATTGAGTATCCCTGTAAAAACCCGTCATAATGAAGTGGCGCCCAATCAATTCGAATTAGCGCCAATTTATGAAGAATGTAATCTGGCCGTCGACCATAACTTGTTATTGATGTCGGTTATGAAAACCGTAGCAAAACGCCATGATTTCAGGGTATTATTGCATGAAAAGCCATTTAAGGGAGTTAATGGTTCGGGTAAGCACAATAACTGGTCATTGGGAACAGATAGCGGAATTAACCTTTTAGGCCCTGGTAAAAATGCGAAAGAAAATCTGCAATTTATCACCTTTGTATCCAATGTATTGATGGCAGTTTGGAAAAATAATGCTTTGTTGAAAGCTAGTATTTCGTCTGCAACTAATGCACACCGCTTGGGTGCCAATGAAGCACCTCCGGCAATTATATCTGTTTTTATGGGTGAACAAATTTCTGCTCTTTTAGATGAGTTGGAAAAAAGTAAAGACATCAAAGACATTGAGTTGAATGAAAAAACAGGTACTCGTTTATCATTGAATCATATTCCGGAAATTATGGTAGACAATACCGACCGCAACCGTACATCACCATTTGCTTTTACTGGTAACCGTTTTGAATTTAGGGCTGTGGGTTCTTCAGCAAATTGTGCTGCTGCTATGCTCGCCTTAAATACTGCTGTAGCCGGACAATTGAAACAATTTAAAAATGAGGTAGATACCTTAATTGCTCAGGGGCAGAAAAAAGAAGAAGCCATTTTTGCGATTGTACGTAAAAATATCCGCGAATCGAAAGCTATTTGTTTTGATGGAAATGGTTACAGTGATGAATGGAAAGAAAAAGCCGAACTACGTGGATTAAATTGTGAAACACGTGTACCGATAATTTATGACGCATACCTTACACCACAAACCATTGCTTTATTTGCAGAAACAAATGTATTGAACGAAAGGGAGTTACATGCTCGAAATGAAGTAAAATGGGAACAATACACCAAGAAAATCCAAATTGAAGCCCGGGTGTTGGGCGACTTGGCATTAAATCATATTATTCCTGTTGCCACACGTTATCAAGGCTTATTACTCGATAATGTTTCTAAAATCTACGGATTATATGATAAGGTTAAGGCCGGAAAAATTGCAGCTCAGGATCTGGTTATTATTGAAGAAATTGCCGATCATCTCAATACAATTAAAACAAAAGTAGACGGAATGGTAGAAGCTCGTAAAGCAGCTAATAAAATCGAAAATGAACGGGAAAAAGCGCTTGTATATTGCGAAAAAATAGCTCCTTATTTCGATGATATCCGCTATCATATCGATAAATTGGAATTAATTGTCGATAATGAAATGTGGACATTGCCGAAATACAGGGAATTATTGTTTATACGATGATGCCGTACGGGCGAACCTATGTGTTCGCCCTTGATAAAATGGCACACACATGGGTGCACCCCTACAAATACATTAAAAATATGAAAAATTTAGGTTTATATAATTCTGATTTCGAGCATGATTCTTGCGGTGTAGGTTTATTGGTTGATATTCATAACAACAAATCGCATGATATTGTAGATAAAGGCTTGCAAGTGCTCGAAAACATGCTTCACCGGGGAGCTGAAAGTGCAGATAATAAAACCGGTGACGGAGCCGGAATTTTATTGCAAATTCCTCATGAATTTATTTTATTGCAAGGAATTCCTGTTCCTGAAAAGGGAAAATACGGTACAGGATTAGTTTTTCTGCCTCAGGAAAAAGAACAGGCTGCACTGTGTATGGATATGTTGCAACATATTATTGAAAAAGAGGATTTAAGTCTACTTGCAGTTCGGGATGTACCTGTTAATAGTGCTATTTTAGGTGAAATCTCCCTCTCCAATGAACCGGTTATCAAGCAAATTTTCGTAGTGGATGCTGCTACCAGTCAAATTCAAACAACTTCGTCTTTTCCCGAAAAAGCAGAGAGCGACACATTGGAACATAAATTGTATATTATCCGGAAAAAAATTGAAAAAGAAATATTGAATTCGTCTTTGAAGGATAAACGCAGTTTTTATATCGTAAGCCTTTCTTCTCAACGGATTATATACAAAGGAATGCTTACATCCACACAATTACGGGAATATTTTCCTGATTTAAGCAATCCGTATTTTACCAGCGGATTGGCATTAGTACATTCCCGTTTCAGTACCAATACCTTTCCGTCATGGGAATTGGCACAACCATTTCGCCTGCTTGGACATAACGGGGAAATCAACACGATTCGAGGAAATCGCTATTGGATGGAAGCGCGCGAAAGTATCATGCAGATTCCCGGATTAAAGGATTCGGAAGCCATTCTTCCGGTACTTCAACCAGGAATGAGCGATAGTGCTTCATTAGATAATATATTGGAATTTCTGGTAATGTCGGGAAAATCTCTTCCTCATGCTTTAGCTATGCTGGTTCCCGAAAGTTGGAATGATAAAAATCCGATTCCATCCGAATTAAAGGCATTTTACGAATACCATAGTATTTTGATGGAACCATGGGATGGCCCGGCCACATTGCTTTTCTCAGATGGACGGTATGCCGGTGGTATGCTCGACCGTAACGGACTAAGGCCTGCTCGTTACCTGATTACCCACAACGATATTATGGTTGTAGCTTCCGAAGCCGGTGTTTTACCTTTTGAAGCTTCCGAAATCAGGGAAAAAGGTCGATTGCAACCGGGAAAAATGCTGATGATAGATACACAGGAAGGCAAAATATATTATGACCCGGAGCTGAAATCTGAATTATCCGGAGCTTATCCTTATGAAGAATGGTTATCTAAAAACCGAATTGTATTATCGGATATATCTTCGGGCAGAAAAGTATCATATTCAATAGAAAAATATGAAGAATATCTCGAAGCATTCGGTTATAACAAAGAAGAAATAGAAAAAATTATCCTGCCGATGGCAAAAGACGGCAAAGAACCTCTCGGTTCCATGGGAAATGATACTCCATTGGCTGTACTTTCCGAAAAGCCTCAGCGGTTGTTTAATTATTTCAGGCAATTGTTTGCACAAGTTACCAATCCGCCAATTGACCCGATACGGGAAGAATTGGTTATGTCGCTGTCATTATATATCGGACGACAAGAAACAAACTTATTGGAACCTTCTCCCGATTTGTGTAAAATGGTTAAATTACCAAGTCCGGTCATAAACAACAGTGATTTAGATATTTTACAGAACTTAGGATACAAAGGTTTTCACACGTTGACTATTCCTATATTATTCGAAGTAACAAATAACACAAATTATGCTGACGCATTGAAGAATGCATTGGATAGTATTTGTAAACAATCAGAACAAGCTGTGGACGAAGGATATAATTATATTATCCTGAGCGACAGGGGAATCAACAAAAATCAGGCTGCTATTCCTTCTTTATTGGCTATTTCTGCCGTTCATCATTATTTGATAGATAAAAAGAAACGGATGCAAATTGCCATCGTCATGGAAACTGCCGAAGTGCGTGAAGTAATGCATTTTGCTCTACTTTTCGGTTTCGGGGCAACTGCTGTCAATCCCTACATGGCTTTTGCCATATTGGAAGAAAAAGTTAAGTCGAAAGAAATTCAACTGGATTTTCATACAGCCGAAAAACATTACATCAAGGCTGTTAATAAAGGATTGCTGAAAATTCTTTCCAAGATGGGTATTTCTACACTGAGAAGTTACCGCGGCGCTCAGATATTCGAAACAGTTGGAATCAGCCAACAAGTGTTAAATGATTATTTCCGGGGAATGACATCCCGCATAGAAGGAATTGATTTGGAGGATATTGCCCATGATGTATTGATTTCTCATGCTGAGGCATTCGGTATGAGTTCACCCACATGGACATCCCAAAATGCCGGCATTTATTCATGGCGGCGCAATGGTGAATATCATGCATGGAATCCCGAAACTATTTCCAAATTGCAAATTGCAACCCGTTTGGGCGATTATGCCAAGTTCAAAGAATACACACAAATTGTGGACGAAAAAATGCAACCGGTATTTCTCCGTGATTTTTTGACTTACAAAAAAAATCCGATTGATATTTCGGAAGTGGAACCTGTGTCTGAAATCACCAAACGTTTTGTTACCGGTGCTATGTCTTTTGGATCCATCAGTAAAGAAGCGCACGAATCAATAGCTATCGCCTTAAATATACTACATGGAAAAAGCAATACCGGTGAAGGAGGAGAAAACCCGGTACGTTTCAAAGTTGGAGAAGATGGCTTCAACCGGAGAAGTGCTATCAAACAAATAGCATCCGGCCGCTTTGGGGTTACAACCGAATATTTGGTAAATGCTGATGAACTGCAAATTAAAATTGCTCAAGGTGCTAAACCCGGAGAAGGCGGACAACTACCTGGTTTTAAGGTTGATAAAATTATTGCTCAAACACGGCATTCTATTCCCGGAATAACATTGATTTCACCACCACCACATCACGATATTTACTCAATCGAAGATTTGGCTCAATTGATTTTCGATTTGAAGAATGTAAATCCAAATGCTTGTGTCAGTGTGAAATTAGTAGCTGAAAGCGGTGTCGGAACCATTGCCGCAGGAGTAGCAAAAGCAAAAGCCGATTTGATACTTATTAGCGGAGCAGAAGGGGGAACAGGAGCCAGCCCGCTCAGTTCTATCAAGCATGTTGGAATTTCAGGCGAATTGGGATTGGCAGAAACACAACAAACATTAGTTTTGAATAATTTAAGGCGTTTCGTAAAGTTACAAACCGATGGACAGCTTAAAACAGGAAAAGATATCATTACCTCCTGTTTGCTTGGAGCTGAAGAATTCGGATTTGCAACCAGTGCGTTAATTGTGCTGGGGTGCGTTATGATGCGGAAATGTCATTTGAATACTTGTCCTGTAGGAGTTGCAACCCAAGACGAAAAGTTACGGGCACGTTTTACAGGAAAACACGAATATTTAGTGAACTATATGACTTTTTTGGCTGAAGAAGTTCGCGAACATTTGGCACAAATGGGATTCCAAAGTTTGGATGAAATAGTCGGAAGAAGCGATTTATTGCAAGTACGTAAATGGGAAGCAAATCTTAAAGTACAAAAGCTGGATTTTTCAAAATTGTTGTATTTTCCTGATAATGGAAACGATATTCGTTGTACTACAAAGCAAGACCATAAAATAGATAATGTCTTAGACCGGGAATTGATTCGTCAATCAAAACAATCCATAGAAAAGGTAATACCCATCAGTATCAAGACTTCTGTTAATAATACAGATCGCTCTGTTGGCGCCATGCTCTCGGGAGAAGTTGCCAAAATTTATGGTAATACAGGATTACCGGATGATACGATTATGGCAAAATTTGAAGGTTCTGCCGGACAAAGTTTTGGCGCATTTTTATCTGCCGGAATTTCATTTAGGCTCGAAGGCGAAGCAAATGACTATTTAGGCAAAGGTCTTTCGGGTGGTAAGATTATTCTTGTGACTCCTACATCAAGCACCTTTGCTCCTGAAAATAACATTATTGCGGGAAATACATTGCTTTATGGTGCAACATCCGGAGAAGTATTTATTAATGGAAGGGTCGGAGAACGTTTCTGTGTCCGCAATAGTGGTGCTATAGCCGTAGTTGAAGGTGCCGGAGACCATTGTTGCGAATATATGACCGGCGGACGAACAGTTGTATTAGGCTCTATTGGAAAAAATTTTGCTGCCGGTATGAGCGGAGGATTGGCATATGTCCTTGATATGGAAGGAAATTTTGATTATTTCTGTAATATGGAAATGGTAGAACTCTCTTTGATTGAGGATAAAGCAGACAGTCTCGAATTGCATCATATAATTTCGAAACATGCTTCCTATACAAAAAGTCCTCTTGCAAAAAAAATTCTGAAAGATTGGGATAATTATTTGAAACACTTTATCAAAGTAACACCAATTGAATATAAGAAGGTATTGGAAGAAGAAAAAATGGAAGCTCTCAAACACAAAATTTCACAAGTAAACTACGATTATTGAAAAGTTAAGAGTTAAAAATTAAGAGTTAAGAGTTTTTGGGCATGGTGAAATGATTGAGATTTACACTATGTATACAACTGAAAATTAATTGCTAATATGCATTTGTATCAGCTTTTAACTCTTAATTTCTTTTGAGGTTTTGACGATTGCCGCAAGTAAGCAGATTATTTCTTCAATATCAGAAGCTAAAGATTTGAAAATATCATCATCGAAAAAATCGGAATCATGTAATAAATTTATCCAATATTTTGTTTCATTAGCTTCTTTGAGTGCAATATGCATTTTATTGATAAAATCAGCTTTACTTTGTGCAAATCGGCTTTTACTTATGAGGGTTCCAATAGCTGTTCCACTTCGTAAAATTTGTTTCGATAAAATAAATTCAGATTTTTCTTTATATAAAAATCTGTATAGTTTGATTATTTTTAATGCAAAATTATATGATTTTACTTTGACAGGTTGTTGCATAACAATTAATGATTTACGACAACAAAAATAAAACAGAAGACAATCTCTCAGATATCAAAATACATTCATTTTATAAACTTTTAATATCATTCTTTTAACCCTAAGAGTAACTCTTAATTCTTAACTTCATGTACAACTCATTTTTAACCATAAACCGTAAAGAAGCCGGATACCGGCCTATCTTCGACCGGATTGCCGACTATGGAGAGGTAGAACAAACATTAAATAACGAAGACCGGATGTTACAGGCTTCCCGCTGTATGAACTGCGGTATTCCGTTCTGTCATTGGTCATGTCCTTTGGGCAATATTATGCCCGAATGGCAGGATTTATTAAGTAGAGGCAAATGGAAAGAAGCATATAACATTCTTTCATCAACTAATAATTTCCCCGAATTTACAGGAAGGGTTTGTCCTGCTTTATGCGAAAAAAGTTGCGTATTAATGTTGGATAACCAACCGGTAACAATTCGCGAAAACGAAGCTGCTGTCGCCGAACATGCCTTTTCTGAAGGATATATCAAACCCAATCCTCCTAAAATTCGTACAGGAAAAAAAGTAGCAGTTATCGGTTCTGGACCTGCCGGATTGGCTGCAGCCGATTTACTTAATCAACAGGGACATACTGTTGTTGTCTTTGAAAAAGATGAATTACCCGGTGGATTGCTTCGCTTTGGTATTCCGGATTTTAAATTGAACAAACAGATTATTGATCGCCGGTTAAATATATTCAAAGAAGAAGGAATCTGCTTTGAATGCGGCATACATGTTGGAACAGATTTAACATCTGCGCAATTATTATCCGAATATGATACCATTTGCCTTGCTATTGGTGCCGGACAACCAAGAGATTTACCTATAGAAGGCCGGGATTTAAAAGGCATTCATTTTGCACTGGAAATCCTTCAACAACAAAACAGGATAATTGCCGGAAAAAGTATTCCTGAAAATGAACTTATTTCTGCTAAAAACAAGCATATACTTGTTATTGGTGGAGGTGATACCGGTTCCGATTGTGTAGGTACATCCATCCGTCAAAAAGCAAAAAAGGTTACTCAAATCGAAATTTTGCCCAAACCGCCTGTTGGAAAAAATCCTGCGACACCTTGGCCTCTTTATCCGAATATTCTGAAATCTTCGAGTTCACATGAAGAAGGATGTACCCGCCGTTGGAATTTGGCCACCAAAAGATTTATAGGTGAAAATGGACATGTTGTTGGCGCTGAAGTTGCCGAAGTCAAATGGATAAAGTCTCCGGATGGAAAAATTACCATGTATGAAACCGGAGAAACTGAAACAATAAAAGCCGATCTCATATTATTGTCAATGGGTTTTCTTCGCCCCATACACGAAGGGTTATTAAACCAATTTGGCGTTCAATACGATATGCGTGGAAATATTTTATCTGTTGCACCTAATCGATCTTCTGTTGAAAAAGTATTCGTAGCAGGAGACGCCACCATGGGCGCCAGCCTGGTTGTAAGTGCTATAGATTCAGGAAGAAAAGCAGCCGAAGCAATCAATAAGTATTTGATACAAAAGTAATAAGTAGTAGTAAAAGTAGCTATTCAGAACCGAATTAACTACATCTTACTACTATTATAACTATAACAAAAATGACTGATAATTTAAAACATGAATGTGGAGTCGCCCTTGTCAGGTTACTTCAACCCATAGAATACTATATCGAAAAATATGGAACATGGAGATATGGGTTGAACAAACTCTATCTTTTAATGGAAAAACAGCACAATCGCGGACAGGAAGGAGCAGGTATCGGTTGTGTTAATGCAAAAGCAAAACCTGGAAATGAATATATTTTCCGTGAACGTGCAACAGGAAGTGGCGCTATACAGGATGTATTTGAGATTGTACAACAACAATGCAATTGTTTTCCCGACACATCAAAAGCCGAAAATATCCCTTTTTATGGGGAAGTATATATGGGTCATTTAAGGTACAGTACTACGGGTCGTTCGGGAATCTCATATGTTCACCCGTTTCTACGCAGAAATAATTGGCGTTCGCGAAGTTTGATGCTTTGTGGAAATTTCAATATGACGAATGTCGATGAAATTTTCAAGCAACTGACCGATCAAGGACAACATCCCCGCATGTATTCCGATACATTGATGATATTGGAAATGATGGGAAATTATTTGGATCGCGAAGTGCAGCATCTTTACGAACTCTATAAACCCAAAATTGCCGATGGTGCAAACCGAAATCTGAAAATTGCCGAAAATATTGATATTGCTCATGTACTTCGCCGATCGAGTCAATATTGGGATGGTGGATATGTAATTTGTGGTGTTACCGGAAATACGGATATGTTTGCTTTTCGCGATCCGTGGGGTATTCGTCCGGCTTTTTACTATCAGGACGATGAAATTGCTGTAGTAGCGTCCGAACGTCCAGTTATTCAAACAGTCCTGAATGTATCATCCGAAATAATCAAAGAAATCCAACCGGGACAAGCGTTTATTGTCCGCCAAAATGGCAAAATCGAATTGGAACAGATACAACCTGCAAGAAATGTAAGCCCATGTTCATTCGAACGCATTTATTTCTCCCGCGGAAGTGATAAGGATATTTACAAAGAACGGAAAATGCTTGGACGGTTATTAATAAATCCAATTTTGCAATCAATTGATAATGATTTGGAAAACACAGTTTTTTCTTTTATTCCTAATACCGCTGAAGTTGCTTTTCTGGGAATGATGGAAGGATTTGAGGACTATATTATAAAACAGAATCTAACTATTCGTATTCGTCAGGAAAAAGTAGCGATCAAAGATATAAAACTGCGTACTTTTATCACAGAAGGAAATAGCCGGGATGATTTGGCTGCACACGTTTATGATATTACATATGGTTCCATTCGTCCGGATATCGATAATTTGGTTGTGATTGATGACAGTATTGTAAGAGGAACAACCTTAAAACAAAGCATTATCAAGATGTTAGACCGCTTACATCCGAAAAAGATAGTGATTGTGTCTTCTTCGCCGCAAATTCGTTATCCCGATTGTTATGGTATTGATATGAGCAGAATAGATGAATTTATAGCTTTTCATGCAGCAATAGCCCTATTATACGAGAGAGGATTAGAACATATTATCAGTGATGTATATCAAAAATCCAAATCTCAAGAAGATCTTCCAAAAGAAGAAATTATTAATTACGTAAAGGAAATCTACAAGCCATTTTCACAAGAAGAAATTGCGGCCAAAATCGTACAATTGTTAACTCCTGAAGAAACTCAAGCCAAAATTGAAATCGTTTTCCAATCGATCGAAGGACTGCATGAGGCTTGTCCAAATCATTCCGGCGACTGGTATTTTACCGGAAACTATCCTACTCCCGGAGGAAATAAAGTTGTTAATGATGCATTTATAAGATATTTCGAACGTTTATAAAAGTTACAGATTACAAATTACAGGATGGGATTTCTTATTCATTTAAGAAGTCCTATTTTTGTTTATTATAGGATGTACAAAAGAAAGCGATCATTACAGTCTTAAGTTACAATTTCCTTAAAATAAAATCTACTCCTAATTTCTCCGAGATTAAAAAAACTCACTCTATAACTTGTAACCCGCAACCAGAATTCTCATTCGATTTTTGAAAAAATTTACAACAATCCAATTATTGTTGTAAATTTGGAATCATTTTGAATGTAAATTTGTAGCTGCAAAAAAGAGAATCCAAATGAAGTATAAAAACTGGAATGCCGGAGCCTTTACTAAAAAGACCAAAACATGGGAATTTAAAAGCCTGTGGTTTTTGGCTACCCCTTTTATCAGTTGTGGGGCATTAGCTTTCCTTCCATTGCTTTATATGGGAATCGCAGGAAGAAAATCTGCATGGATAGCGCTTGGTGCATTATCTTTAGCCGGTATTTTTACAGCTTTTGTTGCCAATATGGGAGGATTAGCAGCTGTTTTTCTGTATCTTGCCGATTCTGTTATGGCTACAGCTTTTTCTTTTTACTTTGCCAAAGAATACCTACAACGTAAAGACCTTATTTCAAAAGGATTTCCCTTGAAATGGACGAAAAATTACGATTATCACAACTTCAATCCGGAAGAGGAAAAAGCAAAATTTGAAAAAGCTCAAATTAAATCGTTGAGTTTTAGTGAAAGTTTTATCTCTGATTTACAAAAACTTGAAAAAGAAATAGAATCGGCAAAGCTAAAACGGGATATCCAACGAATGCTTGAAGTTTCTACTATTATTGCAAAAAAAGATAATAGAGAAAAAGAAATATTTTTCGAACGTAATGCCGAAACGGTGGGCAAAATTCTCACAAAATATGAAGAACTCGAAAAAATTCCCATCAGTACCCCTGAGATAAAAGAAAATATGCTCAGAATGGAGGCTACTGTCGAGAATATTACAAAAGCTTTTGAACAAGAACTGGGCAATATGTACAAAAACGATATGTTGGATATTGATGCCGAATCAAAAGCATTCATCCAATCATTGAAAAATAGAGGATTGATAGATAATAGTTGATATTTATGGATATTGATGAGTTCCACTACTATCAACAAGTATCAACGAATATCAATTAATACCCACAAATAACGAATAACAAAACTACAAATAACAAACAAACAGTATGGATATCAGTAAATTACTTAGCGACGAACAAGATCCTAAAATTGTCGAAAAAGTTTATACACGCATAAAAGACCTTTTGGCTTCGGATGAAGAGTTGGAATATATTGCCGTTCAGAAAAAACCGGCGGTGAATATTTCGCCTAACAGTGTGGTTATTACGAGTAAAAGGATTATTTTCTTTCGTTCGAAAAACCTTGGCCTGACAATGGATTTCGAAGACTATATCTGGAAGGATGTTGTAGATTGCCATATAAAAGAAACACTTTTGACAGGTGCCGAATTTACAATGAAACCTATTCGTGGATTGGAAGTTAAGATCGATTTTCTTCCTAAGGTGCAAGCCCGTAAATTGTATCAACTATCTCAAGGAAGAGAAAAAGAACAAGTTACAGAAATACAACGGCAATTGGATATCGAAGAAAAATACGCTGACCCTGAAACTATAGTCGTTGCAGATACTCCTGTTGAAATTGTGCAACCAGCTCCCGAGCCAGTTATTCCGGAACCGCCTGTAGCCCCCTCTCCTGCTCCACTACAGACTACAAATCCTGAGCCGGTGATTCATAGTCAACCATATCAATCCCTACATAAAAATTTACCCGAAGATCCAGCAGTTGCATTACAAAAACTGAAGTCTCTTTTTGATAACGGATTGATTACCGCCAGAGATTTTGAAATGAAAAAATCGGAGATTCTGACAAGATTATAAAACATGGTAGGGGCAGCCCCATGTTTCATCTATCAAACAAGGCAGACACGTGGGTCTGCCCCTACCCAATTTGCAATGAAAAAGACATATCTCATCATTTTCCTTCTTTCTATTTATACTTTTTGTTTTTCGCAATCCGTCAACCAACAATTTCCGTTGGGAAAGTATAAATTGGCAGGTCAACTTCTTGAGTGTAATTTGCATATCTTTGATAATAACCAGCTTGTATTTCAATTTGTCGAAACTCGTCCAGATGATTCCGGTTCCGAAAGTGAAAAAGTACAAACTATCATCAAAGGAACTTATTCCGAAGATGCTAATTCTTTTGCATTGAATATGGATTCCATTCCTGAGGAATATGTTGTTGAAGCCGGAAAATCAAAGGATGTAAAAAAAGGTAAAATCCGCATACAAACGGATAATTTTTTCAGAATTGATGATGATAAATTATTGATTGATAAACACTTTATTCCGGAGGGTAAATTTATCACAATGCCAGATTTTTATAAGGAAAAGTCCGGATATGAAAAAAACGCTTTTATCACCAATAAATCAGATTCTTTGTTTATCATCACTTCCTCTCAATTGAATCCAGATGTTTATGCTTATGCTTTACCTTCGGATGTAAATGATATTATCATCCACAAATACAGGACATACAAAATGCCTGAATCTTTCCGGATGAAGAAAGGCGAAAATAACAATGAACTTGTTTTATATTCCCTGTCGGAAGATGAAAAATTCAGGTTAAATCTTTACTATATGGGAAATGAAGTTGATTCGTCATTGGTAAACTTTGATAATCAATATCTTTATAGCGAAGCATTAAATCCAACAATAAGACACAAAGCATTCTCAAATAATCAAATAAATAGCAATAAGACAGATTCTGCCTCAGATAAAATTCTGGTAGATACAATTGTTGCGCCTCAAAAGCCGACCTCCCCTCCTGCTCCACCGGTAATTTCGGTTGATGGCCCGGTATATACTTCCGAATATAACATAGCATTGGATGCAACACAATATGGAGAACGTTTTTTGGTGTTGGTTTATAATCCCAATGGTGAGTATAATTATATGAATCCCTTCGAATTAGCTGTAACATCCGGCGACTATAATGAAAATCTGACAAAACGGTTTGTCATGTTTCATATTGAGCCTGATAATATAAAAGTGTTGAAAAAATTCAATATCAATAGAGCTCCTGCCATTATTATTTTAACACCTAATGAACGGATTATTTTTTCATCCCAAGGTAAAGATATTTACGAAGTTATGCGCTCTACATTTGGAGATAGTGTTCAATATCCTGAAAGACTGTATGAAGCGTTGGAGAAGAGGTAAAAGTATTAAATTAAATGAAAATATTTAATGTTATCATACCAATTCTTTGTCTATTGCAATTCTCTTGTACAAATAAACAAGAAATTCAAAAAGATGAAAAATTGACAAATATCTCCTTTTCTACTTCTATCACTGTTAAGGAAAAAGAAAAAGTCACGCCTGATTTTATTGATACAATAAAGCAATCGGCAAATAAAAAACAAATAAAAATAATAATCGTTGATGCAAATCCAACGAGAGTTGAAATAGTCGAATATCCGGTACCGTTGCCCATCTTGACAATTAAAAAACCACCACATACTGAACCGGAAAATCTGAAAAATATCATTGTCCAATTACTAAATGACGATTATGAAGCATATCATAATTGCTACATCTTTTATTATTGCCCTGAAATGGAAACAGGAAGTTATTCATTTGAACAGAAATTAGGAAGAGACAATAATTTTGTTGGTACAACAGATATCGATGGTAGAGACCTTATTAAAATACCGGATGAGTTGATAGATGGAGCTAAATTAATAATAAGTTCAATTGGATATCAACCTTTTGATATTCCAATAAGTAATGTTCTTGATACAAATAAAATTGAAATCAGGCTGCAACCTAAAACATACACAATAGAAGTTGTATTAAACAAACCAGATGAAAAAATTAACATAAATGTGTTACAAGAAAAACCTCAAAGGATGTTTTATGGAGAATGTAAACCAATCTATTATAGTGATGGTTCTCACGGTGACCCTATTTGTGCATTCTCATGTATGGATTGTAATGCAACAATTGATGAAAACCAAATAATAGATTCTTTAAATAGTAATCCGAACGAACTGGAAAAACTATATAAAGAATTGAAAAATAAAAACTTTACTTTACTTCTATCCCAAGAAGGCCATTGCACAACTATAACTACACCTAAAAACTGGCCTCGTAAAAAATTTAATAAAGTATTATCTTCTTTTGCCGATGCTTCATGGAAAATAAACAATAGTGGTGGTGTTAAGAATCTAAATTTCCGGATTATTTTGAAAAGGAAATGAGAAAGAAATGAGAAATTGAATAATTGACAATAAACAGAAAAAGAGGCATTACAGCCTCTTTTTCTGTTTATTAACATCCTAGATTATTATCACTTTATCATCAATTTCGCATTATAAACATCCTGGTCATCTTCAGTTTGAATTACAATATAATATATTCCTGAAGAAGCTCCTGTTATATTTATCTCCTTACTGATTCCCGATTTGAAGGATACTGTTTTCTGATAAACTGCAAGCCCTTTTGAATCATAAATATACACAATCGCATTATTGATATCCTTATTCAGCGTAATATTAAATATTCCGGTTGAAGGATTAGGATAAATAGTTTGATTTGTTGTAATATCTAAAATATTAGTATTAGTTCCTTTGGGCTGTATTGCCGTTAAAGTAACCGGATTGACTCCATTTCCGGAAACATTGATTTCAGCGCTTCTTTGAGAAGAAGACGAGTTAGTTGAAAGCGCTGTTACTGTTATTGTTTTTTCGGTAACATTCTTTACAACAGATAACCATGATGCATCGTAATTGATACTCCAGTCATCTAAATTGGTATTGACATGAATAATCGTAGTTTCGGAAATATTGCTGGGAAGCTCAAAGGATATATCTTCATCGTCTACCAATAAATAGGCTGCTTCGGAGTGTAAAATTGTACCGTTATCTCCAACAACCCATCCGTTCGTTAAAGAAGGAAATGATACTGCATTTAGTTTATTGGTATTTATTTCGGTTGGAGAAATAATACTCCAATCATTTCCCCTATTGGTTGTTTTAAGTATAACCCCGTTGTTTCCAACAACATAAGCGTTCGTTTCCGAACTGAAAGTAATACCATTCAACGGTGTTGTAACTGGACTTGTTAAAAGATCCTGATAAGGGTAACCATTTAAGTCCAATTTCATCAAAAACCCTCCATTTTCACTTATGTTATTTTCATTAACACATCCTAGTACATATCCCGAACCAGGATAAGCTGCAATTCCGGTCACCTTTTTACTTTCAGCCATAGTTTTACTACATGTTCTCCAATTTGCTCCATTATCATTACTGTAGTATAAACCATTATCTATTAGTCCACCTTTAACAAAATATGTATCGTTTGCCTTACATATAGAAGTGGAAGGCCTAGTATTATTTGAACTTTTTAATGATACTGTTGAACCATTATATGAATAGATTCCATTATAAGCAGCAATTAATACATTATCTCCGGACTCGGCATAAACTCCGGAAAGGGGAATAGAATAGTTATTTACATCTATTATCGACCAGCTTGTCCCACCATTTGTTGTTTCCAACATTTTGCCTTTCCAACTGACAACAAACCCTGTATTTGCATCAATAAAAAATATTCCTTTGAAATCATCATCAGTAACTCCGCTTGCTTGTTCAATCCAATTTTTTCCTCCATCCGTTGTTTTTAAAATTATTCCACCATCTCCGCAAACATAGCCGGTTGTTTCGGAAAGCATATAAACAGAATTCAAATTGGCTGTTACACCCGATATTTGTTTTTTCCATATATCTTCTTCTATAGGAAAAATGGAAAAATAATCACCATACACTATCGTATTATCAGCTTTTTTGGCTGTTAATCTGTATTTATACTTTTTGCCGTATTCTAAAGAAATCATTGAAGAAGAAACCTCATCAATCGTTCGAGATGAAGATGAAAGTGTGGATGCATCAACATAAACAGGAGTACTGTTGATTCCTTCATATAATTCAAATCGGATTAAAGAAACATTGCTGCCATCAGGGTTTATATGTCCGAAAAGTTTAACTTGATTACCGGCAGTTTTCCTTTTTTCCAATGTTACTGCAACAGGTTTCGGAGCAACACCTATAAGCACATCCGGATTTTTATAATATCTTAAATTATAAATAGTATAATAACCGTCATAATAACCACTCCAACCGAAATTGAAATGAAATTTATCCTCCGAATCGTAGCCATCGCATATCAAAGCATGAGTTAATCCATAATCCTCTGTACCGCAGTAAAGCATAGGTCTGTCATTATCCAGCTCTAATTTAAGCATCTCAATCCATTGTGAATCAGAATAATATGTCATTTTATCATAAAATCTGATAGATTCCGAATATTTGAAATAATTTACTAATGCTTCAGACACAGCTGTTGGACCTGAACTCGATCCTTCGGGAGCATACCTCATACCTATAGAAACACCACAATGATACATCAATTTAGCCACTTCATTTTGGTAAGTATATGAAATATTCGGCATGCTATTCCAATCATAATACCCTTGAGAAAAATCAACAGAAAGAGTTCCATACCCGGAATATGTATAACTATGTGAGCCGATTCCATAGTTGGGATAATTCCAATATTTCATAAGTTGAGCCATAGCCGTAGCAACACACCCAGTAGGTACTCGTCCTTCATATCCGATCATAGCATTGGGATCTTCCGGACAAAAACCATTGTAATTTCTATCTTGATTCCACTTTGTCGTAAGAAGCGGTCCCTTGATAATTTCGGCAGTTGTTGATCTTAACGAAATACTGTTATTAATTTCATCCCACTTTGGATTTTTTGCCGAACTTCGAAGAGTCGGTTCATTCGCAATATCCCGAACGTATCCTTTATAGGCTTCTATAAAATCAATAAATGCTGGAGGAAAATCTTGAGGATCTCCTAAAAAGCCATTAGGTGAATAACATAGAATCGGATCCGCCCGGAAATCTGCCGAAACAACAGCAAAGCCATTTTTGTTTTCCGCTTCGAAAATATATAACAATGTATCACCGGAAACAATTTCGGCTTTTGTCATTGCTATATTCAACGTTCCGGAACTCCTCAATTTTTGAGATGATTGTTTTTGCAGAAAAGCTATTGCTGTTTTTTCAGCATACTCTCGGCTCACATGTTGAGAGTAGGTTGATGCAAAAACGAATAAGAAAAGATAAAAAAGTACTTTTTTCTTCATATTATTAATTTTTTAATGTTCATGTGATACTTACTTCAAAAGAACATTCACATGAAAATGGATTAAAGGAAATTGTCTTATTGTTAATTTTTTTAAGAAATGTATATAGAAAAGAATGACGAAGATATAATTAATCCAAGAGTCTTTGGTTTAAAAAGATACAAATATAAACATATAAATGTAAAAATACATTAATTAATGAGTGTATACAACATTAAATTAAGTAGTTATGGATATCATAAATCTACCATTCAAACAGAAATTTTACAAATAATCCTTTTTATTTTCATACATTTGAACAATTTTCCATTTTTTAACTCAATTCGATTATCTACTTTTGATTCAAAATTCTTTATAACTATGAAACCTACTATTATTCCGACTATATTATCTGCAATTGCAGGATTAAGTACAGCTGCATCCGGAGTTGCCCAGAGCAAACAAAATCAGCCAAATATTGTATTTATTTTAGCCGATGACATGGGCTACGGAGATTTGGCTTGTTATGGAAACAAAGTAATTGCAACTCCTGTCATTGATAAGTTGGCACAAGATGGGATGCGGTTTACTCAATGTTATGCAGGATCGGCAGTTAGTTCGCCATCTCGTTGTGCATTAATGACCGGAAAACATACGGGTCATACTACCATTCGCAATAATTTCTGCAAAAACGGCGGATTACCCGGATTAAAAAATGGAAATCCTATCAGACGGATGCATATATTGCCTTCGGATACAACGATTGCAACCATCTTAAATGCAGCTGGATATAAAACCTGTTTGGTTAATAAATGGCATCTCGATGGATTCAATCCCGGAGCCGGACCTTTAGACCGGGGTTTTAACGAATTCTATGGATGGCTAATTAGTACAGAAGATTCGAATACACCTTATTATTATCCGGCATTGCGTTTTAGTAACCGGGATTTGACGGTTGTTCCTGAAAATGAGAATAATGTCAGGGGGATTCATGATAGCGATTTATCTGTAGATGAATCGATTGATTTTATCCGTAGGAATAAAAATCAACCATTTTTTCTCTACCTGGCTTTTGATGTTCCCCATGAACCATATCATATCAATAGTGTAAAACCTTATGATTCAATGGGACTTACAGAAACAGCTCAACTATATGCTTCCTTAATCACACACACAGACGAAGCTATTGGTCGTTTGATTGATTTTTTGGAAAAGGAAGGACTAAGAGATAATACACTGATTATATTCGCTTCGGATAATGGCGGCGCACAACAGGCTCCATTGGAAGAATTGAACTGCAACGGCGGATTAAGAGGCCGTAAAGCATTAATGTATGAAGGCGGTATCCGGGTTCCTTTTATAGCCAATTGGAAAGGACATATTCCGGCCGGAGAAACCCGCGATAATCCGATTTATTTTCCGGATGTGATGCCGACTTTAGCTGCATTAGCCAATGCAAAATTGCCTGCACATACGGATGGGTTGAATATTCTTCCGCTTTTATCGGGAAAATCGCAAAATACAAGTGACCGGGTTCTGTATTGGGAATTTCCCGGCGAACAATATGCCATTCGCAAAGGTGATTGGAAAATGGTACTGATACGAAATAAAACAGGCGAAACTTGCGAATTATTTAATATTGCAAAAGATCCTTTCGAAAAAAATGATTTATCAGTCGTAAATCCTCAAAAATTAGAGGAAATGAAATCTCTTTTGAAATCTACGCGGGAGCCATCTCCTTATTGGCCGACAAAAGAGGATTGATGATTTGTTATTTGTTAATCGTTATTTGTTACCATTATTAATTAGTTAAGTATAATTAAAGCTAATACTCAGTTTACAAAACCTTATTAATAAAAAAAATTATTATCGAAACAAACAATATAATCACTTGAAATACATCAACTTAATAATTATCACAATAATTTCAGTTCTGATCTTTATGTTCGGTTGCATATCTGTTTCCAACAAGAAGGCATATCTTGCAAATACATCAGAATTTTTGGAAAAGGAAAAAGAATTTACAATCTCTGCGGATTCAGCCACACAGATTTGTGCAAACTATCGATTCAAAACGAAAAAAGCCGATACGATAAATACATACCTTTATCTTATTTATGAAGGATATTATGTATTTGCAAATAATTACCGTTTCTATAATTTAAAAACACAATGGTATTATTTACCCGGTATTTGGGTTAATGGCAATACTGGAAAGATAAAAAGGGTAGAAGGTGAAAAATACGTTCAATTACACACAGAGATACTTGGATATTATCAAAAACAATTTATAAGAAATACTTCCAAATAAAAATTAAAAATTTTTCCGTTTCAGTTCGAAGTGTTTACCCAAGTATTTTTCGCGAACAATTTCATTTGATGCTAATTCTTCGGCTGTTCCTTGAAACAAAATTCGTCCTTCAAACAGCAAATATGCCCTGTCTGTAATACTTAATGTTTCATCCACGTTGTGGTCTGTTATCAAAATACCTATATTTTTGTTTTTCAGTTGAGCCACAATCGATTGAATATCTTCAACAGCAATCGGGTCAACTCCTGCGAATGGCTCATCCAACATAATAAACTTAGGATCAATCGCAAGGCAACGGGCAATCTCCGTACGTCTTCTTTCTCCACCGGAAAGCTGATCTCCCAAGTTCTTGCGAACCTTCTCCAATCCAAATTCGGCAATCAATGTTTCTAATTTTTCCCGTTGATATTCACGGCTATTTTTGGTCATTTCCAATACCGAACGGATATTATCTTCCACCGTCATTTTACGGAAAACCGAAGCTTCTTGAGCCAAATAACCTATTCCGTTTTGAGCACGTTTATACATCGGAAACTTGGTTATTTCCATATCATTAAGGAATATTTTTCCTTGATTGGGAGTAATCAATCCAACAGTCATGTAGAAAGTTGTAGTTTTTCCTGCACCGTTAGGGCCAAGCAATCCTACTATTTCTCCTTGCTTTACATTGATTGATACATGATTAACAACCGTTCGGGTTCGGTATTTTTTTACCAAATCGAAGGTTTTTAATTCCATTTGTTCGTTTTCAGCCATTTCTGCGTATTTGAATGCACAAAAATAATCCAAAATTTCAAGTATTTCAAAAGAATATGCAATACGTTTTGTTCCTATTACTCTGATTTCTTAAAATGTAAAATTTTCAATTAACACTATTGAACTATCAGAGACTATAATTGTTAAATTATAATACAAGTTTAGCATTATTTATAAAAAATAAATAAAACGATGAAGAAGAACATATTACTTATTTTGATGATATTTTCCATAACTTTTGCTTGGAGTCAGGAAGAAGCTGATTCAACCAAACATGTAGGTTTTTTGAAACGTTGGCAAATAAAGCAAAAGGAAAAAGAAGAAAAAGGGGATTTTTTAATAACGCCTGTATTAGGTCCCGGTTATACTCCCGAATTAGGCTTTTCCATAGCTGGAGGTACTTTGATGTCATTTCTCACGGATAAAAAAGATACTTCATTACAACGTTCCTCTTTTCCTGTTACATTGGGAATTAGTACTACAGGTGCAGTTTTTTTATCATCCAAGATAACAACATTCTGGAATCACGATAAATTACGTATTAATGCCGATATTTGGTTCAAAAACATGCCTGATAATTATTTTGGGATAGGCTATGACAACGGACGAAATACTGCCAAATCCGATTCTACCACAGAATTTAAACGAAATTGGTTTCAATTAAACCCACAGGTATTTTGGCAATTCAAACCTACTTATTTTGTTGGAGGAGCATTGGATATTAATTATACCCACGGTAAAGATCCATCTGCCGGTGTTGCAGCCGATCCTAATTATATAGAATACAACGATAATCCGTTTAATGTGGGGCTGGGAGTTCATGCAATGATTGATTCACGCGACGTAGCCGTAAATGCATGGAAAGGTTGGTATTTATTGGCTCAAGCGATGTTTTACGGGAAATATTTTGGCGGAGATAATGATTATCAGGTTTATAATCTGGATGCCCGGCATTATATACAATTATTCAAACCCGGTCAAACTTTAGCAATGCAGCTTCGCGGACGTTTCGCGGTTGGAGATGTTCCTTATGGAGAAATGTCTCAGTTGGGAACACCTTTCGATTTAAGAGGATATCTTTGGGGTCAGTACCGGGATAAAGATATGATCTTTGGTATCGTTGAATACCGCCATTCCTTCTACAAAAAAAATGGAGAAAGGAGCAAATATGGACTTGTAGGTTGGTTAGCCGGAGGAAGCATTGCCCCCGATTTAGGATTTGATAATTTTCTCCCCAACGGAGGAATTGGTTTTCGTTATGAAGTTCAACCACGTATGGCTCTCCGTTTGGATTTTGGGATAGGAAGAGATACCAAAGGATTCTATTTTAACTTTAATGAGGCATTTTAAGTAATAAACAAAGTAATTAGAGGAAGTAAAATGAGTTAGATGTAGTTAATTGGAGCGCATATTGCGTATAAATGTTACCGAATCATAGTGAGCTCCTCTGAACTTAACTACTTTTTTTGCTTTTTTAAATGATATTTCCTTGGAAAGAAAATTAATCAATTCTTCAATTACATCTCCATTGTTGCAAGGCCAAAAAGTATATAATAGCGTTCGCCTACTATCCATTAATTCAAGGACATTCAATCGTTTTCGGTGCATGTACATGGTTTCAATATCCGTGTATCTAACAATAACGTCTTTTCCCTTTTCCGACACTTTCAGTTGCTTTTCATCCAACTCTATTGTTGCATCATGTGAAGTGAGTTTTGTTATCAGCAAAAGAGGAGAAATGAATATAATCCCTGCCAAAAGTCCTATAAATGTTCCCGTTTGAAATGAATTGATAAAATCAAGTATTGCATCATTCGTAAAAGCAAAAATTGCCAATGTCACCAATAAAGTAAAATAAATGATAATAAACCACCTTCGTTTTAGAGAATCAGTTTGTTTGTACTTAATTATCTGCATTATTATCTCACAATATCAGGATTGATTATCAAACTATTTTGAAATAAAAGGTAAATGAATACAGGTAGCTTAAATCATCTTTTTAACAAAGAAATAAACTCTTCTCTTGTTTTTGCCTGATTGAATACTCCGGTAAAATCAGAAGTTGTAGTTATCGAATGTTGCTTTTCTACTCCCCTCATTTGCATGCACATATGTTGTGCTTCAATAACCACCATAACACCTAGTGGTTCAAGTGTTTCCTGAATACAATTCTTAATTTGGGTAGTTAATCTTTCCTGAATCTGCAAACGATGAGCAAAAACATCCACAACACGTGCTATTTTACTTAATCCGGTAATATATTTATTAGGAATATAGGCAACATGCGCCTTTCCAAAAAACGGAAGCATGTGATGTTCACATAGAGAAAATAAATCGATATCTTTTACTATAACCATTTGACGGTAATCTTCCCTGAATTTTGCCGAACTCAGCATCTCATTCGGATTCAGCTCATATCCTTCAGTCAAAAATTGCATGGCCTTTGCTACACGAAATGGTGTTTTTAATAAACCTTCCCGGTTTACATCTTCACCCAATAACTCAATAATTTGCTTATAATGATAAGCTATTTGCTCTGTTTTATCCATTTATTTTTTAGTTGACAAATTTTATTTTGCAACCAGCACTCATTTGTTTGACTATTACTCTACACTTCGTATATTTACATCATCCCTTACAATATATAGTTCACTACTATATTCCGGACATGTTTTTTTTATTTCCTCAACAGCTGCTTCTGCACTTGGCCGGTCGCTAAAATCCCCAACTCGTACTTTCCAAAACGGAGAATTAAATGATACATAAGTACTATAAGGCAACCGTCCTCTTATTTTCCTTTCCCGAGCATAGGCTTCATCTTTCGCATTCTTTTGTTGACTACTACCCGAATACACCTGAATTCTATATCCTTTCCTACTTACAACAGTCGATTTAAGAGATGATGAGCCTGAACTATTTATTTTACCAATAAGATTTGTAATCCCGGCTTCCTGATGGATGGTAATTTTGCCTTTCCCTGATGATTGAGATGTAATGCTGTCAACCATCGTTTTGTTGTTTTGAGAATAAACTACAGATGCAACACAAAAAGCAATGAAGAAAAACAGATAATGTTTCATTTATTTATATTTTAGCAAATAAAGGATAAGTATACTAGATTTAAGATAACATTTTTTATTCTGTAGTACGAACTGCAGATTCTACATTCTTGACCTTCAATAATGACTTACATAATTCATCTACTTCCACTGAGTTATGAACTAATAAAGATATTCTTCCTTCAAATATGCCATCATTTGATTCGGTATTAATCTTTTGAATATTAATATCTTCCTGAGATA
The DNA here is from genome assembly GCA_031553395.1 of Bacteroidales bacterium. GTDB lineage: Bacteria > Bacteroidota > Bacteroidia > Bacteroidales > WRGA01 > WRGA01. The sequence continues at coordinate 211,476 of JAVBLR010000001.1, read as the reverse complement.
TAATTTGTGTAATCTTATTCAAAATACCAACACTATCTATACCTCTGATTTCAATTATAGCCGAGAAATAAACTTCCTTTTGCATTTTCCAATCTACAGAAACAATGCGTTCTCCAAAGCTGCTTTTCAAGCGCATTATTACAGGACAAGAGCGCTTATGAACAACTACAATCCTCTTATTTTCGATATAACCTACAGCATCGTCTCCGGGAATCGGATTACAGCATTTTGCAATTACAAACGTGTTGTTGTATGCTTCCCTATTTAATACGAATGCCTTCTTTTTATCAACAACAATACCCAATTCGATATTTTGTTTTTTCTCAATCTGTTTTTCAGGAATAACAATTATTGTATTATCATCTTGAAGAATATCACTTTTTGTATTTGGTCCAAAACGCCTCAAATAACGCATTATGATATTTCCGGATTTCTTTTCAAATAACTTTTTTGTATTATCATTCAACAAGATATCACCTACTCCTACTCTATAATAAAATTCATCTTTCGTTTCATTATAATAATGAGCCAATCGATCGGGATTAATGTGTGTACCAGATTCTTTCAATGTCTTAATAAATTCATTGGTAAGAGTATGTCCAGCCTTTATAACATTCCGTTTTTCTTTTCGCAAAAAAGCTTTTATTTTTGTATGTGCCTCTGCTGTTGTCACATAACTAAACCATTCTTCTTTCGGTTTTTGTGCTTTTGAAATAAGTATCTCAACTTGATCCCCACTTTGCAATTTATGACTGGCAGGAACCAAACGATGATTTACTTTTGCTCCGATACAATGATACCCAAGATCCGAATGCAATGAAAAAGCAAAATCAAGTGCTGTTGCAGTTTGTGGCAAGGTCTTAATTTCTCCTTTTGGTGTAAATACAAATATTTCTGATGAAAAAAGATTCATTTTCAAGGTATCCAGCATATCAATACCTTCAGGATCAGGATCTTCCAATATCAATTTTATTTCCTTTAACCACCTATCTAATTGAGTCTCTTCATCAATATGCGAATCATCTCCAACTTTATATTTCCAATGAGCAGCCAACCCTCGTTCAGCTATCTCATTCATTCTTTCACTTCTGATTTGCACTTCAATCCAATGCCCTCCCGGCCCCATAACCGTAAGATGCAATGCTTGATATCCATTTGCCTTAGGGCGGCTTACCCAATCCCTGATTCTTTCGGGATGTAATTTGTAAATGTTTGTAATAGCTGTATAAATGCGCCAACATTCTGTCTTTTCATCCTGTCCTGGTGTTGGAGTAAATACAATACGCACTGCAAATAAATCATAGATTTCATCAAAGGGAACATTTTTCGTTTGCATTTTATTCCAAATAGAATAAACTGATTTTATTCTATTCTTCATATCAAACTTTATTCCCATTTCATTAAGTTTTACTCTAACCGGGACAGCAAAACTTTCATATATCTGATTACGAGATGCCTCTGTGGCTGCAATCTTTTTCTGTATATTCTTATAAATTTCGGGATGTTCGTACTTGAAACTTAAATCTTCAAGTTCCGATTTGATGGAAAAGAGCCCCAAACGATGCGCTAACGGAGCATAAATATAGAGGGTTTCACCAGCTATCTTGAATTGCTTGCTTGGCAACATCGAATCCAATGTGCGCATGTTATGCAAGCGATCGGCCATTTTTATAAGTACTACTCGAATATCTTCCGACATGGTAAGTAACAACTTTCGGAAGTTTTCGGTTTGGGAAGATGCATTATCTCCAAATATACCACCGGATATTTTAGTCAAACCATCTACAATCTTGGCAATCTTTTCTCCAAATAGATTTTGAATATCCTCAACTGTATAATCAGTATCTTCAACAACATCATGCAATAACGCAGCACAAATAGAAGTAGAACCTAATCCGATTTCATTTACAACAATACGTGCTACTGCTAAAGGGTGCATAATATAAGGTTCGCCCGAACGTCGCTTTATACCTTTATGTGCCTGACATGCAAAAGTGAATGCTTTGGTTATTTTCTCCACCTTTTGCCTGTGTTTCGTATTCAAATAATCATTAATCAGAGCTTGAAATTCTTGCTCAATAATGTCTGGTTGTCCTTTGTCTGTTAATGATACATTTGAATCCATATCGCTTGTTATAAATTAAAAATTACTAATAATAGTAGAATATAATTTTTATGCTTATGGTAGTCTTAAAACCTGCCCAATTCTAATATTTGAGTTTGATATGTTATTTAGTTTTTTTAATTGTGCCATAGATACTCCATTTTTTTCGGCAATTCCCGAAAGCGTATCTCCTCTTTTTACTTTATAACTTTTTGCTTTCTTGCTGGTATTTGCTTTTGTTGATGGTTGTTCTTTTTTTTCAGATACTTGAACCCCTCTTTCAGGTGATGAAGACGGAGTACTTGTTGTTACTTTATTTGCTGCTGATTCTATTGGAGAATCAGAGCTTTCAGAACCTGAATTTTGAACTATGCTTGCAAGAGAACGGCTACCTGTACCTACTTCTACTTTTTCTACTTTTTCTACTTTTTCAGCAGTTTCAGTTTCAGATTTTTGCGAAGACGATGAATAATTAACAGTCTCTATTCGTATTCTCAATGATTGTCCTCTTTTTACAGAGTTACTTCTCAATCGATTCCAACTCTTTAATTCAGAAACAGTTATACCATATCTATTTGCTATTTTTGATAATGTTTCTCCACTTCGAACTTTGTGTACTACAGTTCGTGTTCGCACACTACCACTCTCTGATGAACCTGATGAATATGAACTTCCTCCAACACTTACTATACGACGATTATTAACCAAAAAATCATTCGCCCTGTATGCACAAATAGAGTCTTTATTACATTCAAATGCAAGTGCTGCATCCATAGGTAAGCGTAATGTCTGTGTTCCTGTGTTACCCGGAATTATATCAATTTTATATTGAGGATTCAATGCCCTGATTTCATCTACTGGAACCGACAATATTTCCGAAATTTGCTGAAAATGCACCATTTCATCCACATGAACTGTATCCGTGACTAATGTTAGTTGTGTTTGAGCCGGACATATACCATGATCCTGATAATAGTTCATGATGTAAGTGGCTGCAATAAAAGCCGGTACATATCCTCTCGTTTCACGAGGTAAATTGTTATATATTACCCAATAGTCTTTTTGTCCATTGGCTCTACGTATGGCCTTATTGACATTACCCGGACCACAATTGTATGCAGCAATAGCCAAATGCCAGTCGCCATATACATCGTATAATTCTTTTAAATATTTAACGGCAGCCTGGGTAGATTTTATCGGATCTCTACGTTCATCAACAAAACTGTTAACATTCAAGCCAAACATTTTTCCTGTAGGATACATAAATTGCCACAAGCCGGAAGCACCTGCCCTCGACAATGCTACAGGATTCAATGCAGATTCTATAATTGGTAAATATTTCAATTCCAACGGCATCGAATTTTTTGCCAATTCTTCCTCAAACATGGGAAAATAAAATTTCGATAATCCCAACATGGAACTAACTTGCCCTCTCCTGCGCTCAGCATACAAATCAATATACGAACGAACAACTTGATTATAAGGCATTTCCATCACCGTTGGTAATTTAGCTAACCGATTGATATAATCCTGATCAGAATAGGAATAAGATTGTCCGCTTTGGGAGCAATTTGCATCCGGAGTAATTTTCTGCCCAAACCAATTGATTAATGAATCATCAACATCCGAATTCAACATTTCCGGAACCATGATGTTGTTATCAGTAATCGTATCTTTTGCTGCTATCCGAGCATTTTTTTGTGCAAATGTCGATGAAACAAACAAGAGGCTTGTCATCAAACAAATTATCGTTTTTGTACTTTTAATCATGGTCTTATTCTAAAAATTAATGTGGCACTGTAAACCCAGTGCGCTGCCCGAAAATACATTTGCATAAGAAGATGATGTCTGTATCACAGCCGGTTCAACATGCAAACTTAAATCAGGCGAAATATCAAAACTGTATAACTCGGCATCTACATACGCATCAATCATACATGCTGCATACATGGCTACCATTCCTATAATACTTAAATCTCTATACCTGCGGTAATAATCTTTTTTCCTCTTCATTACATCTTGTATTTGTTTCATAGACCATGAAGCAGGAACAAAATTTTCATAACTTTTTGTATTAACATTATCATCCATGGCATCTTTATAAGCCAAGGCATAATCAGTATAATTACGTTGATTAAATGATAAACCATAAGCAATGCCCACAAAGCTACCATAAATAATGGGCAATTTCCAATATTTTTTGTTGTAAATTTGTCCTAATCCCGGAAAGATTGCCGAATACCAAACAGCTTTGGTCGAATTAGGTACAAATGTATCTGTAGTTTTGGGTAATTCAAATGTATCTTTCCTTAAAGAAAATTCATTTTTCTTAAATAATAAACTATCGGAAGAAGAAACTTCAATCGAGTCGGATGCTGATTCATTATCTTTATTTGCAACATTATCTTGTGCATAAGCTAATCCGAAAAACAATTGAAATAATAGTATAAATATAATGAATGGCTTGAAGCTCAAAATCTCGTGTTTTTATAAACTACTAAAACCTACAACTATAACATATAACACAAATGATGCTGTAAGATATTTATCTAAAAATTAAAAAAAGGTACACAGAAAGTATCATACAGCTTAATCTGTCAATGCATCAAAAACACTCATAATGTGCTCTAATTCTGCTTCACTATCAAATGGTATAGTTATTTTACCTTTTCCTTTATCATCACAAGCAAATTTAACTTTGGTATTGAAAAAATTTGATAAATGATCCTTTAGTAGAGTGTATTCCTCTGGTAATCTTACCCTTGCAGATATTACAGTACCATCTACTGTGGTTCCATCATTTTTTCCACCTGTTAAATTATTAACATCAGCTCCGTTATTTACCTCACGAACAATATCTTCCACTTTTCGTACTGAATATTCATTCTGAAGAATTTGTTCATAAATTATTAATTGAACAGCAGGATCTTCTACAGTAACCAATGCTCTTGCATGCCCCATATCAATCTTTTTGTCCTTCACTCCCATCTGAATCTCAGCGGGCAATTTCAATAAACGCAGGTAATTAGCGATAGTTGCTCTTTTTTTACCAATACGTTCACTCAATCGTTCTTGTGTAAGTCCGTGAACTTCAATCAAATTCTGATACGCCAATGCAATTTCGACAGAATTCAAATCTTCGCGTTGAATATTTTCGATCAACGCCATTTCCATCACTAACTCGTCTTTGGCTGTTTTTACATAAGCAGGAACTGCATCCAACCCAGCAAGTGTAGCAGCTCTATAACGGCGTTCTCCGGCAATTATCTGATATGTATCGTCTTCCATTTTACGCAACGTAATAGGCTGTATAATACCTATTGCTTTAATGGATGCCGATAAATCATTCAGTGCTTCTTCATCAAACTCCCGACGAGGTTGATCCGGATTCGGCTGTATTTTAGACAACTCTATCTCATTAATGGAAGATGAACCTCTTGTAGTTACATCATCTGTTTCAATCAGTGCGCTTAATCCTCTTCCTAAGGCATTCTTCTTTGTCATAATTTAAAGGATTACTTTTTTTCGTTTTTATCTATAATTTCCTGCGCTAATTGCATATGATTGAACGAACCTCTTGATTCTGAATCATAAAGCAACACAGGTTGCCCATAACTTGGGGCTTCACTTAGTTTTATATTTCGTTGTATCACAGTATTGAACACCAACTCCCGGAAGTGACGGTGAACCTCTTCGTATATTTGATTTGCTAAACGCAAACGAGCATCGTACATTGTAAGTAAGAAACCTTCAATCTCCAAATCCGGATTTAATTTCGATTTTATTATTTTAATCGTATTCAATAACTTACTAATCCCTTCTAATGCAAAGTATTCACATTGAACAGGAATTATAACCGAATTTGCCGCTGTAAGAGAATTTACAGTAATCAAGCCTAAAGATGGGGAGCAATCAATTAATATATAATCAAACTCGGCTTTCACATCCTTCAAAATATTCTGAAGAACTTTTTCTCGGTTTTCCAAATTCAACATTTCAATTTCTGCTCCTACCAAATCTATATGTGACGGAACAATCTTTAATCCTTCAATTTCTGTAGAAACTATTGCATCATGAACATCAACTCCATTTATAAAACATTCATAAATCGAATTTTTTACTTCCTTCAAATCAATTCCTAAACCGGAAGAGGCATTAGCCTGAGGGTCGGCATCTACAACCAACACCTTTTTGTCCAATGCAGCCAACGAGGCTGCCAAATTTATTGTAGTAGTAGTTTTCCCAACTCCACCTTTTTGATTTGCCAAAGCAATAATTTTTCCCATGTCCTACTCCAATGATTTTACGGAACTATGTAATAAATACTATATTTATGAAAATTCTTATTCGTAAGGTACTTAATAATCAATATTCTAAATAAAAAAAAATCTAGAAAATCAATCTCTCTGAAGAGTGCAAAGATATTGATTTTATTTAAAATAAAATGGATTAATCCTATAAATTGTATTTTAAAAACTTATTATTAGACATGAATATGATTTTGAACATAATACATAATTGTCTATTTATTTTAATAATATTAACATTATTATATTACTTTTCTCATAATCAAATCATACACTTTTTTGATAGATAAAAAATCAATTTTCGACAGGATATCATCCGAAATTCAACAAAATAAGAAAGAAAAATTTTGAAAAACAAATCTTTTTCATACCTTTGCGCCTCGATTTTTAAAAGTAACTAAATCAAATCATTTTTATTAAATTAAGTCGATTATGAACAATTATGAAACCGTTTTCATTTTAACTCCCGTTTTATCTGATGTTCAGATGAAGGAAGCGGTAGACAAATTCAAAGGACTGCTTACAGCTGAAGGAGCAGAAATTTTGAATGAAGAAAATTGGGGCTTGCGTAAGCTTGCGTACCCTATTGACAAAAAATCTACCGGATTTTACCAATTGTTGGAGTTTAAAGCTGATCCTACCGTTATTGCAAAGTTAGAATTGAATTTCCGTCGCGATGAGCGAGTTATCCGCTTCTTAACTTTCCGTATGGATAAATATGCTGCCGAATACGCCGCAAAGAGAAGAAATATGAAAAAAGCACCTAAACAAGAAAAGGAGAATTAAGCTATGGCACAACAGAATCAATCCGAAATCAGATATTTGACTCCACCGACTGTGGATGTAAAAAAGAAAAAATATTGCCGCTTCAAAAAAAGCGGAATCAAGTATATTGATTATAAAGACCCTGAATTTTTAAAGAAATTCTTAAACGAGCAAGGAAAAATTCTTCCTCGTCGTATTACCGGAACTTCGTTGAAATTTCAACGCAGGGTAGCTCAAGCTGTGAAAAGAGCACGCCATTTGGCTTTGCTTCCTTATGTAACAGATATGATGAAATAATAAAGGAGGAGGAAAAATTATGGAAGTAATATTAAGAGAAGACATATTAAACCTTGGATACAAGGATGATATCGTTACCGTGAAAAGCGGTTACGGACGTAACTATCTGATTCCGCAAGGAAAAGCTGTTATTGCATCAGATTCTGCTAAAAAGGTATTAACAGAGAATTTGAAACAACGCGCGCACAAATTAGCAAAAATGAAAGCTGATGCAGAAGTTTTAGCTGCTAAGTTGGAAGGCGTAAGTTTAACAATCGGTGCTAAAACAAGTTCTACCGGTAAAGTTTTCGGTTCTGTAAATAATATCCAGATTTCAGAAAGCTTGGAAAAAGCAGGTTTTGCTGTAGATAGAAAACAAATTCTTATCAAAGAAGCAGTTAAAGAAATTGGAAATTACAAAGCTATCCTTAAACTACATAAGGAAGTAAGCGTAGAAATTCCTTTTGAAGTTATTTCTGAATAAGAAATAGATTATAATACATCAAATAGCCGGATTCTTAAAAAGAATCCGGCTATTTTGTTTTAATAATCAGACTTTTAGCAATAACTTAAAAAATAAACATAAAATATTCACAATAAAAGCATCTTAAATATACTTTATAAAATCTAGGCGAAACGCATGAATTTGAATGATGAGTGCAGTGAACTATGAATTCAATCAACACATCCCATATAAATGGAAGAATATATTGATATGGATTGATTTACTTCTTTCTAACATAATATTCTAAATTATACACAAAGTGCTAATTCTCCTCCATATTGTTCTAATTTACCCTTTTAAACTACTTTATGAATCGCTCTGTCCATTATATCTTCACTTTTCTTAAGTAGCCTTCTTTATAATTCTGTCAACCATAAATCTAAGAAGATATTTGAAAAAATATTCATCAACTACATCAGAATTAATGTAGAATAGTTGATAAGTTAAATACAATTTCTATAAATCAACTATTTTAAGGAATATACCAATAATAATCAATTTATACTACCAATTCCTCATGCAAATATGTCTGTTACACTTATCCAATCGCTAAATACCGGGACTTATATTCTTATCTATATTCTTTAAAATACGGTTTGCCTCAAATTACTCAACAATTATATTAATAGTAAATACTGTCAAAAAGACAGGGGATATATACAAATGTATTGATACTTTTGTATATAATATAAACAATAGTCAATTTACTTTTGTAAATAGTAACAGTTGAACTATGTTATATCTGTGAGTTTACAAATGAATACGTTTCGACAACAATCTGATATTTACAAATGGAGTATCGATTATTAATGATCTGAAAATCATAGTAATTATATCAAATATTCTATAATACTGGTACAGATAGTCAAAGTGTATTGAAAAACATTTGTATAAATCTAATATTTATGGTGTTTATATTGAATATATATAACTAATATTCAATATTATATGTAAAATACTGGCACTAATTTTATAGAAAAATATGAGGGGTTATTGCACTTTACAAAGTTCTTAATTTCCAATTGTAATATATTGGTCGTTTTGTAAAAATTCAACTTTTTAAATTATTGTTTGCTTTTGTAATTTTTAATATTTACATTTGTGTGTAGATTATTTTACAATAATAACTAAATAATATAACTAACTATGGTTGAACGTATTCAGCAAATAATGGAATATTTAGGTGTGAAGCCTGGAGAATTTGCCGAACAAATTGGTATCAATCGTTCGGCTATTTCCCATATCTTAAATGGCCGTAATAAACCCAGCCTCGAAGTAGTGAACAAAATACTTTCCCGCTATGATTATATTAATAGTGATTGGTTGCTATTTGGTAAAGGTGATATGCTAAAGAAAGAAATACTATCTTCAAATCATCCTAAACAACCTTCTTTATTTGACCAGGTTGCAACAAATCCGACCAAAACGGAAACGGAAACCAAATATCACGAGGATAATCAACCAAAAAGTATTCAAAATATACCTCAACAATCTGTAAATGAACTAAAAGAGATTCGTATTCCTACTACAAAGAAAATAACCAAATTAGTTATTTTTTATTCCGACAATACTTTTGATACTTTTGCTCCAGACAAAGGGATGATGTTTTGAGAAATAATAGAAAAAGGTGTCTGAAGTTTTGTAGGTTTCAGCTATAAATCAAGTTTAAGTTATGAGGAAGGTATTTTTAGTTTTATTTGTTGTGCTAACAATTATAACAGCCAATGCGCAAAAAACGAATGAACTTCTTACAAATCACGATGGTTATTGGTTCTTATATTCAGAGCGAATAGAACAGTTTTCGAATGGTGAATATTTAGCAAAAGACACGTATTATGACGACAATAGCTTTATTGTTGTAGGTTTTGAGCGTGATGGAGAATATAATTATGTGGTTTCCAAGGATTTTCCACAAATCTATACCACGAAATGGACTTTGATAAATGATAAACAAATCGAACTTTGTTCCCCTGAAGAAGATGTAAAGGATATTGTTGAACTAACAACTAATTCGCTTATAGTAAGATACTATGAAGAATTCGGCAATCGAAAGACTGCAAAAATATCAACCTATTGCTTTCCCGACAAAAGATTATCTGAAAAAGAAGCATTGAGACTAAATGCTGAAGGTGTAAAAGAAATGAATGGATTTACAAAATTTTAGTGGTAACATTCTAGCCTAAATTTTATTTTATGAAGATTGCATATTACAAGGTAGCTCATGCCTATTAAAATACAATTATCCTTCTCTACAACTTCTAATGTCTTACTTGTAACTCAAATATTGCATAATTATTCGTACCTTTGTCCTCTGAAATAAATAAAATTATATTTTCTACAATAAATTGAATATCAATTATATAATATGAAAAAATATGTATTGGATTTCAAAGTTACCGAAAACCTAAGGGTAAATAACGATTATGTCCAATTAAAATTCACATCAGGCACTTCACTACCTGAAATGCTTCCCGGGCAATTTGCTGAAGTTAAAATTGATAATTCTCCCGGAACTTTTCTTCGCCGGCCTTTATCTATCAATTATGTAGATAAAAATAAAAATGAATTTTGGCTATTAGTGCGTCTTGTTGGCGAAGGAACTAAAAAATTGGCCGAAGTAAAAACTGGTGACAAGATAAATATGATTCTACCTTTAGGTAATTCATTTACTTTACCTGAAAATAAGAACTCCAAATTGTTATTAGTAGGTGGAGGTTGCGGAACAGCCCCAATGCTTTTTTGGGGTGCATACCTTAAAGAAAGAGGTTTTAAATCAACTTTTCTGTTGGGAGCCCGTTCAAAAGATGATTTACTTCAACTGGATGAATTTAAGAAATATGGCGAAGTACATTTAACAACCGAAGATGGTTCTTTGGGCGAAAAAGGATATGTTACCCAACATTCAATACTCAAAAATAATTCTTTTGATACTATTTACACTTGTGGACCCAAACCGATGATGATGGCTGTAGCTCGTTATGCAAAAACGAATAAAATTTTCTGTGAGGTATCTCTCGAAAATACGATGGCATGCGGTTTTGGAGCATGTTTATGTTGTGTGGAGAATACGCGCGAAGGTCATGTTTGTGTTTGTAAAGAAGGTCCCGTATTTAATATAGAAAAGTTACTATGGTAAATCTAAATGTAAACATTCATAAGCTGAATTTAAAGAATCCGGTAATGACAGCATCCGGAACATTTGGTTTCGGAGAAGAGTTTTCCGACTTCTTTGATATATCGAGAATAGGAGGAATATTTGTAAAAGGAACTACTATTCTTAAAAGAGAAGGAAATCCATATCCACGCATGGCAGAAACATCTTCAGGTATGTTAAATGCTGTAGGACTGCAAAATAAGGGCGTTGATTATTTTGCATCAACTATATATCCCCGCATTAAAGATTACGATACTCACATGATTGTAAATGTATCAGGCTCTACTGTTGAGGATTATATTGCCTGTGCCGAAAAAGTAGCTCTATTGGATAAAATTCCAGCAATTGAGCTGAATATTTCCTGTCCGAATGTTAAAGAAGGTGGCATGGCTTTTGGAACAAGTCCCAAAATGGCAGGAGAAGTAGTACGTGAAGTTCGTAAAATTTACCCAAAAACATTGATAGTAAAACTATCACCTAATGTTACTGATATTACCGAAATTGCCCGGGCTGTTGAAGCTGAAGGGGCGGATAGCGTTTCTTTAGTCAATACTTTCTTGGGGATGGCTATTCATGCCGAAAGCCGTAAACCGATACTTTCAACTGTAACGGGAGGATTATCCGGACCTTGTATTAAACCGATTGCATTAAGAATGGTTTGGCAAACATATCAGACGGTAAAAATTCCCATTATCGGTTTAGGTGGTATTATGAATGCAAAAGATGCCATCGAATTTATATTGGCCGGAGCAACTGCTATTCAAATCGGTACGGCAAATTTTATCAATCCGAAAGTAGCATTAGAAGTTGTGGAAGGTATTGATGATTACCTGAATAGACATAATTACACATCTGTAAATGAATTAATTGGAGCATTGGAAATTTGAATAAACAATCCGATTATCTGTTATGAAGAAAGTTATTTTTTTCACTCTCCCATTAATCTTATCACTAAATCTCCAAGCTAACGATGGAGCTTTTCACGTTGCTGGAAATCAACTGATTCCAATAATTGAGACAAATATTTCGGTACAAAAAGAAATTCTGTCAATCAAACGCAACAATAATAACCGGCATCAGGTGGATGTGTTTGTTTATTACGAGTTTAACAATCCGGGAGAAGCAAAATCTATTATTGTAGGATTTGAAGCTACTTCGCCTCATGGAGATGCCAATATTGAACCTATTAACAATGAACAACCGTATTTGCATAAGTTTATGGTAAATATGAATGGCGTTCAATTGCCTTATCAGGTTTCCATTGTAAACGACAGTATTTATTATCGAAACGGAAAGTTCAAATCGTTGACATCAGGACAAATACGACAAAGCCTCGATGAAAACGGAGATTATGTTGATTTTATGTATGTTTATCATTTCAAGGCTGATTTTAAAAAAGGATTGAATATTATAAAACACACTTACACATGCGAACTTTCAACACTTGTGTATAATGAATATACTTTTAACTATATTCTTTCGGCAGCCGGCAGATGGGGAAACAAACAGATTGATGATTTCACATTGAATATTAATTTGGGTAAAGAGCAATTAATTGATATTCAAAAAACATTTTTTGATAATACCAATGAGTGGATTATTTCGGGTACAGGAAAAAAGGGTGAAGCTCGGAATGTGTCTTATTTTGAAAATGATACCGATAGAGCTAGTGAATTCTATATCAAAGAAGGTACTTTGATTTTTCAAAAGCAAAATTTTAAACCTATCGGTGAATTATACCTTTCTTCGCCTGTCGGATATTTTTCGTTTGAAGATGTATTCAACTATAAAACAACACAATACATTTATCCAAATATGATTCAGTATTATGCGTATGAAGATATGACCGCTTCGGATGAAATCTCAAAAAAGATACTTCGCAACCTGCCTTTTGCCAAAAGAGGATATGTTTTCTCAACGCTGGAATTGCAAAAGTATTTTGAACAACAGATTTGGTATTTCCCCGATTTCAGTTATAAAGCCGATTTATCCAAGCTTACTAGAGAGGAGCAAAAATGGGTTCAGTTCTGGAGTAAATAAAGTTTTTTTCAAATTTTAACACAAAAATAAAGAACTGTTTTTTATTAAGCAGTATCTTTGTTTCCTAAAATATGGGTATCCTATAAAATTGAATACCCTTCTAACCTAGATAGTATGAAAACAATTAAATTCCTTTTAACGGGCATTTTAGTTTGTTTCACAATGTTCGCACAATCGCAAAATATCTCTCCGGATATTGTAACTGGATTAAAAACCGGAAATGTAGGTTTAATTGGAAAATATTTTGCAAAATCAGTTGAATTAAAGATACTTGACCTTGAAAAAACATGTTCGGATGTTGATGCGAATGCTGCTTTAAGTAAGTTCTTTCAATCCAATGCGCCGAAAGATTTTTCAATCATTCACAGTGGTGAAAGAACAGGTTCCAGCTATATTATTGGCAAATTAACCACTGCAACAGGAGAATTCAGGGTTACTTACTTTGGAAAAAAATCAGACAATCAATGTCTGATCAATCAATTTAAAATAGAAAAATTTTAAATCTATATAAAAGCATTAATATTGTGAAACAGCAATGTTAATGCTTTTTTTATGCTTATTCATACACAAAATACTTAAATAATGAAAGAAGAATTGATAGATAGGCTTATTCAACTCGCTTTTGCTGAGGATATTGGCGATGGAGACCACACCACTTTATGTTGTATTCCTGAAAGTGCTACAGGTAAGGTAAAATTGATTATCAAAGAAACCGGAATTATTGCCGGTGTAGAAATTGCCCAAAAGGTTTTTCATGCTTTCGACCCTCAACTAAAAATCAATCTTTTTATACAAGATGGTACTGAAGTTAAACCCGGAGATATTGTTTTTACAGTGGAAGGAAAAACTCAGTCATTACTACAAACCGAACGTTTGGTATTAAATATTATGCAAAGAATGAGTGGTATAGCTACTCAAACAAACAAATATGCCAAGGAACTGGAAGGATATCATACTAAAGTATTGGATACACGGAAAACAACTCCAGGTATGAGAATGCTTGAAAAAGAAGCCGTGAAAATCGGAGGAGGTGTAAATCATCGTATCGGCCTGTTTGATATGATTTTATTGAAAGATAATCATGTTGATTTTGCCGGAGGAATAAAACAAGCGATAAACAATGCGCATGAATACCTCAAAAAAACAGGCAAAAACTTAAAAATCGAAATTGAAGTTCGTAATTTAAAAGAATTGAATGAAGTTCTAGAGATTGGAGGAGTAGATAGAATCATGCTTGACAATTTCGATATTTCAACAACAAAAGAAGCAGTAAGACAAATTGGCGGAAAATATGAAACCGAATCTTCCGGCGGAATTACATTTGATACATTAAAAGATTATGCCACCTGTGGAGTTGATTATATATCTGTAGGTGCACTTACTCATTCTGTGAAAAGTTTAGATATGAGTTTAAAAGCGTTTTAAATGTAATCACATAATAAACAATAAATTAATATCACATTCAAAAATATGAATGTGATATTTTTTTATATAAAAATACACTATTCTCAAAAATAATTACAAAAGGAATCAAATTGTCATGTTAAATATAACTATCTCATTACAAATACATTAATAAATACTGCTATGTTTGTAATAAAAATAAAAGATTATATGAAAACGATACTTATTTCACATTTATATACAAAATATATTCAAATGTATATTTTGAGAATGCAGAACATTAACATTAAAAAACTATATATTCTCACAATATAACTTTTCATGATATGACATAATGACATTGATATTAATTCAACTTTTTTATATGGTTTTTGGCATTCAAAAAATTCAAATTATTATCTATGTTATTAATATTTTCATTGGCTATACTAAAAAAAGGATAATTAGGATTGTAGGAAAGCTAAAATAGGATGGACCTTGTAGTAAATATCAAGAGATTATTATTACTCATCATAAAATAAGATAGGTAATATTAAATTTATATTATTTACATATAAAACTATTATATGCAAATATAAATATAATTAATTTATTGAAAATGCATTCCTCAAATGCAACTTTGCAGAAAAGAAATGCTATTTGTCAAGATGATTTTTAATTATTTGCTTTGCTAATACAGATTGGATTATTAAAAAGTCTTTTTTTGAAGCAAAAGAATCTACATTTTCATCTTTCCCAAAAAGTATATCTCAAAAGACATTTTATTATTTCTTTTTTTGAATTTTCTTATCTTCTCAAATATCAAATCCTACTTTGAAATAAGAAATAAAATAGATTCAAAATAAAACAAAAGCATTGACTATTCTCAATTACAACACCTTAAATAAATAGCATTTTTTTAAACTCGTTGAGATTTCAATATTTCCACGCTCCTCCCCCGTCCCCGTATATCAATTTTATAAAAATCTCAGAATTTAAAAAATTTACATGAAAATGCTTCAATTTGGAGTTTTCAACATGAAAATATCAAAATAAAGGACATTTTCCCGATTTTACTTCTTTTGACAAGTAATATTGTAATACAAATTTATCTAATCTAGTACTTGTATTGCAAATTTTAATAATGGAGTTATTTTGGTAGTAAATTGATAAAATGCAGCACTTTATATTCGTAATAACAACGTCTTAAATATATATTCATTTTATTTATCAACCGAGCAAATTCAAATCTACTGATAATGCAACTATTTTATCAACAAATGCCGTCTTTGGCGTTTCTGCACCTTTGCTCACATGATTTGTAGAATATATTTGAAATGCACCCGATTTTTTTTATGAAACTAATCATGCTGAATTGTATTTGAAAAAAAATCATATTATATTTTATAAAGTTGGCTTCAGTTCATATCGTGCAGGATTAGGATCATTAACAAGATAAGTTCCTTCTTCGTTGCAACCAAGCTGATATGTCATTCCGGCATGTAACTCTACCTGCATTCTTACATCCCTGTATTCTTCTCGACTGTTACTGCTTACAACAAAAGTATAAATACCCGGATTGAACAGTGCCACTTCCACTTTATTTGGATTAAGCAAACCATTTTTCATATTTGTTTTATATACATAAGACTCATCCAAAGGCTCTCCATTTACAGAATCTATGTTTATCCAAAGAGCAACTTTTACTATGTTGGGATTATTATATACAGATTCTAATCTGTGAAATGTCTCAGCTTGCTTTTTTGCATTTTTTTTCTTTTTACTGATGGCATAAATAGCTAAAAAAATAAACTGCAACACAAATACTGCCCCAATAATGTAATAGATATTCATAATGTTAAATTTTAAAATAATTGTATATAAGTTGTCTCCTAAATTCGTTTATATTATTTCTGAAAAGAAATGTGCGTCAGCATTATTATTCAATGTTCATAACTGCTACTGCAAGATTGTATCATGTAATAGTATAAAAAATCCACTTGAGCCTTCAAGTGGATTTTTTATACTATTTCTCGTAAATATTTTATGCCAATAATGCAGATATTTTATCAATAAATGCACTTTTTGGCGCTGCTCCAACATGCTTATCTACTAATTGTCCTCCGTTGAAAAACAAAATGGTGGGAATATTGCGAATACCGAATTTTTCACATATTTCGGGGTTTTCGTCTACATTTACTTTGCCTATTACAACTTTTCCATCGTATTCGCCTGCAAGTTCTTCTACTATTGGGCCAACCATCCGGCAAGGGCCACACCATTCTGCCCAAAAATCAATCATTACGGGTTTTCCCGCATTTATCAATTCCTCAAAATTGGAATCTGTTACTTCTTTTGCCATAATCTTATTATAAGTTTAAGTTTTAAGTTCTGTTATTTAAAATGCAATTGGTCTTCGATGCAATAGTAATTAATTATACGAATCAATTTGTACTGATTGTATTCTCTGCAAAAAGCATACCAAAAACAGTATATATAACGATTGAAAATCGAAAAAGTTTCCACAATAATAATTATCAATTGGAACTAATTGCATGAAACAAATTGCTATAAAATTCCCTTATTATCCGGCTGTGGCATAAAAACCTTCTATCAAGTTATTTAGTTTAGATAAATCGCCATCCGACATCCAATCCCTATTGTCTTGCTCTTTTAATTTAATTATCGCAACCATCAATTGCTTAACCAATGTTGGCTCACAACCTGTTTTCTCGATTATTCGTTGTATAAATTCATCGTCCAACACATTGGTTTGTTCGTAGTATCTATTGCGGATAAACTCTAATAAATAGGTACTCCGTTTTATAGCAATATCTGTATTATTTCGTTTATTAAAATACAGATTTCCAATCACTTTCACAAAATCAAGCGTTTGATTCGGCAGTGGTTTAATTATTGGAATAATCCGCTGCCGGCGCTTTCCTTCAAAGATGACAAAAATAATAATACCGATCAATGCCAAATAAAGCGCCCAACGCAGTGCCGGATAAGATAAAATTCCCCTCAATGACGAGGTTTCCCCTATCCTACCCTGTTTATCATATTCATCCCAAATAAGCAATTCATTTTTAGGCAAATATGACAAAGCTGTAAAAGCATATTCATTTGTTTGTTTGTTCAAAACATAATAGTTTGAAAAAGCAACCGGATTGGCATTCAGATAAAAATATCCATCACCATATTCAACACGGATGAAATCAATCAAATCTTGCCCTTCAACCATTCCCAAGGTTTTTGTATCCAACACATCAAATTTAGAGAAATATAAAAGCGAACGATTTTTGGGCATATCATACAGTTTACTCTTATCATTTGTTAGAAAAAGCTTGTTCTTTCCAACCATATCAACTCCAACCTTACTACTATCCGATACTTCAACAAAAGACAATTGCTTTGCTTCTACCTTCAGGCTATCCAATAAATTTTGGGATATATATTCCGCAGCAATAAAAACATTATTCCCTTCATATACAAAATCAAGCAAATAATCCAAGTCTAATTTACTAATAGAATAATTTTGCTCGATGAAAACATAACTACCTGTATTTTGGGATGTTTCTGTAAGTTGATTATAAATAGGAACTCTCGTAACCGTTACCTCATTAAACATATCCTTGAATAACTCAAGAGAAGCATAAGCACCAAACGGTTGTTTTTCCTTATTTGAAAGTGTAATACTCCAATCTATCGGCTCTTTCTTATTGTATTCGGAAATTACAAGAAACGCGAATGCAATAACAATAATACCTATATATATCCATTCTTTTAATTTCATACAGTAGGCTGTTGTTGCAATTGCTGATTAAAAGAAATAAATGCTTGTTGTATTTGGTCAAACTCTATTTCCTTAATTTGATATTCTCCATACCAAACCAATTCAAATAAAAAGACTTTCTCCTGGAAGGAAGATGTGAGTTTTTTATTCGACAGTTCATTAATATACGAATGGTTTGTCTTATTCGGATTCCATGTAATTAGCTGTAATTCATCTAATTTCTGTAATGTTTTCAAATAAAGATAACGTACAGCCAACCGATAATTTTTATCAGCCAATGCTTTTGCCAACAGTTCATCGAACTCGGAACCGCGAACATCTTCATCTCCAATTTTAAAATTCAAATCTACTTTTGAAGCTTTTCGCCCAAATATTCCTGTTACTTTTATTCCCAATAATTTTAATATTGCAAAAATTATAATGATAACAGCTAAAGGAATAATAATGAAATTCCAAAATACCTTAATTGAATGTCCATCAGGATTTATATTTCCAAAAATCTTATACAATAACCATGTTAGAAACCGGTCTATAAAGCCCGGTGAAGCAATTGGTTCTTCCTCGTATTTAAAATTATCATCATCGCTAAATTTGTCTATCTTACTCTGCGAAGGCTTTCGTACTTCGATTTTTACTACATTATTCGAAGATTGTTGAACTACAGATAAAGAGTCTGTTTGCGCATATCCGGATAAGGATAAGCACATCAATAAAAATAATATGGAATGACGAATAGACAAATTAGTTGTAAGTTGTAAGTTTAATAGGATTTTTCATCGCTTTCATCAGCTTCGATGCCAATTTTTCCTATTTGTTTCAGGATGCCTGTACCATCAATTTTTTCAACTAAATTAAAGTATTGAAATGACATAGGAACCTGTAATAAAGGTGTTATTATAAAAGATCCAAGCATCATAAAAATCGAAGTCAGAATTGTTAATAATTTGCCAAGTCCATCCATATCAATACCTATCCCATTTAAAATCATTACAATATATAACGGAATAATGAAAATACCCAATACTACATTTAACATAAGTCCAACAACGAAAAATAATCCGATAGTACTCCACCAATTACCTTTTAATAGCTTCATTGTACGTGAGAATGTCTCTGTCAGCGATAGATCTTCAAAAAAGATTACATTTTGTAAAATATAAGTAAGAGCCATTAGGAAATAAATTACCACGATAAAAGCCAAAAGGAAAAATATATATAAAAGTATTCCTAATACAGGGACCTTGGTCATCAAGTAAATTGTTGGAACAAAGATGATTCCAACTACAATTGCAATAATAATTCCGACAATTATTCCATAAACAAAATTATATCCCAAAAACCGCCAAAAGCGACTTTTAACTTTCGCAGAAATCATCGAATTGGTAATTTCCTGCTCTTTATCTTTATCATATAATGATATGTATGCGTAAATAACTGTCGATAGTAATAAGTATGCTAAACTTACAGTAATTAATAGTCCAAAATAGCTTCCGGCCATTCTCATTATACTTGCTGGGCTGTCAAACATTCCGTTATTTCCAATATTTCCCAAAAGAAACGAAAAATAATCTGATAAGAAGAAACCCGCTAGCAGGGATGCAGGCAAAGCAATATAAATAATCGGTTTTAAAAGTCCTTTAAAATTCTGCTTAACAAATTCAAATGCAGCATTTATTTTTGCACTGAAATTACGTTCCTCATGAAGTTCAATTCTTGTATTCATATAGTATTTCTTTATTTCTTTTTGTACACTAAAATTAGTTGGATTCTTATTTTTTTCCTAAAATACGTGGATATATTACAAAATAATAAATTATAAATGCCAAAGATACTAATATAATTGTAGCACTTATCCATAAGGGCATATCTGTGTACCGGGTTACATAACCTTCTAAAAACCCAGCAATGATATACACCGGAATCAATCCAACTAATATTTTAAGCCCGTCTGTCGCTCCTTTTTTAAACGAATTAATCCTAGAAAATGTTTTGGGGAATAAGATGCTGTTTCCCAAGGCTAATCCTGCACCTCCTTCAATTATAGTCGCTGATATTTCAAGTGTTCCGTGTATCCAAATCGACATAACCGAATCGAAAAAAACATGTTTTGCAAAGAAAAAATACTGAAAAGCTCCCAACATCACACCATTCTGAAAAAGGATATAAACTGTTCCTATCGAGAAAAATATTCCATAAACAAAAGCTTTAAACGAAACCATCAAGTTATTCAGCGTAATCATCAAAAATGAAGATCCGCTTCCTCCGGATTTATAAATGGCCATTGGATCGCCACTATTGATATTTTCAATAGTTTGATTTACATAGCCATCTCCCAAAATAAGGCGAACAAATGTATCATCCTTTACAGAGGAAAACACCCCAATAATAACAGCTATTGTAAAGAATATCAATGAATAAAGTATTTCCTTATGATGCTCATAAACTGTTAAAGGAACTTCATACTTCCAAAATGTAATGAAACGGCTGCCTTTTTCTTTTTTATTTTTATAAATAAGTTGATGAAATTTTCCCGATAAGGCATTCAAATAACGAACGGTATTGGATTGCGGATAAAAAGTTTGAGCATAAGCAAGGTCATCTGTCAATGCAATAAAATTTTCGGCAAGTTCATCTGGAGTTAAGTCAGAAATATTCTTTTCCAACTTCTTCCATTTTTCTTCATTCCTTTTTACAAAGACTACTTCTCTCATCTTTTTAATTAAAAGTTAAGAGTTAAAAGTTAAGAATTTACATCGGAAATATTATTCCGCTTTGAGCTTTATATAGTAACTTTTAACTTGATTAAATTTTGGATTAAGGCAATGCATCATTAGCTTTTATTGCATTGTTATCAAAATATCCGGCGAATGTAGTATTTTTGCCGTAATTTTCAAAATAAAATTTTTAAGAAAAAGTTTTTATTATGGCATATACCGTTTCAGTAAATACAGCTCAAAATGTAAAACTAAACTACGAATTGGCCGGAGTTGGGACTCGTATTCTGGCATATATTTTAGATGCACTCATTATGTCTGCCTACATTGTATTGGTAGTTGTTTTGTTTATGTATTTCTTTTTTGAGAAAATGAATTTAGATGATGATACCTTAATTGTTATCGGTATATTATTTTATCTGCCTATTTTGATTTATTCATTTGTTTTTGAAGCACTTTTTAACGGACAAACACCAGGTAAGAAAATTATGAAGATAAAGGTAGTTCGTGTAGACGGATCTTCTCCTACTATTGGCAATTATTTTATGCGGTGGCTACTTCAGTTTGTCGATTTTCAGTGTTTTAGCGGACTTGTTGCCATTATAGCCATTTCAACCTCCGAAAAGGGACAACGGCTCGGTGATATGGCTGCCGGAACAACTGTTATATATGCCGGCCCTGATTATTCCTTTAATGATATCCCATTGCTACATGTCGCCCAAGAATATGAACCAACTTATTCTGAAGCTGTAAAATTAAGCGACAAAGATATCTCTATCATCCAACAAATACTTCAAAATTCCCAACGTACTTATAACCCTGAGGCATTAGCCATGACAGTAAGAAAAGTAAAAGAAGTGACTGGAATTACCGAAATAAAACAAACCGATGGCGCTTTTTTAACTACAATCCTGAAAGATTATAATTATTTGGTAGCAGAATAAAAGAAAGATAAAAAGTAAAAGGTAAAAAATGCATTCTCAGCTACTTTTTACCTTTTTATTTTTACTTAATATTCCTCAATGTATGCCCCATTCTTTCTTTTTTCGTTTTCATATAGAAGGCATTGTATTCATTCGGTTCAATTTCGATAGGAATATTTTCGGTAATATTTAATCCATGAGCTTCCAACCCGATGCGCTTTATAGGATTATTTGTCATTAATCGCATATTGGTCACACCTACTTCCCTTAAGATTTCAGCCCCAACTCCATAATCACGTTCATCAGCATCAAAACCCAAATGAAGGTTCGCATCAACGGTATCCAATCCGTTTTCCTGCAATTTATACGCTTTCATTTTATTCATAAGGCCTATTCCACGACCTTCCTGATTCATATAAACAATCACGCCTTTTCCTTCTTTGTCAATCATTTCCATCGCTTTGTGCAACTGTTCACCGCATTCGCAACGTTTAGAACCAAAAATATCCCCGGTCATACAAGATGAATGAACCCTTACCAATATTGGCTCGTCTTTTTCCCATTCTCCTTTAATTAAAGCAATATGTTCTAAACCATTGGACTTTTGTAAAAAAGGAATTAGACGAAAATCCCCGTAAATAGTGGGCATATTAACCTCTTCTCCTTTTTCAACCAACGATTCTTTTTGTAACATATACTTAATCAAATCGCGAACAGAAATGAGTTTCATATCAAATTTTTCCGCAATTTTCACCAAATCAGGCAAACGCGCCATGGAGCCATTTTCTTTCTTTATTTCTATTAATACACCTGCAGGATATAACCCAGCCAAACGAGCCAAATCGATAGCAGCCTCGGTATGCCCAGCCCGTCGTATTACACCTCTTTTTTTTGCACGAAGGGGGGATATATGCCCCGGACGACCAAAATCTTCGGGCTTAGCATCCTTTTCTGTCATGGCTACAATCGTTTTTGCACGATCTTCGGCAGAAATACCTGTTGAACAGCCTTTTTTAAGGTAATCAACAGTAACAGTAAAAGGTGTAGCATGAATGGATGTATTGGTTTGTACCATCATTGGCAACTCCAATTCGTCACAGCGTTCTTCGGTTATAGGAACACAAAGTAATCCGCGTCCGTAAGTTTCCATGAAATTGATTTTTTCAGGGGTAATTAGTTCTGCGGCAGTAATAAAATCACCTTCATTTTCCCGATCTTCATCATCCACAACAATTACTAATTTTCCATTGCGGATTTCTTCGATCGCTTCCTCTATTGTATTTAATTTAAAAGACATAACTCTATATTTTATTGATTTTCTGCGATTAACTCTTTGATATCATTATTTATATTCAAAATTTGGAGCAAATCTTTACAAGTCCTTTTTTCATAATAATATGCTTGCAAGTACCATACCAAACCTATTGGGAATATTATCCCCATTAACCTGTTCAAATACTCGTTTTTAAAAGGAGCACAATTCCGGTAAGAAGGAATTATTGGATATTGATTGGCTTTTACTATAATCCTCATATCCCGCGAGTTGCCAAATTCATTAACTATGCCCTCTTCTATATTAATAATATTCTGCAACTGATCTCCCCTCTCCCTATTTTTCCAGAATTGGATATAATCCGGCATTTTTTTCGTTTGTAGATATCTTTGACTAAACTGAGACATCTCATCGACGTGTTGCAACACTTTTGCATAATCTGTTTCAAAAATAATCACTTCTTTTCGTTCAAGGCTTCGTTTTGCACGTTTACCAAAAACACGTTTAAAGAAATTAACATACGTGTCGGCATTCAGTATTGTAGAATCATTAATAGCTTTATATGTAAAGAAAACGCCTAATAACAAGAGAATAAACGAACTTGTCCATGTTCCCTGCAAAACAGAAACAACCCCATCCCGCGCCATCTTGTAATTTGTATTATCGATAATGTGATAAAACAAAAATAAAAGTACCGAAATTACAACTGGCATTCCCAATCCGCCTTTTCGGATAATTGCACCAAGCGGAGCTCCAATAAAGAAAAATATGAGACATGCTACCGAAAGCGTATATTTCCGATGCCATTCTATTTCGTGCCTCCGCATAACTTTATCATCGTCCAAAAGTGCTATACTGCGATTCATAAAGTCTTGCCGAGTCATTTCACTTCTAGCGGCTGCAGTTGTATATACTTCTAATTTCTTTTTGTTTGAAATTGAATTCAATGTACTATCCAATGAGATTAAATGAAGCTGAAGTGTTTTTTCCTCAGATACATGCTCCGAAATATAAGGATATGTACTCTTTGATAACCGTACAGCTTCTTGCCTTTTGAGGCTATCTACTAGTATTTCCAATGAATCGGCCGTTGCCCTAAGTTGTTTCCTATTTTTACTGACATATTGGTCCTGCAACGCCGAATCGTCTAACCGATTGAAATTTGCATCAAAAGAAATAAGTATATCCTTTGACCCAAAAGTTTCCCTCCTATATGGAACATTCTCTTTTACAGAACGTTGCTTTTGTAAATTTTCGAATAACTCGCCAGAATATAAATTCAAAACCAAATGTTGCTTATCCGTTGCCATTTTCAAGTATCCTGAATCTGCAACAATGATGGAAGCATTCTCAAATCCACCTGAAAAATCATAAATCATCACATCCTTTAATAGCCTTGTTTCCGGATCTTTACTTTTTACATATAAATTATATCCTTCAATTTGCGTATAAAAGGAACCTGCTGGTATTTCCAATTCAGGCGCCTTCCTTTTTACAGATATCAGTAAGGCATACATTCGCTTCTGTGCCTCAGGAATCACATAATCCTGAAATAGAAAAACACCTATACATAAAAATAGCATGAAAATAATCAACGATTTCATTATCTGAAGTAATGAAATCCCTGCCGCTTTCATGGATATAAGCTCAAAACTTTCTCCTAAATTTCCGAAGGTTATTAATGATGCTAGTAACACGGCAATAGGCAACGATTGAGGAACCAATCCGATGGCCATATAAACAAATAATTCGACCATAACACTATTATCTAATCCTTTCCCGATCAGATCTTCCATGTACCGCCAAAAAAATTGCATCATGAATATGAAAAGACAAATCACAAACGTCATTAACAAAATCGGTAAATACGTTTGTAACATGAAAGTATGTAGTCGTTTGATACGAAGCATGAATGCGCTGATTTTTTTAATGCGCAAAGGTAAGAAATTAAGAATTAAAAATTAAGAGTTAAGAATTAATGATGATAAAATCAATCATATTCAATAAATTACTAGTAAAAATGAGGGATATGTAAAAAGTAGAATGAAACAATAACAACCTAATAAACAATATATTACAAAAAAACTAAAAAATTGAAAACGCAACGTTCAATTCTTAATTTTTAATTCTTAATTATATTTACGCTCCCAAGCTTCGCTTCAACACATCTACCTGACTATTCCACAAACTAATAACATCATCTTTTTCAGATAGTTCTGCAAAATCTATGATTTCAAGTATAGTGTCTTGAGTTAATTCGTCCAAGTGAATTCGAAATTCGAAATAACATTTAGGATCTTCTTCTTCCAACCAACGAAAACGAACAAAATGATTGAGGCGTATCGCGATTTGTTCCGCTTCTTGTTCATATTTCTCCCACTTAAATATATATCGTTTGCCATTGATGCTTACATCATCCGAAAACCATTCCGATAATCCACTTGGTGTACTTAAATGCGTCCATAAGACATTTGGAGAAACTGTATTTAAAATGTATTCAATATGTAGTTTTTCTTTTCCCATCTTTAAGGCTTTTTAATTTAAGTGCGCAATATATGAATTATATTCTTTCTGAATAATTATAACACATAATTTAACATAATAACATTATTTTTGTTTTTACAAAATATTCAAACCTATCTGATTCTATATCAAAAATTGATGTTAAATTTTGTAATATACCATTATCTGAAAATAATCATATAAAGTAGCACATTATTAATTAGTTAATAATAATATTTAAAGGAATTGATAAAGAGCAAAAGTTAATTTTAAAAAAAATGCCTTTTGAACATCAAATATATAACATTTATTAACAATTACTATTTTTACTAACTATTTGTAATTAAATAACTTATCGTTATATTGAAAATTGAATTAGAAATTTTGTAGAGATTTGTAATAGCCTTGTTAAAACTAAATAACCTACATTTGTGTAAAGGATAATAAATAAGACTGCACTTTGGCCAGGATACTTTTAAGTATTATAAAAGCCAAGGTGCTTTCTTTATTTATAACCTGAATGAAGAATTTCTGTTACTTTATCTCTATTGTCACTTTAATAGAAGAATCCTATTTTAATATAGAAGTCTTCAAATTGAGTAATTGAGTTTATTTTGAAAATTGATGAAATGCGGCTATTTCGACCTCTTGACCGCAATCTCCTGATAATAGAGAATGCCCTATCAGGGACAAATGCGAATGATAAGCGTTTAACAATGAGTAAGTTTTAAATATCCATAATCTAACATTCTGTATATACCAAAAAAAGGGTGTTTGAACACCTTCAAACACCCCTCTCTGCATACTTAAATATCTTTTAGATAAATATCACTAAACTCGCAATAATAACGGCACCCATTATAAATACCCAAACATACTGCTGTAGATTTCCTGATTGGAATCCTTTGATTGCTCCCGAAACACGGTAAACCCAAAATGCCTGGAAATTCATAAATCCATCTACAACATGACGGTCGAACCATGCAATTGGTGTAGAAATACGTTTGAAAATGATATTTTTGGTTACATACATATATAATTCATCAAAATAGAATTTGTTGTATGCCCATTTGTATAGAGGTCCAAAACTAGCGGCTATTTTATCTGAAAGATTACTTCCTCCTTTATATACCCAAGTTGCAATACCGATTCCTACCAAAGCAATGCAAATAGAAGGAATTGCTACTGTCCAGTCGATATGTTGAGGAAATGCTATACCATCACTTGTAATTAGTTGGGAAAAAGGAATGAACCCAGTGCAAACAGTCAAAATAGCCAAAAATATCAACGGAATAGTCATTGCTGCACCTGCTTCATGAGGTTTGTGATGATAATCATTGGTTTTTCCCCAAAAAATATTGTAATACAAACGGAACATGTAGAATGCAGTAAGTCCGGCAACTAAGAACTGACAAACAAAAATCACTTTATCTGAATGCAATGCTGCCACCATTATTTCATCCTTACTGAAAAATCCTGAGAACGGAGGAATTCCGGCAATTGCCAAACATGCAATCAGGAAAGTAATATGTGTAATAGGCAAGAATTTTCTTAATCCACCCATATCTTTCATTTCATTACTGTGAACAGCATGTATTACAGCACCTGCACCCAAGAATAACAATGCTTTGAAAAATGCATGTGTAAACAAATGGAACATAGATGCCATATATCCTAATCCATCGTGTCCGCCATAACCCGAAACACCCAACGAAACTATCATATAGGCAATCTGGGAAATAGTAGAAAATGCCAACACCCGCTTAATATCGGTTTGTGTACAGGCTACTATCGCTGCAAAAAGAGATGTTGCAGCACCTACGTATGCAATACCATGAAGCACTTGTGGTGTGATAAAATAATATACAGGGAATAATCTTGCTACCAAATATACTCCGGCAACAACCATTGTCGCAGCATGGATAAGCGCCGAAACCGGTGTCGGACCCTCCATTGCATCCGGCAACCAAATATGTAATGGTAACATGGCCGATTTTCCTGCACCTCCAATAAAGATCAATGCCATTGCCCAAGTAAATACAGAAGCTCCCATAAATGATGCTCCGGCCGAATTGGCAACAAATGCCGCATTGTTTGCATTTAATGCAGTGAAATCGAATGTATTTGTATAATAAGAAAGGAATAAAATACCGATTAAGAAACCTAAGTCGGCAAAACGGGTAACGATAAACGCTTTTTTGGCAGCTGCCACAGCCGAAGGTTTGGTGTAATAGAATCCAATAAGCGAATAGGAAGAAACACCCACCAATTCCCAAAAAATATACATTTGAAAAATATTATTGGCAACAACCAATCCTAACATCGAAAAGGTAAACAACGACAAAAACGCATAATAACGTTGAAATCCAGTTTCTCCTTTCATGTAGCTCAGACTGTAGATATGCACCATCAATGAAACTGTAGTGATTACAACCAACATCATTACCGAAATCGGGTCTAATAAAATACCCAAATGTACCTTCAATGTTTCGGTAAATTTAAGCCAAACGACATCATAAGGCCTGATTTGTTCAAAAACACCATCAACTTTTCCTTCTAAAAAGAAATACTTATAGGCAATGAAGTAAGACAAACAAGTAATTACGGCCAATCCGAGAGTTCCCAACAAGCCGGCAACTTTGTGACTCATTTTATGTCCACATAGTCCCAACAAAAGGAACATAAAAAAAGGTATCGCTATGATAAAAATGCTGCAATCCATATTTTTCGTTATTTGTTATTCGTTATTTGTTATTTTGTTACCAACTTGTAACTTGTAACCAGTAACTTGTGACTATAAAATTAGTGTTTCATTTGATTGAGGTTCTTAATCTCAATATTTTGTATATTTCTGTAAATGTTGATAATAATAGCTATGGCAACTGCTGTTTCGGCTGCTGCAACCGCTATGGCAAACAAGGTAAAAAAGAATCCTTCCATTTGCCCCGGGTATAAAAAACGGTTGAACACCACAAAATTGAGGTCAACAGCATTTAATATCAACTCTAAAGAAATCAAAATAGTAAGCATATTCCGACGGGCAATAAATCCATACACGCCTGCAAAAAACATTACAATACTTACTATCAAATATAATTCCATTGGAACGTCCATAGTTCTTTATCTTTTTCTTGCAATTAAAATTCCACCAATAATACACGCTAACAGCAAAATACTCACTGCTTCAAAAGGCAATAAATACTGAAATTTTCCAGTTCCCATTAAATCCATTCCGATTTTTTTCATATCAATTTCGCCTCCGGTAACAGCTTCTGTTACTTTTATGCCATTTTTCAGAACGACAAATAAGCACAAAATACCTCCAAGCACTGCGGCCGATAATCCGGCCAACACCTTCTTAATAGGTGTTTTACTTAATTTATCTCCGGCATGGCTTGTTAGGAAAATCGAGAATATAAATAACACTAAAATACCTCCGGCATAAACAGTTACCTGCACTGCTGCTAAGAAATGATAATCCAGCGATAGGTAAACCCCGGCTGTAGCCAAAAGCACAAACAACAAAAATGTTGCTGAACGCAAAATATGTCTTGTTGTAACCGTCATAATGGAAAATACAACAATCGTTGCCGCCAAAATTCCAAAAACAACTTGTGAAACTGATATGTCCATAAAATTTATTTACTATTTACAGATTTACTATTTACTATTCAATTGTATTACAAACAGATAAGGCAAAAAGTAACTTGTAAATTTATATTGTTTAAAATATCGTTATTAATTATCGAAAGTGTACAAAATGATTTATGCATCAGCAGGTTGTACTTTCTTTTTCTCTTCCAAACGAGAACCTTCGTTATTCAATTTATGAATTAATTTGGCACGGGTAAAGAGTGAATTTTCATACGACCCCGAAAACTCAATAGCACTTGAAGGACACGTCAATACACAGAGATTACAAAATGTACATTGACCTAAATCATACAAATAAGTATCCAATACTTTTTTCTTTTTACCATCTTCCGTATCAACCGTTTGAGAAGTTATTTTAATGGTTCCGTTTGGGCAGTTCATCTGGCAAATTCCACAAGCTGTACATTTATGCTCATTGTTTGCATTATGAGGCATAATTAATTCGCCTTTGAAGTATTCCGGCATTTTTAACGTTGCACGATTCTCGGGATATGACTCCGTTACTTTCGGACGTAAAAAATTAATCATCGAAACCTTTAATCCTGTCAATAAAGATTTTATGCCTGTTACCCAAGATTTTATATAAGAAAAAATACTCATTAAACTAAGAATTAAAAATTAAAAATGCCATCCCATAATTACAATTAGTGCCATCAATAAGATATTCAACAAATTAAGCGGCAACAGATATTTCCATTCCAAACGTAATAATTGGTCAATACGTAAACGAGGGAAAGTCCAACGTACCCACAATGAAAGGAATACACAGAAAAATGCTTTTCCTAAGAACCAAAGTGGTGTAGGAATATAATCCATTATATGATTAAAACTTTCCCATCCGGGAATATGTAATGGCTGCCATCCACCTAAAAATATGGTAGTTGCAATAGCTGCAATGATAAACATATTCAAATATTCGGCCAAATAATAAAATCCGAATTGGATTCCCGAATATTCTGTATGATAACCGGCTGTAAGTTCCGATTCGGCTTCAGGTAAGTCAAACGGGCCACGGCTTGTTTCGGCATGTCCGGCAACTAAATATACAAGAAAAGCAATCACTGCCGGAATATGTCCTTTGAATATAAACCACATATCCGATTGTTGATTCACAATTTGCGAAAGCTGCATACTTCCTGCAAAGATTACCATTGTCAATAAAGACAAACCTATTGATAATTCGTAACTTACCATTTGTGCGCCACTTCGCATAGCGCCAATCATCGAGAATTTGTTGTTACTTGACCATCCAGCCAATAAAACACCCAACACACCTAATGAAGAAACAGCCAACAGGTAAAACACACCGATATTGAAGTCGATAGCCTGTAAACCTTTACCAAAAGGAAGTGCTCCGAATGATAACATGGAAGCTAAAATAACAATAAAAGGCGCTAAATAAAACAAAAACTTATCATTATTATTGATAGGAATAAGTTCTTTCAGCAATATTTTGAGGGTATCGGCTACTGTTTGTAATAAACCGAATATTCCCACCCGGTTCGGGCCAAGACGGCACTGAAACCAAGCACATATTTTGCGTTCAAACCAAATCAAAATTATAGCCAATACGGCATAAGCAGCCAAAAGGGCAATACCAACAAGTACAAGCTCTACTACCAATGCACCAAAATCAGGTAAATAAGCCCGCAAGAATTGGTCAATCCACTGAGTTACTACTTTAAAATCAAACATACTTTTTAAAAGTTATGAGTTATAAGTTATGAGTTATAAGTTTTTGTTAATTTAGATTGACAAGGACTAACTCTCATATTGTCAAACTTTTAATTTTTAACTCTTAATTCTTAACTTTATTTTATCTGTCAATATCGGGAACAACATAATCTAATGAACCTCCGATTGCAATTAAGTCGGCGATTTTTTCATCTCTCGAAATCGTATCGACAATGGATACCAAATTCAATCCGGGTGAACGCAATTTCAAACGGTAAGGGCTTTTATCGCCTTTGCTGTTGATATATATGCTAAAGATACCACGGGCTGCTTCAACTGATTGGAAATATTCACCTTCAGGCATGCGAATAATTGGTTTTACTTTTGTTTGAATAGGTCCTTCGGGGATATTATCAACCAATTGTTCCAAAATAGAAAGCGATTCGAGTATCTCATCCAAACGCGCCATATAACGGGCATACGTATCTCCTTCTTCACGCATAATTTCAGTAAAATTCACTTTGCTATAGGCAGCATAAGGAGCATGTTTACGAACATCACAACTAAATCCGGACGCTCTTCCTGATGGGCCTGTAACTCCAAAAGATATTGCCTGTTCTTTTGACAAAACACCAATACCTTTCATACGTTCACTGGCTATTACATTTCCAGTAAATATTTGATGATATTCCTTCAATATCTTACGCATATAAGGAATAAATTCCTTCACTTGTTTCTGGAAATCGGGATGAAGGTCGTACATCACGCCGCCGATTACGTTATAGTTCATAATCAAACGGGCGCCACATGTAGCCTCAAATATATCTATAATTCTTTCCCGGTCGCGCATTCCATAGATAAAGGCTGTTAAAGCACCCATATCCATACACATCGCCGACCATCCAAGTAAGTGAGACGCAATACGTTGTAATTCATCCATCATCGTGCGGATGTATTCCACGCGCTCAGAAACTTCAATTTCCGAAGCTTTTTCTATACACATGCAAAGTGCATGTCGGTTTATATGTGCAGAAAGATAATCCAACCGGTCGGTTAAGTGAAGCATTTGCGGATAGGTCATGTTTTCACACATTTTTTCTATTCCGCGGTGAATGTAGCCCAAGTGCGGATCTACTTTCCGTATAAATTCTCCGTCCAAAGAAACTCTGAAATGAAGAACTCCATGCGTTGCAGGGTGTTGAGGCCCTATATTTACTACATATTCTTCTTTCGTAAAGATTTCTTTTTCTTTTTCAACAATTCCTTGTTTTGTGAAAGAAAGGCTTCTCAATACATCCGATTGAGGTTCGCTTTCAAGGTTCATCGGATTTATTTCGGGACTTGCATCATAATCCTTTCGAAGAGGAAACCCTTTCCAACTGTCGCTCAGGAATAAACGGCGCATATCAGGATGATTAATGAATTTTATTCCTAATAACCCATATGCTTCGCGTTCGTTCATATTTGCCGTTTCCCATAAATCACACACACTGAATAACTGTGGATTTACCCTGTCGGAAGTTGCTGTTTTCAACACGATCATTTCCAAGGGTTTGGAGGACTTAGACAAATGATATACGACTCCCAACGTTTCTCCCAAATCAACTCCGGTAAGTGATACCAAAAAATCATATCCTTCCTGCTTACAAAGCATAGATGCCAATTCATGCAGTTTTTCGGGGATTACAGTAATTGTAAGATATTGAGCATCTTCAATTACTGCATCAGGAATCAGGTTTACTATTTTTTCTTTTAAATCCATATTGTCAGTTCGGCTACGCCTTTACTTGTTATTCGCTACCGCGAATGTTATTTGCCTTCGTTACTTAGCATTTAATGGGCAAATGTTGGTATTTTTCACTTGTTACCCAAGCTTTCTTTTTTTGCTTGTTTTCTACGCTTTTTCGATGCTTGTGCGTTTTCAAGGAAACGTTCCAGTTTCATTTTCCGTTGCATCTGCATCATTCCATACAACAAACTTTCGGGACGAGGAGGACATCCGGGAACATATACATCAACCGGAATAATCTTATCAATACCGTTTATCACATGATACGATTCGCAAAACGGACCTCCCGAAATAGCGCAACTTCCCATTGCAATTACATATTTAGGTTCGGCCATTTGATCATATAATCGTTTAAGCACCGGCGCCATTTTATTTACAATAGTTCCTGCAACCACAATCACATCAGCTTGACGGGGACTCGAACGGGTAACTTCAAATCCAAAGCGAGAAAAATCAAAACGGGCTGCCCCCACACTCATAAACTCGATACCACAGCAACTTGTAGCAAAAGTCAATGGCCAAAGAGAATTGGAGCGTCCCCAATTCAAGATATCATCTAAGGCTCCAATGATTACATTTGCTCCGTTCTTCTGAAGTTCTTCGACATAATATTGTTGAAGATATTCGTTATCTTTAAATTCTTCGTTTTTAATACCTTTGATATGTATTCTCTTTACTTCCATTCCAATGCTCCTTTCTTCCATGCATAAACCAATCCGAGAACCAATATAAATGCAAAGAATAACACATTAATCAATCCAATCATTCCCAAATCCTTCACTATAACCGCCCAAGGAAAAAGAAAAACGGCTTCTACATCGAACATTAAAAACAGGATAGCAAACAGGTAATACCCGACTTTGAATTGCATCCAGGAGGTGCCACGGGTAGGAATACCACATTCGTATGGTTCTCCTTTCTGAAGGTTGAATGAAGCCGGAGCAATCAAGGCTGCAATAGCCAACGCTCCACCTACCATTACAAGGGCTGTGAGGAATACAGCAATAAATAATGCAGAACTCATCTTTTATTTACTATTTTTAGCATTTACAATTTACTATTTTTGTTAATAAATTGCAAATCAGAATATTAATTAAGAAGTAGAAATAAAGCAGAAATACAAAGAAACTCTTAATTTCTTGGGCGCAAAAGTAGGGAATATATTTATAGATAAAAAATAATCGGAGAAATAGTTTTATGAAAAATAAGGTTAATAAATGCAAAAATATATCTATTTATCTTTTATTATTTTAAATGTTTGAGTAATTGTTTTTGATATAGATTAGTTTTACTATTTCTACTTTAATAGAAAAATAAGAATGCTCCAAAAACGAAAAAATAATGACCAATATGTCAATGTGCCAATAAAGAGCATATCCATGCTAATTAACATATTGGCATATTAGAATATTTGAACTTTAATGCCAAACGACAGGCTTAAATAATCACTTGGTCGAAGATAGCTGTTTGTTGCAGCGCTTACAATATACAAGTCGCAACTGCTTAATTCATAAAAGAATGTAATTTCTTTGGAGCTATTACGTTTTTCAGGATTCAGTTGATATGTAAATCGTTGCCCAAGAAAAGATAAGATAATGAATATTTTTTTTCGACATATCTATTAACTAAAATTAAGTACCTGTTGCAAAAATAAGATATTATGAGAAGATAGCAAGTTTTCTCTATTTAAATTCAGAATTATAAAATACAGTGATAGACAATGAGATATTTATATATAAACCGGTTAAAACTGATCTGTTGTCTTATTCTTTATCCAAAGGATATAAACATCTTTAAATCATTTTTCATCATTCCGTTTGCATGTTAACCCGTGATGAGTTACATTTGCCTTTTCAAAATAAAATAAGAATTACATATTTGAGTTCTCTCTTAAAATACAATTAAAAAAGCTGTAATTCTGCATATTATAATTCAAAAGTCATTTATGATTGATGACATAAAACAAGCTTGCAAAATTTTGCAAAAAGGTGGAATTATCCTTTATCCGACAGATACAATATGGGGATTGGGGTGTGATGCCACCAACTCCGATGCGGTAAAAAAGATATATGAAATAAAACAACGGACTGATAACAAAGCAATGTTGGTATTGGTTGATAGCATTGGCAGAATACAATCATACGTAGAGCAAATTCCTGATATTGCATGGGATTTAGTGGAAATGAGAGACAAACCGTTGACCATAATTTATCCAAAAGCCCGGAATTTTGCAACCAATCTATTAGCAAAAGATGGAAGCATTGGCATTCGCGTAACAAATGAAGCTTTTTCCAAAAAACTTTGTGAAACATTTAGAAGGCCAATTGTTTCAACATCGGCAAATATTAGTGGACAACCATCTCCCGCCAATTTTTCTGAAATAACTTCTGAAATAAAACAAGCTGTAGATTACGTTGTTAGCTATCGTCAAGAAGAAAAATCAAAACCAAAACCTTCGAGCATCATTAAACTTGGAGATGGTGGTTTAATTCAGATAATCAGGGAGTAGTTATTTGGGTTACTGTGTATAGCAATAACAAATAACGCCGAAGGCAAATAACAAATAACGAACACCCAATTTAGGTAGAATTTTTTAAAGTAATGATAAAAGAGAGTTTTCAAAAATTGTTTTCAGTATTTAAGGATAGCTTCCAAAGAATGCTTTTATGGCGGGAGAAACATATTCCCGAAAAACATTTTGTTCTTATACTAAGTTTTGTAGTAGGCTTATTAGCTGCATTCACAGCCATTATACTGAAGGGACTTATTCATCTTATCCAACAAATACTTACCAATAATTTCAATATCAGTGAAGCAAACTACTTGTACCTGTTATATCCCATCATAGGGATATTTTTAGCAAGTATGTTTGTAAAATATATTGTAAAGGACGACATTAGTCATGGTGTTACAAAAATACTGTTTGCCATATCCCAGAAACAAAGCCGTATTAAACCTCACAATACATGGTCTTCAATTATTGCTAGTTCGTTAACTATCGGATTTGGAGGTTCGGTTGGAGCGGAAGCGCCTATTGTTTTGACTGGGTCGGCAATCGGGTCAAATTTGGGACGGATATTCAAAATGGAACAACGCACCATGATGTTGTTACTTGGATGCGGCGCAGCAGGTGCTATCGGCGGAATATTCAAGGCGCCTATTGCAGGATTGGTTTTTACTATCGAAGTGCTGTTGTTGGATTTAACAATGACTTCGGTAATGCCTTTGCTGATATCGGCGGTAACAGCTGCTACGGTTTCGTATATTTTTACCGGAACGGAAGCGATGTTCAAGTTCAGCCTTACCGAACCGTTCGAAATGCAACGTATTCCGTATGTGTTACTATTAGGAATCTTTTGCGGATTAGTATCCTTGTATTTTACCCGGATGATGAATTGGCTCGAAGGAATTTTCCGAAGATTAAATACTTGGTACAAAAAGCTGGCATTGGGTGGAATAATATTAAGTTTATTAATATTCGTATTTCCCCCACTCTACGGAGAAGGTTATGAAACTATTACCATGTTGTTGGATAATGAAAGCTCCAAATTGGTAGAAGGTAGTTTATTTTTCTCATTAGCTAGTAATTACTGGTTTTTTATTGCTTATCTGTGCTTGATATTGTTATTTAAAGTATTTGCTTCGAGTGCAACAAATGGAGCTGGAGGAACGGGTGGAATCTTTGCTCCCAGCTTGTTCTTGGGCTGTTTGGCCGGATTTATCTTTTCCCACAGTATCAACTATTTTGATGTTGTACAACATATTCCCGAGAAGAATTTTTCTCTTTTAGGAATGGCTGGTGTGATGGCCGGTGTAATGCATGCTCCATTAACAGGAACTTTCCTTATTGCTGAACTTACCGGAGGTTATGATCTTTTTCTTCCTCTGATGATTGTTTCCATCAGTTCTTACCTCACAATAATCGTCTTTGAGCCACATAGTATTTATTCGATGCGATTGGCACAAAAGGGAGAGCTAATAACACATCATAAAGACAAAGCAGTATTGACATTACTCAAAATGGATAGTGTTATTGAAACCGATTTTGAAAAGATAAAATCGGATATGTATTTAGGTGATTTAGTCAAAGTTATATCCCGTTCTTCACGTAATATTTTTCCGGTTGTAAATAGCAAAGGTGTATTCCAAGGTATTGTTTTGCTGGATGATATACGAAATATCATGTTTCGTCCCGAATTGTATTATCGCTTCCGAATTGATAAACTAATGATTTCTCCACCGGCAAGGTTGTATGTAAATATGCCAATGGAAAGAGTTATGAAGGTATTTGATGATACCAATGCCTGGAATCTTCCGGTATTGGATGAAGATGAAAAATATATTGGTTTTGTCTCCAAATCAAAGATATTCAATTCGTATCGGAAAGTATTGGTGCATTTTTCAGACGAATAAAAATTAGGTAAAAGGCGAATGGCAAAAGGGTGCACACATCCAACTTCGTTCGCCTTTTGCCTTTAGCCCTTTGCCTAAATCATTAAAATAGACTTATTAAAATTAAACTACTTCTAAGATTTGATGGATAAAAAAGACTTACGCATTGTTTTTATGGGAACACCCGACTTTGCTGTAGAAAGCCTGAAAGCATTGGTTGAGGGTGGATACAATATTGTTGGAGTTGTAACAATGCCCGATAAACCTGCAGGAAGAGGGCACAAACTACAATTTTCGGCTGTAAAAGAATATGCATTAAGTCAGCATTTGCCTGTATTGCAACCCGAAAAGCTTAAATCTCCTGAGTTTCTACAACAACTTTCCGACCTTAAATCCGATTTACAAATTGTTGTTGCATTCCGGATGCTTCCCGAAGTTGTTTGGAATATGACATCTAAAGGTACATTCAACTTACATGGTTCTCTTTTGCCGCAATATCGTGGAGCCGCTCCTATCAATTGGGCTATTATTAATGGCGATAAAGAAACCGGCGTTACTACGTTTTTTTTAACACATGAAATTGATACCGGAAAAATCATTTTCAGGGAAAAAACTCCCATTTTGGAAACGGATACAGCTGGAACAATTCATGATAAATTGATGAATATCGGGGCTAATTTAGTAACAAAAACAGTCGATGCAATTTTGAGTGAAACCATTCAGTCCATTCCTCAAGACGAATATTTCAGCAACGAACAGGAATTAAAACAAGCTCCAAAAATATTCAAAGAAACGTGTAAAATCAATTGGGCAGAAAATGCTGAAAACATATATAACTTTGTACGTGGATTATCGCCTTATCCTACTGCTTGGACAGAATTGATTACTTCTCAGGATGAAATTATCCTGGTAAAAATCTTTGAAACAGAGAAAATAATCCAACCTCATCAATTACCTATCGGAAGTATTCGTACCGATGAAAAATCATATTTGGATATTGCTGTTTTCGATGGATTTATCCGATTGAAAAACATTCAATTGCCAAGTAAAAAAAGGATGAATACGGATGATTTATTGCGCGGATTTAAGATTAGTGAAGATTTTAAAGTAAGGTGATTTTGGCTAAGGGTAAAAGGCGAAAGGCAAAGGAAAGATGATGGGTGCATTCATTTGCCCTTCACCCTTAACCTTTTGCCGAAACGAAAATAACGAATTTATAACCGATTTTAGTATAATTGTAATTATAAGTTACGGCTAATATCGCTAAAAATCTTACTTTTGTAACATAAATGTTTATACGATAAAAATGGATGATATAGCAAAACAAAAAGAACGGGTTTCGCTTTTTTTTAGATATGCAATGCATTACGGATTACTGTTGGGAATAGTTATGGTGTTGGTATTTCTGTTATTTGCATATACGGTTAATAATAATAATTTACTCTATCAAATGGTGTGTATTTTACTTGCCATTGCCGTTCCGTTTGTTGCTTATTTTTTCACTAAAAAATATAGGGATAATGTATTGGAAGAAGCAATTAGTTTTTCACAGGCATGGAATTTCGGATCGGTGATGTTTTTCTTTTCTGCACTTATTTTGGCCATTGTAATGTACATTACTATCCAATATTTCGAACCAAACTTAGTATCAAATGTTATAAAAAACGGGAATGCTTCTTTAGAAGAGTATATAAAGCAAGTTCCTGCAAATGAAGCAAATCAACAACAGTTTACTCTTTTACGCCAACAGTTTGATCAATTATCAAAAATGCCGATACCAAGCGCTATAGATTTTGCTATAGGAAATTTATGGAGTTGTTTTTCCAGTGGAATAATTTTATCTGTTATCATCGCTCTGTTTGTCAAAAAGAAACCAAAATCAGATATTTATCGCCAAACTTTTAACTCTTAATTCTTAACTAAATAAATGGACATTTCGGTTGTCATACCCCTATATAACGAGGAAGAATCTTTGCCCGAATTATTCGATTGGATAAAACGGATAATGGAAGAAAATAGTTTTACGTATGAGACTATTTTTGTTGATGACGGAAGTTCTGATAATTCTTGGGAAATAATTACGAAGCTTAGCCAACAATATTCACAGGTAAAAGGGCTAAAATTCCGACGAAATTATGGCAAATCTCCTGCGTTGTATTGTGGATTTCAAAAGGCTCAGGGTGATGTAATTATCACAATGGATGCCGATTTACAAGATAGTCCCGATGAAATTCCCGGACTCTATAAAATGATAAAGGAAGATGGTTATGATATGGTTTCGGGATGGAAAAAGAAACGATACGATCCGATTTCCAAAACAGTTCCTACAAAATTATTCAATGCCACGGCACGAAAAGTTTCGGGAGTAAAGTTGCATGATTTCAACTGCGGATTAAAAGCATACCGGAAAAATGTAGTGAAAAAGCTTGAAATATACGGGGATATGCACCGATATATTCCTTATTTGGCTAAAAATGCAGGATTCGGTAAAATTGCAGAAAAAGAAGTTCAACATCAAGCAAGGAAATACGGTAAAACAAAATTTGGTTTAGACCGATTTGTAAACGGTTACCTCGACTTAATAACCTTATGGTTTTTCTCTAAATTCGGGGTTAAGCCCATGCATTTTTTTGGGTTAGCAGGAAGTTTTATGTTCCTTTTAGGGCTAATTGCCGTTATCATTGTAGGTGTATATAAATTGTATGCAATGCATGCAGGACATCCTTACCGCTTGGTAACGGATATGCCTTATTTCTATATATCATTAACAGCAATGATTATCGGAACTCAATTATTTTTAGCCGGATTCTTAGGTGAATTAATTTCACGAAATTCAGCAGACAGGAATAAATACAGTATTGAAGAAGAAATTTAAAAAATAATGTGAAATGAATTTCTTAGATTTATCAACCAAACGATGTTCCGTGAGAGATTTTACTGATGCTCACGTAGAACGGGAAAAGCTCGAATATATACTGAATACGGCTCGCATAGCTCCTTCTGCCGTTAATTATCAACCGTGGTTTTTTATTGTTATCAGAGAAGAAGCGAGCAAACAAAAGCTGCATGCTTGTTATAACAGAGATTGGTTCAAAAAAGCTTCTGTTTACATCATGGCTTGCGGAAATCATGACCAGTCGTGGAAAAGAAAAGACGGAAAAAATTTTTGCAATATCGATGTTGCAATTGCAATCGAACATATTTGTCTGGCTGCCACGGAAATTGGGCTAGGAAGTTGCTGGGTTTGCAATTTTGACTTGGAAAAATGCAAGGAACTATTCGAATTACCGGAACATATCGAACCGATAGCATTTATTCCGATTGGTTATCCTGCCGACAATTTAATATTTGAAAATACAACCAAAAAACGAAAATCATTACCTGAAATTGTAAGATGGGAAAAATGTCAATAAAAAAAGTTTTGCAAGTCATATTTATAGCATGTGTGCCGGTTATCCTATTTTGTTTTATATCAGGGTGCGGAGGCGAAACAGAATGTGAAGAATCTACAATTACATCATTATACGCCAATTTTTA
This sequence comes from Bacteroidales bacterium, assembly GCA_031553395.1. Classification (GTDB taxonomy): domain Bacteria; phylum Bacteroidota; class Bacteroidia; order Bacteroidales; family WRGA01; genus WRGA01. The sequence goes on along the minus strand of JAVBLR010000001.1, from coordinate 170,688 downwards.
CCAAAAAGGAACTCTTGCTACCTATACTGATTCCCTTGCTGTACATGGTTTTCAAAATGATTCTTTATTGTATGATACCGCCAATATTAAATCGCTCACACTCATTCTTAAACTAAATTCCGATACCACGATTTATGTATTGGATTTTCTGACAAAAGGGAAAGATACAATCACTTTTGTACACGAAAATAGTCCTCATTATATTTCAGAAACATGCGGATGTACAATGTTTTACAATATTGATAGCGTAATTTACACAAGTCATTACATTGATAGTCTGTCTGTTATTAATAAAAATATAATTAATGAACCTCGCGAAAATATTCAACTATTTTTTAGGTAATTTGCTTTTACTGTTTGTTCTGACTCCGCTTTCGGCACAGGAAAAAGCAAAACCTTTACAAAATATTACCAAAGAACCCCCTCCTACCCCTTTATTTCAGGGATTATACGTCGGTACCGATTTATTTGGACTCGGAGCGTATGCTTTTGGCACTGATTACTTATCTTATGAAGCTTCACTCCATGCCAATCTAAAAAACAAATATTTCCCTGTTTGGGAAATAGGTATGGGAAAAGGCAATACTACCACCGACATTGATTTAAAATTAAGCACCGAAATGGGTCTTTATAATCGTATTGGATTAAATTACAATATGTTGAATAGAAAAAATGAAGATTTCATTTTTGTTGGGTTTAGATATGGTTTTTCATCTTTCAATTACAATATTGAAAATATAGATCTTTCGAATGGATATTGGCCTTCCGATGAATATGTGGGAAATCCTCCGCAACAATCGGCTACTGTAAATTGGGGGGAATTTTTAGCTGGAATTCAAGTAAGAATAGTATCAAATTTCTATATGGGATGGAGTGTTCGTTATAAGGCTAAATTTAGCACCAAAGTTGATGATAAAAACTTAGAACCTTGGTATATTCCAGGATATGGAACTGGAAATTCGAGTTGGGGAATTACATACAATCTGTTTTATAAGATTTATTAGTTATTTTGTTGTTTGTTACTCGTTCTTAGTTATTGGACTTTTCAAAGAACGAATAACAAATAACTGATAGTCATCCAAAAAGATTATGGATAAAAAATATATCATTACATTAATCATTTCGTTGCTGATTGTTTCTGCTTTTTTTATTTTCAAACTAAAAGAAGGCAGAAATGAGATACAATATTATCATAACGAAGGATTGATATTTGGAACTGTTTACAGCATTAAATATCAATATTCTACGGATTTAAAGATTGATATAGAAAATGAATTAATGAAAGTAGACTCAACATTTTCTACATTTAATCCGGCATCTATTATTTCAAAAATAAATCAGAACGATACAACTGTTATTTTGAATGGTTGGTTTATCAAGCTATTTAATCAAGCTGAAGAAATTTCAAAACAAACAGATGGTGCTTTTGATATGACTGTTGCACCTTTGGTAAATCTTTGGGGATTTGGATTTCAAAAAAAAGACAGTGTTAATCAATCAACTGTAGATAGTTTATTAAAAATAACGGGGTATCAAACAGTCGCTCTTGATAACAAAAAGATAAAAAAGATAAACAAACAAACTATGTTGGATGCTGCCGCCATCGCCAAAGGGTATTCCTGCGATATTGTTGCAGATTTGCTTGAATCAAAAGGCATTCATAATTATTTAGTGGAAATAGGCGGAGAAGTTCGTTCCAAAGGCATCAATCAACATGGAGAATGTTGGGTTGTTGGTATTCGTAAACCAACAGAAAAACTAGAGGAAACAGAACCGCTTCAGGAAAAAATCCATTTGTGTGAAGGCGGATTAGCCACATCCGGAAATTATCGTAACTTTTATTATAAAGACGGAAAAAAATATGCACATACAATCGACCCTAAAACTGGCTATCCTGCACTTCATAGCTTATTAAGTGCAACCGTTATTGCAACTGATTGCATGATTGCCGATGCTTATGCTACGGCTTTCATGGTGATGGGATTGGAAAAAAGTAAAGAATTACTTCAACAACACCCAGAGTTACAAGTATATTTTATTTATACTGATGAAAAAGGAAATTACCAGACCTTTTATACAAAGGGATTTGATAAATATTTAGTTGAAAAATAAAAGGTTATGGATTTATATACGTAATCTAAAAAATTAAACACAATGAACAATAACAAAAACAAGAATAAAAAAACAAGTTCTTCAAATCCGAGGAAAAAACAAAATTCAGGAAAAGGATTCAAAAAGAGAGAATTAACAGATGCCATTGTTTCCATATTCAATAGTGAACCGGATAATACATTTACGCAAAAACAAATATCCGAGAAACTAAAAATTACCAAACATCCGCAACGATTACAAGTGATTGATATCCTGCATGATTTGCTTACTGATGAATATTTATTGGAAGTTTCTCAAGGTGTACTTAAGTTATCCTCTCGCAGTAGCTACTTGGAAGGTACTTTCGATCGGAAAAGTAACGGGAAAAATTTCTTTATTCCTGAAGACGGCGGAGAACCTATCTTCGTTGCTGAACGGAATTCAATGCATGCAATGCGCAACGACCGTGTAAAAATCAGGTTATTTGCTAAACGAAAAGGATTTCAACCCGAAGGTGAAGTTATTGAAATTATCGAACACGCTAAGGATACATTTGTCGGAACACTCGAAGTATCCCACAATTTTGCTTTCTTGTTGACTGATAAACGGATGGCAAATGACATCTTTATTCCAAAGGATAAGTTGAAAGACGGAAAATCGGGAGATAAAGCGCTTGTTAAAATTACTGCCTGGCCCGAAAAAGCAAAAAATCCAATAGGAGAAGTTATTGATATATTAGGCGTTACAGGCGAAAATAATGCCGAAATGCATGCTATTTTAGCTGAATACGGATTACCTTATAAATATCCGCAAGAAGTGGAAAAGGCTGCGGATAAAATTCCTGCCGAAATCCCTGCCGAAGAAATTTCCAAACGGGAAGATTTCAGAAAAATTACGACTTTTACCATCGACCCAAAAGATGCCAAAGACTTTGATGATGCTCTCTCGATACGGAAATTAGAAAATGGAAATTGGGAAATTGGGGTGCATATTGCCGATGTAAGTTATTATGTTGTACCCGGAAGTATTATTGATAAAGAAGCCGCCCAACGTGCAACTTCGGTTTATTTGGTCGATCGCACTATACCAATGTTGCCCGAAAGACTTTGTAATTTGCTTTGTTCTTTACGTCAAAACGAAGATAAACTTACATTCTCGGCAATTTTTGAACTGAATGATAATGCCGAAATCAAAAATTCACGCATTGTTCGTACAATTATAAATTCAGACAGGCGCTTTGCTTACGAAGAAGCACAGGAAATCCTTGAAACAGGAAAAGGGGAATTTGCCGAAGAATTAATAACCTTGAATGAATTAGCCAAGAAACTCCGGAAAAAACGTTTTGATGCAGGTGCTATTGATTTCGATCGCTTTGAAGTAAAATTCGATATTGACGAAAATGGGAAACCGCTGAATGTTTATTTCAAGGAAGCAAAGGATTCCAATAAATTGATTGAGGAATTTATGTTGCTGGCCAACCGTACTGTTGCCGAGTCTATTGGAAAAACGAAAAAAGGTGTGAAAGCTAAAACCTTTGTTTATCGTATTCACGATATACCAAATCCGGAAAAAATGGAGAATTTTTCCGAATTTATTAACCGTTTCGGCTATAAATTAAAAACACAAGGAACAAAAAGTGATGTTTCCAAATCCATCAATAAGTTGCTGGATGAAGTTCGGGGCAAAAAAGAACAAAATCTGATTGAAACCGTTGCTGTACGGGCAATGGCAAAAGCAATATATTCTACGCAAAATATCGGTCATTACGGGTTGGCTTTTGAATATTACACGCACTTTACATCTCCTATTCGCCGCTATCCGGATATGATGGTACATCGATTACTGGAACGATATGCAGATGGTGGAAAAAGTATTCCGGCACAAAAATGTGAAGATGATTGCAAATATTGCTCTGATATGGAACAGTTGGCCGCCAATGCCGAACGTTCATCTGTAAAATATAAACAGGTCGAATTTATGGGCGACAAACTCGGACAAATATTTGACGGAGTAATCTCAGGCGTTACGGAATGGGGTATTTATGTGGAACTCAACGCCAATAAATGCGAAGGAATGATTCCTATCCGTGATTTGGATGATGACTTTTATGAATTTGATGAGAAAACATATTGCCTTATCGGACGGCGAAAAAAACGTCGTTATACACTTGGAGACCCTGTAACAATAAAAGTTGCCCGTGCCAATCTGGAGAAAAAGCAATTGGATTTTGCATTGATATCGGAGAACTAATATTTTGTTATATAGTTTTGAAGAGGAAATTACCCAAATTAAACTCATAAATAGCATTATATTAATTAATTATAAAATTCATTTGGGTAATTATTTAATATATAATTATATATTTAACACCAATCTAAACTATTGAATGATATGAAAAAATCGACTTTATTATTAGCGCTATTCTCTGTAATATTATTAAGTTCTTGCAAAAAAACAGCTGATGCTGATACAACTTTTGACCAATTCGGAATCTCCTTTACATGTCCGGACGGATGGACGGTTACCGAAGCTGAGGATAATGATTCGTATTATAACATCTATGTTGAAAAAGACGGTTCTAATTCCAGTGGTATTGTGACAATTGTATTGTGGAATAACGAAATTGAACCGACCAAGGTGTTAGAGATAATGCAAGAACAATTGCAAGGGCAAAAAATTTTCTTAAATACTAAAATGGGAGAAAGCAATAATGGAAAGTATGGAAAATATGAAGATCTTACGTCTAATTACAAAATGAATGTACAAACCCTTCCTCATGAAGGTATCTTTCATATTTTTGTAGAAAATGGGAAAACAGTATGCATCACAGAACAGTACGCTACAGAAGATTTAAAAGTCAGCAAACCGGGATTTGAAAAGATAAAAGAAAGTTTTACAATAAAGTGATTAAAATACAAAACAGGCTGTAATATTGATTTGCTACAGCCTGTTTTTTGTTGATTCCAATCAAAAATATTACCTACGATTAAGTCTATAACTTAAAGCGCCTGAAGGACATGCTTTTACCTGATCTATCAATTGTACTGTTGTTGCATTTTCGGGTTTTACCCAAGGCCTTTTCTTCGGATTATAAACCAGTGGTAACATGCTGACACATATACCTGAATGTTGACAAAGATGAGGTTGCCAGATAATAGTTATTTCTCCATTTGAATATTCAATCTTCTTTTCCATAAAGTCTTTTCTAATTTCTTTATTACAACATTGCAAATCAAATTACATGGATTCATTGTCTACTTTTAATCTTTGATAAAAGTACCGGCATCCAATTCGTAAAAGGCATTATTGAGTTCTTCTTGTGTATTCATTACAATCGGACCTCCCCATGCAATCGGTTCTTTCAATGGTTTTCCAGCAAATAAGGCAAATCTAATGCCTGAATTCCCTGCCTTAACATGAAAATCTTTTGCTTTATCAAAAAGTACGGCCGTACGATAAGGAATTTCATGTTCCATATCATCTCCAAACCATCCACTTCCTTGAATAGTATATACAAATAAAGTAGATTCTTTGTCAGTAGGCATTTGAAAAACACCATCTTTATTTAACTCAATATCAAGCAATAAAACATCTACAAATTTTCCTTTAGGGCCGGCTTCTCCTTTATAATCACCAGCAACAATTTTTACTATTGCATTCTCCTCTTTCACGACTTTCACCATATCCGACTGAATATCAAAATAGTGAGGTTTAGTCATTTTATCTTTTCGTGGCAGATTTATCCACAATTGAAGCCCTAACATGTGATCTGAGGCTTTTGGCATTTCCTGATGCATAATTCCGCTTCCGGCTGTCATCCATTGACTATCACCGTCATTTATTACGCCTTTGTTTCCTATACTATCACCATGCTCTATTTTTCCTTTTATCAGATAGGTAAATGTTTCGATGCCACGGTGAGGATGCCATGGAAAACCTTTGATATAATCACTTGGATTTTTCGAATCAAATGCATCCAGCATCAGGAATGGATCAAAATCTTTCACATCGTTATAACCCAGAACTCTAACCAAATGCACACCGGCTCCATCTATTTGATGTGAACCGGTTACTTTTTTCGTAACTTTTCGAACCGCCATGATAATAGTATGTTTTTAAATTTATACGTTTAAAACAAAATTGAAGCAATATTGTTCAAGGTTTATTTATTACAATGCTATACTCAGTTTCAATTTACCTTTCCCAGACCTGAAATAAAAAGATAGAAAAGACGAATAAGACAATGAGACTTTAATGCCTCCATTATCTTCATTGTCTATGCCTGGATTTTATGAAACGATTTTAATATAAATATACCATTAATTTTGAGGTATCCAATACGTTTTGGTTAAAGTAAGTTCGTTATAATTGTAATTAAAAATCCATCTGGGAAAATCTTCAATCTGCATCATTTCGTAAGGAAACTCATGTCCATCTATTTTTACCACTATCTTTACGTACTGAAATTTCTCATTATTTCCGGTTTTATGCATAAGATTATTAATAAGTTGACCCCGCACAACAAATAAAGTGCTGTCTATTTTAAAAAAGCCTAAATTATTCGAATGTTCTATTGCGGAAAAAGGAAGCATTGCCACCTCTATCTGTTCATGTTCACGATCATTATCATGCTTTTCATATAAATCATCTTCATATTCATGCTTTCTTACTAACATAACATAAATATGAGGACGTATTTTTTCTGCGTATGCTGTTTGTTTTATAACTAACGAATCAACATATTTGATGAAAATGCTATCTGTAATTTTTAATTCAGGCAGTTTCACGCTTGAACGTTTTGCCATTACATTTTGATTCTTTATTTCCTGTGCTAATATTGTATTATTAACCAAAGTAAATGAAAAAACAAAATAAAAGATATGTATCAAAAAATAGGTTTTCATCACTTTCGTTTTTTGAAGTAATCAAAATCAGATTTAACCGAACTTGAACTATAATAAATCATTCCCTTTATTTGAGGAATATAGAGCTTAAACACCGGCGTAATAGATGAAATTTTCTGTACATCCCTTGTAACAACTTTTGCAAATGCAATATCTCCACGACCTTCCTCGGCTGTACCCGGTAATCCGCTTGGAAAAGGAGAATAAACAGTTACAGGATGATTATGAGTGTGCTCCCTTAATGCGTAACCTTTAACAAAACAATCAATATAAACATTACTCATACCACTCTCACTCGTTGTTTTATGAGTAGTTGTAAGACAATTAATCCTCTCTCCGCTTTTATTTTCAAAAATGCTATGACTCCACTCTACGGTTGTGTTATCTGCCATAAAAATAAATAAAGAAATTGCATCAACATCATTATTTATAACATAAAGGTCATAAGTCAACGAGATTTGGGGACTATACCTTACTGTAATTGTAGAATATTTAATAATTGCTTCGTGTTTGAGAAGTATAGAATCATAACAAAGCTTGTACCCATTCTCGTCCACTACAAAAAATATATCATGTATTCCATCAACTTCTGTACGGCTAACAACTTTTCCATGCTTGTTTATTTTCCATTTTGCGGGCTTTTCTATTCCTAAAAATTGCTCAGACTTAGAATATTCTTTATTTAATAAAGCCGGACTATAAACAATATTCCTCGGATGAATATTTTTTGATTTTTCTTCTACATGTGAATAACCCGAAATGTAAGCATTTTTATAATCAAAACTACTAAATATAGATGTATTATACTGTAAATATACTAATTTATTGTAACACTGATACGGTTTGAATACTATTGTATAATAAACTTTATATATTTTTTTAATTACTTGACTTACAAGAGTAAAAACCGGCAATGTATTTGTATTAACAGCCTCTACAATTACAGTTTTATACGAGTGAACGTTATCATTTTTTTCATTATTGATTATTATATCTACAATTCTGAAAAAAGGCAAATTTGTAATTAAATAACATGTATTATTTATACTCTTTGAAAATTTTGATGCTAAATCATTTTCTGAAGAATATGTTGAAATATTCAACGTAAATAATAGAATAAAATTAGTTAATAAGATATTATTCATGGCGTCAATAAGGTATTGTCTGGTTAGAAAAAAGGTTTATGTAACAATCATAATTTCCATGTATATTCTCACTGTTATTTCTTTGTAAACACCTAGCTACACATAATTGAAAACTATTTCTTAATTTAATTATGTCTCTTTTGTATGAATAACAAACCAAGAATATAAATGCCGAAATAATTCAGAGTATTTATATTTTATTCAAATACATTTATGTAATTATCTAAAAATAAATTAAATATAGAAAAACAATGTAAAAAACAAACTAGGTAAGTATAGCTAATTGCTATTATTTGTCTGAGAAATATAAATTAATTCTCACTTATTATGTAGTGGTTTTAAATACAAATGCAAAAAGGGATTAGTGAATACACTAATCCCTTTTCTACATAAAAAAAGAAAACTTTCTTATTTTAAAATAATATTATTTTTTGCACATTCATTTATCATATCTTGCGGCCAAATGCTTGCATGTACCTCTCCTACATGTGCATTACGTAAAAAGAACATGCATAGGCGAGATTGCCCGATACCTCCTCCGATAGACAATGGCAGTTTGTTTTCAACAATCCTTTTATGAAAGTCGAATTTCATTTTATCTTCGCTATTTGTTAATTTCAATTGCTTTGTAAGCGATTCTTTATTTACTCTGATACCCATGGATGAAATCTCAACTGCCGCTTCCAAAATCGGGTTCCAAAGCATCATATCGCCATTAAGACCATAGAATCCTTCTTCATTGGGTGTTGTCCAATCATCATAATCAGGAGCGCGGCCATCGTGCTTTTCGCCATTAGACAAAACATTTCCAATACCTATGATAAACACAGCTTTATGCTTTTTGGTAATCTTATTTTCCCTTTCTTTTGGAGATAAATCAGGATACATATCCAATAGTTCCTGACTGTGGATAAACGTTATGTTCTCAGGTAAACAGGGCGTTATATGATGATATGTTTTGTAGATAAGTAACTCTGTTTCTTTAAGAACTGAGAAAATATCATTTACAATTTTTTTTAAGAATGCAACTGTTCTGTCTTCCGGATTGATAGTCCGCTCCCAATCCCATTGGTCGACATACAAGGAATGTGTATTATCCAAATCCTCCCCAGTTCTGATTGCATTCATATCAGTATATAAACCCCATCCGGCATGAATACTGTATTCACCTAATTTCATTCTTTTCCATTTTGCCAAAGAATGTACAATTTCGGCTTTTTGTCCGTTCATACACGGAATTTCAAAAGAAACAGGCTTTTCAACTCCACTTAAGTCATCGTTAATCCCGGTATTGGACAATACAAATAAAGGAGCTGTAACCCGCCGAAGATTCAATGTCTCGGCAAACCGTTTTTGAAAGCAATCTTTCAATAACTTAATGGCCTGTTCTGTCATTTCAGGAACAAGAGTAGGTTTGTAATTTTGAGGAATATATACAGGCATAAATCTATAAAATAATTTATTTATCCGACAAATTGATAATCATTTCTATAAATAATGAACAAAAGTATCAATATTTAGGAAATTATCCTACTTTTTTTCTACAAAAAAGCAGAATTAATTGATAATTGTATAATTAATGATACAATTATATCCATTTTCCAATGAGATATCCTATGTATGTAGCAAATATGCAAACAATTACACTAAGGAATATATATGTGAAAAATAAAAATATTTCTCCATTCTTCAATAAAACAAAGTTTTCCCATGAAAAAGCCGAAAAAGTGGTAAAACCTCCACAAAAGCCAACAACCAATAATTGTGTATATGCATTTTTATCATGTATAAAGGGCATAGACATAAAAAAGCCTATAAGTAACGAGCCGAATATATTTACCCCGAATGTAGCAACAGGAAAACCGGGTACCGAAATAAGATGTGCCACTAAACGGGCAATAGCATAGCGGGCAACACTACCTAAACCTCCACCAATAAAAACGAATGAAAATAGTTTTAACATTATCGGATGAAATTAGTACGTTGGGGAACCGATTCTTTTTCTGGATAAGGAATATGCCCTTTTGCAAAATCAATACATTTCAATAGCCATGCCATATTACGTCCCAATGTTCTCATAATTTGCAATCCTTCCAGGTCTTGCCTTACTTCATCGGGAGTATTTCCATGTACGGCATTCCAATATTGCGAAGAAACAATCGGCATATTTGATATGGTAAAATACTTATTCAGCACATCAAAAGCTGTTCCCGCTCCTCCCCGACGGCAAGTTACAACAGATGCAGCCGGTTTATAAGCAAATCCTTTTCCACTTGCATAAAACATTCTGTCTAAAAAAGCAAGCAAGGTTCCATTGGGAGATGCGTAATACACAGGAGAACCAACGACAACTCCATCCGCTTTTTTCATTAAATCAATACATTCATTTACAGAATCTTCCGAAAAAATACAATATCCTGTTTCGCGGCAAGACAAGCATGCAGTACATCCTTGCAGCGGCTTTTTTCCGATATGAAAGATATTTGTCTCTACTCCTTGCTTATTCAATTCCCCTGCAACTTCCGAAAGTGCAGTATAAGTACATCCTGCTTTATGTGGACTTCCATTGATTAATAATACATTCATAATTTACACATGTAAGAACCTATTTATTCTCATATTGTTATTTAAAATAAATATACTTGATGCTTGCAAATATACTTTATCTTTACCGTTATTTTAAAACAATAAACTAAAATAAATAGAATATGGGATTCATTTTGTACATTTTAATAGGTGCCTTAGCCGGATATGTTGCCGGAAGATTGATGAAAGGAAAAGGGTTTGGTTTCTTTGTAAATCTGATTGTCGGGATTATAGGAGGTGTTTTGGGCGGCTGGTTATTTGATGTTATGAAGATAAACATCAGTAGTGGAAGTATTATTGGCAATCTGGTTTGTTCCACAGTTGGAGCCATTATTTTGCTTTGTATTGTTTCTTTGTTTAGCAAGAAAAATTAGTACTTGTTATGTTGATACATTTTCGGGATAGCCACAAAATTCAATTATTATTAAACAAAGAAAGGTATTTTCTCAAGAGAAAATACCTTTCTTTGTTTAATTTATAACAATCAAACTTATTTTACAGCTATTTTTCGTACCATATTTGATACTTTTACAATGTAATACCCTTTGGGAACATTCAGTGTGAGTTCTTTATTCGAAGAATCCATTTTTACTTCTGAGACTTTTACCCCAAGTATACTATACACTTGCAGCAAATCTCCCGGTTTTACATTTTGCACAAACAAACGGTTTGTATCGGATAATGAAATTGAAGGTTGATCTGTATCTATCGGCAATTTTGGATTTACATCTTGTGCATGTGAAAATCCAACCGAAAAAGCGACAAAAAATATAATGAGTAATAATTGCTTCATTTTTGATCTTTTTAAAATTAAGAAACAATGTGCCTTAATGTAATATGAGTACAAAAGTATAAATCTTTATTGTAAGGACATAATTTTTATAGCTTTTTCTCGTTGCTCCTACCTATATTTTGGTTAATAATTATTAAAATAGATAGATAAAGACGATTAATACAAAAAATGGCTACTAAACGGGAGAGAACATTTACCAATAAATTATATTATCTTTGAACAAAGATATGATTCTCTTTGTTATATAAACAATAACTATAATTTTATAATTATGGGAACTTATTTATTGAATTTATTCGTTTTGCTTTTTTTTAGTACAAATAACTTAAATAACAACGTTATGAAATTTGAATTAAAGCCGCTGCCTTATGCGTATGATGCTTTGGAACCTGTGATTAGCAAAGAAACAATGGAGTTACATCACGACAAGCATTTGATGACTTATGTTACAAACTTGAACAATCTTATTGCCGGAACAAAATTTGAAAATGCTGATTTGGAAACTATTGTAAAAGAATCAGATGGCGGTATTTTTAACAATGCAGCACAGGCTTGGAATCATGATTTCTATTTTGCATCATTCAAATCCAATGGTGGCGGTGAACCAAAAGGCAAATTAGCAGAGGCAATCAAAACAACTTTCGGATCTTTTGACGATTTCAAAAAAGAATTCTCAAACGCTGCCGTAACATTATTCGGTTCAGGATGGGCTTGGTTGGTAAAAGATAAAGACGGAAAACTTTCTATTCTAAAAGAAAGCAATGCGGGAAATCCATTAACGAAAGGCTTTACGCCATTACTTGCTTTTGATGTTTGGGAACATGCTTATTATGTCGATTTCCGTAATCGCCGGGCAGACCATGTAAATGCCTTATGGGGCATAATAAATTGGGATGCCGTGGAAGCAAGGTATTAAAAAATAAATCAGAATGAATAAACAAGTGTAGAGAACAGGAATAAACCTAAAATCACACTTGTTTATTTGTTTTTACCATAAACAACAAAACAGATGAAAATTACTGATTTAAAAGGCACAGTAACTCTTCACAATGGAGTAAAAATGCCATATTTCGGTTTAGGAGTTTTCAAAGTACAAGACGGAACAGAGGTTACTGATGCTGTAAAAACAGCATTGAAATCAGGTTATCGCAGCATCGACACTGCTGCAGTATATCGTAATGAAGAAGGTGCTGGAACAGCAATCCGGGAAAGCGGAATTCCTCGTGAAGAAATTTTTGTAACTACAAAATTATGGAACAGCGAGCAAGGATATGAAAATACATTATTGGCATTCAATGATAGCTTGGATAAATTAAAAACAGACTATGTAGACTTATATCTGATTCATTGGCCGGTAAAAGGAAAATATATTGATTCATGGCGTGCACTCGAAGAACTCTATCAATCGGGAAAAGTAAAGGCTATTGGAGTCAGCAATTTTTTACAACATCATCTGGAAGATTTATTGGCTAACTGCAAGATAAAGCCAATGGTCAATCAAATTGAATATCATCCGTATCTTACTCAACCGGGATTAATCAAATTCTGTAATGATAATGGAATTCATCCCGAAGCGTGGTCTCCTCTTATGCAAGGGCATATTGTAGAAGTTAAGCTGTTGAATGACATTGGTGCTAAATATGGGAAATCGGCTGTACAAGTTGTACTACGATGGGATTTGCAAAATGGAGTAATTACATTGCCCAAATCAGTACATCCTGATAGGATTAAAAGCAATACCGATATTTTCGATTTTGAATTGAGTAAGGAAGATATGGATGCAATTAACGGATTAAATCAGGGATTCAGGTTTGGTTCCGACCCTGACAATTTTAACTTTTAGAATGTTTCTTTAATAAATTATGGATAATAGTTTTTTTTAAAGTACGATCTTAAGGTATAAAAAGGGATGTTTTAAATCAGAATAATCTCTTTGTTTATTGTTTTAGGAATATTTTGTATAAAAACTATGTTAAAGTTGTATTTTTCTATTTTAACAAGCATCTAACTATTAGATTGTTATGATTTTTAAAGAATAAAAGTATTATTTACATATATAGAGCAATGCTTTTATTAATAAAAAAAATTCTATATTTGTCGGTTTATGTTTTTAGCATTTTTTAGCAAAAAAACAAAACATATACATTAACTAAAAACCAACAATCTTAGAATTAAGGATGACGACTGACCTGATCAAGCCTGATTATATTTTTGAAGTAAGCTGGGAAGTTTGTAATAAAGTGGGTGGCATTTACACAGTGCTTTCTACAAAAGCAAAAACCTTGCAAAAATTATACAAAAACAGGATTATTTTTATTGGACCGGATTTAACTCAAAATAACATTTACTTTGTTGAAGATGAAAAGGTTTTTCCTGAATGGAAAAAACATGCAGAAATTATCAGTAAACTGAAAATTCGCACCGGTTATTGGGATGTCCCCGGAAAACCGTATGTTATATTAGTCGATTTTGCACAATTTTTTGATCAGAAAAACGACTTATATGCCAAAATGTGGGAATGGTTTGAAGTCGATTCTTTGTATGCATATGGAGATTACGACGAATCTTGTATATTTTCATTAGCATCGGCATTGGTAATTGAAAGTTTTTACCATTTTAAAAAATTAAACGGAAAACAGAATATTATTGCCCATTTCAATGAATGGACTACGGGAATGGGTGCATTGTATGTAAAGCATGAATTGCCTCAGATAGCAACTGTTTTTACTACTCATGCAACTTGCATTGGTCGTTCTATTGCTGGAAATAACAAGCCTTTATATGCTTATTTGAACGCTTACAATGGAGACCAAATGGCTCGGGAACTAAATATGGTTTCCAAACATTCCCTTGAAAAGAAAACTGCACAACATGTCGATTGTTTTACAACCGTAAGTGAAATCACGGCTCAGGAATGCACGCAACTCCTTGAAAGAAGGCCGGATGTTGTAGTGTTAAATGGTTTTGAAGATAATTTTGTTTCTAAAGGAAAAAACTACGATAAAAAACGTGAAGAAGCTAGGCTTTCGTTATTATATGTTGCTGAGAATCTGTTGGGTTACCGACCTTCCTCCGATAATACTTTTTTAATTGCAACAAGCGGCCGTTATGAATACAAAAATAAAGGTATTGATGTTTTTATCGACGCAATGCACCAAATTAATGTAAACGGGAAAACGGATAAAGATATTATTGCATTTATCATGGTTCCTGCCTATGTAGACCATCCACGCAGGGATTTGATAAAAAACATGGATAATGACATTCTTGATCCGATCTTGCAATTCCCATTTATAACACATTGGTTGCATAATCAAGAGGATGATAATGTTCTGAAACAGATAATTTATCGTGGATTTAAGAATGCTCAACACGATAACGTGAAAATAATTTTTGTTCCTTCGTATCTTACCGGCTCTGATGGAATTTTTAATAAATCATACTATGATTTACTTATTGGTATGGATGCAACTGTTTTTCCTTCGTATTACGAGCCGTGGGGATACACGCCACTTGAAAGTATCGCATTTTCGGTCCCTACTATAACTACATCTTTGGCCGGATTCGGATTATGGGCAAATCACGTTCATGATGAAGAAGGAATTGATGATGGTGTAAATGTTATACAACGTACTGATTTCAACTATTTTGATGTTGTAAATGCAATCGCCGAATCGATAAAGTCATTGATAAATAAATCTCCTGAAGAAATTGCTGCAATAAGAAAACAGGCTTTACATATTTCGAATAAAGCTCATTGGCAATTATTTATTCAAAATTATCAAGAGGCATATCATATAGCCTTGTCAAAAAAGTTCGCAAATAAAACTTGATATAAAATTCTGAAAATAAGTTTTTTAATTAAAAATATTGCGTATGAAACGAACTATAAAAGACTTACGCCAAAGTAAATTGATTATTTAGCGAGTTTCATGCGATTTTAGTGTAAGAATAAAAAATAATGGTATGAAAGTAAAAGTTAACAATGCAAACCTTCCTATTTGGAAAGACATTACTGTGAAATCACGGGTTCCTGATGAATTAAAAAAATTAGAAGAACTCTCACTTAATATCTGGTGGGTATGGAATTCCGAAGCTACCGACTTATTCAACAAAGTCGATAGTAATTTGTGGAAAGAATGCGCCCGTAACCCTGTTTTATTATTAGAAAAAGTAAGTTATGAGCGTTTAGAAGAAATTGTTGCCGATAAAGTTTTAATGGATGAAATAGACAAAGTCTATAAGAAATTCCGTACATATATAGATGTGAAACCAAATACGAATGTTCCGTCTATAGCATATTTTAGTATGGAATATGGATTGGCAAGTATACTTAAAATATATTCGGGTGGATTGGGTATTTTAGCAGGAGATTACTTAAAAGAAGCCAGCGATTGCAATGTAGATATGACTGCTGTCGGATTTTTGTATCGTTTTGGATATTTTACCCAAAGCCTTTCGGTTGACGGTCAGCAAATAGCAAATTATGAATTCCAAAATTTCGGGCAATTACCGTTGGAACAAGTATTGGATGCTAATGGCAATCAAATGGTACTGGATGTTCCTTATCCCGGCCGCAACATACATGCGAATGTTTGGAAAGTAAATGTTGGGCGTATAACATTATATTTATTAGACACAGATTTGGATTCCAATAGTGAATTCGATCGTCCGATTACTCATCACCTATATGGAGGAGATTGGGAAAATCGTATGAAACAAGAATATTTGCTGGGTATTGGCGGAATTCTTTTATTAAATAAGTTAGGCATAAAAAAAGATGTGTATCATTGTAACGAAGGGCATGCTGCTCTTATTAATGCACAACGCTTAACCGATTATATTCAAAATGAAGGATTGTCTTTTCCTCAGGCATTGGAAGTTGTTCGTTCTACATCGTTATATACTGTACATACACCGGTTCCAGCCGGACATGATAGTTTCGAAGAAGGCCTTTTCATGAAGTACATGTATGAGTATCCTAATAAATTAGGAATTTCTCAGGTTGACTTGATGGATATGGGACGTGAAGCTCCGGGAACAAATGAAAAATTCTCTATGAGTGTTTTTGCATGCAACACTTGTCAGGAAGTCAATGGCGTAAGTTGGTTACACGGAAAAGTTTCACAACAAATGTTCCAACCGATTTGGAAAGGCTATTTCCCTGAAGAATCACATGTAGGTTATGTTACAAATGGTGTACACATGCCTACTTGGACGGCTTCCGAATGGAAGGAGTTGTATGAAAAACATTTCAGTAAAGAATGGATGGAAGATCAGTCCAATAAGAGTATCTGGGAAGGTATTTATAATGTCTCCGATGATTTGATTTGGGATACCCGCCAAGTGCTTAAAAAGAAATTATTGAATTATATAACAGTTCAATTCAGAGATGGTTGGTTGAAAAACCAAGGTGATCCTTCCCGTATTATTTCTATTTTGGAAAATATGAATCCAAATGCCTTGTTAATAGGATTCGGACGTCGTTTTGCAACATATAAGCGTGCACATTTGTTGTTTACAGATTTAGACAGATTAGCTAAAATTGTAAATAATCCGCAGTGTCCTGTACAATTCATATTTACAGGAAAAGCGCACCCCGCAGACGGTGGCGGACAAGGCTTGATCAAACATATCATCGAAATTTCACGTAGACCTGAATTTTTAGGAAAAATTGTTTTTCTTGAAAACTATGATATGCAATTGGCTAAACGTTTAATTTCGGGTGTAGATGTTTGGTTGAATACTCCTACTCGTCCGTTGGAAGCTTCTGGAACTTCTGGACAAAAAGCTGAGATGAATGGTGTATTAAATTTCTCTGTACTAGATGGTTGGTGGTATGAAGGTTATGTCGAAGGTGCTGGATGGGCTTTAACAGATAAGATTACATACGAAAACAATGAACATCAAGACCAATTGGATGCGGCAACTATTTATGGAATGCTTGAAAATCAGATAATTCCTTTATATTATGCTAAAAATAGTAAAGGTTATTCTCCCGAATGGATACAATATATTAAAAATTCGATAGCTCAAATTGCGCCTGTGTATACAACTAAGCGCATGTTGGATGATTATATCGAACGTTTTTACAGTAAATTGGCTGTTCGAGGTAAAGCATTAAAAGCTGATAACTATGGAAAAGCAAAAGATATTGCAGCTTGGAAAGAAATGATTGCAGATAATTGGGATAGCATTAAAGTTGTGTCTGTATCGGATGTTGCAGCAACTTTCCATAATAACATAGTTTCAGGACAAGAATATACTATTGAAACTGTAATAGATAAAGGCACGATTAAAGGCAATTGTTTAGGTGTAGAGCTTGTGGTTACTACGATCGATGCAAATAACAAAGTAAATGTTTCATCTATTGAAGAATTTGAATTAGTAAAAACAGAAGGTAATTTGATGTATTTCAAATTAGAATATGAACAACAACATGGAGGTGTATTTAAATACGCATTCCGGTTATTCCCTAAAAATTCTGACTTACCGCATAGAATGGATATGTGTTATGTACATTGGTTTTGATGCATAATTTAGCATAAAAAATGAGAGCATTTCCTGAATTTTGGGGATGCTCTCATTTTTATTTATGGATTTCGTTTACATTATTCTTTTTTTGCTTGATTAGCAACAGCATTCATTTTCTTTTCAACTTCTTCGGGATCTCCCAAAAAATAGTCTTTAACAAGATGTAAATCATCATCAAATTCAAAAATATAAGGAATAGCTGTTGGCAGATTTAAATTAATAATATCTTTGTCTGATATGCCTTTCAAGTATTTAATAATTCCACGTAAGCTATTACCATGGGCAGATACAATGATTTGTTCACATTCTCTTAATGATTGAAAAATAACATTCTGCCAATAAGGAATAATCCTGTTTACTGTATCCAATAAAGATTCGGTTAATGGAATTTCTTCATTTGATAATTCCTTATAGCGAATATCGAATTTTGGATTACGAGGATCGTCTTTATCTAATGGAGCCGGTGCCACATCATAACTTCTACGCCAAATAAGCACTTGTTCATCTCCGTATTTTTCGGCAGTTTCGGTTTTATTCAATCCTTGTAACATGCCATAATGCTTTTCGTTCAGCTTCCACGACTTTTTCACAGGTATCCAATCTAAATCCATCACATCCAACACCTCATTTAGTGTCTTAACTGAACGCTTTAAATAAGACGTATAAGCAATATCAAAAATAAAGCCATTTTCTTTTAAAATCTTTCCGGCCAATTTGGCTTCTTCAACCCCTTTTTCAGATAAATCGACATCTGTCCATCCGGTAAAACGATTCTCTTTATTCCATGTACTTTCTCCATGACGAAGCAAGACTACTTTTTTCATATCCAATGTTTTATATATATTTCGACTATTTCTCTGAGTATAATATATAAAACAATAATCTCATAAAATTTGTTCGCCTTTTAACTTTTAACGGGTGCATTTCAAATTGTCGTTTTTCTTGTTAATGTTTTTGGAAATTCAATATTTGTGCATTCTTCTTTGATCTTTTTTCTTGATAAAAAAGAAGCAAAAAATCAAGGCAAAAGTAAAAGAAAGAATCACTATTTTGATGGGAGCTTTTAGGATATTACTTGAGGAAACAATCTGCAACAATTGGAAATGCACCCCTTTTTAACTGAGTTAAGAAATATGTTCTTCAATACAAATGAAAATCAAGTAATCGAATGCATAAAACTGTTCGATTCTTATAAAAAGTTATCAAAAAGATTGAAAAAATTACATTTTGTCGTTTTTTTATCATTTTTTCTATCTTTTTTATCGTATTATTAAAAAAAACACTTACCTTTGCTCACAGAAAATAAAAATGAAACCCTATCACGTTTCTTTTATCAATTGTATTAACATTAATGTATATGAAAGCAACAGACGTATTAGAAAACTTAAAAAGACGATTTCCTAACGAACCCGAATATCATCAGGCGGTTCAAGAAGTATTAGAAACTATCGAAGATGTTTACAATCAACATCCTGAATTCGAAAAATATAATTTAATTGAGAGATTATGCATTCCAGACCGTATTTTCTCATTCCGTGTTACTTGGGTAGATGATAAAGGAAATACGCAGGTGAATATGGGATACCGTATCCAACATAATAATGCGATTGGTCCTTACAAAGGCGGTATACGATTTCACTCATCTGTAAATCAATCTATTCTTAAATTCCTTGCTTTTGAGCAAACATTCAAAAACTCATTGACTACATTGCCGATGGGTGGAGGAAAAGGCGGTTCGGATTTCAGCCCAAAAGGCAAATCAGCTAACGAAATCATGCGTTTTTGCCAAGCATTTATTACTGAACTTTGGAGACATATCGGACCTGAAACCGATGTTCCTGCCGGTGATATCGGTGTTGGTGGACGTGAAGTTGGGTTCATGTACGGAATGTACAAAAAATTAGCTCGTGAAAATACCGGAACTTTTACCGGAAAAGGTATTGAATTTGGCGGTTCATTGATTCGTCCTGAAGCAACAGGTTATGGAAATATCTATTTCTTGATGAATATGTTAAAAAGAAAAGGTATCAATGACTTGAAAGGACAAGTAGTTGCTATTTCCGGTTCGGGAAATGTGGCTACATATACTGCTGAAAAAGTTATTGAATTAGGTGGAAAAGTGGTAACGCTTTCTGATAGTAACGGTTATATCTACGATCCGGAGGGAATTGATTCCGAAAAATTACAATATGTATTTGAATTAAAGAATATATATCGTGGTCGTATCAAAGAATATGCAGACAAGTACAACTGTAAATATGTTGAAGGAGGCCGTCCTTGGGCTGAAAAATGTACAATTGCTCTCCCAAGTGCTACTCAAAACGAATTGAACGGTGATGACGCCCGTGCATTAATTGCTAACGGTTGCTTTGCTGTTTCTGAAGGTGCAAACATGCCTTCTACACCTGAAGCTGTACATTTATTCATAGAAAATAAAATCTTATATGCTCCGGGAAAAGCGGCTAATGCTGGTGGTGTATCGGTTAGCGGATTGGAAATGACTCAAAACTCTATCAAATTGAGCTGGAGCCGCGAAGAAGTTGACCAAAAATTACAAACTATTATGAAAGATATTCATGATGCTTGTGTAAAATATGGAACTAACGGCGATTATGTAAACTATGTGAAAGGTGCAAATATTGCAGGCTTTATGAAAGTAGCTAAAGCAATGATGGCACAAGGCGTAATATAATAGTTTAAGTAGCTTAATAAAATATAGAAAGAGGCTGTTTTTTACGAACAGCCTCTTTTGTACATACAAGTAAGGTAACTTCTAAATTAAAGCTTTTTTGCAACAACTTTTACCATTTTATTTCCAATCCTCACAAGATACAACCCTGTTTCAACAGGTACTTCTACAGTAGAAGAATTAACTTCCTGATTGAATACCGCTCTTCCGGAAAGGTTATAAACAGTAACTAATTCTGCCGATTGCATGCTTTCTATTACAATCATTCCATTAATGGATCTTACTTTTAAATCGGAATTTTGATACTCATTAATACCAAGAGCATTGCCAACTCTTAATATTCCGGATGTATATAAGCTGTTGGTATCCCAAGCCAATCCTTCTCCCGGTGTTGCAGGATAAATATTCTCAAAACTTCCTGAATAAGATGATGCCGAAAGAATAATCATAGCATCTCCACTTTTAAATTCTCCATCAACCAAATCGATATTTAAATCACCTGCCAGCGTTAGTTTTCCAACTACTGTTAATCTGTCTGCAGTTTTTTTGTTTCGATCTATTTCAGCAATCAAGGTGCTTCCTTTTTCTAAATTAACAGGTCCGTTTATAGTTAATGTACCAATACCATCACCCGGAGCTAAGAATCCACCATTCTTAACATTAACAGCCGTTGTGGTTATTGTCCCTTTTCCGGCTAATGTTCCTTCCGAATTTACGGTATATACCTGAGGCGTGAAAGAAGAATAAACTCCATTACTATCCCAATCTTTATCGGTAGTGTGAACGCCATTTACAATCAACATTCCACCATTTATAGTTGTGTACCCCAGGTATTTATTTCCGGTATTAGTTAATCTCCAGTAACCGGTTCCTTCTTTCACAATATTAGAACGTCCTTTACGGGAGTCATGAGTAACCCCACTGGTAATTAATCCTTTAAATTCTTCGTCGGTATTTAATCCACCAATAACCCAAGTGGCTGCACCTCCCGCTGTTTTCACATGTGAACAATACAAATTTGCTGTTGCATCGCCGGATAAAGCACCCAAACTAATAGTTAGGTCGTTACTTCCAGCTTTCATACCACCGTTTTTAAGTATTATTCGTGCATTTGGAATGCTTGTACTCAACATAAATTCCTGACTATTCACATTAACAGTTAGCTCACCGTAATATTCATCCCAGTTTCCGGTATAAAATTCACGAAGATAGGAAACATCTATTTGTAAGTCACCTGTTCCGAAAACTTTACTTTTAATCTGAGAGTTACGTGTTGGTTCTAAATAGCTTTTCTTGTCTCCGCGTACTTCTATAGGAAAACTAAAAATGCCATCCCGACCATCTGCTCCACCGGAAGTTTTAAAGCGGCCACCTTCTAAGATAAGTTTTCCTTTTAAATCAACTTCGGCATAATTCCCGTTCAGTTCATAGGTACCATCTTTTACAATTGTATTTCCGGTATAAGTATGTTGACTGAACTTACTATAAAAACTTCCCGGCCCGGATTTAATAAAATCTCCTTCACCTGCGACTACACCGTTAAATGTAACCGTTGCAGCAGAATTTGTTACTTCGAATGTAGTTTCATTTTCAAGAGCCACATTTCTATCAGTGGAAACAGTTACACCTGTATAACGCATAGTACCTCCGTTCCATACCCAATTGAAATCGTATGGTTGAGAAGTTCCTATCGAACTGGGTTGGCCACCGTTGGCAAGTTTGCTAATTTCCATTACACCGTCCCAAATAACAGTTGCTCCGGTATAGGTGTTGTTTGCGCCTAAAGTTACTTTTCCTTTTCCGGTTTTATTAACAGATCCATCTCCACCTATAACACCTGTTCCGGAAAAGCTGTAGTCATCATTTCCTTTTACAAGCATTGTATTTTGATTAATATTTTCTGTAAGTGTGATGGTTTTATTTGCTCCTGATTCATCAAATAATATTTTCTTCCCAGCTTCTATAGCACCAATATTCCAATTAACTGCCGAATAGTTCCACTCTGCCGAATTAGCTCCTGTCCAAATAGCATCCGGAACAAATGTATTAGGATCTACCACATTCACTGGT
Source organism: Bacteroidales bacterium (assembly GCA_031553395.1). Classification (GTDB taxonomy): domain Bacteria; phylum Bacteroidota; class Bacteroidia; order Bacteroidales; family WRGA01; genus WRGA01. The sequence goes on along the minus strand of JAVBLR010000001.1, from coordinate 147,876 downwards.
ATTGGACGAGTTTTTACAGTTAATTCATTTGTATAATCGGTTGTTGTTTCTGCGTTAAATCCTTTTACCCTGTAAATATGTGTCGATTCAGGATCCAGATTTGATGCAGTATAAGTATCGATATTTTTCCCAACACGAGCTATTTCTACAAAACTTCCAGCAAGTTTTTCCTCAATAATATATCCATCTTCCCAATCGGTATAATCCAACCATTTCAAAACAATTTCATTTTGAGTGGTAGTTTTAGCCCGTAAAGACATCGGTGCCTTCAAGAATTTCTGAGAATACCCGGCTGTTATAGAATTGATATAGCGTTCAAGATTCGTATAACCATCTGCTCCGATTATCATTGCATCCGATGGATCATTCGGATTTAATCCATTTGCACTTTCCCATTCATCAGAAATACCATCATTATCCGAATCGGTTCTGGCTGTACCTTTCCATACATTCCAAGTGCTTGGCGCTCCTATAAGCAATTCTTTTTCATCACTTATAATATCTCCTTCTTCGCCAAACGAAGCAAGGTCTTTAATCAGGTTCCAATCTAAATTGTCGCGATAAGGCAGTGAAGCTCCTACTCCACTTACCAAATTTTCATACAAATCAGTTGCCGGAATAGTTGGCAAGGTTGGGTAACTATACGGGGTTTCTTGAAAAGTCGGTCCGCCTTTGTAATCAGAACGAGGAATTTCAACACCGTTCAAAATTCCATCACGGTTTGTATCCACCCAATTATCTAAAGCGTATATACTGTATTTATCGTTTCCTCCGCTGAATGCCGTTGTAGAACCTGCACGTCCTGTAATAAAATAATTACTTACAGCATTGGCATACGACCGGCTATTGGAGTCTCCACCCATAATATATGCCGCACTTTTCCAATTATATACAATGTTATTAACATACTGATGTTTTCCTTTAAATTTAGGGTTACGCGTATCATTGTGAATATAAAGGCTACGATAAATAGTAACACTTCCTGAAGGTTCGACCAACCCGCCTGCCGAGTGAGCTAATAATCCTTGTGATATTATGGAATTTTGAATCGTGATATTGTCGGCTGTTCCTGTAACAGAAAAGTTTTCATCCAAACCCCAAGCAACCGAAACGTGATCGAAAATCATATTCGAACCACTTGCAATACCTAGTGCATCCTGATCTTTGGTTCCAACTTTTCCCATCCGTAATCTTAAATACCGGCAGATTGTATTATTAGCTCCCGAAAAGGACATTCCGTCTCCATAAATGGTAATACCTTCACCGGGAGCTGTTTGTCCGGCAATATAGATATTACTTTTGACTGAAATACGGGATTTTATATTGATAACTCCCGCCACATCAAAAACAACAATACGGTTCGAAACACTTACAGCATCCCGAAAAGAACCTGTTCCCGAATCATTCAGATTTGTTACATGGTATACAGTTCCCGTCCGCCCACCGGTTGCAAAACGTCCGAAGCCTTCGGCTCCGGGGAATGCAAGTTGCTGGGAAAAAAGTGTTGTTGTAAACAATGAACAACAAAAAAACAGTACTAATTTATTTATTACTTTTTTCATAGTTTATTGATTATTAAATATTTTCTTATTTTCAATCGTTCCATCTTCATATTTTATCATTTCAATAAGAATGCCTTTTGTTTCTTTGGAAACTATACGCCCAAATAGATCGACATATTGCCTTGATTTTACTGTTTTTTCCTTTACGATTGGAGATATACCGGTACCCGAAACATCTTCAGCTATTGAAACTACCCAGCGCATACGCACCCGATCGACATATGTTGTTGTCGCTACTCCGGAAGTATTATCATTGAAAGGAGTATTAATAGCAATATCCTGCAAATCAACAGCTTTCTTTCCTATATTTACAAACTGATAACTTTATTCCAAATTCCCATCTTTATTCCATTCTCTTGATACATGTATTTCTATATTTTCGGTTGTGTATTTTACATACATCTGGTTATCTTTCATCTGTACATCTGTGGGAATAGTCCATTTATATTCCGTTTCATTTGCAGTGAGATTACCTAATCCCCAGCCATATTTACTATCTACCCATTGATATTGGGAACCGTCGGCACACAGAATCCAGTTCATACTTGTATCATTCGCCAAAAATAATCCGTGCAAAGCTCCTGTTTGGGTATCTGCTTTTAAAAGGACATTTTGAAATTTACCAAAACTGTTTAATGGCAAAGCAATAAAAAATATTGCATACAAAAAATAAGCTAGTCTTTTCTTTATCATATTATTATTTGTTAATAGTAATATTGGATGTCACATAAGCGTTCGGGGTACAAAGGAAAAGAATTTGAATAAAATTCGTTAATGCTTATAAATCAAACTTTATTTGAATAAATTTACCCTATCAAAGTAGAGTTTGATGAAGTTGAAATATGTTTAATTATTATGATTATTATTGGATACTTCCTTTATTAATGATACATCATCTATCTGGCAATTTGCTCCGGCACTACCTTCTGCAATAAAACCAATTTCGACTTTTCCATTTTGGACGATTATATTTTTAATTTCAATCGTTTTCCATCCAATATGTTCTCTTTTAAAATTAGTTGAAAATGTGATACCTTCGCTCTTCGCATATATTTCAAGCGTAGTAAAGCCGCTACTATTCTTTACGTTAGCAATCAAGGTATAAAAACCATCCTGAAGGATTACATAAGGTGAAGATGTTATGATTTGTGAAATTTGTCTTTTAAAATCAATTTTATCACTGATATTCAGGCTTTTTTCTCCAATGACGTATTTCCTGTCTTCTTGTGTATTAAAATAATTGAGAACCGGCGAATCGGATGAATCTGTGGATATTTTATTCCCTTTTATCACTTCTGTGTGCCATCCGGTTAGTTGTTCCTGTATCGGCTTGAAATTGCTTGGTATATGCCGGCGGTCGGCCTCGAAACTGCCGTTTTTTACATAATTATTATCATCGGCAACCTGCCATTCGCCTGTAACCGCGTTTAAATTCCATGAACTCAACGAATTGAAATACGGAGTTTCTTTATCAAACGACAGCGGACACCATTGATTGTATCCCAGCCCGTTTCCGGCAAAGTCTGCCCAACGGTCGCCGCAATAAATTACCGTTTCCTGTTCGGTTCCTTTCACATTGACGAAGAAACCGGTTTGGGTAACATGAGCATAATCTTCCATACATCCTGGCGTTATGAGCATCTCATCCTTGGGCAAATAAGGACCTCGAATATCATCAGCCACCAAATAATAAGCATAAGATGCATCCCATCCATACAAATTAGAAGCAAACATGTAGTATTTTCCGTTGTATTTGAACATACAATTTCCCTCTCTGCCTGCTCCTTGAAAAATCTGGGTACAGTCTAATAGTCCTACAACACCATCCTTTGCTCCTATTTCCGATACATAAATCTTATTTCTACCCTGTCCATACGAATATACAAGATAAGATTTTCCGGTATCTTCATCGGTAAATACAGTCTGATCTCCGGTATTCGAAGTACCAATCATTTCCGTCATATCTATCCGTTGGTGCCAAGTAAAAGCGCCAGTCGGAGAATTGGAAACTGCAACTAATACCCCATTACCATGCTGTATAAATAAAGCGTATTTATTTAATTCTTTGAGATAAGCAACCCCCATACGTCCTACCCATCCTGTCCTGCGATAATTTTTGTCAAGTTCCGCCCTGGTAAGTACATTTCCTTCAAACTCCCAATTCACCAAATCTGTAGAAGAATAACAGGTTACAGATACAAAGTAATTCTTCTCCTGTGTTACAGAAGGATCGTTTCGATACAATTCCGCTTCCTTATAATGAACTCCATACCAGTAATATTTTTGAATGCCGGTATTGGGATCTTTAAATTTAAATACTCCCCCGCCCTGACTGTATATAGGAGTGCCATCTTTCGTATTCCAAAATGTATCGTTTTTTATATTAAATGACTGAGCTGTTATACTTTCAGTATTGCAAAGCCATAGAATACTAAATGAAAATAACGTAATAATAGTGAGAGTATTGTATGTTGATGATTTCATTATCAAATCTTTAAATGACTAAAAATAAATATGTTATAAATTCGGATTCAAATTCCAATGTTTTGCCAATTTCTCGGCTTCCTGTTGGGTAAGATGAATTACTGCACCATGCTTGGGCGAAGAAAAATTAGTGGTTTTCATTACACCCTCATTGAAATGCCCCAAGTCTGTGAATTCCACAAAGTCGGTGGTTTCACTGAATCCGAAATTATGAGGTTTAATTCCGTAAATATCATACATTAACACCCACTTTTCTTCTCCAATTCGTTTCCATACATTCGGCGCTTCACAGGCTCGTGACTCTGGGTCATACCATTTGGGATCGTACACATATCCTGTATTTATCGAATCGGATATGGCTTGCTTTACTCCGGGAGTTCCATCATGAGGCGTATAAAACATGTGGTATTTGTTTCCTACTCTTGTGATGTCGGCATCGATATAAGAAGCATTTGCCTTTGGATAAAGAAAGAGCATTGCAGGTTCGATTAGCATTTTGTTGAAATCAGTATTCATGTAGGTATAATAAAGTCTGTTTAGTCCGTTTTTGAAACGCATAGTAAAGTAAAGCATGATGGCACTTCTTCCTTCATCATATATCATTTCGGGAGCCCAAGCACATCCGATATCCTTATATCCGGGAAAAGCGGTATCTACTCTTAAATTGTGCCGGGTCCAGTTGATTAGGTCATTGGATTTCATTAATACTAATCCGCGGTTATTTCCCCAGCCATATTCCTTTCCGTCACGTTCCCATTCAGTATTTCGGTAACCTGCTTTTTGTGCGAAAATATGCAGGTCGGTCATAGCTAAATAAAACGTTCCATCAGGCCCTCGCATAATATGCGGATCCCTGATTCCTTTTTGTTCGGCAATAGTATCTCCGGCAATTACAGGTTTTCCGTTATTGACATCTGTAAATGTATAACCATCTTTACTTAAAGCCATATAAAGCCCGTGGGTGTCGTCTTTGAAATACACCATAAGATAGGCTTTCATATCTTTTTCTGTTAAAGGCTTCTTATCTTTTTGGGCAAATAGTATTCCGCAATTGCAGAGTATCAAAAGTAGTAATATTAGCTGATTTTTCATGTTTTTCAATTTATGATAAAGGACAAACGTATGAAATTGAATAATGAGTCCAATATGTAATACGTTGTATGTTTTACGTTATACGTAAATGGTTGATGTTACCGAGGCGTAGAACGTATTACATAAAACGTAAAACCTTCAAATAGGTGTCAATGTGAATAAATTTGTGCGTTTGCCTTAATTTGTAATTAAGAATTTTATTCCAATAATTTCCCATTAATCACAACATTCTCAATATCTCCTCCTGATTTAAACTTCGGCCGTTGATCGATTGTATCTGGAGTAATCGTTACATCTTTTAGTGTAATATTTTTGGCATGGCGGATATAAAAACCATAGGCAGGAAGCCCTTCACGAGAAAATTCCTGTGCATCGGGATAACCGTTTTCTTTTTCTTCAACAGGTTGATTTATCATTTCGGAAGTACCGCCTCCAATCATGGAAATATGCATATTTTCGATGAGTATATTTTCAACTTTCCTGTCTTTAATTCCAGTGATAAATGATCCTTGCCGACGATTTTCCTTTCCGGTAACATTCTTAATCACAATATCTTTCAGATAGCCTGGTTGTTCCATGGTTTCGTTCCATCTACGTCCACGGTTACCGGTACGAACAAATATCGGGCACCGACTACGGCTGATATCTACATCTTGTACCAATATGTTATCCACATTACCGCCATCTACTGTTACCAAAGTAATGCCTGTGCTACATTCATATCGGCCTTTAAACGATTCAAGCGAATCGGGTATTCCTCCCAATATCAAATTACGGGCAATAATATTCCGGAAATCACCTTGAGTATCCGTTCCTATCTTAAAAGCATTGCAAGTAGTATAGAAAGTAGAATTTTCAATTAGCAGATTTTCACAAGGCAAGTTGCTCGCACCTTTCAGGCACATGGCATCATCATGGGAACTAAAGAAACAATTCCGAACAATAATGTTTTTACAACCATCAGCATCAAGGGCATCGTTATTGTAATTGGCATGATTAAAAACCTTGATTCCGTCGAAAATCAGATTCTGACAACAGAGGTAGCTTTGCATCCAGGCGGCAGCATTGCGAAGAGTAATATCTTTTAATACAACATTTTGACACTCAATCATGCGAATACCAAACGGACGGCCTTCTATTTCACTTACTGTTTCAGGTCCAGGAAAATGTTCCCGTTCGCCACGGAAGTAGATTTCTCCTTTTCCACATATTCCTACATTCGTTGCTTTTTCTACATAAATAAGAGAGATGCGGTATCGGTGAACTTCCCTCATCACACTTTTGTAACTTTCTACCTTATCGGGATAATCAGTTAAATTGGTACTTCCCAATATTTTAGCATTCTCTGCCACTTCGAGCATCACATTTGATTTGAGCTCGATGGTGCCGGTAACATATTCTCCGCCTGAAACCAATACAGTTCCTCCCCCGGCAACAGAACAGGAATCGATCGCTTTTTGAATAGCTGTTGTATTGATTGTTTTTCCATCTCCGATTGCTCCGTAATCTTTTATGTTAAATATATTGGAGGGAACTTCCCATTCTTTCAAGTGTTGAGTCAGTGAATCTGCCAAAAGAGTAAGTTTACTTTCCAACTGATTTTCCCATGAAGTTTGTTGCTTTTGCGTGTTTTGACAAGCAACAATGCATATTCCTGCAAAAAGGATAAAAAGGATTTTTTTCATGATATGATTGATATGTTAGTTAAATTCTATTTTGCAAAAATAACATTTTTAAGCAAGAATACCTTTTTACATATCATGTTCCTTTTTTACAGAATTTTACCGCAAGGAACGCTAAGGTGCCACAAATGCAGAATATTCGTTACTATATTTTTGTGGCCTTTGCGAAAACTTTGCGTTCCTTGCGGTTAGATTCTCTTAGATTTATATATCATTCATAATAAACTGAATATCCATATTATTTATATCCAATTCAAATGCTTTTTGCAGATAATATTTAGCCTCATCTATATTGCCTAGCCCTAATTCTCCTAAACCGATAACGTAATAGCAATGGATTTTATTACGAACATTCAAATCATCCTCCCAAATTGCCAAATCCGGCAATGAAACGGCAAAATAATCGATCCGGCATTCGTCGAACAAATGTTTTTTGCCATGGTCTATCAATTTATTAAAACGGCTGTTTGCCTTGTTTTGATTTCCTAACTCAGCCCATGCTAATCCCTGATAGTAAATTTTGTCAGGCTGCTGATCGTTATAAAAGAAGGCCTGTTGCGGTTCGGATGAGCCAACAGTGGCTTTTTGCAACCAATAAGTGGCTTTTTCTTTATCACCTAAACCTTTATACGCCAAACCCTTGTAATATTCAATATCATTTTCTTCAACATTAGTCAATTTTCCTTCTCCCAAGTTATGCGGATAGGAATCTGTTTCGTGAAGAAGAACTAAAGCTTCCTGATACCTTTTATTTTTTATAAATTGTTTAGCCAATTCAAGGCGGCAAACTGTATATTGTTTTGTTATCTTTCCTTCGCCACCTTCCCATGGATGGAATTTACGGGAAGCGATCAGGTCTTTTGCTTTATCGTATTTTCCTAATTGATTATAAAGCGTAATACGTTCTATACAAAGGTCATCCCGTTCTTCAATCAGATTTACATATTTTTCGAATAAATCCATTCGGGCTGAAGGTTCCGACCCTATTTTTTTATATAATTGATCCAATTCCATAAAAAGCCTTGCATCGGTTTTGTCCAATTGAAAAGCTTTTTCAAGTAATTTTCGGGCTTCTTCCTTCTTATTGTATTTATTGTAATATGCTAATGACAAATTGCGCAAAACAGTTGGAAATTTATCATTCAACTGCATTGATTTTTCCCAACAAGTTACAGCTTCATCATACTGACGGGCGGCATACCAAAAATTACCCAAATAATAAGGCGCATACGAATCGTCCGGATTTACCTGTATCGCATCTTGTAGAATATTAACTTCCTCTATACGATTCGGGAAACATTTATCCGGACACATTTTAGATGCTTTTTGATAATAGTCTTTTGCTTTTACTTTATCTCCTGACATAGAAGAAAAATATCCCAATGCATAATAAATCACCGGATAAACATTATTTTCATCTGTAATGCAATAGGTTAACAATTGGCTTGCCTCATTATATAATCCAGCAGATGCAAAATCGAGGGAATATTCTATATATGGATGAACAGCTCCACGCATCAGAGTTTTTAGCTCGTCCAAATCTTTCGTATCATTTGTCAACAAATATTTTTCAAAACGGCATCCCATATTAAACTTATCTATTTTTAATGATTCTTCAATTAAGGTTAATGCTTCTTCTTTACGTTCGAGTTTTCGCAAAATTGAAGTTTTTAATTGACGGGCTTTGTGGTTATGCCAATTACGAATCAAACTACAATCGATTCTATCTAACGCATCTTCCCATAATTCGTTGCTTGCATCAATACAAGCTAAAGAATAATATCCTGAATCCTGCCAGGCGGCATTCCATGTTGCTTTGAAGAAAGCTGAATAAGCATCGTCTTTTTTCCCTTGCATATTCAAACTCCAGCCTAAGTTGTAATAAGGTTCGCCATCATAAGGATTCGGATTTCGTTCGGTTTGCGTTTCAGTCGCTTTATGGAAATAAGGTTCCGCTTTGGCAAACTGTCCCTTGCGCATCAGTAAAAGTCCTACGGCATTATTGCAACGAATATCACCCGGTTCACGGCTAAGCGCTTCCAAGTAATAATCCATCGGATTATAGTTTGCATGACGGTATTGTTCTAGATGTTGTCCGGTGAGGAATAGTTGTTCTATAGATGCAATTTCTTTTGGGTCTTTTGCTGCTTTGGCCGGATCGGGAATCGGCTTAATTTCGGGTGCATCTGCCTGATAAGTAAGTAATTTTTTTCCTCCGGAAGTATATAATTCAAATATCAAGTCTTCTGGAAGAATATTTCCTATTGCAACGCTTTTTTCATACGTATGTGTGGGAGCAACATCTGCTTTCTCATCAATATATTTTCCTCCTTTATTATCTTTCAAGATGATATGAAGTCCGTTGAATTCGGATGTAGTATAGAGAATAACTTTTGCTTTCCCATCCTTTACCTCAACATTTACGATTGCATCTTTATTGGCATTTTTCACATATCCAACTTCGGCATACGGCATAAAATATTGTACCCATGATTTTTCTTCATTGGGTTGTAACCAGGAAAAATCGGGTTGATTGTCGGTAAAAACGCCTGTCATTAATTCAATATAAGGTCCGTCTTCATCGGTAAGATTCCGATCCCAAGCCTGACCGAAATCTCCGTTACCCCATGTCCATTGTTTTTTTCCGGGTGAAACATGATGATTAGCCACATGTAATAAGCCTGCTTTTACATCTTCTTCATATCCTCCAACAAAATCAAATTTAGATTGAATAGCCATATAAGAAGTAGGTACAGGCACATTCTTATATTTGGAAATATCCACTCCTGCCGAATAATCCTGTTTGTAATATTCTCCTGTAGCTATTGGAAAATTAGAAACATCGCGCTTTCCATGATCGAATACGGCATGTACATCCGCAGGAAAAACAGAATGATATCCATCATTTACTACAACTGCCGGATTCGCCCACCATAGGAAAGTTTGAGGAAATGCGGTACGGTTATATACTTTTACTTTTATTTCAATATAAGATTTGCCGGGATATAATGTAAAGCCCTGCATTCCTTTGGTACGAAACATACGTTCGACTTCGTTGCACCAAACTGTTACACAGCCATCTGCATTATTCTCTATTATATAATCAGTTGGCAAAAAGGTACTTGGACGATGATGCTGTGGCCAATTAAATTCGATACCTCCCGAAATCCATGGCCCCGTCAGTCCCACCAATGCCGGTTTTACAACCTGATTATAATACACAAAATGGCGTTGTTTTACCTTATCGTAAGCCATGTGTATACGTCCGCCAAGCTCCGGAAAAATCATGGCTTTTATATACTCATTCTCAATAAAGATGGCTTTGTATGGTTTATCTTTCTTTTCATCCGAAACCTTTTCAACAACAGGATACGGATATACTACGCCCGAACTGCCTTGATAAACACGCTTTTCCAAAAACATCGGATTTTTTTCCTCTTTTCCGATTTCGTATGTAGGCAAAAGGATATTTTCTTCCCATGCTTTGACTATGCCTTTCTCATTTACAGTCGATTGAATCAAATAAGAGGTTATCTTTTCCATAAATTGCTAATATTAAGTAGTTAGAGGTAGTAAAATGTAGTTAGAAGTAGTTAATCGGGAGTAAAGTAGATTTCTTAATAACTACTTCTAACTACACATAACTACTTTTACTACTTTATTTTGTAAGTTTTTTTTCTATTTCTTCCAATGATTTGCCTTTAGTTTCGGGTAAATTCATTTTTATAAAGATAAATCCTAATATACAGATTATGCCATACAGCCAAAATGTTCCGTATGCTCCTAATCCGCTATTCAGTAAAGGAAAGGTGTATGTTAAAATAAAACATGCAGTCCATAAAGAGAATGTAGATACAGCCATTGCCATGCCTCGGATGCGGGTTGGGAATATCTCGGAGATTACGACCCAAGTGATAGGCGCCAAACTCATTGCGTAGCATCCAATTGCCAACATTACCAATATCAGCACAGCTATACCTGATATCTGGAAATAATAACAAGTACCCAACAAAGCATATATAACTGCCAAACCTATTGCTCCGAATAGCAATAACGACCTGCGACCGAGTTTGTCTACTGTGTACATTCCTACAATTGTGAATATCACATTGGTAACACCTGTAATAACGATATTAAACAGAATATCAGATACTCCATATCCTGCAGCCGAGAATATTTCCTGAGCATAATTAAAAATCACATTAATACCACACCATTGTTGGAAAGCAGCAATAACGATACCTATCAATAATATTTTAGGCATTTTACCTTTAAACAGGAGTTTATAGTTTATTTTTTCTCTTTTTTCGGAAGCAACTGCTTTAAGAATAGCTATTTCACTCTCGGCATAAGTTTTTCCGCCAATACGGTTCAATATCTTTTCTGATTTTAAAAATTCATTGCGCGTACCGAGCCAACGAGGACTTTCGGGTAAAACAAATAGCATGATAAAAAATACGACAGCAGGAACACCACCAGCCCAGAACATCCATCGCCAAGCCATTTGTCCATTCCAGGAAGCAAGAATATCTTCATTTGGAACAACAGGTTCTGCTATCAGCCAATTTACTATTTGAGCAGAAAGAATACCTATCACAATTGTGAGTTGGTTGATAGATACAAATTTACCCCTTACATTAGCCGGAGACACTTCTGCAATATACATTGGGGAAAGATTGGATGCTATACCGATACCAATACCGCCCAACACCCGATAGACTATAAACCAGGATAAATCATTACAGATACCGGTACCGACGGCTGCAATAATAAATATAAGAGAAGAAACAATCATCAATGGTTTTCGTCCATATTTATCCGATAACGTGCCGGAAATCATCACTCCGATAAGGCAACCCAAAATAGCGCTTCCCATTACCCAACCTTGCATCGACGGAGAATCGGCAATATTGAAAAATACTTCGTAAAATGGTTTTGCACCTCCTATTACGACCCAGTCGTATCCGAAAAGCAATCCGCCCATAGCAGAAATGAATGTAATAAGCAGTAAATACGATTTTTTGTTATTATTCATGGTATAAAACGAATTAGATTTAACTTCGTAAAAGTACTATTTCAACAAACAAGAAAAATGTAATATTTTTTGTAAAACATGGAAAAAAAAATTATTTTTGCTCTTATCATATATACTTTATTTTGATATGGAAAATACTATTGCCGACGGATTCAAAGGCGAAAAAGCCATTGTTACTCCTTATAATATAAGGAGCTATCAAGCTGGTAATTATATTACAAAACAATTATATCTTACACATATCGGTTATTATCCGGATGCAAAATACCATTATCGGATGCGGAAAGAAGGAGCTAACGAAAATATTTTTATTTATTGCGAAAAAGGTAGTGGTTGGATAGAGTATAATGAAGAACACATCATATTAAAAGAGAACTGTTTTTTTGTTATTCCTGCAAAAGAGAAACATGCTTATGGAGCAGACGACAGAAATCCTTGGAGTATTTACTGGCTGCATTTTAATGGAGAAAATGTTGAAATGTTCCAATCCATAATAGGGAAACTAATTTACATAGAACAATCAGAAAGAAGCAGACTACAAGACCGGATACAATTATTCAATGAAATGTACCAAAATCTGGAAATGGGATACAGTCCCGAAAATCTGGAATATATAAGCTTCTGTCTTATGCATTTTTTTGCCTCAATGAAATACGTGTCTCAATATCGGGAAATTAAAAAAACAAAAGAAAAGGATGTAATACAAAAATGCATCCTGTTTATGAAAGATAACCTTGAAAATAAAATCTCTTTGGAAGATATTGCAAATGCTGTAGGATACTCTTGTTCGCATCTTAATACATTATTCATTCAACGTATCTCCTTCTCTCCCATCGAATACTATAACCAGTTAAAGATACAACGAGCTTGCAGCTACTTGCAGTTTTCTAAGCTAAAAATCAAAGAAATAGCTTTCCGGTTGAATTATTACGATCCTTTTCACTTTTCAAATGCATTTCATAAAGAAATGGAAATTACACCCAAAGAATATCGAAAAAGATACCAGGATAAAATGCTTGAAACAATAGGAGAATAATTGTTACAAAACGAGTCCAATATGTAATACGTTGTACGTTTTACGTTATACGTAAATGGTTGATGTTACCGAGGCGTAGAACGTATTACGTAATACACTCATATCGGTGTTATTATGAATATCTTTTTTTACTTAATATTAACAATATCTTAACAGTGTAAATTTTGAATCTCCATTATTTATCACTATATTTGAAACATCCTTATAAGGAGTTCTGAAAAAGATTTTCTTTATTTCTAGCCAAAGCAATTAAGAACAATATATAATAATAACTTTGAGGAATTTTCAATGTTCCTTTAAAAGTAAAATATTCCAGTTCGATCCTTTCTTCCTCTCAGGAAGCCTTCTCAGTGCCGATGTATATTCTATTATTATACCATTGGAATAATAAATTAACTTAATGTTTTTATGTAATCCATAAAAAAAGGAAAAAGGAAAAACTTTTGTTTTTATTTTTTGTTTTAGAAATTACATATACCCAATCAATACGTTATAAAAACTTAAGCATTTATGAAAACACTAAAGCATTCTCCAGAGCAATTTGCAGGACCTATTGACGAGTTTTGGAAAAAAATTAACGATTTGATTCCATTTGCTAAGAAGAACAAAGGTTCATTAGACGATGAATTATCGGAAAAACGCGAATTCTTAGACAATTTTGTCGTGTATTATCGCGAAAATTCCCCTCACAAGCATTATTTGTCTGCTATTGACGATTTGAACAAGTACGGGTATTTGGGAAATGAACTCAACGACAACGAAACTCTTTTATTAAAAAGTATAATTGCCGTTTCAGAGAAAAAACAAGGACGCCCTTTGTGGGAAGTTTTACATATGATTGCATTTAACAAATCGAGTTATAAGAGTTTCTTTATCATGTATTTACCAATACCGGGAGCTATAAAATCTTTTTTAGGTAGTATAATAGCCCGATTGGAAAATCAACGAAAAGCAATCAAAGAAGATTCTCGGTTAAAGAATATATGGAAAACTCCTAAAACCATTCTCCAAGTATAATACGACTGTAATGTTGGTTGTTATAAATTTCTATATATCAACACTTAAATTGAAAATTTGTCAGGTAAAATGATACAAACGAAATTACAGGTGAAGTCGAAGAGGAATCAGGCTCTATTGGAGAACAACCTCAGCAATAGACTTCAAGATATACAGAAAAAGGGATATTAATTTATCCCTTTTTCATTTTCGACATCTTAAGAAATGGCTAAGAAAACTCAGAGACTACTCGTTTTACCTTAGTAGAGATACAACTTATTATCGGATTTAAAGTCGTTTTCATCATACTTTTAACCATTAAGCTAAACTGCACTCGCTATAAACACTTTATGGCATGTCAAATAAAAAAATCCTTTGGAAACTTTTCCAAAGGATTTTTTTATTATCTATTCTGATTACCTTCCGGTAACTTCTTTTATTACCAAAATTACTTCACATCACCTTCTTTAATCAGGTATTCGGCAATTTGAACGGCATTTAATGCAGCGCCTTTTTTAATTTGGTCGCTAACACTCCATATCGTCAATCCATTTGGATTAGACAAATCCTTACGAATACGTCCTACATATACAGGATCTTTTCCTGCAATAAACAATGGCATCGGATAATCTTTTTCCGAAGGATTGTCTTGCAAAATAATACCATCAGCTTTAGAGAAAGCAGCTTTTGCTTCCTCTACAGAAATTGGTCGTTCGGTTTCAATCCAGATATTTTCCGAATGAGCACGCATAACAGGCACGCGCACACAAGTAGCACTCACTTCCACATCCGAATGCATGATTTTGCGAGTTTCGTGGTACATTTTCATCTCTTCCTTTGTATAACCATTTTCGGTAAATACATCTACTTGTGGAATTAAATTGAATGCCAACTGATAAGCAAATTTTTCGATTGTAGGTTTATCGCCTTTCAGCAATTGTTCGTATTGTTTTTCAAGCTCGGCCATTGCCGAAGCTCCGGCACCACTAGCTGCCTGATATGTCGATACTTGAATACGTTTGATATGGCTCAAATCTTCAATCGGTTTCAATGCCACAACCATTTGAATGGTAGTACAATTTGGATTGGCAATAATACCACGCGGACGATCTTTTGCATCGGCAGCATTTACTTCAGGAACTACCAATGGCACATCATTATCCATACGGAAAGCACTTGAATTATCAATCATTACTGCACCATATTTGGTAATAGTAGGAGCAAATTCTTTTGAAGTACCGGCGCCTGCCGAAGTAAAAGCTATATCAATATCCTTGAAATCGTCGTTATGCTTCAGTTCCTTTACCGTGATTTCTTTTCCACGAAAAGTATACTTACTACCTGCACTACGAGACGAACCAAACAACACCAACTCATCCATGGGGAAATTACGTTCTTCAAGTACGCGCAGAAATTCTTGCCCAACGGCACCACTTGTTCCAACGATAGCTACTTTCATTTTTACAAACTGTAAATTTATTATTTAAATAAAGATTAATAAAATATTTCTTCTGAGTTTATCCGACTTTCCTTTCGCCGAAATAAGTTGCAAATTTACAACTTTTTAAAATACCAACCTTAATAATGAGAAAATTTGTATTTATTATTATCGGAACGCTGAATATTCTTGGATGTTTTTCTCAAACATTTGATTGGAACGGAAACACAAGTGATTTTATTATTTATCCGGATAGCCAAATTCAATTGTCTGCTTCAAATGCTGGCAAATCTTATATAACCACTGCAAGCAGCCGGTATCTGAATACTGTTTGGGAATTTCATGCGAAATTGGCATTTAATCCGTCATCAAGTAATTATGTTGATGTTTATTTATGTACAGATAACGATGATTTAACAGCATCGTCTAATGCTTATTTTGTCAGAATTGGTTATACGGATGATAATGTTTGTTTGTATCAAAAAAAAGATGGACGTTCGACCAAAATAATAGAAGGAAAAGTTAAACGCTTGGATTTAAGCTCGGTTGATATTAGAATAAAAGTTACCTCTACCGCTTCGGGAGAATGGAATTTGTTTTCTTGTTTGAATACGGAAATCGATTTTTACAATGAAGGTCAAATAGTTGATTATAATTACTTTGAAGCCAACCATTTCGGATTAATGTGTGTATATACAGTAACTCGGAACAAAGGATTTTACTTTGATAATATTCATATTTCTATTTTTGATGAGAATGCAGATAATGAATTGAATAACTTATCATCTCCTGAATATAATGACATTATTATCAACGAAGTATTGTTTAATGCAGATTCCGAGAGCAGTGAATATGTAGAATTCTTTAATCGGTCGGAAAAGGTTATTGATTTATCTCGGTTAACTTTTGCCCTTCGCAAACAAGATGGTTCATTATCGGGAAAATGCAGTTTTGCCAAATATCCACAGGCAATTTATCCGCAAGAATTTGTTGTGATAACAAAAAGTATCGATAATGTTTGCCGTTCTTTTGATTGCAATAACAATGGGATTTTTATTGAAACATCTTTGCCTGCCTTGAATAATAGTAATGCGGATTTGGTATTGATAAATGAAAAGAATGAGATTGTTGATGAGTTTATTTATTCTGAAAAGATGCATCAGCAATTAGTATACAATAAAAAAGGAATTGCGTTAGAACGCATCAATCCGGAGAAACCAACACAAGATACTGATAATTGGCAATCGGCATCATTTGATAGCGGATATGGGACTCCCGGAAAGCAAAATTCTCAGTATGCAATGGAAACTAGTGACAATATTTGGCTCGAAAATGAAGTTATTACTCCGAATTCCTTTACAAATAACAAACTGATAATAAGTTATCAATTAAAAGAATCCGGACAAACAGCAAGTGTATCGATTTACAATTCACAAGGAAAATTAGTAAAGCAATTGGGGAAAAATGTATTATTGGGGACTTCCGGTTCTTTTGAGTGGACAGGAGATGATAATTCAGGCAATATTTGTCATTCAGGTATTTATATTGCTTACATTGAATATGTTGATTTGAATGGAAGTGTTAAAAATAAAAAGCTTGTATTTACAGTAAGTAATTAGGGAAATCGAAGAAGTGATTCAAGTTGACACCGATATGAGTGTTTTCTGGCAAAAGGCAAAAGGCTAATGGCAAAGGGAAGCGTGCCTAAACTTTCGTTCGCCTTTCGCCGAAATATTCAAAATGGGCTCGTTTTGAATCATTTTTATCTGATAAATAAAGTAGGATTAGAAGGGATACAAAAAAGAGCTAAGCATTTGCTTAACTCTTTTTAAATTTCTTTTTTATTCTATTCCGGCAAGTTCCGGGTCAATAATGATGCGTCCACAATATTCGCAAACGATTACTTTTTTACGTTGCTTAATATCTAATTGACGTTGTGGTGGAATTTTGTTAAAGCAACCTCCACATGCATCCCGTTGAATGTAAACAACACCTAAACCATTGCGGGCATTTTTACGGATTCGTTTAAATGCAGTTAATAAACGGGGATCAATGCTGGGCTCAAGCTTCTTTGCCTCTTCCCTTAGTTTTTCTTCTTCTTGTTTAGTTTCAGCAACTATTTCTTCTAATTCCGATTTCTTTTGATTTAAGTCCTCTTTACGCTCATTCAATTGATTGATACAAGCTTCTACTTCTTCGGATTTGCTTTTCAATGCAACAGTAGCTTCCCGGATACGTTTTTCGCAAAGTTCGATTTCCAATGTTTGGAATTCGATTTCTTTGGAAAGAAAATCATACTCCCGGTTATTTTTTACGTTTTCCTGTTGAGCTTTATATTTTTCAATGGCAGCACCGGCAGCTTCAATTTCAATCTTCCTACCAGAAATAGATGATTTCAACTCATTAATTTCTTCGTTGAATTTATCAATGCGCGTTTCCAATCCAACGATTTCATCTTCCAAGTCTTGCACTTCCAATGGTAATTCACCTCGTTGGGTTTTAATTTTATCAATATCAGAAAGCATTGTTTGCAATTGGTATAATGCCTTCAATTTGTCTTCTACTGTTATTTCTTTTTCAACCGTTTTAGCAGCCATATTTAATTTATGTAGATTTTAGAAATAGTTTACGGGATTTGTATTTGTATCCGAAAAATGGATGGCAAAGTTAGGGAATTTTTTCGTAATAACATCATAAAAAATCTCTTTTGTATATTGTTCAGATTCATAATGGCCGATTTCAGCAATTAGCAACCGATTATCCAGTCCGAAAAAGTCATGATATTTTATTTCCCCGGTCAGAAAAATATCAGCATTTTGTTTTATCGCTTCGGGTAACAAGAAAGCGCCGCTACCACCGCATAATGCTACTTTTTTAATTTTTTTTCCAATGAACGAAGAATGTTTAATGCAAGGAATTGAAAATATTTCCTTTATGTGATTTAAAAAGTCACTTTCTGAAATGGGGACAGCCAATTCTCCAATAATGCCGGAGCCTGCTCGTGCATAAGCATTATTTAACGAGTAAAAGTCATAGGCTGGTTCTTCATACGGATGTGCCGATAATAAGGCTTTAATTACAGCATTTTTTTTGAAAACAGGTAAAATTACTTCTATTCTGGTTTCTTGCTCTGTATGTAATTCGTCTATTTCTCCACAAAATGGATTTGCACCTTTTCCAGCACGAAAAGTTCCATATCCCAATAAATTGTAACTACAGGCATCATAATTTCCGATATTTCCAGCTCCGGATTCAAAAATAGCATTTCGTACAGCTTCGGCTTGATCTATCGGTACAAAAGTTACCAGTTTAAGAAGCATATTTTGTTGCTCAACCAGAATTTTCGTATTTGTAAGCCCTATTTTTTCTGCAATTTTAAAATTTACGCCATTCCAAGCATTATCAATATTGGTATGTGCCGAATAAATGCTAATATCAGCTTTACAGGCTTTTAGAATGCATCGTTCGATGTAATTTGCTCCTGTAATGGATTTTAACCCTTTAAAAATAAGCGGATGATGTGAAATAATTAAATTACATCCTTTTGCAATTGCTTCATCAATAATATCTTCGGTAATATCTAAACAAAGCAATGCGGCTGAAGCTTCATTCATTCGATTACCAATTTGCAATCCGGCATTGTCGTAGCTTTCCTGCAGAGTTAGAGGAGCCATGTCCTCGATACATTGTGTGATGTCTTGGATTTTCATGTGTACTTTAAATATCAATCTATTATTATTCCTCTTTTTTTCTCATATCGCCAACAAGAGTTTCAGCCATTTTATAACCCTTTTCAATCGGTTTATTCGATACAAATCTATAACAATCTTCGGGTTGTGTAGCATAAAATTCGGTTTGTTCTAAAACTTCATCCACTGTTTGTCTCCATTTTATGTATGCACTGTCTTTTTTTTCAATTAATATTTCTCTCAGAAGTATTCCAAAAAATGATCGCATTTCATCATCCCATTTATTTTTAACAGTAGTAAAATACATCGTATATGTATTATCTGCTTTCATTTTATCTTGTAATTCCAATAGTTCTCTTCGTGCACTTCTTACACAACCTTCAGCAACATCGAATAATAATTGGTCAACTTTTAAACTTAAAGAATCTTCCGAGAGAATACAAGAACATTTTTTACAAAAAACCGGAGCCATATAAAATTTATCAAAACTTTTATTCCTCTTTTTGGGTATATCAACAATGCCCTTGAATCCTATACTTGAAGACATTTGTAATCCGTATTTTTCATTATATTTTATACAATTTGTATCAGATAATGATTGATAATCAAAAAAGTTGATTTTTACAAGAGGCTGCCAATAAATATCATTATCACTTTCTGTAAGATATTCTGTTTGTGCATTTGATTTGATTGAAATTATGCATAAAACTAAGATTATAAATGTTCTATTTCTCATACGCTAATACTTTTCCCAAATTTATACTTTTTTTTTTGGTAATCACTTCAAATATTTTTATTGTATGAGTAGAAATCTTTTTTATAGCTAACCACTTAATGTTATGTATGATGTTGATGATTAAATAATTCCTAATAAAAAAAGGCTCACATCACTGCAAGCCTTCCCATTATTTTATTTTGTTGATCCTATACATTTATATTTGCTGCAACTTGTTGTTGTTTTATAACACCATATTTAGCAAAACATTTTTGAACTTTTCCGATGGCAAAATCCAATTGTTCTTTGGTATGAGTAGCCATCAAAGAAAAACGGATTAATGTATCTTCGGTAGAAACAGCCGGAGATACAACCGGATTAACAAAAACGCCTTCATCCAATAAATCCCGTGTAATACGAAATGTTTTTTCATTATCCCGGATATATAGAGGAATAATCGGAGTTGCTGTATGTCCTATTTCACAACCTATTTCGCGGAATCCTTTCAATGCATAATTGGTTAAAAACCAAAGATGTTCCATGCGTTCGGGTTCTTGCAGCATAATATCCAATGCAGCAGAAGCAGCACCAATTGCAGCCGGAGTACAACTTGCACTGAAAATATAAGAGCGAGAATGATGACGCAAATATTCGGTAATAATTTTATCAGTAGCAATAAATCCACCTAAAGAAGCAAAAGATTTACTAAAAGTTCCCATAATTAAATCTACATCTTTGGTAACTCCAAAATGGTCGCAACTTCCACGTCCATTCTTACCTAAGATTCCAATTCCATGAGCTTCATCCACCATAATGGATGCATTGTATTTTTTTGCAAGTTCTACAATTTGAGGTAATTTGGCAATATCACCTTCCATGCTGAAAACTCCGTCTGTAACAATCAATTTTACTTTATCCGGATCACACGATTTCAATGTTTTTTCCAATGAGTCCATGTCATTGTGCTTATATTTCAATGCATTGGAAAACGAAAGCCTGCGTCCTTCTATAATTGAAGCATGATCGAATTCATCCAAAATAATGTAATCGCCACGTCCTGTCAGACAAGAAACTACACCCAAATTCACCTGAAATCCAGTAGAATAAATAATAGCATCTTCTTTTCCTACGAATTTGGCAAGTCTTTGTTCAAGTTCGACATGAATATCCAACGTGCCATTCAAGAAACGGGATCCGGCACAACCTGTACCATATTTCTTGGTAGCTTCGATAGCTGCTTCCTTTACCTTCGGATGGTTTGTTAATCCTAAATAACTGTTTGAACCGAACATCAGCACTTTTTTACCACCTATAATAACTTCGGTGTCTTGCTCACTTTCAATTTTTCTAAAATACGGGTAAATTCCCATCTCTTTTACTTGACGGGATTCGTCGTATTTAGCCAGTTTTTGTTGTAATAGATTCATACTCTAAATAAGTGGTAATGATGTTATATCATTAAGATAAAGTTAATTAAATTGGATTTTATAATAAAGTTTATGCAAAACAAGCTGCAAAGGTAGCAAAAAAACAAATCTTCCAAAAAGAATTCCTGTATTTAATTCATCATGTTAAAATTCTAAAAAAAATATTATCATTTTCAGAATATACAAACAAAGTGTTCGATTCTAAAATTTTTTATTCTCAAAACCATTTTTTATATCAATTACTCTTTTACCTTTGTCGGAATTAAATATTCGTATCAATATCTACTATCAATTATAAAGTTGATTATGCAGAGTAAAAAGAATGTACTTGTTATTATCAATCCGGTTTCGGGAACAGCTCAGAAAAAACAAATACCTTCCATTTTAACTAAACATTTACTTCCTTCAAAGTTTAATATTGAAATACAATTTACAGAATATAAGGGGCATGCAAGTGTTTTAGCTAAAAAGGCTGCCGAAAATCAATACGAATATGTATTGGCTGTGGGAGGAGATGGAACTGTGAATGAAATAGCCAGTCAGTTGGTACATACCAATACTGCCTTGGGTATTATTCCGTTAGGTTCTGGAAATGGATTGGCAAGGCATTTGGGTATTTCTTTGCATGTAACCAAAGCGATCAAGATTTTCCTTGAAGAAAATGTTACGGATGTTGATTATTGTCGAGCCAATGACACTTTTTTCTTTTGTACATTCGGTGTAGGCCTTGATGCGAAGGTTAGTCAAGCTTTTGCAGGAAGTAAAATCCGGGGATTACCGGTTTATGTAGCCAACTCAATAACCGAATTAGCCAAATTAAAGCCTGAAACATATGCAATTACTCCCGACGAAGGGAAAACATTTACACAAAAAGCGTTGTTAGTTACTTGTGCCAATGCTTCCCAATGGGGATATAATGCATACGTGGCGCCATCGGCAAGTGTACAGGACGGGCTTTTGGATATTGTAGTGCTATTTCCTTTTCCGATTTATGATGCAGCACCTTTAGGCATTCAATTTTTGACAAAAAATATAGAAAAAAGTAATTATGTGAAAATGATAAAAACAAAACATGTAATTATTGAACGGGAAAATGAAGGTATCGCGCATATCGACGGAGATCCTATCTTATTGGGTAAAAGAATTGAAATCTCGTCTATTAAAGGAGGGTTAAAAGCATTGGTTCCCCGAATAATATAATTTTGGTATTATTTGCATAACTTATAATAATTGAGTTTGCTCCATAATTTTTATTATACTATCTTGCCAATAGTTTTCTATTTCAGTTAAAAACTACCTTTCGCTGAGGCTAATTATATCTATGCAAATAATAAATTTATGACAAATCAAGATACCATTTGTGCCATTTCGACTCCATCAGGCCAAGGTGGAATCGCTGTTATCCGCATATCAGGAAAAGATGCAATCGAATATTGCAGCCGGATATTTACATCTGCCAATTCGAATAAACCAATTATCAAACAAAAAGCTTACACGTTAAATTTTGGTCATATAAAAGATAAAAATGAAATTGTAGATGAAGTATTAGTCAGTGTTTTCCGTGCGCCACATTCATTTACGGGAGAAGATACGGTTGAAATAACCTGCCACGGCTCAACATATATCCAACAAACAATTCTTAAATTATTGTTGCAATCGGGATGCCGTTTGGCTACCGCAGGAGAATTTACACAACGGGCCTTTTTGAATGGAAAAATGGACTTATCGCAAGCTGAAGCCGTTGCTGATGTAATTGCCTCATCGTCTGCCGCAGCACATCGGTTGGCTATGAATCAAATGCGTGGAGGATTCAGTAACGAATTGATAAAATTACGAGCTCAATTGTTGGATTTTGTCTCATTGATTGAACTCGAACTAGATTTCAGCGAAGAAGATGTAGAATTTGCCAATCGTAATCAATTAACAAGTTTGGTCGAAAATATCAAAATGGTTATTAAAAAATTAGTTGATTCATTTAGTCTTGGAAATGCGATTAAATCGGGAATTCCGGTTGCAATTGTAGGAGAAACAAATGCCGGAAAATCGACATTACTCAATCATTTATTAAATGAAGAAAAAGCAATTGTTTCGGATATTCATGGAACAACCCGCGATGCAATTGAAGATGTGGTAAATATCAATGGCATTGATTTCCGGTTTATTGATACTGCCGGAATTCGGGAAACAGGTGATAAAATCGAAACATTAGGAATTGAACGCACTTTTAAAAAAATAGAACAGGCTACAATTGTTGTTTGGATGATTGACGCCACACAGTTCAGCGATAAAATCGAAGAAATTGCAAATAAGATTATTCCAAGGACTACTGATAAGGAATTGATTATAGTTTTCAATAAAATAGATAAAATCAATTCGGAAGAATTAAGCTTATTGGAAAAAGAATTTTTTACAGATACAAAAGCCTCAAGAATTTACTTATCAGCAAAATATAAAAAGAATACCGAAAAATTAGAGAAAGCACTACTGAAAGCAGCTCATATTCCACAATTCAATGAAAGCGACGTAATTGTAACCAATATGCGTCATTACGAAGCATTGACACATGCTTTAGCATCAATAGAGCGCGTTGAGGACGGCTTAAATAAAAATGTTTCCGGAGATTTTCTAAGTCAAGATATACGCGAATGCATGCACTATTTGGGTGAAATTACCGGACAGATTAGTACGGATGAAGTGTTGGGGAATATTTTTAGTAAGTTTTGTATCGGAAAGTAATCTATCACAATTTTATCACATATTATTTCTAAATTTGTGCAAATAAACCTCAATTTATGCACAAACAGATAAACAATTATATTTCCGAGTTAAATAAAGCCTTTCAAAAAGGAAATGCTACAGAACATACTTATCGTCCTGCATTGCAACGTTTGCTGGAAGAAATTACAAAAGATCTTACCATTACCAATGAGCCCAAACGTATCGACTGCGGTGCACCAGACTACATTATAACAAAAAATGATATTCCTGTTGGTTATATCGAAGCCAAAGATGTTGGTGTAGATTTGAACGGAAAAGCCAATAAAAGCCAATTTGACCGTTATAAACAATCGTTGGAAAATCTGGTTATTACCGATTATATTAATTTTCAGCTATTCAATGATGGTGTAATGGTAGGTATGATAGCCATTGCCACACTTGAAAGCGGAAAAATATCTGCTTTGCCTAAAAATTTTGATGCTTTTTTAAGTTTGATACAAGATTTCTGCATGTATCAGGGGCAAACGATTAAATCGGCGGAAAAATTAGCTAAGATGATGGCTGCCAAAGCCAAATTACTCGCCGAGGTAATTGAAAAATCCTTGAATGAAGATGAAAATCAGGAATCGGATGATAAATCATTGCAAGATCAATTGAATGCATTTAAAAATGTATTGATACATGATATAACAAAAAAGGGATTTGCAGATATTTATGCGCAAACGATTACTTATGGCATGTTTGCGGCTCGTTTGCATGATACTACACCTGATACATTTTCCCGTCAGGAAGCGGCAGAATTAATACCCAAATCCAATCCTTTTCTGCGGAAACTTTTTCAGTATGTTGCTGGATATGACTTGGATGACCGTATCAAGTGGATTGTCGATGCTTTGGCGTATATTTTTAATGCCACAGATATCGAAGAATTATTAAAGAACTTTGGGAAGCCCAACCGGATGCAAGATCCGATCATTCATTTTTACGAAACGTTTTTGGCTGAATATGATCCGGCATTGCGAAAAAGCCGTGGAGTTTGGTATACACCGCAGCCGGTTGTTAACTTCATTGTACGTGCTGTTGATGATATTCTGAAAACAGAATTTGGATTAAGTAATGGATTAGCTGACAATTCAATGATTGAACTGGAACGTTCCATCGATCAAAGTACCGATAAAAGATTTTCCGATAATAAAAAGAAAGAAAAACGCAGATATCATAAAGTTCAAGTATTGGATCCGGCGACCGGAACCGGAACATTCTTGGCTGAAACAATCAAATTGATTCATGAAAAGTTCCAGAACCAACAGGGAATGTGGAATAGTTATGTTGAACAACACTTAATTCCTCGCCTTAATGGCTTCGAAATATTGATGGCTTCGTATTCCATGGCACACCTGAAAATCGATTTACTTCTGAAAGAAACCGGATACAAACCTACCAAAGATCAACGATTAAGGATTTATTTAACTAATAGCTTGGAAGAATATCATCCTGATACCGGAAATTTATTTGCAAGTTGGCTAAGCGCCGAAGCCAATGAAGCAAATCATATCAAACGGGATACACCGGTAATGGTAGTGATGGGAAATCCGCCATATAGTATAAATAGCTCGAATAAAGGAAAATGGATAACAGATTTAACTGTTGATTACAAAAAGGATTTGAATGAGCGAAACATACAACCATTATCTGATGATTACATCAAATTTATCCGTTATGGACAATATTTTATTGATAAAAACGGCAGTGGTATTTTAGCTTATATTTCGAATAACAGTTTTATTGATGGTATTATTCATCGTCAAATGAGAAAAAACTTGCTGGAAAGTTTTGATAAAATTTACATTTTGGATTTGCATGGAAATGCTAAGAAAAAAGAAGTTTGTCCTGATGGAAGTCCTGACCAAAATGTATTTGATATTATGCAAGGTGTTTCTATTAATATTTTTGTAAAAACAGGAAAGAAAAAAGCCAATGAATTAGGGCAAATATATCATTATGATTTGTATGGAAAAAGAATAGAAAAGTATAATTTTTTAAATGAAAATTCTATAAAAAGAGTTACATGGAGTTCTATTACAATAAAAAGATCAAATTTTTTATTTTTAGGAAAAAATGGAAAAATTAAAGAAGAATACGAAATAGGTTTTTTAGTTAATATTTTTTTTGAAAAAGCTTCATCTGGGATACAAAGTGAATTTGATGATATAGCAATTCATTCTTCTAAAGAAAAAGCTAAAAGAATCTTGAATGAATTATCTAATTTGTCTTTGGATGTATTTTCTCAACAATATAAGTTAGAAAATAAATTAAATAAGTTGAAAAAAGCACAAAGAGATATAAATACGAATAAGGCAAGGATTTATAAAATTGATTATAAAATTTTTGACACAAAATATTGTATTTATACTGGAAAAGTAAATGGGATAATGGGACGCCCAAGACATGAATTGGCAAAGAATATGTTAAATGCTGAAAATATTTCTATTTGTCTATTACGTTCATTAGTTGACTCAACAATATTTTCTTCTATATTTATATCAAAACATCTAGTAGATAAAAACTTGTATGGTTTTCAAACATACTTTTTTCCTCTCTACCTCTACCTTGAGAAAAACAATGATCTTTTCGAACAAACACAGCAAGCAAGGACACCTAACCTGAATATGGAAATTGTCGGGCAAATAGCTGATAAATTAGGCCTGCAATTTACCCCTGAAAAAGAAAATATAGATAATGCCTTTGCCCCTATTGACTTGTTGGATTATATTTATGCAGTATTGCATAGCCCATCTTACCGGGAAAAATATAAAGAATTCCTGAAAATAGATTTTCCACGTGTGCCTTATCCTGAAGATCAGGAACAATTCTGGAAATTAGTAGAATTAGGGAGTAAACTTCGCCAGTTGCATTTATTGGAAGACATACAACCACAAAAAGGATTGGCTGGGTTTCCTATTTCCGGTAGCAATGAAGTTGAAAAGCCAAATTTTGACTCAGGAAAACTTTGGGTCAATGATGTTCAGTATTTTGAAAATGTACCCGAATCGGTTTGGAACTTTTATATCGGCGGTTATCAACCTGCACAAAAGTGGCTGAAAGACCGCAAAAGCAGAATATTATCATTCGATGACATCGAACATTATCAGAAAATGATTTATGCAATGAAACAAACAATTGTGCTAATGGCAGAAATAGATAAGACAATGATTATAGTGTAAAGAGTTAGGTAATTTGGGCATAAATCACCTCCTCTATTTTATCAATTTTGAGATTGCTGATGAAGATATTGATCCTATTTGTTTAAAAGGAAAAATCTGTAAGTTGATATAACTGGATTTTGCAGAAGAAATCGAAAAATTAAAACTTTCATAATACCATGATGAAAGGCTGAATAACTTCACCATTTAAACCATTTCAAGCCGACAACTAAACAAACCAATCCCAAGATAGACAAACCGGTTGAAGGAAGAATAATATCCAGCCATCCGGCGCCTTCATTAAAGATGCTTCGGATGCCATCCGTAAGTGCCGTCAGAGGTAACAATTTAATAAAATCGATACTCCATTCCGGAAAGTTATGATAACTGAAGAAAATACCCGAAAGTATCATCATGGGCATCTGTACGGCATTGATCCATCCCGTACCGACTTCTGTTTTGCTTGTTCGGCTAGCGACCAATACGGCAATACCTGTAAATGCAACATTCCCTGCTAAAAATAATGTTATTAAGGCACCGATATTTCCCTGAATCCGAACTCCAAATATAAGCCATGCAAAAAAGAGAAGGATTAAAGCTTCTACTATATTCATAAGGATACGGACAAACATTAGTGCGATAAGGAAGTTCTCCTTTTTCATCGGAGTAGCAACCATTCGCCTTAATAATTTCTGCGACCGCCGTTCGATAATCGTATAACTAACTCCCCACATAATGGAACCCATCATACCAAATGCAATCAGACCCGGTATAAGAAAATCGATATATCGGACTCCTGTCAATGTCAATGGCTGTATCTGAGTTTCTTTTGTACTGACAACCGAAACTGGAGATTTCACTAAGGATAAAAGTTTCATATAAGCCAATTGGGCCTGTGAATTATGCGGGTCAAAATGGTAAATCATCTTACCTAACGAATCGCTTACGATGACATCGGCTTCTCCCCGTTTCAACGAAACGATAGCTGATTTCCAGTCACTGCGGGAAAACTTAAATTCTGTTTTTCCTAATGTTTCATCGGTAATCTTCCATTTCCAAATATCCTGGCCTTTATTTTGACTTGGTTGCGCATATATGGTCAATAAAGAATCCAATTCCGTGTAATTCTTTTCAACAAGAATGACATGAAATTTTGATTCGGTATTTTGTGTAAAAGCCAACCCTAATCCGATAGAAATAAGAACAGGAAATATCATTCCCCAAAAAAGCACTTCCGGTTCGCGGATTGTTTGAAGAAACTGTGTAAGAAAAAGTTGATATAATTGATTCGTTTTAATTGATTTCATATATTATCTCGTAATGTTTTACCCGTCAGATTAATAAATAACTCATCGAGGTTACGTGAATTTTCATCCAATAAATCTTTCAGTTTTCCTTCTTTCAGAATTTTTCCTTCATCAATGATAATTATATGGTCGCATAACGATTCAGCCTCCTCCATATAGTGAGTGGTAAGGATTAAAGTCGTTTCTCCTCGGTCTTTCAATTCTTTCAAAATATTCCATAAATCAAACCTGGAATGTGGATCAAGTCCGGTAGTAGGTTCATCCAAAAAAAGAATCTGAGGGTCATTCAGCAAAGCCACGCCCAATGCCAATCGCTGGCGTTGTCCTCCGGAAAGAGTACCGACCATTGCTTTTCGCTTACTTTCTAATCCTGTTAATTCAATAATTTCGTTTACGCGTTGATCTCCCAATTGAAAGAAGCTGGCAAAAAGACGTAAGGTTTCCAGTGTCGTTAGCTTTTCAGCAAAACGAGTTTCCTGCAACGATAACCCAATAATTTTACGAAGCTCCCTTTCATTTTTCTTCCAATTCATACCTTGAAGTATGATCTCTCCATTATCGGGTTCTTTCAATCCTTCCATCATTTCTACCAACGTGGTTTTGCCAGCTCCATTGGGGCCAAGCAAAGCAACGAATTCTCCGGGATTTATGGACAGCGATATTCCACGGACAGCCTGAACATCCTTGAATGACTTAAAAACATTTCTAACATCTACCTGAAGCATATGAAATAATTTTTGGATTGCAAAAATAGTGTATTTACCTATAGAATACAAAACTTACTCAATTGCCAGTAGAAATCGTATCTTTGCTGAATTATGAACCCCTCCGAAAAAGACTCTTTCAAGCAAGCCATATACGATATTGTATGCCTCATTCCTTGCGGACGAGCGACAAGTTACGGAGCCATTGCAAAAGCAGTTGGGTTTTCCAATCTTTCCCGGATGGTTGGGAGAGTTATGAGTGAATGCAATTCTGTAGAAACCGGAATTCCAGCACATCGCGTTGTAAACAGTCAGGGCATATTATCGGCAAAGGAAGCATTCGGAAGCAATAACGAAATGCAGCAATTATTGGAATCCGAAGGAATTACGGTAAAAAACAATAAAATCAATAATTGGAAAAAGGTGTTTTGGAATCCATTGGAAGAATTGTAAAGAAACGCTTTTCCATAATGCATTTTCTGAATCTTATCGGTCAGTAATCTCAAGAATTACTCAATTTATAGTATTTATTTCCTCTCTTTTATTATCTCTTCAAAATACTCATTCTTAATCAATTGTAAAAAAGTAAAAGAAAGTGAAATCAATCCTTTTTCACAATTGTTTTCCTGAACAAACAAATAAAAGCAGTTGTTTATTTTAAAAAGCCTTAGGTATAATTTTATAAATAGTAATATGATGAAAAATATTTCTACGCTACTCATTGCCCTGATAGGATTAATCGGCAATGTATATTCTCAGAAAATAGACAGCTCCGCCGTTTTTATCCTGCAAAAAGCCGTAAAAACAATATCCAGTATGCAATCCTGCTCGTTTACAGCTTACTCCTATTATGATGTTGCATCCGAAAATTTGGGATTGGTAAAACATTCATCCGAAGAAAAAGTATATATGAAAATGCCAAACCAGATGATGATGGTTATAGCTGGAGACCGAGGATTTTATAACTTATATTACAATGGTACGAAGTTATGCTATTATTCGGTGTATAATAATCAGTATGCCGAAATGAATACATCGGGAAGTATTATTGAAATGATTGATAATGTAAGCCGGAAATACGGGATTGAATTTCCTGGAGCCGATTTCTTTTATCCTTCTTTTGTTGATGATATTCTGGCAACATCCCAGACTTTGATAAATTTAGGACGGACTGTTGTGGACGGAAAGGATTGTTTTCATATTGCCGGAATCGATAAAGATAAGAATTATCAATTCTGGATAAATAATGATGAATATGGATTACCTGTCAAAATGAATATTATTTATCATAGTGCTGATAAATCTCCTCAATTTGAAGTTACTTATTCCGATTGGGTTATTAATCCGAATATACTAAGTTCATTATTTGAAATTACAATTCCTCCGAAAGCTGAGAAAATTAAATTTTTGCCCAAAGAATAGTACTAGTAAAACATCACATTAAAAAACGCACTAATTTAGAATAAAAATGAAAACAAGAATAATATTCGATTATATAAAAAACAGTTTAGCAGCTGCTATTACAATCCTGTTTTTCTTTCTTTTTGTTTCAATAGATGCAAATGCACAACGGTTTGGACATCCGGCACCTCATCCGGGTGGAGGAGGATATCATCCCGGGCCACCGCCGCATCCAAATCCACCACATCCCGGGCCACCGCCGCACCCAGGACCTGAGCCTCATCCATACCCCGGACCACCACATCCGATACCCGGCCCGTATCCATATCATCCATATCCGCATCCACCATACCCATATTATCACCCGTATTATTATCCGGTACCGGTTGCGCCTTATTTTTATCATCCGTATGTTCCTTATTACTGGGGGCCAACCTGGTATCCGATAGGTACTTTGGTAACAACATTGGCTGCAACGGCTATTATTATTTCGGTAGAGGGACAGTCTTATAATTATTGTGACGGAGTGTATTATGTGAAACAGTCATCGGGGCAATATGTTGTTGTTCCAGCTCCTGTAGGTGCGACTGTAAATAATTTGCCTTCGGGATATAACACTATTATTGTGAATAATATAACATACTATTATTACGGCGGAGCTTTTTACAGTAAAACAAAATCTGATTATGTAGTTGTGAATCCGCCTGTTGGAGCAGTTATAACTCAGTTGCCTCAAGGAGCAAAAGAAAAAACAGTAAACGGACAGAAATATATGGTTTATAATGACACTTATTATCAACCTATTTTTCAAAATGGGCAAAATGCTTATCAGGTAGTTGAAGTTTATTGAGATTTTAAAAAAAATAGGCTGTTTTTCTTTAAAGTACACCTCATAAGTTTTTGTCCAACTTTTATGGTATACTTTAAAGAAAGACAGCCTATTCCTATATTGCTTTATAGTGGTTTTTACCAACATTGTCGGCAATCAAGCTTTCTGCTGCAAGTAAATTTTCGGGTTTTCCTACATCTACCAACTTCAATTCTTTCGGCATAAAACCATATATACTTTCCTTATTTGCAATGGATAAATAAAAATCTATGATGGAGAATTTTTCCGGCCATTTATTCATATATGTAAAAATAGAAGGCGAAATTACATGAATACCGCTAAATGCCATTTTCTTACAAACGCTTAAATCTAAATTGGAATAAGGCGATTTAATTTCTTCCGTTTGAATATTTGTCCATCCTACTAATTTATTCAACTTATCCCATAAAAGATAACGGCTCGTTGTTCTATCATTTACCAACAAAGAAGCAATTGCATCTTTTTGTTTAATATGATAATTGTAAAATCCGGTTAAATCTGCATTAGATAGAATATCAACATTATGTACTAAAAAAGGCTTTCCATCATCAAAAAATGAAGCTGCTCTTTTAATACCTCCACCCGTATCTAATAAAAGAGATTGTTCATTAGATATTTCTATCCGGATATTAAAATTATTTTTATTTAAGAAGTCTATAATTTGTTCGGCAAAATGATGTACATTGATGATAATTTCATCAAATCCGGAAGCTTTTAATTTATTGATAACATGCTCTAACAATGGCTTTCCACAAACAGGGAACAATGCCTTCGGATGGTTGTCAGTAAAAGGTTTAAGCCGCGTTCCCAATCCCGCAGCAAATATCATTGCTTTCATAATAAACGTTGTTTGTTTTTCGTTATTGGTTATTTGAAGATACCTTCTAAAACAACAAACAACTAATAACCAATAATTCAACCTGCCTACTATATTCGATTTACTTTTATATCTTTTTTATCAATGTAATTGGGATATAAAAAAGATGGCATACCCAGCGCTATTCCAGCTTGTATTTTTACATCATCATTGAGGTTTAGTATTGAGTTCAATCGTTTTTTGTTGTCTTGTTTCAATGCTGCGCAAACAAATCCTGTGTAGAATTGCGATACACCTAAACTTTCGGCCATTAACGAAGCATTCTGGTAAGCCAAATTAGCATCCTGACAACCAAAGCGTGAATTCTTGGGTGTATGAATAAATATTACAGCTGTTGCTTTCCGAAGAATTAAATCGTTCCCTTTTTCATATTCATTCTTCAGCCTGTGGAACTGAGGTAGCATTGCTGCTGCTTCCGGAGAAAAGATTTTCAATAAAGGTTTTACTACCGGATTTCCCAGCATTTTTGCCAATGAAGAAAATACACCAATTGTATAATCCGCAATTTCTTTTAATTTTTCGGGATTGGTTACAAGCGTAAATTCTACTTGCTGCATATTACTTGCCGTTGGCGCACGGTGCGCAGCTTCGAGAATCTTTTCCAATAATTCACCAGGAACAGGTTTAGAAGAAAAAGCGCGGTTGGAACGGCGCGATTTGCACAACAACATCACTTGTTCTGAATTTGGCAATAATTCCCGTTCTATTTTATGTACTTTCTCTGCCGGAAATACAGAATGTAAAACCGATGAAGTAGGACAAACAGCAACACAATGCCCACATGATATGCAAGTTTCAATGTTTTGTATCCCGATTTCCCCGGCCGAAGCAGTTTGTGTAAAAATCCATGCGGGACATACCCTCACGCATTTCCCACATTTTATACATGTCTTTTTATCTATTTCTATTGTAACCATACTTTTGTGTGTTTAAGCTTGTTACAAAAGTATGGAATTAATTTTGTTCCGTCAAATGTTTGTTAGTTATGAGTTATGAGATATAAGATATGAGAATTTTAGGTAACTCATATCTTATATCTCATAACTCATAACTAATTTAATCCTTTTGTTGTTTTAGCCAATCGGATAAACTCCCGGCGGTAACCTTCTTTATCTTCTCCTACTCCTTTTTCGGCCAAAGCAATAACCTTATCGTAAGTTGCATCGCCTTTAAATTGGGAATCACGCAATAATTGTCCGAACATGGCAACGGCAGCTGAAAACTTGAAATCATCCGAAGTTGATTTTAGTAAAGATTCGGTAACAGGAACTTCCAACTTTTTACTTGTATTACCATCGGGCTGTTTGTATCGCATTTTTACAGTTAATAATTCCCGGGAACCGGTTAATTGAAATCCTTTTTGTTCAGGTTGTTTTTGATATTTCAAATCATCAACACTTCCTACAATATTGCTTTTTACACCAACCGGAACTATTTCGTACAAAGCCGTTACCGTATGCCCTGCTCCCATTTCGCCGGCATCCTTGGTATCGTCATTGAAGTCTTCTTTGTTAAGCAAACGGCTTTCATAACCAATTAAACGATACGCTTGTACTTTTCCAGGATTGAATTCAACTTGTAATTTTACATCCTTGGCTACAGCATACATCGTTCCTCCAAATTCACTTACTAATACTTTATTTGCCTCCTGCAAATTATCAATATACGCATGATTTCCATTACCTTTTTGCGCCAATGTTTGCATTTTGCTATCCTTATAATTTCCCATTCCGTAACCCAAGATTGTAAGAAAAACGCCACTTTGACGTTCGGTTTCTATCAATTTATCTAATCCTTCGTTACTTGAAACTCCAACATTAAAATCGCCATCTGTACAAAGAATAATGCGATTATTTCCATTTTTGATGAAATTTTGCTTGGCTAATTTATACGCTAATTGAATCCCAGCACCTCCTGCTGTAGATCCTCCTGCAGAAAGTATATCCAGTGATTCGCGAATCTTTTGCTTATCACTTCCCGAAGTTGCAGGAAGTACAACACCTGCAGCTCCCGCATACACCACAATCGAAACTCTATCTTGACTTCTTAAATTATTAATCAATAATTTGAGGGACGATTTCACTAAATCCAATCGGGTTGGTCCATTCATAGAACCGGAAACGTCGATTAAGAATACAAAGTTGGATGCTGGCAGATTATCTCCTCCGATTTCCCTTGCTTTTAATCCGATACGAACTAATTTATTTTGTGAATTCCATGGACATTCTCCTACTTCGGTAAAAATCGAAACAGGATCTTGTCCCTTTGGTTTCGGATAATCATACGAAAAATAATTAATTAACTCTTCCGTACGAATGGCATCTTTCGGAGGCATTTGACCTTGATTGATAAAACGCCGCATATTGCTGTAGGACGCAACATCTACATCGGCAGATAATGTTGATAATGGTTCTTCCGTTGCCAACTTAAACCTGTTTTCCACAAAACTCCCATATTCTTCATTATCGACAATAGGTTGTTGTTGAGGAACATAATAATAATATCCCTGTGGTGCAGCCGGCGCAGCAATGCACTTATTGGCCTCCATTTCTTTTTTACTGTAGGCTATTTCTGTTTGAGAATAGGAAATATCTTCAGCAACTTTATCATTTCTTCTATAATCACGTCCAACAACAACTTCATCAAGTGTTTGATTATCCGGTTTTAGCTTTACATTATGTACCGATTTTTCAACCGTTATTTCGGTGCTTTTGTAACCCAAATAAGAGAACACCAGCTTTTCTCCTTTTTTGACAACAATTTTATATTTGCCATCGATATCTGTAGATGTACCATCCGAAGTTCCTTTTCGAATAACCGTAACTGCTATCATTTCATCGCCGGTATCTGCATCTGTAACTGTACCTGTAACCGTTATTGTTTGCCCCGTAAGATTACAAGAATAAAGGATTGTTAGGATTAACAATAAGAATCCTGTTTTTAAATGCCTTGTTTTCATAATTATATGGTTTTATCTGAATGAATAAAAAATTCTTTTGCCATATAGATAAAAACAAAAGGCAAATTCCATAAATGAATTTGATTTTTTTTGAAATTATTCGGAAGGTTAATCTTGCTTTTAATTTTTTTAGGTAATTTTGAGCAATTTGCAAAGGCTGGAACGTGTTTAATATATTAATTATGTGTTGATTATAAATCGGTGTAAGCAAAGAATGAAAAATAGCTCTAATTTTTTAATTTCAATAATGAAAACATTCATACTAAAATATTCTTTTTTCATATTAACTATATTGTTTTTCATTTCTTGCACAAGCAAAAACAATGCATATGCGGTGGAACAAACCGGCAGGGATACAACAAAATTTGTGAGTTATTTTAACTCAGATACAACCATATATTCCAATGGGAAAGAGTTTCGGATCAGAACGATAGATCCCAATTTCGAAAATAGTGATTCCCTATTGGTGACTGTTCAGAAAGATTCGTCAACTATATTTACAGGTTACATCGACAAAGGTGGACTTTGTGATCTTAATTTCGAAGATTTTAATAACGATAAGCATTTTGATATTTTATTTTACCGGGGACAACAAATGGGTGAAAATGAACTTTATTTGTATGATTCGTTGAATAATACTTTTGTAAAATCAATTGGTTATGAACGGTTTCGTGAGCCAATTCAATTAAAATCGGATCCTAATTATTATTACTCCTATTGTCGCGCCGGTTGTGCTGATATGAACTGGACAAGTTATTTATTCACCTTCAAAAATTTTGAAACAATAGCTGTGGGTTATATTTATGGGGAAGGATGCGAGGATGCCAATCCGAGAAATATCAATATTTATAAAGTATTGAATAATAATGAAGAAGATCTGAAGTTGGTAAAGAAAATCCCATATTCCATATTGGAAAGAAATGCTGATAAATGGCCTTTTATCGAAAAATATTGGAATAAGAATTATCAAAAATTCAAGTAATTTACGTTGAAAAAAGCCAAATAAAATTTAAAATCTGCTAGTAATTTGATTCGTATAATACATAATTCTCTATATAAATATTATGAAGAAAATTTATTGTATTCTATTCTTTGTTTTCTGCATTCAATTAAGTTTTGGAAGCGGGCATTTTGTATATGTAATTAACGAAGACGGAGTATATGGTGGGGCTTATGGCAGGTTAGAAAAAATAGAAGGTGCAGACCCAGAAACATTTGAATTTATAGATGGTTTGAATAGTCCTTGGGGATTGGTAGTTACATACGCCAAAGATAAAAATCGCGTATATTATTACACCTCAGTCATAGATGGAGCAGACCCAAAAAGTTTCGAAATATTGAAAAACTGGTATGTAAAGGATAAGAATCATGTGTATAATGCACATAAAAACCATAAGGTATATGAAAACTATGATGCATCAACCTTTGAGATATTGGGAAATTGGTTTGTAAAAGATAAAAACGGTGTTTATTATGAACATAATATTTCAAAAGATGCAATTAAAATAGAAAATGCCAATCCCGTATCTTTCGAAATCTTGTGGGGAACCGATTACCTGAAAGATAAAAACCATGTGTATTATTATCAGGAAAAAGACTATGGGGAATTAATTTTAAAAGTGCTTGAAGATGCCGACCCTGATACTTTTGTGGTGGATGTAGTTACTTCGCCCTATTCAAGAGATGCTCAACATATATATTGGAATGGAGAAATACTTTGTGATGCAAATCCAAATACTTTTAAACTGATAATGAATACCGGTTATGGAACTGATGGCAAAAATGTATATTACGAATCGACAAAACTCATAGATGCTGATGCCGGAAAGTTCAAATTAAAAAATCGATTTGCGGGGGTAACAGATAAGTATGTATATTTTTACGGTACTAAATTAGAGGGAATTAATTCTGATAATTTTACTTTTGAATCAAGATATTATCCTTACTATACAAAGAATGATTCAGTAGTGTACTATCAGAATATACGAATAAAAGATGCCGATGCTGCAACTTTTGAGGTTACAGGAGGCTGGGGAGATAAAGCTGAAGATAAGAATAACAGGTATATAGGAGCCGAAATAGATAAAAAAGAGTTGATTCTATTTGGTATTTACAAATCGGGTGTTTATTTCAGGAACGAAGGCAGCCAACCGCTAAGTGATGCTGATCCCAAAACTTTTAAAATATTGAATAAATATTATGGTAAAGATAAAAAAACTGTTTATTGGATTAACCATAGAGTAGAGAATGCCGATGTTGCCACATTTAAAGCGATAAACGAATATTTAGGAAAAGATAAATCAGGATTATATTACGGGAAAGATCGGATAGTAGGAGCAAATCCCAATACCTACGCATTATTAAACAACGAATATGGCAAGGATAATAAAAATGTTTTTTATTTGGGAGAGATAATAAAAAATGTAGATTTATCAAGCTTCAAAGTTATCGATTATGGCTATGCCAGAGATAAAAATCATATCGTTTTCCAAAATAATATTATAGAAGATTCTGATCCGGACAGTTTTCAAAAAGTAGATTACCTTTTTTATAAGGATAAAAACAAGGCATATTTTGAAACCAAAATAATCGAGAATGCCGATCCTGCATCTTTCAAAACATGTAATGATACCTATAAGGATTACTCGAAAGATAAAAATTACGTATATTTCAAGACCTCCATTGTAGAGGATGCTGATCCTGATACTTTTGAGAAATTTATAGGCAGTAGTTTTTGGATTGATAAAAACTATGTATTTCTCAATGGCGTAAAAATCGAAAATTCTGATGCTGCTACTTTTGAGGTTTTAGATGGCCAATATTTTCAAGATAGAAACAATATATACAATGCTTATTACGGAAAGATGGATGCGGACAGAGCATCATTTAAGATAATAGGCAAATATTATGCGATTGACAAAAACCATGTGTATGTTTATGGAAAAACTGATGATAGGTATGATGTGAAAACTTTTAATGTAAAAGATACATATCGTTGAAATTGTATTGATTAAAAAATACAATTATATTGATTACCGGTCTCTTTATGATATACAATATACTATTCAGACAAAGCACCCCGCTTCGTTGTAGAAAATAAAAGCAAAACCCTAATACTACAACAAATAGTTAATATTTCTAAAATACACAATTCATTCAGAAACAAAAAAACCTTTTAAGGAGTCTTGTTAGTGTTTGATTGCATTTATAAAAATAAATCAATAAAGAATGAGTGCTAAGGTGTTTGTTTAGTGAATTAGTGAAAAGGAGGAAGGCCGTTATTTCTTAATTGAAATAACGGTTTTTTTATTTATCAGTTTCCCTTCATCTGTCAGAAAACGAATAATTTGCAATGTTTTTTCAGTAGAAAAGGGAATTGATTGTACCAATTCATTCAAATCCATTTCTCTTTCGGAAAGAATTTTTACAATATGTTCTTCTATTTGAATAAATTCGGATGATTTTATGTCTTTCTGCTTTTTGGATAAACAGACATCACAAATTCCACAAGGCTTTGCATCGGTTTCGCCAAAATAAGCCAAAAGCATATTGCTTCGGCATATATCGTCATTCTGAGCATATTCCAACATTGCCCCGATTCGTTTTTCCAAACGTTCTTTCCGTTCTTCATAAACGTTTTTCGTTATATTGATAAAACGCAAATCTTCCCGCGATTGCGTATAAACAATAAGCGGCATTTTCTTTTGTGGAATATAACTCACAATTTGCTGTTTGGATAACTGAACAAGTCTGTCATATACTTCCTTTGAAGACATATCAACACGTGTAGCCAACAGCTTTTCGTTAATAAAAGCATAATCCGAAAACAGCCCGGTATAAGAACGTAATACAATATTGATTAACTTTTCGGTTTGAAGGTCTAATTGCTTCAGTTTGTACAAATCATCTCGTAAAACCGTAAACATCAAGCGAGAACGATTACCAGGGTCTTCGATATATTCGATATAGCCCGATTGTTCCAAAATTTTCAACGCATTGAAAGTTGGCAAAATCGAAAACCTAAAAACGGTACAAAAATGATGTAAATCAAAGTCATAAATATTTTCAAATCCAAATCCGACTGCCAATTCATAATAGTTTCCCAATGCATCATATACTCTTTTCACAAATTCTCGTTCGGGGAATTCGTCTGGAATACGTTTTTTGAGTTTTGTGCTATCACTTTTGTCGTATAAAATTACTGCATACGCTTTTTTCTCATCCCGTCCGGCACGGCCTGCTTCCTGAAAATATTCTTCAGGTGAATTGGGTAAATCCAAATGAATTACCAACCTTACGTCCGCTTTGTCAATACCCATCCCAAATGCATTAGTAGAAACAATTACGCGGCATTCTCCCGATTTCCAGTTATTCTGTTTACTTTCTTTTGCATCGATAGGCAATCCGGCATGAAAAAAATCAGCTTGAATATTCGCTTTAAGTAATTCATCTGCAACTTCTTTTGTTTTCTTTCGATTTCTTACATATACGATTGCACAACCCGGAACTTTATTCAAAATCTCTATCAAAGAAGTTATCTTATCATCCGATTTACGAACAATATATGCCAGATTATTGCGCAAAAAACTCTTTTGAAAAACATTTTCCTTTTTAAATAATAATTTTTGCTGAATGTCCTTTACCACTTCCGGAGTAGCTGTAGCTGTAAGCGCCAAAACAGGAATAGTTGGCAGATGTTTACGGATTTCGGAAATTTGAAGGTAAGACGGACGAAAATCGTATCCCCATTGGGAAATACAATGCGCTTCATCCACAGCAAGCAAGCAAATATTCATTGCCCGCATTTTGGAAAGAAAAATATCAGAAGATAACCTTTCGGGCGAAACATACAGGAATTTATAACCTCCGAAGATGCAATTTTCAAGTGTTTTGATTATTTCTTCGCGGGACATTCCTGTATAAACCGCAGTAGCTTTAATTCCCTGTTTTCGCAAGTTATCAACCTGATCTTTCATCAAGGCAATCAAAGGTGTAACAACCAAACATATACCCTCCATCGACAGCGTAGGAACCTGAAATGTAATCGACTTTCCTCCACCTGTAGGCATTAAACCTAATGTATCTTTTCCTTCACCAATTGATTGAATTATATCTTCCTGTAAAGGTCGAAATGAAGAAAATCCCCAGTATTTTTGCAGTATGTCGGTATAAACGCTCAAGAAATTAAGAATTAAAAATTAAGAATTAAAAATTATGGAATTAATATAATCTTAGTTCTTAATTAAAATTTGCTTTATTGTTCTATTTCCTCTAAAATTGATTTGCCACTTATTTTATCTTTATCTAACCATTGCCAAACTTCATTTAATCGGATTTTTCCATTTGGAAGTTTTTCAACATGGCTTTTACATTCTCCTATTCGGATTTCTCTTTCTTGATTAATATGTTGATATGTGAATTTTATAATATTGGGATCCAAAAACTTACCAATCAAATAACCTTTTATTATTTTTCCTCCTGAATAAGTAGCCCAAATAATGTCATTTTGTTGATAATAATGGAATATTGTATCTTGGGAGACTTCTCCGGTTCCGATATTTTCTTTGTTTACAAATATCTTATTATTTAAATCAAAAAGGTTAGATGGTTTTGATGTTACATTTTTCTCCAAAATGTGATAACATAAGACTCTTTCATTATCAACAACTTCTTCAAGATATTCAATTGGATGGTAACCATGTTTTAAGTGTATTTTGAAGGCCGGGAGAGATGAATGTAGTTGTATTGTATCATATTGAAATGCTATTAGTTTCTCCAAAAAAAACATGATTTTGGAACCATAGCCCTTCCCTTGAAAATCAGGCAGTACAAATACCCTGTTTATATTATTTTCATCTATAGAACCGGTTCCAATACATTGATTATTTTCAGACAAAAGATATACATTTCCTTTCTCCAAATCGTTTAATATATTTTCCTCATTATGATGATTCTGAAAAAATGCTACAACCTCCTCGGGATAATACTTGGGATATATCTTATGAATTGTTTCATCAACAATAAACTTGATAATTGACAAGTCTTCTTTTGTTGCCTTCAGCATATTGTAACTCTAAAATGAAAAATATCAGAATTTATAATTCACACCATCCAACTCTTAACTATCAGAAGGTCTAATGTCTCTCACCATCAGTTGCAATGTTGTTTTTCCATTGAATGTATTTTCTTCAACGGTGTAACAAACATCAAAAGGCTTTAACGACTTAATATGCTCATTGTGGAAGTGCATTCCAAAAGCAATCCCGGTCATGATGTTTTCAGATTTATTATCGATTACTTCCAACCTCAAGTGCTTTTGATCTTTTCCAACTAAACGGCTGCTACCATAATCAAATACGCGCTTGGTACAAAATACAGGCTTCATATTTTCGGGGCCAAACGGATTGAATTGTTTCAATATTTTGAAAAATTTTGGAGTAATATCTTTGAAATCAAGTATGGAATCAATCTCGATTTGGGGAATCAATTGTTCGGGATCAATATTGTTGGTAACAAATTCTTCAAAACGAGTTTTAAATTTTTCCAGATTTTCCTCCCGAAGCGAAAGTCCTGCTGCATACATGTGTCCACCAAAATTTTCCAATAAATCGCGACACGAATCAATTGCCTTGTAAATATCAAATCCCGGAACCGAACGGGCAGAACCGGTAATTAGGTCTCCGGATTTGGTAAGTACAATAGTTGGACGGTAATATTCTTCCGACAAGCGGGAAGCCACAATTCCGATTACTCCTTTGTGCCATTCCTGATTATAAACAACGATTGATTTACGAGAACTATTGGTAAAATCAGCCTCTTCAAGAACTGCATTTGCCTCGATTGTGATATTTTTATCCAATTCGCGGCGAGTATCATTGTATTGATTGATATTACCACTTTTTTCACGGGCAAATGTCAAATCTTTGGAAATCAACAATTCTACAGCTTCCCTACCCGATTCGATACGTCCTGAGGCATTAATCCTCGGTCCAATTTTGAATACAATATCACTTATGCTGATTTCCGAATCTTGTAATCCACAGACTTCAATAATACTTTTCAGCCCTACACTCGGGTTGGAATT
The DNA here is from genome assembly GCA_031553395.1 of Bacteroidales bacterium. Taxonomy (GTDB): domain Bacteria; phylum Bacteroidota; class Bacteroidia; order Bacteroidales; family WRGA01; genus WRGA01. The sequence goes on along the minus strand of JAVBLR010000001.1, from coordinate 105,599 downwards.
GAGTTGTTTTAAGCCATAATAAGTAAGAATGCGGTTTTCGCCCATAATCGGCACTATATCGGAAGCTACACTGACTGCTACTAAATCTAGCAATGGCTCAAGCCGGGAAAATTCGATATTGTTGTCCAATGCTAAAGCTTGCATTAATTTAAAGCCTACGCCACACCCCGACAAGTTATCATCGGGATACGTACTATCCACCCGTTTGGAGTTAAGTACAGCAACGGCATCAGGAAGAATATCATCAGGCTTATGATGGTCGCAGATAATAAAGTCTACGCCTTTTTCTTTAGCGTATTTTACTTTCTCAATGGCTTTAATTCCGCAATCCAAGCAGATAATTAACTTGAAATCATTTTCTACAGCATAATCAATGCCTTTAAATGAAACACCATATCCCTCGCTGTAACGATCCGGAATATAGAATTCTATTTTTGAAGAAAATTCCTGTAGGAACTTATAAACTAACGCAACAGCAGTAGTTCCATCTACATCATAATCTCCATAAATCAATATTCTCTCATTTTCGCTTAAAGCCTCAGTTAGCCTTTTTACGGCCTTATCCATGTCATTCATCAGAAAAGGATTGTGCAAATGACTAAGCTCAGGACGAAAGAAATACTTAGCCTCTTCGAAAGTACAAATATTCCGCTCTACCAATAGCTTACAAAGAATAGGATTGACACCCAATTCTTTAGCCAAATTATCCTTTATCTTTTCTTGTTCATGTGTAAGGGTTTTGATTTTCCATTTGTTAATCATTATATATTGTTTTTTTCTTTATCGAACAGAAGACATCTCAAATTCCTAAAAAAGAGACTCAAGATTAAGATAGATAGATTATTGTATTTTCAGTATACAGTAATAGTCTGAAAATCAACAATTGGAATATTGGCTAAACATTAAAAAAATAAAAATGATGCCAAAACGAATAAAAATGTTTGTAAAAGTATAAAAAAGACGGTGTATTTTATACGAAAGTTGCATCTTTTTATAGAATAAATTACAATATGCTAAGTACTAAGTTACTAAGATAAAATTTGAAAAATATCAATTATTTTGTTCCAAAATATCGTTATACGAAAATTGTAATTTACATAAGCAATCAACATAATCAGCCTTCAATACGATCATTACAATTAATCACACAAAGCAAACTGCTTTTAATTACTTGAAATAATGTAAAATATCTTTTGTTGATTTTGTTTAGTTATTAAACAAAAAAGAACTACTTTTAAAATAGCTCTTTTTCATTCTTTATCTAGTTTTCTATAAGCTTTAGTGCTTTATCGAGCGCATCGGTAGAATCAACCGGAAAATCGGGTAAAACTCCGTGTATATTGTTTTCATCACTGCCTGTTAAATACATCTGTGCAAAGGATACTGCCAATGTTATGCCTGATGCCGGTAATTTTTTCCTTACTATATTGCCGTATGAAATTGACATCCCGCCAGTTTCTTCACCTACTATTTTCGCAACGCCCGATTGTTTGAGCAACCAAGCTAAACTGGATGCTGAAGAAAATGTCATGTGACTGGTCAATACATATACATTACCAGTATAGCGTTCTTCTTCCGGTTTTGGATTGATAAAGACAATATAATTGGTAGTATCGGCAGTTAAAATACCTATCGAATCAGGAAGGTCCACACCCATAGACTTTACAGTCTTGCTTACTTTTATTTCAGATTTACAAAATTGATTGAATGGCTTGTTAACAAGATAACTTATAAGGATATCACCCATATCCGAACTACCGCCACCGTTATATCTCAGGTCAACAATCAGGTTACCGATATGTTGGCTTTTTATCTCAGCAAACATTTGTTCTACCATTTGTTCGAATTCCTTTTTTTTTCCTGTCAGTGATTTTATTGTAAATATGGCAACATTTTTCTCCTTGTCTATCACATAAGAATACAGTGGAGGAGCATACAGTTGCATTACAAGATCATTTTGGACATTTTTACGAGGAATAGCATTTATTATTTCTTTGAATATTCTGCCATTATAGCTATATTCTATTTCGAATTTCTCAGAAGGGTAAAGTATATATAAAATATCTGAAAAATTGACGGATGTTTTCTCCAATCTGAAGAATATCCTCTCGCCGCTATGATATCTCAGCATTTCCTCGATAATGTTTTTGTATGGCATTTCATTTATCAAAAGAATCTTTGCACCTGAAGGGATAGTAATGTCTTCTATGGTATATGCACGACTAGTTGTAATGGTCGAATCATTTGAATTGACAGTTACTGATAAGGGAAATACTGCTTCTTCTCCAGTAAAACGGTTTCTGGGAAAATTTAAAACTGTATGTCCGTCTCCTAATAATACAGTCAATGGCTCTAATTCCTTATATACTCCGAAAATATCCATCGAATCTGGAAGTTGTACTTTAACCTTTTCTACTTCTGCGTAGAATTTGCTTTCGGGACATACTGCAAACATATTCGGATGAATCTCGTTTATTAGAAAAAGCATCGTATCTATATCATTAACAACCTCATTTCTCGATAATTTCTGATTCTGTGCGTTTGCATTAAATGCAGCTATATAAATAATTGCAATAATGAACAAGCTTGTTTTCTTCATATGTTAATAAATTGAAAAAAAAATGATTCAAATTGAGTCCGTTATGAATGTTTTGAGCCTAAGTATGTCCCCGGAGGGGGCAAATATGAATAACCATGGGTGAAACCCGTGGCGTGGAGCAATCCCACACTACTACGTCCCCGAAGGGGGCGAACTTTCAATACAATATTCAACCCCTTTGGGGTTGTTGGTAATCCGGGTATTCGTGTACCACGGGTTTCACCCGCGGTTATTCATATTTGCCCCCTCCGGGGACATAAATCGGAATTTGAAAAATCTTTATATCGGTGCCAATACAAAAATAAAAAAACAACCATCTCCAAAGATAGGAAATGGTTGCTTTTTTAATTATTTTTTTGCTATTCTTTTTCGCTCATTTTCATCTAAGATAATTTTCCTCAGACGCATGTGATGAGGCGTAACTTCAACATATTCATCTTCCCGGATATACTCCAATGCTTCCTCCAAACTGAAAACGATAGGTGGAGTTAATTTTACTTTATCATCGGCACCGGATGCCCGCATATTTGTTAGTTTTTTTGACTTTGTAACATTCACAACCAAGTCTCCTTCTTTGGAATGCTCCCCAACTACTTGTCCAGCATATACATCTTCTTGCGGATAAACAAAAAACTTTCCCCGATCTTGCAATTTATCAATTGCATAAGCAAATGCAGTTCCAGTTTCCATGCAAATAATCGACCCGTTTACTCGTCGTTCGATATGCCCCTTCCAAGGTTGATATTCCAAAAAGCGATGTGCCATAATTGCCTCTCCGGCTGAAGCTGTCAATACATTGTTTCTTAATCCGATAATACCACGCGAAGGAATGGTAAACTCCATGTGTACACGTTCTCCCTGACGTTCCATAGAAAGCAATTCACCTTTCCGGCGAGTTACCATATCAATAATTTTACTTGAATATTCATCCGGAAGATTAATAGTCAATTGTTCAATAGGTTCGCATTTTTCGGCAGCAATTTCCTTGATAATTACCTGAGGTTGTCCTACTTGCAGCTCATAACCTTCACGACGCATAGTTTCAATTAATACAGAAAGATGCAAAACACCTCGTCCAAAAACAGTCCAGATATCAGCAGTTTCCGATTTTTCGACACGCAAGGCTAGGTTCTTGTCCAATTCTTTCATCAATCGTTCGTGAATATGGCGCGAGGTAACGTATTTACCATCTTTTCCAAAGAAAGGACTATCATTAATGGTAAAAACCATACTCATTGTCGGTTCATCAATAGCAATAGGGTCAAGCGGTTCCGGATTCTGAATATCTGTAATTGTATCACCAATTTCAAAACCATCAATACCAACCAATGCACAAATATCTCCGGAAGAAACCTTATCAATTCGTGTACGCCCAAGTCCCTCAAAGACATGTAGTTCCTTGATGCGGGATTTAACCATCGAACCATCTCTTTTACAGAGCGCCACATCCATTCCTTCTCTTAATGCTCCTTTATGAATACGACCTACTGCAATACGGCCAACATACGAAGAATAATCAAGCGAAGTAATCAACATTTGTGGAATTCCATCTAATTTTTTGGGTGCCGGAATATGCTTTACAATCGTATCCAACAAAGTGAAAATATTATCTTTCGGAGTTTTCCAATCGTCAGACATCCAACCTTGCTTAGCCGAACCGTAAATTGTTGGAAAATCCAACTGTTCTTCGGTAGCCTCCAAGCTGAACATCAAATCAAAAACCATTTCCTGCACTTCCTCCGGACGGCAATTGGGTTTATCAACCTTATTGATTACCACAATTGGTTTCAGTCCCAGCTGCAATGCTTTTTGCAATACAAAACGAGTCTGTGGCATCGGACCTTCAAAAGCATCTACCAACAAGATGCAACCATCTGCCATATTCAAAACACGCTCTACTTCTCCTCCGAAATCAGCGTGCCCGGGAGTATCTATAATATTGATTTTATAACCTTCGTATGTAATGGAAACATTTTTGGAAAGGATGGTAATTCCTCTTTCTCGCTCAAGGTCGTTGTTATCGAGGATAAGTTCTCCGGATTGTTGGTTCTCTCGAAACAAGTGTCCGGCTAAAAGCATTTTATCTACTAAAGTTGTCTTGCCATGGTCAACATGCGCAATAATCGCAATGTTCCTTATTTTTTGCATATATTATTTTTTTGGGGTGCAAAGGTACGAAAAAATAAGGTTAATATGTGGCTTTGGGGAATTTAATGTGCCAATTATCATAAATGTGCTCTATTCATTGGCACATTGGCATATTAAGACATTAGATCATTGAATTTAATTTGTCCTTTTCTGATTTTTCCATTTATATATTCTGCCGGAATAGGCTGGGACATGCATAGAAAATTTTTCATCAGGTTTGATGTTTTGTTTGTTGCTCTCTCCCGATAATAAATCTTTGCAATTCGCATTCTTTTTCTCGGAAATCAAGAAAAAATCAAAAGCATGTTTCGGTATTTTAACTGAAATATTTACATCTTCCGATTCAAAATTAACGACAATCAACAACATATTATCATCATTCGTACGGATATAAGCATATTGTTTTAACGGATTAAAATCGGGATTCTCAAAATTTGCATACATTAAATCATAGAATAGTCCTTCACTAATGGCTTTCTCCGAATTACAAAGTTTCAATAACCGAATGTAAAAGTCTCTCAGTTTTTTTTGATCGGGTAATAACTTTTCTTCATCGAAATTGCTGTTATTTACCCAATCCCGAACAGATTTCATCGACCAATAATCGAAGATACTTGTTCGCCCATCTATTCCGCTAAACCCTTCATTATCCATTCCCCTTTCACCTAATTCCTGCCCATTGTAAATCATAAGAGGATTTACATTCATTGTTGCCGCAATAATCATGGCCGGAACAGCTGCAAACGGATTCTTTGCAAAAAAATCAGATGCAATCCGTTGTTCATCATGATTCTCCAGAAAATTAAGCATTTGATGCTGAATATCGCCTAATTGTTGCCAACAACGGGATATGGACGATGCAAAATCATGTCCGCAAACAATATTACGCAATGTGTCATACAACCCAACCTTATCATATAAATAATCGAATTTCCCAATTTCTATATAATTCCTGTATTCATGAGGATTGTAGACTTCTGCAATAAACAAGATATTTTTCTTTTTTGCTTTTACTTTCGGAATCGCCCAACTCCAAAATTCTACCGGAACCATTTCGGCCATATCACACCGAAAAGCATCCACATCCTTTGCTGCCCAGAACAAAAGAATATCCAGCATTTTTTTCCATGTGTTGGGAACAGGATTAAAATAGTATTTACGGCGATTTACATAATCAACTCCATAGTTTAATTTTACAGTCTCGTACCAATCATTAACCGTAGGATAAGCATCAAATCGGTCATTTCCAGTTGCTTTGGCCGGATATTCGTAATACAAATCTTTACCGGCTGATAAATCAAATTGTCCGGCAAACCCTTCATTTGGAATATAATAAAAATTATTATCCGGACAAAATGCGACATTTACATCATCATCCTTTCCCAGATCTTTCACATTTCGTGGTTTGGATATTGATTTATATTGACGAGCCACATGATTTGGAACAAAATCCATAATAACTTTCAAACCTTGTTTATGTGTCCGGGCAATCAAATCTTCAAATTCTTTCATCCGGTTATCCACATTTTGGGCTAAATCAGGACAAACATCATAATAATCAATAATTGCATACGGAGAACCTGCATTTCCTTTTACAACAGCCGGATGGCTATTGGGAATGCCAAATTTCGAATAATCGGTTTTGGAAGCATGCCGGATAATTCCCGTATACCAAATATGGGAAAAACCCATATTTTTGATTTTCTTCAACGCGGCATTGGAAAAGTCAGCAAACTTTCCGGTTCCGTTTTTATCCAAAGAGCCATTGGCTTTGCAGGTATTGTTTGTATTACCAAATAAGCGTGGCAATACTTGATATATTATTATTTTGTCCATACTTTTTTAGTTGTGAGTTATAAGTTTTGGAATGTGCATTCAAAATTATCAGAGGTAGCTCCAATTGTAATCATTACAGCAAAGCCACTTAAAACTCAATACTTAAAACTTAATACTTATTGGTGTTCTCTTCTTAATAAATCATTTACTGTTTTTACAGGATTAAAGGTACTGATAGGCACTTCTACAAAAATGGTATTCCAATCAGACATTGCACCGTTCCATAAGCCGGGTAATTCCATAGCTTTCAGTTCTTTTCCATCTTTTGATTTGATAGAAATAAATCCCGTATTTTTATCTACAAAATCAGGTAAATTATATTTTTCACCTTTGTTATTACGTACTGCGCATACCAAATCGACCGGATTAAAATGTGTTCCTTTTTCAAACATTTCTTTTTTTACCGGATTTTTTAAATCTATTTGCGAACTTTCCAATATTTGTAAAGAAATAGTATCATCCGAATTTACTGCAAAAAATGGGCCACCTCCGGGTTCACCTACATTTTTCACCATTCCGCAAACACGCAGAGGCCTGTCTAATTTCGATTTCAAATAAAGCACCAATTCCGCATCTTCCAATATTTTAGTCTCAGAATTCCGGATATTCAGTTCATTTTGCACAAAATGAATAATTTCTCGGATTTGCTCTGAAGTATAACTTCCACTTTCAATTAAATCCAGATAATCGAATATTTTTTGCTGAATTGAAATTAATACGCCTGCAATCAATTTTTTATATAAAACGGTATCGGCCTTGAAATGATCCGGAACAACATTATCAATATTTTTAATGAAAATAACATCAGCATCAATATCATTCAGATTTTCGATTAATGCGCCATGCCCTCCCGGACGGAATAATAATTTTCCGCTTTTTTCCCTGAACGGATTATTATCCGAATCCGCAGCAATCGTATCTGTTGATGATTTTTGTTCACTGAATGAAATGTCGTATTTTACCGTATATAAACCTTCATATTTTGTTTTTTTACCTTTAACTAAATTGATAAACAGAGGTTTATGCTCAGGAGATACCGTAAAATGAATGTTCACATTTCCATCTTGATTCTTGGCATACATTGCACCTTCAGCCAAATGTTCTTCCATAGCAGTACGGTTTCCATCGGAATAGGTGTGAAACTTAAGTAGTCCTTTAGGTAAATTACCATAATTCAATCCATTATCTGCCAATAAATTAGTAACTACTGCTTTATATTTACCATCCTGAATTAAATCAGGAATGCTTTTTCCTTCATTTTTGAGACAATTGGTGTTCAAATCATCATAAAAAGCAAATTTTTCAATTTCGGCAAAAAACTTCTTTTCAAAACTGGTTTCAGGCTTTTCCCTTTCAGAAGATACAAATTCGAATAAATCCTTAAACATCCTGCTTGCAGCACCCGACGCTGGAACAAATTTTACAACTTGCTTACTATTCGACAAATACTTATCCCAAATTTGTATATACTGATTTTGCATTTTTTCATCTATCTGCAAGATACCTTTTCCGATAGATGCCGACGATATTATTTCCAAAAAAGGAAAACCTTTCTTAAAATTCTCCAACTGTAAACGAACACTTTCTTCGCTTATTTTTTTTTCTGCTAATAACTGTAAATCTGATGGAGTAAACATATTTTTCAATTTTAAGGATTAAAAAATTAAAATACAACACATTAGAATAATGTATTTAAATGGATGAAACAGTGCTTAGATTAAGCCTTGCTCCCTTTGTTTCGCAAATGTACTTAATTTTTTATTGTAATAACTTGTTCGTGGATTCAAAAAAGAGGTATTCGGATTTTTTTTCTTTGAAGATGCTTAAATAATAGGAAAAACCACAAGGGACTCAAGTAAGATATTATCCTGCGCCCTCTGTGTAAATTCTTTATAAACATTGTGATTTGATTTAATCGTCAATTTTCGACAAATTGAATTCTGAATCGAATTCCAATTCGAGTTTGTTACTCAATTTCACTTCGTATTTACGCTTATCACGATCAATTTTCAGGATTTTTGTATCTTTGTAATTGGCAACAACATAATCCTTAATTTTTTGAGGAACAATACTTTCAGGAACCTGCGTAAATTTACAATCTACATCTTCCCATTCTCCTGTACCATCAAATTCGATTTTGTTTCCATTGGTAAAAACAACTTCATAGCTTTTATCAAAAATATCTGTTTCCATTTTAACAGAAGAAACCTTTGTCTCGGAAAAATACTTTTCGATAAACTGCCTGGCATTTGCGGGAAGCTGTTCTACAGTAATCGGTTTGTCGTTGTCGGCAAAGACAGAAGTAACAGCAATAATAACGATTGTTAGTGATAAAATAATTTGTTTCATGGTTTTATTTTTAACAGATTATATAACATAAACAACCAAAAGCCCATTTATGTTCCTCAATTCGAACATAAATGAATTATACATGGATTGAAAATACACAATAAACATTGATAACATACAACTACTTAAAGTCCTTTATGAAATTCATCTTCTTCAATAATCAATCGTCGCTTCAAAAATATACTGATTAATCAGTATTGCCGTAACCTTTATTCCCCGCTTTCTTTGCAACAAAATAAAAAATGTAATATATAAAATCATGAAACGAATAATTTTCGGTTTTGTTTTCGGTTTAATAGCCTTTTTCACTTTCGGACAAGTAACGCAAAGCATTCGCGGTGTCGTGAAAGACGGAGCATCGGACGAACGGCTTCCTTTTGCAACCGTTATTTTGTCCGGAACCAATCCGCCCGTAGGAACAACAACCGACAGTCTCGGTAATTTTACGATCAAAAACGTACTTGTCGGACGCTACGATATCGAAGTAACTTACATGGGATACGATCCCACAATCATTAAAGAAGTCTTGTTAACTTCGGCGAAAGAAGCTTTTCTGGAAATACCTTTAAGAGAAAACATCAATCAATTAGGTGAAATTACGGTTACTCCGACACTCAACAAAACACAACCGTTAAACAAAATGGCTTTGGGAAGTGCTCGTATGTTAAGCGTTGAAGAAGCCAAACGGTATGCCGGCGGATTTGATGATCCGGCAAGATTGGCTTCTTCTTTTGCGGGAGTAGGCAGTGACATGAGCAATAACGGGATCGTGGTGCGGGGAAATGCTCCCAAATTCCTCCAATGGCGATTGGAAGAAGTGGAAATACCCAATCCCAATCACTTCGCCGAAGTAACAACATTCGGCGGCGGCGGTTTGACAGCATTGAGTAGCCAAGTTTTGGGAAATTCCGACTTTTTTACGGGAGCTTTCCCTGCAGAATACGGGAATGCTTTATCAGGCGTCTTCGATATCAAATTAAGGAATGGAAATAATCAAAAACGGGAAAATACGGTTCAAATAGGATTAATCGGAATCGACGTTGGTTCCGAAGGCCCGTTTAAAAAGGGTGGAAAAGCGTCCTATCTGTTTAATTACCGGTATTCTACACTTTCTCTGCTGGAACCGTTAATGCCCGAAAATGCCGATGGTACGAAATATCAAGATTTATCGTTCAAGTTGAACTTCCCGACACTAAAAGCAGGTACTTTTTCCGTTTGGGGAATCGGATTAATTGACAATTCGGGACAAACAGCCAAAACCAACCCGAACGATTGGGAATATTTGCAAGATAAAGAAAGTCAGGATGTAAAACAATACATGGGAGCCGTCGGTACGGGACATAAAATTTCGATCGGTGACAATGCATTCCTTAAAACAACATTGGCGGCAACGGTAAGCGGATTGGATATGCATACGGAACGCATGGATGATTTAGCACAACTGCAACCGCAAAACGTGATACAAAATACCAATTGGAATTTCGTATTTTCATCTTATCTCAATAAAAAGTTCAGCGCCAAGCATACAAACAAAACCGGAATACAATTAACAGGACTGATGTATGATATGAAAACGGAAAATGCCGATCCGGCCGGAACTCCGTTGCAGACATTGACCAATGAAGACGGATTCAGTTCGTTGCTTTCGGCTTTTTCAAATTCGTCCGTCAATCTTTCGGATAAATGGACATTAAATATTGGTTTGGCGGGACAATTTTTCACGTTGAATCAACATTATTCGATAGAACCTCGCTTGGGAGCAAAATGGCAATTTGCCCGAGAACATTCGTTAAGCTTGGCTTACGGCATGCACAGTCGTTTGGAAATGCTGAATTATTATTTTACCCGCAACGAAGCCGGGGAATACATCAATAAGGATATGGATTTCACTCGTGCTCAACATTTGGTTTTAACGTACGATTGGAATATCGGCCGCGATTTTCACCTGAGAGTTGAACCGTACATCCAACAATTATACGATGTTCCGGTTATTGCCGACAGTTCGTATTCGTTTATCAATCTCAAAGGCGATTGGTTTATTCATAACAAATTGGTCAATACGGGAAAAGGACTTAATTACGGTATTGATGTCACATTCGAAAAATTCATGTCGCAAGGATATTATTTCATGCTTACCGGTTCGTTGTTTGAATCGAAATACAGAGCCGGAGATGCCGTTTGGAGGAGTACTCGTTTCAATCGTAATTTCATAACCAATTTCTTGTTCGGAAGAGAATGGATGGTCGGAAAAAACAAACAAAATATTTTCAATGCAAATGTTCGCATGACTTATCAGGGAGGAGAACGTTTCTCTCCGATCGATAAAGAGGTATCGTTACTGCAAGAAGATGCAATTTATGACGAAAACGATGCTTTCTCACAACAACTTTCGCCTTCATTTTTAGGTCATTTTACGGTCAGTTACAAAATAAACAAAACAGATCTGGCACACGAATTTGCCGTGAAAGTAATGAATGTAACCGGTTACAAAGACTTCTACGGACATAAATACAATTTCAAAACACAAACGGTCGACGAAGACCGGGAATCGATCGTAATCCCGAATGTCAGTTACAAAATAGAATTTTAATTGTCAACTATCAATTGTCAATTTATTTAGTATGTTTGTGCGCTTTTCGTTAAATGTAAAATGAAGCCCAAACAATTCGGTCTTTCGCTCATTTGTATTACCGTATTTCTCGATGTTATCGGATATGGTATGATGTTTCCGTCGATGCCTCGTTTAATTTCGGGTCTTATTCACGGAGATATCGGTACCGCAGCAAGTTACGGAGGTCGATTGGCTTTTACTTTCGGGTTTGTTCAATTTTTCTTTGCACCCATATTGGGAAATCTGAGTGATCGTTTCGGACGACGGCCGATATTGTTGCTTTCTTTGTTTCCGTTGGGAATCGACGGACTTGCAGCTACTTTTGCTCCGTCGATCGAATGGTTGTTTGTCGGAAAGATTATCGGAGGAACCATCAGCGGAAGTTTCAGTCTTGCTTCGGCTTACGTTGCCGATATCACCTCAAGTGAAAATCGGTCGAAAGCATTCGGGTTTCTGAATGCTTCGGCAGGGATCGGATTTATTATAGGTCCGGTTGCAGGCGGGCTGCTGACAAAATTCGGTTCTCATGTTCCGTTTATTACGGCGACATCATTAAGTTTTGTCAACATTGTTTATACCTTCTTTTTTGTATCAGAATCGTTAACGCACAAAAAGCGTCGGGAGTTCAATTGGAAACATTCCAATCCCGCGGGAGTATTTTTTAAAATTAAAAAAATGCCTGCCGTTGCGGGATTGATTATTGCCGTCGGATTACTGCAAATTGCGGGAGACACATTAGAAAATGTCTGGAGTTATTTTGCAATCGAAAAATTCGATTGGGATGAAGAAACAATCGGTTATTCATTGGGAACTTTGGGATTGATGTTTGCCTTGGTTCAAGGAGTATTGTGTCCCGTTCTTCTTCCGAAAATTGGAGATAAAAAGAGTGTATATGTTGGACTTATCTTTCAAATTACAACATTTATTCTCATTGCTTTCGTATGTAAAGGTTGGATGATTTTTGCATTGACCGTTCCCTTTGCCTTAAGCAGCATTTACGGACCGGCCTTACAGGGAATTATTTCCAATCGTGTATCCGATACGGAACAGGGTGAACTTCAAGGCGGACTTTCTGCATTGAATAATCTGACATCCATTATAGGTCCGCCCACATTAACAGGGATATTTGCCGTTTTTACCGATAAAGCCGGTTCAATTTATTTTCCGGGAATGCCGTTTATTTTTGCCGCTCTCTTGGTAATAATTGCCGGTTTAAAAGTAAAAGGTAAAATATAAAATTGAAAAATCATTTGTATTTAGCCCCGATTCATTATTAGCCGGCTACCTGTTACATTTTAATTTTTACTTTTTTACATTTAACCGCTTTCTTAATTATCTTTGCGAGGATCAAAGATAATTTATGCAAAAGCAATCATCAAAAAAAAACAGTGATAGTCGTGAATCTTTTGAAGATGCGTCTCGCGCCTTGTCTCAATTGGATTATTCGGTATTGGACAAACATCGTCCTATATTGCGCCAATTGGCAATATTGAACAATTCTTACATAACCGTTTTCGATCATTATACACGAGAACATGTATTGGCATGTTACGGTCGCGGTAATATTTTGGGAATTGAAGAACAGTTTGATGAAAACGGTAACAATGTTTATTTTCATCCGCAAATACATCCCGATGATTACGATATTGTCGATAAGGCCGGAATCGCCATGATGAATTTCGCCAAAGCTTTACCTGAAAAAGAGATGGTGTTTGATTATAAATTGGTCAACGAACTGAGAGTAATGAACGCCAAAGGAAAATATATCCGTGTAGTGGAACAATTTCAGGTATTGGAAACGGATAATAACGGAAATCTTTGGCTTGCACTGTCCGTAATGGATATTTCTCCCGATCAGCAGAATGAAACCGCCATGTCTCAGGTAATTAATTTCCGCAACGGAGAATTATTTTCTCCTCCGGTACCCAATAATCTGCCTAACTTGAGTTCTCGAGAGTTGGAAATTTTAAATATGGTAAAACAAGGTTTTTACAGCAAGGAAATCTCGTATAAATTATCCATCAGTATTAATACTGTTAATACGCATCGCCAAAATATCCTGACAAAACTTAATGCCGGCAATTCGATAGAAGCAGTAAGATATGCGTCAAAAATGGGATTAGTATAACAACTACTTTTATCAATGATAATAATCATTATCATCAGAATTAGTTAAATAGATTTTAAATCAAAAAAAGAAAAACAATTACGGGGAGTATTTTGCATGTTTTACAACTTAAAGTCAAATTTTCCACCTCAAAAACCAAAAAATCCATCATACAAATCTTTTTTTTGTATAATATTGCTATATTTTAAATTTTAAAAAATATCATGAAAAAAAATCTACTATTTTTAATGGCGCTTCTGTCCATATTTCGGATATACGCGCAAAGTGACAATGAGAAATTGCTGGTGAATGAGAATTTTCAATCGTGGGATGCTTTAGCTTCTTCAACAACTGAAAAAACAGTAACTAAAACTACCGATTTTTCAAAAGAAACATTGTCGTACAAGTTAAAGGAAATTCAAGTAGCTCCTACAGGTTGGGATGCAACAAGATTCAATGACCAAGTGGCTTCAATAGGTTATTTAATGTGTGCTAAAACTGCGACTCCTTATATCGAACTATCTCCATTAGCTTCGATTACACGAATCCAGTTTATTCATGGAGCTACCGGAGGTAACCGGGGATACCGACTTTGGAAAAAAGTAGGTTCAGGTGAATGGACTGCGGTTACATCCGAAACTGCATATGCGGGTACTGCCAGTGGAACAGTTGTAGATTTAGATATCAATGAAGAAAATGTGGCATTGAAATTTACGAATCTGAACTCTGCCCAAAATGCGTATCTCTTTGATTTGAAAATTTGGGGAAATTATGTTTCCTCTTCCCCTCAGGTGAACTTAACATCAGCTATTTCGCCTGCCGGAGCAGGAAGTGTAGTCAATACTCCCTCCGGTACGCAATTCGATCAAAACTCACAAGTTGTATATACTGCTACTAAAAATTTCGGTTATAATTTTTCACACTGGCAAAACAGTGCGGGACAAAATCTTTCAACTGCAAATACTTATACACATACAGCAATAGCTAATGATGAAATTACTGCGGTATTTACTCCATTGAACACATACGAACTTATTATCAATATCGATGGATGCACAAACGACTATCTAGTAGCATGTAATCCGGCACCAACCATGGTTGAAGGTAAGAAAATGTACGAAGCAGGTACAACAGTTACTCTCACAGCAGATAGCAGACCGGTTATGGATTTCGCAAATTGGTCCACTGGTTCAACAAATTCCAACATGACGGTAGCAATGACTGGAGACAAGCAAGTCACTGCAATTTATTCGCCATTAGAGTATGTTGCGGGTTGGGATTTCTATAACTCCGGCAACAATGGTCGTGCTGCAGATTTCTTTTCTACCCCAGAAAACCAGGCTGCCTCACTTGTGCTTCGCCAGGCAGACGGGACAACCAACTCATGGCTCGACAAATCTACTGTTGCCGCAAGTGGCTATGAAGGACGTCCGGGAGCTGTAAACTGGAAAAATCTGACTGACAAATATTACTATCAGATAAGCTTCGACGCTACTGATTTCACTGATATGTCAATCAGTTCGGCTATGCTTTATAACTACAATACTTATTCAAAATTTTTCGTGGAATACTCGTTAGATGACAACGCGTACACCAAAATAGGTGAATTCTCATTATCTACGGAAAAAAGCTGGCTTGACAAAAAATTTGACTTACCGGCTGCGACTAACCATGCAGCAAAAGTTTACATACGATGGATACCGGATTACACTTCATCAATTGTAGGTAGTACGTCAACTAACGATGGTACAGCACTTTCCGGAATTTATATCTTCGGAACAGAAAATACACCGGATGATGGTACTCCTCCAGTACTTATTTCTTCTGTTCCTGCTGAAGATGCTAACAATGCCTCAGCAACAGGAAAGATTGTACTGACTTTTGATGAAAAAGTGAAAATTGCAGCAGGAAAAACGGCGACATTGAGTACAGCATCAGGCAATAAAACCTTAGAGCCGGTTGTTTCAGGCAAAACTATCACTTTTGCATATTCAGGACTCGATTATAATACTGCTTATACTTTCACATTGGAAGGAAATTCCGTTTCAGACTTAAACGATAATACGCTTAGTTCTGAGATTAAAATCAATTTCAACACTTTGAATCGTCCTGCAATAACAAAAAAAGCATTTGACTTTGTCGTAGGGAAAGACGGTGATTTCAAAGCTGCATTGCAATCTGCACAAGCAGCCGCATCCACCGGAAAACGATTCTATGTCTTCTTCCCAGACGGAGAATACAATATCGGTGCACTAACCGGTGACAGCAACCAAAAAACACAAATCACCACAGGAAATTTATCGCTTATCGGACAAAGTATGGACAAGACAGTGGTTTTCAATAAATCCATAGAAGAAGGAATTGGTATTACTTCAACCATTCAGTTCACTTCGGCGAGCGGCAACAATTATATTCAGGATTTATCATTGCTTAACAAAGCCGACTACAACGCCAGCTCCACCGGTCGTCACGTAGTACTTCACGACCAAGGAAACAAGAGTATCTACAAAAACATAAAATTACTTAGTAATCAAGATACTTATTATACCGGAGATGTACGTTCCTATCACGAAAATACAGAAATTCATGGAACAGTAGACTTCATTTGCGGTGGTGGTGATATTTTCTTCAACGAATGTCTGCTTTATCTCGAAAATCGTTCCGGAAATTGTATTACTGCTGCGGCTACAAAAGGAGACTGGGGATATGTGTTCAGTAATTGTACTATAGACGGAGTTGCGGTAAACAACAACACTTATCGATTAGGACGTTCGTGGAGCAATGCACCAAAAACTGTTTATCTGAATACTACAATGAAAGTATTACCGACTGCTGCCGGTTGGGGTGATCCGATGAACGTTGTCCCTGCTATGTATGCCGAATATAATAGCCTTACTTCTGCAGGTGCAACAATAGATTTAAGTAATCGCCGGAAAACATACACAAAAGATGCTACTACGGTAACGCTTAATCCGGTTTTAACTACGGCACAGGCAGCCAACTATACTGTTGATAATGTACTTGGTGGCAGCGATAACTGGCAACCACAACTCTACACAGAACAAGCTATGGCTCCTGTTATTTCGTTCCAAAATACTGTTATTCCGGAATATCGCGGAGTACTTACTTGGGATAACAATGATTATGTTCTCTGTTGGGCTGTGTTCAAAAATGATGTATTTGTAACATTTGTGACTGAAAATCATTTCAATATTGGAATGAGTGAAACATCAGGAAACTTTACAGTTCGTGCAGCCAATGAAATGGGAGGTTTAAGTAAAAAATCAAATGTATATACTTATTCGCCAACCAGCATTAACAATATTAATAATGATGTGCAGTTGATTCAGCAAAAATATTATACTATAGATGGTAAATCGATTGCTTCAATTGAAAATTATCAAGGCGTAGTTATTGTTCGCTCTGTATACAGCGATGGAAATGTTTATACGCAAAAAATTATTAATCTGAAATAATTGGTATATACTATAATATCACATGTAGAAAAGGAGAATTGAATTAATCGATTCTCCTTTTTTTCGTGTTGGATTAAATCTATGATTTAATTAATTGTACCCCATAATCTTATCGATAACCCAACTTGTGTGAGCGCCTGATTTTCCCGAAGAAGGACATTTCCCTTTTCCCAATAATTCATCGACAATGCTTTGTATCATTGGTTGTTGAATATGTTGTGGGGCAGGAATATCGAAATATTTCGTTCCTTCGTTTGTTATTAGTTCAATTGGAGTAAAAGAAAATGAAGCGAATCGAATGCTTCCTTTATCCCCAAAAATTTCTGTTACATCTTTTTTTGCAGAAGGCGAGGATGCATAATTCCAAAGCCCGGAGCCGGTAATTCCTGTTTCGAATAAAAAGGCAGCACTGACAGTATCTTCAACTTGATACAACTTACTTACATTACTTGTAAGTCCTTTTGCATCAATAATATTTTCGATGATAAATTGAATAATATCAATGGTATGAGGCGCCATATCATAAAAATATCCACCACCGGCAATTTCTTTTTTTATACGCCAGGTGTTATCCTCGGATTTCAAATCTTGCTTTTCGGGTGGACGAAAAAACAGCGTGTTTACTGTTTGTATTTTTCCGATGGTTCCCTGCTCAATCAACTCTTTTACTTTGATAAAATAAGGCAAGGAACGCCGATAATAGGCAACCCATAACTTTTGATTGCTGTTTTTTGCAGCATCAAGCATCTTTGTACATTCGGCATAATCCACAGCCATCGGTTTTTCAACATATACAGGTTTTCCTGCTTGCAGAGCTTTGATGGTATATTCGGCATGAGAAGATGGCGGAGTGGCAACATAAACAACATCAATATCCGGATTATTAATCAACTCATCTGCATTATCATACCATTGCACCACATTGTGTCGTTTGGCGAAGTCCTTGGCTTTTTCAGCATCTCTTCGCATTACAGCAATTAGTTCTGAATTCTCACATTTATAAAATGCAGGTCCGCTTTTTATTTCACACACATCTCCACACCCGATAATTCCCCATTTTATAGTTTTCATGCTGATTCGCTATTGTTCTTAGTTAATATTACACAAAAGTATAGAAAGTTTTGCAACAAAATATGGTAAATATAGATGCAAATATCCAATGTTATGAAACCTACATTTTATATTTCTTTATGTATTTATGCTTTTTCGGCATGTCATTTATCAAAAAATCAGTTATATTTACGATATCAAATAAAAAAGAATGGAAAATAACGATACTAAAAAAGACAAGCAATTTCGCGAAATCAGAAGACAAGACCGGATCTTGGATAATACTCGTGCCATCGAACTTCTGAAAACAGCCGAATATGGTTTCTTAAGTTTAGGAACTAACGATAACGGATATAATTACGGTATTCCTATCAGTTATGCCTTTGATGAAGAAGAAAATACATTGTACTTTCATTGTGCTCCCGAAGGCAATAAATTGGAGAATTTAAGGCGTAATGAGAAAGTGTCATTTTGTGTTGTAGGAAAAACGCAACCCATTGGTGATAAATTCACAACTCTTTATGAAAGTGTAATTGCATTTGGAAAAGCAGATATTAATCTATCTGATGAAGAAAAGCGAAAAGGCCTCAGGCTTTTGGTCCTAAAATATAGTCCGGAATATATTGAATTAGGAGAGAAATACATGGAAAAATCATTTTCCCGCACATATGTTTTTAAAATCTCTATCGAACATATAACGGCTAAATGCAAAAAATAAAACTGATTTTTTTGAAAAAAATCAGTTTTATCCTTTTTTTATTTGAAGTTTTTTTCTAAATTGCTTCGTCTTTTAAAGACAACAATATTTGTGTTTCTATTGATTAGTTTAACTGATATACAACACAATATCATCATTAACTAAATGTTCTTACGATGAAAACGAATATTAATAAAGATAGATTCCGGATTTTACATAACGGGATAATGCCGCAACAAGGGTATGTGCTTATTTCCGAGCCATTCTTGAGTGACACATATTTTCAGCGTTCCGTAATATATTTATCTGATTTTAACGAAGATAACACAATGGGATTTGTATTAAATAAACAAACCGGCATTGTATTGGGTGATTTATTTACAGAATTAAAATACAGTGAAAACTTACCAATATTCCTTGGTGGCCCGGTTGGAAGCGATAAGTTATTCTTCCTGCATACATTAGGAGATATAATTCCCGATGCTTTGTCTATAGGCAACAGTATTTACATGAATGGTGATTTTGATGTACTCCGGAATTATATCAATCAAGGAAATCCCATTGATGGGAAAATTAAATTCTTTTTGGGTTATTCGGGATGGGGTTCCGGACAATTGGAAGAGGAAATAAAATCCAATACATGGCTGGTTAGTAATATAGATACAAATGATATTATTGCTGGAGATGGAGATGATTTATGGAAAAAATCATTATCCAAATTGGATAAATGTTACAAAATGTGGATAAATTACCCCAAAGAGCCATATCTGAACTAATTTTTTGATATTTTACAACTTTTTTGCTTTCATTGGTGTTATAGTATTAACATTGTTAAATTTATCCCATGAAAGTTAATAAGCGACATACTATATTGCTGATTCTTACTGTTTTATTTTTTTGCACTTCAACAATACATGCCCAGAACAGATATGATATGCAGGGGCGTGCTTCAGAACTTTTTCCTTATCCTTATAAAGACTTAAAATTTGTAATTCCTCGTTTTGACAGGCAAAACTTGGTCGGTGGAAATTATTTTAATTCGTATGTCGTTCGTAGTGTAATGACTTTCAAGACAACGTATCACCTTCGCATGGAAGTGCCATTAGCAAATACAAATACTTCAGGAGAAAATGTTTTCGGACTTTCCGATATCAATTTCCGTTTTATCCATACAAAACCAATTCATGAGCAACTTTATTGGGGATATGGAGGCTTGTTAGTTTTACCTACAGCTACAGACAAATCATTAGGTGCAGGAAAATGGCAATTACGGCCACAAGTAGGAATGATTTATTTTATGGGCAATAAGGATGATGTGAAAGGAACAATCATGCTTGGCGCTGAATATCGTTTCAGTTTTGCAGGTTCTAGTTCCCGCCAAAAGATAAATGTAGCCGCTATTTCTCCCAATATTGATTACTGGGCAAAAAAATGGTATATAGGTTATTATGCTACATGGACTTATGACTTTGAGAATGACATATTGGATATTCCGTTGGATGTGGAATTCGGATATTCTGTTTCTTCACATGTCGTGCTTTCTGCCGAATATATCCTGCCTTTAATTAAGAAGCGTACATACAACAATGAATATGCATTCAAAGTAAAATATTTATTTTAATCCAAAAGTACTAAGATTTTAATAATGACACCGATTTGAATGTTTTACGTTTTACGTAATACGTTCTACGCCTCGGTGGCATCAACCTTAACGTAATACGTAGAACGTAAAACGTATTACATAACAGACTCGTTTTGATATTTTATCCTTCTCCTACCCGATTATCAAAAAAAATCACCCGGATATTTCTTTTATATTCAGAAATGAATTACTTTTGCCAACCGTTTGATTTTGGTATATTAATACAAGAATATACTTATTTTATAATAAATAATACCTTATACGAAGGAATATATTATGGCTACCAACAAAAAGCAAGTGAAAGGAAAAACTTCGAATCCGGAAGTAAATAACGTAGCAGACGCACTTTCCAGATCGGAACAATTTATTGAAAAAAATCAAAAGAAATTGCTTACTGTTCTTACTGTAATAGTAGTAATTGTTTGTGCTATTTTGGCTTTTCGCAATTTTTACTTAGTACCTCGTGAACATGAAGCAGAGGTTCAGATATACAAAGGTCAAGTATATTTTGAAAGGGATTCTTTCCAATTAGCTTTAACCGGAGATGATGATTTTATTGGATTTGAAGCAATCAAAGACCAATACAGTATGACAAAAACCGCTAATTTGGCAAATGCTTATATCGGATTGTGTTATAAATCATTGAGACAATATGACAAAGCTATCAATGCTTTGAAAGATTTCGATGCGAGCGATGAAATGATTTCTCCCGCAATTATTGTAGCTGTAGGTGATTGTTATGTAGAATCCGGAAAGATAAAAGAAAGTGCCGATTATTTCTTAAAAGCTGCCGATAAAGCCGATAATGATTTGATAAGTCCATTGGCTTTGAAAAAAGCGGGTGTTGTTTATGAAGAACTAAAAGATTACGATAAAGCAATAGACGCATACACATTGATTAAAGAGAAATATTACAACTCAATAGAAGGTCGTGAAATTCAAAAATATATCGACAGGGCTAATATTCTAAAAACGACGAAATAAGTTCTAATCAAAATATCAGAAAAGCTGCCTACAAAATCAAAAGTCGGCAGCTTTTTTTTAGTTAAATAATTTGGTATTAACTCTAATTGAGAACCAACATGGCAACAACAAATTTATCTGCATACAACGCAGAAAATATACCTGATGTTTCAGAAAAAAAATTCGGCATTGTCGTTTCTGAATGGAATGAAAAAATAACCGGAAAATTATTGGAAGGAGCAAAAAACACATTGATAAAGCACGGAGTAAAAGAAGAAAATATAATCGTGCAATATGTTCCCGGAAGTTTTGAACTTACTTTCGGTGCAAAATATATGGCCGAATATTGGACATTAGATGCCATAATTACATTAGGTTGCGTTATCCGTGGCGGAACACCGCACTTTGAATATGTATGTCAAGGCGTAACGCAGGGCATTACTCAGTTAAATGTCAAATATAATATTCCTTTTATTTTTGGACTCTTAACTACTGATAATGAACAACAAGCTTTAGACAGAGCAGGAGGAATACATGGAAACAAAGGAGATGAGGCTGCAATTACTGCAATAAAAATGTCAAAATTTTTGTAAGTTCAAAAAAAAGCATTACCTTTGTGCCACTTAAAAAAAGGGCGAATACCAGAGTGGCCAAATGGGGCAGACTGTAAATCTGCTGGTTTATACCTTCGGTGGTTCGAATCCATCTTCGCCCACACTTTTTTTAAGTTTTTTGCGGAAGTAGCTCAGTTGATAGAGCATTAGCCTTCCAAGCTGAGGGTCGCGGGTTTGAGCCCCGTCTTCCGCTCTCAAAAAGAGCCTCAAACAATTTTTGTTTGAGGCTCTTTCTTTGTATCTAAAATCAATCTCCTTTTAGAAAGTATACCTTATGCCTGCACGGCATTGAAAATCATATCCTGAATTTTCGATAAATGATACTCCGATAGGAAAAAGATCAAAGGATAATACAAGCGGTATTTCATTGAATTTATATTCAATACCTCCTCCCCCATAGACAGCGAAAAAAACACCATCATCATGATCATGGTCCCATGCCCCTATTGAAGCGGCCGGTCCTACAAACCATTGAAAATCGCGAGCTCCCTTAACAGGAAAAACCCATTCATAAGCTCCAGTAACTGTTACTCCATTAAAAATAGTCCCTAAAACGATGTCTATGGCATTATTACTGGATAAAGCACCTTTGTATTGCACACCCAACGGAGTACCAAGTGCAAATCCTATACTATGCTTATACAATTGTGCCTTAGCTCCAAAAGTAAATAAGCCTGTAAAAATCAGTAAAAACATTATTTTCTTCATGATTTTTATTTTAAAAATGGTTATGATTATGGTTTCGGCTGATGTTATCCTTATTTATTAATAACAACTCTTTTTCCCAATTGTTTAAATAACCAAACATTTCGTTTGCTGTCAGGTCTACTTTACAGGGAACAACCGAAACATATCCATGTTGCAAAGCATACTCATCCGTATCTTCAGCCTCCGGTTCACTACTTTTTAAGAATCCGGTTAACCAGTAATATTTTCCGTTATGCGGATCGATTCTTTCTTCGAATTCTTCCGACCATACAGCCTTAGCTTGCCTGCAAATCCGTATTCCTTTTATATCTTGAATAGTTGGAATATTAACATTTAAGCAAGTACCGAAGGGCATTCCATCATTTAATATTTGAGCTGAAATAAATTGAATAAAGGGTATTGAATAAGAAAAATCGGCATCCAAATCATGGGAACAAAGAGAAAAGCCAATAGACGGAATTCCATTAAAAGCACCTTCAATTGCTGCACCCATTGTTCCTGAATAATGCACACTAATGGAAGAATTACTTCCATGATTAATTCCAGATACAATTAAATCAGGCTTATGCGGCATTAAATTTCCCAACGCCAATTTAACGCAATCAACAGGAGTTCCAGTGCATTTGTATATTGTCAACTCTTCCGATTTTTTTAGTAAGCTTGCCCTTAAAGGAAGATTTGCAGTAATAGCACATGATTGACCCGAACGAGGGCCATCAGGCGCTACTACGAAAAGATTTCCCAAAGATTGTAATGTTTCAATCAAAACGTTCAACCCTTTGGCGGATACACCATCATCATTTGAAATCAAAATCAAAGGCTTTTTTTCTGTTAACATATTTAATATTTTTGATTATTTGTTGTTGGTTATTGATTCTTAAAGATTAATGACGAGTTTTGAATAAGAAGAATCGGATGCAGCAAAAAAACAGAAGAAAATAAATCAAATCGAAACCGATTCTCCGGTCAAAGACATAACTAACCCAACTAAGGACAATACAATTATGATTGTTCCAATAGTCCGGTTAACAACCCACAAGCCTCGTAGGTTGAATTTCCCCCTTAATTTACTGATTAATGTTGTGATAAGAAACCACCATCCCAACGCACCACAAGCAATCGCCAAATAACCTACTACTTGTTGAAACCAGGGTTCATCGGGTACAATAAAACTAAAACGGGCAAAAAGCCCGATAAACAAAAGGATGATAAGAGGATTGGATAAGGTAAGGAAAAAAGATGTTGCCAAATCCTGTGCATAATTGGCTGAAGTTCTTGGCCTTCGAAGTGTTTTTACAGGATTACTCCTGAAAAGCCATACTCCAAAGCCTAACAGCAAAATGCTTCCGATAATTTGTAGTATATTGATGTGATTCTCAACAAAATCAATCATAAAACTCATTCCAATACCAACTAAAATAGCATAAAACAAGTCTGAAACAGTAGCCCCCACTCCGGTTAAAAACCCATGCCAGCGCCCTTTGTTTAATGTTCGTTGTATACACAACAATCCAATCGGCCCCATTGGTGCCGACACTAATATACCTATCGTTATTCCTTCTACAATAGTATTAAACATTTTGCAAATATCGTTATTTTTGCCGAATCTAACGAAAAAAACAAATACGTTTTATTTTGTATTTATTGTGTTTTTGAGAAGATTTAAGATTTTGAAATAATAAAACAATCATGGGGCATTTTGTAAAATATCTTCAGCGACATAAACAGTATTCAACCGATTCACCTGTTTTTTCATCGATAGGTATAGCTATAATAATTCCGTGCTTTAATGAACTGGATATTCTATCGACATTAGAGAGTTTATGTAAATGCACTCTACCGGATTGTAACATTGAAATTATTGTTGTTATAAATTCTCCCGAATACGCAACGAAGAAACAGCTTGAACAAAACGAAACAACCTATTCTTTAGTTACAGATTTTAGTTTGAAACTACCATCCAAACTGCATATCTCGATATTATCTATTCCTAAAATCAGGAAAAAAGATGCAGGTGCCGGATATGCCCGAAAAATCGGAATGGATGAAGCAATTCGATTATTTTCTCTTACCAGAAATAATAATGGAATTATCGTGTCATTGGATGCAGATTGCTTGGTTTCGACTAATTATTTGGAAACAATCTATCGAAGTTTTCAAGAAAATCCAAAATTAAATACTGTAATTATTTGTTTTGAGCATTTTTGTAAAGAAAAAGAGAAAAATAAAAGGTTATACTCGGCTGGAATTTTATATGAGTTATATTTGCGGTATTACGTTGAAATTTTGCGATATACAGGCTTTCCTTATGCTTACCATACAATTGGCTCGTGCTTTGCAATTTCGGCAGAGGCTTATGTAAAAGTAGGTGGTATGAACAGAAAACAAGCCGGAGAAGACTTTTATTTCCTGCATAAACTTTTTCCATTAGGCAACATAAAAGAAATTAACGATGCTGTAGTCTATCCGGAAATAAGAGAATCGGACAGAGTTGTTTTTGGTACAGGACCGGCAATTCACAAAATATTGGAACAAAATGAATTATGCTGGGAAACTTTCTCTTTGGAAGCTTTTTTGAACTTGAAAAAACTATTCGAACAAATAGATGTTGCTTTTAAAGCAGATGATAAAATTTTAAACCAATGGTTAAATAAATTGCCCGAAAGTGTAAAATTATTTCTTTTATCAGAAAATTACCAAGCAGCAATTATTGAAATAAATGCCAACTGCGCAACCTTAAAAAACTTCAGAAAACGTTTTTTCGGATGGTTCAATGCTTTTATGGTATTGAAGTTCTTACATTATTCTCATTCTGAAATTTACAGAATGAGAAATATAACGGAACTTGCAAAAGAGTTTCTGAAATTTATAACAATAAAAGTTCAGGAAAATTTAACAAATGAAGAATTGCTCAGGATTTTTAGAGATTTACAAAAAAAATAAAAATTAGATTTATGCTATTATAGTGTATAAAAAATTGAAATATTTAGAGTTCCACAATGAGTTAACTTAAAAATTTCTTTTTTTCTTAACACTTAATGATATTATTTTATTAAATTTGCATTCATAAAATTAACATTAATTAATTAAAAAAGAAAAATTATGGTTTATGGTATTTTGCTCATTATTTTGGGCCTTTTAGCAATTCCTTCTTTGATTCTTTCAAAAAAGCCAAATGCAAAAGAGTTGTTTGACAAAATTGCTCCTTATCAAGGTTGGATTGGCATTGTCTTCGCCATTTGGGGTATTTGGGGTATTATCAGTTGTATCCTGACTATAGGATGGTTATCTACTTGGCCTATTTATTGGATTACAGCATTGCTTGTTGCGATTGTAGAATTTGCGTTAGGGTTCATTCTTGGTTATGGAATGATTAGTAAACATGCCCTTTCAAAAAATCCTCAGGCTGCAGAAAAAGGAGAAAAATTATTGGCAAAATTGTTGCCTCTTCAAGGAACATTAGGTATTATTGCAATTATTCTAGGTATTTGGCAAATAATAGCTTCTATCCTTTGGGTAGTTTCTTAAATACGATGATGCTGAGAAAAAGAAAAGAAATGCTGTTGTTTTGATACAACAGCATTTCTTTTCTTTTTTTTACTGATAATGATAATTAGTTTGAAATATGACAAATAAAAATACAAATATAGATAGTCTCAACTTATATATTTAACAGGCTATATTAATTCTTCTTAACAGCCTCTTGTGCTTTACCCAATGTATTATACTTATTCCCTTGCAAATCAAGAAAAAAATTGTCTCTTCCATTCCAGATTTCCAATATTCCATTTCCTATATATTCGACTCTATCACAAGATAGTGCAAGCAACTCCTTGCCGGTATTATCAACTACTGCATAATTTACGCTTTCCACTGCTGCATATCCTTCAGAAAAATGTCCAATAAAATTATATTTGAGGGGAGTAAGAGGCGTTCCGTCACATCTCAACAATCCATTCATATAATTTTTATGTATCATTATAGAACCGGGTTGATTATCTTCCCATAGTTCTAAATGATAAATTCCCATAGGTACAATAAAATTACCTTTTTTATTGATCACACCACATTCATACATGGTTGAAACAACACTCAGTCCTTCATTGAAGCATTCAGCCCAATCATATCCATCAGCTGTAATAACCTTTTTCCCTTCGGTATTAATAAAACCTTTTTGAGTATCAGATTCTATCCATGCTAATCCGTCGCAAAATCTATTTGCTTGTTTTAATTTTTGATTAAACACATTTTCATTCGATTTATTAATGAAAATATATTCCCTGTCTTGTCGACACAATGCAAATCCATTAGAAAACCGGTCAACACTATCATACATAAAAAGGATTATTACCTTACCTATTGTATCTATGAATCCCCATTTACCGTCAAGTGCTACTCCAATCTTTCCTTCAGCAAAACCACCAATGTGTTCATAGTTGAAAGCAATAACTTCTGCTCCGTTTTTATCAATAAATCCCCATTTGTCATTGAGTGCTACTGAAAACAAATTTTTACCATCTACACCACTCATGTATTGATATTTAGGTGGAACAACTTCAAATCCTTTTGAATCAATAAGCCCCCACTTTTCATCAAGTTTCACCATAAAAGGATCATTATCAATGCTCCGTATATCATCGTTTATTTCATCATAAGCATTTGAAATTATTTTACCGTTTTTATCAATTAAGTAGTATTTACCATTTTGTCCGATAATTGCAATATCTTCTGAAAAAGGATATGCCTCATCGAAATCAAATGGGATAACCGTCTCATTCCTGCGATTTATGTATCCCCATTTACCATTTAACTCTACTGGTGCATATTCTCCTTGAAACAAGCTGGCACGATCATACATAACAGGAATAACTATCGTTCCTGTTTTATCTATATATCCTACTTTTTCATTTTGTTCCACTAATGCCAAACCACCTCGGAATGAATTTACATTGTCATAAATACAAGGTATTACGTGTTTTCCTTCTGTGTCAATATATTCCCATTTAATAGGAATATTTATTATTTTTATGTTATCGGCATTTTTATTTTGTCCTTTACAAGAGCTAAATATTACAGATATCACTGCAAAAACAATAAGTATAAAGTATTTCATACGTTATTTTTTTACATATTGGTCGTATGGAAACTCGCGTAAAATATCATTGCCTTTGGCGAAGGCTTTTTCATGCTCGTTTTCATAAAATCTTTGATTATTCACTTTTTTTCTTGCAAAAGAGTTTTTGAAAATCATCTTGTGATTATAAAGTAGAAGCTGATAACAAGCAAATAAAGATCTGTAGAAAGATGTATTCAGAATGATTAAAAAAGCATTATTTATCTTCTTTAGGCATAGTAAAACTTGCATAAAGCTGCAAAACTGCTGAAATCAGAAGGCAAATAATCCATTCTTGCTTGTGGTGGAACATAAAATAGGAAGAAACAACCAATATAATACCCGCAGCAACCAAAAAAGCATGCAAACGGCGTATCCGAATATTTTTGCCCCTATAAACACTTGACAGGTACACAACCGCAATTCCTGCACATCCAACTGAATATAAATAAGGTATATACTCCCAATTTATTTTTGCAATAAATAAAATAGCCCCGGCTAAAGTTAAAATCCCTGAAATAATAAATACAATTCGTTTGACTGATTCGCTCATTTTATCATAAAAATATCTTCGTTATCCTTTTTCATCAAATACTCTTCGCGGGCAAATTTTTCCAAATCTTCGTCATTCGATTGCAATTCATTGAGTTTCTCTTCATTTTTTTCCTTCTCACCTTCATAATGACGGATTTCTTTTTTCAACTCATTGATTTTCCTGTAATATCCGAAACGACGAAAAACATTATGATCATCAATAAAGAGAATCATAATCAAAAACACCACAAAAACAATCTGATATTTATTGGTGTAACGACGAAGTATTTGCCAAAATTTTATCATGGTCACAAAAAGTTTTTACAAAGATAGATATATTTTGTTTTTCTGTAATAAAAAAGTAGTTTTGTCAAAAAATAATCCATTGCATATTTTTAAGAAAAACATATCTACACATACAGACGAGGAATTATTAAAAAAATACAATGATTCCCGCCAATCGGAATATTTCGGTGAACTTTACAACCGATATATTCCTTTATTATATGGTGTTTGTTTAAAGTATTTGCAAAATGCCGAAAAGGCGGAAGATGCTGTTATGCAGATATTTTCCGATTTACTGCCTAAAATATCAAATTACGAAATCAACGTTTTCCGGACATGGATTTACAGTGTGGCAAAAAATCATTGCTTCCAACAGCTTCGTAAAAGTGAAAAGGAGGTTTTGACCGATTTTAATACCCAATTTGTGGAATTTGCAGATATTATGCATCTATTAAGCGTAGAAACAGAAGACGAAAGGCTTGGAAAATTAACATCATGCTTGGATAAATTACCGGAAGTTCAGCGAATTGCCATTAATCATTTTTTTATGGAAGAAATGTCATATGCTGATATTGTTGAAAAAACCGGATTTCAACTGAAAAGTGTAAAAAGCTATATACAAAATGGCAAACGAAATCTGAAAAATTGCATCGAAGGGTAATTATTGAAGTAGTTAGAAGTAGAAATTAATCATAGTCCTCATTTAATCAGATAATCATAGTTATAAACCATGGTCGATTTTTGGAGTTACATAAACGGTTTCCGCAAGGGAAAACATGCTCATCGCATCGAAAAGGAAGCGATGACTGACCCGTTTTTGTCTGATGCGATTGAAGGTTATGACTCTGTAAAAGGCAATCATGAGAAGAGTATTTCCCGATTACAAGAACGAATTAATCAACAGACAAAAAAGAAACGAATCTCTCCTGTTTGGTGGGCTGCTGCTTCTTTATTGCTTATTATAGGTTTTGCAACTTTCTATTTATGGACTGATAAACAGAAGAATATTATCATATCTCATGATATTTCACATATCGAATCCATAACAGAACAAAATATTGCAGAAATCAATACGCGAAGTGAAGAAAATATTTCCCAAGAAGAAAGTTCGCAACTTAACGAAACTGAAAAGATTGCAGAGATTGCAGAAAATAAGGATATTCAAAAAATTCGAGATAGCAAGGATTTTGTATTAAATGACGAACGGGAATATTCATCTGCTGATATGACTGTTAGTGAAGAAGTAATAAACATCAAACAATCTACATCTACACCTCCACCACCTCCGGCTATGCCGCAAGCTTCGATAAAAGAAGAGGCAAAAGTTCAAGCTGATATTGCTTATGATAAGAAAAACGGTTCAGATTATATTCGAGGAAAAATTGTGGATGAATCCGGAGAAAGCATTATCGGAGCGAATGTAGTTGTAAAAGGTACAACAAATGGCGCGGTTACAGACATGGATGGCTATTTTTTCTTTAAAGCCGACAGTTTATCGAATAATAAAACGCTTACTGTAAGTAATCTTGGGTATCAACGGAAAGATGTAAAAGTAGATAAAGATAAACCAATGTTAATCACATTACACGAAGAAAATATGGCTTTAGCTGAGGTCGTTGTTGCTGCCAAATCTAATAAAAGAAATGAAATGGCTGCTGCTGCTTCCAAAATTTCTATTTCAACAGAAGAATATGGAGATGTAGCGCCAAAACCTCAACCTGTTATAGGCATGAAAGCTTATAAGGAATATTTGAAGTCAAATGCAAAATTATCAGGTGATTCAAGTAATTCCAAAGGAAAAGTTACCGTTAGTTTTTATCTTGATGCATCAGGGAAGCCTTATAACATCCAGGTTGAAAAGTCTACTTGCCCGGATTGCAATAAAAAAGCTATCGAATTAATACAGAATGGCTCTTCTTGGACTCCTTCTACCGGAAATGAACTTATAAAAGTTGATGTGGAATTTCGGAAATGATGGTTATTGACACTGATATGAGTGTTTTTTGGCAAAAGGCTAATGGCAAAGGGAAGCGTGCATAGGCTTTCGTTCGCCTTTCGCCATTAGCCTTTTGCCGAAAAGATTCATAACGGACTCGTTTTGAAAATTATTTCACCTTCTCCGACGCATTTTTTATCATAAAAAACAATCGGTTCAGTACATTTACTTCGCTTACGCCGCTATCGAAATCGAGGAATAATAAATTCATATCCGGGTAGAATTGTTTTACTCGTTTTTCGATTCCTTTGGCTACAATGTGATTGGCAATACATCCGAATGGTTGTAAACTTACAGCATTATTTACCCCACTCTCGGCAAAATGAGCAAATTCAGCAGGAATTAGCCAACCTTCTCCAAATTGTGCAGAAAGACTGATAATCCGTTCTGCCAGTGCCGCGTCATGGTGAATATTGCTGAATGGACGAAAATACCGGAATCCTTTGGATGCTTTCTCTACTTTTTTAGCACACTGATTTACATACATTTCTATCAATTTCAACACTGCTTTAGGAACAGATGATGTGCCGAAATTATTGGCAATTGAAGCAGGCGTATTTACAAAAAACTGAATAAAGAAATCGGTTAATCCGGGAACAACCGGTTCTACGCCTTGTTCTATCAACCAATTAACCACATCTTTATGGGCAAAAGCATTGTATTTTACAAATATCTCGCCAACAATTCCTATTTGCGGAACAGGCATTTCTTTAGCCATTTGATTGAATTCTTCGGCAGCTTGCTTCATCAGATTTAAGATTCCTTTGATATCCTTTCCGGCAACAAACGATTGTACTTCAGTTAAATACTTGTCTCTTATACGAAGTGCGCCTCCCGGTTCTTTTTCACGCGGAGCAGTAGCATAAAACATAGTTGAAAGGGCATCGGCAAAATACAAGGAATAAATAGCAACACGGATGACTTTCTTATAATCAGGCGTAAATCCGGGTTGTTCGTTTACCATATCACTTCCTGTAGCAACTGCAATAACAGGAATATCATCGTATCCGGCATTAATCAACGCTTTTTTAATCAACGCAATGTAACTTGTAGCACGACATTGCCCTCCGGTTTGTGTAATGGCCAGCGCTATTTCGTTGCGATTGTATTTTCCACTTTCAAGCGCTTTTATCATATCTCCCACAATCAACGTTGCAGGATAACAAATTTCATTATTGGAAAATTTCAATCCATATTCGGCTGATGCTTGATCACTTGGAGGAAGATTTACCATTTTATATCCCATCATTCCGAAAATAGTAGGAACAAAAGGAGAATAAAAATCGGCAAAATAAGGTGCTAAAAGCGTTCTATGTCTATCTTTTTCGGTAAATGGCGGCGTTTGAACTAATGCATTCTTAACTTTCTTTGTTTGAGAAGTTTTATTTTTGAATTTCAAACTTTCAATCAATGAACGCATCCGCAAACGCAACGAACCGATATTGTTTACATCATCAATCTTAAGGATAGTCAGATTTTTCCCTTTCCGGCGAAGGATATCATTTACTTCGTCCAAAATAAAAGCATCAGGGCCACAGCCAAAAGATGTCATTTGCACAAAATGGATATTTTCACTTGAATTGGCAACCCAACGCGCAGCTTTGATAATCCGCGTCGGATATGCCCATTGCAATACACTTTGCACATCTTCGAATTCACTATTGGTATCTTGTCGCAATAAATCTTCCGAAATTATATCCACATCAAAATCAGCAATCATATCCGAAATCTTATGTTGGATAAGCGGGTCGGCGTGATAAGGCCTTCCGGCAAGCAAAATCAACATACGTCCGTTTACTTTGGCCTTTTCTAGAATTCGTTGATTTTCTTGTGTTAATCCTTCATAATAAGCATTCTGAACTTTCAGTGCTTTATTAAATGATTCTTCGAATATTTTTTTATCAACTTTCTTATCTTTTTTTATTAATTGAAAATATTCCCAACACGCTTTTTTCAATAATTTTTCATCACTGAAGGTAATTGTTGGAGAATCGAATGGAATTCCGTGTCGTTCGGGATTAATAGCGCTTCGGATAACTTCGGAATATCCCGAAACAATTGGGCAATTAAAGCTATTTGCCGATTTTTCATCTTCTTTTTGGTCATGAACTACAAAAGGGAAAAAAATTCGATTAACTTTTTTATCAATCAAATCGAAAATATGTCCATGAGCCAACTTTGCAGGAAAGCAGATATTATCAGACATTACGGTCGACAATCCTTTTTCATACATTTTCATGGTCGAACGACGAGACAATTGTACTTTAAAGTCGCATCCCGAAAATAATGTATTCCAAAAAGGATAATTTTCGTACATATTCAATATTCGCGGAATACCGATTACATAAGCCTGCTCTGTATTTTTATTGTTTACATTCTTAAATACTTCTTTGTATTTGTAATTGTAAAAATTAGCACCTTTTTGAGACAAAGTTCCTTTATTCGAATAAATCTTCTCGCATTTATTCCCCGAATAATAGGAATTTCCATTTTCGAAAGTAAAACGATGTACAACACATTTATTTTCACAACCTTCGCACAAAAGTTGCTCACTGTTGTAATCTTTCATTACTGCAAAATCCTGCAAGGAAATAGTATCTTTCATAATCAAAAAAGGAAAGCCCTAATCAAAATAAAATGGGCATTTATCAATTGTGTAAACTTTTGAAAAATTGCTTAAAATATTCCTACTCCGAAAAGTCATCTTTGGGTAAAACTTAGAAGGAGTGTATTATATTTACGCCCTTTACAGCCAATATATTACTGCAAAGGGCGTAACAAATGCATAAAAAATACTTAGTCTTTAGTTATCTTCACATCTATAATCTCATAATTGTAATTATTCCCATCCCCTTTATCCTCGTCTTCTTTATCTTTTGCAGGTCCTTGTTTGGGTATCTTAAATCCTCCGGGAGGAAGAGACTTATCATCATCAGCTTTTTCTTTCTGGCCTTTAGTGGTATATTTTACAATTCCGGTTATTTTCAGTTTATCATTGTAGCCGAATTTGTTACCCTCATTGTCATATACTTCCAAGTCTTGAAGTTTATATTTTTCGGGAAAATAAATACAGTTCGGCTCTTTTCCATATTTCAACTTTACAGTTGTAATCGAATTATCACTACCTGTTAATACTGCCGATTCGCAGAGTGGTGCATTAACATATCCGCCACGAACGAACATTACTCTTGTGGGATAAAAATAGCCTTCGAGTGTTACTTCTTTGCCATCATAATCATAACTTGATTCTAGCTCATTAACCAATTTCCGGGTTGCATTTTCTCCACATGATACAAATAACAAACTTACAATAGCCAAACTTGCAATAAAGTAAATTCTTCTCATAATCTTTTTATTCTTTAATTATTTGACAAAACTAAACATTGTATAATTCAACCAATTAGTACGATAATCTACTTCTTTTTCCGATTCACATTGATTCGGATTTTCGGGATTGTACCTGATTGCTATTTTATCATTTACTCCAACTCCGGTTAATAAATTAGCATTAATATTTGTTATAATCTCTTTTCCGTCTGAATTTAGAAAAGTTATTTCATAAAATTGTATTCCGCGCCTATGTCCTTTGGGTAGAATTTTTGTAACGGTTGCTTCTGCGTTCTCTGTATAAGAAAAATATGTTTGATTAGCAGTTTCTACCTCTCTCTGAGCTGATTGATATTGCATAAAGAATACAAAACCAACGGAAATAATGATTATCAGAATAATATAAGGAATAGGTATTTTTTTATTGTTTGATGTCATATTTTAAATTAATTGATTCAACTTCCTTGCCTCAACGCATACAACGCTGCTCCATAAGCACCCATCAATTCGGGCATATCACTAAAACGAACGTTTTTTCCGGTTTCGAGTTCCAATGCCCTTACAACAGCTAAATTGCGCATTGTTCCACCTTGTACGACAATATTATCTCCTAAACTATCTGTATTTGTGAGTTTTAATACTTTATACAAACAATTCTTCACCACAGAATAAGCCAATCCTGCTGAAATATCATTTACAGTTGCTCCTTCGCGAAGGAATTGTTTTACTTTCGAATTCATAAAAACCGTACAACGAGAACCCAAATCACAAGGATATTGTCCGGAGCAAGCTTTTTGCGAAAAATCGGCAGCCGTATGTCCCAATGACTCAGCAAAACCTTCGATAAACGAACCGCAACCCGACGAACAAGCTTCATTGATTTCCAATCGATTAATTGTTCCGTTTTCCACAAAAATAGCTTTCATATCTTGTCCTCCAATATCCAGAATAAATGAAACTTCCGGGTCATATTTTTGTGCTGCCGAATAGTGAGCAATAGTTTCCACCAATCCGTGTTTGATACCGAAACAAGCTTTGATTAAATCTTCGCCATATCCCGTAACGCCACTTCCTGCAATATGCAATTCTTTTCCGGAAGTAGAAATTTCTTCACGAAACTTATCAATTCCTTCACTAACAGCCTTCAACGGATTTCCATGATTTTTTGCATAATAACGGAAAAGTACGCGCTCTTTCTTGTCGATTGCAACAATTTTTGTCGTTGTAGAGCCACTGTCAATTCCGATATAACATTCATTTTCATTCATATCCGATACATTGATGGATTCGATGAAATGTTGCTCTTTATTTTTCTTCCATTCTGCAAACTCTTCTTCATTTTTGAAAAGAGAAGACAAACGATCGGTCGCCTTGAAAAATTCTTTTTTCTTTTCGTTTAACTTATCAATAAAATCAGATAAAGAAATACACAATCTTTCTTGTTGTCGATACAAAGCACAACCCCATGCCGGAATTACCGCCGCATTTTTTGAAATAATGTAATCATCATCCTTTAAGCCAAGCAATTTTATGTATGCTTTTCCCAAGGATGGAATATAAGCAAACGGTCCGCCACAGAAAAAAACCTTTGGTTCAATATCGTATCCACGCGCCAATGAGGTAATTGTTTGCAAACAAACAGCATGAAATACGGAGGCTGCAATATCTTCTCTTGCAACATTGCGAGCCAATAAATTCTGAATGTCTGTTTTGGAAAAAACGCCACATCGGGAAGCAATCGGATAAATATTGGTAGATTTCTCGGCCAAACGATTTAATTCATCCACCTCAATTCCCAATAATGTTGCCATTTGGTCGATAAAAGCCCCTGTTCCACCGGCACAACTTCCGTTCATACGCATATCCGGAGCTTTTTTATCGCTAAAGAATATCATTTTTGCATCTTCTCCACCGATATCAACCAATGTGCGAATTCCAGGATATTTTTGGGAAATAACTTCGGCTGCTGCAACCACTTCCTGCAAAAACGGAATTTGATAACGTTCGGATAAACCCATTCCGGCCGAACCTGTAACCATCAATTCAATTTGACAATCTCCGAATTGTTGCATCAATTTTCCAAAAACTTTTTTCAACGCTCCTGGTACATCAGCTTGGTGACGGTTGTAATCACTGAAAATAATGTCTCCTTTTTCATCAACAATAACAACTTTCATTGTTGTTGAACCGACATCTAATCCTATTTTGTAACTGTTTGACATATAAATAAAAAAGGCCCTTTATATTTTAAATAGCTAAGGGAAGATTCTATATATTTTATCAATTGATATTTATGTATTCGGTTATTTCCTCTTTTCTATTGTGAGGAGTTTTTATAGAACTGATAATGAAATCGGCAACTTCCTTTTTTCTACTTTTCAGAAAAAATTCGTATTGCTCATCATTCAATGAAAATATTGATTCTGCAACAGGCCTCGCCAATATTGGAAAAATACAAAGTGATGCAATATTTAAAAATAAATTAACCGGATTGACATCTTTGATAACTCCGGCCTCTGTCTCTGATTTTATTTGATTAGATAATGTAGTAAATACATCTTGCGATAAATGCTTGGATAAAATCTGTTTCTTTAATCGTTCGGGGTTACGCGCCAGTTCACTGATAATAAAAACAGGAATATCTTTATCCTCTAGCAATGTATCAATATACAACGATACAACTTGCCTGATTTTATCAAAAATAGGAGTGTCATCACCTAAAATTGACGATAATTTGTTAAGTATTTTATCAAAAATATCATCAAAAACAATTGCAAAAAGATTGTCTTTCGATTGATAATGATAATTGACTAATGAGAAATTAACACCTGCTTCGGTTGCTATTTCGCGTATCCGGGCACCTTCATATCCTTTGGAAATAAACACCTTACGGGCTGCTTTGATAATTTCCTTTTCGATTGATTCTTTGTTTTCTACCATCTTCATTTTGAACAGATGTATTAAACAAATGTTCAAGACAAAGGTAAGGCTTTTCTTAAACACAGCAAAAGAATACGTAAAAAGTTTATTGATAGATTTTCAAGGAGATGAAAAATCAAGGTTTAAATTTGTGATTACATAACTTTTTGGCAGTAAATAACTACCTTTTCTCCATTCTTCAACGTAGTGGCAAACAAATAAATATCTCCTCCGTTTTTTATTTTGTATGTGTTTTTAAATTGTTCTGCTGAAAGAGGAAAGTTACGTACGGAAACATTCGCTTGTTTATCAGGAAGATATTGTTTGATTAATGTAGGCTTAGCAGGAAATACATTTTTTACGTCGAAAATACGTCCGGGAAAATCAATATGAAGATTATTACTTGTATATAAATGTGAATTTACATGCAATTTTTCAACGTTGAATCGTTGAGTGATTAATTTAAAAGCACCTGATTTCAATACAGATACATTCGGCTCATATAAATAATCACAAACTTTTTCGGCTAAAATCAACTTACTTTCCTGTTCTTCACTTAAAGCAAAATTGAATACGCTTTGTTCTTTATCATTTGTAATATTTATGCAATGAATATTCGGAATGTAAGTTCCTTTTTTACAGACAAATAACAACTCCTTACAATCATTCTTAATAGCTACTACATGTACATCCGTAACAATATTTCCCAATTCTTTGATTGCCTGAGAAATATCCAACATCGGCGAAGCTTTTATCAATAAGGATTCTGATTTTGAGAATATAAGTTCTTTATTTTTAATTATATCCGGAGTGCAATCGGCAAAGAAAACCGTTTTATTTTTATGAGTATCCCGTCTGGCCGGATCAGCATAAATACAATCAAATTTCGAATTCGTATTTTTTAAATATTCGATGCTATCGCAGCATTCAGGTATTATATTTTTTTTTCCTAATAACTCAAAATTACTTTCAGCAATCTCAAATAGTTCTTTATTCTCTTCAATATAAGTAAATTCACTAGCAGTTTCCGACATAAAAACAGCATCAATCCCCAATCCTCCTGTAATATCTATAACTGATTTATCCTTAACAAACTGTGATTTATATTTTGCCGTAATTTCAGAAGAACATTGTTCCATCGAAAGCTTGGAAGGAAAAATAAATGCATTATTCAGATATAATGACGGTAGTTTTATTTTTGCTTTTTGCCTTGCTTCAATTTGTTGTGCGGCAAATTTTACATCGATATTTTCCGGAATGCTTTTCGATAATAATATCGTGTTAATATCTTTATCAATATTTTGTTTTATAAATAGTTGGGTTTCTTTATTTATCTTTATCATTCAATTAAAAGTTTTATAAAAATAAGAAAATATTAACAAATAAATAAACTTTCGACATAGTCATTTTATTATTCTAAAGTCAAAAGTGTTACAATCTATATCTATTTTCTTAAATTTGCACGCCAAAATATATCATCAAAACTTATTCATCCTCAAAACTGTTTATAGGATGATGTCCGGATGAGAATCTGAAAAAATCACACCCTCAGCGAATAATTAAATCTCTAGAATAGGAGATAATTATTCAGCAAATTTACAATATTACTCACAGATCTAACAAAAAAACCAACTAATGAAAGAAGATAATTCTAAAGAAAGGAATGCTGATGCGTTGGCAAAAATATCAAAAGACAGAACCCGGACAAATCTTTTAAAAAATTCTGAACAAAAACTAATTGCTTTTTTAGTTCAACGTATTCCCCAAAGTATTACTTCGAATATGCTTACGGCTATCGGTTTTGCCGGTAGTTTAATTGTTACCTCCTGTTTTTTATTTGGCAAATATTTCGACCGATATTGGTTGTTGTTGGGAATTTTGGGATTTGCAATCAATTGGTTTGGAGATTCATTAGACGGCCGTGTGGCATACTATCGAAATAAACCGAGGAAATGGTACGGATTCTCCCTCGATTTTACAATCGACTGGATATCAAACATTGCAATAGGGTTGGGTTATATGCTATATGTAGGTAGCGAATGGGGACTGTTGGGATACGGATTTGTAACATTGTATGGCTGGGCAATGATGATGGCTTTGTTGAGATACAAAATTATCGGCACCTATACAATTGACTCGGGTTTATTAAGTCCTACCGAAGTGCGGTTTATTATTTCATTCATGCTGATACTGGAGGTTCTTTTTCCGGGAGCTGTTATATATTTTGGTATGTTGATTTGCGTAGTTTTACTTATTGTGAATTTGATTGATTTTTCAAAATTATTGAAAGCTTCGGATTTGCAAGATAAGGAAGAACGAGAAAAGAAAAATAACCTATAAACATATTTTTGAAGAAAATAAATTCTTAAAACAAAAAGACATTTCATTCTTGTATCGAAAATATTGTTTTCCATAAAAATATGAGGAAGTCTTTTACATGTCAGAAGGACCTTTCTTTGCATATCTCATTATTTTAAATAATGCTGACACTTTGAAATCAACCAATGGTTTAGATTTTTCTAGATATTTAAAGCAAAATGTATACCACCATTATCCAAAAAACATTATATAAGCTACATCAAAATGGTATCTTTATTTTAATTTGACCATTTCAAGACACCCCCGAAAATAAAAAAGGGACAAATTAATGTCCCTTTTTCTATCTGTATACCTTGTAGGTTATTGCTGGCAAATTGCTCTCCTACAGAGCTTATCTCTTACTTAACTTCGAGCCTAGGTCAAAAATAAATCTTATAAAATTACCAAGTATTTTTGGTACCGTTGACTTTTTTAATTACTCTTTTTCACCAATGCTTCAAATGCCGGATTTTTTGCAAATTTATAAAACTCCATATCATTCAATGCTTTCTGAGCCATAGAGGGATCTTTAGAGATTGCATCTTTCAAACTATTGATAACCATAGATGAACTATTAGTCCGCGCTCCAACTATAGCCATCAAATAGCTTGTCATAGCATCAGGATTAGAAACACCCGACAAAGTTTGTTGTGCTTTATTGTAATCTTTGGCTAATATTTGAGCTACTGCAGCATTATTGCTTTTGGTATTGCCAAACATATTTACAGCCTGTGTATAATTTCCACTTTGCGTATACAACACACCCATTACCGGATTCAATTCCGCAACTCCCGAAGATTTTCCAAAATATTGTTGTGCAGTAGTTACATCACCGTTAACCAACGACATTAAACCGGAATTCATATTTACTTCAGGCGAACTCGAATTAAGTTTCAAGGCCTTAGAAAACATACTTGCAGCATCCTTCATATCTCCATTTTCGAAGAATAACACACCTAAGTTATTATATGCACGGTAATCATTCGGATAAATATCTGTCGCAGTTCTGTAAACCAATGCTTTATCATCAGGTTCTTTTTCCAGTGCTGCTGCATACAATAATTCTTCAATGCTCAATGCTTTCGGATTTGATGCTGCCAATGAAGATATTTGCTCATCCGATTTTCCGATGATTTCAATAGTTGCAGTTAAACGGGAACGACGCAATTGAGGAAGAATATCATCGGCCAATTTTTTGTATGTAGTAGATATATTCTTAATCTCCTGTTCCCTGCGTTCAGGGTCAGGGTACATAGATAATACGCGAAGTATCAAATCTTTATCCTGAATATTCGATTTTTCAACCAATTCTTTAAATCCTTCCCAATCCTGAGCTGTAAAATGAGCGTCAACCGGAGCATAAATAGAATTTTTAGAAAGTTCTTTATTCAAATAACCAAGTGTATTTTTTTCACGGTTAGCAGCTAATTTCTCATTCAATTCAATTCCACCATCAGGAGAAGCATAAGAAGACACTTCTACTCCGGCAACACGTTGGTTTTCTGACTTCACTGCTGTTTGCATCGATTGTTGTAAATCTTGAACCGAGGATTTATTTACTTCACTTGGACGTAAATCTGCTTGCTGAATCAAAAATAAAATATCAGCATTTCGTTTTTCCTTGATAATCTTTTGAAATTTATCCGGAGCAATTGCGGGCGTTGCAGATGCTGCACTACTAAGCATCGAAGTAGCAATCACACCTTCTCCGACTTTTATCATCGGCATTTCAACAACTTTACCTTTTATGATTGTTTTTGCTTTAAGGTATAACTCACACGAAGCCAATTCGGGTTTATACTTAAAAACAGTTGACATTTTAATATTACCTCCTTTTTCATAGAAAATTGTTTGGTTGTTTCCTTGAACACTTTCTCCTTGATAAACAAAGGTATCTCCAGCCACTTCGCCATAGCTATGGCGTAAAACCGGAGTTATAGAAAGTTCGGCATTTTTCAAAAAATATTTGGGAGGAATGTTTCCCGATATATCTACAGGAATTTTGCCATCAACTACTTCCAACGGTTGAGGCGTTGCCGAAAAATAATCCGATACTAAAGGATTCATTTTTTTACTGCACGAAGAAAAAACAACAGCAATTAAGGCAATCAGGGCTAAATGAATCAGATTTTTGCTCATAAGAAGAAAGTTATATGTGTTAAAAAATATTCAAAAACGGGTTTTGATAAATATTATATGTTACTAGAACCGTCAACGGCGCAATAAAAAGCAAAGATAATACACAATACTTAAAAAATCAGGGAAAAAATATCTTTTTATTTTAAAAATAAAATCCTTTTAACATTTCCCGAGTAAATACCTTTAAGGTTTCTTATTCATCGTTTCTCTGATTTCTTGTTGTTTTGAAAATAAATTCAAATTGAATAATTTGTTACATTTGTGCAATTCATAAAAAATGCAAAATACCGGATAAAAACAATACATATTTTGTAACGTAAAATTACAGAACGAATTGTTTCTTAATAATAAGAGTATCACTCAAATTTTATCATGCCAAAACAAATCGAACAATTAATAATTGAATACCTCAACCATGCTTCAGCCGAAACATGTTATGTTGTAATGCATGAATATAGTAGAGAAATGCCCAAGGCCTCTATTATTGCATGGCTGAAAGATAATCCACAGACGGAAAAAGCGACAGCGCTGATGATGTATTGGATGATGCATCCACGTTTTTCAAAACAATTTACACCGGAAGAGGCCACTCAAAATGAAAAAGAAAAATTTGGCGAAGAGTATTATGATTTAATCGAAGACTTGGAACAAAAATACATCTCCGGATTTTATACAAATCAACAGATAGGTTATGATCCTTATTATGATTATGCTAAAGAATCAGGATATTTTGCCGAAAAACGTAAAATCCCAGCCGAAATGTACCGACGAGTACAGGGAACTGAGATTGATATTACCTCCTACAACCGCAATCACAACCTGAAGAAAGGACTTAACAAAGAACTCTACGATGTTATTTATAATGCAAAAACTGATTTTCTAACATTTTCTGAAAATAATGATTCAGTACAAACTCCAATAACTCCCGGTATTGAGAACAATCCGAAGCAAAATCAAGATATTACTGAAATTGTTCCAAAACCGGAAAAAACTTACCATATCAATGTTGCAGATATTGTTACAAATGTATCGAAGATAAAAAAGATACCGTCCGATACATTTGAACTTATAAATAGCATTGGTGAAGAATCTAAAGAAAAATCGGATAATCCGTCAAATTATAAAACCGAAAGGCCATCTTTCGATTTTCCGGATCCTGCAAATACATCAAATACAGAACCTAAGAAGAAATCCAAAGGTGGCTGTATGTATTATGTTATAGTATTTTTCATATTAATTGTTGTTTATAATTACAGAAGTTGTCCAAGGGAAAAACCCCAGGCTATGGATTACGAAAATGCAATTGATGCATACGATTTAACAAGAAGCGATGATGAATATATTTCAATTCAAGATTTAAAGCAACATATTCTTGGCTTTACTGTAGCAAAGGAAGACTTATCGCTTACAGACTTGGAGAACGGGATAAAAGCAGTGGGAATAATATTCGATATCAACCAAAAATTACCTGATTCATCTTACTTACAGCAAACCTGCATCGCCACTTGCGAATATAGTGCTGCTTGTTTTACAAATCCTGGTAAAAGCGAAATTGATAATTTATATGCAATGAATGATGTTTCGGATAATTCAATGATGGTCCAAGCCATTGATATTACACTCGAAAAAACCAGAATATTATTGGACGAAATGGATTATCTCGGAGATTTAAGCCATCCAAGTCAAAAAAGTGCCAAAATAATCGAGTTTGTACCGAAAAATAAATTCAAAATCGTTGCAGTTATAGGATATGGAATTACATATAGTAAGGAATTTACAAGCGACTACAATAAAATGACACCGGAAGAAAAAAGATTTTACAGTATTTACTTGGATTTGTATGAACATATAAATCAATTAAATGGAATTAGAAACGATAACACTCATCATGCTCAGGTTGAACTGTAATGCAATTTGCTATAATTCACTTTTGAAAACTGCACCTTTTCTTGTATTTTTGTTACTCTTTATTTAATGGCCGTTTGATTATTTTTGAACTTTATTATATGCTGGAACAATCTTGGACACAATTTATTGAAATTATAAACTCAAAAGAAATAACACTCAACACCATCATTTGGAGGATGTTGTTGAGTTTTGTATTGGGATGTATTGTTGGTTTTGAGCGGCAATGGAGAAATCATGCTGCCGGATTTCGTACTTTTACTCTGATTTGCCTCGCTTCGACTACAATTATGATTGTTTCAATTTATGTTTCTCGGCTTTATACGCCGAGTGATCCTGCCCGTATTGCTGCTCAGGTTGTTACCGGAATCGGCTTTTTGGGAGCAGGTGTTATCTATCAAAACAGAGGAGGTATCCGTGGATTAACTACCGCTGCCGGAATTTTCATGATTGCTGGTGTTGGGTTAGCTGCCGGAGCCGGAATATATAAATTAGCGTTTGTTGGTACTGCGCTGTTATTATTTATTCTGATTAGCCTCGAACGTATTGAAAGTCGGATGTTAATAGATACATCCAGAAAACAACTTCTTATTCATTTTGACCATATCAACATGAACTTAAGTGCAATAGAAGATCTTTTGGAAAAAAATAAAATCCGTATAGACAGTGTTTCTATTTCCGAAAATTTTGAAACACGAACAGGAACTGTAAATTATATCATTGCCGTTCCCAGAAGAGTTAAACTCCCATTTCTGTTTCAACAATTACGCGAAACAACCGGAGCATTATCCATTAGTTTAGAATCAATTTGAAAAAACATAATATGTAATACGTTTACGTCCTACGTATTACGTTAGTGGCTGATATAACCAAGGCGTAGAACGTTATTACGTAAAACGTTAAACCTTCTTTATGAAACTGCATTATTACCCTTATACACTGCAACTTAAAAACGTATTTACATTAGCCCGGTCTTCCCGGAGTACAACACCAATAGTGCTTACCGAAATTCATTATAAGGATTTAATTGGATATGGGGAAGCTTCTCTCCCACCCT
Organism: Bacteroidales bacterium; assembly: GCA_031553395.1. Taxonomy (GTDB): domain Bacteria; phylum Bacteroidota; class Bacteroidia; order Bacteroidales; family WRGA01; genus WRGA01. The sequence continues at coordinate 61,166 of JAVBLR010000001.1, read as the reverse complement.
ATCTAGGTGAAACACAAGAATCGGTAATACAATTTTTAAGCAAAATTGATTTAAATCGTTTTTCTTCGCCGTTGCAAATTCCGGAAATTATGCAGTATTTGGATGAAATCGCGCCTAAAAATACGGCTGCTAAGGCATCTATTGACATTGCATTGCACGATTTAGCCGGAAAAATAAATGGATTGCCTTGCTATAAAATGTGGAATCTTAATCCTCAAAATTCTCCCGGAACATCTTTTACAATTGGTATTGACAGTATTAATTTGATAAAGGAAAAAACAATAGAAGCGGCAAAGTATCCGTTTATAAAAGTAAAACTTGGCCGGGATACCGATAAAGCAATTATAAAAGCCGTAAGGGAAGTTACTGACAAACCGGTTTGCGCCGATGTAAATCAGGGTTGGACTGATAAGCACGCAGCTTTGGATATGTTACACTGGTGTAATGAACAAAATGTTGTGTTTGTGGAACAGCCAATGCCTGTAAATCAGTTGGATAATACTGCTTGGCTTACAATGCATAGCCCAATTCCTATTTTTGCCGATGAATCTTTCCAGCGATTAAGTGATTTGGATAAAATAAAAGATGCTTTTTCAGGAATTAACATTAAATTAATGAAATGCAGTGGATTACATGAAGCAAGAGAAATAATAAAACAGGCAAAAGAAATGAATCTGCAGGTAATGCTTGGTTGTATGACTGAAACTTCCTGTGCTATATCAGCAGCATCTCAAATTGCTTCATTAACAGATTTTATCGATTTGGATGGAAATCTTTTGATTTCAAATGATTGTTTTACAGGATCTCAGATAGTAAATGGCAAAGTAATTCCAACTCAACTGCCAGGTATCGGTATTAACAAATGCTGTTAAAAATGTTTGATTTATTTTATTTATTCAGAGTGTTTTCCTAACTTTGCACCTTATTTTTGGAATAATAAAACTACATTGTTGTAAAAACAAAAGTTGCCCATGAAAGTTAAATCATTTGTATATCTTTCCCTTATTATGATAATTGCTGCATCATGCAGTCAATACAACAATGTATTAAAGTCAACAGATCCTGAATTCAAGTATAGCTACGCGAAAAAATATTTTGAAGAAAAAAAATATGATCGCTCGGCAACTATTTTAACTACCTTAGTTCCTTATTTCAAAGGGACTGACAAGGCTGAAGAATCATTATACCTCCTGGCACAAAGCTATTTCGGACAAAAAGATTATATCACAGCAAGTCAGTATTTTTCAACTTATTACAATACTTATCCTAAAGGGCAATACACCGAATTAGCGCGATATTACAATGGTTACGGGTATTATATGGAGTCGCCTCAACCGGAATTAGACCAATCTACAACATATCGTGCATTAAGTGAATTACAAAATTTTCTCGAATATTATCCATCCAGTGAACGTAAGAAGGATGTTCTTGATTTAATTTTTGCATTGCAGGAAAAATTAGCACAAAAAGCATTATTAAATGCTCAATTGTATTATAACTTAGGAAATTACGGAGGAAATAATTATTTAAGTTGCATTATTACATCTCAAAATGCTCTTAACGATTATCCTTATTCAAAATACAAAGAAGATTATCGAATGCTTATTTTACGGTCTAAGTACCAGCAGGCTTTTCATAGTGTAAGAAATAAGGAACAAGAGCGTTTCCGGGAAGTAGTAGACGAATATTACATTTATATTGGTGATTTCCCTTCCGGAAAATACAAAAAAGAAGCCGAACAGATTTTATCAAAAACAGTTAAAAAGATACAAAGCTAAAAAATTAACAGATGAAAATAGATATGGATTACAGAAAGACAAATGCTCCGGCAAATACAGTTACACGAGATATGCTCAGATTATCTGAAGACACAGGTAATGTCTATGAAACTGTACGTGCAATCGGAAAAAGAGCAAATCAGATCAGTGAAGCTATAAAAGGTGATTTGAACAAAAAGTTACAAGATTTTGCTTCCTATTCTGATAATTTGGAAGAAATTTTCGAAAACAGGGAACAAATCGAAATCTCTCGTTATTATGAAAAATTACCCAAAGCAACTCTTATTGCAGCTCAGGAATATATCGAAGGAAAAGTATATCATAAAAATCCTACGAAAGAAAAGGAAAAACTATAAAACATTGACACCAAATACAATAGACGAGTGGAAAGCTGAACAAAATTGCTTATCTACCCGTCTATTTTGTTCTTATAAGAAGAACCATTTTTAAATGTAACATTTATCAAAATAAAAAAGATATGCTTCAAAGAGTTCAGACTTTATATTTATTTGGAGTTACAGTATGTATGATTGTTATGTTTTTCTTACCTCTGCTCGGTATTGAAACATCTCAACAGCCTCCTACCGGAATGACTGTGGATTACGTTATAGGTTGTTCATTCAACAACGAATTTTTCAACTTTATTCCTGCATATCTGCAACATACACTATTGATCTTAATCGTAGATAGTTGCGCTCTATCTATCATTACAATTTTCTGTTTTAAAAAGCGTAAACTGCAACTAAAACTTTGCTGGCTGAATGTGATTTTTCTTGTTTTGTTATATGCTGCTATTGCATATTTATGGATAACTACACAACAAAACTCAAATGTTACTTATATGGGAGCAGGAATAGCAATTGCATTACCTTTCATCGCCTTGATATTTAATTTTCTTGCCATGAGATTTATTAAAAAAGATGAGGCTTTGATAAAATCAATGGATAGAATCAGATAAAGGATTCGAAATATTATTAGATCTTAGTTTGTTATTTGAAGAAAATAACAAACTAAGATCTAATAACAAAAAGGCTTTCTGAAAATCCTTTATCTTTTAATAATTTATGAGTATGAAAGTAGGATTTTTAGGTTTTGGAAAAACCGGAAAGGAAGCTATATTTCCTTTTTTAGAAGATAAGGATATTCGTGTAGAATGGGTTTTAAAAAGAAAAAACTACTATCGCGGAAAATATGCATCATCCTTATTATTAATTAGTAAGGAAAAACAAGGAGAAATATTTTCGGAAGAAGATTGGTCGGAATCTTTTTTAAATGATCGTCCGGTAGATGTTGTCATTGACTTTTCTGATTGTAATAATGTTGAAAAATATCCTCTGTTTGCAAAATATGGTATCAAAATAGTATCGGCCGTATCTAGTTACCAGACTAAACAGTTGACATTATTAAAAGATGTTGCAAATCAAACAGCTATTCTTTGGAGCCCCAATATAACACTCGGCATCAATCTCTTAATAACCGTAGCTAAAATTATTGCAAGTTTTACACCCGAAGCTGATATTCAAATCATAGAATCTCATTTCAAGGAAAAACGTGGTATTTCGGGAACAGCCATGAAAATTGCATCCTCCCTTCAGGTTCCTAAAGAAGATATTCATTCTATCCGGGTTGGAGGTATTTTAGGAAAACATGAAATCCTGTTCGGCTATCCTTACCAAACAATCAGTTTAATGCACGATACAATCTCCCGGAAAGCTTTTGGAAAAGGTGCTCTTGCTTGTGCAAAATGGATTATCAACAAAGAAAACGGATTATTCGGAATGGAAGATATGCTAAAAGAAGGTATTTCAAAAACAATCACAAATAATAAGTAGTTGCAATTAGCTTTATTCGAAGTTAAAAGTAATTACAAACAATCGTGATGTTACTTTTGACAAAGCATTGGTATATTTTTCCAAGCTTTTATCCTGCAAACGGGGATTATGATTAAGCGCATCCGTTAATCCGAGGCAAAATTTTATTTCCGGAATAAACTTAAAGTACGGAAAATAAAAATCACATCCAACGCCAAATTCCAAAAACACATCCATCGGTTTTACCTGAACAGGAGATTCATTCTTTTTAGACAAGTCAAATCCGGCGCTCAATCCGGCCAACACATAAGGACGATAGTTATTAACACGATTGGAACTGATTTTCAAATCTAACGGAATCATCAGATAATTTGACTTTACAGCAAATTTCTCTTCCTCGCCGGTATGGCTTTCCCTGAAAATAATTTGCCTCTCTCCGAAATGCAAAGAAGGAATGGTACGCAAACTGAAATTATTATGTAAGTACATTTCTCCTACAATTCCAACTGAAAATCCGGGAGAATACGAAGGAATTTCGGCAAACCATGTTTCTCCTTCCGGTGTAGTATAGTCGGCATGGGTAAATTCCATATCCAGCATATTAACCCCGACCATAAAGCCCAAATGAAAAAGGCGCTGATCAACAAACGGATTTACCTGAACTTTTTGTACCTGAGAAAAAACCCAAGCATGGCAAAACAAAAAGAATAGTGATATGGTAAGTAGTTTTTTCAATCTAATAAATCTATATCTTATCCTGTAAATAACGGATTCTGAGTGCGATTATTGCATTGTGCAAAAGTAATTATTTTTACATATCAACAAAATACCGAAATAGTATTATTCTTCTAACTTCTTACTTGTAATCTCAACTCTTAATGAATCATAAACTTTATTTAGATTTTTTCTAAATACAAACTTTTTGGCAAAAAAATTTTTTTTGACACCGATATTCTCCTACATTTGCACTTGTGATTACAAAAAAACAGATTAATTAATTCATTTGTTAAACTAATTTTAAACTCATAAAAATGGCTTACGTAATTAGCGAAGATTGCATTGCTTGTGGAAGCTGCATCGATGAATGTCCGGTAGAGGCGATATCTGAAGGCGATATCTATAAAATAGACCCAGATGTATGTACTGATTGTGGTACTTGCGCCGATGTTTGTCCAACTGAAGCTATCCATCCGGCATAATTTCAGCAAAAGTAAAAATAAAACGAGTAAATAACATAAGATTATTTACTCGTTTTTTTATTGCTAATCAGGCTCATGACCAGAACCGGCTTACTTGGATTATTTATCGAAAGGAAAAAATATGTACCTTTACATCCGTTTTTGCAACTCAATAACTTATAATTTAAACTTCATAGCATCTATATATGAATTCATTACATCGTTTAGGAGAATACATTTTACTAATGATAAGGGTGTTTTCATTTCCCGAACGCTGGCGTATTTTCCTTAAACAAGTAGTTGATGAAACCCAGAAGTTGGTTGTTAATTCAATTTGGATTGTCGTAATTATTTCCCTGTTTATCGGAGCTGTAATTGCAATGCAAGTTACACTAAACATCGTTTCGCCTTTACTTCCCAAATATGCTGTCGGATTTACAACACGGGAAACTTTACTACTCGAATTTTCATCATCTATCATGTGTTTAATTTTGGCCGGAAAAGTAGGATCGAATATTGCTTCGGAAATTGGCTCCATGCGTGTAACCGAACAAATTGATGCATTGGATATTATGGGTGTAAATTCGGCATCCTACCTTATCTTACCTAAAATAACGGCATTGGTATTATTTATTCCCGTTTTAGTTTCTTTCAGTATGATGTCGGGACTTATAGGTGGATATCTTATGGCAACATTTTCGGATATTCTTCCTTTATCAACTTATGTTTATGGAATTCAATATGATTTCAAAGTCGGATATATCTGGTATTCCATGAAAAAATCATTTGTTTTTGCATTTATCATCACATCCGTATCTTCTTACTATGGTTATTATGTTAAAGGAGGCGCTTTGGATGTGGGAAAAGCAAGTACTAACTCTGTAGTAATGAGTAGTATTTTGATATTATTAGCAGATGTAATTCTTACGACAATTATGCTAAAAGTATAGGATGATAGAAATTAAAAATATATACAAATCTTTTGAAGGAAAAGAAGTTCTTAATAATATAAGTGCTGTCTTTGAAACCGGAAAAGTAAACATGATTATCGGGCAAAGTGGCTCCGGTAAAACTGTTATGCTGAAATGTATTGTCGGATTACATACTCCTGATAAGGGAGAAGTGCTGTATGATGGTAGAAATGTTTTGAATATGAATAAAAAAGAAGTTGGTATGCTTAGGCGTGAGCAAGGCATGCTATTTCAAGGTTCGGCTTTATTCGATTCTATGACTGTACTCGGAAACGTTCTTTTTCCGTTGAATATGTTTTCTCCTGATAAGCAAAAAGAACGGATTAAAAGGGCTATGTTTTGCATTGAAAGGGTTAATTTAAAAGGAGCCGAAAACTTATATCCATCAGAAATAAGCGGTGGAATGCAAAAGCGTGTTGCTATTGCCCGCTCTATCGCTTTAAATCCCAAGTATTTATTTTGTGACGAACCAAATTCGGGATTGGACCCCAAAACATCATTGGTTATCGATGCTTTAATACAAGATATTACCAAAGATTTTGGAATGACAACTGTTGTAAATACACATGATATGAATTCGGTAATGGGAATCGGAGATCATATTATCTTTATCAACAAAGGAGAAAAAGGATGGGAAGGCACTAAAAATGAAATATTTACTTCTTCGAATAAAGACTTGAACGATTTTGTATTCGCATCTGATTTATTCAAGGATGTAAAAAATGTGCATTTAACAACTGATATGGAAGGATAGACAAACATTTGTTATTAGTTATTTGTTGTTAGTTATTAAATTAATATACGAATAACAAATAACTAATAACTAATAACGGAGAATGAAAATTATATCTTATAATGTAAATGGAATTCGTTCGGCGATGAATAAAGGGTTTGCCGAATGGTTGGAAAATACTAATCCGGATGTTCTTTGTTTACAGGAAACAAAAGCCCAACCCGAACAAATGGACTTGTTATTATTTCAAAGTTTGGGTTATCATTCATTGATAAATTCAGCCGAAAAAAAAGGATATAGCGGAGTTGCACTTTTCAGTAAAAAGGCTCCCGATTATCATTCATTTGGAATGAATTCTCCAAAATTCGATTGTGAAGGACGAATTATCCGTGCTGATTTCGGCAGTTTAACTGTTATTTGTGTTTACATTCCATCAGGAACAACAGGAGATGTACGGCAAGCATTCAAAATGGAGTTTTTAGAGGAATTTACCAAATACATCCACGAACTGAGAAAAGAACGTCCAGAAATTTTAATTTGTGGAGATTTTAATATTTGCCACAAACCAATCGATATTAACCATCCGGAGCGGCATCAAAAATCATCCGGATTTTTACCCGAAGAAAGGGAATGGTTCGATCAGTTTGTTGCAACAGGAATGGTTGATACTTTCAGGGAATTTGACCAATCGCCCGAAAAATACAGTTGGTGGAGTTATATGGCTAATTCAAGGGCAAAGAATCTGGGTTGGCGCATTGATTATCACGTTGTTTCGGAACAAGTAAAACCAAAACTTAAAGGCGCTGCCATTTTATCCGAAGCTGTTCACTCCGACCATTGTCCTGTAGTTGCTGAAGTAGATTATTAATATGAAGTTTTTTGGAAATCTAATTTGGATTATTTTCGGTGGATTTTTTGTGTTTCTCGAATATATAATAGCTGGAATTGTCTTATGCATAACAATCATCGGTATTCCATTTGGATTTCAATGTTTTAAATTGGGCGTTTTTGCTTTATGGCCTTTTGGATATGAGGCAATTGATAAACCGAGACAGAGTGGCTGCTTGAATACATTAATGAATGTCGTTTGGATTTTTATCGGTGGAATAAGCATTTGCCTTACTCATCTATTATTCGGAGTGCTTTTTTGCATTACGATCATTGGTATTCCCTTTGGAAAACAACATTTTAAGTTGGCAGGGTTTTCATTAGTACCCTTTGGCAAGGAAATTAAAAAAGTATAACGTATCTCTTCTCTATCCTGCTTTTTTATAACTTTGTGAATGAATACGGATTTATTACATTTAATAAAATCTGACAGTTACGACACTTCCCATAAATAAATAACTATGAAGCATTTGTCTTGTAAAATATTATTATTTCTTCTCCTACCTTTATCTACTGTTTTTCCACAAACATTAGAAGAAGCAAAAGCCTTGTTTGCTATTGGAAAATATCAGGAAGCAAAAGTCGCATTCGAAACATTATTAAAAAAAACACCTAATAATGCTTCGGTTAACTATTACTACGGAGCAACTTGCTTTAAATTAAACGATTGGACTCCGGCAGAAAAGCATTTAAAAACAGCAACAACACAAAAGGTTTTCGATGCATATCCTTATTTAGGAGACTTATATTTTCAACAATATCGTTTTTCTGAAGCAACTGATGCTTATCAAAAATATGTAACTTCTACTAAAAAAGATCCGGCAACAGCAACTTCTTGTGAAAAAAAACTCAAGAAAGCAAAATTAGGAGAAAGTATGCTCAAACGTATTGAGCAAGTCCGAATTATCGATAGTACTGTTGTTGACAAAAATAATTTCTTAGCTGCATATAAATTAAGTAAAACTTCCGGTAAATTATTTACATACAACGACTTCTTCAAGAAGAGTAATGTTGATGCAACGGTTTTTATGACCGAACGAGGCAGTCGGATTTTATATGCCGAACCAACCGAAAACGACGGATACGACCTTTTTTCACAAGACAAATTACTTGATAATTACGGAAATGCAAAGAAATTGAATGGAAGCTTGAACACCAAATACGATGAAAATTATCCGTTCATGTTGAATGACGGAGTTACTGTTTATTATGCCTCTACAGATGACGAAACATCATTAGGTGGCTACGATATTTTTATAACACGGTACAATTTGGCTACCGACACCTATTTATCTCCCGAGAATATGGGGATGCCGTTTAATTCGCCATTTAATGATTATATGATGGCAATTGATGAAACAAATGGAGTTGGATGGTTTGCCTCAGACAGATATCAACCTGAGAATAAAGTGTGTATTTATCTTTTTATCCCTAATAATGAAAAAATAATTCTACGGAATAATGATGAAAATTATCTTCGAAACATGGCGAAAATTAACAGTATAAAGGATACATGGAATGAAGGTGAAGATTATGTTGATTTATTGAATAGGATATATCGGGTACAACAGGAACAAAAAGAAGATAGCGATTTTCATTTCGTTGTGGCCGATGGACTTATCTATAAAAAATTATCCGATTTTAAAAGTGCTACTGCCAAAGATTTATTTCTCAAAGCGCAAGGATTGGAAAAGCAACTAAACGACTTACAGGCTTCTCTCAATGGAAAGCGCATGGAATATGAAACAACTTCAACATCAAAAAAAACAGGTTTAACAAATAGCATTCTCGATCTCGAAACTCAAGTGAATGCATTACAAGATCAACCCGAAGAATTTTACATAAAAGCCCGGAATGAAGAGGTGCGGTTTTTAATGAAAAAATAGCCAAATAGAAGGTAGTAAAATGTAGTTAGAAGTAGTTATCGCTTCAATAGTAAACTTTTCTATAACTACTTCTAACTACATTTACTACTTCATTCTTTTATCCTTTTATCCTTTTATCATCGTTAATAGCATCTTAAATTGTTCTACAGCATATACTGCATGAGAGACATTGGCCGGCATAATGATAATTTGACCCGCTTCCAATGTATGAGGTGTTCCTCCAATACTGATTTCGGCTTTCCCATCAATGATTTGCACTAATGCATCAAACGGAGCCGTGTGTTCACTTAACCCTTGTTCCTTGTCAAAAGAAAACAGAGTTACATTTCCCACCTGATTTTTCAATACTTGCTTGCTGATAATTCCACCTTCGGAATATTCAATCTGTTGCGAAAGGTCGAAAACAGTACCCTTAGCAAATGTGGCATTTGTAGTCATATCTTTTCTTAATTTATATTTATAAAAGCAGCTTATTTTTATATATACAAAGTTAAATGTACTTTTTTATTAAAGATGTAACATAGGTTACACATTCATATCAGAATAATTCTTTAAATTTGTATAATCTTAATCTAATTTTCTAAAACAATGAAGAAGTTCCTAAGCCGAATTCCAAGTAAAATGATTCTTCCGTTTTTTATTGCGGGTGGATTATTAGCTGGTTTGGGTTCTTATACCATATATACATCAAGGGCGCATTCTTACTTATCGGACGAACCTTCAGCCTGTATCAATTGCCACATTATGACTCCCTATTACCAGTCATGGAATCACAGCTCACATGCACAATGGACAAACTGTAACGACTGTCACGTACCTCACAACAATGTTTTTTCAAAATATGCTTTTAAAGCAAAAGATGGATTGTACCATGCTGCAGTTTTCACTGTGAATGGAGAACCACAGTCAATACGTCCGCGCGAGGCAAGCAATAATGTGATTATGGAAAATTGTATCCGTTGCCATACGCAATTAAATACCGAATTTGTAAAAACAGGAATGATTACTTATACCGAAGCCAAAAATGGTGAAGGAAAAGCTTGTTGGGATTGCCATACACAAATTCCACATACCAATATCAGCAGCTTGAGTTCATCGCCTAATGCGATTGTACCGCTGCCCGAATCACCTGTTCCCGATTGGTTGAAAAATAGATTGAATAAAAAATAAACTATAAAACTAAATATGCCATGTTAAAACGATTAACAGAAGCCATCAAACGTAAACCTATCATCGGGTGGGGAATATTTGCCGCTGTTATGGTGGCCGTATTTTTGTTGGGACTTTTAGCTGCGTCCGTTACCGAACGGCGTGCAGAAATAGCCACGTTGTTTAACAATAAAAAAGTAGAAATTACCGGAATCGAATCCCGTAACGAAGTTTGGGGTGAAAACTATCCTCGCGAATACAATACATGGAAAAAAACAGCCGATATGGATTTCCGCAGCAAGCATTTGGGCAATATGCAGGAAGATGTGTTGGCAAGCCGTCCACAAATGGTTGTACTTTGGGCAGGATATGCTTTTGCGCAGGATTATTCGGCACCGCGCGGACATATGCATGCCATAGAAGATATTCGGGCTACATTGCGTACCGGTTCACCCGATGAAAACACAAAAGACATGCAACCTTCTACTTGCTGGACTTGTAAAAGTCCCGATATTCCCCGCATGATGCACGAAGTAGGCATTGAAAATTTTTACAAAACTCCATGGAGCGGCATGGGCGACCAAATTGTGAACCCAATTGGTTGCGCCGATTGTCATGACCCAAAAACGATGAATCTCACAATTACCCGTCCGGGATTAATTGAAGCTTTCGAACGTCAGGGTAAGAATATCGCCAACGCTACACCACAAGAAATGCGTTCGCTCGTTTGCGCTCAATGTCATGTCGAATATTATTTCAAGGGAGATGGCAAATACCTCACTTTCCCATGGGATGGCGGAATGACAGTTGAAGATATGGAAAAATATTACGATGAAGCCGAATACAAAGACTGGACACATGCCATAAGCCGTGCACCAATGCTGAAAGCGCAACATCCCGATTATGAAATCTTTTTAATGGGACCACATGCTCAACGTGGATTAAGTTGTGCAGACTGCCACATGCCATATATTTCCGAAGGTGGTATTAAATATTCCGACCATCAGGTAATGAGTCCGTTGAAAAATATTTCAAATACCTGTCAGGTTTGCCACCGCGATTCGGAAGATAAACTTCGCAACTACGTTTATCAATATCAGGATAAAGCACTTGAGATTCGCGACCGTATTGAAACGGAACTATCTAAAGCTCATATTTTGGCTAAAGCGGCATGGGACAGTGGCGCATCGGAAGCTGAAATGATTACTGTTCTCAAATTACTTCGTCAAGCCCAATGGCGTTGGGATTTTGCTGTGGCTTCACATGGTGCTTCTTTCCACGCTCCTGTTGAAACGCAACGGATATTGGCACACAGCCTTGACAAATCACTGTTAGCTCAGCTTGAAGTTCAAAAAGTACTTTTTGCTCATGGAGTAAAAGATGTAGCAATGCCCGATATCTCAACGAAAGAAAGTGCACAAACTTACATTGGCCTTGATATGAAAACTATCCGGGAAAAGAAAGCCAAATGGATGGAAACCGTTGTACCAAAATGGATACAAACGGCTAAGGAAAAAGATAGATTATTGAGTAATAATTAGGACGAGAGAGTTGACTACCAAACGAAAATTCTGGCAATTCCCCTGGCGCTACAAAGAATCCGTTGTGCTTATAGGGGGAATCGTTATCATAGGTTTTATATTACAAATATTGGTTGGTGCATTCGACTTTAGCTTGCTGCAATGGCCGGTAAATATCATTTTGGGTGGAATATTGCTTTTAATCCTATTATTGTTTTCTTTCAAACGAAAAAGTTGGTTTTACCAATGGTTTTCGGGCATACCAATGGCTGTTACACTGATTGGAGCATTGGCGGTTTTAGGTATTATCATGGGGTTGACTCCTCAGGTTACTTCTGGCAATACAACAACGAATAACCTTCCCTCCTACTTGGGTTTTACTAGCATGACATCCGCATGGCATTTTATTTTAGTTTATTTTACAACTCTACTTTCCCTTGGCGCATTAATTGTCAAACGCATCATTCCTTTTCGTATAAAAGATTATGCTTTTTATTTGAATCATATCGGATTATGGATTTTACTTTTTGCTACCGGAATGGGAGCTGCAGATATTAAACGTTACGTAATGTATGTGCGCGAAGGAGAAGTGGAATGGCGGGTATATAATGATAAAAACGAAGTGCTTGACCTTCCTGTAGCTATTGAACTCAATGATTTTTATATGGAAGAATATCCGCCTAAATTAACAATTATAGACAGGGAAACAGGCGCTTCGCAACCTGCAACTAATCCGGAATATTTTCAAATCGATGAAAAACAACCCAAAGGTAAAATTAATGGTTGGGAGATTTCATTGGAACAATATATCCATCAAGCTGTCCGAAACAGTGACAGTACTTATCATGAAGTTTCCATGCCGGGTTCATCACCTGCGGCAAAGATTAAAATCCATAATCCTCAAACAGGAATCCAAAAAGAAGGTTGGATTTGCGCTGGAAATATGGCCCAATTATACATGGTATTGAATCTGGACGAAAAGTACAGCTTGGCCATGACTCGTCCCGAACCCAAACGTTTTGTTTCGGATATTAATGTGTATTCGGAAGATGGAAAGCAGGCACACACACTTTTAGAAGTGAATAAACCATATAAACTCGGTAATTGGATGTTGTATCAATACGGCTACGACAACGATGCAGGTAATATGTCGACTTACAGCAGTTTCGAATTGGTTTACGACCCTTGGGTAATACCCGTTTATGTTGGAATTATCCTACTTGCCTGCGGGTCGATTTGTATGCTTTGGATAGGTAATAAACGAAAGGAGGCGAATAATGACGTGGAATGAATTTCTTTTCTTTGCTTTACCTGCCATTATATTGTGGATAAGCTCCGGAATATTAGTTTATACGAAAACGAACCGAAGAATTATCAATATAATCATGTTGGCAGGTATCATTGTCTTTGCTGCATTCATTGTAGGGCTGTGGATTGGACAGGAACGTCCACCTTTGCGTACAATGGGAGAAACGCGGCTTTGGTATTCGTTTTTTCTTTCGTTAGTCGGATTTATTACCTACAAGCATTGGAAATACAACTGGCTGCTATCCTTCAGTAGTTTGGTTGCTTGTGTCTTTGTCTGTATCAATATTTTTAAGCCCGAAATACATTCCAAAAACCTGATGCCTGCGTTGCAAAGCTATTGGTTTGTTCCGCACGTTACGGTATATATCCTTTCGTACGCTATGCTTGGAGCAGCTACTATTGCTTCCATTATTCAACTACGAAAACTTGGTAATGGAAATTCGGATAAAAAACTATATCAACTAATGGATAACTTGGTTTATGTTGGCTTTGGATTCCTTATACTCGGCATGTTGATGGGTTGCGTGTGGGCTAAAGAAGCTTGGGGGCATTATTGGTCGTGGGATCCGAAAGAAACCTGGGCATTTGTAACCGCTGCCGCCTATCTTGTTTATATTCATGCCCGATTGAAAGATTATCATCCTAAATTTGCGTTGTGGGTACTGCCCATAGCATTTATTCTATTGATGATAACATGGATAGGCGTTAATTATCTTCCGGCAGCGCAAGGAAGCATTCATACATATTAAAAATAGAGTTTAACCTTTTTTAAACCGAATGATATTCGATCAATCCGGGCATTGGATACATTTCTATTTTTCCAATTTGCCGGTTAAAATCATCAGCAACTTCCCGTAAAATATCCTGATAATAGTAGGCAACCGAACCACTAAAATGTATCGGATAATCCAAATGCCCGTATTGTGAAACATTTCGCTGGAAGAATGCGGCAAAACTTTTTTCCACAATAGACTGGAGTTGCGGTTCATGAATATTTTCCTTGATAAAGACCGACAACGTTGCCAAAAAACGATTCGGAAAAGGATGATTATAAACTCTTTCCATAATTTGTGAAGGAGACAAATCAAACCGGGCAAAAAATCGTTCTTTTACATATTTAGGTAATTGTTCTTTTAGAATATCAGCAACTAATAAACGGCCTAATGTCGCTCCACTTCCTTCATCGCCAAGAATAAACCCCAAAGGAGAAACATTTTGTATAATTTTTTCTCCATCGTATAAGCATGAATTAGAACCTGTTCCTAAAATACATATAATACCTTTTTCCTTTCCTGATAACGCGCGGCATGTTGCCAGCAAATCGTTATTGACTTCAACCTCAACCGGAAAAAAGCGCAAAATAGCACTCTTCACAATACCTATTTTTTCAGGAAGACAACCTGCTCCATAAAAAAACACTTTATCTACCTGAAATTCTTTTATTTGAGGTAAAAGCAACGAATTAATATTTTCTTCTATCTCATCTTGAGTTTGATAAAAAGGATTTATCCCCGGCGTAAATACATCTTTTTGCAATACACCGTTTTCTACTAAGGCCCAATGTGTTTTGGTCGAACCGCTATCTGCAAGTAAAATCATATTTTTATTGATATTCGTTGATACTTATTGATATTTGTTGATATTTGTTGTTGATTATTTGCACTTGCCTGACAATTAATATCGTGAGGCAAAGCCGAACAAATATCTACAAATAACAACAAATATCCTAATAACTAACTATTCCGTTCATCATGGCATATACCGTAAGTGCCGAAACGGACTTTATTCCCAGTTTTTCGGAAATTTTTTTCCGATGAGCATGTACCGTGTGTTGGCTAATATTCAGCATTGTTGCAATTTCTTTGCTTGTACAACCTTTTGCAACTAATTCGAGAACTTCCTTTTCCCTATCGGAAAGTTCTCTGTTAACCTCTTCTTCCGGTTCATCCGATTGAATTTGTTTCCAAATCTCATTCAGATCATTTACCATTTTCTGCTTGTCGAGATTTGTATTCAAAAATGTTAATTCCGAATGAACTAAATGTTCTGTTTCTTTCTCTGAAAGTAAAACAATCCTTTTTTTATCTTTACATAATTCACTATTTGACAAATAAATAAGTGAATCTATAAAAACTTTATTGTAGGAAATTGCACTTTCGTTATATGATTGAAAGTCTTCAAATATATCAATGCTATTTACCGGGAAAAAGTTCAGTAATATCGCTTTTAACCCGCAAGTTTGCATAAAATTAGGACTCACAATGGCAATGCTAATCTTATCATTTTTCATTTTGAGGAATTTGAGTAAGCATTTCTTTTGCCATTGGTTTTAGCAAACGGTTTTGTAGCCTCATATAAATTTGAATATCTATTTCAAATCGGGAAATAATATAAATGATTGCATTGCGAATCCTTCGGTCGAAGTTTCCTGTTAGATATTTTACTAAGAGGCTTTTCATATCCGAAAGTTTATCATTTAATTGAATACATTTATTCTGAAAATATTCAAAATCAGGCAGTTTCAGTTCTTGTGATATTGTTTTTTCTTTTTGAATAAATTGAGAATAGATTTTTTCTACTTGTTCGAATAATCCGGTATTTATAGCATCTATATATTGTAGGAATTCCGATTTAAATTGAATAAAAAAATCATCAATAAGTCTTAAATGCTTATTCGGTTCAGAACAAGATGCCGTTAACTGTTTGATATGTATCTCAATAACATTCAGTTCAGTCTCTTTGTAATTAAATAATGTTTTACGCAAATAATCAATTAATTGCAATGTATTTGAAATATTTAATTTCTTTTCAGAAAAATACGATTCATAACTAATTGTATTTAACAATGTTGTAAAAAAATAGGCATCAATTTGATGTTCATTACAAATTTCGTCAATCTTTTTATCTCCAAATCCCAATTCGATACCAAAGCGATTAATTACAGGTATCAATTGATAATTATGAAGAATAACATCTGCTAATTTATTTTCGGGAAGTATTATTGTCATAAAATAATTATGAATGATGAATTTAGGAGATTCAAAAAACAAAAGTACAAAAAAACATACTAAATAAATAGCCATAAACATAGAACGTATTACATAAAATGTATAACGTAATGGAATAATATTTATTTTTGTGGAAAATTCTAAATAATATGTTAAAACGAATAACCTTTTGCCTTTCTTTTCTTGTAATATCCATTTGTGTATCAGCACAAAATTTACAGTTACACTATGATTTTCGTCATGCATTGTATAGTGATGACATTCCTTCGCCTAATTATTTTACAGCAACTTTCGAAATGTTTAAACCGGATAAATGGGGTTCTACCTTTATGTTTGTCGATTTGGATTTTAATCAAAGCCGCGGAAATATAGGATTGGCCTATATGGAAATTGCCCGGGATTTTAAAATCAAGAAATTTCCAATTATGCCGCATATCGAATTTAACGGTGGAGTTGGTAATGATAATAATTCGGGTTTTTCCATTGCAAATGCTTATTTGGCTGGAGCTTCTTATTCTTTTGCTATTCCCAACGCACATTTCAATACGTATGTTGCTTATAAGTATAATGCGTTTGAAAAAGTAAGTAACGATGTCCAATGGACACTTTCATGGGGTTCTGATTTTCTGGAAAATAAACTTACTTTTTGTGGATTTATTGACATTTGGACAGAGAATAAAGATCATTCAGGTGTTGAAAGTGGAAAAAAAGTAATTTTACTTACCGAGCCTCAAATCTGGTATAATGTAACTTCAAATCTTTCTTTTGGTAGCGAAATCGAAATAAGTAACAATTTTCATTACAAGGAAAATAAGGTATATGTACTTCCCACGCTGGCAGGAAAGTGGACATTTTAACTTGAATCAAAGAAAATATTTTCCAAATGTTAGAAAAACTTTTCAAACTCAAACAAAACAATACCAATGTAAGACGTGAACTCATTGGTGGTGTAATCACCTTCCTTACAATGTCTTATATCCTTGTTGTAAATCCGAATATATTGGGTGCAACAGGCATGGATAAATCGGCATTATTTACGGCAACAGCTTTTGCAACTATTCTTGGAACATTATTTATGGCATTAATGGCAAATTTACCTATTGCACAAGCGCCGGGAATGGGACTTAATAGTTTCTTTGCGTTTACAGTAGTGCTTACTATGGGTTATTCGTGGCAATTTGCATTAACGGCTGTTTTTATTGAAGGTATTATCTTCATTATCCTGACATTCTTCAATGTCAGGGAATTAATTGTAAAAAGTATTCCGAAATCATTGAAAGATGCTATTCCGGTTGGTATCGGGCTTTTTATTACATTCATTGGTTTGCAAAATTCAGGGCTTATTGTGAAGAATGATGCAACCTATGTTTCTATGGGAGATATGGCAAATCCGCATGTATGGATTGCACTTATTGGATTGGTTATTACCGGGATTTTATTTGCACGAAATATTCACGGAGCAATCTTAATAGGAATTATTGTTTCTTCAATTTGCGGTATATTTTTTGGTGAAGTTCATTTACCCGAAGGTAATTGGATGGCTCTTCCCCCATCTATTAAGCCTATTTTCATGCAATTCGAATGGACAAATATTTTCTCATTCGACATGTTGCTGGTTGTATTTACATTCCTTTTTGTAAATCTTTTTGATACAGTGGGTACATTACTTGGTGTTGCATCAAGAGCTGGATTTATCGATAAAGACGGGAATTTTCCACAAGTAAGAAAAGCCTTATTCGCCGATGCATTGGGAACAACTTTTGGAGCTATTTTAGGAACGAGTACTGTAACAGCCTATGTGGAAAGTGCTTCGGGCGTGGCTTCAGGTGGACGAACTGGTTTAACTGCCGTAAGTACTGCAATTATGTTTGGAATTGCATTGTTTTTTGCTCCGGTATTTTTAATGATTCCGGCTTCGGCAACAGCTCCGGCACTTATTATTGTCGGATTATTTATGATAGCTTCTGTTGTAAAAATTAATTTTGATGATATTACCGAATCACTTCCGGCGTTTCTTACTATTGTAATGATGCCTTTTGCATTCAGTATTGCTCAAGGTATTGTTTTCGGAATGCTGAGCTACGTTATTTTGAAGTTATTCTGTGGAAAAGGCAAACAAGTTTCCATTCCCGTTTACGTTATTGCAGCCTTATTCCTACTCAAAATGGTATTGGACGGAATGCACATATTGAATTAAGAGTTAAAAATTAAAAATTAAGAATTTTCACATGGAATGATTCTTAATTCTTAATTTTGCATGATTATCTTGCTTGCACTAACTCAAAAGTAAACACATAATATGCACTTGATTATCAAATGAAATTTCACATCAACTCAATCCTCTTAAAATTCTTAATTTTTAATTCTTAATTTTTAATTTAAAGATGGTTGGTGATTTTCTTGTTGAGCAGATACGGAAATTTTTTCCTCATGAGCCTACAAATGACCAGGTTATTCTCCTGGATAAATTGTCGGCTTTTTTGCTTGGCACTGACTCGGATGCTTTATTTCTATTGAAGGGATATGCCGGAACAGGAAAAAGTTCGTTGGTTGGAGCTTTGGTTAAGGCATTGACTTCTTTAAAGCAGAAAACGGTTTTATTAGCACCCACAGGCCGTGCAGCAAAGGTATTTTCTTCTTATTCACAACATCCGGCTTATACAATTCACAAAAAAATTTACCGACAAAAGAAGTTTTCGAATGAAAATATTGGTTTTGAACTAAATGCCAATTTACATAAACATACATTGTTTATCGTTGATGAGGCTTCCATGATTTCAAATGGAAGTTCTGATAATACTGTTTTTGGATCAGGACACTTGTTGGATGATTTGATTGAATATGTTTATACCGGCGAAGGCTGCCGTTTATTGCTGATGGGAGATTCGGCACAGCTTCCTCCGGTAGGTGAAAGTATCAGTCCTGCTTTTAATTTGGATTTATTGAAAAGTTTTGGATTAAATATTGATACTTTTACGCTTACACAGGTTATCCGGCAACATCTTACTTCTGGTATTTTAAAAAATGCAACAGATATTCGCACCTTAATTACCGAAGGTAATACCGGATTATACCCTAAAATCACATTAAAAAGCTTTCCTGATATTATACAACTTCGTGGAGATGAACTAATCGAAGCTATTTCCTCTGCTTATGACCATTCGGGAATTGAAGAAACAACTGTGATTTCCCGTTCAAATAAACGTTCAAATATCTATAATAATGGGATTCGCAATAGTATTCTTTATCGCGAAGAAGAATTGTCAAGTGGCGATTTGTTGATGATTGTAAAAAACAATTATTATTGGGGAGAAAAATACGAAGAACTCGATTTCATTGCCAATGGGGATATTGCTCAAGTAAAACGGGTACATCGAACGGAAGAAATGTATGGATTCCGTTTTGCTGATGTTACAATTTCATTATTGGATTATGAGTTGGAGTTGGAAGTAAAAATACTGCTGGATACACTTCATTCCAAAACAGCTTCCCTTTCACGCGAACAAAGCAATAATCTGTTTTTTTCAATTTTGGAAGATTATGCCGATATTCCTACCAAAGCGGGAAAAATGCGAAAACTAAAACAAGATCCTTATTACAACTGCCTTCAGGTAAAATATGGTTATGCACTTACATGCCACAAAGCGCAAGGCGGACAATGGAAAAATGTTTTTCTGGATATGGGGTATATTGCTCAGGAACATCTTGGAATAGATTTTTACCGTTGGCTTTATACCGCTTTTACCCGCGCTACCGAAAAATTATATCTTATCAATTTGAGTGAAGAAATGATAGAAGAATAAATTGATTCTATCAAGATATTTACCTAAGGCTCAATTGATCTCCATCTTCCGGAATATAATCTCCTTTTTTCTTATTTATCTTGTAAAGGTTTTTCAGTTGAACTCCATACAGTTGAGATATACTATGCATGGATTCTCCCGGAACCACAATATGGTAATACAGCGGAACTTCGGTTTTCTTTTTCTTCTTTTCCAAATACACAATATCACCTTTGTTTAATGGAAAATTTGCTGTCGGCACATCGTTGTATTTTATCAAATCCTTGCCTTTAAATCCTAATGCATTTGCAACCGAATTATAGGTATCGCCTGCTTTTGCTTCAACATACAATAATCCGCTTGATGTTTTATAAATTTCATACGTAAATACACGTTCCGGCTTTTTATCTTTAACAACTGAAGCAGTATTTTTCGCTTCTTTGGATGCAGACAATGCGTATTTCGGGTCATCATACTGATACAACTGATAATCTTCAATCAATTTTATCAATTTATTCGCATACGCCTTATCTGTTGCATACCCGGCTTCCTGCAATCCCTTTGCCCAACCTTTATAATCGGTAATTTCAAGGTCGAATAAGGCTGAATATCTGCTTCTTTGAAGAAATTTTGAATGATCGGCATAAGAATCAACCACAGATTCATATTTCCGGAAACATTCATTCGGAGCATCGTCGGTTACGGCAATTGAAGGACCTTTCCATTCCTTGTGGCATTTAATTCCAAAATGATTGTTGGCTTGTGTAGCCAAACGACTTTTTCCAGCACCTGACTCTAATAATCCTTGAGCAAGCGTTACACTCGCCGGAATTTTATATGTCATCATATGAGAAATAGCTAATTCCTTGTGTATCTTGATATAATCATCGTAGGCTTTACTCCGTTGAGCAAATACAAATCCTGAAAATACAAACACGAAAAAGAATAAGGATATTTTCGTTATTTTATTTATTGTACATTTGTACATTGTATTATTCATTTTGATTGTTTTATGAAAAATCTGAAAATCGAGGCAAAGATAATCGTTTGTAATGAAAACACCTTAAATGATATTGAAAAAAAGCTAATTAACATAGCAAAAGATGCTTCAATTAAAGCATATTCTCCTTATTCAGGATTCAATGTAGGTTGTGCTGTATTGTTGGAAAATGGCGAAATATTTTCAGGAAACAATCAGGAGAATGCTGCCTACCCTTCCGGGTTATGCGCCGAAAGGATTGCTCTGATGTATGCTAACGCGAATTACCCTGATGCTGCAATAAGTATGATTAGTATAGTTGCTCAAAAAAACGGAGCTTTTTCCCAACATCCGGTTTCCCCTTGCGGAGCCTGCCGGCAAGTTATTCTTGAGGCTGAAAACCGATTTCAGAAATCCATAAGATTACTTTTGGCAGGAGAAAAAGAAACGTATATTATTTACAGTATCAAAGATATTCTCCCATTAAGTTTTGATAAAAGCAATCTGGAAAAGTAAGTTATGGATTTCAGAACTATTGTAAAAATACCATCCTATTCATTTACAATTTCATATACGGATAAAATTTTATTATTCGGTTCTTGTTTTGCCGAACATATCGGAAATAAATTATTGGAACACAAATTTGATGTAAATATCAATCCTTTTGGCATTTTATATAATCCGATGTCGATAAATTCGGCTTTAAATGATTTGTTAAATAAAAAGATTTATACCGAAAAAGACCTGTTGCAACAGAACGATATATTCCACAGTTTTAGCCATCATAGCCGGTTTTCATCAACGGATATGAAAACATGCTTGAATACAATCAATGAATCATTAGAAAAGGCCTACAATGATTTACAAAACTCTAATTTTCTATTAATTACATTCGGAACAGCGTATGTTTATTATTTGAAAGAAAATAATAGTGTTGTATCGAATTGCCACAAACTATCGGAAAAATTATTCATTCGTAAACGATTGAATATAAATAATATTGTAGAAAATTATACTATTTTAATAAACAAATTAAAAGCAATAAATCCTAGCCTTAACATCATATTCACCGTAAGCCCAATTCGGCATTGGAAGGATGGCGCTCACAATAATCAATTGAGTAAATCTATATTGTTATTGGCAATCGAGCAATTACAAGAAGAATTTGAAAATGTGAATTACTTTCCATCGTATGAAATTATAATGGACGAATTGCGGGATTATCGTTTCTATGCAGATGATATGCTTCATATTTCGGATTTTGCAATATCCTATATTTGGAAGCAATTTTCCGCTAGCCTTTTAAGCACAGAAACACAAGAAAAAATGCAACAGTGGGAAAAAATTAGAAAAGCATTAACTCATAAACCTTTCAACCAAAATTCAAAAGAATACCAATTATTCATTCAGAAAAACATTGAAATATTGAATAATTTAAAGACACTCTATCCTAACTTAGATATTGATAAAGAATTAGTTGAATTTAATCACAGACTGACGGATTTATAGCAATTAAGTTGTACGAAGCTAATTGCTTTAAAATATAAAAACCGGCTAAACATCTCGTTCTGCCGGTTTTTTCCGTTAAATTCAAAAGAAAATTATAAAAAAGCTAAATCTTTATGTTTAAAATTACATCTTACTTACGATAGTTGATAATTTAGATAATTGATTCAAGTCAATTTTACCGCTTATATCAATTAAAGTGAATTTTGTATTTTCTAACATTAACATAATAACCTCTGAAGCCACATTATTTTTTGCATCCTTCGTATAAATTCGTACATTCTTAGCTGAATTATCCACTGAAACCAACTCTTCATATTGTCCTGATAAAGAACTTTTTGCTGAATTATAATGATTTTTGCTATTATTTGCAGCAGTGACCATACGGAATCCCTTTATATTCTGGATAAATGTTTTCATCTCGGCATCTGCTTCACTTCCCATTTGATCAACAATCATCTTTAGCATAGATGGTGTTACATTCACAATTGTAAAATCAGCTTGTTTATCTTTATTCGCTTCTAAAAAGTTATTGGAGAAATCTTGTGCAGATACCATTACACACAACCCAAAGAATACTAATGTTGTTATTATTTTTTTCATTTAAACTGTATTATTTATTATTCTTCACTTTCTATTTCCTTTTTTTACCGGTGCAAAATACTCATTAAAATCATTCAATTTAGACATTGCTTCCACTGTACCATATTTTCCTTCCCGCAAGTTATTACTTACCGCAAAAACAGCTGTCTGAATAACAGAATATGCTTCTTGAGGAGTGTCGTATGTATCGGTGTATACAACCTCATCATCTTGTGTCAAAAAATAAGTGGCTACACTTCCAATTGTAAGGCAAATAAGAGCTACTGCCGCAATTCTTGTTATTTGAGAAAATAATGTTTTTTTTCTATAGCCTGTTTGTTGTGGTTCTTCGGCTATAAGAGAAAGTATCTTTTCATCAAAACTTTCATCCAATGATAATTCCGACTGTTCTTTTTTATACGTGAAAAGTCCTTGGTATTGTTTTAATTCTTCCGGTATATCCTCCTGTAAGAAGAAATTCTGCAGGAGTATTTCTTCATCCCGGGAAGTTTCGCAATCCCAATATTTTTGTATTAATATTTCAATTTCACGGGCGTTCATAGTTATTTATTTTTTCAAAGAGTTGTTTTAGTTTCTGGCGGCCTCTGAATAAGTTATTTTTTACTTGAGATTCGCTAATATTCAATATTTCAGCGATTTCAACATACGGAAGTCCTTCTATATCACGCAACTGCATAGTCGCCTTTTGAGCCTCCGGTAATTTATTCATCAATTTATGTATTAACCTTAGTTGTTCACTCTCAACCATTTGACTGTAAGGATTCCGTGTGTCCAAACTGTCATGGATTTGAACTTCATATTTCTCGTTCCGATAATCTTTACTTTGTATCCGATCCCATATTAGATTCTTAACGACCCGATAACAATAGGCCTCCATGTTATCGATCTTATTCCATTCCTCTCGCTTATTCCATATTTTAAGCATAGCATCCTGAACAATATCTTCTGCCTCATCCGTATCTTGTATGATACGTAAAGCAAACCGATACAGCTTGTTCTTTAACGGAAGTATATTATTTGTAAAAACTGCGTGATGCATTCTGCTTTTATAACGACGGACAAAAATACTATAAGTTTCAATTTATTCCTCTTTTTTCGGAAAGAAGAGCTATTTTTTGTAATAAAAAAACACAACCTCTTCCAACTAATAAATAACTACCTTATAATAAATAAATTAATCCTCATTTATGTTTCTTTTAATAAAATGCAAAAATAAATAAAATTATTGTTTTTATTTACAAAACATAATTGAATTATATTCTTCTATATCTTTACGAGTTGAAAATCATTTTAATTCAAAACTCAAAATTAATCGATATGTTAGAGAAACCTATAACCATAAGATTGCCTCGTGAAGAGGAAATTTCCAAAAATTCCGATATTATCCGAAGATTAAAAGAAATGGAACAAGCAACTATTGAAGAAGGGTATAAACTTACACAAAATACCGATGATTACCTGCCTTTTTCATTTTATGCCGAAATCAATATCAACAATTCCCGGTTGTGGAATTTATTTGTAGCACTATCCGAAACGATGCCCAACAGAATTAATTGCATCTACAATGAATACGGTAAAGAAACAATCGTTGGCAGATACATGGAAAAAAGCGACATTTTACCCAAACTCGAACAATTGAAATTTGAATTAACCCAAGATTGTAATTTGGAATTCGGGCTCCTTTTTCATGTCGAGTATGTTTTGGAGGAAATTCTGGTATCGGAAACCAAGTATATAAAATATTGGGGAAGTCACGAAATGACTTTCCGGGAAACAATGGAAAAATTCGGGTTGAAAGAAAATGCAGATTTACATTTTATAGACGAATTTCCATCTGTTGTTGAACCTCTGACTAAATTTCACGAAAATGTAAAAACGACAGACGTCGTTTTGAAAGAATTAGATACTTATTTTTCAGGCGAGGAGAATTAATTTAACCGAACTGATTAATATGTTCTTTTGTTTTATGAACATCCGGGTCTTTTATTCAATCCATTTTTGACAATTATAATTGTAACTAAAAGAGAGTTATCAAAAAGCTACGCAACATATTATTTATTATACTGGGAAGTATCATACTACTATTAGTCGGTTTATATGTGGCACTTTCCTTGCATTCCTTTCAACAATGGATGAAGGATATCGTGCAAACCGAATTGTCAAAAAAAATACATTCAACATTTACCATTGGGGAAATACGCTTTACCCCTTTTAATTCTCTTGAGTTGTATAATGTATATGTAGAAGACCTCTCTGGTGATACATTGCTTTTTGCAAACAAACTTTCGACGCATGTGGATTTAGTTCCATTGTTAAAAAATAAACTTGTTATAAAGGACGTTCTTTTATCGGATTTTACAGTAAATATTAATCAGGATTCAGCATCGAGCCCAATGAATTTCCAATTTATAATCGATGCTTTTGCTTCTAAGGATACTACTCCGAAACCGCCAAGTTCTTTGGTTATAGCGATTGATGATATTCGCATTTCCAATGGAAAAATCAGGTACGATGTAAAATCTATGCCTGAAACTCCCGGTGTCTTCAATGTAAACCATATTGAGGCTGACAGCCTTTTTGCAGAATTATCGTTGAAATCAATTGATATAAAGAAGTTAGATGCAAAATTGAACAACTTGTCATTCAAAGAAAAATCGGGATTAAATATTCAAAATATAACGCTATTCGCGAATTCTTCCGGAGAAATTATCAATCTAGAAACAATAAAAATAGCTTTACCTCATTCTCAATTAACAGCCTCGGGAAAAATCGATTATACGGGAATGGAATTATCATCCATTATGAATAAAGGAAAAATTGAACTTTCAATTGATAAATCCTTTATTCAATTAGCTGATATAAAAAACCTTGCCCCTACTCTATCAAACTTTACAGATTCTTTACAGATAAATGGAAAAATAAATGCTGAGTTTCCATCTATTAATTTGCAGGATTTGCATTTGAGTTTGAATGAAAATGTTTCTTTAGATGCTGACGCTTCGATATCCGACTATGCTAATTTCGAAAAGTCGAAATTAAGTATAAGTAACATGGATTTGTCTATCAATGAAAAAGGTATCCAATCTATCGTTCAAAATTTTACAGGAGAAAGAATGATTCTGCCCGAACAAGTATCACAATTGGGAAATATCCGGTTAAAAGGAAAAGCGCACGGGGTATTGGACAATATGGATTTGAATCTTGATGTACAAACTGCACCGGGTAATGTTCAACTAAACGGATTGGCAGGATATAACCTAGCTTCCGGAACCACCAGTTTTGATGCTCAAATACAAAGCAGCAATTTCTTGTTAAAGGATTTATTGAAAGACGATCAATTTGGTAAAATGTCACTTCAGGCTAATGTAAAAGGGAGCATATCATCTCAAAATTTTATGGCCGATATAAATGGAACAATTCCTCAATTTGATTATTCGGGACATAGTTATTCCAATATTACAATAGATGCTTCCGCCAAACAAAATATGTACACAGCAAATTTAAAAATGAACGATCCGTTTGGAAAATTGACACTAAATGCTTCTGCCGATCTTTCAAAAAAACTGCCTGCCATAAAAGCAACATTAAGTGCTAAAAACGTATTATTGGACAAACTGAATCTATTGCCTGGTTATCCTGATAGTAATTTGTCTTTAGCTTTGGAAGCCGATATTCAAGGTGATAATCTGGATAATATTACTGGAAATATAAAAGTAGACAGTCTCCTGTTTTTGACCGAAAAGCAACGTTTTGAAACCACAACGCCACTTACTATTATTGCTGGATTTGAGGACAATGAAGATCGGAAATTATCACTCACAAGCGACATATTAAATGGAGAAATATCCGGAAAAATATCCTTTTCAACACTAAGTATGTATATTCAAAACTCCTTAAATGAGTATTTCCCATCTATTTTTTCAACCCAAAATAAGATAATAAAACCGGGAGAAAATAATTTTACGGCAACCATAACATGCAAAAATACAGATAAATTAACTCAAATTTTTGATCTTCCGTTTACATTGATGAAGGAATCCTCCATCCATATTTCCCTGAATGATATGAATAATGATATCGAATGTTTGGGCAACTTTCCACAACTTAATGCCGGAGGGACTCTGTTTAATGATATTGTTTTGAATATTTCGAATAAACAGGGGCCTTTGAATCTCTCTTTGAAAGGAAATATGCCGGATAAAGAAAATATTCCTTTGTTATTCGAATTGTCTGGAGTAACAATGCATGATAGTACTTCTTTAAACCTGAATTTTGATAATCCAAAGAGCGATTTCAGATTAAAAGGAGATATTCATTTAACTGCATTGTTCAGCCGTTTATCAGAAAAATTACCATTGAAAATAACAATGGCTATCCATCCATCGAATGTAAATGTTAATAACCTGGCGTTGAGAATTCCTTCATCAACCATAAATATTGAGGATGACAAATTTATCATTAATAAATTCAGAATAGAACAAACTTCGGATGAATATATTCAGGCAAACGGCATTTATTCGTCAACCGGAACGGATACACTGGCGGTAAATATCAATAAAATAAATTTGAATACGATTGCCAAAACAATAGGATTAGACCTGAATATCGGAGGATTAGCCGATGGAAAAATAGATATTTCCGGAACTACCGGAAATCCGAATATATTCACAAAGAAATTCAGTATCAACAATATCACATTGAATAATGATATAATAGGAAACTTAATTACAGACAGTGATTGGGATAGTAATAAAGGAGGAATAGCTCTAAAATCAATACTTGAACGCACCAATAATGATAATTCAACAATCGAAGGAAATATTTATCCTTTAAAAGATTCGTTGAATATAAATGTTGATCTTAAAGATTTTGAAGTAGCTTGGCTGCAACCTTTTCTCAAAGGAACATTACATGATTTAGGAGGAAATATCAGTTCCGTATTAACAGTAAAAGGCAAATTATCCGATCCTTATATCAATGGATTTATATATGCTGATAATACCCGTTTTGGAATTGACTTTACAAATGTAACCTATTCTCTGTCTGATACAATAGCGATATCTCCTACCCGATTGGATATCCGTAATTTGGCAATTAAAGATAGTAATGGCAAAACGGCTTACATCGATTGTAAAGTTAATCACCAGAATTTCAAAAATTTATCATACGACCTTTCCATGAAGATGAATGATTTTCTGGTTCTCAACACAATGGAAAAAAAGGATAGTTTATTTTACGGATTAGTAAAATTATCGGGAAATATCAATGCTTCGGGCACAGATGCCGGAGTAAAAGTGGGTTTGAGACTTCAGAATAGTTCCGACTCCAAAATTGCAGTTATATTGCCTTCCAATACCACTGCTACGGAATATAAAAGCCTTGTTTTTCTGGATAAACGGACAGAAGAAGAAAAAAAGGAACAGGAAGAAGAGAAAAAACCGGATTCGACTTTTCCCATTGACTTGAATATGACACTGAATATTACTCCCGATATGTTGTTTACCGTATTCCTCGATCCAAGTATGACCGACAACGCTTCAGTCAACGGAACAGGAAACATCCGGATGAATTATAATATGGCAACTTCAGCGATGAATATTTTCGGGGATTACACCATTTCAAAAGGAGATTGCGTTATTTCTTTAAAAGGCATTTCCAAGAAGAAGTTTACAATAAACGAAGGAAGTAAGGTTATCTTCAACGGAGATCCAATGAAAGCAAAATTTGATATAACGGCGTATTATGCTGTTAAAGCCGATTTGGGAACATTAGACCAAAGTTTTACAACTGATATGCGCACTTCCCGGACAAATGTTCATTGTGTGTTGAATATTAAGGGAAATATGGATAAAATGGATATTAGCTACGACATTCAACTTCCTGATCTTAGCGATGATATCGAGCAAAAAATGAAAAGCTATATTAATAACAACGATATAATGATCAGGGAATTTGCATATCTTTTGGCACTCGGCTCGTTTTATGCTCCGGATTATGCAACTGCGGCAAAATCAAACAATTCTCTGTGGTCGTCGGTTGCATCTTCTACGTTATCTTCAACTTTAAACGGGCTTGTTTCGGGTGTTTTAGGAAAAAACTGGACTATCGGTACCAACATCAATTCTGCTCAAGGTGATGCATCCGAACTTGAAATGGATATATCCGTATCTACACAACTCTTTAATAATCGCCTGATTTTAAATACAAATCTTGGCTATGATAATACAAATACAACAACTAATAGTAATTTTATCGGGGATTTTGATGCCGAATTAAAATTAAATCGTTCGGGAAGCCTCCGGTTGAAAGCGTATAATAAAACCAATGACCAATATTATGAAAAGTCGCCAACTACGCAAGGTGTTGGTTTTGTTTATACCAAAGAATCCCGTTTCTTCAAAAACCTTTTCAAACCTCAAAAGCAAAAAAAGTGAACAAACACTTCAAATACACATATTGGGTAAAGGGCAAAAGGCAAAAGGCGAAGGATGCTTTTAGTGCAATTTCTTTTGCCTTTTGCCTTTTGCCTTTTGCCTTTTTAATTATTTCTTGTTCTTCAACGAAAAAGATTCCTGAAGGGCAATATTTGCTTGATAAAGTAGAAATAGCCAGCGACAATAAAAAAATATCAACATCCGACATGATGGATTTTGTTACACAACAACCCAACAGTAAACTATTCGGGTTATCAAAAACCCGCTTATTCATTTATAATTATTGGGTAAAAAATGATTCTTCTAAAAATCTTTTTCAAAAATTTTCCCGGAAAATGGGAGAAGCGCCTGTTATTTATAATCAAGCAAAGGCTAAATATTCGGCTCAACAAATGCAGTTACAATTATCTAATTGGGGCTATTTGGATGCAAGAGTAAATCTTAAGGATGAAATAAAAGACCGCAAACTAAAACTGATATACGACATAAACGCAGGTACTCCTTATACAATCGAAAGTTTTAAATTAGATATAAAAGATACTGCTATTGCAAATTTAGCCAATCGTACACTAAAAAGAAGTCCGATTGAAAAAAATAATATCCTTAATCAGGAAGAATTGGAAAAACGATTGGAAACAATTACGTCATCTTTGCGCAATCATGGGTATTATTCATTTGGAAAAGAATCGTTCCAATATGTTGCTGATACTACAATTAATTCACATTCGGCCAAATTAAACCTCACATTGCTTCCTCCTGTAACAACAAAAGATTCAGGCAATATTGCATCTGCAAATTACAAAGCCTACAAAATAAACCGGGTTTTTATAACCAGCGAACGCAATATAGCTGATACAACTTATATTAGCCACCATGAAAGAGATACCGTAATTCGCGGTAAAACAACCATATATTACAATAAAACAAAATTTCTCAAACCCAAAATAATATTAAGTAATTGTTATATCAGGCCTGGTTCTTATTACAATGAAAGATTGGTTGAACTTACACACAGTTCTTTATCAGCTTTAAATTGTGTAAGACAGGTTAATATACAATTCCAGGAAGTACAAGTAAATGATAGCGCTCAATTAAATTGTTACATAAGCATCAATCCTGGAAACATCCATTGGATACAAACAACTCTCGAAGGAACAAACTCTGCCGGAGATTTGGGAATCGGGGCAACTGTCAGTTATCAACATTGGAATCTTTTTAATGGAGCCGAAACATTTCGGATTAAGTTGCGTGGCGCTTACGAAGCAGTTACAGGAAGTACATCTACAGATTTATTAAACGAAAATTATTACGAATACGGTATAGAAACAGGAGTCACATTTCCACGCTTTTTAGTCAAAATACCCAAATTAAAAGAAAGGCAAGGTTCGACTGATATACGATTTAGTTTTGACAATCAGTTACGCCCCGAATACCAACGGATATTTTTTAACACAGGATTAAGATATAAATGGACAACCCTCAGAAACCGACTAACTCACACGTTAGACATCATCGATATAAATTATGTGGCAATGCCCCAAGTATCGCAGGAATTTGAGGATAGTGTAATGAATAACCCAAATAATCAGATGCTTAAATACAGTTATGAAAATCAATTTATTTACCGTACAGCATATAATTTTGTATATACTTCTCAAAACAGAAATGTAAAATCGAAAGATTTTTATACGATCCGTGCAGGAGTAGAATTTGCAGGGAACCTTTTTTATGGAGCTTGCAAATTATTCGGAGCAAAACGTGACAGCACCGGATATTACGAAATATTCAATAATCCTTTTGCCCAATATGTAAAAGGAGATTTCGATTTTTCAAGAAGTTTTTCCATTGATAAGAAAAATTCGGTTGCTATACATACTTCAATCGGCGCTGCTTATCCTTACCTTAATTCTATCGTTTTGCCTTATGAAAAAAGATATTATTCCGGAGGATCCAATAGTGTGAGAGGATGGAGTACAAGGCAATTGGGACCGGGAAGTTACAACAATCAAGGTGTTACCGATTTTATGAATCAATCGGGTGATTTAAAATTAGACCTCAGCATAGAATATCGAAGTATGTTGGTTGGACCTTTTCAATTAGCGGCATTCGTAGATGCCGGAAATATCTGGACATTACGGAATTATGACAATCAACCCGGAGGACAATTCCGTTTAAATAGTTTTTACAAACAAATAGCTTTAGCTTGGGGATTAGGCTTCCGATTTGATTTAGACTTCCTTGTGCTTCGTTTCGACACCGGAATGAAATTATTCGATCCCGCTCAAACCGGTGGAGATCGTTGGCGATTACCTCATTTCAACTACAAATACGATTTGGCTTTTCATTTTGCAATCGGATATCCGTTTTGATGGCAATTTCAACAATTGTGCCGAAGGCTTTTAAAATCACACTTAAAACTTTAAAAATTAGATTTTTTATATTACTTTTGCTACCCCAAAAATCAACAAGAATGATTGCTCAACAACTGCTTATTTACAATACTTTAACGAGAAAAAAAGAAGTTTTCAAACCGATACATTCGCCACATGTTGGCATGTATGTATGTGGCCCTACGGTTTACGGTGATGCACACCTCGGACATGCAAGGCCTGCCATTACATTCGATATATTGTTTCGTTATCTTACCCATTTGGGATATAAAGTACGCTATGTACGAAATATCACAGACGTAGGTCATTTGGAAAATGATGCCGACAGTGGAGAAGACAAGATTGCTAAGAAAGCACGTGTTGAAGAATTGGAACCAATGGAGGTTGTTCAATATTACCTCAATCGTTACCACAAATCGATGGAAGAACTGAATGTATTGCCTCCAAGTATCGAACCACATGCATCCGGGCATATTATTGAGCAAATTCAATTTATTCAGGAAATACTAGACCATGGTTATGCGTATGAAAGCAATGGTTCGGTGTATTTTGATGTGGAAAAATACAACAAAGATTATCATTACGGAAAATTATCCGGCCGGAATATCGAAGATATGCTGAATTCAACCCGCCAATTAGACGGGCAGGAAGAAAAGCACAATGGTGTAGATTTTGCTTTGTGGAAAAAAGCTTCTCCCGAACATATCATGCGTTGGCCATCACCTTGGAGCGAAGGCTTCCCCGGTTGGCATTTGGAATGTTCTGCGATGGGAACCAAATATTTAGGACAAGAATTCGACATTCACGGCGGAGGAATGGATTTGATGTTTCCTCATCACGAATGTGAAATAGCGCAATCGGTTGCTGCATTAGGAAAAGAATCGGTTCATTATTGGATGCACAATAATATGATTACCATCAACGGACAAAAAATGGGAAAATCGTTGGGTAATTTTATCACACTGGATGAATTATTTACAGGAACACATAAATTATTGGAGCAGGCCTATAGTCCGATGACTATCCGTTTTTTCATTTTGCAGGCACATTACAGAAGTACTCTTGATTTCAGTAACGAGGCTTTGCAAGCATCGGAAAAAGGATTGCAACGTTTATATGATGCTTTCAGCAAATTAAATAAGTTACAACCTGCAAAAACATCTGAAAACATTGATGTTACCGGATTGAAAGATAAATGCTACGAAGCAATGAACGATGATTTGAATACACCGATCGTTATTTCTCATTTATTCGATGCGGCGCGTGCTATAAATTCAATTGCTGCAGGAAACGGCAGTATCTCCGGAAATGATTTATCAGAATTGAAAGCTGTTTACAAGTTATTCTTCAATGATATTTTAGGTGTAAAATCGGGAGAAATGATGGATTCGTCCAATAACGAAGCATATAAAAAAGCTATTGATTTATTATTGGATATGCGTCAGGAAGCCAAACAACGGAAAGATTGGGCTACATCTGACAATATACGCAATCAATTAACCGCTTTTGGATTTGAAATCAAAGATACCAAAGACGGATTTGAATGGAAACTTAATTGATGCTTGTTATTCGTTATTTGTTTTTTAAACAAATCTACCAATAACTATATAACCAATAACAATGACTGACAAACAAAAGGTTTTGGATTTACGTTATTTACGAATGGCTCGGATTTGGGCGGAAAATTCATATTGTATACGCCGCAAAGTCGGAGCGCTTTTGGTAAAAGACAAAATGATTATTTCCGACGGATATAATGGAACACCTTCCGGATTTGAAAATATTTGTGAAGATGAAAATAATATAACAAAACCGTATGTCCTTCATGCCGAAGCAAATGCTATTACAAAAGTAGCCCGTTCCAACAACAGCAGTGAAGGTGCAACATTATATGTAACCGCAGCTCCATGCATCGAATGTTCCAAATTAATCATACAATCAGGGATAAAACGTGTAGTTTATTCCGAAAAATACCGGTTGGAAGATGGTATTAATTTATTGAAAAGAGCTGAAATAACCGTTGATTTTGTTGAATTAGAAAACAATTATTAAATTTTTGAACAAGAACAATAAACATATGAAAAGCAATTCTTCGTTACGTGTAGTACTTTTTGTAATTATTGGTATTATCATTGGAGTATTGATTGGTGTGAATTGGTATAAATTACCCATAGGAAAACTAAAAAATGTTTTTCCAGGTGATAAAATTAATTCATTATTGTATCTAATTGATAAACAATACGTAGATACTGTTAGTGTAAATCAATTGGTAGAAAATGCGATTCCCGACATATTAAAAGGACTGGATCCCCATTCGGTATATATTCCGGCACAGGATTTGGAAGATGCCACCAGCGATTTGGAAGGACATTTCAGCGGAATTGGTGTTCAATTTACTATTCAGGAAGATACGGTTAACATTGTAAGTGTTATTGGTGGAGGCCCTTCGGAAAAAGTAGGGCTTCAACCCGGCGACCGCATAATTGAAGTAAATGATACGGTTTTTGTTGGTAAGAACGTTACCTACGAAAAAGTGGTAAAAAAACTCCGCGGACCAAAAAAGTCAATTGTTAGATTGGGAATTAAACGCAGTTCTGCCAAAGATTTATTAAAAGTAGAAATTACCCGCGATGATATTCCTGTGCAAAGTGTTGATGTTGCCTACAAAGTGGCTGATGGTATCGGTTACATTAAAATAAGGCAATTCGGACGGAATACCTATAAAGAATTTATGAATGGTATCATCAGCCTGACACAAAAGGAAAATTGCAACAAATTGGTTATTGATTTGCGGGAAAATAGTGGTGGATACATGGAAGCTGCTATAGCTATGATAAATGAATTTCTTCCTGAAGGAAGTTTGATTGTTTATACAAAAGGCAAAGCTTATCCTGTGGAAAAATTCTATGCTGATGGATATGGTTCTTGTCAAAATGTTCCGCTAATTGTACTGATTGATGAGTTTTCTGCCTCAGCCAGTGAGATTTTTGCCGGAGCCATTCAGGATAACGACCGTGGATTAATAATTGGACGTCGTTCTTTCGGAAAAGGATTGGTACAACAGCAAATTGAATTGAGTGATGGTTCAGCTGTTCGTTTAACTATTGCAAGATATTATACTCCTGCTGGAAGATGCATTCAGAAATATTATGAAAACGGAGCCGACGGTAATTACGAAATGGATATTATCAACCGGTATAAACATGGAGAATTCGATTCTCAGGATAGTATCAAGCAAGATAAAAAATTAGAGTACAAAACAACATCCGGACGAACTGTTTACGGCGGTGGCGGAATCATGCCGGATATCTTTGTTCCCCGTGATACTGTTGGATCTACATCTTACTTTCACACAATTATCAATCAAGGTATTTTGTATCAATATGCATTCCAATATTCGGATAAAAACCGGAAAACATTAAGCGAATTCAAAGATTACAAGCAATTGTTGGCTTTCTTGGAAAAGCAAGACTTATTGGAAGGATTGGTTTCCTATGCCGAAACTAAAGGTGTGAAAAGACGTCCGATGCTGATTAATATATCTGCTTCTGTTTTGCAGAACCAGTTATACGCCTACATTATCCGGAATCAATTTGGTGATAATGGTTTTTATCCTATTTTGCAACGAAATGATAAAACCATTTTAAGGGCAATAACCGAGTTAAATTCAGGCGAAAACTTCCCAAAAGGAGCTCCGGATAAGAAAAAAATAAAATATTAACCAATCTAAAAGAGGAACACTAACGACCTATCATCAGTGTTCCTTTTTTATTATGAAAGTATCTTGGCCTTTTATATTTAGACATGAATTCTAAAAATGATATCCGAAAGTATATTGCTGAAAAGAAAAAAGAAATTTCACAAAAGGAGATTGATGCTTTCTCAACAGTTATTTTCAACAAAATAGAAACTTTACCCGAATTTGCTTCTGCCAAACAAATACTGATTTATCATTCTATTGAAGGAGAAGTACAAACAGGTGATTTTATCGAAAAATACAACTTACAAAAGGATATTCTACTGCCCGTTGTTAAAGGGAATGATTTAGTAATCCGAAAATATATTGATAAAACGAAATGCTTAAAAGGACCTTTTGATATTTTAGAACCTATAGGAGATGATATTTCTGACAATCAATCTATTGACTTGATAATAATTCCCGGAACCGCTTTTGATAAGCACGGCAATCGGATGGGAAGAGGAAAAGGTTTTTATGACCGGTTATTAGCCTCAATTTCTCCAAAAACAGTTAAAATAGGCATTTGCTTCGATTTTCAATTACTTGATACTATTCCCGTTGATAATTGGGATATCAAAATGGATATAATTATCAGCCCAAAAGAATTGATAATTAACAAATAACCAACAACTAACAACGTATTCCCCATGTATAATCTATATTTTATCATCATTGTAATATTTGTAGTTCTTGACTTTGTTTTTGAGCAATGGTTGGATTATCTCAACCGGAAAAATGCTTCTCCGAAGTTGCCCAAACAAGTTAAAGGTATTTACAATGAAGAAGAATATGCCCGTCAGCAAGAATATTTTGTTGTAAATCAGCGATTCGGAACAATTACTCAAAGTCTTTCTTTTGTTGTGATGCTGGTATTTCTGTTTTTATTTGGTTTTGCCTGGGTTGATAATTTAGCTAGAGATGTATTCGAACATGAGATTCCGGTGGCTTTGTTGTTTTTTGCAATAATCGGACTGGGAAGTAGTCTTATTGGATTGCCTTTTAGCTGGTATGATACGTTTGTGATTGAAGAACAATTCGGATTTAATAAAACTACAAAAAAGACTTTTTGGCTCGATTGGATGAAAGGATTGCTTTTATCGGCTGTAATTGGGGCTCCTTTGTTAAGTTTGATTATTTGGATTTATTTGAATACAGGCAGCTACTTTTGGCTATTGGCTTGGGGTATTATAAGTATTTTTTCGATAGTAATGAGTATGTTTTACTCGGAATGGATTGTGCCGCTTTTCAATAAACAAACTCCATTGGAAGAAGGCGAATTGCGTGATGCCATTGAAGATTTTTCTCAAAAAGCCGGATTTAAATTGGATAATATTTATTTGATCGATGGCTCCAAACGCTCAACCAAAGCAAATGCGTATTTTACCGGTTTAGGAAAAAAGAAACGGATTGTTTTGTATGACACATTGGTAAATGATTTGTCTGTTCCCGAAATTGTTGCGGTTTTGGCACACGAAATCGGGCATTACAAGAAAAAACACACATTGCAGGGGTTGGCAATTTCGTTAGTCAGTACCGGAGTAATGTTTTATATTCTTTCTTTATTCTTGGGAAATAACAACTTAGCTTTGGCTCTTGGCAGCGAAATTCCATCCTTTCATTTAGGGTTGATTGGTTTTGGAATGTTATATACACCTATCATGTTTGTATTGGGAATTATTACTAACATTATTTCCCGTAAAAATGAATACCAAGCCGATGCTTTTGCCGCAAGTTTTGGATTGGAAAAAGAATTGGGCGAAGGATTAAAAAAACTTTCAGTCAAATCATTAGGAAATCTTACTCCTCATCCGTTGTATGTATTTTTCCATTATTCACATCCAACGTTATTGCAACGGATAGGCAGATTGGATTCAAAATGAGTCCATTTTGAATATTTCGGCAAAAGGCTAATGGAGAAAGGCGAACGAAAGCTTATGCAGCTTCCCTTTGCCATTAGCCATTAGCCTTTTGCCAAAAAACACTCATATCGGTGTCATTATGAATATATTATTTTTTGCTTTCTCTTAGCAGAATATCGTTCGAATAAAAAATTAACCTATATTTGAATTCTGAATGAAGAATCAATATTTAACCGATACTATGTAAAACCTTAGAAATGAAATATAAAAAAATATTCTATCAGCTATTTTGTATAGTTTCTTTTCTGTTTTTTCTTTTCAGTTCTATTGGATGTAATACAATGTATGATATTCCGCTTCATGCATTCAAAGCCAAACTTTCTTCATCCGGCGATAGTTTACAGAATTCAACGAAAACTTTTCAAGCAATTAATAGTAATGGAAGTGCAGAAACTGTTACTCTTGAAGAAAATGCCTGTTATCACGTTTATCGGCATGGCTCTCTCACAGCTTCTGTCTCTTCCGATACTCTACCAAAAGGTATTACGAGAAATTTTACCCAACAACAAGATCCCTCATTGAGTAGTGTTACCCCAATTTTTGCTAATAATGCATGGATAAAACAAGATACACTTTACGGACATAAAAACTGCCCATTCGGTGATTTAATAAAAATGCCAGTTAACGAAATCTATAGAGTATCAATTGCAGAGTGTGATATCCTCTCTAAAGCTCGAAAAAGGAATGTTATTTGGTTTGAACCTACAAATGCCACTGATATAAATGGATTTTCTTTGGGATTGATTACAGATCCGGGACTTTTCAACATTGATACATTGAAAATTAATGGAATGAATCTCAATGTTGAACTTTTTTGGGCTGCTGCGGTTTTAGGCGTGGCTGAAATGGCTATGATGATTCCATTTGTTTTACCAGAAATAATATTTCAAAAGAAAGAAAAAAAACAGGACATTC
This sequence comes from Bacteroidales bacterium, assembly GCA_031553395.1. Taxonomy (GTDB): domain Bacteria; phylum Bacteroidota; class Bacteroidia; order Bacteroidales; family WRGA01; genus WRGA01. Next base: position 22,669 of record JAVBLR010000001.1, on the reverse strand, counting down.
ATATTGAAGAAAAACAGGATACAATAAATCCACCGAAAAATAATTGTCCAGAAAAATATGGTTTTTCATCAGTAGTAAAAGTAACCGGTGTTAATATCGGAGTTTTGGGAACTTCGTTCTCTAAAAATATAATAACGGGTGTAAATATTGCAGGAATAGGGACAACTGCCGAAAAGATTGATGGATTGTCTGTTTCGGGATTAGCTTGTGTTGCTCAAAATCTGAATGGGGTTGGAATAGCAGGCATTATAAATCAGGTTGATAAAGGAAAAGGAATCCAAATCGGATTGATAAATTATGCCAAAGATTTTCAGGGTGTACAATTTGGACTTTGGAATAAAATTGGAAAATTGGGATTTCCTTTTATAAATTTTCGGTTTAAAAAGAACAAGAAAGAATAATATATCTACTTGGTATACAACCCAACCAATCAATTACTTTTTCCAAGGAATTAAATAAGAAAGAGTTACATACATACTCTGATTACCTGATTTAGCATAATAGTCGCTTTTATGATTGCCAAAAACGTCTGCTAAACCATAATAATATCGTCCTTCCAATAAGAAAAATCCGATTCCGGTACGAATTTCAATGCCCAAACCTCCGGCAAGACCATAATCAAACGAATTATCAGCATCTTCGCCATAAGCACCTTTTCCATTTGTGTTAGGTGGATTATCCAATGAGAAATTATACGTTTCCTTTTCTCCAACTAATACTCTGGCAACCGGACCTAAGTTTATAAAAAAACGTTGTTTATCCCCCCAATACATATGGGTCATAAAAGGGAACTCCAGGTAATGCAATGAACGAGAATATTCATAGTTTCCCGCAGGCTGATAGTCAACAAAGTTTTCAGTCCAACCGGCTATAGAATAGTTAGGTTCAAACATAAATCCCAAATGTTTTTCCGAAATATAACGAAGCTTAGCGCCAACCGTATATCCAAGCAAATAATTCTCTTTTACCGTTGGGCTGAAGCCAACTTTTGAAAATGTAACTCCTGCAGAAGGACCAATGGAAAGTTCTGGTGTAAATCTTTGTTGTGCTTGTAGATTAATGCACAATAAGAGACTTAGAAATAATATATAACTGCTTTTTCGGATAATATGGAGCATAAATATAATTACGAAAAAATAATATGGAGTAAAATAAAAAATTAACGGAATATAGTTGCATCTACGCTTGCATTGTTATCAAAGTGTATAAAATATACGCTTTTGTTGATAAATCCGCTCCAATAGTTTACTCGTTCAAAATGGAAATCCATTTGTAACCCGGGCTGATAAAAGGAACTAATGCTATTTTGAAAATTGTAACCGTATTTTTGTATTGCTCCTAAGAAATATTTTCCGGTATCGTATCCAAGTAATCCAAACTTTGGAAAAGTTGGTTTTATATCTTTACTATATGTTTTTGCAAAATCTTCACGAAAGGTGCTTGTTGCCGAAGAGGATAAACTGGCATAAAAAGTTGAATAAATATATGTATCTATCGGATGAAGATAATTTAAGCGAACGACTTTGCTATAGGTTTGCCATTCGGGATAACCAAACAACCGAATTATTTCTGATGATTTTTTCTCCTTCAGTTTTTTTATTTGAGGCAGCACTTTTTCCAATGATGTTGATGTACTGAAAGAAGGAACAATGATATTACTTTTATTCGAAGACAAAGCCGCATCTACAGCATCGGCATTTGTTGTTGTCATAGTTACATTTTTGTAAGAAATTCCAGCTTGCTTCAATGCTGATGTTAATGCATCGGTAAAATCTGCTTTATCATTGGATATTCCGGTCGCATTTAATAAGATAACATTATAATTTCTGAATTCTTTAACAAAAGCATTGCAAACTTCGGTGTATAAGTAATTCTGCGGAATATTAACCTGATAAATATTCGGATTACTTTGGTAACTGTCATTTTTAGATGTAAAAGGAATTACCAACGGTATATTATTTGCCAACGAGAAATCGGATAGTATTTTTACTTGTTCATCAAAAGCCGGACCAATAATTAAATTCATCTTTTTCATTTCACTTTTGCTCAATATATTCTTTACTTCGGCATCTGAAGCTTTGGTATCATAAACATAAACATCCGCTGAGAATCCGGCTGATTTAGCATCATTTAATGCCATTAAAAAACCTTCATAGTACTCAACCATTCTATCCCTTTCCTGTTTCTTTTCTTTTTCATTTACCATAAACGGAAGTAGAACAGCAATTTGAGCAACAGTATTACTGGAATTAACAGGCGTTACCGGAGTTATAGTTTGTACAGGAGTATCTGCAATAACCGGTTTTAAAGAAGGAATAAGGATTTTGTCTCCTTTCGATAATTTATTGGGAAGTTTTGAATTAACTTTCTTTAAATCAGCTATTGTAACATTAAACTTATCGGCAACATCTTCTATTTTTTCTTTCTTTTCAGCAATATATTCAAAGGTTCTATTAGCGGATAATAGTTCTTTTTCTGCTTTAATTTTCCGGTTGGTCACTATTTTAAGTGAATCCAACCGAATTACTTTTCCTGTTGAAAATGAAGATGTAGTCAATCCCGGATTTGTAGCTTGTACATCATCTATACTTAAATCATATTTTTTACTTACGGAGTACAATGTTTCACCATCTTCAATAGTATGATAAATGTAGCTATCCGAAGTTGAAGTTGATGATCCTAAAGATGAAGATGTGGTTGAAGATGCTTTTGCATCCTGTGTTTTTTGTTGTTGAGAAACCTTTATTGTTTTTCCGGTTTTTACGACTCCGTTTTCAATATCCGGATTTAACTTAAGTATATCATCTACAGATATATTATACATCCTTGATATGGAATAAAGAGTTTCTCCGGCAGCTACAGTATGATAACCGGTTGTGGACGGTTGCACGGTCGTAGTAGTTGTTGTAGAGGTTGCTGTATTATTGCCGTTTGTCGAATTCTTCACCGGAATTCGTATTTCCTGTCCGTTTTTCAGTCCATCTTTTATTTCGGGATTAGCGGCAGTAATTTCATCCTGAGTAACATTAAATTTCTTTGAGATAGAGTACAATCCTTCGGACTGCTGAACTACATAAACGTAATACTTTTTGCCATTATTCTGAATAACCGGGTAGTTATTCGTTTGTGAAAGAATTTGGAAAGATATCGCAAAACAAAAAAACAGGACTAAGGCAAACCGAAAGTTAGATCTCATATTTTCTACTATTTTAAACAGAGAACAAATGTAAGAAAAAGTTTTAAGGTAAAAAGTAAAAGATAAAAGGTAAAAAGGTAAAAGGTAAAAGGTAAAGTATTTAACTATTTATTTATCAGATTGTTGATAAATTTACTTAAAAGAAGTTTGACATACTTTTTACTTTTTATCTTTTACTTTTTTACCTTACTTTTGTATTAAGCTCAACTGTAGCTAATGTGCACTGGATTCTTTGGCTTTCAATATCGTCACAGAACTATACTCAATAAATTGAAAATAGTAAGATTAGATTATTCGCAGGATTACTCCTTCAGCCACGCCCAGCGTTTTGCCCAATCTTTCATTGCATCAATCCGCCATTTAGATACCGTTTTGAAGCCATGAAGGTTTTGATCAAATAAGTCTTCATCACTTTTGTCTGTGAACCAATTATTCCCAAGTTTGTAATCTGTTTGACGAACTTTGCCCGGCCAAACATTCTCTACAGTGATTTCACCCTTTTGAGCTGGAAAATCTGGAATATCGGAAACGATGGTATATGGCATTGTTCCAAGCGCATAGGTAGCGTGTCTTACTGCATAAATCCCATCTCCTAAATAGAATCCACCCCAGGTTTGCTTATTAATAGTCATAACCATGCAAATTGAATCTGCCGGAATACTTATTTTCGGACCTTTAACACGAAACTCCATGATCGAATAGATTTGAACTGTGTCTTGTGCCGTTACCGGTCTGTCGAATATAATCTGCGGACTATGTGTAAATTTCACAAAGCTACCACCCCATGATTCTTTTGTAGGATCATTCGGGTCTCCGTCCATCATATAAAGCAAAGCCGGTGTATCTCCCAATTTGGTATTTCCGTTCAGATAATTTTTAAAGTCTTTGCCCAGGTTTCCACCACCACTGATGAATGTATCATAATATTTACCGTTAAATTCATCCATTTGTTTGTAGTTGGCAATAAATCCGCGGTAAGAAGCATTGTCCTCAATGAACCAAAGATTAGGGAAATTCGCAGCAATGTAGGCGTAACTATTGGTACTCCACTTTTTGTTCGGTCCGCCAATCCAGTATATTTTTATTTTGTCCTGAATATCGGGAGCATCATGTAAAGCCTGAGCCACATCATCTAAGCCTCCCCACACAAGTACCCATAGTGGCTGTTTGCTTTCTTTTCGGGCACACTTGATAATCCAGTCTGATCCCTCGGTAGCAGTCATATATCCACAGTATGGAGCTGCTCCAAGCCTTCCCTGTTTGCTAATGGAACGCAAATATTCGGGAGACGGAAAGTTGTCGGAATGTTTTTTCAATTGGGGCAGATCTTTTTCATAAAGATCAATCATTCTCAATATCTCCGACACATTACCGCTTCCGTAAGAAGGGGAAGAAACAAGGCCTTCGGTTTCAAACAGGTCGCTGTACATTAAGAAATGAGCCATCGATTGGTTGTCATCCGGGTCTGTGCCTCCAATATCCGTACTTATAAGTATACGGGGTTTTACCGGAACAAGTGCTTGCGCCATCAGAGCAATGACATTAAAAAAGGAAAGCAAAAGAAAGAAAATTACCTTAACCATAATTTCATTGTTTTTCATTAATTAACTCAGATGTATTGTCTGCGCTAATCTATTTTTCTTACAAAATAGATTGCATGCGCAAAAATACGACTAAAAAGGAAAATACTTATCCTATTGTTCCTAATATTGTTGTTTATCCGAGGGCTTTTCATATTTTTGTAGAAAATCAACCATTATCTTATGAAAATCGAACTCCTTGTTGTAGGAAAAACAAATGAAAAGTACTTTATCGATGCTATTAATGAATACAATGGAAGATTAAAACATTATATCCCATTTGAAATCAATGTGATTCAGGATATTAAAAATGCTAAAAATCTAACGATCGAACAATTGAAGGAAAAAGAAGGAGATGAATTATTGAAATGCTTCGAACCGGGCGATTACATCATTTTACTGGATGAACATGGAAAAGAATTTACATCTGTAAAATTTGCATCTTATTTAGAGAATAAAATGTTGACTGGAATAAAACGATTGATTTTCGTTGTTGGTGGAGCTTACGGATTTTCGCAAAAAATTTACGATAAAGCAGAAGAAAAAATCTCTTTGTCCAAAATGACCTTTTCTCATCAAATGATTCGCCTTATTTTTACAGAGCAACTCTACCGCGCTATGACAATCCTAAAAGGACAACCATATCATCATGAATAAGTTAAGAGTTAAGAATTAAAAGTTAAGAGTTTTTGCAAACAAGCAATATCTACGAGTATCAATCAATATCAACAAATAACTAAAAAAGAATAACAAATAACTCTTTCAATACTCCCGTTCACCAAAAATACTGCTGCCGATTCTTACCATGGTACTCCCCTCCTCTATTGCAATCTGATAATCGTGAGACATTCCCATTGAAAGTTCTTTGAATGAAGGATTGTTCGGGAAAAAAGTATCTTTGATTTTTTCAAAGAAGTTTTTTAATTGTTTGTACTCTTTTCTTATTTGGCTTTCATCATCTGTATTAGTCGCCATTCCCATTAATCCGCAGATAGAAATATTATGCAATTGTTTGTATTCTTCCGAAGAAAGCATAGCACAACATTCTTCAAAATCAAAACCGAATTTAGTTTCTTCCTCAGCTATATAGATTTGAAGCAAACAAGGTATTACCCGGTTATGTTTTTGCACCTGCTTATTTACTTCTTCCAATAATTTAAAACTATCGACACTATGTATCAATGAAACAAATGGAACAATGTATTTAACTTTGTTTGTTTGCAGATGTCCGATAAAATGCCATTTTATATCTCCGGGCAAAGCATTGTGCTTGGATTGTAATTCCTGAGCTTTACTTTCTCCAAAGATTCGCTGTCCTGCATGATAGGCCTCTTTAATCGCTCCTACAGGATGAAACTTCGATACGGCAACCAATTTTACATGCTCGGGAAGTTCCTTTTTTACAGCTAATAGATTTTTTGATATTTGACTCATAATACATAAGATTTAAGACATGAGATACGAGATATGAGAAGAAAGACATCAATACCTTATTATCTTTTGCCTTTTCTATCTTCTTTAGTCTTTTATTCTTATGTCTAAAAAATAATTGTCAATTTAAATCTGCATTCTCATCCTCTTGCAGAATTTCCTGAAGTTTTTGCTCATCCGGATTAGATGAAATTGCCGGTTCTGCATCTTCCGCAACATAATGATAAACATCCATTAATGTTGTTTCGGCAATAGAAGCGACTTCGTAGTCGGCCATAGTGCCTTTCATTCCTTCTGTTAGGTTTGTTAAAGCCATTTGAATATCTGCTGCCTGAATAAGCATATTTGCTGCCGTTTTCTTTTCAGCTCCGCTTTTTTCATCTAATGTAATGAAAACGACTTTACATTTATACCATCTGTCACCATTTGGGTCTTCAAACAATTCTGCATACTTAGCTCTTTTTATATCGGACACAGAAAATTCGCCCGAAATAAACGGAACCATTTCTTTTATTATTCTTGCTTCTGCTTCGGTAAACGACAACGCATCAACCAAATATGGCTCGGTTACTCTCTTCTGCATGCCATTTTCCATTGCCTTTTCGTAACGAACTTTACATTCAAACCAATTGCTCATTATAGTTAAAAGTTAAGAGTTAAAAATTTAAAAAATTGGTTATAGTAATATTCGTCTTTATAATAATAACAAATAACTAACAACCAATGACTAATAAGAAATTATAAAAAATATAAATCAATCTTCAAAATCGTCTTTATGCCTTTTTTTAGCATCTTCCCTGAAGCTGTCTTTATGCATTACAGATTGAATGGCTTCCTTGGCAAGATCCGGATTTTCTTTATCGCGATTATCAATCGTATCATTCACATTTTCAGGCAATAGCTCTGATTTTTTCACAAATTCCTCGTTTATAATTCGTTCCGAAGGAATTAATGTGCGACTGATACTTAACATTATCCCAAAGTAAACGCATGTTATCCACATGGATGTACCACCTTTGCTTATTAATGGCAAAGGCTGCCCTGTAACCGGCATCAAATGTACACATACCAGCATGTGTATCAATGCCTGGCAAAAAATAATCAAAGAACAACCTATTAGCAAAAATGCCGGAAATTTACGTTCACATTTTTGCACTAAACGGCCACTTCGAATCAATAATGCGACATAGAGTATAATAACAAAAATTCCTCCAAAAATACCAAGTTCTTCAACAATAATAGCATAAATGAAATCAGAATTTGCTTCGGGTAAAAAATTACGGGCATAACTGTTACCAGGAAGTTTCGGAGTAAATCCGCCCCGTGCAATTGCGATACGTGCATATCCAGGTTGATAATTTTTATCTTCCTCCATATACTCTTTTGGAGTTTTGTCATGCACAACATAATCCACAAACCGGTCAATACGGTTACGCCATGTAGGAATACGATTAAAAGCCTTTGCTATTTTACCACGGCTGTCAACTTGTTCGGTTTCATCTCTAGCCGTATAAGTTTCAAAAAGCGGAGCTATGAGATAAACTAATAACCCAAGTGCTAAAACAGGCAAAATAAGCTTCCCCATTTTCATTAAAGGAATTTTGCCGACAATCATCATGATAATGCTTACTCCAAATAATAATACTGCTGTAGAAAGATTATCCATCATAATCAGGAAACACAATACTCCCATAGTTGCTATTATTACAATGAAAGTATTGTTTTTGGACGTTCTTGTATCTTGCATTCGCCCAAGCAAAAAAGCAATTGTAATGATTACAGACAGTTTCGCTAATTCCGAAGGTTGAAAAGACAATCCGCCCATTACGCTAATCCAACGGGATGCGTTTCCTTTTTCTTCGCCCCAAATCATCGCTCCTATCAACAAAAGAAATGAAATTGGCACCAATATCATTCCTACAGAAAAAAACCGATACGGAATATTATGCACAATAATCACGATAAACATCCCGATTATAAGCAAAACAAAATGCTTCATTATCGGTGCCCAGTGAATTCCTTGTGTACTGGAAAGGGCAATAGAAGCGCTGAATACCTCTATCAGCGATATTATGCAAAGAAAAAAGAATATAGCCCATATCCCTTTGTCTCCCCTAAAAAGACTTTTTGCCAAATCCATTTTTGTTATTCGTTATTAAGTTATTGGTTATTGGTTGTTCAAACAACGAATAACAAATAACTAGGTATCAAACTAAAGTTTTCTAACACACTCTTTGAATTGTTGCCCGCGGTCTTCGTAATTTTTAAATAAATCGAAACTGGCGCAACATGGTGATAATAAAACGGTATCGCCTTTTTGAGCAAATTCGTATGCTTTTGAAACTGCTTCTTCCATCGAACGGGCATCTACTGTTTGAGATATTTTACCATCAAAGAAATCATGCAATTTAGTATTGTCAACACCCATAAAAATTATTGTATGTACTTTTTCTTTCACTAAGGCTTCAATCTCGGTATAGTCGTTACCTTTGTCTGTTCCGCCAAGAATCAGGACAACCGGCGTTACCATACTTTGCAATGCGTACCAGCACGAATTTACATTGGTCGCTTTCGAGTCGTTGATATATTTAGCTCCACGCACAGTTGCCACATATTCCAAACGATGCTCCACACCCTTAAAATCGCTTAACGAACGGCGTATATCATCTTTTTTTATATCCAAGATATTTGCAGTTATTGCTGCTGCCAAAGAATTATATAAATTATGCTTTCCTGTTAATGCCAATAGATCTTGTTCCATTGTAAATGTATGATTAGGCGTAATTACTACTAATTGATTGTTTTCCGTATATGCCTTTACTCCTTCTTTTTTTGTTTCGGCAAATGGATATTGTTGTGCTTTGATTGTTCTTTTTTCCAATTCCTTCTGAATTACTGGATCATCATTCCAATAAATAAAGAAATCATTTTCGGTTTGATTTTGCGTAATCCTAAATTTTGAATTTATATAGTTTTGAAATTCGTAATTGTATCTATCCAAATGGTCTGGGGTTATATTCAGTAAAATAGCAATATCAGCTTTGAACTTATACATATTGTCCAACTGAAAACTACTCAATTCCACTACATAGTAATCGTATTTATTCTCAACAACCTGCAATGCCAAACTATCTCCTACATTTCCCGCCAAACCCACATTCAATCCTGCATTCTTCAACAAATGATAGATAAGCATAGTTGTTGTGGTTTTACCATTGCTTCCGGTAATGCAAATCATTTTGGCAGAAGTATATCGTCCGGCAAATTCAATTTCGGATATAATTGAAGTTCCTTTTTCCATCAATTTTTTAATTAAAGGCGCTTTATCGGGTATTCCCGGACTTTTCACGACTTCATCCGCATCCAATATTTTTTCTTCCGAATGTCTTCCTTCTTCCCAAGCAATTCCATGCTCATTCAGCATGTTTTTATACTTGTCTTTTATTTCGGATAAATCGGAAACGAAAACTTCAAATCCTTTTTCTTTCGCGAGAATTGCAGCTCCAACGCCACTTTCCCCAGCTCCTAATACTACTATTTTGTTGCTCATTTATCTTAACTTCAATGTTACCAGTGTTATCACAGCCAAAATAATACCAATAATCCAGAAACGTACCACTATTTTAGATTCGGGAACAGGTGTAATTGGTCGTTGAATAATTGCATCCAATCCCGAATATCCTCGTTTTTGAAAATGATGATGTAAAGGCGTCATTTTAAATATCCGTTTTCCTATACCTGTTTTCCTTTTGGTTGCTTTAAAATAAGCAACTTGAATAACAACCGACAGATTTTCAACCACAAATACGCCACAAAGAATCGGAATCAATAATTCTTTATGGATGGCAATGGCAAATACAGCAATAATTCCACCAATAGTTAAACTTCCCGTATCTCCCATAAATACTTGTGCCGGATAGGCATTATACCATAAGAAACCGATTGTTGCCCCGATAAATGCACTGATATATATTACCAATTCCTCACTTCCAGGTATATACATGATATTGAGGTAAGAAGCAAAATTGACGTGCCCCGAAACATAAGCCAAAATACCTAATGTAACCCCAATTATAGCTGAACTTCCGGTTGCCAAGCCGTCTAATCCGTCGGTTAGATTTGCTCCGTTTGATACGGCAATAACAATAAAAATAGTAACCAATGCAAATAATATCCAACCTGCATTTTGTTTGGCCGAATCCTTTAAAAACGGAATCAAATCGGCATAATCAAGGTTATTACTTTTAAAAAACGGAATGGTTGTTTGTGTGGACTTCATATTTTCCTTGGCGTGTTCAACCCGCTCAATATCTCCGCCTTTCATTATTTCGATATTTTCCCGAATGGTAACATTCGGACTTAAATACATCACCAATGCAATAATAATACCCAACCCTATTTGTCCGACAACTTTAAATTTTCCACGAAGTCCTTCTTTATCTTTTTTGATAACTTTTATATAATCGTCCAAAAAGCCAATTCCTCCCAACCATACTGTCGTAACCAACATCATTATCATATAAATATTACCTAAACGCCCCAATAACAAACAAGGAATAAGTATTGATATGATAATAATAACTCCCCCCATTGTGGGTGTTCCTTTTTTGCTCAATTGCCCTTCTAATCCCAAATCTCTGACAAGTTCGCCAATTTGCATTATTTGCAGTTTGTTTATCAACCTTCTTCCGATAATGGTTGAAATAAACAACGAAAGTATTAAAGCCGACATCGCCCGGAAGGATACATATTTAAACACTCCTGAACCTGGTATGTCAAAAGCTGAATCGAGATAGTTAAAAAGGTAATATAGCATAAGTTGGTTATTTTTGTTGTTGGTTATTTGTTGTTAGTTATTAGTTATTGGTATTGATTAATTATTTTAAACAACTAACAATCAACAACTAATAACATTTTTTTAATTTCCCATAATCTCTTTTACAATCTCTTTATCATCAAAATGATGTTTTACACCTTTTACATCCTGATAATTTTCATGACCTTTTCCGGCAATAAGGATTACATCATCTTTTTGTGCCAACATAATGGCAGTTTTAATTGCTTCTTTCCGATCAGTAATGGTTAATGTTTTTTTACGTTGAACAACATCTAATCCGGCAAGCATATCGTTGATTATTTCTTCCGGTTCCTCAAAACGCGGATTATCGGATGTCAAAATCAATTTATCACTATATTTTGCTGCTTCCTGCGCCATTAACGGACGTTTTCCTTTATCGCGGTTTCCTCCGGCTCCTACGACTGTAATTAAGGTTCCTTTTCCTTCCATTACCTGCTGAATGCTTGTCAGTACATTTGTCAACGCATCCGGTGTATGTGCATAATCAATAATTGCAGTAAAACCTTCCGGCGAACGAACAGGCTCAAATCTTCCGGCAACAGGTTTCAACGTACTTAATTGCAATAAAACATCTTGCTCTTCTTTGCCTAATAAACAAGCTATTCCAAATACTGTCAACAAATTATATGTATTGAATTTACCGATAAAATGAACAAAAACCTCATGTTTATTTATTTCGAGTAAAGTTCCGTCGAAATGGCTTTCCAAAATACGGGCTTTGTAATCGGCCAACGTTCGCATCGAATATGTATATTTCTTTGCTTTTGAATTCTGAAGCATCACCAATCCGTTTTTATCATCGGCATTTGTCAATGCAAAAGCATCCTGTGGTAAATTGTCGAAAAAAGCTTTTTTGGCTTTTAAATATGCATCAAATGTTTTGTGATAATCCAAATGGTCGCGTGTAATGTTTGTAAATGCGCCTCCAACAAACTTTAATCCGGCAATTCGTTTTTGGTCGATAGCATGCGAACTCACTTCCATAAAAACATATTCACATCCGGCATCCACCATCTTTTTCATCAAATAATTCAATTCAATCGGGTCGGGAGTTGTATGTGTCGCCTCATATATTTTATCATCCACATAATTACAGACAGTTGACAACAAACCGACCTTATGCCCAAATTGCCTGAACATATTATATAATAATGTAGCTGTTGTGGTTTTCCCGTTTGTACCTGTTACACCAATTAATTTCAATTGATGCGAAGGTTCTCCAAACCAGGTTGATGCCAAAATCCCCAATGCTTCGGCACTATCCTCAACCTGAATATAAGTTACAATCTCATCTTTCTTTTCGGGTACTATTTCACAAACAATTGCTGAGGCCCCTTTTTCAATAGAAGATTCAATATAATTGTGTCCATCCGATTGTGTTCCCCGAACAGCAATAAACATCCAACCCTTTTCTATTTTCCGGGAATCGGAATGGATTCCGGAGATTTCAGATTGATTATTGCCAATGATTTGAATGGCTTTTATGTTGTGTATTAATGTTGAAATATTCATATATTGGCTGATTTTTGAAGGGCAAACACGTGGGTTTGCCCCTACATTTCAATTCAATTGTATTGTTATTAATTGTCCTTTCGGAATGTTATTTCCTGCCGGAATGCTTTGTTGGAATACCTTTCCGCGTCCACTGAGTTTTACTCGCAAACCAACTTTTTCCAAAATATACACAGCGTCTTTTGCTCCCATTCCTACAACATTAGGAACAACTTCTTTCGATAATGCAAGATTATCCAGATAAATATTATTCTGTCCTTGCCTTTGAGTAATCCATTCTGTCGTTGCACTTCCTTGATACGATATATTTAGTGCTTTCAACACATTTTCGGTTTCAACAGCATTTCCTTTCTTAATTTCAGGCATTAAACTACGATTCGGAATTGTATCTTTTGCCGCTATAGCTGGCATCTGCAAATTAGCAACATATATTTGTTCGGCTATATTTTTAAATACTTTTCCGGCAGTTCCTCCGGCACCCAAATTATGATCTACATTACAAATCATTACAAAACAAGTATATTTCGGCTTATCCGCCGGGAAATATCCGCAAAAAGATACATTTGTATAAGCCGTACCATGCACTTGCACTGTTCCTGTTTTACCAGCAATTCTCATATAGTCAGATTTGATAGGCTTTCCGGTACCTTGCTCTACTACGCCAAGTAGCATACATTGAATCGTTTCTAAGGTAGATGCCGAACATATTGCAGGATTCAGGACTTCCGTTTCGAATGTTTGTTCAACTTTACCATTATATCTTATTTCTTTTGCAAAAATGGGGCGAATCATTACACCGCCATTTGCAATTGCATTGTAAAAGTTCAATGTATAAATAGGTGGTAATAAAAGCTCATATCCGAAAGACATCCAAGGTAATGTTGTATTAGACCATGCTCCCAAACGGGATTTCGGATTTCGTTTATGTTTTGTAGCCGGATTATTGATATCCGGTGCTTCAGCTCCCGGAAGCTCTATATCCATCGGTTTTGTTACTCCTATTTTGTTTAATCTGTCTAAATATTTTTGTGGATTAGATGCGTATCCTCTATGAACAATAGTTGCAATACCAATATTGGATGAATAATACATGACTTCGGGAATCGTAAGCGTTTCATATCCACCTCTACGCCAGTTGTGATCGCGGATGGTTGCTCCCGGGGCAAAATCCCACGCCCCATGTCTTCCCGGAATAACAGGGTCATTTACATGCACTAAACCATCTTCCAATGCAGCCATCATGGAAGCTGTTTTGAATGTAGAACCCGGCTCCAATAATCCAACCAGCATTTCATTCCTGATTTCCTGATATGAACCATTAGCCAATCGCGTTAAATTGGAAATAGCCTTAACTTCACCTGTCTCTACTTCCATTAAAGCGGCCATTCCCATTGTAGCATGAAGTTCGGTAACTTCTTCCCGTAAGGCTTTTTCGGCAATTTCCTGCATACCAATATCAACTGTGGAAATTACATCTTTTCCTGCGACCGGCTCTTCTATAGTTACAACAAGCGACTTCGTTTCAGTTCGTTCTGTATTTGGATTTTTATTGATACGGGCATAAACATATCTTCCAAGCCCTGGAGTGCCCCTCAGTAGAGAATCATACGCATATTCCAATCCAAATTCACCTCCTTTTTCTCTGTCAGGAAAAATTCGTCCGATTGTACGTGAAGCCAAAGAACCATACGGATTTTCCCTTCGTACTTCTACATTCATTATTAATCCGCTTAAATTGGATTTATACACTGTATATCCACCACCGGTATTTACCTCCTTTATTCCAATCCTGAAGTATGGAAAATCTTTTATCCGCATCATTTGCTGATAAGTTGCTTTTCGCGAAGTTACCTGATAATAACCGCTTTTCTTTTCAGCTCCTTTCTTCAAATATTGCTTATATTGTTCTTTCGTTCTATCACCAAATTCTTTAGATAAACACAATGCTAATGAATCAAGATAATGATAAAAAGCCTTACTCATTTTTGTAGAATCGGCTTCACTTTTGCTAATATTCAAAACTTTACGAGAGTCTTTCCATACATACTTATTCAAATGTCCGAAATCCAAATAAAAAGTATATTGAGGCAACGTACTTGATAGCAAATGCCCTTCACAATCGTATATGTTTCCCCTATCCGCCGGAATTGTATCGACTGTATGCAAACGTCTTTCTCCATATTCAGCCCATTTCCCATTATCCAAAGAGAAATAGGATGCACGGTAAATTATACCTCCCATTACAAGGCATAATATTACAATGAAGATACTGAATACAAATAAAATACGTTTTTTTTCCATTATTCTTTAATGAGGAAGATTATTTTTCTTCCGGAATTATATAAATCGGAGACTGAGATTCATGTAAATCCAACTCACGTTTTTTTATCATTTCATTGATGTTCGACCTACGGCTTTTCTGAATCAATTCTACCGATTGTCCCAATGATTCGTTTTTTACTTCAACCAATTTTTTCTGTAAGGTTTCGATTTCTTTTAATTGAGCCAATGCTCCATAACCATAACTCATGTAAATGAAAATCAAAAAAACAATCCATACAATCAACATAATGTGTTTGGTAAAAACTTCTCTTTCAAGAATATCTCCACCCAGCACATCACCAATGATTGCATTCCATTTTTTCTTTTTCTTCTTCATTTGTGGTTATTTGGTTGCTAGTTATTCGTTATTTGTTGTTAGTTATTTTTGACGTATAGAGTGATTTTAAATACGAAAACAAATAACAAAGAACATTTATCGTTTTTCTGCAATGCGTAATTTGGCACTGCGAACTCTCGGATTACGAGTAATTTCCTCCTCCGAAGGTATTATTTGCTTTTTATTCACTAATGAAAACGGGCAAATCGGATTTCCAAAAAAATCTTTTTCTAAAATACCTTCAAAATTTCCGGTTTTCATAAAGTTTTTTACCAATCGGTCTTCCAATGAATGATAAGAAATAACAACCAATCGGCCTTTAGGCTTCAGAGCTTTCTCTGCTTGAGTTAACATCTCTTTTAGCACTGTTATTTCATTATTGACATCCATGCGCAAGGCCTGAAAAACCTGTGCCAATTCTTTTTTTTCTTGTTTTTTGGATAAATACGGTTGAATAATATTTACAAAATCCGATATTGAATCGATTTCCTTTAATTTTCGTTGATTTATGATGCTTTCGGCAATTCTACGGGAATTATTTAATTCTCCATAATGATAAAATATGTCGGCCAACTGCTCTTTTGTATATGTGTTGAGTATTTGAGATGCATTTTTTCCGCCTTTTTGATTCATTCGCATATCCAGATTTCCTTCAAACCGGAAAGAAAATCCACGTTCGGCTTCATCAAAGTGATGCGAAGAAACACCTAAATCGGCCAATATTCCATCAACTTTGTCTATGTTATAATACCTCAGGAAATTAGACAAATAACGAAAGTTACTGTGTACAAATGTAAACCGCTCATCTTCAGGAATATTTCGTTTTGCATCCTGATCCTGGTCAAACCCAAACAAATGTCCGTTCTTTCCTAAATGTTTCAGTATTTCGCGCGAATGACCTCCGCCACCAAATGTAACATCCACATACACTCCATCCGGATTAATATTTAATCCTTGCATGCATTCTTCTAATAGAGCTGGTATATGGTACATTTTGGGTCGTTAGTTATTCGTTATTTATGTTATTTGCTTAATTATTAGATTTTTACATCTTTTAAAACAACTTTTTTAAAAATAATGCAAAGATAATATTCTACGCTTATTCTCCACTCATTAATTGCTGAATTTCCCTGCTAAAATCATCCGGATCTATTAATGGTTTCTCTAACAATTCTTTTGGCCATATTTCAATAATATCTCCCATCCCAAGAAACCGGATATCTGAATTAATTCCCAGCTTTTGCAAATATCGCTTGGATATGAGTATTCGCCCTGAAGAATCAATTTCAACTTTTTCAACATCCAACACAAATTGCCTGAACAATTGCTGATGCTTTTCATTCCATTTGTTCAAGCGACTACGTAATTCTGTAATATTATCATTCCACACATTAGACGGATATAAGGACAAACAGTTTTGAAAAATATCTTTTCTCAACACAAGGGAATTGATTTCTTCCTTTTGCAGCAACTTTCTGAATTGTGCCGGAATAGCAACACGCCCCTTGTTATCAAGTTTAGCTTCAATATTTCCCAAAAAATTCAACATTATTTTTATAGTCAATGATTTGGCTGTAAAGATATAATTTTTACCCACATTTCCCCACTTTTTACCACAAAAGTTATCAACAAAACACAAATGATTTTAATTTACTTATTATAAGCTACTTATATTACAAAACAAATTCTATTACTTAAAGAATACTATTAGGAATTTTTTTTTAGATTTGACATAAGAAGAAAAAATCAGATTTATTGTTTGTAAAAATCATCTATTTAAAGCGTTTATTATTAATATATATTTACTTTTTTTGTATTAATTTAAATATTTATTCTCTATCGCTTTATTTCAATATTCATTGCGTATAAATGCTATAGACAATATTTATGTATTGTTTTGTATTAAAAAAAACAGTTTCTTTGCAAGCTGTTTTTATAAGCTTAGCAGAGTTAAGAGTTTGCTAAACCGACTAATACTCGACCTTATTAAAAACCATTATATAGTTAGATTTCTTATTTCACATTGTACCTAATTTAATGTTTAACATAAGGTAAAAGATATTTTAAACTATAATATACTTCATTTTACAATATTATAAATCTCAAACTAATTATGAAATTACGCTTAAGTTCTATTACATTGTTATTTTTTATATTGTTATTGGCAGGCTGTGTATCACCCGGCAAGATTCCATACATGAAAGATATCGAAACATTATCCCAACAACAACTTAGTGCTGCGGCAACAGTATATGAAGCCAAAGTTATGCCTAAAGATATATTATCGATTGTAGTAAGTACAGCTCGTGTAACCGAAGCAGCAGCTCCATTTAATGTTGGAGGATCTGAATATATTGTGGAGAGTGACGGACACATTGAATTTCCTGTTATTGGTCGTATTCGAGTTGAAGGTATGACACGATATGAAATTCAGGAACTTGTAAAAAATTTATTATATCCTAAATATATTACAGAAGACCCTTTGGTTAAGGTGCGTTTTATCAATTATAAAATTACAATTTTGGGAGAAGTAAGAGCGCCCGGATCATATACTGTTGATAAAGAAAAATGTTCTATTTTTGATGCACTGGCATATGCGGGAGATTTGGGTATTTATGCAAAAAGAAATAATGTTTTATTAATGAGAGAAGACGGAAATGGTGAAAAAAGTTTTTACAGGATAAATCTGCAGGATAAAGACTTGGTATTATACCCTTCATTATTTTATCTACAACAAAATGATTTGATTTATGTAGAACCAAGCGCTCAAGTAGCTACAAGTACTTCAATCAACTGGGTGTATAGTCTTTTTACAATGGGAACATCAATTCTCTTTTATGTATTAACTTGGGTTAATAAGTAAAGTTTTAAACCAGCTCATAAGTTTATTCATGTTATAATAAATTTTAGAATCCTTACTTTTACAAAATAATAGCTTGTCTAAATTTCTAACAAGAAGAAAAGTTTTTTTTAATTTACAAATATTATATGTCGGAAAATATACAGAATGTAACAGCAACAACAAAAGGCAAAGAACATGAAATAGATTTGAAAGAATTATTATTTCGGTTTTTGGGTCATTGGAAATGGTTTGTTTTGTCTGTTATCGTATGCCTTGCCTATGGTGCTTTTAAAGTTTATAAAGCTACACCATTATTTCGAGCTACCGAGTTGGTTATGATAAAAGATTCGAGGAGTGGTTCCGATGAGTTTATGTTGGATTTGGCAGGAATGGGGCGTAGTAATATGGTAAATGAAATTGCTATTCTAACTTCTCCTGACCTATGCGCCAAAGTTGTAACCGCATTGGAATTATATACATCTTATCGGATAATGGGGAAATTTGGGATGAGGGACAGGGAGTTATATGGAACAGATTCTCCGATATATGTCCGATTGGAAAATATATCGCCGGATTCACTTTACTCTGCATACCTTGAATTTGTTCCTTTGGATAATAAATTTGAGGTAAATGTTTCCGGAAAAACATATTCTATCCATGTTAAAGATATGCCTATTCAATTAGAAACTCCCAGAGGTGTTTTTTACATTGATATGAACAAAAATAAAGAAATGCCGGAAAGAAATATAGTTGTGTCTATCAATAATCCAAAAGCTTTATCTTGGTCATATGCAGGAGCTTTATCAGTAGAAGAATCCAGTGATAATTCAACATTGTTAAATGTTTCGATGGTAGGACAACATCCACAGAAATGCCAGGATTTCATTGTAAAGCTAATTGACATTTACAATGAGGAAACTACAAATGATAAAAATACAGTTGCCAGAAATACATCAACATTTATTGGAGAGCGTATTAACGAAATATCACAAGAATTAGGAGATGTAGAAAAACAAGTAGAAGATTTTCGCCAATCTAATCAAATTACAGATCTTGGTTCTGCTGCTAGTTTGTATTTTCAACGTTCGGGTCAGAACGAACAAGAACGTATGCAATTAGAAATGCAAATCAACTTGATTACATATGTTGAAAAATTTGTAACGAATCCTGATAACAATAACAAGCTTATTCCTAATATGGCCTTATCAGACGTTAGTATAACCGGCCTTATTAGTCGTTATAATGAAATTGTACTTAATCGTGAACGTTTGGCCAGGTCGTCTTCTGAATATAACCCTACCTTGATTCAATTGAATGAACAAATTGAATCCATGCGCCAAGGGATTATTACTACTATTGCTAGCGTAAAACAAACAGCCTTAATCTCCAAAGAAAAATTAGATAAGCAAAATGTAATAAATAACAGTAGAGTTCATACAGTTCCGCAATTAGATCGCCAATATGGCGAAATTACCCGTCAACAAAAGGTTAAAGAAGATTTGTACATTTATTTATTGAAAAAGAGGGAGGAAACAGCTTTATCACAAGCTGCCATATCTCCAAAAGCAAAAATAGTTACAGCTCCTGCATTCGCCGCACAAATTGCGCCGAATGCACAAACACAAATGATGTATTCTCTTTTAGCCGGATTATTTATTCCATTGATTGTTATCATCATACGAGACTTCTTTCGAACTAAAATTGAAAGTCGGGAAGAACTTACAAAATTGGTTCATGTTCCATTTATTGGTGAAATTTCTAAAAATACAGACAGTTCAACCGTTGTCGTAAAAAAGAATGTGAACTCTTCTATTGTTGAGTTATTCCGGGCTTTGAGAAACAGTTTAAATTTTATTATTGGAAATTCGAACAAAAAAGTAATTTTAGTTACATCAACATTAGCCGGTGAAGGAAAAACTTTTGTTAGTATTAACTTAGCAATGAGTTATGCCTTGATGGACAAAAAAGTTGCATTGGTAGGATTGGATATCCGAAACCCGAAACTTGCTCAAAATCTAGGATTAAAGAAGCTTCCGGGTGCAACTTCTTATCTATCTGGTGTTGAAGAAGATTATAATGCATTAATTACAGGTACAACTTTTCATGAAAATTTATACCTTCTTCAAGCGGGTTCTGTACCTCCTAATCCAAATGAATTATTGGCATCAGAACGGTTAGATAATTTAATAAATGGCTTGAAAAATGATTACGATATTGTAATTGTAGACACTGCTCCAGTAGGATTGGTTTCCGATACCTTCTTATTAAATCGTATTGCTGATATGTTTGTATATGTTACGCGCGAAAATGTTACACCAAAACAGACATCAGAATTTATTAATAGTCTATATGATGAAAATAGATTGAACAATATGTATATTGTATTGAATGCCACTGAATTAAGGAAGAAAAAATACGGATATGCTAAATACAAATATGGATATAAGTATTATTATGGATATAATTCGGATAAGAAGAAATAAATCGAACCCAATAGTATTCAAAGGAAAGCTGGTAAAAGGAGATCTTATCAGCTTTCTTTTTTTGAAGATAAATACATCAAAGATTTTTTTAGTATCTTTAAAGCGATTAGTAATAACTTAAAACGATTAGAATGATATGCATTCCATATTAGAATTATTAAAAAACTATGAAACCGGACCATTCTTGTTTTTGAATGAAGGATTTAGAAGTTCTTTTATGGATTCGCTTATGTGGTGGGCTAGTAACCGTTTTATATGGATACCTTTATATGTATTTTTCACATGGATGGTTTACCAGAAATACCCAAAAAACTTTTGGATGTTTGTTATCGCCTGTGCGTTACTGATTTTATTGAATGACCAAACATGCAATTTATTTAAATTGGGATTTGAAAGATTGCGTCCAACGCGCGACCCTGATATTGGTGCTTTTGTAGATACAGTAAAAGGATACACCGGTGGAAAATATGGTTTTTATTCGGCTCATGCAGCGTGCTCCTTTGCTGTAGCAATGTTTGCTGTAACCTTACGAGATGATATATACAAACTGATGATCCCCATTGCATTCGGATATGCTGTAATTGTTTCCTACAGCCGGATATACTTAGGAGTTCATTATCCAAGCGACATTGTAACCGGAGTTATAGTCGGTACTTTTACCGGTTGGCTATTTGCTGAATGGTATAAAAGGCTGTATAATTACATGTTAAACAAGAAAAAACCAGCAATCTGATTCTCTAAAATGCTTCCGTTATTCTAAAGTATAATCCCCAATCATCACGTCCAACAGCAGCATCAACACCTAAATTGATATTGTATTTAGGGATAACTTTGTAACGTAATCCGGCACCGACATCAGGCAAGGCAGGGCTTGCATCACCGGATGTAACCGCTAATGCCAATCCGGTAAATCCAACCATTCCCCACTTTTTGTAAAAATTCCACCGATATTCTACTTGTGCCGAATAAATCTGGTCGCCCCGGTATTCGCCTTTTGTATAACCGCGTAAATCGGTATTTCCTACATAACCTTGCAAAACAAAAGGTACATTACCCAATCCGATATTTGCAAATACACGAGAGGCAAGCACCATTTTCGTATTTATCGGATAATAATAATTACCTATAATCATTAATTTATTGGAATTTACATCATTGCCAAACCATTTGCCGTAATTGTAATAGCGTAGCATTGCATTAATTCCGTTGGATGAATTATAAACATCTTTACGCGAATCATAATTCAACGTTACACCTGCCGAATTAAGGTTACTCGACTGTAAACTATCAGGATAAGATATGGCCGAAAGATCAAAATCGATTGTACTATGATAAAGCTGAACAGAAGGCCCAAGATACAAATGTTTATAAATTTCGAATGAGGGCGTAAATAATGCCATCCAACCATGATTGTTGTAAGGAATAACAAATTCACTGCCTACAGGAGAAGTTTCGTAGGTTTGAAAATTGGAGTTCATATAGCCTCCGGCTATAGTTAATCTCAATTTGTCATTATTCAAGAATAACTGCGAAAAAGCCATTGCCATCCAGTCTTTTTTCGTGCTATATCCTCCGGTTACAACAACTCGTGAAGGTTTTGTATCGGGAGCATTGTCTATTTTAAAGAAAGCCATACCCATTGCTCCGAAACTTGTTCCCCGCGATGGATCGAATGATAACTTCGGTAAAGCGGTATAACTTACTTTCTTTTCCTGTTTTTGTTTTACCGTACTGTCAGCCGCCGATTGTGCCGAAGTTGATAGTGAAGCTACTATAAGAACAATAATCAACGTAATTTTTGTCCTGAATATATTTAAAAGCATAAACAATTTAATTATAGGTAATTAATCAATAAAAATACAACTGTTTTTCAATACAGTTATTTTTTTAACTTATCTTTTATTAACAAATAGTTATAAAAAATGTTCATGCTTCTTACATAATATACCCCGAAATTAGACCTTAACTTACGAGTGTTCGGAAGATTTTGTGGGAAAAAATAAAAAAAAGGAGCTACTTATCAACAGAAAAAGTTATTATTTGTTGATAATTAAATGATTAAATATTTTTCTATATCAAAACAAGCGTATTTCTTTGCCGGAAAATTA
>JAVBLR010000035.1:0-49485 GCA_031553395.1 Bacteroidales bacterium | reverse complement strand
CTGTTCCAAGATGGTTTGTTTATGTTCGGCTTCTTTCGCTTCTTGCTTTTTCTCTTTACCTGATTTATTTGCACAATAAGTACTGCAAAAACGAGTAGTAACGGTTTTTGCCTCGAAAGGCTTTCCGCAATGCTCGCAAATTTTCGGTATTTTTAGTTTACTAATTCCCATATCGTTTTCTTACATCCGTTACTTTATCATCAATTAAGGTATGTTAAGACATAATAAGCATGAATAAGGAGCACATTATCGCCAATTAACGCGCGGCACAAATATGGTACAAATATACGATAAAAATCGATAACCAAACATTAAAATCAATAATTCTTTAAAAAGAAAATCCGCAGTAAATCAATCGTTTACTGCGGATTCGTTATTGTTGATAATCGTTTTTAACCGATTTTATTTCACTTCCTCATAATCAACATCCGTTACACCACCATCATCATTCGACGAACCTTGGCTACCTTGATTTCCTTGTCCGAAATCTTGTCCTGGTTGTCCTTGGGCTCCGGCTTGATTTTGAGCATTGTACATCTCTTGGCTTGCGGCATGGAATACCGTATTCAATTCGTTCATTGCAGCATCAATGCCCGGAATATCTTGTGCCTTATGAGCTTCTTTCAATTTTGCCAAAGCGGCTTCGATCGGACCTTTTTTATCTGCCGGAAGTTTGTCGCCAAATTCGCTTAATTGTTTTTCCGTTTGGAAAATCAAACTGTCGGCTTGGTTCAATTTGTCGATGCGTTCTTTTTCTTTTGCATCTGCATCTGCATTGGCAGCAGCTTCGTCTTTCATTCGTTTGATATCTGCATCACTTAATCCCGAAGATGCTTCGATGCGGATACTTTGTTGTTTTCCTGTACCTTTATCTTTAGCAGAAACATTCAGGATACCATTTGCATCAATATCAAAAGTTACTTCAACTTGAGGTACACCACGTTGAGCCGGAGCAATTCCATCCAAGTGGAAACGACCAATGCTCTTATTTTGGTTGGCTAATGGACGTTCGCCTTGCAATACATGAATTTCAACAGATGGTTGATTATCTACGGCTGTTGTAAATGTTTCCGATTTTTTAGTCGGAATAGTTGTATTGGATTCAATTAATTTTGTCATTACGCCACCCATAGTTTCAATACCCAATGAAAGCGGGGTAACATCTAGCAACAACACATCTTTCACATCCCCCGAAAGTACAGCACCTTGAATAGCTGCTCCTACAGCTACAACTTCATCCGGATTTACTCCTTTTGACGGAGCTTTTCCAAAGAATTTTTCAACTACTGCCTGAATTGCAGGAATACGTGTTGAACCTCCTACCAAGATTACTTCGTCGATATCTGAAGTTGACAATCCTGCATCGGATAATGATTTACGGCAAGGTTCTACAGTTGCTTGAATCAAACTGTCTGCCAATTTTTCAAATTGAGCGCGTGTTAATGTTTTTACCAAGTGCTTTGGAATACCATTTACCGGCATAATATATGGTAAATTAATTTCTGTGCTGGTTGTACTTGAAAGTTCGATTTTCGCTTTTTCGGCAGCTTCTTTCAAACGTTGTAAAGCCATTGGGTCTTGACGTAAATCAATACCTTCATCTTTTTTAAATTCATCTGCTAACCAGTCGATAATTACGTGGTCGAAATCATCTCCACCTAAGTGAGTATCTCCATTGGTCGATTTTACTTCAAATACACCATCTCCCAATTCAAGGATAGAAATATCGAAAGTCCCGCCACCAAGGTCGAATACTGCGATTTTCATATCTTTATGTTTTTTGTCCAAACCGTAAGCCAAAGATGCAGCAGTCGGTTCGTTTACGATACGGCGAACGTTCAATCCTGCAATCTCTCCGGCTTCTTTGGTAGCTTGACGTTGTGCATCGCTAAAATAAGCAGGAACGGTAATTACAGCATCAGTAACTTCCTGTCCCAAATAATCTTCGGCCGTTTTCTTCATTTTTTGAAGAACCATGGCAGAAATTTCCTGAGGTGTATATAAACGTCCATCAATATCTACACGAGGTGTATTATTATCACCTTTTACCACCTTGTAAGGTACGCGGGAAATTTCTTTTTGTACCTGATCGTATGTTTCTCCCATAAATCGTTTGATGGAGAATATTGTTTTTGTAGGATTGGTGATTGCCTGACGTTTTGCAGGATCTCCCACTTTACGTTCGCCGCCTTCTACAAATGCAACGATAGAAGGAGTAGTACGTTTTCCTTCGTTATTGGCAATTACAATTGGCTCGTTGCCTTCCATTACGGCAACACAGGAATTGGTTGTCCCTAAGTCTATTCCGATAATTTTTCCCATAATTTTTTTGTATTTTAATATTGTTATAATTCGTATTTAATTCAATTTTCAATAATCAATCAAATTTTATGCCAAAGAAAGCCTCTAATGTTTAAAAAACATTTTGACATACAAATTAGTTTTGTTTTTTTGAAAATTGACAGAAAAAGTGACAATTCGGCAGGGATGGTAATCTTATTATTCAACATAAACTGAGTGCAATAAATATCGCTTAACTTAAAATCATAAATCGAAACTATATTGATAATAATAGTTTGATATATAGTATTATAAGTAACACGTTGATAGCTTTATTGTAAACAAGCAAAAGTATTTTTTCTCAAAATAATAGTATCTTTCATTCTTCTGTATTACATTTGCATACAGAAACAATATGCAAACATTATTAAAAATACTTTTGCTTTTGGCCGCTGTTGTTCTTACAATACTTTGTGTCCGAAGTGTTTTGAATCCAATTCGTTTTGTTTCTGAAAAAGAAAGAAGAGAGAAAGCAGTAATGTTGCGTTTGTCTGCTATTGGTGAAGCCGAAGCATTTTTCTATGCTGAAAAAGCCTATTATACAGATAATTTTGATGTATTGATAAATTTTGTTAAGTCCGACTCTGTAATCTTTTTGCAAATAAATAAAATTTGTTCACCGGATTCTATGCAGTTTGTACCTTATTCGGGAGGGAAAATAGTTGATCTTCAGGTAGGGGAGGCGAATAATAAAGACGGGAAATCGGAATCGGCTTTTGAAGCGAAAGTTCCTTATGAATTTTATTTATATGGAATTAATAAACAGGAATTGAGCCAATTATCTACCGAAGCTTTACAGTCGGGAGTATATCCGGGATTGCGGATAAGTTCGTCTAATCATTGAATCTTTAAGTCACTGAATTTAAATATAAAATGGAACAAAGAATAGATTTCAATAAATCTGAAAAATATCAGTTGTTAATTCGTATGCAATCTCCGAATGATGCATCATTTTATGTATATGATGATGCTTTTCCTAATGCAGGGCACTACGAAATATTGAAACTATCGCGGTTATCTCTTTTTATTGAAAGTTTGAAAGAAGCCATTTTTAATAACGGACATCTTTCCCTTAATTATAAAAATACTCAAATCCTTTTATCTAATGGGTTTTACACATTTGTTCCCGAAGATATCTACAAAACAAATGAGGATAAAAAAGAAACTTTTTTCAAATTTAATTTTGAGAATATAGAGAATAGTAAAATTTTATCGAATCGGATAGAAATGTGCAATATTGTGAATCTTTTTGGCGTACAAAAAGATTTGTATGACTTTTTGCAACGCACTTTTCCTTTTGCCGGATTTACACATCATGTTACTCCATTGTTGCAATATTTTTTGCGGCAACGTATTATGGGAGAAAAAGAGCGGATGTGTGTATATGTTTATGAGAATGAATTGAGTATATTTTGTTTTCGAAATGCTACAATCGAAGCGGTTAATACCTTTCCTTGTACAAATATAAATGATGCCGCCTATTTTATCCTTTCATTGTGGGACAAATTGCATTTCAATCAACTTTCCGACGGATTGTATGTTGCTGGTTCTTCAAATGAGAAGGCCGAATTGTTAAATATTATTTCCCGCTTTATACAAAATGTTGTTCCGGTGAATAATCCTATTCATGGGGAAAACCATCTCAAAGTACCTTTTGATGTTCAGGCTTATTTGCACTTATAATTGACATAATACAATAATGTTTTTATTATGAGAATAATAAGTGGAATATATGGCAGAAGGCGTTTTAGTGTTCCCAAAAACTTTAGAGCCCGTCCGACTACCGATTTGGCAAAGGAAAATCTGTTTAACGTATTGAACAATTTTATCGATTGGGAAGAATCGGAGGTTCTCGATTTATTTTCGGGAACAGGAAGTATTGGGTTTGAATTCTTGTCTCGCGGTTGCCCCAAGGTTACTTGTGTGGAAAAGGATGGTATGCATTATGCTTTTATTCAAAAGGTTGCCAAAGAATTAAACGACGAAAACCTGATTGCCATAAAAGGAGATGCCTTTACGTATATTTTCAATACGCTTCAACAATTTGATATTATTTTTGCAGATCCTCCGTATGCTTTATCCGAATTACCTCAAATTCCGGAGCTTATCTTTTCCAAAAAAATCTTGAAAGAGGATGGATTACTTATCTTGGAACATCCTGCTAATTACTCTTTTAACGATCATCCATACTTTTTTCAAAATCGGGTGTATGGAAGCGTGAACTTTTCAATGTTTAAAGAATAGTAAGGTAAAAGTACGAATTCTTTCATAACAGCCTCATTATCCAATTTTCATGCATTTGCTTAAAAAAATAGTTTAATGTTTAACTATTTGCCGATTTATTCTTACCTTTGCAGCCGTTTTTACAAATATTGTTTGAAAAATGAATAAAGAGTCGAGGGAGGTTCAGGATTTTATCCGGATGATTTCCCAAACACATGTGGCTTTCAGGCAAGCTGTACAAAGGCATTTAAAGGAACGAAACGTTGATTTGACATTTGAGATGTTGCAGATTTTAATGCAACTTTGGCGCAAACAAGGAGTTAATCAACAGGATTTGGCAAATCAGACTTTCAAAGATAAGGCAAGCATGACTTTTCTTATGAATAATATGGAAAAGCGAAATCTGGTTGAAAGAAAAGAAGATGCAATTGACAGGCGAAGCAAATTGGTCTATTTAACAGCAGAAGGGGAAAATATTTGTATGTCGATTATACCTTCGCTTCAGGATATTTATACCGCACTTTCCCGGAAAATTAATTCAAATCAAATTCAACCGTCATTAAATTTCTTAGTTGAATTGAGGGACCTGCTGATTGATATTTAGATAATAAAGCTTTTATCACTTACCTTAAGTCAATTCATGAACAATATTGTTTATAGTATTGATATATGAAACAAAGACTACTTATTATTCGTATTTTACCAGTTGTTTTTTTTAGTATTTTTTCGGTAAATGCTCAGACTACAAAGAATTTGAGTGTAGATGAGTTATTTGAAGTTGGAATTGAAAATAGTTTGAAAATTCAATCTTCTTATATTGCTGTTGATATTGCAAAGGATAGGGAAGGGGCTGCAAAAATTGCCCGTTTACCTGATATTTCTGCAGGAATTATTGGCGGTTATATTGGTCAACCGACCGTTTTTACCGATGGATTATCCGGAGCTACCCATCCCGAAACGCCTGATTGGATGCAAAATTACAATGTCGAATTACTTCAACCTTTGTATCGTGGTGGAAAAATTAAACGCAATATCGAAAAATCGGCATTGGAAAAAGAAATTGCATCATTAAATCTGGATAAAGACAAAGCTGATATCAAGTTATTATTGATGGCAAAATATTTGGATTTATTTCGTTTATATAAACAAAAAGAAGTATTTTCTCATAATATCAAAGATGCCGAGAGACGTTTGCATGATATCCGGCAAATGAAAAAAGAAGGTATGATTACTTCAAATGATGTGATACGAAGCGAACTTCAACTTACCAATTATGAGTTATTACTTCGTGAAACGGATGATAATATTGTAATTGTTTCGCAACAATTGGATGTTGTTCTGGGGTTTGACGAAGAACTTTTATTAATGCCGGATACAACTATATTAGAAAAAAAATATCAGATAATGCCGTATGAAAGTTACGTGCAGCAGGCATATAGCCAATATCCTGAATTACGAATCACTCAATCGGAAATAAATCTAGCCCAAAAGAATTTACAATTGGCTGAAGGTGATAAATTGCCATCCCTTTCATTACGGGCGGGTAATACATTGCAACGTCCTATTACAACGGTTTCTCCGCCACAAGATATGTTTATGAATTCTTGGAATGTATCATTGGTGTTTTCGTATAAATTTTCATCTGTTTATCAAAGCAAACATACAATTGATGCTGCAAAAAAAATGATTTCCATGCAAAAACTACAAGAAGAAAAACAAATGCAGGATATCCGTATGAATGTAAAAGCAGCATTTATAAAACATAAAGAGGCATTAGACAGAATGGACGTTTTAACAATATCAGTTAAGCAAGCAAATGAAAACTTCCGTATAGTCCAGAACCGGTATTTTAATCAATTGGCTGTGCTTACCGATTTAATGGATGCAAGTTCTGTTCGGTTGGATGCCGAGTTGCAACTTACAGCAGCCAAGGCAAATGCCGTTTATACATATTATCAATTGTTGCGTTCAAGTGGAAATTTGTAATTGAATAATTTGATTGCAACTTGTTGCACTTAATCAGATGATATCTTTATGGCAAGTAACTAAAAACTAACAACAAATAACAAAAACAACCATCACGAATCAGCATAAAAAATAAGTATGAATAAACAGAATTCTACTACAAATGAAGAAAAAAGACAAGGGCTTAAAAAGCGTTTGAAACGAAATATTATTATTAATACAATTTGTATTCTATTGATAATAGGAGGAATAGCGTGGGTTGGACATTTCTTTTGGCGTTATTATCAGTATGAAATAACCAACGATGCGTTGATTGATGAATATATTGTTCCTTTAAACGTACGTGTTTCGGGTTATATACAATCTGTTCATTTTACAGAACATCAGTATGTAAAAGCGGGTGATACATTGGTTATACTTGATAACCGGGAATTCAAAATCAAATTATTGGATGCCGAAGCGGCTTTGCAGGATGCCGAGGCGTCTGCCGATGCCATGTCGTCCGGAGTAAATACTTCATTGAATAATATTGCTGTTTCCGATGCGAATATTGCTGAAGCCAAAGCACGTTTATGGAAAGTAGAACAAGACTACAAACGGTATAAAAATCTGTTGGCTGAAGAATCTGTTTCCGAACAGCAATATGAACAGGTTAAAACAGAATATGAAGCAATGCAAGCCCGGTATAATGCTTTGTTGAAGCAAAAGGAATCTGTACAATCAATATCTGCCGAAGCCAGCAAAAAGACAGGAAGTGCCAGTGCTAATATCTTACGGAAAAAGTCTGACTTGGAAATGGCAAAACTAAATTTGTCTTATACTGTAATTACAGCTCCTTATGACGGATACATGGGAAGACGTTCAATACAAGAAGGTCAGTTTGTACAAGCAGGACAAACACTAACCAATATTATTGGTGAAGGAAATAAATGGGTTACAGCTAATTATAAAGAAACTCAGATTGCAAATATTTTTATCGGACAAGAGGTTAATATCAAAGTAGATGCCTTAAAAGATAAAGTATTTAAGGGCAAGGTTACTGCAATATCAGAGGCGACAGGTTCGAAATATTCATTGGTGCCTACAGATAATTCGGCAGGTAATTTCGTGAAGATACAACAACGGATTCCTGTTCGGATAGACTTTATTGATATATCATCTGAAGATGCCCAACATCTTCGTGCAGGAATGATGGTAGAAACAGAAGCTAAATTGAGAAAATAGATATGAGTTATGAGATATGAACAATCGTTGGTTTTCTCATATCTCATATCTCATATCTCATATCTAAAAAATGGCAAGTCAGAAAAAAATTCCTTTTCGTAAATGGGTTCCGGGTTGGTTGCAGGTTGTAGCTGCTTTTGTTATCCTTGTACCAACGATGCTTATTAATGGCGCATATACAGGAAGTAGTGTTGATATTTCCAGCTTTTTGGGTGTATTGACTGAAGATATAACAATGTCTTATTATGCAGCATCGGCAGGAATGGCAATAGCATATCCTTTGGTGATAAGAATAAAACCTATTGCTACAACAAAGACTATTCTTCTTTCCGGATTAGTGCTTCAGGTAATTTTTAGTTTGATTTGTGCTGTAACTTCACATATTGAGGTAATTACTTTATGCAGTTTTTTTATTGGATTTTTTAAAGCTTTTGCCTTGATGGAAGTTATGTTTATTCTGATGCCCGTATTAAGCCCCGGAAATAAGCGTAGTAAGTTTTATTCCTTTTTCTATCCGATTAGTATGGGATTGGGTCAGGTATCATTGGCTTTGACTTCTTGGTTGGCTTATTTGTATCAATGGCAATACATGTATTATTTTATGGTTGTATTGTTGCTGTTGGCTATTTTGTTCGTATTAATTTGTTTCAGGTATGGAAGGCGTCTTATCCGGATTCCGGTAAAAGATATTGATTGGTTGAGTGTTTTATATATCACGATCTTTTTCTTATCAACTATTTATGTTGTAACGTATGGGAAAGTAAAGGATTGGTTTGATTCTCCTCGGATTATTATCGGAACAATTCTTATTTTTCTAAACCTGTTGTTATTTGTGAGAAGACAATTAACTTCCGAAACTCCATACCTTGATTTATCTGTACTTAAAAACAGAAACTCCTTAATAGGATATGTTTTCATGTTTGTTATCATGTTTTTTTCTGCTTCGAGCAGTTTGGTATCTTCGTATGAAAATTCTGTTTTAAGATTGGATAGTATTCGTTCTAATGATGTGTATTTGTGGATGATTCCGGGATTTATTATCGGTGCGGCAATCAGTTGGTATTGGTTCGAAAAACGGTTAAGAATGCGGCGAATCGTGTCGTTGGGTATTTTTTGTTTTGTAGTGTCAATGGCATTACTTTATTTCCAAGTTCATCCTGCCGGACTTTACGAATCTCTTTTTCTTCCGATGATTTTACGTGGAATCGGTATGATGATTTTGTTTATTGCTTTTGGTGTATATGTAATCGAAGGGCTTCCTCAAACTAAATTCATATATAATGCCTTTTTTTTGATAGCTACACGTGCTGTATTGGCTCCGGCCTTATGTGCCTCATTGTTTTCGAATTGGTTGTATTATTTGCAGCAGAAAAACCTGATGATTTTGTCCGAAAATATGGATATGCAAAATCCGGTTGCTGTATCTCGTTACACCTCTGGTTTAAAAACTGCATTGTCTCAAGGATTAAGTTCGCTCGATGCTCAGCAAGTGGCTACAAACTCTATTTATAATTTGGTACAAATACAATCAACAGTTCTTTCCATTAAAACGATTTTAGGGTATTGCCTTATTATTGGTATTGTTCTCACAATTGCTTCTGCATTATTTCCTTTCTATAGGGTAGGAGGCATAAAAGAGACAAAAACAGGCTCGGATATGGTATAATTGTCCAATATTCTTTCTTCATATCAATATATTAAAGTCAAAATATTGTAATAGATATTTATGTGAATAAAATATTCATTTACATTTTTTAAATTTATTATATTGAACTTTTCAAAT
This sequence comes from Bacteroidales bacterium, assembly GCA_031553395.1. Taxonomy (GTDB): domain Bacteria; phylum Bacteroidota; class Bacteroidia; order Bacteroidales; family WRGA01; genus WRGA01. The sequence goes on along the minus strand of JAVBLR010000035.1, from coordinate 39,950 downwards.
GCCTCAGTGTTAAATAAATAAGCGCTTATTCGTTTTGCTTCATTTGACTTATTAATTTAAAGATTATAAATTATGAAAACGCTATTACTTATATTAGGCTTTATTACTTTGTCATTTTCTTTAAAAGCACAGGATTGCATGACTTTTTTTCCGAATAATACGGGAACAATTATGATAAATAAAAGTTATGATGCTCAAAATAACCTTTTAAGTACAACGACGTATAAAGTGCAGACGGTATATGATTATCAATCGGGAAATGATATGCAGATTTCCTTTGTGATGACTAACAATAAAGATACTGTTGTCGACCATGGAAATATTATTGCACGTTGTGATGATGGAATTTTTTATCTGAAAATGGATAATAGGACAATATCACCCGACGTTATGAAATATTTGGGAGCAAATGTTGAACTTGTAAGTGATTTCCTAGACTATCCGGATGTTTTTAATACAATGGATACTCCCGGTACTGTAAGTGATTTTCAAATGAGTGGAGGTAGTTTTACTGTTCAGTCAAAGGACAAAAAGAAATGGATGAGGGTACTTGAATACAACCGGCAATACGTTAAAACTGAGGATATAACTACACCGGCAAGAACAGAACCTTTTAAAGCAGCAAAAGTTACTTTCGATATTGAAATTACTAAAGATAAAAAAACAACAAAATATACCGGAATTGAATGGTATGCACAAGGTGCCGGAATTATTCGTGCAGAAACATACGACAATACAGGTAAATTATTGAATTATACAGTTCTTACTTCATTAAAAGATGCTAAATAAAACACCAGAAAGGTAAATTTCAACACACTATTTACCTGAAAAGGCCTGTTTTTTTAATAAAACAGGTCTTTTTTATGTCTAATATTCCATTATATAAAAACTAGTAATGTAGATAAAACTTACTTTAAGTTACTTAATGCCTGATAGGTAGTATCAATAACTTTCATCATTTTAGGGATATCAAGCGTTTCCATTCTATCTGATGTTTGATGATAATTATAATTTCTGTAAAAGGCTGTATTTGTGATCATCAGTGCATCATAACCAAATTTCCAATAATTCAGATGATCCGAAAAATCAAGTCCCTGTATTTTCGAAGGAGCTTTCAGGCTTTGAGTATCAATGGTTGCTACGTTTTTAAATTCATTCGAGAAATTTTTTACAAATTTTCCTGATCCTGTTCTCTTAGCCAATAAAATATAATTTCCCTTCGTACCATAAGCTACTTTCATAACCTTAACCGGATAGGACTGAGATTGAGATTTATCACTGAAATAGCCGATCATTTCCAATACAACCATGCCATATACAGAGATTCCTGCATCGAAAAGGGATTTGGCATGAATGTAACTTCCCATGTTTTCTGTTCGAAAATAAGGAGGTTCTTCAAGTGAATAGGCGACAATCTCAATAGGATATTCAAGTTTTTTACCCGAAAGTAATCGGGCAATTTCTAATAACCCCACTATGCCACTTGCATTATCATCTGCTCCTTCCTGATTTCCACAAACATCATAATGAGCTCCGACAATAACAAGAGGTTTCTTATTTGTACTTCCAAAGCGGCATACTACATTTTTATATGTTTTGCCTTCCACCTGAAATGATTGGAAAAATGTAGTGTCGGCATATTCCCGAAAAACAGAAAAGATATAATCAGCTGTTTTATCCAATTGATAAATATTTTTATAATTCCGGTATTTATCTGTTTTAGTAATTGTCGTAAGATGTTTGATAATGAGTAAACTATCAGATTGCTCCGAACTTACATCATATGTTTTATTTTGACATCCGGCTGTAGAAACAACAAGTATTCCGAATAGTAATAATAGTGCTGCTTTCATATATACTCCTATTTTCCTTTGATAATAAGTTCCTGTTTATATTTTCACAAAAGTAGTGATTCACAAGATACATTGTTGCACATGCTTATTTAAAACATTTTTCATTAATCTATATTCAATTATTAATTTAATATAAGAATGGTAGTATATTTTATATACTGTGAGTTTAATTTATGTATTTATAGTGTATTAATAATATATAGTATGCATTTTTTTAGGTAACAATATACTTCTCTAACCCAAGATTATGAATATAGTCAAGGAGAGAACAAAGTTTTAATAGAAGCAAAACCCCTGACAATATCATAGTATTGCCAGAGGTAATTACTAAGCAGCTAAATACTTATTACTTTTAGACCTATTAGCCAACCAATTCATTGGTTGCAAGTTATTCAAGTGATTAGTACCGCCTTCTGATACGGGTTTGGAGTGGTCAATTTCCCACCCCAATTTACTTAGTTTGCCATAGGAATGGAAATACATGATATTTCCAAATATATCTTTACGATATAGTTTTGGATTCTCACCTTTTATTACCTTTCCTTTGTTCCAAACTTTTAATAATAGCTTTTTAGTACAGTTTATATTAACACCTCCTCTCTATTTGTTTATATTTCAGAATTTTCTTTGTCAGGGACAAGCGACCTTTAAGACTTGACATGTCATTACAAAAAAATACCTCCCAAAGGGAGATTGAATCCCTTCAGAAGGTATGAAAATAGAATTATTTTCCAGTAATAGTTTTGTTATACAAAGGCAAATTACCATTGTGGTTTATCCTATAGGTATTTAACCTTTCAGACTCCCAAAGTTCAGCACCATTACGGGTTGAAGCAATTCCGACAATTTCCATCTTGCCAAAATGCTTCTTTAATCTATGCTGATACTCCCTTATTATAGGGTTATTGGTGATACCAATGTATACAATTCTATTACCAATTTTAAGAAAATACTTAAAAGTATCCCTCATTAATTAGTAGTTTTTCGATGACAACATCTTTCAGGTTGTCGTTATCTCTGTAATTTCACAGAACTTTTTTACATATTGTGCTATATGCACTACATGAGAGAACTCAATTTGAGTATGGGCTTTTCAATTATCTTGATTTCTTTTGGAAAATTATTCAAATGGCATGTCATTTTTTAACTATGTTTATCCTAATAAAAGTAATGAAAAATACGAGACACTCTCTTGACTTTATTTTAGTAATAATAATGAAAATAACTTACTAAAAAATTTGCAAACAGATAAAACATTTAGTATATTTATGTTTTGAAATTACATGTATTTTTATGTGGAGGTAGGTCAAAGGAAAGGGGCACCGAAGCACCCCTTTTTGGAAACCTCTACCCTATATTTGGTGTAGAACGATAGTGTTGAGGGACAAAAACTAATACACCATTATTGTTGATGTAAGAGAATTCATGTACATACACTTTCTTTTTTCCTCGTTTGGTTTTAGCCATACTAAAAATGTGTTTTAGTTAGTAATGTTAGATAACCACCCTATCTAATGAGTTGGGGGAGCTCAGCCAAACATTGCAAATATAAGAAAGATAGTTAAATAAAAATACTTATGGAAGAAATGTTTAAGAATGAATTTGAAAGTCTTATTGAGTTAGTTGAGTATTTCAAAGATGAGGATACTTGTATAGAATACCTTGCATCTAAAAGATGGGAAGGTAAACCATGTTGTCCTCATTGTGGGTGCGAGAAGGTATATTGTTTTTCTGATAAAAAGAGATATAAATGTTCATCCTGTAGGAAACAATTTACTGTCAGGGTTGGTACAATATTTGAAGACAGTAAAATATCATTAAAGAAATGGTTTATTGCTATCTATTTGATAACTTCTCATAAGAAAGGTATTTCTTCCCATCAATTGGCAAGGGATTTAAAAGTTACACAAAAATCCAGTTGGTTTCTCTTACATAGGATAAGGTATGCTTTAGGTCAGTGTGAGTTAGAAGTTGAACTTGACAACACTGTTGAGGTAGATGAAACTTATGTCGGAGGAAAGAACAAAAACCGTCATTGGGACAAGAAGGTAAGGAATGCACGGGGACGAAGCACCAAAGATAAAACGCCTGTGTTCGGGATGGTTGAAAGAGGTGGTCAGGTTGTAGCAATGGTTGTCCCTGACGTTAAAGGAAAAACTTTAAAAGAGATTATTAAACAACATATAAAAGAAACAGCAACACTTATGACAGATGAATATGTAGGTTACGCAGGACTTGAAAAGATTTACAATCATTGTATAGTGAGTCATGGTGCGGGGCAGTATGTTGATGGGGATGCGTATACAAATACGATGGAGGGTTTTTGGAGTTTGTTGAAGCGGTCGGTTGTGGGAATCTATCATTCCCTGACAAGGAAGCATCTGCAAAAATATGTAGATGAATGTGTATTTAGATACAACACAAGAAAGTTAAAAGAAGGTGAGAGAATGAATAAAATGCTATCTTTGTGCTGTACTCGTTTAACGTATAAAAATTTGATTTATGAGTAATGAGAAAGACAAAAAAGAACAAGGAACAGAAAAGAAAAAACCTTCTTTTGGTGATATAATTACCAAGATTTCAAAGGTAAAGCCACCAAAGGAAGAGGAAGAGAAAAATAAAAAGAAGAAGTAAACTACTTCTTAATTAGAGTAATTAATTAGCCGTCCACTAAATACGAAACTGTATTTATGTGGATTTTTTGTTTTATATACCTTCTTTTATGAAAAACTTTATAATTGATTGTGGTACTTTCCCATTTGACATAATGGTTCACTTTGGAGACATAGAGTTATTATTGAAAATGCTAAAAAAATATAAAATAAATATTGATAAAAAACAACTGGAAGATAATCGGGTTGGCTTATCTATTATACTACCTACAAACCAAACAGTACTTTGGATGAAATCAGAGCCAGCGACACCTTTTGACTTTTCTGTATTACAACATGAAATATTTCATTGTGTACATCATATTCTTGAAAAGATAGGTATTAAGTGTAAGTCTACAAATAATTCTGATGAAGTATATGCTTACCTAATACAATATATTATATAGTTTTGAAGAGGAAATTACCCAAATTAGACTCATAAATAGCATTATATCAATTAATTATAAAATTCATTTGGGTAATTATTTAATATAATCTATATACAAAGAAAATATATGAAAAATTGTAAGTTATTTTTTCTTTTTAGGTTTTAGTTCTATAATCCTCCTTATAGTAGTCTTTGGATTTTTCTCTGCGTATTCTTTTTTAACAAATTGTCCTGTGATTGCAGATATGTATTGTATCAATTTTGCCATGACAATAATATTTAGTAGATTAATATTTAGAATGCAAATGTAGTGAAAGATTTTAATAGTCAGGGAAAAGACATACAATTTTCCCTGACTAATTCCTTACATAAAAGTTGCTATTTGAAATAGACCAAAGCCAATAACAAGTAGAATCAATATTACATATAAAATTGCGTTTCCTATTTCAGAGAAGTCAACTTCTTTGTCTTTTTCTTTACTTACTATAACAAGTATTACAACTATAATAATAGCAATAACAACAATAACTCCCATAATATCAAGAATTAATTTACCCTGTTCAAAGTAATAGGTGCTGGATTAATTCCCACACCCGACATATAAAATGTTACTTCATTATCAGATACTTTTACAAATTTGAAAGAGTCTTTAGCAGTAACACCAGCTCCAGAAAACGTTTTCTCTATTTGATATATGTCAGATGTATTTGTAGTTTCCTTAACACTATAATAATCTTGTTTTGCTATTTCTGCAAAGTTATAAACTGTTGCAAGTTGTGTAAAAATGAAATTGTTTTTAGTGAACTGAAATTTGTGGGTTTCACCAAGTTCAGGAGATTTCCATGTGCCAATAATCCATGCAGGAGGATTGATTGTAGATGAACCACCAGAACCCTGACTGTTATTATCATCGTCATCATTGGAGCATGAGTTAAAACTAAAAGTTAAACAGATTAAAGATAGACACAAAATGAATTTTTTCATAACCTTATTGTATTAAACTACCAAGTCCCAAAGTAGTGTTAATAAATAAAAAAGCATGGGATTAAAGCCTTATCTATCAATGGAGGTTCTGGTAAACCTTACAGCATAAATAAGACATCAGTACCCATGCCTATGGCATGAGCATTGACTTGTCTTATTCTGTGCTGTCTTGAATTTACCAGATTCCCACTGACAGAATAAAAAGCTAATGCTTCAAAAAAATCGTATGTCAACTACAAAACTAATACAAATTATTCATTTTAAATCAAATTTGATATGAAAAAGAATAAATCAAACAAAGATGCTGTAGCAATTTTAGAAAGTTACAATTTTAGAGTAATTCAATTTTGTGAACAAGGTTCTCAAAATGGATTATTTGATAGTGATGAATTGTTATTTGTAAACAGATTTACAGATAGAGTTAATGAAGTAGACTGTATCAGGGCTATTCAGATACTAAGAAAAGAGGGATTTGAAGTTAGTTCAGCCCAAATACGAATACTCATTGAAGAAGGTATAGTAGAAGACCCAGCAGGAGAAGTTACTTTTTGCTCTTATTAAGTTTCTTACAATTAAAACATAATTTGTAACCACCTGTACCCTGACGAATATTGTCTTTTTCAATATCATTTCCAAGATAACATTCGTTATCATTATGATATACAGAAGTCTTTTTTACTGTGTAGAATGGAGGTACTTTCATATTGATATGATGTTTTAGTTAGTTTACAAATATATGAAAATATTTTTTGAGGAGTTTATCCCTGACAAGTAAACCAATCCAACTTATTCATTTTAAAAACAAGTAATATGAAAGATAAAATCAATGATTTATTGACTACTTATCGCCAAACAACCTTTTGTTATTCTCTTGAAACCCTTCAAGGTCAAAAGTCTCCCCATAGCTCTTTGAACTTAGTAGAACTCTTAATGTCTCAGATTGTATTAAATCGTGGCGAGTTAGCTGTGAGTTCTGCCCCTGAGGTGTGTAAAAATGGTCGATTTCTGTCTGTTTCAAATTCTTATAATTTAAATTTTTCGCCATTTCAGACAATAGAGCAAGAAGATATAATCTACCGTCAGCATTATGTATTGACTGAGGGTGTAGGCTCTCAAAATAGTCTTTCCATGCAGAGCGAACCTTGTCATCATCTTGAAAAACAACGTCTATTAGATTTAAGGAGTCTACCCATTCTGTAGTTAAAACTGTTTTCTTTCTATTAGCCATTAGAGTTAGAAACAATTGTAATTTTGCATCTTGTTTAGTTTTTCTGTCTTGATATTTAACACTCAATTTCCATACAATTAAAGGTATTATTGCTACAGCAATAATTTGAGCTACAGTTAAAATAATATACGAGTATTCCATAATAAATTAGATATTAATGTTGAATTGCAAATTTATATAATTTTATGAAACAGTTTATCCCAGACAAGAGAAAAAAATTGAAGTTTGGGTTAGAGGGGTATATTGTTACCTTATGTTTATGTAAATGACAGTTTTTTCCAAAAGCTTTGTTTTGAGCAGGATGAACGGGGAAAGCATCGTGTCGTGTCGGTACGCACAGTGGGCACTTCCGATGATAATAATCATGATATAGTTGTACAGCCGTATGTGTATATGAAAATTTCATCAGATGCCCAAACTATAGCATCTTATTATTCGCTCGATAATAAGAATTGGCAAATGGTGCGTTTATATGAAAATAATTATCCGGCTGAAATATGGATGGGCATTAGTACACAATGTCCGATGGGAAAAGGAAGTAAGAGTATATTTGAAGAAATTACCTCAACAAAGGAAAGTGTGTCGGACTTCCGATTGGGAATTTAAATTAGATTCGTTGGACTATCCCGATAATTTCCCTGTAAACACGCACAGTTCGAGATAAATACAAGAAAAAACCTCTTAAAAACTAGTAGTCTTTGAGAGGTTTTTTGTAATTAGATTGGTTTTTCTTTTGTATCCCCGCAGGGACTCGAACCCTGGACCCATTGATTAAGAGTCAATTGCTCTACCAGCTGAGCTACGGAGACCTTTTATTTGGAGCTGCAAAAGTAGAGTTTTTTATTTTTCCGACAAAAAGAAAGGCCTGTTTTTTTTAACAGGCCTTTTCTTATACGTTGCAATTTGAAAGAAATACAAAAATAATTCTTATTTTAATTCCTTAGAATCAGTTAATTTGCCATTTTCGTAAGTTTCTTCTTTGTATAAATGATTTTTATATCCATAAATCCATTTCCCAGCTTTATTTCCATTTAAATATTTGCCTTTTTCCTTAGTGGCTTTATTATCGGCATATATTTCCAGAAAATCACCGGAAAGCTTTCCATTTTCATCATAGTTGCTGGTTTGGATGTAATCACCAGCATTACTGGTGTAATATTGCATTTGTTTACCCACTTGCTTTCCGTTTATATAATTTTTTTCCGATTTCAATACACCTTCCCATGTGTATTGTTTGGTTATTCCATCTTCTTTCCCGTTTTTATAATTCCGTTCGCTATCTACTTTTCCATCAGTGTAATAAGTGATTCGTTTTGTTACACTGCCATTATCGAATATTTCGGTTGACTTAATGATTCCGTCGCTTTTAAATGTTTCCCATGTACCATTTTTCTGTCCTTTCAGGTATTTGCCTTTTTCCTTGATATCGCCGCTTGAATACAATTCGGAAAAATCACCATCTCTATAACCATCTTTGTAATTGATAGTAACAGTTAGTTTGTTATTTTTATAATATTCCCACTTTCCGATACCATAACCACCTTTAAATTCGGCATCAATATATTCGGTCGTAAATCCGGTTATTATGCGTATTTTCCCTTCTAATGGTGTTTTATCAGAGTCACGCTTGGTTGCATATAATTGAGTATCACCTAAATTGGTCATTTCAATATCTGCAATTTCCAATTTTTGCTGTGCCGATATACTTGATACTATCAATATGAAAGCGGATAAAAAAATAATCTTTTTCATAAACTTATTCCTTCTTTAGATTGTTATATGGATTTTATTAAAATAATACACATGAATAGAAACATTCCATAAAATCAATAAGACGATCATCCAATAAGATTTTCTCATATCATTTTATGAAAACTGTATAATGATAATTTGCCAAAATTAGTATTTTTACATTAATGAGCAAATAAGTACATAAATTAGCAGAAATATCATTTTATTCTCATTTTAAAATAATCAACTTAATTATGAAAAAAGTATTAGAAAGTAAATTGTTTCTTTTAACGCTGTTATCAGTTATGTTTATTGGTTTTACAGCTTGCAGTGATGATGACAACGAATATACCGTTGCTGGGGTTTACACAGGTAATCTGGAGATTGGATCTACAGAACAATCTATTCCTGGTGTAAAAGTTACTGTTAATCAAGACTCTAGTGATAAAGTAACGTTAAGTATAAATCAGGCTGTTCCTGGTATTGGAACTCTTGATATTCAATGTCCTTCTACTTTGACTTACAATGCTGATGATAAAGAATATGTTAGTAATGGAAATACAACATGGGAAGGTTATGATGTTGTTGTAACAGGATATTACTATGAAGATAATACTGCTGATATTGATATTGCAGTTACTATAGGTGATAATACATTCTATGTTTATTTTTCCGGAAAAAAATGATTTTAAAATAAAATGCTTTAGGGTAATTGCATCAAAATTGTCTTTACGAGTACAAAAAATCAACAAAAAACATTACTTTTGCATTCATTAAAAAAATCAATTTAATTATGAAAAAAGTATTAAAAAGTAACTTGTTTTTCTTGATGCTGTTATCAGTTATGTTTATCGGTTTTACAGCTTGTAGTGATGATGATGCAATTGCTGATAAAGTTACAGGAACCTACACAGGAATATTAGAAATGGATGGTTATGGAGTTATTGCAGAAAATGTAACTATAAAGGTTACAAAAACTTCTGATAGTAAAGTAACTTTAACTCTTAATCAGGATCTTCCAAATTTTGGAAATTTTAATATTAGTTGCCCTTCGGTTGTAGGTTCGGAAGAAGTTGATAATAATGGAAAAACAGTTACAGTTTATTATTCAGATGGAACTTCAACTTGGAAAGATGATTTGACAGTTGAAGTCTTTGGAGTATATTATCAAGGAAAAACGAATATTGAGATCGCTGTAGAAACAGAACCTGGTGTATATGCATATTTAGAATTCTATAATTATTCAAATAATTAGTCTAATAATATAGTTGAAAGTCCGATTTAATTAGATTAAATCGGACTTTTTCTTTTTTATTCTTCTCCAAAAGAACTACTTTTGCTAAAATTATTGTTTTATGAAAAAGTATTTTCTTTTATTTTTGCTTACTCCATTTTTATTGACAAGTTGCATTCAGGATGCACCATTAGACCCAGAGGCTGATATTCTTACCTTTTCTTTTCCTGATGGTACTCAACGGATAAAAAATGTGGAAATTTATAATAATTATATTGTTGCCTATCCCAAAAAAGGCATTTCGTTGTTAGATGCTGATTTTACGCTTTCGGTAACTCCCGGAGCCGAATGGGAGAAAATTGCCAAAACGATAGTAAACGATACGCTTTTTTATATCAAAGTTACTTCGGAAGATAAAAATCATTCCAAAATTTACTCTATTATCCAAGTGGAAGATTTTCCGGATGTATTCGATTTCGAAACTTGGATAAAAATTAGCCCTACTTATTTGTATGAAAATCCAAAACAAAATTCTTTACAGTGGTATTCGAGCAATAATGGTACGGCAATTGCATGGAATTCAAAAACCAAACCTGCTGACGAATATCCGGTAAGACAAACTTCGGTTTGCGTATCAGGAAGTTCGGCGGTTGAATTAAGAACTATGGTGGGTCCTGGTAGTATTGCCGGGGGCATACGATTTATTCCTTGTTTGGCAGGTTCGCTTTACTTGGGTGGTTTTGATGCACTTACAGGATTAACCGATCCATTGAAATCTACCAGATTTGGAATCCCTTTCAATAGTGGAAAGCCTGTGAAATTAACAGGATATTATATATATCAGGAAGGAACAGAGGATTATATTAATGCCGATGGTTCCCATACTGCTGGAAAAAGGGATACTTGTGCCATTTATTCAACTATTTATAAAACGGATGATAAAGTGCAATATTTGTATGGAGATAATGTAAGTACTTCTCCGAATATTATCGCGCGTGCCGAGGTTAAGCCTTCCGAAATTATACAAGGGAATGTATTTGTTCCTTTTGAAGTGTATTTTGATTATGACTCGTATTCAACTTCTTTTAATGAGGAAGAATTGCAAAAAAACGAATATAAAATTACAATTGTATTTTCTTCGAGTAAGCGAGGCGCATACTATGAAGGCCGTCCCGGAAGTCGATTGATAATTGATGATGTAAAATTGTACTATGATGAGGTTGATTAAATGAAGACTATGATTTTATTTTGAGTTTGTAATTTTAGAAATTGTTTAAATCTTTTTCATAATGCCTTTTTTAGTTATTTTTTAGATGTTTTGGGTATTTGTTTTTGCAGGTTATTTTGAGCAAAAATGAAGACACAAAGCAGCGAAAAAGGGTATGAAGAAGTATAATTTTTCATGTAATAAATATTAAAAAAGCCTCTTAATCATATTCAATCAACCAAAAAAAATACAGTTTTAAATCATAGTCCTCATTTAATCATTATAATCATAGTTAAATATATGAAAAGTAACGTTTTATTATTAATATTCATAATATTGCCTTTTATTGAAGGTAATGCTCAACAGAATACTCATCCTTGGGAATTTAAAATTAATGCCGGATACAATATCGGTGGGACTTCGCCATTACCAATGCCTGTGGAGGTTCGAAAAATAGAAAAATATTCACCACCTTCATTTGCACCTCACATTGCGTTTGAAGCAACCCGTTGGTTTAACGATAAATGGGGATTAACGGCTCAATTTACTTTCGATTATAAAGGGTTTTCGGTAAAAGATAGTGTTTTGAACCTTCATACCGAAATAAAAATGAGTGACGAGATTTATACGGGAAATTTTACAGGTCATAATGAAACGAAAATCAAGAATTCATATATGACTATTCCTATTATGGCTTCTTATCGTATTTCGGATAAATGGCTGGTACAGGCTGGTATTTATACCGCTTATTTATATAGTCCAAGTTTTTCGGGAACTGCTTCCGACGGATATATCAGGGAAGGTGGTCCAACCGGTGAAAAAACCGAAGTGAATGAAGCTACATTTGATTTTTCCGATGATTTGAGGAAGTTTGATTTTGGATTACAAGCTGCCGGCGAATGGAGTTTTTCTCATCGGTTTGCTGTAAGGGGACAATTAGCTTGGGGATTACTTCCTATTTTTCCTTCTGATTTTACAGGTGTTTCGTTTAAAATGTACAATATTTACGGAACAGTTGGGGTGAGTTATAAGCTATAGGTAAATTTTAGATATAAGAGCAAAGAAAAAAGAAGAAAGAATAAATTCAGAGGACGAATTGAAGTATCTTTTGGCTTTCATCTTTTTCCTTTTTATCTAAATACTGACTTCATTTAAAACTATAATCTAAAAAACTCTTCATCAAAATTTTTTCCTTCTAAATTTTTCATAAATTTGTAGTATTATAAAAGCAATTTTATGGATAATAAATTTAAAATAGGCCTCTTTATTCCTTGCTATATCGACCAATTCTATCCTCAGGTTGGAATTGCGACATTGGAATTACTTCAAAAACTCGAGTTGGATGTTCATTATCCGATTGAACAGACATGTTGCGGACAACCTTTGGCTAATAGCGGTTCGGAACAGGATGCCAAAGCTATTTACCGGAATTTTGTCCGGAATTTCAAAGAGTTCGATTATGTTGTAACTCCATCGGGAAGTTGTGCTTATCATGTGCGCGAACATTATGATATTTTGGAACAAACCGATGATGTGAAAAAAGTCCGTCAATCTACGTATGAACTTTGTGAATTCATTGTGGATATTTTGCAAATTACCGATTTGAAAATTCATTATCCTTATAAAGTCGGAATTCATCAAAGTTGTCATGGATTACGTGGATTAGGATTGGGCACTCCATCCGAATTGATTGTAAAAAACCGTTATTCGAAAGTTCGTACTTTATTGGAGAAAGCCGAAGGAATTGAGCTTATTCAATTGGACAGGACAGACGAATGTTGCGGTTTTGGCGGAACATTTTCTGTTTTTGAACCGGATGTTTCGGTTAAAATGGGGAAAGACCGGTTAAGCGATCACGAAAAGAACGGAGCTCAAATCATCACAGCTACCGATTCATCTTGTTTGATGCACCTCGAAGGTATTATTCGAAGAGAAAATAAAAATATGCAGATAAGACATATTGCCGAAATTCTTAATAGCAACAGTTTATGAGTAAGCATGCACAAAAATCAAAAGAATTTCTGAAAGACGAATTGCGTGTTGATTGGCACAATCAAACACTTTGGATGATTCGTCAGAAACGGGATCGTGCTGCAGAAGCTGTTCCCGAATGGGAAGATTTACGAAGCAAAGCTTCTCAAATAAAAGAACATATATTATCAAATCTGGATGCTTATTTGCTTCAATTTGAGGAAGAAGCCACAAAAAATGGAGCGATAGTTCATTGGGCAAAGGATGCGGATGAGTTTAATAACATCATGCTTCAACTTATTCAAAGTCACAATGCTACCCGGATTGTTAAAAGCAAATCGATGCTTACCGAAGAATGTGGATTAAATCATTTTTTGGAAGCAAAGGGGTTGGAAGTGGTCGATACAGATTTGGGAGAACGCATTATTCAGTTCCGGCACGAACCACCAAGTCATATTGTTGTTCCGGCAATTCACCTGAAAAAAGAGGAAATCGGCGAGACTTTCCACGAAAAAATCGGAACGCCTGCAGGTGCTTCCGACCCACAATTCTTGACACAGGCAGCAAGAGTCCATTTGCGGAATAAATTCCATTCGGCACAAATTGCCATTACCGGAGTTAATTTTGCTGTAGCTGACACGGGAACTGTTGTTGTTTGTACAAATGAAGGAAATGCCGATATGGGTGTTCAAACAGCTTCGGTGCAAATTCATTGTGTCGGTATTGAAAAGCTGCTTCCCCGTCAACAGGATTTAGGTATTTTTACGCGCTTATTGGCTCGTAATGCAACGGGACAAGCTGTAACTACATATACATCGCATTACCGGAAACCGAAACCCGGAGGCGAAATGCATATTGTGATTGTTGATAATGGGCGTTCGCAACATTTGGGTAGTTCGTTGCATCAATCATCGTTGAAATGTATTCGTTGTGGTGGTTGTATGAATACGTGTCCGGTTTATCGGCGAAGTGGCGGATTTAGCTATGGATATGTTATTCCCGGTCCGATTGGTTCTATTCTTGCTCCTTTAAAGGATATGAAAAAATACCAGGATTTAGCTTTTGCTTCTTCTCTATGTGGCTCTTGTACAGATGTTTGTCCTGTAAAAATAGATATTCATCAACAACTATACAGGTGGCGGCAGGAAATGACGGAACAAAAAGCCGTTCCATTTATCAAGCGAACAGTCATGCAGGTTACAGGAGGTGTATTGGCTTCTAATTTCATGTATAATACTGCCGGAAAAATGGCTCGTTGGGGAGTGCGGAATATGCCCCGGCAATTACTTTATCTTCCGGTAAATGCTTGGGGAAAGGGTAGGGAACTGCCTGAAGCTCCCAAAGAATCATTTAAGGAGTGGTATTTACGTACCAATAAAAAATCAAAATCATGAGCAGTAAATCAACTATATTGGAAACTATCCGGAAAAATCGTCCGAATTTAATATCATCACTTGGTGAATATATTCCTAATAACCAACTGGTTTCAACTGAAGACCTGGTTGCTGCTTTTATTGATAATCTCACAAAAGTAGGAGGGGAGGTTGTAGAAAAAATGCCTACCGAAGAATTGTTAGATTTTTCGCAACCTGAAATTAAATCAGAATATCCTGCAAATTGCTCCATTGATAAAATTTACGAACTGGAAACCATTATGATACCTGCCCGCTTGGGTGTTGCCGAAAATGGTGCTATTTGGTTAGACGAGGAAGATTTACCGAATCGTTTATTGCCCTTTGCAACCCAACGGTTGATTATCAAATTAGATAAAACCAATATCGTAAGTAATATGCACGAAGCATATTCTAAAATTGACCTTGAAAATACCGGATTTGGCGTATTTATTTCCGGCCCTTCCAAAACTGCTGATATAGAACAAAGTTTGGTTTATGGCGCTCATGGAGCGAAAGAGTTGACGGTGTTGCTTGTTTGAAATTCAATTTAGAAATTTAGGCAACTACTTTTATGATGAATTTATCTCCAAAAGTTATTTTGTACACAGTATTTATCATTGTTGTAAGTACTATAAGTCTGTTGTTCAATCAAAATTCCCTTCGTCAGATACATATGCCATTTGGTACTGTTGGTTTTCGCAATATTAATTTATTTTGATAAAGATTACAGACGTAGATATATACCATTCATTCCTAATTGGTTTATAATTGGCATAATAGCATTATTATCACTACTACTTGTATATTCATTTTTTATTTGAGTATGGAGTTTAAATTTAATAATGTAACTATACGGCTTACATGGAAATCTTATGCATATATTATTGCTGCCTGCATTATTTTTTTGGTAGGACTAATTCTACCACAACTTCCATCTTCTAAGAAGATGTATCGAGAACGGTTTAATTCTTTTTATAATTCAAATCTAATAGGAGAGATTGAGAGTTATGGATATGGAAGACCTATTTCTATTAGACTAAAAGGGGCAGATAAGTATTATTTCTTTTATTTACGTTTTGGATTAAATACAAAATACCCCTTTAGTTCCATCGTTGCACTTGGAGACTCGGTCGTTAAACCGGCAAAATCAGATACATTGACTATAATAAAGCCTACTGGTGAAAAATATTATTTTTCATTTGATCAAAGCTGGGAAGATGAATAAAAAGGCTGAAGCAGTTTTGTAAACTGCATATTTGTTGAAATTAATTCACATCGACTAAAAATTAGTGAGAGAATATTTATCATCTCATCCATCCTTCAATTTTGTAATTTTTAGTCAATAATTTTCTTTCCTGTCCGCCATTGTCAGGTTTAAACCAAACTTCAAATCGCGCAGCATATGGTTTTCCCCAATCGCCTTCATAGATTGTAAAGTTTGAAGTTGTTCCAAATTTTTGAATTGAGTCTGTTGGGTTATAAATTTTAACTGAACTTCTTGCTGGAAGCCGGTCTGTTGAGAGAGCGCACTCTTGTGTTATTTCATATGCTTTCAAATAAATAGTTCCGCTTTCAATTTTACCTATCCAAAGATCATATTTGTACAATCCAGGCTGAAAAGAATTGTATAATTGAAAATCCATTTCTGTCATTTGCCTATTTGATATGCTATCAAGTTCGTATCCATCAAAGCCATAACCAATAGGGTCTTCGATTGGGATGTCATTCGGTATTGTTAGGTTGTCTGCCCATCTATCTGTACCATCAAAATAAGGTCCTACAAAAAGTATAATAATCGAATAAAATAAAAAAGCGCCAATGGTCCCGCAGAATAATAAAAATGTTAGTATGGTTTTCCACCATTTACGCTTAAATCCTTGAAAAATTGTTGAAATCATTAAAAGAAGTAAGGCAAATCCTAATAGATAGAAACTGACATTTCCCCAAATATTATTTTGTGTAAATACGCTTATTGCAAAAAGAATGATAGTGAATATGCAAAAGATAATTGGTATCCACCATTTGTCGAAAATATACGAAATTGCTTTTTTCATTTAGCATATTACATTCATATTCAACATCTCAAATTCACGAAATAACCCCATAAATTATAAGAAATAAAGGAAGTGCAGATAATATGGTTAATATAATTTGTTTGTATTTTATATCGCTCAATGCGTATGAAATAACAAAAATACACAAATTGTATAGTACTAACAATAACAGCATTATCAGAGAAAATATTCCATTGGTATCCATTGGTAAATCAAAGTATGATGCTTTTATTATACAGCCAATGAAAAATACATTAACTAGTAGAATAACTAAGTATTTAACATATTTAATATTATCAAAATGCTGATTTTTAACCATATTATTACAATTTACAAAGTAAAGAGACAGAATGAAAAGTATCATCCTGTCTCTTTTGTTTTCCTAAAAAGCGTTCTTACCTTTTCATGATTTTATGTACATTCACTCCAGCATCGGTTGTTATCTGTACAAAATATATTCCTTTGGAATAGTTGGCTGTTGACAATTGATAAACAGAAGCGTTTGGTTGTGCTTGGTAAATAATGCTTCCATTAACATTTATTACTTCTACCTTTTTAATTTTTGCTCCTTCATTTTTGATTGTTAAAATGTCTTGTACAGGATTAGGATATACCTCCACACTGATATTATCAAGAACAAGTGAAGGTGTATTTGTATTTGTAGAAGCTATTACATTAATTATGCCGGTAGTAGCTGTTGAGTTTTCCATTTCAGTATTTTTCATTTCAACGGTGAAAACTCCTTTTTTAAGGAAAGTAATCTTTCCATTACTCATCGTATAATCTGTACCAGAGACAGCTTCTACAGAATTAAGCAGTACTTTGAAAACAGTTGCAACACTATTGAATGAGATTTCAGATGTAAAATCAAGTGTCTTGTTTACTGCTACTTCTTCATTAACATACAGTACATTGGTCTGATTTCCCAAGTTTATATATTTATCTCTTTCATCTAAAGGGTTGGTACGAACAATTGCATTGAACTTGTTTTTCACATCATATAAAACGCTTAAAGGTAGGTAATTATCAGGGCAGTCTAATTGAAACAATCTAGTAAATCCCGAAATATCCAACGTTTTCAATTGATTATTGGCACAATACAAATGGGCCAAATTGGTTAAATTCGAAAGATCTAAATTTTTTAATTGATTACCGGCACAATATAAACCACTCAAATTTAAATTCGAAAGATCTAAATTTTCCAATTGATTTTCAGCACAAAATAAGGCTGCCAAACTGGTTAATCCAGATAGATTCAATGTTTGTAATGGATTATAACTGCAATTCAAAGTAAGTAAACCGGTTAATCCTGAAAGATTTATAGTTGACAATTGATTTGCATTACACTCTAAAATTTTCAAACCGGTCAATCCTGAAAGATTTATGGATGTTAGTTGATTACTGTAACAACGTAAAAAGTTCAAATTAGTCAATCCCGAAGCGTTTAAGGTTGTCAATTTATTGTTATAACAGTGCAAATATTGCAACTTAGTTAAACCCAAAACATTCAAAGTTGACAATTGATTGTTGAAACACTCTAGATACCACAAGTTAGTTAACCCTGATACATTCAAGTTAGTTAACAAATTATCATTGCAATATAGCCTTTGTAAATTTGTCAAATTTGTGACATTCAAAGATGTTAGTTTATTATTGCTACAATCCAAGTATGTCATTAAACCGGATAATCCTGAAACATCAAATGAGGTTAATTCATTATTGTTGCAATATAAAAAAGTCAACTTGGATAATCCTGAAAGGGTCAAGGATGTTAATTTGTTATCACCACAGGACATCCAATCTAACTTAGATAACCCTGAAACATTCAGGGTTTTTAATTGGTTTTTTCCACAACTCAAGGATTCCAATTGAGTTAATCCTGAAACATTCAGGGTCTGCAAATCATTTCCGGGACAATTCAAGATTTTCAACTTAGTTAATCCCGAAACGTTCAAGGATGTTATATGGTTATTGGGGAAATTCAGGCTAACTAAGGATGTTAAGTTCCTAACATCCAAATTACCAGCAAGTCCCTTGTAACTATCCCATTCAATTTTTTCTACACGTTTGGGGTTGTCGTTAGTCCAAGTGATTCCGGCAGAATTTGTGACTGGATCCCAATTTTCCACATCATAAATGTATAATTGGTTTCCGTTATATTCACCCTTGGTATCGAAGTAATAAGAAGGTTGTGAGAAAAATGCTTTTAATACGGCAACATCACCTGAGTGATAACTTTGAGCTGATACTCCGGTAGCTATTCCGGAAAATAACAGCAAATGAGTAATTGTAATAAGTAGTTTTTGTTTCATTTTAATATTATTTATGTAAGATAATTATTTTAATAGTTATAAAAAAGTTCCTCAAATAAAGAATTTTGTTCTTTCTCTTTCTTTCTTCATTCATTCTTAGATATAAACTTTGAAAGAAAAACAAAGGCAAACTTATTACAAATAAATTAAACTACACCTCTTTTTTTATAAAATCTATTAATTTGTAATATGCTTATGAATTTCATAATTAAATACTTTAATACAATGTGTGAATTGCTACACTAGATATATAGTATTTTACAAGAAAATTAGATAGGAGAGGGGAATAAGTAAAACAAAAAGGCAGAATGAACATTGTCATTCTGCCTTTTACTTTTCTCTTAAATGAATTTATTATCAAAATTGAATATAAGCTACTTGCGTTTGTAAATATTCCATCAATCCGTGTTTACCGTCGGCGCCACCAATTCCGGATTTACGATATCCGGCGTGGAATCCTTGCATACCTTCGAAGTTTTCACGGTTTACGTATGTTTCTCCAAATTGTAGGTCTTTCAGCGCTTGCATTACGGTATTGATATTCTTCGTAAAGATAGAAGATGTCAATCCAAATTCACAATCATTTGCAAGTTCAATCGCTTCTTCATAATCGTTGAATGATAATACAGGAATTGCAGGCCCAAATACTTCTTGTTGAACGATTTCCATATCTTGACGGCAATTAGTCAATACAGTCGGTTCGTAGAAATAACCGGTTGGCATATCCGCTTTCTTTCCCCCAGTAAGGATTTGTGCGCCATCTGCCTTCGCACGGTCAATCATAGCTGCAATTTTTTCCAATTGTCCTTTATCAATTTGAGTACTCATCGCAGGAGCTGGATTTGCAAATGGATCTCCATACGTTACAGCCTTCATTGCTTTGGTAAATTTATCTAAAAATTCAGCTTCAACTTTTTTATGAACATAAACCCGTTCGGCGCAGTTACAAACTTGTCCGCTAAAGATAACACGAGAATCTACAATACTTTTAACGGCAATATCAAGGTCTGCGTCTTCGAAAACAATAGCAGGCGCTTTACCTCCTAATTCAAGTGATACTTTTGTGACATTTTGAGCTGTCGATCTAATTATATCCTGCCCGGCTTCAACACTTCCCGTCAATGTAACCATATCCGTAATCGGACTAGAAACCAATGTTTTTCCCATTGTTTTTCCACTTCCGGAAACAAAATTTACAACGCCTTTTGGCAAGTTCAATTTTGCAACCATTTTTGCAAATTCAAATGTTGTATTCGGAGTAAGACTACTTGGTTTAAGCACGATGGTACATCCGGTTAATAAAGCTGGAGCAACTTTACGAGCCATCACGAAAAATGGAAAGTTCCACGGGCAAATTCCTACAACAACACCTATCGGTTTGCGGAATAAGAACATGTTTTCGTTGCTGCGGTCGCTATTGATGATTTCTCCTTCATAAATGCGAGCCCAACCTGCATAATAATCAAAATAATCGGCTGTAAAGTCGATTTCTACCTGAGCAAGAGGAAGTACTTTTGCTTGTTCCGAAGCTAATGTTTTTGCTAATTCGATACGGTTTTCACGAATTACTTGTGCCATTTGCTTCAAATAACCGGCACGTTCGGAAGGTGTTTTTGCAGCCCAGGCTTTTTGAGATTTTTTAGCTGCATCCAATGCTTCGAGAGCATCTTGTTCACCACCTTTAGGTACGCGGGAAATGATTTGTCCTGTATACGGATTTTCTACTTCAATCCATTCTCCTGAATGAGCCGGAACAAAAGCTCCATTGATAAATTGCTGAAATTCTTTCATATAAACAGTGTTTTTTGATGATATATAAATGGTTGTTCGCAAATGTAGGAGAAAAATTTGAGTTTTCCAATAGGTTTTTTTAAGTTAAGAGTTAAGAATTTGAAATTAAAAGTTATTGGAGCAGTATGGCTCCTCAAACTCTTAACTCTTAATTTTTCAATTCAAATTGATGTCAATAAAAAACAGGCTTAATATCTCATCATTGTATTTTGTGATAAACTTCTTATTATTTAATTATTCAAAGCTATTCTTCGTTATCTCAGATATTTATTTATCTATTTGATATTGTGTGAGATAACCACTATCAATCTGCTTCATTATAAAAATCACAACAATTAGCGATTGTTTGAAAATTTTTACATCTATACTTTTGCATCATCTTTTTTTAGAATCAATCTAAATACTAACTCTGTTAATTTTCTATTGATGAAATCTGTATTGTCTTTTATTGCAGCCTTTCTTGTAGCTGCATTATCTGTTTTTTCACAAGAAAGTGATACTAATAAAAGTACAACACCGCCTGAGTGGGCTTTTTCCAAATATCGTTTCGGCGGATATGGTGAAATCTTGTACCAACACATGGATTATGGCCCTGATAGATATAAAGATCCCGCAGGAGCGCCATCGGATAACCGTTCGTATATCTCATTACCCAGAGCGATTTTTGCTTTTGATTATAAATTTCGTGATGATATTGTTTTCGCAACAGAGGTAGAAATCGAATATGGTGGAACCGGTGCTGCAATGGAATTGGAATATGAAGAGGCCGGTGAATATGAAATGGAAGTAGAAAAAGGTGGAGAGGTAGTATTGGAACAGTTTCATTTTACCAAACGATTCAGTAATGCCTTTAATGTTCGATTGGGACACATGATTGTTCCTGTAGGGTTAACGAATGCGCATCATGAACCGATTTTCTTTTTCGGAACAACTCGTCCCGAAGGAGAAATGGAAATACTTCCTTGTACATGGCACGAAACCGGGATTTCAGTTTTGGGATATTTCAATAAATTTCGTTACGAAGTAATGTTGGTAAATGGGTTAGACCCAAACGGATTTTCCAAAGCTAATTGGGTTGGTTCCGGAAGCCAAAAGATATTTGAACAATCTGTTATGACAAATCCGGCTGTAGCTGGAAGAATCGAATATTCGGGAATTAAACGCCTTCGATTGGGAGCTTCGGGATATTATGGTAATTCTGCAAAGAATGCCAGCAAACCAGAGCAAATGGACGGGTTAAAGGGTACTGTTTCCATTATGACTGCAGATGCACAATATATGAGTAAAGATTTGATTGCCCGGGCAAACTTTATTTATGGAAATCTGAGCGATTCTAAAGCTATTTCCAGTGTTAATCGCAATATCTCCAAGGCAACGGGTTTTGCCCGCACAACAGTTGCTCAAAATGCCATGACTTATAGTGCAGAAGCAGGATATAACGTATTATCATTTTTCGATAAAAAAGAAAAATTGTTTCCTTTCATCCGTTATGAATATTATAATTCGATGGAAGGTGTTCAGGATGGAGTTCAGGTAGACCCTCGATATAAACGCAATATTTTCACTTTTGGATTGAATTATTTCATGTTGCCTAATTTGGTTTTGAAAGCAGATTATGCCATGAGAAAAATCGATAATGGAAATTATAATAATGAAAATACATTCGGAATGAGCCTGGCCTATACAGGATGGTTCTTTTCAAAATAAAATCTATTAATAAACACCTTAACAAAATGAAAAGATTTATTTCTTATTTTATGATGGCTATAATGGCTACTAGTTTATTCACAGCTTGTGATGATGAATCGGGAACCGGAGGAGACGATTCGGGCAATGATTATGATTTTACTGAAATCTTAAATAATTATACAGATAAAATGGTTTTAAGCACCTATGCCGATTTGAGAGATAAATCAACCATTTTGGCTGAAGCTGCTGCTATAGTTGCCGAAGATCCTTCTGCTGATAATATCAGTGCTGCTTGTGAAGCTTGGAGAACTGCCCGTATTCCTTGGGAACAAAGCGAAGCATTTTTGTATGGACCGGCTGAAATACACAGTTTGGATCCATCGTTGGATTCTTGGCCATTGGATAAAAATTCTATTGATAAAATTCTTTTGGGAAATCAGGATATAGCCACTGTTATTGGTGATGCTGGAGTGCGTGGATTTCATACTATTGAATATTTGATTTTTACAGGAGGAAAACCTAAAATGTCTATGACTAACAGGGAAATCGAATACTTAATAGCTGCTACCGAAGCATTAAATCATGATTGTATAAAACTGTGGGCTTCGTGGGTTGGAGAAGATGCTTTTATTGAAGAATATGGCGGAGAATTTGTGGCTGATTTCGACCTTAGTGCCGGGAGGGGATATGCGTATCAATTTAAAAAGGCGGGAACTGCAGGAAGTTCTTATTTATCTCAAGGTGAAGCTATTGACGAAATTGTAAATGGATGTGTCAATATTGCAGGAGAAGTAGGTTCACAAAAAATTAATGGTCCATATTCCGAAACAAATAAAGAAAAAGCCGTATTAGACGTAGAATCGTGGTATAGCTATAATTCTTTAACAGACTTCAAGAACAATATTGAAAGTATCAGAGGCGCTTATTTTGGAGGTAAAAATTTAACTAAAGCTTCGGTAAATAGTATTTCCGCTTATGTGAAAGAAAAAAATTCGCAATTGGATGCAGATATTATTGCAGCAATCAATAATGCTTATAATGCTATCAATAATATTACATCTCCCTTCCGTGATAGGGTTTACTATAAAGACGAAAATACAAAAGTGAATGCAGCAATTGAAGCATGTATGGATTTGGAAGAAATCCTTATTAAAGTTAAAGCTTTGAGTAAGAAAAAATAAAGGATATAAATTGATTCCATTCCAGCGGATTTACCTGAAAATATTTCTTGGGTAAATCCGCTTACATTGCGTGTATTAATAATCAATTTTTATTATTCAAATAATAATTTATGAGATTTCTTTTGTATGCTTTTTGCTTAATTGGTTCTGTTTTTTTTATATCCTGTTCAGACTGGGTAAATGATGATGACCGGTTAATTCTTAAACCGGATGGTACGGTTGCCGATCCGAAAGAATTATCGGCAGGGAGTTCTACCGTTTTTATGACAGGAGTTCGTTCTTATGACGAACCGGCTCCGTGGGTAAAAGGTGATTTGCTCACTCGATTCTATTCCGGGGACTTATTGTATGATAATCCTCGGACCAGCGACCAGGAGGATACATATCAAGGAGGATTGGGGCCTTTGTATGTTGGTTATTCATGCGGAAGTTGCCATAAAAATGCAGGCCGAACTTATTCTACATTATTTTCGGAAGGTGGTTCAGGAAAATCAGGGTTTTCTTCGATGTTGGTGTACATAACGAAAAAAAACGGTGGTTTTTTCCGCCAATACGGACGAGTGTTACATGACCAATCTATCTATGGTGTAAAAGCAGAAGGCAAATTACATGTAACTTATGAAGAAAAGGAATATTCTTTTCCTGATGGCGAAAAATATTCGTTGATTACTCCGCATTACTCTATTTCACAATGGTATGCAGATAGTATCAGGCCAGAAGATTTAATTATTGATGTACGGATTCCTTTACGACATGTTGGCATGGGACAAATTATGGCTTTGGACCCGAATGAACTGCAACAATTGGAAAAGCTGAGTAATTATCCGGAGTATGGAATTTCTGGGAAATTAAATAAAATACAAGACCGTGGGGTGAATATGATTGGTGTTGGAGGAAATAAAGCCAATCATTCTGACTTAACTGTCGAATTGGGATTTTCAAGTGATTTGGGTGTAACAAACGACCGTTATCCGTTGGAAATTGCCGAAGGACAATCTCAAATGCTTGGTTTTACTCATTATGGTATTCAGATATCTACCCGTGATATGGAAGATGTAGATTTGTATTTGAGTGCTTTAGGTGTTCCTGCCCGCCGGTATGTTAATAATGAAACGGTAAAAAAAGGAGAAGAAAATTTCTATAAAGCAAAATGTCATCTTTGTCATATTCCTACACTTCATACTCGTGCTAATTCGCCGGTTTTGCTTAATGGAACGCGCTTGCCTTGGTTAACCGGACAAACTATCCATCCTTATAGTGATTTTTTATTACATGATATGGGACCTGGTTTGGATAGCCAATATAAAGCCGGGTTGGCTATGGGAAATGAATGGCGTACAACTCCGCTTTGGGGCATTGGGTTGCAAGAATCTGTCAATGGTCATACTCAGTTTTTACATGATGGCCGTGCCCGTAACTACATCGAAGCTATTATGTGGCATGATGGGGAAGGTGCTGTATCCCGTGAATTATTCAAACGTATGTCTAAAGAAGACCGTGATGCTTTGGTTATGTTTTTAAGATCATTGTAAGAAATTAAGAAGACAAAAGTCAATTAAAATTAAGAATTAAGTATATGAACGTGATTAAGTGGGTAATTGCAGGTTGTTGTTTGCTTCCGGTAAATTTGATTGCACAAGTAGAAAATACAGATGATAAATACATCGAAAGCGATATTATTCCTATGGGTGGAAAAAAAGGTTTTAGTTTTCAGACTAAAGCGGGGGATTTCCTTTTAAAACCTTATACATTGATACAAACCTCAGCTAAATTCAATTATTATGATGATGAAGGATTGGCTTTAGATGACCAGGATAATGTGGCTAACAGCGGATTTGAAATTCCGTATGCTATTATTGGTTTATCAGGAAGGGCTTTTGATAAACTGACATTTAACCTTACTGTTAATGCAGCACAAAGTGGAGCTGCTCTTTTGCAACAAGCTTGGTTTGATGTAAACCTGAAAGATGAACTGCGTTTTCGTGTAGGGAAATTTAAAACACCTTATAATCAAGCCTATTTGGTTACATTGGGTGAAACATTATTTCCTTCGTTGCCGGTTTCATTGACAACTCCGGTAAATATTCCCTATTCATTGAATGCTGTAAATCCAAATTTTGCAACCGGATTCGATTTGGGTGTTATGATGCATGGTTTGATTAAAAACAAATGGGAATATGACCTTGGAATATTTAATGGAACAGGCATCAATGTAAATACAGCTCAAAAAACATTAAGTGATGATACAGGAATTCCATCATTGCTTTATGCCGGGCGGGTGTCTTTTATGCCAAAAGGAGAAATGCCTTCACATCAAGGAAGAATTGATGATTTGCATAATAACAAATTATTATTTGCATTGTCAGCTTCTTACAATGTGGAAGCCGAATGGGAAAGTGCCAATGATTTACGGATGGGATTTGAATTTGCTTGGTTATATAACCGGTGGTATATTTCAGCAGAGGCGTATTATATGAATATGAAATTTACCAAAAGGCAAAATATTGCTCCTGCATATAACTTTGTGGGAGGATATGCTCAAGCCGGATATTTTATTACTCCAAAATTACAAGGAGCATTCCGTTATGATTTTTTTGACAGGAATTCAACCAAAACCGATGGTATCTTGAATTTAC
Source organism: Bacteroidales bacterium (assembly GCA_031553395.1). Taxonomy (GTDB): domain Bacteria; phylum Bacteroidota; class Bacteroidia; order Bacteroidales; family WRGA01; genus WRGA01. The sequence continues at coordinate 13,646 of JAVBLR010000035.1, read as the reverse complement.
CTGCTATTGGATTGAATTATTATATATTTGGATATAACCTGAAGTTGCAAGCCATGTATCAATATCTTGGTAAATGGGGACACGAGACTCAACTGGAAAGGGATAATGATGATTTAGGTTTGGCGCAACATTCGGCAACGCTTATGTTACAGTTTTCATTTTAATGAAGAGTTTTTATGATGAAATATCTGAACTTTATATTCCTCTCAACATTCTTGTTTTTCATTTTTTCTTGTGATAGTGGAGATATTTATCCGGAAGAAAATCAAAATTTTACAAATGTAGAATTAAATGCAAGTTTTACATTTTCGGGATTAAATGCTTTTCCTGAAAGCAATTATCAGATTATTCTTGGTTTTTTCGATGATGATGCAACAAAACCGATTACGTCGAAAGTGATACAAAAACCGAAAAATGAAAGTAGCATTGCCGAAATCAATATGACAAAAATTCCAACGAATGCGAAATACATACGTTTGGTTTTAAGTAATTCAAAAACAGGAACAACAATATATTCATTTTTTGAAGAAGCAATAACAGAAAAACCTTCCGAAAACATTACAATTCCAACACAATCGATTAATTTATTGCAATACAATCGAATACAGCATGAGGTGTTTTCCCAATGTATTCAATGTCATGGAGGTGGAGAAAGGGCTGCTGCCGGATTATATTTAACGGAAGGCAATAGTTATGCAAATTTATATGAGATTCAGGCTGTAAGATCTACAAAATTAAGGGTTAAGCCTTATGATGCCAATTCGAGTTTCATTATGGACATATTAAAAGAACGTGAATTAACAGGCCCGCATGCATCCATTTTTACAACCCTTTCAAGTGATGATATAAATCTTGTGGAAGAATGGATTAAATCAGGAGCAGAAGAGCTTGTTAGTTATTAGTCATTCGACATTAGCGACCTTTTATCTTTTACTTTTTACCTATTACTTTTTACATTACAATTATGTTAGTTTATAAGAATATAGATTTTTTGGATTTATCAGCTTATGCCAGAATAAGTTCGTTTGTTTCCGAAAACGGGGCAAATGAATTTCATATTATGGTAGAGCTGACGGATAAAACACAATCAACTGAAATTCAGTTTGAATGTTTGCGCGAAGTTGTTCGAAGATTAAAATTAACGGATGATTTAAAAGATACCGTATTGGTTTTGAAGCGTTATTTTGTAAGTGATGCAATAAATCAATCTCGTTTCTTAATGGCTGCTGAAAATGAAGCTGTTTCTATCGTTCAACAACCGCCGTTAAATGGAACAAAGGCTTCATTATGGTTATATTTTGTTTCGGATTCGGAAATAAAGAAAGAAACCGGACAAAATGCTATTCTCAAACGTCCAACACATGAGCATATTTTTCACACACAATTATTTGAAAGAGAAAAAGATGTGAATATTCAAACAGATACAGTATTTGAAAATTACATTCAAGATTTGGATAAAATCGATTGTACGTTGAAAGACAATTGCGTTCGCACATGGATTTATGTACAGGATGTAGATGTACAATATGCAGGGATGGTTCATTCCCGCAAATATTTTTTCGAGAATGAAGGATTAACTTCTGATACACATTATATTGCAAGTACAGGTATTGAAGGTCGGTATATTTTTCCGGATGTATTGATGCTGATGGATGCGTATGCTGTTACCAATCTTAAACCCAATCAGATGAAGTATTTGTATGCCCCAACTCATTTAAATCCGACCTATGAATATGGAGTTACTTTCGAACGGGGAACTACTGTTGATTATGGAGACAGAAGGCATGTGTTTATTTCAGGAACAGCAAGTATCGATAATAAAGGCGAAATCGTTCATCCGTTGAATATTACCAAACAAACCGAACGTACATTCGAAAATATTCAAGCACTTTTATCGGAAGCAAATGCTGAGATGAATGATATTGCAAAAATGATTGTGTATTTACGTGATACTGCCGATTACGATATTGTAAGCCAATATGTCGAAAAGCATTATCCCGAAATTCCGAAAGTAATGGTTTGGGCGCCGGTTTGTCGTCCCGGCTGGTTAATCGAGATTGAATGTATCGCATTAAAAGCCGTGGAAAATCCGCAGTTTGATAACTTTTAAACCCTTATCCCCTAAAGGAGAACGCACATCTCTTCATAATGCCGTTCCCCTTTAGGGGACAGGGGTAAGGAAGAATAATACGAACTAATTTTGAAAACATACTTAACATTTATAGCAATTAATTGCAGAAGTAAGTTGCTTAATTGCAATGATTATTTAAAATGCATCAATTAATTTCTCGTTTACCTTTTTTTCTACTCATCCTATTATCTATCATAATGGGTATTGCTACTTTTATTGAAAAGAACTACGGAAGTGATTATGCCTATAATACCATATATGCTTCGTGGTGGTTTTCTTCATTATGGGGAATCCTTGCCATTTTAAGTATTATTGGTATGATAAAAGGGAAAATGTATAAAAATCTCTCTTTATTAACCATACATATTTCCTTTCTCATTATTTTATCAGGAGCTTTGTGTACCAAGCTTTTTGCCAAACAGGGATATGTTCTGTTGACTCAAAATGAAGTTTGTGCACAGATGCAAACAGATGAAGGAATAGTGCCATTACCTTTTGAAATCAAATTAGATACTTTTTATGTCGCATTTTATGCAGGAACGGATGCGCCTTCCGATTATATTTCTCATATTCAGATAAATGATAAAAATAAAAAAGCAAATTTATCTGGAAAAGTTTCGATGAATAATATTTTTTCGTATGATTCTTACCGGTTTTATCAATCTTCTTTTGACAATGGTGGAAAAAGGGTAGCCTTAAGCGTTAATAGCGACCCAGTCGGGATTTCGCTTTCTTATTTGGGATATGCTTTATTTGCAATCGGGATGATTTGGAATATGTTTTCGCGCAATAATACGTTCCGGCAATTACTTTCTCATCCGTTACTTAAAAAATCGTTGGTTGTTGGATTGTTTTTTATACCAACTATTTCTTTTGCAAATATCTATACAAAGGATAGTTTATCTGTAAACACACAGCAAGCCGAACAATTCGGAAAGCTTTGGATGTTGTATGAAGGACGGGTAATGCCTGTAAAAACATTTGCCAATGATTTTACATTGAAATTAACCGGAAAAAAACATTTCAGTTATTTGAACTCTGAGCAATTTCTGATGAGTTGGCTTTTTTTTGCTGAAAAATGGCAGCATATGGAACTATTTTCAATTGAGAATCCTGAATTACAGAAAGAACTGAATGTCTCAGAAAGAAACCGTTCGTCTTTTGCCGATTTTTATGATGAATATGGAAGGTATAGATTGGAAAAATATTGGCCGGAGTTAAGCAAATCCGGAACCCGTTCCCGTAAATTAAAAGAAGTTGAGAAGTTGAATGATAAAATACAGCTTATCAATATGCTACATCGAGGCGGATTGTTGCAAATTTATCCGTATAAAATTGATAATCATGTAAATTGGTTTTCGCCAACGGATAATATTACCGGAGATAATTTGCATGTAAAAGATTCATTATTTATCCGGAAATCGTTGCTTCTTTATTACGAAGCCTTGCAAAAAGGTGATGAAGAAAATGCGACATCCATATTAAATTCGATTGATGGATTTCAAACATTCCATGCAAAAGGAATATTACCATCTGAAAATCATCGCAATGCAGAACTGTTTTATGCTGATATTGATTTTACTTCTATCTTATTCAAAATAAACTTGACAGCGGGAATTTTATCATTACTGGCTTTATTTATTTTATCAAAAAATAGAAAAACCGGAAAAATAATTTTCCGAACCTTTTATTCTCTTCTGATTATAAGTTTTCTTATACACACGTTTTCCATTGCCTTGCGAACATATATTGCCGGACGTTTACCTTTCAGCAATGGATTTGAAACGATGTTGATAATTGCCTGGTGTGCCATGCTATTTGCCATCGTTTTTTACAAAAAAATAAATTTGGTGTTACCATTCGGATTTTTATTGTCGGGTTGTACTTTATTGGTTGCACATTTGGGAATGATGAATCCGCAAATTACGCCGTTAGTGCCTGTATTATCTTCGCCATTGTTGAGTATTCATGTTTCGTTGATAATGTTGGCATACACACTTTCCGGGTTTATTGCTTTAACATCGTTAATATCAATTTTTTTATTGCTTTTTTCCAAGAAAAAAAATAGTGAAAATATATTGCTTCAATTGGATAAGTATAAAATTTATAGTCAGATATGTTTGTATCCATGTGTGTTGTTACTTGGAGCAGGAATTTTCGTCGGAGCCGTTTGGGCAAATATTTCCTGGGGACGCTATTGGGGATGGGACCCGAAAGAAGTTTGGGCCTTGATTACGTTTCTGATATATACGTTGCCCATTCATCAAAAAAAACTTCAACTATTTACGAATACCTTTTTCTTTCATGTATTCGGATTAGTTGCATTTGCCAATATATTAATGACTTATTTTGGCGTAAACTACTTTTTAGGAGGAATGCACAGTTATGCAGGACAAGGTGGTTTTGAAAGTTTTTTTGTTGTATTTGGAATAATAATAGCCTGTTTATTAGGAATTTGTTTGGTTGCATATAGAAAATATAAATATTTGAAAGTTTTACGTTTTTCGTAATACGTTTTATATTTTTGGCATCATTTATTTCTTACATACGTAATACATAGAATGTAGAACATATTACATTTCTTTACATCCTCATTTTTCACTATAAATAATGAGGGCGTTTTACTGTGTCATTACCTGGTTTTTTCATTTTAAGCCGCATTATTACTTCGATTATGGAGGTTTTGCATGTACCTTTTCAATCATTAATAGTAGTGATTGATGCAAAACTTCTATACCTATAACTTTGCCAAGTTTTTTAAGACCGGATATATTTTACCATGACGTAATAATCAGGTAAAATAATCTTAACCAATAAGTAAATAAAATCCAGGACTTTTGTACTTTCAAATATAGTATTGATAATTGTCAGATTATCAATGCATTCATAAATATATAAACAAATGAACGTTAAACTTTTCTTATCCTTTTTATTCGTAAGTGTTTTAAATTTTTATTCTGTATTTGCAGAAGATGTAGAAGATACAGGTGGTACAGATGCTAACATCGTTGGCCATGTTATAAGTAAAAAAACAGGTGAACATATTTCGTATATAAGTGTATCGTTAAAAAATACGACAATCGGAGTGTCAACAGATGCTTCGGGACATTTTTTCTTGAAAAACCTTCCACAGGGAAATTTTACGGTTATTGTTCAAGGGCTTGGTTATAAGACATTAGAAAAAGATGTTGTGTTGAAAAAAGGAAAAACTATTGAGGTTGATTTTGAGTTGGAAGAAGACCGCTTAAACCTCGAAGAAATAGTTGTTACAGGGAACCGTCATGCTCAAAAACGGATAGAAACTCCGGTAATTGTAAATACGATAAATTCCAAATTTTTAAACGCTACTCAATCAACAGTTTTAGGCGAAGGGTTGAATTATTGTACTGGGTTACGGTATGAAAATGATTGTCAGAATTGTGGTTTTTCTCAAATTCGTATGAATGGAATGGAAGGCCCGTATTCGCAAATATTAATTAATAGCCGTCCTATTTTCAGTGGATTAGCTGGTGTATATGGACTGGAATTAATTCCGGCTAATATGTTGGAAAAAATAGAAGTTGTGAGGGGAGGAGGGTCTGTTCTTTATGGCTCTAATGCGATTGCCGGAACAGTAAATCTTATTTTAAAAGATCCCCGGAATAATTCTTTCGAAGCCGGAATGTCTACAAATCTTATCGGAACAGGTGTGAGCGGTTCCAACGGCCCTGTGCCCGATTATGTTGTTTCATTGAATACATCATTGGTAACAGATGACCAGAAAACAGGAATGACATTATTTGGAAATGTTCGTGATCGGGCGATGTTTGATGCCGACGGCGATGATTTTTCGGAAATAGCGCCTATGCAAAATGTAGTAGTAGGAACCCGCCTTTTTCAACGAATTGGACATCGCGGAAAATTGTCGTTGGATTATTTTCATATTTCCGAAAAAAGAGATGGCGGAAATATGCAGGATTATCCGTTGCATGAAAGGGATGTTGCAGAGGCCGTACGGCATAATATGAATACGGGCGCTTTAACTTTTGAAAAATATTTGCGGACAAATGATATGTTATCTGTTTTTGCATCGGGTTCTATATTGAACAGGGATTCTTATTATGGTGCCAATAAATCGTTGAGTGATTATGGAAATACAAAAGAAAAAACCTACAATGCCGGTGCGCAATACAAAATATCCTTCAATGAAGCGGCATCGATGGTTGGAGGAATCGAAACTACAGGTTCTTCGATGAAAGACCAAAAATTAGGCTATCCTGATTATGATAACGCGATAATCGAGAATGACAAAATAGTAAGTGTACCTCATGTTCCCAATACGCTTGTTTCAGAACAAACTTTAGTAACAACCGGCGCTTTTGCTCAATATGAAATGAAGATAAACCGTTTCAAGTTTCTTGTTGGAGCCCGTGTTGAACATTACGCCGTAGACGATAAGGTAAATGACAGTGATAAATCGGGAACAGTTTTTGTGCCTCGCGCAAGCATTATGTACGATATAAATTCGTATTTGCAAACGCGGTTGAGCTATTCTACAGGATATCGTGCACCACAGATTTTTGATGAAGATTTACATGTTGAAACATCCGGTGCAAGACAAGTTATCAACGAAAATGACCCGAATCTGAAACAGGAAAATAGTTCGAGTTATATGTTGTCATTTGATTTTAATAAATTAATCGGAAGTGTAAATACAGGCTTTTTAGTTGAAGGTTTTTATACCCGTTTGGATAATCCTTTCCGGAATGAAATCGGAGAACCTGATGCAAACGGTACAGTTATTTATACCCGTGTAAATGCGAATGCAGCAACTGTTGCCGGAGTAAATATGGAATTGCGGGTAAAACCATCTCCTTTAGTTGATTTGAGTGCCGGATTTACTGTTCAGTCAAGCAAATATAAAGATCCGGACGATAATTTCGGAGAAAAAAGATTTTTCCGTACTCCTGATAACTACGGATTTTTCAATATGGAATGGAAATTTTTACCGAAGTTTGATTTGGATTTGAATGGAACATATACGGGTTCGATGTTAGTACCATACTTCGGAACGGAAAATCCGGACGGAGAATTGAGAACGTCCAAGAAATTCTTTGATACAGGATTTAAACTTACCTATGATTGCCGTATTACAGAGAATATAAAAATCGAGTTTTTCGGCGGAGTAAAAAATATCTTTAATTCATATCAAAGTGATTTTGACAAAGGCATCGACCGCGACCCTTCCTATATTTATGGACCGGCATTACCAAGAACTGTTTTTGTAGGATTTAAGGTTGCCAATTTGTAACAAAAGAACGCAAATAATATGGATTATTGTTAGATACTTTTTGTTTTTTAACCATATTTCTATCTAATTTTATAACCGAACAACCTCAGTAGTAAGAATATATCATTTCATTATAAACCTCATTACCTTATTATTTCTTCATTTCTAATGAGGTAATGAGATTTTTTTCTAGCATATTTGATAATCGCTAAGCGTTTGGCGTAGCATCTTGCTACATTGTAGTTAAAAGCGAAGACACTTTGCCAAACGTGCGATTTTTATCTTTTACATGCTACTACCAATAAGGGATATTTTTTGCGGAAACCGTTCTCTGTCAAATGGTATTTTTAATTCCACTTTTTTATTATCAGAATTAAAAAAACAGATTCTAAATCTTTATCCCCTTTATCATCTTCACTTTTCCGTCTTTTTCCAATTGGAACAAGTAAGTTCCTTTCGGTAAATTTTGGGTGGAGATGGTTTCACTCGGATTGGTCAATTTCTTGACATAAACCACTGTTCCGGCTGTATTTGTAATTTGCAACATACAACCATCTGCCCCTTGAATTTGTACTTCATTTCTGAACGGATTCGGGAATAGTTTCAATCCTTCCGGGTTTAATTCTTCAATTCCGGTCGGTTTGTCAATAATAACCAAGGTCAAAGGATCACTATAGATTGTTCCGCAAGCAGAAGAAGTATAGTAATAAACGGTTGTACCATTATCCGCCATGCTTAAGGGAGATGTTGCACCAAACGGAGTAATCGGCCCAGTATTAGTTGTTGACCAACCTGTTGTTCCGGGTGTATTACCATTCCAGTCAACGACCGGCATTGTTGTGATCATATCTTCCAAAGATTCATCCGGAGAACCGGGTTGTAACACAGGTTGTGTTGTAATGGTTTGAAGACCGGTTCGATTAATACTTACCGTTTTTTCGATTTCTCCACTACATTTACCCAACGTTGTAACTACATATTTTATTTGGCTTCCATCCGGCAAATTATCAATATCAACCGGATCTCCGGTCATTGTTTGCCATCCTTCCGTACCAATTACCGCATTTTTATAATTAACATTCGGATGAGGCAATTCGTCAACAGAGCAGGAAAGAGTAATATCATCCGTACTGATCTCTGGCACTCCCTTTTTCATAACTTCCACAAACCATGTGGAACTTCCGGTCGCAGGGATTAAAGTCACCAAACCTCTTCCCGGTGTATCGTTCCATTGTACGACCACGACCGCCGAATTTTGACCTGTCTTACGGGTATATTTTGCACTAATAATGGTTCCTCCTTCAATACTAAAGCTGGGATCAACCACATAGTAAGAAAGATCATTTCTTTGATAAGATACCTCTCCCGTTCCGATACAATACGGATCAGCCGTTCCCGCACCATATACTTGAATTGAGATGTCGGCTGTTTTTACACAGACTTCTTCCGTATCACTCACATGTTTTACTTTACAGGTTACGGTAACAGTTGTATTGGCTACAGATCCGGTAACCACACCATTTTGATCAACATCGGCATTGGCAGGATCAGAACTTGTCCATGTAATTTGATAATCGGGAGTATAGAAAAAGTCTTGAATGTAAAGACCCAATTTGGCATTTGCTCCAACTTGCGTACTAGAAGATGTAATGACCGGTTGATCAAACATCGGAATCACTTTTAACACAGAAGGAGTTGATGCTAGCTCATCTCCGCAATCGGCTGTCAATTTATATTGTAATGTTTTTCCGTTATCGGCCATGGTAACAGGTGTACCTTGTATATAAGATACATTATTCAAATACCAGCCCCCTTTTATCGTTCCGGGATCATTGTACATCAAATTGACATCGAAAGAATCTCCTGTTCCGATGCTCGGAACAGGCAGCGAATTTCCCTCACAAATGCTTGTAGGCACATTGAATGAACCGTTAAAAACGGGCTGGCCTCTTACAATAACATTGGCGGAAACTGCGGCATTGGTCCAATTGGTTAACGCTAAACCTCCGGCCATCTTCTGATATTGCCTTCTGAACTGAACGGTTCCTTTTCCTGCAATATTCCACGATGTCGTTATTGTATTAACGGTAGTCGGCGGCAAATAACCGCTATATCCGACAAAACCTTCCCGATCGGTTACTCTCCATTCCCATACATCTCTCCAATCTGCTCCGACAGGCTTGCCGATATCTGTCGCAGTAAAAGTTGCATTTCCATCTATACAGACATACGTTGTTTGACCGTTCACTTCATTTACCAAACCCAAATTTAGTGTTATTAACATTAAAAAAAAGGTTAAAATCTGCTTGGTTTGTAACTTGTTTTTCATAAGATCATGTTTTAATTGATTAATATGTATAAAATTAAAACCATTGAAAAACATATGCAATAGAGTAAATTATGGCTATATCAAAAGTTTTTTGTCTGCGTCAAAAATATTTTTGTTTGCGTCAAAATCAGTTGATACAGGCAATAATATTGCAAATTTGAATATTTTATACGCTTGAAAAAGCTTATCTTTACATCTTCCTTTTACTAAATACCTATGGATATTTCTCAAAGCTCCCTTTTTGTTTTTCATCTCTTATCGGTAGTGTGTCCCATATTAAGCGGTCTTTTTATTTTTGCTTTGCGCGGTAACCGACGAACGACTAATTATATGTCGTTGGCTCATTTAACAACCGGGGTATTGTTAGTTGTTTATATTATACAACATTATAATACCCCTTATTATATGCACACCCTATGGGAGCCGGTCTTTTTGCTTACCATTTTACTGGTTTATCCATTATTTTTTGCTTATATATTTGCGCTCATGCATCCCAACCCTATCGGGTTATGTTTTTGGTTGGTTTCCTATGTACCATTATGTGTACTTATATTACTGGGTTCAGTGTTCTATTTTACCGGACAACCATTACCTTCCATTACCGATTACGACCAATTAGACGAATTCCTGACAAATCCGTTATTGTGGTGCTATTTTGCAGCTATTATCTTATGGCTTGTTGAAGTGGTTGTTTTTGTCTGCAAAGGATTACAAATGCAGCAACAACACAGTATTAACCTGCTTTCTGATTTTTCTTATACTGAAGGCGCCGGATTAGGATGGGTACGGTGGATGATCGGTATCATGGTAATTGTCAGCATTGTCAGTTTATTGGCCATATTGTTTGAAGGTAGATTATTTAAAATTATAGCCTTATTGACCGTATCCATGGAATCTATTTTTACCACAATCTTTGTGTTGAGGCAACGCGATTTATATCAATATACTGCCAAAAAAGAGTCGGAATCAGGCGGATTTTTTAAAACAGTAATTCATATCGGCTGTTACAATGGGGAAAGAGCATCCATGGAAGATTTTTCGATTCAAAAACATGAACTCCTGAAGCAAAACCTACTTCAACTGCTGGAAATAGACGAAATCTTCAAAGACTCCGAGTTGAGCAGCGAAAAGATGAGAGAAATGTTGGGAACAAATCGTACTTATCTGTGGCAGGTAATCAACCGGGATTTAGGCACCAATTTTTATAACCTCGTCAACAGTTATCGTTTGAAGAAAGCGGAAGAACTGATGACAAACCCTTCAAATGAAAATATATCATTGAAAAATGTTGCTGAAATTTGCGGGTTCAAAAGTTTGAGTGCTTTCAGCAATTTATTTCATAAAACTTATGGCGTAAGGGCTAAAGATTGGCGAAAAAATATTAATTCACAACAAGTTGAGAATAGTATTGATGATTACAGATAACCTCCTTTGCCCGAACGTGCGGTGTTATCGGATTAATTACCAGTGCATATACATAATTTATGGCGAAAAAGATCGTAATAATTATTTTGTGAAAAATTTAAACAGGCTTTTAATCTCATAGAAAAACTATTTACAGCACTAACTCCCGAAAAAGGCATTCGATAGTTTTATCGAGATCGGACGAAAAACCCGAATGAGGCCTTGATGTTTGAATACACGAACTTCGTACAGCCGTAAGCCATCGAAAACGTTCCGGAATATCGAATGTGGCGATGACTCCGCCATCCTTTGAACCGGAACTGATTTTTTCAAATGCTTGGAGGATCGAATTGATCTCTTCTAAGTCGATTTCATCCGAAAATAGGCGTAATTTATTCTCATCCAATTTATAAAGTGTTTTTATGTACTTGCCTTTTTTTGAGAATAATATAACTCCAATATTGATAAATTCTTCGCGCTCAACCTTAGGCAAAACACGAATCACAGCATATTCATATAAGTGTTTTTCTTGCATTCTGAGCTTCTTTTACAAACAGTTGAGAATTATTCAATCTTTCGTTCAAAAATTGATAGTATACGTTTCTTATTTCATCGGGTGTTCCGTTTTTCTCTCCCCAATTTAGCCATTCATCAGGGATAAGGTTTACAATTTCACCAATCGTTTCGGGTGTCAACATTTTTTTGAATGCAGTATCCACCTCATCCAATTGACTTGCATAGGGTAATAACACATGGTCTTTGATTAGAGGAAACGGGCTTATCGCATACCTCTCCCAATCGCCCCACGAATGATGGAAATACAAAGTTGCCCCATGATCTATAAGCCATAGTTCTTTATGCCAAGTCAACATATTGGTATTTCGGGCTGTTCGGTCGACATTCGTAAGGAATGCGTCCATCCAAACAATTTGTGAAGCCAAAAGCGGATCAACCGGAGTAACCACAGGATCGAATGTAAATGCTCCCGAAAGAAAATGTAACCCCAGATTAAGCCCCTTACTATTCTGCAACAAATCTTGAATTTCTTCGTCTCCCTCAGTGCGTCCGAATGCTTCATCAAGATTCACAAAAACAAGCTCAGGAATAAGGAAGCCAAGTATATCGGCTACTTTTCCGCCTATCAATTCGGAGATCAAGGCTTTTGTGCCGTGTCCTGCCCCTCTGAATTTGACCACATACTTAAATCCGTCATCCGCATCTGCCAAAGCGGGCAACGAGCCACCTTCACGCAGAGGCATTATATATCGCATAACGTTAACCGTCCGTAATTCCATGATTTAATCGAATAAAAAGTAAAGATACATATGATTGCAAATCTAACAAATTTATCTTCAGTATGCCACCCTTGTTAAGCGTAGCATATTTTAATAATCGCTAAGTGTTCGGGCGTAAGCACAATACTGCATAATATTAATATTTTTATGTTTTTCATAATTCAACAATCAGACCGCAAGAATATAGCTAAAATTTACAAGACTGGACAAATACCATCATCTGCCCAGTCTTATTTTTCTTTACTCAATTAAAAATCTTCACAGGTATCCATATAAGAATATAATTATACTTTTTTCCATTATCGGTAACAGTATATTTTATATTCTGTTTGAGAGTCTGTTCTATCTGGTAATACCTCTCAGGAGGGATAGTACAAAAACCATTATTTGATGGATACATAGAAAAGTTCACTTCCATAACTGTTCCTGTATTTGGACTAATAAATAAGCTAACAATCATTCGATCTCCTTTTGCCCTATTTTTTTCTTCAGCAGTTAAGCAATCCGTTATTGTTAAAAATAATCTTTTGAAGTCTTCGGGAGTACTTACAACTTTTTGGGGTTCTCCATCTACCAAAATAGGAGAACCATCTTTCTTAACCTGTTCTGTAAATGTCAATGTATTGCTTTTTCTATACAAAAGAACACTCCTCGTTATCCGGTAACTTCTTTGGGGTTTGATTAGCATATGATTGGCTTTCAATATAGATAAAAATTTATCACGCCCTACTTTCATTTCCTGTAATGGAGTATGAAGTATATGATATAATTTTCTGAAACCGATACGAGGCATATCTCTACGGACATTGTTTACTAAACGAATAACCTCTGATGCTTTATCCTGCTTGGCCTTACGGGAGCGTAGTGAACGGTAATAAACTTGCCTGCTTAACCCGAGCAATCCACAGGTGGATGCTTTGCTCACTTTATATTCTCTTGTGAATCGGTCGATTGTTCGGGTAAGGAGTTTTTTCGGATAGGAATCCGAAACTCTTTTTCTGCCATGTCAATCATCATATCAAAGAAAACAGCTTTCTTATCCGATTGCTCAGCCTGTTTCTCCAAAAGAGCTTTCTGTTTCTCTAAAAGCTTTATTTTCTGCTCCAATTCAAGTATCTGTTGATCTTTACATTTTGGCATATTACTGGGTGTTTGATTTTCCCAGTCAAAGGTACCATATTTTCTCAACCATGTAGTAATCGTGCGATCTCCCTGAAT
>JAVBLR010000008.1:0-126691 GCA_031553395.1 Bacteroidales bacterium | reverse complement strand
AAGCCCGGTAACGCCGATGGTACTGCAGTCATGTGGGAGAGTAGGCAGCTGCCGATTTTTAAGAGCGGGTATGTATTGTTTTAATAACAAACATATCCGCTCTTTTTTGTTTTTGATAGTACAATAATACTAATTTTGAATTCTTTTTTAGGTCATAATGGATATATTTTATAATCTCATTTTTGTATATCCTCAAGTTTTTTCTCTAATTCCTCAATTCTTTTGTTTTGTTGAATAGTATATAATGTAAGCTCTTCAATCTTCTGAAGCAATCCTATTTGAAAATCATTAACACTTAGTCCTTCTTCCTGCATTTGTTTTTCGGAAGGTATTTCAGGTAAATGCCGGTTTGTCTTTACAAATTGTTCTACTTCGGAAAGACTTTTCAGGTTATATTCGGGTTGGAAGACAAAATCGGCACCGGCATTGACTTCTATTTTTACTTCCCGGGCCTTGATATTTCCGGCAACCGTAAGCATGGCATCATTTCCGTTTTCAGTACCTACACCTACATGCCCATCGTTACGAACAATGAATCTTTTATGAAATGTCTTATAGTTGTCCTGCCAATCAGCATAACCGATAACTGTATATGTTCTACTTTTGTCTATAATTTGGCAATTTTTACATCACACTTCCGGTTTGGCCCCCCTCAAAAAGCAGTTTGCCCCCCTTCTTATCTTCTGATTGTATCTAAAATTGCAATGTCTTTTTTATGCACTAAGACCAAACAATTATTAACAATCTAATATCAATCATCATGAAAGAACAATTTACTTGTCGTAAAATGAGATCGTCAATCTTATCGTTGGGGACTTTTATTGTATTGTCTTCTTTTCAAATGCTGTATGCACAATCGTATACGTATGCAACCGAAAGTTTCGAAGATGCCGCATGGAGCAGCGCTTCATCATCTTCCAATCCGATCGTATCTGAGACAGGAACCTGGACCGTTGCCAAAAACAACATTCAAACAAATGCGTATGCTCAAGATGAGACGTACAGTCTTATTATCGCCACCAAAACCGATGCATTAATCACTCCGAGTCTTGACGAGGGAGCAGGTACGCTTACTTATTATGCGAATAAACCTGCCGGAGGAGGTCGTACCATTACTGTCCTGACATCAACGAACCTTAGTGACTGGAGTGCAGCCGTAACGATTGAAAATGCATTCTCCGTTCCGGCAGTTTGGACAGAAAGGAGTATCGAAATCAATGATCCGGCTGTCAGATATATTAAATTTTCGACTAATTCAAACGGCGGAGTATATCTGGATAATATTAAAATAACAAAATCCGGAGTTGCCTCTTCAATCGATAAAACCGACATGAACAAAACGATTGTCAAAAAACAATATTACGATTTGTTCGGCAAACAAGTAAATGTTCTTGAAAAGAATACGATCTATATTCAAGAAAATATATACGAAGACGGTTCTATGACACGTATAAAAACTCTCGACATTTAAAATAGATGCAGTTACCTTAAAAACAAATATAATATAATGAAACGGAGACTTTTATTTTTACTGTTACCCGCGTTAATCATGGCGGGAAAGATCAATGCGCTGACAATAATAAAACAAGCAGGAGTATTGGAAACGACTTACGTCACTTGGCAACCCGTTACCGATGCCGTAAGCTACAATGTCTATTATTCGGGCGAAGGAATAACCGATAAAAAAATCGACGATCCGTTGATTCGTCAATACCCGGATTATTACCGTGCCGATGTACTCGGACTTAAGGCCGGAAGTTATACCGTAACGATTAAGGCCGTAAACGAAGCCGGAACGGAATTTGAAAGCGCAACAACCTCAGCTTTGACGGTTAAGCCTCACACTCGGGAAGGTTTTGCTTTTTCGGAAAATGCGGCGCCCGGCGGATATAATCCGGACGGTACCGTAAAAAACGGCGCACGAATCATTTATGTAACGGCAGCCAATGCAAACACCGTTACCTGCAATGTCAATAACGATAAAGGAACACCCGTTTCCGTTACCGGGTTATCGAATATTCTGGCGGAATACGGGAAGGGATATGACAAAACACCGTTGATTATCCGCATGATCGGCTTGATCAAAGGAAGTCAAATCACCGGACTGAAAGACGGCAATTTCATTTCTTTCACGGGCAGCAACAGCACGACAAGAACCATTTCCAACATCACGTTCGAAGGAGTAGGAAATGACGCTACGGCTCACGGTTACGGTTTTTGTATGAAAAGATCTTCCGGTATCGAAATACGGAATGTTGCCGTTATGCTTTTCGGAGATGATGCTGTTTCCTTGGATACGGACAATGCCAACATCTGGATTCACAACAACGATTTCTTTTACGGTGCTCCCGGATCCGATGCCGACCAAGTGAAAGGCGACGGTACCATCGATATGAAATACAATTCGTCGAACATCACCGTTTCCTATAATCACTTTTGGGAAACGGGCAAGTCAATGGGTTGCGGCGGTTCCACGGAAACCGTTCCGACGTTCTATGTGACGTTTCACCACAATTGGTTTGATCATTCCGACTCCCGGAATCCGCGTTTGCATTACGCGACCTCACACATTTACAACAACTATTTCGACGGAATTGCCAAATATTGCATCGGAAACACAACCGAAAGTTCAGCTTTCGTCGAAGCCAATTATTTCAGGAACAGTGATCGTCCCATGATGATCTCGGGACAAGGAACGGATGCTTACAATTCCGTAACAGGCCTATATACGGAGAAAGGAACATTCTCGGGGCAAGACGGCGGTATGACGAAAGCGTTTAACAACAAGTTTGAAAACTCGAACCGGATTGTTTACCAAACGGAACATCCGACTCAATTTGACGCTTATCTCGTAACTTCCCGCGAAGAACAAATTCCTTCAACCGTAAAATCGGTGAGAGGTGGATTTGCTTATACCAACTTTGACACCGATCCGGGCATGTACGCGTACAATCCCGATTCTCCCGATGATGTAAAAAACATTGTAACCGCTTATGCCGGGAGAGTCAACGGCGGAGACTTTCAATGGATCTTCGATAACAGCGTCGATGATACATCGTCGGATGTCAATATTCCGTTAAAAACAGCCATTACCAATTACAGTTCAACATTGATTTCCGTACAAGGAATCGAGAACGGCGGAGGCGGTAATGAAGAACCCGGAGGTGAAACCGGTGGAGGCGGATCCGAAATCGGAGAAGGAGCCGGCGGAGGAATTTGTGAACTTTTGGGAGCGGGAGTTTCGTCGGGTTTTACGATTGAAGGCTCTACTTCAACCGGAAAAGGAAGTGTTACGGTTAACGACAACGCTTATAATTGCTGTTTAAAAATGGGTTCCTCATCAAAAGTCACATTCACGATAACTTCGACCATGAATCTCATGCTGTATTTCAATGATTCCGATGGAAAAACAATCAAAATTGATAACGGTGTGGGAACATTAGCTGTAACAAGCGGAAAAGTTCAAGCAGCAAATCTTGCTCCGGGAACTTACAACATCGAGAAAGTCAGCGGAGAATCTTACCTTTTCTACATTTCATTGGCCGGTCTTGCGACAGGCATTGACGCCGTTTCTCAAAATACATCGATATATTTTAACAATGGAATGATCTATAATCCCGAAAACACCGAAATCCGGATTTATGATACGATGGGACGAATAGCATTCTCCGGAAAAGGCAATGTCAATATGAGCGATTTCTCCCGCGGCATGTATCTGGTACGCGCGGAAACCGCCCCAAAAACAATCAAAGTAATTTGG
This sequence comes from Bacteroidales bacterium, assembly GCA_031553395.1. Classification (GTDB taxonomy): domain Bacteria; phylum Bacteroidota; class Bacteroidia; order Bacteroidales; family WRGA01; genus WRGA01. Next base: position 122,931 of record JAVBLR010000008.1, on the reverse strand, counting down.
TAAGTAATATTTCTCACGGATGATTCTTTGAATATTTTGACTTCGTCAAAATAGAGTTATTTCTCACAGATTGCACAAATTGCACAGATTTGAATAATCGGGTAAAATATATAGCATAGCAAACATATCATTATCCGGTGATTATCTTTTTTTAATTCACACAGATGCATTGACTTACATCAATTAAAAAATCTGTGCAATTTGTGCAATCTGTGAGAAATCTTAAAGATTGACTTCAGTCAATAGTATTTGTGGAAAAAACATTTGCGAAGCAAATCAAAAAATAATAATCCGTGAGAAAATACTCATAACGGACTATTCCGAAATAAACGATCTTGCATATAATCATAAAATTTATAATATGAAAACAGTTTTAAAAACAAAAAATGCAATCGGCAGATCTTGCTTTTACAGGAGATTTTTACCGGTGTCTTTTCTTCTTTCACTGTTGTTTTCGCTTCAATCCGTTGCTCAATCCTATACGTATGAGCCGGAAAGTTTCGAAGGAGCGGAATGGGCAACGGCGTCAAACACATCCAATCCTATTGTTTCCTCAACGGGAATATGGACGACGGCCAAAAGCAATATTCAAACGAATGCATACGCTCAAGATGGCGTTTACAGTTTGATTATCGCCACCAAAACGAACGCGCTTATTTCTCCGAAGCTTGATTACGGAGTCGGAGTTCTTACCTATCATGCGAACAAACCTGCGGGTGGAGGGCGAACAATTACCATATCCACATCTGTCGATAAAGTGACATGGAGTGCCCCGATCGAATCCTTTTCGGTTCCCGGCGAATGGACGGAACGGAAAGTCGTCATTAACGATCCCGATGTCAGGTATATCAGTTTTTCCACCAATTCAAACGGAGGAGTCTACATTGATAATGTTAAAATGACGAGTGCCGGAGCCAAAGGAATTACGGTGACAAGCACCGATGTGACCGATATTACGCAAACCACCGCTTTAGCCGGAGGAACGATCGTTTCCGACGGAAGCGCGACCATATCAAACTACGGCATATGTTACAATACAACCGGAATGCCCGATGTTTTTTCGAATAACGTCGAATTTGCCGGAACAACCGGTAATTTCACGGCGTTGATTGAAGGATTGACACCCGGAACGACGTATTACTTCAAAGCATACGCAACCACGACATTCGGAGTGAATTACGGTGAAGAAGTTATGTTTACGACTCGCTCTTCCGACGCTCCGTTGGCTTATTGGATGCAACCGTTTGACGATACAAGTCAGTTCCCCGGAACAAATCCTTCATCCGATCTCGAAATAACAGTTCCCGGACAAGGCACATGGATTTACAAAGGAGCTTATAAGGGCTCGAATCCGTCGTATATCCGTGACGGTTCGCCGTATAATCTCCGATTGGTAAAAAACGGTTCGTATGTGATTACACCCGTTCTCGAAGACGGAGTGACCGATGTTTCTTTTGATGAAGGACGCGGCGATCGTGAACTGACAATTTATACGTCAACAAACGGAGGAACAGCCTGGACATTATTGAAAACGGTAAAAACAGTAAAAGACGCTTCCAATGTTATATCGGTAAATAGTTCGACGGCGAACAGAATAAAGATTGCCAACGAAAGCGGAGGTGATGCCGATATTGATAATATAACCGTTACGGTATTTCCTTCGGGAACGGTACCAACCGTTAAGACATCAATTGTTACGAATATTGCCAAGAATACGGCATTATCGGGAGGTGAAGTAACGTCGGAAGGAACCAAGACTGTGGTTGAAAGAGGAGTTTGTTGGAGCCTCGAGGCCGTACCTCTCATTGCCGACCATGCAACGATAAACGGTTCGGGAAGTGGAAGTTTTTCAAGTGAATTGTCGGGATTACCGGCCGGTAAGAAAATTTATTTGAGAGCATACGCGAGAAGCAGAGCAGGAACGGGATACGGAGAAATTGTAACGTTTACGACAGAACCGGCAACGATTCCCGTCATAACCACCGTTGCGGCATCAGACATTACGGGAGAAACCGCGATAAGCGGAGGAACGATCATCGATGGAGGAGGAGCGCCCGTTACGGAACGGGGTGTTTGTTGGAATACCGGCGGTAATCCGACCATGCAGGACAACAAAACAACGGATAATGACGATTTCGATACATTCCAATCTATATTGACGAACCTGACACCGGAAACTCGATATTACTACCGGGCATACGCTGTCAATGAGGCGGGAGTCGGATACGGAAACATCGAAACATTGACGACGGGAAGCGTTAGACTTCCGGCAGTTACGACATCTGATGTAACATCTGTTCTCTCTTACAAAGCAACGGGAAGCGGAACAATCACCGACAACGGAAATGCGCCGACAATAAGCGGATTATGTTGGAATGAGACAGGAATGCCTACGATTGATGATCTGAAAACTTCCGGTGAAAATGCTTTGGGTGCATTTACAAATGTGATGGGTAACTTAAAAAGCGCTGCCGTGTATTATGTTCGCGCGTATGCGACAAACAGTGTCGGAACCGTATACGGAAATGAAATATCGTTTACCACAGCTTCTTCAACCGTTTATTATGCGGCTCCCGACGGCAATGACCTTACCGGTGACGGATCATTCGAAAAACCGTTCTTTTCGGTGCAAAAAGCAATCGATTTGGTTACGCCCGGCGATACAATTTACATGAAAGGCGGTACGTATCACTATTCTGTGCGAATCAATGCCGATAAAATCGGAGAAGCCGCCGGCGGTACGATTTGTTTGTTTGCCGAAAAAGGAAAACGCGCGTTGCTCGATTTCTCGGCCATGCCGTTGGACGGCTCCAATCAAGGCATACGGGTTTCGGGTAGCTACTGGCATTTTTACGGACTGGATATCAAAGGCGCGGGCGACAACGGCATGTTGATCGAGCGCAACAAACCTTCGGGCGGTACATACGTCGATGTGAAAGACAGAACGGATGAAGCTCATCATAATATTGTCGAATTCTGTTCTTTCTTTGAAAACAAGGATACGGGATTGCAACTGAAGAATTTGGCCGAAAACAACCGGATCATCAACTGTGATTCCTATTACAACCGCGATCCGGAAGACGGAAATGCCGACGGATTTGCTCCGAAATTAACGGTGGGAACAGGAAATTACTTCTACGGTTGCCGCGCATGGAACAATTCCGACGACGGATGGGACGGTATTTTGGCGGAAACTTCTGCCGGAGGATTCCCCGATGATATGTTGACTGTTATGGAAAACTGCTGGGCTTTTAACAACGGCTTTTGGAAAGACGGAAAAGAAACCAAAGGAAACGGCAACGGATTCAAGTTGGGCGGCAGCGGTACATACGATAAACGGCACAATGTGATCATGAAACGTTGTTTGGCGTTCAACAACCTGATGAAAGGCTTTGACCAAAATCACAATGTGGGAAGCATGACATTGATCAATTGCACCGGATATTCGAGTAAATACCTTGCCAACAAAAATCATTATACCTATAAAATCGACGGCACGGTATTGGCTCCGGGCAAAAAGCTGACATTGATCAACAGTGTTGCCGTATGCGACGGACTGGATGCCGACAAATCGGCGTATGCTCCTTGTCAATTGGTCGGCGGAGAAAGGATTACCTGTGATTTTATGACTTCCGCATCGGATTACGTAACGGTTGATACAACCGGTGTTTTCGGTCCGAGAAAAGCCGACGGCAGTTTACCGGATGTGAATTTCATGCAGATCAAACCCGGAAACTCGAAACTGATCGATACCGGAACAATCACGGAAGGAATATTCTTTAACGGATCAAAACCCGATTTGGGATGCTTTGAAGCGGCTGCTGCAACAGATATAGACGAAGTTTACGATTCCGGAGATAAATCAATGAACGGAATATCTATCTATCCGCAACCGGTAACCACTCGATTTACGGTTGAAATTCCGGGTGTTTCAAGTGAAAACAAGTGTTCCCTGCGCATTGTCGATTTGAGCGGAAAAGAAATCTACCGAAAACCGTTCACCGGAAATACGACGACAGTCGAACGCGGAAATTTGAAATCCGGACTTTACATTGTTCACATCAGTGAAGAGTCGGGACAAAAATTCAGTTCAAAATTAATCGTAAGATAATAAACTAATGTATTAATAAGCCAATGAGCCAATGATAAGAAGAAATATCATTGGCTCATTGGCTTATTAATACATCAATTCATTTTTTTATATTCCTGCGGAGTTACTCCATATTTTGCCTTGAAGATCTTGCCGAAATGTTTGGTATCCGAAATCCCTATCATAAAGGATACTTCTTTCACCATATACTCACCGGAAGATAATAATTGAGCTGCTTTTTTCAATTTGACGTCGCGAATGAAATCAAACGAAGAAAGGCCCGTCAGACTTTTTATTTTATTGAAGAATACCGAACGGCTCATACCGATACTTGCACTCAGGTCATCAATCGTAAATTCGCTTTCATCAAGATGCTTTTCGATGATTTCGATAACTTTGTTTATGAATATTTCTTCCTGAGATGCGGGAGGTAATAATTCTCCGGAAGCGGAATCCGGTTTTTCGGGCAAGCTCAATCGGGAACGAAAAGCTTCCTGCAATCGTTTTCGTTGTTCCAACAAGTTACCTATTCGTGCACGAAAATATTGAACGCTGAAAGGTTTGGTTATGTAATCATCTGCGCCGTGTATCAACCCCTCCAGCTTATTTTCGATAGCGGTTTTGGCAGTTAAAAGGATAACGGGAATATGGCTTGTGTTGATGTTGCTTTTCAACCGCTGCAACAATTCTATTCCGTCCATATAAGGCATCATGATGTCACTGACGATAAAATCGGGCGTTTCTTTCTCGGCTTTCTCCAATCCGTCGATTCCGTTATCGGCTTCAATGACGTTATAATCGTTTTCGAGGATCGTCCGGATAAATGTTCTTAATTCCGGATTATCCTCAATGATCAGAATCGAATGATCTTTATCCTTGTTCCCCGCAACGGAATCGAGACCGGCAATATCGTCTTGTATCAGAAAACTTTCAGCTTGATCGTTTTTCACAAATTCGACGTTTTTGTCGAAATGCTCCGTTCCTTTCATGAAATAAACGGTAAAAACACTTCCTTTCCCGGGTTCGCTTTCCACCGAAATCTTTCCCGCATGTTTTTCCACCAGGTCTTTTACGATCGAAAGTCCGATTCCCGTACTCGGTTTCGATTTGTCTTCGTTAAACGAGGCAAAACGCGTAAATAGATTTTTTTGTATGTCTTTTGAAATGCCGATTCCTTCGTCTTTTACTTCTATTGCAACTTGTTTCTCGTTGTCTGTTGCCGTCACCGTAATCGCTCTTTCTTCGGGAGTGTATTTGAATGCATTGGACAGCAAGTTGGTTACGATCATTTCAAGCAGATCGGGAGCAACCCATATTTTTACATCTTTTGCCCGATTAATGAATTGATATTGAATGTTGTTTTTTCGGGCAACTTCATCAAAATTACGGCAAACGTTTTCGATAACTGGTCCCGGATCGATTTCCCGTACTTTCAAATCGGATTGTTGTATTTTTCTGAAATCGAGAATTTGATTGACAAGCCTCAACATGCGATTGGTGTTTCGGGAAATCGAATTCAGGTGTCCTTTCGCTCTTTCGGGAATCTCGCCGTCGTTCAGCAAATACTCCACGGGAGCTGATATCATGGTCAGCGGAGTACGAATCTCGTGTGAAATATCGGTGAAGAAGCGCAATTTCATTTCCGACAGATATTTCTCCATTTCCACATTTTTCCGTAAACGATAGAACGAGAATAAAATGCGGATTGTGAGATAAATGATGCAGATTGAAACCAGCACGTAAAGAATCACCGCCCAAGGTGTTTCCCAAAACGACGGCAGTATTTTAACCGGAAGAACCCGTTCGTTTTCAACCCATACGCCTTCGCTGTTGGTCGATTTCACTCTGAAAATATAATCGCCTTTCGGAATGTTCGTATAAACCGCGACCCTCTTTTTTTGCACATATACCCAATCGTTGTCGAATCCTTCGAGTCGGTAAGCATATAAAATATTGTCCGTCGAAACAAAATCGAGCGCGGCATATTCGATGCTGAATGAATTTTGATCGCGGGAAAGAACCAGGTTGTCCGTATCGTCGATATTTTTTTTCAACGGAGAACTCTTTTCGCCGATAAGTACCCGTCGGTTGTGGATGCGGAAATCCGACAACGCGATGTAAGGTTTGAAGTTACCGTGCTTGATGTCTTCGGGTGAAAAATGCAGCATGCCGTTTGAAAATCCGAAAACCAGATCGTTGTTTTGAAGCCTGCAAGCCGAAGCTTCGGAGAAACTGCCGGTCGACATCAATCGCTTAATCTCCGCAAAGGTTTCAAACTCTTCTCTTTCGGGATCGAACTTGGAAAGACTGTTCTCCATACTGATCCACAATTTTCCGGTTTCATCTTCCAAAATTGCCAGGCAAACATCGGTCGGCAAACCATCCTGCATCGTATATGATTTAAATTTCAACGGAAATCCGTTCGAATCGAACTTGACGACTTTATTCAATCCGCCGCCGAAAGTCGCAAGAAACATTTCGCCTTTGCTTGTACTGCATATTCCGTGCACATCGTTGTTGCCCAAACTCTCTTTGTCTCCCGGAATGCGGGTGTACTGTTTGAACGAAATATCATCCGGACGCGAAAAGAACGACGAAAACATGATCAACCCGGTTGTTGTTCCCACACAGATGTTTCCGTATTTATTTTCCGAAATGTAACGAATCCGATATCCGGTTTTGAGCGGATAATTTTTAAGGTCGTTCCGGTGATTGATAAAAGTTGTTTTTCCGTCCTTATCCGTTTTAACTAAATTAAGTCCGCCGCCGTAAGTGCCGATCCAAATATTCTTTTTCGAATCTTGAAAAATACTGTACACGACATTTTCACTGAGGCTGTAAATATCATTCGGATCTTTTTTAAAGTGTTCCACATCGTAACGAAAAGGATCCGTTGTCTTTTTCACTTTAAATAATCCGTTGGTTCTGGTTCCCAACCAGATATTGCCTTCGCCGTCCTGCATCATGCTGTAAACGATTCCCGAAAAAACATGATCCCGGGTAATTTCTCCGATTTCGGAAAAATTACCGATGCGGTTGTATCGTTCGTCGTAAATGGTCAAGGTTCGGTCTTTCGTTGCCACCCACAACCGCTTGTCATTATCCTGCAGAACAGCCCTTACGTCATTCGCGACCGAAGATCGGATATCGGGATTGATGCGGATCGTTTTAAAATCATTGTTCCCGAAAACGACTTTTTCCAATCCGTGCGACCTTGTGCAAAACCAAAGATTCCCCTGTTTATCCGAAAAAAGAGAATGCAAGATATTGGAAAAACGCCAATAAGGCGACGATTCTTCGTTGTAGAAAGGCTCCAGGCGATCTTTCTTTTCGTTGTAAAGCGAAAAACCGCCACCGCGGGGTTGTACCCAAATTCGTCCGTGAATGTCTTCCAAGATATCGGAAGCGGGAGGAATGGCGGCAACAGCCGGATCATTTATTTTGACGAGATAATAAGTTACTTTTCCCGTTTCGGGATCAAAGCGGTAGATGCCCGGTCCGTCGGTTTCGAACCAGAATTGTTTTTTTTCGTCGAAAAAAAGCGCTCTGATCTTATCGCTTTTCAGTTCGTTTACCGATGCCGTATTGTAATGGCGGAAGCTTTGGTCGCGGAGATCATAGACGAAAAATCCGTCGCCGGATGTGGTAATCAGGATTTCCTTGTCGGATATCTTTTGAAAGCTTCCGATATTCGACTTCGAAGGTACGGAGAGAAGGGTGAATTTTCCGGTCAATTTCGAGTATTTCCGGATTTTCCCGTTATTCGAACCGAACCAGATTTCGTCGTCAAATTCTTCGGCCGAGAAAAAACTTTGTGCGCTGTCGTCCGGCTTATTTTTAAAAAAGAATGAGTCGGAGTTATATTGTCCGTTTCGAACAAAACTCAGTCCGTTGTCGGTAAGGATCCAGGAATTTCCTTTTTGATCTTCGAATACCCGGTAAACGATGTTGCCTTTCAACCTGCCGGATTCCGAATTGTATATTTGAACGGAAAACGCGGAATCGGTGATGCAAATACATCCGTTTTTTTCGGACAACAACCAAACTTTTCCCGACGGACAGGGTTTGATTTCGGATAGTTTGAACGGAAGGTTTTGATATTCTTTGAATGATTTCAATCCTTTAAAGGTTTCGGTATACGGATTAAAGCAATGAGCTTTGTCATCATACGAGTGCAACCAGATATTTCCGTATTTGTCTTCGTAAATGTGCTGAATGCGATTACTCTCCATCTGATAAGTGTCTTCGCCTCTCACTTTAAAGTTGCGGAAAGTATATCCGTCGAATTTCGAAAAACCGTCCCATGTGGCAAACCACATAAATCCCTTCCGGTCTTGCAGCATGTCTGTAACGGTAAATTGAGGAAGCCCGTCTTCGGTGGAGTAATGTTCGAAGTAACAGGTCGTTTGCCCCGAAATGTTTTTCGAACACAAACAAAAAATGACAAGAAGTATAAGTTTATGGTTATTCATGGGGATTGTATTCAAGCAGCAAGAACTGTTTTGTTTTTATTATCGAGATCGCTATGAATCAAGTTAAAAGTTAAGAGTTTTGGAGAGGCGTGGTCTTTCAACTCTTAACTCTTAATTCTCAACTCATATTCGAATACACAAATATATCTTATCCTTGTTACCGAAGCAATACTTGTTTGGTTAAAAAAGCAATCACTTGTATTTTTAAATAGATAGGCCTCTTCATTTAATCGGTTATACTCCCTTTTGTATGAAACCCATAGTCCTTAAACTATACCTAGCTTTGAAATAACCAATTTTTTACAACCAATCCTATCTATTTTTCCAGTTTCGGTAAGGGGAATATTTTCTATTTCCATTATATATTTAGGTTGATGATGAGAAGGCAAAAGTTCATTTATTTTTTCTTTTGAAAGATCTTGATCTTTTGATATCAATAAAACCATTGCTTCTCCAAATTTCGGATGAGGAACGGATATGATGGCAAATGGCTTGTCAATAACCGGACGAAGGACTTCTTCTATTTTTTCTATTTGAATTTTTATTCCTCCGCTATTGATAATATTGTCTTTTCGTCCGAGAATGCGGAAGCATCCGGTCCGATGGTACTGCAGCCATGTGGGAGAGTAGGCAGCTGCCGATTTTAACTGGGTAAGTGATTATTACTTTAATCACTTACCCAGTTTTTTGTTGGAATTACGGTTATATAAGGTAGGGGAGGATAAAATATAATCTATTGTAAAACTGAGAGGAGAAAAGTGTCGAAGTCAGAAAGTGCTTATACAGTAGTAAACGAGTTAATAAATAAAGGAGTAGACAAGTTTTGAGCATGTCTACTCCTTTTTTAGGTATTTATTCGTTTACTTGATTCACAATCGGTTTAACTTGCTATTACCTATAGAATAACTCAGGAATATCCAATTGAATTTGCCTGAACATTGCATGTTCTCCGGCAACAGTTGGGTGTACACCATCTGATGTTAAATATTCCGGTTTCCAATTTCCTTTCTCATCAGTAACTGCGTTACAAATATCAACGTATTTTTCTCCGCTGGATTTGACCCAATCATTGATGATTTTAGTAACAGTTTGATAATCTACGTCAATACGAGGCGTGATTGTTACTAATATAGGTATTTGTCCATTGTTTTTTGCTTCCTTAATGCATTGCCGGATATAGGTTTTATAACCATCTACTGTCATATTATTCGTTCCCATCCCTAAAAATACAAAAGGTGATTTGAAATAACTGTTTTCTACTTTAAAACGCGCGACAAAAGCGGAATCCAACGCATGTCCGGTTCGTGCCATTATCGGAACTTTATCGTAACCTAAACGTTGCGCGACCAAATCACAATAACGATCTTTGAATGTCCCCCCATTACTGACTAAATTAGCTGCATCCAAGAAAGAATCGCCCCAAAATGAAACTACGGTTTGTTGATCATATCCTGTGGCAATAATAGCATCATGCACCAAAACAGTACCGTTTTTAACACCAAAAACAGCTTTTCCCCATGCACGAACGGCAGCAAAACCTACTCCGGTATCAACATCATAGAGCTTCTCAAATTGATTATCCGCTGAAACAATAGAATATTTAAGTTTATAGCCATCAATCTTCTGTTGAGTTATATTGTATTTTTCACCGGTAGATAGTTTAAATGGCAATTCTATGGTTTCTAATAAAGTAGCCCCACCCAAACCTCCATTGATTTTGTATACATTCATCGTATTACCCGCAAGTTCGATATAACAAAATCCTTTACCAAAACGGATGGATACACTATCCGATTTTAAGGTAAAAGATACATAGAAAGACATTCTTTCTATGGTCGTATAAACCGGATGAAGAATTTGAGCCGGTTCTGCAATGTTATGAGCTGTTACCTGATAGCCTCCGGAAACAAAAGCGCCTCCGGATAATTTCATATCAGTCATTCTGGCTTTAATACCTGAATTGGATGCATAACCGAAACTGATATTTATCAGCAGCAATAATATAATGCAATTTTGTATTTTTATTTTCATGATTCTCATTTAATAAGCCAATTAACTTTCGCCCGGAACAGGAAGGTGGTCGGATTTAACCACCATATCCATGTTCGAGCTACCTAAAACTATACCTTTCTGCTTCATGATTATTACATAAAAACTTCCACGTTATATGTATTTCCTTCCGGCATTGCGGGAATCATATTTCCTTCTATATTTTTTCCGTCGATAGAGATTTGTTTTACGCCTTTCATAGTTCCATCAGGATTATTAATCGTAATTTCATAAATCGCTCCCCTGAATTGACGGGTTATTTTGAATATTTTCCATTCGGATGGAATACAAGGATCAATGATTAAACCCTTATAAGATGGGCGAATACCCAAAATGTATTGTGTAATGGTATAGTAATTCCATGAAGCTGTTCCTGTTAACCAGGAGTTTTTGGCTTCTCCCGGACGGAAAGCGTCTTTCCCCGCAATCATTTGGGCATAAACGTAAGGTTCTACTTTGTGCAAATCGCTTTTTTCTTCCAGATAAGCCGGGCATATTTTTTGATAATATTCCCAGGCACGATCGCCTCTTCCCTGAACGGTTTCGCCAATCATGATCCATGGATTGTTGTGGCAGAAAATACCGGCATTTTCTTTATAACCTTTCGGATAAGTGGATATTTCGCCGTACTCGATATAATATTTGGTGAATGCCGGATTATTCAATACGATTCCATGCTCGCAATCCAATCTTTCTTTTACGGCATCTAACGCTTTTGTTACCATTCCGTCTTTCAAACCTATTCCGGCCATAGTGCACCATCCATTGGATTCTATAAAGATTTTTCCTTCTTCATTTTCATCAGAACCGATTTTATTCCCGAAGAAATCATACGCACGAAGGAACCATTCTCCGTCCCAACCATATTTTTTAACCGATTCTATCATGGCATCTACATACTTTTGCGCACGGTTGGCCTCATCCTGTTTTCCGATTTGACGACAGAGTTCAATGTAGTCGCGACCATATACAACGAAAAGTCCGGCAATCATCAAGCTCTCGGCTTTTGAACCTTCGGTTTTATTTTCCGTTGTTTGGAAACTCTCATTCGGATCATTAGAAAAACAATTCAGGTTGAGGCAGTCATTCCAATCCGCACGACCAATCAACGGCAATCCATGAGGACCGAGATTGTTAACTACATGGTCAATAGAAACCGTTAAATGCCGGAAAAGGGAAACTTCAGACCCCGGTTCATTATCAAAAGGAACTTGTTCTTCAAGAATGCCAAAATCGCCTGTTTCCTTGATATAAGCAGTCGTTCCGAGAATCAACCACATCGGATCATCATTGAAACCCTGACCGATTTCATTATTACCTTTTTTAGTCAGAGGCTGGTATTGATGATAACATCCTCCGTCTGGGAATTGAGTGGAAGCAATATCAATGATACGTTCGCGTGCCCGTTCCGGAATTTGATGTACAAAGCCTATCAAATCCTGATTTGAATCGCGGAAACCCATACCGCGACCGATGCCACTTTCAAAAAATGAAGCGGAACGCGAAAAACAAAACGTAATCATACATTGATACTGATTCCAAATGTTAACCATGCGATCTAGTTTTTCTTCTCCCGATTTCAGAACAAATACATTCAATAATTTATCCCAATAGTTCTTTAATTCATCCCAAGCTTTATTAACTTTTTCTGTTGTATCAAAACGAGAAATTGTTGCTTTAGATTTGGTTTTATTGATAATTCCTTTGCTTTCCCATTTTTCATTTTCTTCATTTTCTACGTAACCCAATACAAAAACCAAGTCTTTGGATTCTCCGGGTTGTAAAGTAATTTCCAGACAATGGGATGCAATGGGCGACCAACCGTGCGCTTCGGAATTGCGAGCAACGCCTTCTGCAACTGTTTGCGGTTCATCGAAACCGTTATAAAGTCCGAAGAAAGTTTCTCTGTCGGTATCAAACCCCTGAATAGGAGCATTTACCGAATAGTAGGCATAATGATTGCGACGTTCTTTATATTCTGTTTTGTGGTAAATCACAGAGTCTTCTATTTCGACTTCACCGGTAGAAAAGTTGCGTTGAAAATTCTCCATATCGGTGGCAGCATTCCACAAACACCATTCCACAAACGAAAATAATTTCAGTGTCTTTACCTTATCAGAAGTATTTCTCAACGTCAGTTTTTGTACTTCCGCCCATGTATTGAGAGGCACAAAATAAAGCGCTTCTGCTTCTATTCCGTTTTTTAACCCTTTGATAATAGTATAATTCATTCCGTGACGACACTCATAAGCATCCATTTCCGTTTTGCAAGGTTTCCAGCCCGGACTCCAAACAGTATCTCCATCTTTAATATAGAAATATTTTCCTCCGCTATCCATCGGAACATTGTTGTAACGATAACGGGTGATGCGGCGGAATTTCGCATCTTTATAAAATGAATATCCACCTCCAGTATTAGATATCAAACTGAAAAAATCTTCGTTTCCCAGATAATTAATCCAAGGCCACGGTGTACGTGGATTAGTAATGACGTATTCACGTCTTTCGTCATCAAAATGTCCGAATTGCATATTGTATATTTTTGTAATCAATTGTTTATTTTCTTGTTTCTTCTAACTGATGGGAAATATCTTTCATTTTCGTTTCATTCAATGGATAGATCGCCATAAAAACGACTGCAAGGAAAGTGCCGATTGCAGGGAAAAAGCTCAACATCATCCGGATACCACCTTGGGCGAATTCTGTTTGTTCTACATTCGCCTGAAATCCATAGTAGCCCAATAACCATCCGGCTAACGCGCCACCTATTGTCCATCCGAATTTTTGCGACATCGAAGACGCTGAAAAAACCAATCCGGTTGCACGGCGTTTCGTTTTCCATTCCGAATAATCGGCTGTATCGGCATACATCGACCAAATCAAAGGCAATGTTATTCCGGCACACAAACTAATGAGGAATTGCAGAATGAATATCAAAGTTGTGTCATTTTTACCTATGAAATAAAACCAGATACTCAATGCCGTAGCGATAATCATAGCAGTAAGGAAAGTTCCTTTTTTGCCGAAACGATTGGATATCGGAATAGTCAAAAGTACCCCAACGATATTGGCAGCTTGTCCCAATACAAAATACAAGCTACTTAAGGAAATAGTCATTTTCAACGAATTGACCTGAAAAGCATCCTGTGTTGCCACATAATATTTGAAATAATAAATGGCGGCTCCATCACGTATGGAATTGAAAAAAATAACTGCAATACCGGCTCCCAACAAGATAAACCAGGGACGATTCGCCCAAAGGTCTTTTAAGTCGTGTTTCAACGATGTTTTTTCAACAGTCGGCTTGACACGTTCTTTTGTCCATGAAAAACATAGATAAAAAAAGATAATAGCAACAATAGCAAAAACAACGGCAGCATATTGCCATCCTGCTGCTAAATTCACAGTGCCTCCCATTTTGCTAAATACATCTACCAACGGTTCAGCGGCTGCCAAAACCAACAAACTACCTCCGAAAGCAAAAGTCATGCGGTAAGTCGCTAAAGTGGTACGTTCTTTTCCATCTGAAGTCATCACTCCCATCAAGGAAGCATAAGGAACATTGATCAGGGAGTAAACCATCATCATTAATGAATAAGTTATATAAGCATAGACTATTTTTCCTGTGTCACTTAGATTCGGAGTACTAAACATCAATACACCGAATACACCGAACGGAATCATCATCCATAAAAGATACGGACGAAATTTTCCCCAACGGGTTTCAGTCCGATCCGACCAAATGCCGACAAACGGATCAAATGCCGCATCCCAAATCCGTGTTATCAGGAACATTGTTCCAACCATTGCCGCGGGTATTCCGAAAATATCGGTGTAAAAAAACATCAAATACATGGTGAATAGTTTCCAAAACATGGAAGCTGCGGCATCACCAAATCCATAACCTATTTTCTCTTTCAGTGAAATTTTATGGGTATTCATATCAATTGAATTTATTATTGTTTGATTATTTTATGTACTGATTTTAGTCCTGACTCCTGATATACAGTTATGATATAAATTCCGGAAGCAAGATTTCCTAGATTTACATTCAAAGACAACTCTATATTTTTTTGTTGATACACTACTTTGCCCGCTAAGTCTGTAATCAAAATCACACTATTGCCTTGAATACCATCTATATAGATATTTTCTTTAAACAAAGTCGGATATACTTTTACTTGATTTTGAGTAACTATATTATCTATTCCTGACGGATTTTGCGGAACAGATTCAAAAGTAACTTTGAATTTTCCGCTTTGATTCGACGCTAAGGTCAAGGTTCTTGTGTCTGCGTTGAAATTATCGAAGTCATTACCATCCAGGGTAACTGATTTTATTTTCAACCGTTTATCTTGTATGGGAATAGGAGTCAACGTAATTTGGCGTTCTTCAGGAGAAGGCTCAAACTTGTAATATAAATCGGCGGATTGATTCAAATAATACAATTTACTGTATAAATAAGCATAATAACCCATTTCTATGGAATGATAACTTCCTTTGTAATCATCGCCCTTGATACTTCTTCTTACGACAGTCCCATCGGGATAAGTATCGGAAAATATTTCTCCATTGATAGAATCTACCAAATGTTCCATAAAGAAACCGATGGATTCATCAGCCATTTGAAGGTAAGTATCATTTTTAGTAATATAATAATTCAACATCGGACCCGTAAAACCTTGCTCAAGTGTCCAATAATCTTTAAGATTTCCGTTGGTTCCCCATTCTCCCGTTAATATATTGATTGCATTGAATGGACCTCCGTTGGTATGATCCCACAAAGCAACACTTCCATTCTTCCATGTCCAAACCTGATTCAATATCTTATCTGCCGCTTCTTTGTATTCCGTTTTTGTGGTATCACAAAGATAGGCGCGACCTAAGCACCAGGCCGTTTTTATGAAGTGACCGATACTTCCGTTTTTAGACGCATTTAAATCAGCCACCCAATTCGTACTAAACACTTCCGGATAAAGCGCTTTCACACTTTTGTTTTCCATTTGAGGAATAAAATGATCTACAATGTTATCAGCCAACTCCATCAACCTTGTTTTGTATTCCGGCTGTTGAGTGATCAGATAAGTCAATTCGGCATTTGTGGTGATGGCATCTACGGTAGGTGTAAAACCTTTATTTGTTTTACCTGTCCAGTCGGGTTTCGTATATTCATAATAACCTTTATAGCCTGCACGCGAATCCCACATATTATTGTAAATGGAAGCAATTCCTTTATTCATGAATTCCGCAATCTTTGGATTCCGGGTGGCTTCGTAATTGGCAACAATTCCCAACAATCCGTAATGTTGCTGAAAACCCCATTTCTGGTTTAGATCACGTAAGTCATTCTGAGTAAGATCTATCGTTCCATCGCTTTTGGCAAAACAATACCATCCTCCGTTGACCTTATCCCAACCATATTTAGTAAGGAGATCCAATGCACTTTTTGCATAATCGAGATATTTTTCATCTCCGGTTAACATAAAAGCCCTCGTGAAACCATAACCATGACGCGATTGTACGATCAATGATTTACGTTTATACGGAGTAGTTCCGAAACCGGAACGTTGAGGTGTCATTGTGGTTACATTTCCATATTGGTCAACATTGGAAAAAAATCCGCCATATTCCGGATCATAAGCATGCTTGATCCAGAATTCGGCGTTGTTGCGGACATATTCTATATTCAATTCCGGCTCTAATATATATTTGCTTTTTACCGTATATTGAGCCTGACTATTAATACTGACAATCAAAAATAAGATAGATGTAGTTATTATTTGTTTCATGGTATCAGAAATAAAAGAAATGATTACATAAACGGCTTATTTCCGGCAATCAAATTCTTAATAGTTGCTGCCGAAGCCGCCGAACGATAACCATCGGCAGGTGTATTCAAACAATAGTCCAGTAATTGATTAATGGAAGATGTTGCTACATGCATACGTGTATCTGAGGAAGCATAATAGACATATACCGTTCCGTCTTCATCGGTAATCCATCCGCTTGAAAACAATACATTCGACACGTCACCGATACGTTCTTCTCCTTGTGGAGCCATGAAAAATCCGGCAGGTTCAGCAATCAATTTCGAAGGATCTTTCAAATCTGTCAGATAGATATATAAGATATAACGCAAACCGGCAGCGCATCCTCTTACACCATGAGCCAAATGCAACCAGCCTTTGGAGGTTTTAATCGGATGAGGACCTTCGCCGTTTTTCATCTCTTTAATCGTATGATAATAGCGGTGATTAATGATTTTTTCTTCTTTCACTTCCGCTTGAGTCATATCATCAATCAAAGCCCAACCGATACCACCACCACTTCCGGTGTCGATAAATCCGTCCTGTGGACGGGTATATAATGCATATTTTCCGTTTACAAATTCGGGATGTAAGACCACATTGCGTTGTTGGCTTTTGGATTTCAAATCAGGAAGGCGTTCCCAATTCTTTAAATCTTTTGTACGAACAATCCCTGCCGCCGCAACTGCTGATGATAAATCTCCTGCGGAGGCATTTGGATCTTTCCTTTCACTGCAAAATACGCCATAAATCCAACCGTCTTCATGCTGTGTGAGACGCATATCGTAAACATTGATATCCGGATCTTCTGTTTCGGGAAGCGTAATCGGTTCATCCCAAAAACGAAAATTATCTATTCCGTTCGGACTTTCAGCGATAGCAAAAAATGATTTCCGGTCATTCCCTTCTACCCTCACCACCAAAATATACTTGTCGTTCCATTTCATCGCTCCGGCATTGAAAGCCGCATTGACTCCTATACGCTCCATCATATACGGATTGGTTTCGGGATTCAAATCGTAACGCCAATGCAAAGGAACATGGGCTGCCGTAAGTATCGGGTTGATATAACGTTCATAGATACCATTTCCAAATGGTTCCTTTTCGTTTTTCTTATTAAGCAATTCTTCCTGATGTAATTTCAGGTTATTGAAGTTTTCGATGTATTGGTTCATATTTATTTTTTTATTTGTAAAATTATAACGCACTTGTGAGCTTAAATACCCAAGCATATTGACATGGAATATCTGGATAATTCAGCACAGGAGGCTGAATGGTAATGATACCTTTATTTGTTGTGAAATCAACTTTTTTATCAGAACCCAACAACTGAATATTTTTCGGATTCTTTATTCCTTTAATCGTAACCGGTTGATTATTCCATGCTGTGAGAATTACATAAAGGTCATTCCCTTTTTTAGTAAAACGCACATATTCATGTGTTTGAGCATCCGAAGCTTTTTCCCACTGACGGGTATCGTAAATAGCCTCTCCATTCACGTTTAGCCAATTTCCGATATCTTCCAACCGTTCCTGCATAATCACGGGAATGCGTCCATCGGCTGTAGGTCCAATATTCAACAACAGATTTCCGCCACGGGATACCTTGTCTATTAAAATATGAATCAATTCTTTGGCTGAAGAATAATCTTCCAGATTTTCATTCCTATTATAACCGAAAGATCCGGCAATGCCGCGACATTCTTCCCATGGATGAACGAACTTTACTCCTTTGGAATCACTGTCATGAATCAAATCATATTCAGTCGTATAAAAAGTTCCATGTTTACTACGGGTTTCTTCCCCCCAACGGTCGTTCACGACTACAGTTTCCTTTACCGGAGATTCATTATAAAGCCAAGCCAAAAATTCTTCGCTTTTCCAATCCTTGCTGGGATGTTCCCATTCTCCGTCTGCCCAAACGATTTCCGGCTTATAACGTTCTGTTAAATCTTTGATTTGAGGAAGCATGTGTTCGTCCACATATTGTGTCATATTCTGATGATAAAGCGGATGGTGCCATTCGTAGAGAGAATAATAAAATCCCATCTTCAAACCCTTTTGACGAACTGCAGTTGTTAATTCTCCACAAATATCCCGATGCGGACCAACATCCACGCTGTTCCAATTAACACTCTGAGCGCTGGGCCATAAAGCAAAACCTTCGTGATGTTTGGAAGTAAGTACCACATATTTTGCTCCTGATTTCTGAATAATGCCTGCCCATTGATCAGGCTTAAACATTTCAGCTTTGAAATCTTGAGCAAAATCCTGATACTTGAATTTATCACCATACATTTCTTTATGATAAGCACGAAATGCCGCGCCATCTTTTTCTTCCGGATTGAGCCGGTACCAATACCATTCGGCATAACGGGAATACACATCTCCTGTATTAGGCGCCCAGGATGGAACTGAATACAATCCCCAATGGATAAATATCCCGAATTTAGCATCTTCAAACCATTGAGGAGTCGGACGGGTATCCAAAGATTTCCAATTCGCTTCATACTTTTTCTGCGCATGGATTGTTGTCATAGTAATTAATGCACAAAGGCAAATGATTATTTTCTTCATATTTTATTTATTGTTATTATTTCCAATTATCTGTCCGGAATGGAGATGCCGGTAATCCGGCTCCATTATATAAATTACAGTCAGGATCTGCCGCCCAGGCATAGCGTACCGATACAGGATAAATGACTTGCGGTGAAGTAACTACAATTTCATTTCCTTCTATCCTCGCTTCCGCCCAATGAAATTGATGGTCGGATCCGGCAATAGCAAATCCTTTCAATTCATTTCCTCCTTTAGCAATTAAACCTTTATCGGCATGGAGAAATGAAATCCTGATTTTGTTCCCCTCTATTCTATAATCCTTATACAAAGGACCTGAATAAGGAATTGCTTCTTTATAAGTGTTTGCTCTCGCTGCCAACGCTAAACGCAAGCCAACATCTTGTTTATTGGCCGGATGAACATCATTACCATCTCCGACATCAATAGTAACTGCCATAGCTGTATTCCCGACATGCAAAGTTTGAAATTGAGCTTCCCGAAGCCGCGCCCAAGGAGCATCTTCCGGTTGGTCGTTCCGTTTTCCGAAATTGGCTAACTGAACAAAGTAGAAAGGAAAATCAGTTCCCCATTGTTTTCTCCAATCTCTTATCAACAAAGGAAATAACTCTTTGTATTGCTCGGATCTCATGCAGTTGGCTTCACCCTGATACCAGATTACTCCACGCATAGAAAAAGGAATCATCGGATGAATCATCGCGTTGAACAATACTGTCGGGGTATTTTGTTTTTTGATGGTATCATTGTTTGCACGGACAACCTTCACCGTGTCTGTAAAATCCGGCATACATTCCAATGCTTCAGCACTTGTCCATGCTTCTGCAACCGTTCCTCCAACCGAAGAACTAATTAATCCTATTGGCACATTGAGATTTTCATTCAAGTTCCTTCCAAAAAGGAAAGCCACTGCTGAGAACTGACGAACAGCAGTAGAATCACAAACTTTCCAGCCGCCTCTTGTTTTACCGAAATCATCCAAAGGTTGAGCGGTCATTGCTCTTTCGACATGAAACAATCTTATGTGCGGATATTTATTAGCCGATGAAAGTTCTTGTTCGTAGTTATTGACCTTTTGTTTCCAAGTAAATGTCATTTCCATATTCGATTGACCTGAACAAAGCCAAACTTCACCAATAAGAACATCCTTTAATTGGATTTCTTCTCCATCCGAAATATTGATTTCATAAGGACCACCGGCCACCGGAGTATTCAGTTTTGTCTTCCATTTGCCATTCATATCCGCTTTAACCGAATATGTTTTATGATTCCAGGAAGTTGTTATTTTCACTTGCTTATCAGGTGTAGCAGTACCCCATATAGGCGCTTCGGTCTGTTGTTGCAGCACCATATTGTTAGTAAATATCTTAGGAAGCGTTATCTTCGCTGATAAGCTAAAGAATCCTAACAATAAAAAAACGATATTGAAAATTTTCTTATTCATGGTCTACCTTTTTAACTTCTTCTACAAATATTTGCGCCATCTTTTGTTGGATCGGTTGATGATCTCCACGTTTGGGATGCCATCCGTAAGCCACTCCATCTATTTTTTCCGTTTCACTGGCAACTGCGATACTCGGTTGTTTTCCATCGATCAATACATCTTTGGTAAATCCGATATTTTTATCAAATTCCACTACCGGAAGATTCCAACGAGCCGCCAGTTTTCGAATCGCTGTGTTGTAGATGGTGCGAGCATCATGCCAATGAGTACACAACATGATGTGAGCAGATTTGCCTTCTTTCGTTCCATAATACTTGGAAGCGGGATTATCTTTTAATGCCAGACAATCGGCTTTGTAACGTTTGATTACATAATCATATCCACGGGAATAACTGTTGGAGATTTCTTCGTAAGTATAATCTTTGTAATTTTCTTTTAATTGAGTAGTATCCGCCACATCACGATTGTGAACATGCATAATGACAAACAGATCGATGTTATCCAATTCGGATGTGGTATATAAAGAATCCTTAAACATCTTCATTGCCGTGTGCATAATCGCCTGAGCGGAAACGGCTCTGTTGATAGGTTTCACATTCAATGTTTTACATCCGATTTCAAACCAACTGTTTTCTTTTACAGCAAAAGATGCGCCGGTGAGCAGAAATGCACGAGAGGTGTCCTGTGGCATGATTTCAAATTTACCTTTCAATCGAATATCCTGTGAAGAAGCTCCGACCAATACTTCGAAAGTTCCGGGTTCTACAACAAATTCATTGTTTATATTCCATAAACCTAAATCCTGTTTGGTAAGTGTAAATGAAACCTGTTTCGTTTCGCCCGGTTCTAATGTAATGCGATCAAAACCTCTCAGTACTTTTGTGTAAGTAGTTACGCTACTGTATTCATCATGGATATAAAGTTGTACGATTTCATCTCCTTTTCTGTTTCCTGTATTTTTTACAGAAAAAGAAACGTTGATTTCTCCCGATGCATTTTGCTTTTCCGGAGTTATTTTCAACTTATCATACGCAAATGTGGTATAGCTTAAGCCGTATCCGAAAGGATATAAAGCGCCTGAAACAGATGATGTAGCAGGAACATCCGACCCCGGTTTAAATGGGAAGGCAAAAGGAATTTGACCGACTGATTTAGGAAAAGTAACAGCTAATTTTCCTCCGGGATTATAATCTCCGAAAAGAACATCCGTGATAGCTTGTCCCGTAAATTCTCCGGGGAACCATGCATGCACAATCGCCGGAATATAAGCTTCTGCATAATTGATGGTGGAAGCCCTACCATCCAACAAGACCAACACGACAGGTTTTCCGGTTGCCTGAACCGCTTTCATTAAATCTAATTGACGACCCGGAAGATTTAAATCCGTGCGAGATTTTTCTTCCCTGACTGTTACTTCCGAACCACCTAATACCAATACCACCACTTCCGATTGTTGAGCCGCTTTCACAGCATCATCAATCATTTGTTGTTCTTCTTTATCCAATGATTCCGGTAATATTTCACTCAAAGGATACCTTTTGTCAACAATTTCACATCCTTTACTATAATGAACCGCAGTATTAGGTAAATATGATTTGAAAGCCTCATAGACAGTAGTTATCGGAGCATTTGCAGGACCATACCGACAAATCAATTCTTTCTTTTCATCGGCATTCGGACCAATTAAAGCAATGCTTTTTATTTCTTTGCTTAACGGCAATAAATTTCCCTGATTCTTTAATAAAACGATAGATTGACGAGCTGCTTCCAAAGAGACTTCCTGATGTTCTTTGCTGTGCACAATCTTTTCAACCTGTTTGACATCTCCTTTATACGGATTATCAAACAATCCCATTTGGAATTTTACGGTAAGAATTTCGGCAACACGTTGGTTGATGGTTTCCATGCTTACTTTTCCTTGTTCTATGGCACGGCGCAAAGGCAATACGAAATCAGCAGGGGAAGTAAATTGTGTGCGGATATTCAATCCTGCTTTTGCAACCATAGCAACGGCATCTTCCATCGTTTCCGCCACTTTATGTTTGGTGTGAACAAACTCAACAGCTTCACTATCGGAAACGACATATCCTTTAAATCCCCATTCCTGACGAAGTATTTGAGTTAAGAAATAATTACTCGCACTAACAGGAACTCCATCATAATCATTGTATGAACTCATTACGCCTAAAGCTCCCGCTTCTTGAAATGCCATCCGGAAAGGTTCGAGATAAAGAGTTCTCATTTCACGATAAGCCACATGCGGATCTGTACGTGTTCCACCATCACGTCCACCAACCGGGGCACTATATACCGCAAAATGCTTAGGAGTAGCAACCAAACCCTGAGCCTGCAAGCCTTTGATCATTTCTTTTCCCAAAGAACCCACTAAATAAGGATCTTCTCCATAACATTCCACAACTCTCCCCCAACGAGGATCTTGTGCAATATCTAAAATAGGAGAATAAATATTGGTATAACCTAAAGCAACTGCTTCTTTCGCCTCTACTTCAGCAATCTTTGCTATCAGGTTTTTATTCCAGGTAGCTCCTTGCCCGCACTGTGCAGGAAACATCGTCGCGCGATCGTGACATAATCCCCGGATACCTTCGTTGGTATAGTCAACAGGAATACCCAATCGGGTTTGTTCAACAAACCAACGTTGTACTTTTTGCCGGGTATCCACAGATTTGCCGTATGGAAATGAATATTCCGATTTGAAAGTTCCCAAGCCATTGTGTTGTTCATCAATATTCCCGATACCGTCTTTCCATAAAGAATCTTTCCATGCTGTGGTTGGAAGAGGATCCCGCAATACACGACCACTTCCGTAAAGCGTTGCCATCTGACAGGTTTTTTCTGCTACTGTCATTTGAGACAACAAATCTTTTACGCGCTTTTCTATCGGCTGTGACGGATCTTCATAAATATCCTTTTTATCATTTTTATTGAAGTCAATCCAACCTTTTTGGTAGATAATCTTGTTGGATTGTGCTCCAATTCCTGCCGGAAGCAATAATACAGATAATATTACGATCAATAACCGTTTCATTTTGTTTCCCATTTGTTAAGAGATTGGATTTCCTTTTTATTAAATTTAGCTCCTTCCGGAAGTAAAGCAACCGTAAAGAAAGCTTTTTTACCTTTGGGAACCTGACATTCAAAACCAACTACGGTTGTACCCGGATTTGGAGCATCATAGTCATTTGGAGATTGAGTACTCCATGTTTTTATTTCTACCGGCAATTTACCAGCAATTTCCATGCGGAGGGTTTTGCCGTCTTTTTTCAATTCTACTTTATTTTTACCGGTAATTTTAACATCCGCAGAAGTCAGCATAGACCAACGGATTAGAGCTACACTATCAGCATTTGCTTCTACTTCATCTTGTATAACGACATATCTTTTATCGACAATGGAGATCCCTCGCTTAGAAGAAGATAAGTCATTTTTGAAAACAGTCGATAAATCAACAATCGCATTCATTAACTGTGGATTATCAGAAGAAGAAATAAGCGGAGCGTAACCTGTAACATTATGCAATTTCCCATTAACGGTAAGCGTATTGTGTACATAGTTGTTATAACGAAATACTTTCCAACGTTCGGAATCCTGACTGTTTGACCAAATTTGCAGTTTCTTGGATTCTAAGGATTCATAATCCTGTTTGCCGAAATCCATCGCCCAACGCACGCCATCAGCATCCATAACAAATGAACCGGCATCCATGTGAGCATGATTACTTCCGGCAGTTCCTCCTTTTAATCCTACATAAATAGCATTCTCATCTGCCCATGATGTGCGCATCAAAGCCACAGGAGTAGTCCCTTTACCTGTCCACATTAAATTTTCCGGAGCTTGAATTTGATTCAGTGGCATTTTGGAGCCCCAAATCATTGCGGCAGGTAATAACCTGTTTGCCAAATAATTATCCCGATATTCACTGTTAATATATTTCTTTTCATTCCATAATAAAGAAGAATCACCGGATTTATCTGCAAACCAAAACATTGCCGGAGTCAATCCTGATTCATCACCGCAATCGGAATAATTGAAACTGGTTCCGGTTGAACCAACCATTTGTTGATAGTATTTTGCTGTTGATATAAATCCGGGGATAGCAGATAATGCATCACAAGGGTAATCTATTTTCTTCAGCGCGCTAAGTAATAATACATTGAAACTCGTTCCATATTCCCAATAGGCATATCCTTCGGGGTAAGCGCCATCAGGATCATATTCCCGCATCGGAAGACTGACAGATTGAATACTGCGATCAATGATACTTTTACAGAATGTAGTATCTTCTTCATATACAGCTAAAGCACCGAAAACCATCCCTGCATTACAAACCTGATTCCAATTATGCTTTGCGTCAAGAAACCAATTATATTTTTTATCTAAAGAAGGAGTTAATCCTTTCTGAATAATAGCATTGCTGATTATTTTTCGGGATTCTCTTGAAAGCTGCGGATAGAGCCAATCGTAACCAATTGATACTCCTAAAGTCATCTCTGCGACATCTAAAAAGTGAGATGGGTTCCAGTCCGTGAAGTTGGAAACAGTCAGCATTTCTTTTTCCGCCCGTTCCAAATATTTCTCTTCTTCGGTCATACGATACGCATACGATAAATAAAATATCCGGTGCAAAGATTCCCTTGAAACATGAAGTAAACGCATTCCTATTTTTTCGCGTTGAAGTTGTGGCAAAGACAACATCTTATCACACTCGGATAAAATATCCTGATGTAAATTTGCCCACATTCGATCTGAATAAGTCATTTTCTGTAGTGATTCTTCTTCTCCATCCAACAACAAGATATGAGGATGCTGTTGTGCATAAATTATATTCCAACTCTGAAAAACTACAATAAATAACAAAATAGTAAACTTCTTATTCATAACACACTAATCTGTTTTTTATAACGCAAAAGCGCTTCCACATAATAATAATCGGCATAACTCAAAGGGGCATCTATTTCCGAATTCTGAGGAACATTACCAACTCCATGTTTAAGTATGAAATTACCATTTGTTCCAATTTTTGCAGTATACTCCGGAGATGCTAACTTACGAAGTTGTTTTTCGGCCACATTAAAATACTCCTTTTTGTTAGTTTCATCTGAATAATTACATAGCTCTAATAAAGCTGATGCAATAATTGCAGCACTCGAAGCATCTCGCAACTCATTAGGTATTTTGGGAGAATCGAAATCCCAATATGGAATTTTATCTTCCGGCAAACGGGGATGATTCAATATAAATCTGGCAATCTTATGGGCCTGATTTAAATAGGTACTATCCTTTGTTTCGCGATACATCATGGTATATCCGTAAAGCCCCCAGGATTGTCCGCGTGCCCAAGCGCTGGCATCGCTAAAACCTTGATCGGTACCTTGGAATTCAACATCCCCATTTTCAGGATTGTAAGATACTACATGAAAAGAACTATTATCCGGACGAAAATGACATTTCATCGTTTTATTAGCATGAGTTGTTGCGATTTCTTTATATTTCGAATCACCAGATGCTTTATAAGCCCACATCAACATTTCCAAATTCATCATATTATCAATAATCACCGGATAACGCCACTTTCCTGCACCCCATGATTGTATGCACCCCACTTCCGGTCTGTAACGGGAAGCCAATGATTGTGCGCCATTCATTAAAACGCTTTTACAGGAATCTGCTTTTGTCAAACGCAATGCATTGCCATAACTGCAATAAAGCATAAATCCTAAATCATGCGTAGATGTATTGTATTGCTCTTTATTGATTCTATTGGTATACTCAGAAGCATATTTCAATAAATCTTTGTTAGCCGGATTGTTTTCATAGAGATACCATAACACTCCCGGATAAAATCCACTGCACCACCAATCGGAAGTCGAGGTTACCAATTTCCCTTTGTTATCAGTCGACCGGGGTAAAGTACCTTGTTGATTTTGAATTGCTTTTGCCATCAAAAGAGATTGCTTCTCCGCTTTCTCAAGTGCTGCAATTACCCAATCGTCCGTATAAAGATATTTCTCAACAACTTTCATTTGGGGGCGGTCTTTCCCATTTTTGGGTTCGAGACTTAACACATATTTTCCCCACCAGGGACCGGCAGCCCAATAAGTCGCGCTAATTCCTTCATCTTGTAGAAAAGACAGGAAGTTATCCATGGTTTTTAACCAACGGAGATCGTTATCAGGAACACCATATTCTCCAATCAATCCTCTGAATCCGTTTTCTTTCAACCAGGTAGCGAAAGGCATTACGCGTTCCACTCCTTTTGTCGGAGAGCATCCTTCTTCTTCGTATGATTTTTTATAACTTCCGGAAGCATCTTTGTCGAAATATACATGTGCTTCAAACATCAAATTATTGACAGGATCGGATAAGTATTTTAAGGTATCGCTTTTTTCAATCCAACGTTCCGCAGAACTCCAGTCATCGCCACCTACGATAATCGTATTTTTCTTATCTACTTCGCGAATAGCATTAATAGCAGCCTGTGCCATTTCAAACCAGGTCGTATTCGAATCCAGATCATGAGGTTCGTTCATCAATCCATGACCATAAATATTCGGATATGCTTTCATTTCGTTCGCCAGTTTGCGCCAAAAATCCGCATAATGCGAAACGGTTAATCCACCGGTTCCGATGATTACTTTAGATCCATTCACAAAACGGCGTCCATAGTTATGAAGGTCTAAGATCACCTGCATTTGTCGTTCTCCGGCAGCCGAAACAAAATGCTTTAACCGGTTTAACTCTATAGTGTCTAATTTTCCGTATAGTTCAGGTTGTAACCTTTCCCATTTAAATGGCAGTCTTATTAATAATAATCCTTTGCTTTTAAAATAGTCGAGTTCTTGTATTGTTGGATATGTATAATGTTTATCATGTATGCCGGGCATATTTGCTTCATTGAATTCGGCACAGGCAAGATTGACTCCAAAAGGACGATTGCGATCCAAGTTTCTATCTGTGAAGTTGTTCAGAGAATAAGCACTATAAGAAACCCAACACAAAAAAATTAAAATAACTATTCTTTTCATATTTAAATACATTTTCTTAAGTATTTACTCCTTATACAAATCATTATTTGATTCGTACAGGAGAAACAAACTCCTCATTCATATGATATGGCAATTGCCAGACTTTATCTCCTTTTTTGTTTGTGAAATATAATTTTGATTCGGAAAAATTGTTGGCGTCTCCGTCGGCCCAAAAGGCATAGAAATCGTTATGGGCATTCAAAGGACGACGAGCATAAGAATGATTCTGAGTACTGTTATGTGTTATATTGCGAACTTTCTTCCAGCTATTACCTTCATCTGTACTTTTCCAGATAACCATTTCTCCTCCGGTTCCATAAGCTTGTGGCCCCGAAGCGGTAGGTCCGATAATAATCCATTCTTTATTATTGATAAATAAGGATCCCATATCATAATTATGAGAAGATTCACAAATTTTATGTTGTTGCCATTGTTTGTTCTTCCAATGGAAAAGAATCCACTCTCTGGGATCTCCTTGGGGTCCGGGTTGAAAATGACGACTAACCACTGCTAAAACAAGAGGGTTTCCTTCACTATCAAAGTTGATATCATTCAAATAAACCAATTTTTTTTCTGCCTCATAATCATAGACTAAAGTAGCTCCATGATGATCAGTCAATGGGGTTTGAAGTATTTCTCCCTGGATAGATTTCCAGGTATTTCCCATATCTTCAGTTTGGGCATAATAAATATTGGTACGTTTATCGGCTTGTCCTTCTGGATGGTAATTGAATGCGGTTGCTAGCTTGTTACCATATACATTACTAATTTGATAATGACCGCTCATCCCAGCTAATTTTCGGTCAGGAGTCCAATTTTTTCCATCCGGACTTACCGACCAGTATAATTCTCTCCCCCTTGTTTCAGGAGCGGTATATTTTGTAAAAAGATGAATGAATCCTTGATTTTTAATCCACCAGGGTTGCGGATATGTAAATACCGATTCATATACTTTTTCGAATTTTTCAATGCTATAAGGTTCTGTACTTTTGAAAACCATTCCAAGGCGGGTCACATTACGACCACTAACAAATACCCAAATATACCCTTCATTATCAATAGATATAGATCCGTTATCGTGAGGATCATCTACTCCAACTTTATCATAAACTATTACCGGTTTGGGAACTACTTTCTTTTGATGATCATAATAAGAAATCATAATTAAAAGATGCTTTTCATCCTGACGGGTAGTTCCTCCATAAATAAAAAACGTTTTTTTTACTTCAGGAGCATAAATAGCAACCGGTATATGATCAGCGGTATAAGTTCCCAATCCTCCGGAATATTTATCTCCGTATTCGGAATATTGTCCGAGCGTATACCAAATGCCTTTATATCCATCTGCTTTTAAGTTTTGGGAATGAATTTCGTGTACTCCGCAAAACAATATCAAAAGAAAGATGTATTTTATTTTTCTGTAAATCATATACTTAATGATTTTTTTCTCGCTTTTATAAAAACAAAGAGTCCTAAGAGGTTCAG
This sequence comes from Bacteroidales bacterium, assembly GCA_031553395.1. Taxonomy (GTDB): domain Bacteria; phylum Bacteroidota; class Bacteroidia; order Bacteroidales; family WRGA01; genus WRGA01. The sequence continues at coordinate 93,964 of JAVBLR010000008.1, read as the reverse complement.
ATTGTTCTAAACCGCCCACTTGAATTTTATATAACTGGATTTATATGGGGTTACATCAGAAGCATATTTTTGATGCAACCCCATTATTAAAAGAATTATTTCACTTTCAGTCGCTTGATGCTGATTGTCATTGTTTTTTTACCATTATTAACAGCATTGACATAGAAATAAGCACGGTATCTTCCGTCAGAAGTTTCCACCCACGCACCGGACTTTTGGGTCATATTGATTCCAAAATCAGGAGCATTGGTAAAAGTGATTTTTTGCAGGTCCAAATCATCAACAAATACACCATATTCATCACGCGCCAAATCCTGGTCGGCAGATGCGTATACTTTCCAGAATTTAGTGCTGTTGTTTACGCCTTCCGGCATAGTAACTCCCTGAAAATATTGAGAATCAGCTCCTGGAGAAACTAAAGAATGTGCATAATCAATTCCCCTGATAACTTTATAGATATAAACCAAATCCATTTTTTCCGGATTAGCAGCTGCTGCTGTTTTATCATAAACGGCCATATCTTCAATAGAGAAAAACGACTCATTGCTTAATACAATATCCAATTTTTTATCCATATTGGAGATATTGTAAGGTCCCATGTTATACGAAACCTGACGTCCGTTACTATCCGATGCATAAAATTTAAAGGAAACTTGTTTTCCTCTTGCTTCTTCAGGGATAACATAATAATACCGAAGCGTTGCAGCACAGGTGTCTGTTGTAAAAGTAATCTCAGTCATTTTTCCTTCATTAACAGAAGGACCGGCAACTTCGACTCCTATATCCATTCCACCGGAACTGGTATGATAAGATTTATTATTGAAAGAGGTTTTAGGATCTCCCGGAATAGAAGCTTCTGCACGGGCAGATACCAAATGTCCTGTTCCCTTAGGCAAAGCCATTGCATAAGCAAATTGTATTGTATCTCCGACCAAATTAGGTTTTATTCCTCGTTTGATACAATCATTTTGCAACTCTGTAATACCTTCGGGTATTTTATACTCATTATCATCGCTACAAGAAACGAAGCAAAGAGTAAAACATATTAAAGGTAATATGATATAATATCTTAGTTTCATGATTATTTAGGATTTTGTACGGTAAGATAAATAGTATATGTTTTCTTCACCTTGCGATTTCCCGAAACAACAGTATATTTCTTAGGATTATCCAAATCCGAAAAATCTACTTTTCCCGTAATCTTAGGATCTAATTTACAGTCTGTTGCCAAATTAAATTGTGGCAATAAGTTTTTCAAATCAGTGCCATATTTAACTTCCGCATGAATAGTCTGTTCCAATGTGTCTATAGTCGCTACAGAACCAACTAAAACAGAATGGTGATCGAAAGATAATAAATCAAAGCTACTAACATAACATTCAGTTCTTGTTGTAATCAATAAACCGTCTTCATCAATCGGATAATCCTGGCATCCATTAAATGCCAAAACTGCTAATAATATGATAATATATTTTTTCATTATGCTTATAATATTAATATTTATTATAAAAGGGATTATCTCCAAGGTTTATTTTGGGTCAAGTTAGGATTGCGATCCCTTTCACTTTGAGGTATCTTAAAGATGTACCCACGTTCCAAATCCAATGCGGAAGGATTGATAAACCATCCTTGTTTATTGGCACCATGAGTATCTTTCACATACACTCCTCCAAAACCAGGATAAGCACCCCAAACCTTTTCTATCATTCTCCATCTGCGCAAATCGAATGAACGTTGACCTTCGGCAATTAATTCTACAATACGCTCCTGATTGATTGCTTCGAAAAAGGCATCCCTGTCAGCTGTTTTAGTAGCACTTAATGCAGGTAAATTTCCACGATGGCGCACTCTGTTTACCAAGTCAATAGCATATTGCTGAGGACCGTTTACTTCATTATCTGCTTCCGCATACATCAGGAAGACATCCGCCAAACGCATTACAGGATAATTGAAGCTACCTTCATCTCTACCTTGTCCGGCATAGTTACGAACAAACTTACGGAAGACATAACCATCAGGAATTGCATCGGTATTATAATAGTCATATTTTTTGCCGTCTATTTCTATTTGGCCACTCCAAGTTTTATATACAAAAACCACATAACCTGTTTCTTTTTTATCTTTGAGTCCCATGATTTTTTCTAAATCCCAAAGAAGTGTAGCTTTCATTCGGTAATCCCGGTTGGCATAACTTTCCGGATTCAATGCCGAATTTTTAGTCGTTCTTGCTTTCTTCAAAGATTCAGGTGTAGTACCTGGATTCATTGGAATCAACGGCTCACAAAAATCTCCTGTTATAGTAGATTGGTAACGATCTGCAATACTGTAGTTCGGGGCCATTACACATTGAGAGTTTTCGATACTACGACTACCAAAATCACGTACATAAGGGTCGCCTTGTCCGCTACCTACTCCGCCATGGGTAAAATAAAAAATAGATTCTCCTTCCGTATTGGCATTTCCGGTTGACGGAATAAACATATAATAGTAATTTGGCAATACTTCCGCATCTCCCATTGTTCCCCATTCTCCAGGTTCTCCGTTGCGGAACAAATTCAATCCATAGTCTTCAATCACATGTTTGAAATCTTCTGCGGCACCTTTAAAACCTTTTACTGCTTCTTCCTGGCTAGGCGTAAATGTATCTAATTCAGGCCATCCGTTTTTATTCCAGGAAGCCCAGAATAATTGCATTTTTCCTCTGAAAGCCAACGCTGCCGGCTTAGAAGCTCTTCCGCTTTGAGCTGCCTTTTTCGGAAGTTTTTCAAAAGCATACGTAAAGTCTGCCATAATAGAGTCCTTGATCTCAGCAATCGGCACTCTTGGAAGACTGGCAACTTCTGAATTATCATGAACAATATGATTGATATAAGGAACATCTCCCCAAAGGCTGATCAAGCGGAAATAAATCATTCCACGCATCAAACGAGCTTCACCAATAATAGTTTCCAAATCTGTTTTTGATACACCCGGTCTATTATCCAGCATCCATTGTACATTATCTATCACATAATTGACACGATGAATTCCACCAAAAGAAAATTTGTAATAATTATCGAAAGAACCTCCATAACCCCAGATCGGATCCGGGAAATAACGTCCCAAACGATAAGCTGCACCACCTCTGGTGATATTAGTTTCAGAAGTGCTTAATTGTCCGGAACCATCTTTAATCCGGATATAATCCCCATGTCCATCGAAATAATAATCCCGGTGAAAAAGTCCGCGAACATGGGAATAAGCTCCCATCAATGCATAAGTAGCATCCTGTTCCGAATTCCAAAATTCGATACTTGCGAGGTCGGTTGTGGAAGTCTGCTCCATGAGATGATCTTCACATCCTGTAAATAGAGAAATACATCCTACTGCTACTACTATTGCGAATAATATTGATTTTATTCTATTCATAATATCTCTTTTTTTAAATACCAACATTAAGTCCGAATGTGAGTGTTCTCATCATAGGATAACCATCATTCACATTTAATTTTTCAGGATCTAATCCTCTGAATTTACTGAATGTAACCAAATTATCTGTTGAAAAATAAACACGTATACTACTTAAGCCTACTTTTTGTAATACATTCTTAGGAATGGTATATCCTACTTGTAAATTCTTTATTCGCAAATATGCCAGATTATCCAAATAGAAAGTGGATTCCTTTCTGTTATTGGCACCACCTAAACGGGTCCATTCTCCGTCTCTGTTTTCCAATGACCAAGGTTTAGTCCAGTGATCCCAGGTAGTAGCCTGACGAGATTCTGCTAAATCAGAATTATTGTTGGCAGTCAACCAGAATGTCTTACGACCTGCTGCCCCTTGGAACATCAATGCCAGATCAAAACCTTTCCATTGCCCACTCATATTTAATGCAAAGTTGGTAGTGGGTCTATCCCGTTGGATATTCGGATATGCTTTTCTGTCGTTTTCATCGATTTTACCATCTCCATTCAAGTCTTTATATAGCAAATCACCAGGACGTGCTCCCTGCGGAGTCGCATTATATACATCTTCCCATGTTTGTGCAATACCGCTTGTTTCATAGGCATACACATAGTTATAAGGCATATCAATGAATACATAAGCATTTTCACTGGTAGTTCCTCGACCCAAATATTCGTTCCATTTTTCCAACGTAGTCATATTATAAGCCACATTGCCATTGATAGTATAAGAGAAATCGCGTATTTTATCCCTCCATGTTATATTAGCTTCAATACCGCGGTTTCGCATATTACCAATATTCTTTTTGGGAGGAATATAAGCCCCATCAAGAAGTATTGAGAAATCAGACGGACGAATCATGCCGGTAGTCAATCGATCATAATAATCGATTTCAGCATTTAACCTGTTATTAAGAAAACCTAAATCAAGACCAACATTCAGGACTTTCGTTTCTTCCCAAGTGAAATCCCGATTGATCATTTTTTCATTATAAAATCCTTTTGCAATTTTTCCATCAATTACATAATTCCCGGTTTTCAAAGTCTCTATTTGGTCATAACGTCCAACACCGTCATTATTACCCAGTCCCCCGTATGATGCACGAAATTTACCTCTTTCTAACCAAGATCCTGTAAAAGAATTAATAAATGATTCTTCTGAGAATACCCAACCCACAGAGGCAGATGGGAATAATCCGTATCGATGCCCTTCCAGGAACTTGGAAGATCCATCATATCTTAAATTAAATTCAAAAAGATACCTTTGATAGGCAACATAATTGATCCGGCTTATGTAGGAACGTAAACCCTCTCTACTTGAATAACCTGCATTGGTTTGGTTTTCATCAGCCAGCGCTCCGTCAATTTCATGCAAAGTAGGATAATATCTATTTGTCCGGCTTGCCATTAAATAACGAGTATGCCAATATTCCTGATTATAAGCAGCCATTAAATTAAAGACATGATCTTTTACAATGGTAAAGTCATAATTCAAACGACCGGTAAACTGGGTTTTATAACTATTATTGGTGTAATTATAAATCGGAGCGCTTTCCGGCACATATACCCGGGTGGTGAACATATCCGTCTGAAAATTATATCCAGTATTAGGCATATCTGCCTGATATCGAAAATCATTGTTATAATTTAGAAAGAAATCCATACGTGCACTCAAGCCTTTAACGATTTTCCAATCCAAAAATGCACTTAAATTAGCTTCTTGTCTTTCTTTGTGATTCAATTGGTTGGTATAAACGCTGTATGGATTGAATGTTTGCGTATCTTCTCCATAAGCCATTGCCCCACCATAATATCCTGTAGCCGGATCATAAGGCGTGATTCCGGCAACTGCATAACGCATTTGAGCTGCATCTAATGTATTTGTCAAATTTGTATCTGAAGAGTATTGCGTTTTTGACCAGTTACCTGCAAAACGAGCCCCTACACTGATATTCGAACGGATTTTAGCGTCATAATTGATTCTCGCATTATACTGAGTATATTCATTATTCATGAGAAGTCCTTTTTCGTCCATTGCTCCTACAGAAATATAATAATTGGATGATTCATTTCCTCCTGTAGCTGAAACATTGTATTTCTGGATAGAGGCATCTTGTAAGATAACATCATACCAATCAGTATTAGGGTATCTCAATGGGTCAATCATTCCCAATGCCATCCATTGGTCAATCGTTCCATTTTTAAATCTTGAATTGACAGGTAATGTACTTACTGCTGCATCCTGTTGAAGAAGTGTCAACGAACGAGGATAATCGCTCATAAATTCCCATGCATGAATTGGTTTACCCATTGAATAAGATGCTGAAGCATTGATTATCGGCTTGGTGTTTTTTCCGGATTTGGTAGTTACCAAAATAACACCGTTTGCTGCACGAGAACCATATACTGCCGATGAAGCGGCATCTTTCAATACGGAAACACTTTCAATGTCGTCCATATTCAAGCGGTTAAGATCCACATCCGGCATACCGTCGACTACAATCAACGGATTAGAATTGTTAACCGTACCCATCCCGCGGACAAGCAGCGTTACATCATTTTCACCCGCAGCACCTGAATTCTGAGTTACGGCAAGACCGGCTATCTTTCCTTGCAATGCCATAGAAGTATTAGGAAGCGAACGGCTGGTCAGTTGTTCATCCATTTTTACGGCAGATACGGCACCTGTCAAGTTTACTTTCTTTTGTGTTCCATACCCAACCACAACTACTTCGTCCATGAAAACAGCATCTTCCTGCATAGTTACATTAATAACAGAACGACCTTTAACTGCAATTGACTGCGTTTTCATTCCCAAATAAGTGAAGACCAATGTTCCATTCCCAGGAACATCTTTAATCATGTATTTTCCATCAATATCAGAGATAGCTCCGTTGGTAGTCCCTTTGACTACCACGGAAGCTGCTACGACAGGTTCGCCATTATTATCAATGATTGTCCCTGTAATCTCATTCCCTTTCTGGGTATCCTGCGAATACGCATTTACAAATAACAGTTGGATGTATCCAAACAGCATAAGTAATGCAAATATTCGAAAACCCGGAAAAATTTTTCTCGATACATTATCTGTATCTTTTGCTAAACAACTTTTTTTCATGGAATTAGTTTTCTATTTAGCTTTTATTTCTTAATTATCTTATGAGTTCCCTTCAATACATTATCTTGATATAATCCTACTAAATAAAGGCCTTTTTCAAGATCAGTGACATTAATAGTATTTTGATTTTCAATTACTTTAATTTGTTGTCCGGATACTGAAGAAATTACTACTTTATTAATGTCTCCTTCTACTGTTAGTACATCACTAACCAGGTTGGGATATACTTTTGTTTTTGATATTTCAACTTTTTTCACAGAAGTACCTCCATCGATTAATTTCACTACAGCACAGTCATCCATGTTAGTATAAGGCTCAGAAGGTCCTGCGTTTTTCCACACAGCTCTTTTACGGCCATAATCATCTTTTGGTTTGTCATTATCAACAATGATTACATCAAAGCCTAAGCCATTAGGCAAATTTTTAAATGCGTTCAGATTCATTTTTTCGGATCTGTCATTTACGAAAGCATCCATTGGAAATTTATACTCAACGATATAACCAGTATACTCTAATCTACTTTTTACATCATAACAAATTGCTACTTCCTTGCTTAAACTTCCATAAAGCACATTGTCCGGGTAATATAACGAACCTAAATAATCTTCTTCGAATCTTGGAGCCATTTGATAGTGTCCTGGAGCCATATACCCACTGGTATAAGCAGGTCCATTTCCATCTTTCAATACATCATTTACATCAAAATAAACTTCTACTTTGTCATAAATATGTTCGTTTTTAACATCGGTCGGATTCATATACAAAGGATAAAAAACATCATCTGTTACATTCACCAACAAATAGATATATTGGTCGGTATAAAACATTTTAAAATAAGATCCATCAACTGTTGGAGTAGGGTCTGTATTAAATGTTTTTGTGATATACACAGGGGCTATTTGAGACCAAACTGCATCATCTTCTAATCCATTAGGTTCAAGATCAACTCCTTTTCTAATCTCTAAGTCTGCATTTACAGCAAATAATGCCGTAGTCATTAATGCTGAGATTAATGTAAAAAATAATTTTCTCATATCTTTAAATTTGTTAAATTGTTAATAAGTCATTTTTTTTTATTTGATTCTATTAAATTTCTTTGCAATACTTTTTTGAAAAATGTTCCCTGATGTGGAGAAGGTGTAAAATTGTAATCATCTAGCATGGCAGGTGACCAATCCGGATCAAAACACCAAACGGTATAGGAAATTCCTTTTTTATCGAAATAATTGATAATCGCTTCCCCATAAGTTTCATCTCCAACCACAGGATTATGTTCTCCTCGTTCTCCGGCAATTACAAAACCAAATTCTGTAGCAACAATCGGATAATATTCTGCAACCTTACCAAAATCCGCTTCCCATTGAGGCTCCCACGGTTGTTCTCTTTTTTGCGGATAAGGATGTGTAACATAAGCTACATTCCTATGATTAACCGGATTATCAATAACTTCATCCAATAAATACGCCCAATTCATCCCGGCTACTAAATAGATTTTTTGATCATCTATTTTATTGATTTCGGTAATTAAACTATCCATCATCGGTCTCCAAACGTCCCAGCTTAACGGTGCATCCTGATCCATAGGTTCATTGAAAAGTTCATAGAAAGCGACAGTAGAATTACCTTTATATTTTTCAGCAATCGTTTGCCAGAATTTTACGATTTCCTTCCAACTCGTACTATAATTGAATCCCGGATATTTATCTGCGGGCAAGTTACCAATGGCATGCCAATCGATAATAACATACATACCTGTTTGAGTAGCCCACTCCACTCCTTTATCCAGCATTTCCAGATAATTTTCAGCTCCACGATATCTCCATGTATAGGTATGAATCGGAAAACGAACAATGTTACAGCCCCAATTTTTAGCTTCCTGAAAATATTCCAAGTCCCAATGTCCTTCTCGTTCCAATTTATCAGGATCGGAGAAACTGACACCTGTCAATCGCACGGTATCTCCTTGTTCATTGGTAAATATATTTTTTGTCACTTTCAAAGGAGAAAGAGGCTGATATACTTGCTCTTCCGTTTTCTTCTGAGTACAACTACCCAGTAACAATACGGCAAACAATGGGAATATTAAAATCTTCTTCATAATCTGTAATCAGTATAGTAGTAGGAGGCTGCTTTAAAAGCCTCCTACTACTTTTACTTGTTTTATTTTTTAATTATTGTTTTAGAGAAAACATCTCCATTTCCGATATAAGCAACTAATACGTAAATCCCTGCAGGCAAGTCTGATAGGTTGATTTCTAACTTTGTTCCTTTTTCCTGGATGGATTTTACAACAGTACCCATCAATCCGAATATTTTTACAGAGTTGATTTCCGAATAGAATTCAACGAATACCTTATCTGTAACAGGATTTGGATAAACCGATATGTTTTCTTTCGTTTTCGCTAATTCAGGAGAATCAATGCCGGTTGAATTCGTGTCAAAATATTTTTTCAACACTCTCATTTGAGCTCTTTCTTCTAGAAATTTTTCTCCTTTTTCTGTTACACTTAATGGTTGAACACTAACCTTATCAAGATGGTAACCGGTTCCTCCTACCCAATATGTTCCGGATACTCCATTCTCTTTCAAGTAAGCTAATACTTCGTCCAACATAGTCAACCAACGAGCATCGATACGAGGTACTCCAAATTCTCCGAGGATTCCTTTTTTGCCATTCTCTTTCAACCATTCAACATACGGTTTCAATCGATCAATATGTTGTGTAGGATTATCCGGATTAGCAATTTCTTTTTCAAATTCTAAAAGATCATAAAGCCCACTTGCATCTCTGTCAAAATAGCAATGCGCAGAGAAAACCAAGTTATTATTAGGATCTTCCAAAGCAATCAGATATGCACTTACAGTCTTCCATCTTGATGCGGAAGCATAGCTTTCTCCTTCAATTACAATAGGAGTTTTAGTATCAACGGTTCTGATCGCATTGATTGCAGCCTGAGCAGCCTGATACCAAGCACCTGAGGTTAAGCCATAAGGTTCATTCATGATGTCGTATCCCCAAATATTGGTAAAGTCTTTGAACTCATTAGCCAATTTTTTCCATACATCTGCAAAATGTTCTTTGGTAAGCGCGTCACTATCTCCGAATTTATGAGTAGTGCCATCGATATTTCTGCGACAATAATTGTGCATATCCAACATTACGTACATACCAAGTCTTTCGGCTTCTGCGATTACTTCTTTCATCAATTTCACATCTTGTTCCATGTCTAACGGGCCATTAACTTCGTGTTGCACACGTTCCCATCTGAATGGAAAACGGAACAAACGTGCTCCTTTAGATTTGAAATAATAAAGATCTTCTTTTGTAGGATAATAATAACCTGTACCTAAAACACCATGTACTGTACCTCCGCAAGCAGAAGCAAGATTCAAACCAAATAGCGGTTGATTTCTGTCAGGTAATACATCGTCCGGAGATGTTAAAACAGGAGCTATTTTCTCTTTATCGTCTTCCTTTATTCCAAATGAATATTCACCTTTGAAAGCAAAAATGTTATCGGCATAAATATTTCCGGAACCTTTGAATATGATTTGTTCAATTTTGGAACAATCCAACCCTGCTTGTTGTAATTCGGCGATAGGAATATTCACATAAGACCATGCACTGTCTTTCAATTGAATTTTAGTAGTAGTATAAACTTCCGTATCGCTTCCTACTGATTTGAATCCGATTTCCAATGAACCGGGAAGTTCTTCTGTATACGCATTGAAAATATTGAAGTGAATATTATCCATATCGGAGAAATTCAATGGAGTAAGCGCTTTTACCGACACTTTATCCAACGCGCGCATTCTGATTACATAATCAGCAACAGACGACTTAAATATTTCAACTGGTCTCAGATAAACTTTCTTGTATTGGTTTTCGGCTTCAGTATAACCGTTTTCAACATCTGTCAAATTAAGGTATTTTTCAGAAAATACTGATTTTACCACATTTTTAGGCATAATAGGTTCCGGGGCTGATACTATTTCAAAACCAGACTCCCCATTATAAGCATAAATATTATCAAAATACAAATTGGAAATTGCATAGCCTGTGCCACTGGACATTCTGATAACAAATACATCTGATAAATCCACTCCCTGATTAGTGAAAGTAGACATTGGAATATCAAAACCATTCCACCCCGGTTGCAAGGTCAAAACATCCGTATAACCCAGAGCACTCCAATTTCCTATACCAAATTTCAATTTAGGAGTTCCTGTCGGTACATAAACATCGAAATGAAATCCATTCCTGTCACTGATATCAACCGGCAACGATTTGAGAATCATCCAGTTCATTCCACTTACTCTTAATACGCTATCTCCCGGAAATTCTTCTATTTCCAAAACAGCCATTTCTCCGGCAGGACTACCCGGATTATTCAATGTAAATGTGGTATTATAACCATACTGGGAATCACTGAATATCGGCGTAGTATCTTCTGGTGAAGAAAGCGGTCTGATTGTTGGTGGAGGCGCTTGAGTCGTAGGCATATTGGGATCTCTAGGAGGTGTTATACTCCCTGTTTTTCCATGAAAATAGATATTATCAATGAAAACGTTTTGGGGATAGCCTCCGGTTCTGATCATATCGATTTTAGTAACAGAAGCAAATGTTACACCTGCAACATCTTTGAAATCTGCCATTGAAATATCCAATGAGTTCCATCCCGGATTTAATGTTTTAGCAACTTCTTTTCCTTCATTGAATTTGATTTTCAACTCAATAGTACCTGATGCACGCACAACAAAAACATCCATGTGGAAGTTTTTCATGTCGGATAAATTCACAGCATCAAAATTGATTTGAGCCCAATGGTTTAATGCATTTGAAATTTTTATCAAATTGTCAATCCCATAAGCGACCAAGAATTTTCCATTATTTTCAGCAGTTCCTGAAAATCCCGTGATTGTTGTTTCATTTGTATAAGCATCGCTAAAAATTGATTTTACATCATCAGCGGCTTGTGCTGGTGTAGGCGCAGGATTAGCCGGAAGTTCAGGGTCTGCAGGATCAATAGGCCCGCCACCTTTTCCATAAGCGTAGATATTATCAACATAAACTGTCCGGCCATAACCGCCATTGTTGATTAACCCGATTTGAGTTACACTTTTGAAATTAGGAGGTGTTGCTAATGATTTATAATCTGCCAGATTGATTTCAACAGAATTCCACCCTTCCTCTAACTTAGGAGAAAGTTTAAATGTAGTAGACCCGACAGCAAATGATGCTTTTAAGTCAAACGCTCCGGAAACCACATAAACATCCATATGCAGTTTCGGATATTCATCAATATTCAGTGCTTGGTTGAATTCAATATATGACCAAGCATTTAACCCATTGTCGATATAAATCATATCGTCACCTAAAACGCTTTTTACTTGTGTGCTACCGGCTCCTGAAAAACCTTTAATAGTAGCAGCATTAGTATAAGCTCCGCTAAAAATAGAGAATACAGAACCGGCATCTTGAGTAGGTGCCGCCGGCAATGTTGCCGGCGGATTATCTACAGCTGCAGTTATTGTCTGTATCCCGAAAAAGAATGCAAATGTAATACTAAGCAAGGTTAGTAACTTTGTTTTTTTCATGATACTTTTTTAAAATTTATTAATTATGAGGTTATATGTATCTTAGTTATTTCACAACTTTCTTTGTGACTATACTGCCGTCTTTCAAGAGGATTTCTAACAGGTAAGTTCCTTTAGCAAGATCAGACATGTTTACTTCATTTTCTTGAACCGTTTTGATGGTTTGACCGGTAAGAGTGAAAACGCGTACTGCATTTACAGCAATTTCTGAATTAATAGTTAAAATGTCGATTACAGGATTAGGATAAACTGAAATAGATGCATCAACAGAATATTTCTGCATGCCTGTGCCTGGTCCTTTATCATTATAAGCATAAATATTATCAATATAAACAGTACGAGGTTGCCCTCCATTGTTGATAAATCCGATTCGAGTCACCTTTTTAAAATCCGGCACTTTATCTGCTGCCAATGCTCTATAATCAGCCAAATTCATGTCTACAGAATTCCATCCTTCCTGTAATGGAGGAGTAAACATAACGGAACTACCTAACTTATCATTGTCTATATTACCACTAGGAAATAGTACTTTTAATGAAAATGCTCCGGAAACCACATAAACATCCATATGAATTTTTTCATAATCATCTATATTGATTGTTTGATCAAAGTGGACGTATGACCATGAATTTAAACCATCTTGGAGATAAATCATATCATCCCCTAAAACATTTTCTACACTTGCCTTTTGTGCTGGAGGACCGGAAAATTTGCTAATAGCGACTTGATTAGTATAAACTCCACTAAAAATAGAGAATACATTACTTGCGTCATGGGTTGGAACTGCAGGCAACGTTGTTGGCGGATTATCTACTGCTGCTATTGTAGTTTGAATTCCCAAAAGTGCCATTGCCACCACGCATAATAACTGAGTAAAATTTCTTTTTTTCATGAATATTTTATTATTTTTAGTTATTAAATCCATCTTGACTTTTTGTTTGTTTTTGAATTGAGTTCGGTTTGAAGCGTTCCCGAATGAAAAACCTTAACAAAAAGTCAAGACGACTTTATTGATGAGATTAAATATTGCGCTTAAATTATTTTATTATTTTTTTTGTAACAACACTACCGTCTTCCAAAGAAATTTTCAACAGGTAAACGCCATTAGCTACGCCACTCAGGTCAACTTCATTTCCCTGAACCGTTTTAATTGTTTGACCGGCAAGAGTGAAAACGCGTGCTGTATTTACAGCAATTTCAGAATTAACAGTTAAGATGTCGATTACAGGATTAGGATAAACTGAAACAGAAGTAGTAAGAGAAGTTTCTTTTATGTTGGTAATAGGACCCGGATCGGCTTCTTTATAGAAATAAACATTATCAAGGTAGAAAGACCTTTTCCCTCCGGTACTTTGGAATAACCAAAACGCCCTATCTTTGAGAGCTGAATAATTAACTATTGATGATGCATTATTAGCCAAAACACTTACTGCTAAGTCGGCAAGAGATACATCAATACTATTCCACGCGTTAGCAGTTGCGGCAGAGGCAACTACAGGAGAACTTTTAGTGGAAAACCCTCCAATAACAATTCTCATCGGAATAGTATTACCTATTGGATAAACATCAAAATGCAAGGAATCATAGTCTGTAACATCTACTTGCGTAAGCAGATCAAGGCCTCCATTTCCTGAACTACTGTTAGTAACATAAATCATTTTATCCAATGCCGATCCATATTTAATCGCTTTGATTTTTTTCAAGTCACCAGCTGTAGCCGTATTGATTTTTACGCCTATTTCATTAGTATAAAAATCTGTAAATACAGGAAGTACATTAGCTGCAGCATGGATAGGAGAAGGTGCTGATGTAGATGGTGCATCTGCCAACTCACTATGTCTACCATTATAAGCATATATATTATCCATATATATATTTCTGGCACCTTCACCTACTAATTCAATGGAAGAAATAGCACTGAAATCCGGAGCGGAAGCTAACACCCGGTAATCATTCATATCAATTTCCAATTTATTCCAACCTGTAGCTATTCTATGAGTAATTTCTTCTCCATTGAACCGCACTCTTAAGTTAAAAGAGTTTTGTTCTACTGCATAAATATCCATAAAGACGACATTGTAATTAGTAATATCCAAAGGAGTGTCAAAAGTTATCACAACTGAACCATATTTTACAGAAGGAGTGCCACCGGTACCTATTTGAGTGAACCACATTTTTTCACCTAAAATGGTTTCTTCTGTGATAGAAGTCGTTGACTCCGAATTAGAAAACACACATGCTGCTCCCGGATCAAGAGTATACACACTACCATAAATAGATAAAACATCAGCTGCGTCATGAGTTGGAGCAGCAGGAAGAGTCGTTGGAGGGTTTGGAGATTGGGCAGTCGCCAACTGAATTCCCAAAAATGACATTGCCACCACGCTTAATAAATAAGTAATTTTTCTTTTTTTCATGGTAATAAAATTTAAATTAATAATGATGTAATTATTTGTGAAAGCAAATATAGATTGGTTCATTCTTGGGAGATACAAAAATCCAACGGGAAAATACAAAACCACGACAGATGTATGTAATTATCTGTTTTTTAATTATTTAATCTTTTAAAAGTCTATTTTTTATAAAAAATCTGGAAAAGCATATAAAATGTAAAAATCTAACAGATTTATGCAAAAATCAGGAATTTAAAAATTCTCAAAAATCAGTTAATTTATTGAAAATAAGAAAGTACTGCTTTTTTGCATACAAAAAAAGCAATAGTAAGGAGTAAAGTGCAAGATTTTGAATTCATAAAATTGATTAGCTTTGTTTTTATTTCGATTTAATACTATGAAGCAGTTTTCTATTATTCTCTTTTTCCATTTTTTATTTCTTCTACCTCTTCATTGCTCCTACTTCAGGAATTATCAGATTGAAAATGGGTTATCACATAATTGTGTTTGGACTGTTATGCAAGATAGCGATGGGTTTATGTGGCTTGGAACAATGGATGGGCTCAATCGTTTTGATGGTAATAATTTCAAAATCTACAGGAAACAACAAAACGATTCTTTATCTATCGGACACAATTTTATACATTGCATCAAGGAGGTTTCTAAAAAGAGAATATTGGTTGGAACTAGAAACGGTGTTTATTTGTATGATAAAACACATGATAATTTCAAACATATTCCATTAGAGAAAGGTGAAAAGAAAGATGTTAATGTAAATGACATTATTGAAGATGCAAACGGAAATATTTGGGTAGCATGTCATGGTGATGGATTGTATAAATTAAACAATCAACTCGTTATTGAAAAACATTACAAGCTTGAAGATGCCCCTGCTAATTTCATTTGGACCATTATAGCTGACAATTATGGCAATTTATGGTTGGGAACCGCCGGAAAAGGAATGATTCACTTCGACCCCAGAAATGAACGTTTTACACCAATAACCAATCGGAAAGGATTAGATATAAGAAAGCAAACCATATATAGCATTTATTGTGATGATGACAATAATCTATGGATAGGAACTTCCACAAACGGATTATTCAAATACAATAACATCAGTGAAGAAGTATCACATTATTTACAAAACACGGGAAGTGTAAAAGCCATTACTAAATATTCAGACCACGAACTGATCATGGGTTCAGATAAAGGTCTAATCATTTTCGACACTGATTCCGAAACTTATAAAATAATTAAAGAAAACGATACTAATGATGATACATCTGATAATTCTATTTTTTCTATAGCCCAAGATAAAGAAGGATCGTTCTGGATCGGAACTTATTTCGGTGGAGTTAATTATTTTTCTCCTTCCATTAACAAATTTTCTTATTCTAATGTCTTTTTGGAAAAAACCTCCAGAAAGTATATTATTAGTGGTATTGTAGAAGAAAAAAATGGTAATATACTGATAGCAACCCATAACAACAATATTATTTATCGCTTCAACCCGAATAAGAATGAAATGGAAGAGGCATTTAAAATGGATTACCACAACATCCAAGGAATGTTAAGAGATCAGGATAACCTTTATGTTAGTATTTATGGAAGAGAAATAAATGTAATTTCCCTCCAAACAGGAAAAATCATTGAAAAAATAAATATTAGAACAATCGAAGGAAAATCTATATTCAAAACTTCCAAAGGAGGAATCCTGTTTGCGATGGAATCAGGAGGATGTGCGTATAAAGAACCTGATGGAGAACTTAAAACATTAAAACCTCTTTTTGGTATAGCAATAGTCGATATTGCTGAAGATTCTTCCGGAACTGTTTGGTTTGCAACTTATTCTTATGGACTTTTCCGTTGGAACCCGGATGGAACATGGAAAAACTTCTCAAACAAGTCTGATCCAAAATTTACTCTTATCAGTAATGATTTGAGTTGCATCCACTACTCTAAACCAAATTACCTGTGGATAGGTACAAAAAATGAAGGACTCGTATTATATAATACTATGAATGGAGAAATAGAAAAGGTTCTGAATGAAAAATCAGGAATGCCATCCAACAGTATTTATTCTATTTTAAATGATAAAGAAGGTGATTTATGGGTCAGTACAAGAAGAGGAATTATCAAAATATCTTCTGATTCTTTCAACATAAAAACCTTTGGATATATTGGAAAAGAAATGCAATATAACTCAAAATGTGCATTGACATCATCAGATAACCGATTGTATTTCGGAGGAACCAATGGTTTTATCTTATTAAATCCTAAAGAACTGAACTTAAATAATTGTGTTCCTAAAGTTGTTCTTACTGGATTTCGCATATTTAATCAAGAAGTTTTTCCGGGAGAAGAATCATCTCCTCTCAAATGTTCGTTGGGGACAACAAAAGAAATTATCCTGAAACATTTTCAATCTAATTTCAGTTTTGAATTTGCTTCGCTAAGTTATATTTTTCCGGAAAGTAACTCCTTTGCTTACAAATTAGACGGCTTCGACAAAACCTGGAATTATACATCCAGAAAAATGGCTCAATACATGAATATTCCTCCGGGTAATTATGTATTGAAAATAAAAGGTACAAATAACGACGGAATATGGAGTGAAGAGACAATTATTAACATTAAAATAAAACCTCCTTTTTGGTTGGAAACTTACATGCTTATATTGTACTTTGTCTTTTTCACAGGTATTATATTATACGTTGTTTCAAAATATCACAAACGCATCAATAATAAAAATCAGGAAAAACAATACAGATATCAGATAGCAAAAGAAAAAGAAATTTACGAATCAAAAATTAATTTCTTCACTAATATTGCCCATGAAATCAGGACGCCACTCTCATTAATTACAGCACCGTTAGAAAATATTATTGATTCGGAAGATACCAATGAAAAAGTAAATAAAAATCTGAATTTAATTAAACGTAATACCAATCGTTTACTTGATTTAGTTAATCAGTTACTCGACTTCAGAAAAATTGAAAATGATATGTTTCTGCTTAATCTTCGCTATCAAAATGTCGTGAAGATTGTCAAAAAGGTTTATGACCAACATTATCAGGATATTAAAATACATCATATTGAGATGAATCTTGATATTCAGGAAAACAATATATTGAGTTATGTCGATTCCGAAGCTTTATATAAGATTATCAGCAATTTAATTTCTAATGCTGTAAAATTCACAAAGGACAAAATAAGTGTAAGGCTGGTTACTAGCGGAGAAATTCTTTATTTATCAGTTGAAGACAATGGAAATGGAATCAAAAAAGATTTTCAGGATAAAATTTTCGAACCGTTTTATCAAGTAGATAATTCTGATAACTATACCAAACAAGGATCCGGATTGGGTCTTTCATTATCCCAATCTCTTGCAAAAAAACTTGGAGGAAATATTTCCGTACAGTCCGAATATGGAAAAGGTTGCATTTTTACATTGGAACTTCCTATGCTAAAAACTGAAAAAATTGAAAATAATGATCAAGAAGATTCTTCTGAGAAAGTTAATTATCAGGTAGAAACAGTAGAGCCTGAATACGAATACACTATATTAATCGTAGAAGATAATGAAGAGTTGCGCATTTTTATGAAGGATTGTTTAATCGAACAATATAATATCCTCGAAGCCGAAAATGGCATTGAAGCGCTGAAAATATTAAAGCATTCTAATATAGACATCATTATTTCCGATATTATGATGCCTAAAATGGATGGTTTGGAGTTATGCAATGAGCTGAAAGGCAATCCCGCATACTCACACCTTCCACTTATTTTATTATCGGCAAAAACAGATACTTCGACCAAAATCGAAGGCTTGAAAAAAGGGGCAGATGTTTATATGGAAAAACCTTTTTCATTGGAGCAATTAAAAGCTCAAATCAATAGTATTGTAGAAAACAGGACCAAGCTTCGTAGAAACTTCATTAAATCTCCTTTGCAATATTTCAAAAGAAACAATACCGAGAACAATGAAAGTGCCGAATTTGTCAAAAAACTAAACGCTTTCATATTAGATAACATGTCGGACGAAAAATTTTCCATAGACAGCCTTTCCAGTGAATTTGCCATCAGCAGGACGAACTTTCAAAAGAAAATCAAAAATATTACCGGATTAACTCCTAATGATTACATCAAATTAATTCGATTGAATAAAAGTGCCGAGTTATTATCGACAGGGAAATATCGTATAAACGAAGTCTGCATTATTGTAGGATTTAATACTCCATCTTATTTCTCCAAATGCTTTTATGAACATTTTGGAAAATTGCCTAAAGACTTTATGGGTAGTGAACAATTATAGATTGAAAAAAAAATCTCACATTCACTATCCTTGTACTTTCTTCAATGTAAACAGAAACTCTAATCCGCCTTCCGGACGGTTTTTGGCAACGATTTCACCTTTATGGAAAAGGATTGCATTTTTTACGATAGAAAGTCCTAATCCAGAGCCGCCGGTATCGCGTGTACGGCCTTCGTTTACACGATAAAAACGTTCGAATAACCGATTTAGATGAATTTCATCTACGCCTTTTCCCGTATCATAATAGGAGAAATAGTAGTATTCGGAGTTTTCAGTATAATTATTGATGAAGATGTTGATGTTGTCTCCACCGTGGCGTATCGAATTATCAACCAAATTCCGGAAAATGGAATAAAGCAACGTCCGGTTTCCATTCACTTCAACTTTCTCCGATACATCAAACCCCAGCGTAATATGATGTGTCGAAAGTGTCATTTCCAGATCATTTTTGAGTTCATCCAATAAAGGTTTTATTTGCACTTTTTCCATATTGAAACGGTCGGGAGCTTCTTCCGTTTTTGTAATCAGGCTAATATCTTGTATTAACTCTGACAAACGTACAATCTGAGAATGTGCCCTGTTCAAGAAGAAATTACGTTTTTCTTCATCAATATCCTTCTTTTCCATCAATGTTTCGAGAAATGCACGAATGCTTGTAACAGGTGTACGAAGTTCATGTGCAATATTATTGGTCATTTCCTGCTTGAGCAAACGGGTTTTTTCCAATTTTGTAATATCATGGATTGTAACCTCGAAACTTCCATCATCAAAAATGAAAACATGTATGCTGAAATGATAACCATTACGGGTTATTTTCGTGGTATACAATGATTCTTTTTTCGGATTTTTCAAAAATTCCTGCACATCTTTAAAAGCCTCCTCTTCGAAAATACATTCCGGATTAAAAGTTGGTTTGTCAATGATAACATTCAGTAATTGTATAAAATGAGTATTGGCATATACCTTTTTTCTTTTTCGGGTAAAAAAACATAATCCCTCTTTCGAATAATGAAAATGTTGCAGTAGTTTTTCTCTTTCTATAGCAATTTTCTTCTTATTTTCTTCTTCTTGTTTGTATACTTTTACGACACTTGTTGCAATTTCGCCCAATTCATCATTCGGAAAAGAAATATTTTCGGGAATAGGATTGCCACTTTGAGCTGAAAGGACAAAATCCTTTAACTGAGAAATTGACTTGTTAAAACGATTCAGGATATAATTTAAAGCAATAATTACAATAACAAACAAAATGATAATGATATATAAGAAAACATTATCCGACTTCATAAATGCCTTTACCTGAATATCATAAGGCAAAGCAACCCGTACAAAATAATTTTCATAGTGCCGCGCATAATACAAATATTCGGTATGGGTAGAAGATGAATTACGGATATTTGTTCCGAAGTTATTGATTAAAGCCTTTTTTATTTCGGGGCGTTCCTTATGGTTTTCCAATTCTTGAGGATTTGAAAAATCATTATCGAACATTACGTTGCCATCTTCCTTTATGACTGTGACACGAATATTTTCGGGAAACATTGGCATCAATGTTTTTAATGAATCAATATTATTATTCGTTAAATCATTATGTTTAATATACTTATGAATAATATTGGCATAATCATTCAACGATGCCTCCAACCCTTCGGTTTTGTAAAATTTTTCACGGTTTTGTTCTACAATAATCATTCCTGCAGTAAATAAAGCAAGAATGAGAAATGTATAGATGAAAGTCCTTTTTTTATAACTTAGTTTCATGATGTTTATTTTTAGTAGTTAGACGAATAATAGAGCAATTGGCCTCTAACTGCTTTTAAAACAATATCCATATCCAGAACGATTTACAATATAATTTCCATATTCGCCGAGTTTTTTTCTCAGTCGGGTAATATGGACATCCACAGTTCGTTCCAAAACATAACCGTCTTCTTTCCATATTTTATCCAGAATTTCTTCACGGGTATAGATGCGTGATGGATTTTTCATTAACAATTTTAGAATTTCAAATTCTTTTTTGGTTAATGTAACTGGCGTATCATCGATTGTTACTTGTTTTAATTCCGAATCAACTTTTAATCCGTCAACAATCAATATCGGTTCTTTTTCGATGCTTGTTTGGCTTTCCGTTCTTTTTAATACAGCTTTTACCCTTGCCGAAACTTCTTTGATAGAGAAAGGTTTGGCGATATAATCATCTCCGCCTGTTGAAAAACCTGTAAGCATATCATTTTCGGTATCTCTTGCCGTAAGGAAAATAATAGGAGTAAAATTAGCTTCTTTCCGAAGTCTTTCGGCCATTCTGAAACCCGACATTCCTCCCATCATCACATCCAAAATAATCAAATGATGTTCGGGCGAAAGAATTTTTAATGCTTCTTCAGCCGAAGATGCCGTATCGACATCAAAACCTTCATTTTTAAGATTAAATTCCAATATTTCCCGAATATCGGCTTCGTCATCGACTATTAATAATTTTGCTGTATTCATATTTGTGTGTTATTTGTTATCTGTTATTTGTTATTGGATTTCATAAATGTAAACAAATAACTTATAACATGAACGAAGTGAATAAGTAACCAATAACATTTGTTAATGGCTATGCCTTATATCTTTTCCGTCTGTTAAATAAATCGCTGATTCTGCAATATTTGTTGCATTATCGCCAATTCGTTCGATATTGTAGGAAATACTGTTGATACTCATAATATTCTTCAGCTCCTGTTCCGATAGTGGACGGTTTTTGAATACTTCCGCCAATTTCTCCGTAACTTCCTTAAACAATTCATCTACTTTATCATCTGTTGA
Source organism: Bacteroidales bacterium (assembly GCA_031553395.1). Taxonomy (GTDB): domain Bacteria; phylum Bacteroidota; class Bacteroidia; order Bacteroidales; family WRGA01; genus WRGA01. Next base: position 72,285 of record JAVBLR010000008.1, on the reverse strand, counting down.
AATAGTTTTGTAAGCGATTGAATTATCTTCGCAGGAAAAAGCAATAACAGCATTTCGTACCATCTTTTCGACATGATTCAACATTTTATCAATCAATCCTTTAAATGCATCAAATTCAGATAAATTCAAATCCATCCTTTTGGTAAAATGAGCAACATTCAGTATCAAATCACCTATCCGTTCGAGATAGATTGTCATATCGTGATAAGCAATTATTTTCCGTAAATCTGTAGCACGAGGCGTAAAAAGAAGCGTTGCATTAATTACTTCTTCTCTTATTTTGACATCCAGCCCATCAATGATAATTTCATTGCGTTCCACACCCTCATATATTTCCGGGTTAGGTTCTTCCTTGGACAATAACAAGTTATGAGTTACACTTATTTGGGAAAGAACAATTTCAGACAAAAGCTGAAAATCATTCATCAATTGGTCTAAATATTTTGATTTTATTGAAGTCACTTTAATGTTAAGAGTTAAGAGTTAAAAATTAAAAGTTGAAATTCTAAGAACTAATTAGATAAGAACCAATTGTTTTTTTAACTCTTAATTCTTAACTCTTAATTCTTAATTATAATTATCCGAATACTCCTGTTAGATAATCCTCGGTGCGTTTGTCTTTTGGTTTGGTAAACATTTGTTTTGTTGTATCGTATTCTACTAAGTCTCCTAAATACATAAACATCGAATGGTCTGATATCCGGGCAGCTTGCGACATATTATGAGTTACAATTACAATCGTAAATTGTTCTTTCAATTCAAGTAACAATTCTTCGATACGATTGGTTGAAATCGGGTCTAATGCCGAAGTTGGTTCATCCATTAGTAAAAGCTCGGGTTTCAAAGCCAACGCACGGGCGATGCAAAGCCGTTGCTGTTGTCCGCCTGAAAGGAAAGACCCTTTTTTTGTCATAGAGTCTTTCACTTCATCCCAAAGCGCAACGTTTTTCAAGCTTGTTTCAACAATTTCGTCTTTTTCGCTTTTTTTCAGGCTGATACCATTTAATTTATATCCGGCAATTACATTTTCATAAATACTCATCGTCGGAAAAGGATTAGGACGTTGAAAAACCATTCCGGCCATTCGGCGTACTTCCATTGGATTCATTTTCAGTACGTTTTTTCCTTTCAGCAGAATCTCTCCTTTTGTTTCGATATTCGGATAAAGTTCGTGCATTCGGTTGATTGCCCTCAATAATGTACTTTTTCCACATCCCGAAGGACCCATAATAGCCGTAATCGTATGTTTATTAATGCCTGCACTTACATCATTTACCGCATTTTTTCCCGGCGAGTAAGATACACACACATTTTTCAGTTCGAGAAAATACCCTTCATTTGTACTATTATCCATTAGTAACTGTTATATTATTTGTTATCAGTTATTTTTGTTGTTAGTTATTAGCATAAAACGGCGAAGCCAATATCTAAATTTTCCACCTACGTGCAATGCTCTTGGCGGTTAGGTTCAACGTTAAAATTATTACTAATAAAAGTAAGGACGATGACCATACTAAATCCACTAAATTGGGGTCGTTGTAAAATTCCCAAATTAACAACGGAATAGAACTGGTTGGCTTGTATATATCCCAATTTATCATGGATGCGCCTAAGGCAGTTAGCATTAATGGCGCTGTTTCTCCCATAATGCGCGATATAGCAAGCAATATTCCGGTAAATAGACCTCCGAAGGCCGAAGGTAATAATATTTTCAATACTACATTCGTGTAAGACGCACCTAATGCTAAGCCTGCTTCTTTTAAACTTACAGGAAGCATTTTCAGTGTTTCTTCGGTCGAACGTATAACCAGCGGCATCATCATAATTGCTAAAGCAACACTTCCCGCTAATGCCGAATAAGAATGCAAAGGCTTAACTACCCATGCATAAGCAATAATTCCGACAACTATGGAAGGTGTTCCCTGAATCAAATCGGTTAAATAACGGATTAATCCCGAAAAGAAGGTTTTGGGTTTATCAGCCAAATATACTCCGGCTAAAATCCCAATTGGAATAGCAATAACAATTGCCAACAGGATAATCAATAAGCCTCCGGTAATACCGTTCAATACACCTCCGGGAATTGCTTCCGAACTCATTTTTGCCAACATGGCATCCATAGAAGTTGGAGCAACTTCGGTAAATAAGTTAATATTAAACTGTTTATACCCTTTTTTTAACAATTCCCATAAAATGAGAAAAAGTGGAATCATTGTTAATGCTGCAAAAAAGCAAATAACTCCGAAAAAGGTTTTATCAGCTGTTGTACGATATTTTATGCTTGATTTGAAATTCATCTTACGCTGTAATTCTTTTCATTATCAATTTGGCGATTGAATTGATTCCGGCCGTTATCATAAATAATAACAATCCGATAGCAATCAAAGAGCTTAACTTCAATCCACTTGCTTCGCCAAATTGGTTGGCAATAATACTTGCCATTGTATTTCCTGTGTCTACAATGCTACTCGGAATATCATTGGTATTTCCGATAAGCATGGTAACGGCCATTGTTTCCCCTAAAGCTCTTCCCAATGCCAGAATGTATGCTGCAAAAATTCCGGAACCGGCCATTGGTAAACTAACTCTTCTAATTACTTCCAAATTCGTTGCTCCAAGACTGTATGCGCCTTCTTTCAAATCGTTGGAAACCATCGAAATAAACTCTGTACTTAATGAAGAAGCATAAGGAACTATCATAATTGCTAAAACGATAGAGGCTGTAAGAATACCAAAGCCCTGTTCGTTTAATCCCAATGAAACAATCAATGGGCGCAACGTGTAAAATCCCCATAATCCGTAAACAATAGAAGGAATTCCGGCCAATAAATCAACAACAGAACTAACAAAAGTTGCAATCTTTTTACCTTTAAAATATTCCCCGTTAAATAATGCTACAGGCAAAGAAAAAGGAATACAAAATAACAATGCCAATAATGCTGTAAGTAGTGTCCCCGAAATAAATGAAAGAGCGCCATATTTTTCTTCGCCTTCACGCGGGTCCCAATCCGAAGTTGTGACAAAATCAACCACCCCAAAGTGCCTGAAAGCGTCCAACGATTGAGTAATCAAGGCATATAATATTCCTGCAGCAAGAAATAAAACCAAACATGCAGCAAGAAAAAGAAGTGATCTGAATATTTTGTCTTTCATAAAGAAAAGTAAAAAAGGTAAAAAAGTAAAAGGTAAAAAGTAAAAGAAAATTCAAAATGAACCACTTTTACCTTTTACCTTTTACTTTTTACTTTGAATACGTAATCGATTTGATAATATTTTTCGCATTATCCAGTGCTTTTGCAGGAAGCGGAGCATAATGGATTTTGCTTGCTACACCTTGTCCGTCAGGGCTTGTTATATAATCCAATAATCCAACCATTGCATCAGCCTGAGCTTGGCTTCTATTATTATAAGCCTGGTTTTTGTAAACGATAATCCAAGTAAAACAACTGATTGGATAAGCGTTTGCATCAGGAGAATTGGTAACCATTGTACGCATATCGGCAGGAAGGTCGGTATTAGCTGCTGCTGAAATTGTTTCAGCATTTGGTTCCATAAAATTACCTGCACTGTTTTGCAATGAAGCAATAGGAATATTCAATGCCAATGCATATTCCGAACCGATATATCCGATTGAACCTTCGGTTTGAGATACAGAACCTGCAACTCCCGGATTTCCTTTCGAAGCAATACCAGTAGGCCATTTCAAAGATTTTCCGGCTCCCATTTTCGAAGCCCACTCCGGACTTATTTTTGTCAAATAATCGGTGAATACGAATGTAGTTCCACTACCATCCGAACGGTAAACAGGAGTGATAGATTTATTAGGCAAATTCAAATCCGGATTTACTGCTTTGATTTTTGCATCATTCCATTTGGTTATTTTTCCCAAATAAATATCGGAAATTAATTCGCCTGTAAGTTTTAATCCTTTTACATCTTTCAAATTATAAGATACAACCACAGCCCCCATACAAGTAGGAATATGAACTACATCTGCACCCATTGCCTTTAATTCTTCTTCTGAAAGATATGCATCTGAAGCGCCGAAATCTACGGTTTTATCGGTCAAGCTGCGAATACCGCCGCCACTTCCGATTCCTCCGTAAGTAACATTATTACCTGTTTTTTCGGTATAAGCTTTGAATACAATGTTATAGAAAGGTTGAGGAAAAGTTGCTCCTGCTCCTGATAAATCTACTTTTTCTGCAGATACACCTGCATCGTTTTTCGCTTCTTTTTTACAGCTAACAAAAGCAAACATTGCAATTACACAAAGAAATATTAACTTTTTCATTTTTTAATCTGATTTTAAATACTCTATTAATTTCGGTACAAAAATATTGTTGGTTTGTAACAATATAATTTCGAAAATGTTACAATTTTGTTAAGCTTGTTTGGTTATTGGTTGTCAGTTATTTGTTATTAAATGAATTTATATGATCAATCGCAAATAACAAATAACAAATAACAAATAACCAATAACAAAATTTACCAGGTAAATTCAACATTCAAATATGCCCAATTCGAGTTATTGTGAGCTAATAATTTTGTGTCATAATCCTTAACAAATTTGTAATTTGGAGAGATTTTTATGTTCTTAATCGGAGAAAATTCTACACCTACTATAACCAAATCGCCTGTGAAGCTAATCCATTTATTGGAATCCTTGTCATCAGAATCGATATTATCATATCTGCCAAAGACATGCCATTTTTTATTAATGGGTACTGTAGTATAAACAGAGTATCCATAATAATTGTTCCTATCTTTCCATGCGCTGTTCTTCTGATAGTTATATTCTGCACCCAACGAAAAATATTTACATTTATATCCCCCGAATAAGGCTAATGTTTGTTGGGTTTTGTAAGTATCCGGATTCGTTTTTTCGGCTAAAGATTGTTGGAAAATATCTCCATAAGCCCTGATTGTCAAGCTTGGAATTGGTTTAATAGTTATACCTAATCCAGTACGGTACTTATTGTCGGTATTGATATTCTTATAACCTTCACCGTTTGTAAAACTGAAATCTGCCGAAAGTTGCGGAATAAACTGATATTCGGCAGTAACACCTAAGTCTGCACTTGAACCCATTTTGTATAAATCCTGAAAAGATTGAGCTATATAACGGTGTCCCCAGAATTTTTCCTGTACGTTGAATTGCAGCAACCCGGTCAACCCTCCATTAATAGTCAGGTTTTGTTCTTTCCACGTCAATTGTGCATTCTTTAAATAAACTTCTCTTTTTTGTGCGGCCATAAGGCTTTCGGCAGGTGAAACTCCTGCATCGACTACTATTTTTGCGCTTAATGATGGCAATAATTGTGCCTGATAACCCAAATAAGCGCGTGTAATTTCAAACCCCGAAATCCCATTACTTTCACCGAGTCCGGCATGATAATTTGTATAAACTGTAACAATAGGACTTCCCGTGATCTTAAAATCGTCTTTCTTTTCTTGTCCAAAAACACTTAATCCTAGAAGGATAAATAATACTGAAAATGTGAATTGTTTCATTGTTTCTTTTTTGTTAAAATTTCGCTACAAAGGAAAGGTGAGAATGTTACGAATTTATGACAGAAATGTTTAATTATGAATAAATGAAATCTTGACTGATAGATTTATTCTTTTTCAAATATTTGTCAGAGTCATTTTATTCTTTAAAATCAAGTTTGTATAGCATAAATTAATCATCAGAATATAAAATAGTACATTTGTGACGTTTTAATACAAAATTATGAGAAATAAAATAACTCTTCCATTTATACTTATTTTTTGTTCGATGTTATCATGCGGACAAAAGAAAACGGATAATTCTTCTGAACAAACAACATCTGAAATTGATTCTGTTTCTCTTGAAGATAGCAATTTGAAGGTGAAAATTGATACAATAGAATTGCCTGTTGTGTCGAATGAAGGCATTGAGATAGTATTACCAGCAGGATATAGAGGTTATGAACCTTCTGATTTTTACCACATGCTTTCGGAGAATTGGTTTGACTTCTATCAGGATTCTGTTTCTAAAAATCATTATTTGGAAAAAGCCAACATTACAATTGATAAATTTTACGACGATTGTCTTCAGGATTCTACGACAAGCGTTTCTTCCGACAGGGATTGCATATTGTTGATTAAGGGATTACAGTTTTCTAATAATCAAATAAAGACAATTCCTGTAAAAAAGAAATATGTTTGGGTAGGAGAAAAATCTTCATTTGAATTCAATCATGAACAATATACATTAAGAGGGGATGGTTTTACTGTGAAATCGGATGAGCCATATTCTTATTTAATAGATGATCCTGATGAACTTCAAGATCGGGATGAAGTTGTAAACTATAAACTTTATTTATCCAAAAAAGGTGTACAAGAAGAACAACTCCTTATCGCTATACCGAGTTTTAACCATACTTTTGTTAAGTTACTTTGGGTTGGTGATTTGGATGAAGATGGAAAACCTGATTTCATATTTGATGTGTCGCGCGATTACGAAGATAAAGCAGTTGTATTGTTTTTATCATCTAAAGCAGGAAAAGGAGAATTTGTGAAATGTGTCGGAGAATCGGCATATAGTTTTGATTGCTGATTGATCGGATATGTAATTAATATAAGAGGCTATTTATTTGTTTTAAGTCTATTCTTTTTCTTTTGTCTAATACAGAAATTCTAACCTAATTTATTGACATACATCAAATAACAATGTCATTATGAATAATATTTCGGAAATCAATCAAATTACTACTCACTTTGAAAGCTATATCGATTCGGCTATAAAATTCGGAGTGAAATTTATCCTTGCAGTTGCTATTTTAATTGTTGGAATGTGGTTGGCAAAAAAAATCACAAAGTCATTTAGAAAAGTAATGATTGCGAGGGATGTTGAACCATCGTTGTCGAGTTTCTTATCATCATTGATTAGTATCATTTTGAAGATATTAGTTGTGGTTATTGTTCTCACTACAGTTGGAATCGAAATGACTTCCATTGTTGCAATTCTTGGTGCTGCCTCATTGGCAATCGGTATGGCTTTGTCGGGAACATTGCAAAACTTCGCAGGTGGAGTGGTAATTCTTTTGTTTAAACCTTTTAAAGTCGGCGATTTTATCGAAACGCAAAGTGGATTTTCCGGAACAATCCAGGATATCTTCATTTTTACTACACGCATGAAAACTGCGGAAAATAAAATTGTTTACTTGCCGAATGGTACACTGTCTAATGGCGTTATCACGAACTTCAATCAGGAAGGAGTAAGGCGCATTGATTGTACATTCGGAATATCGTATGGAAATGATGTTGAAAAAGCCCGTAAAGTTCTGTTGGATATGTTGAATAAGGATGAACGTATTCATCAAGAGCCGGTACCAATCGTATATTTAAGTAACTTGGCAGATAGTTCGGTGAAAATATTAGCTCGTTTTTGGGCTGATTCTTCGAATGTATTTCCTTTACAATGCGACCTGAATGAGAAAGTGTACATCGAATTCGGTAAGCATGGGTTGAGTTTCCCTTTTCCGCAATTGGATGTACACTTAAATAATGGATAGCTGACAATGGACAATTTACAACGATTTGGATATTCGTTGTCAATTGTTATTTTCTGATTATTACATTTTATCGTATGAATAATTAATCATCCAGCTTATTCCAAACTTATCAACAAACATTCCGTATAAAGCATTCCAGAATGTTTTTTCGAGAGGCATAATAACTTTTCCACCTTCCGACAATACTGTAAAAATACGCTTTGCTTCATCTTCGGTTGATGGAGAAATATTGATTGACATATTGTTGCCAATTGCTAATTTAACGCCTCCACATCCTTCCACAATATCTGCACCCATTAATGCGACATGCTCATTTATAGGCATGTAACAATGTAATATCTTCTTTTTATCTTCTTCCGGCAAGTTCTTAGCCATCTCTTCTTCTTGTCCATAAGTGCAAGACGATAAGACCGTCACATTAAAAGCTTTTTCATAAAGGGCAAATGCTTCGGCACATTTTCCATCAAAAGAAAGGTAGTTGTTTAATTTTACTGACATAATTGGTTGTTTTACATGTTTGACATTAGGTGCAAATGTAGGTAATTTTTATATCATGTACTTAATTTATTTGCGTTCATGGTTGACACATTTGTGACACAACTTGCATAAAACCACCTAAATCTCCCTTTTCCTCCAAAAATAATAAAGCAGTCACATTTATGTAACTGCTTTATTCTCAAGAGCCACTAACGAGACTCGAACTCGTGACCTACGCGTTACGAATGCGTTGCTCCCTTCGGCCTTAAAAGACTCGGCGGAGCCTCGTCTTCCAAGGCTTACCACTGAGCTATAGCGGCTTATGCAATTACCTTGTTGTTTGTTTTTGCTTGAAAATATGTTCAAGTTTTTACTGGTTTAACTCACGGTTTAACTGACAATAGTTTTCCAAGATAATTAATGAAAAATTTACTTAACTCTATTTTATTCAAAAACGGCAAATGATTCTCACACTTGCCGTCATAATCTTAACATAGATATTTCTTATTCATACGTATATGTATATTTATACTCTACATCTGTAGCAGTCTTTACATATCCGTCATTATCCAAATAATAAACAACATCATATTGTCCATTTGACTTAGGTAGATTTTTTGTTGCTTTTCCCAAAATACCAGCGTAAAATGCTGCCCTATGAGCAAACAAATCATCCGACATAAATTCGTTCATTATATTTCCTTTATTCAAATCATTGTAATATGTGAAAGAATAGGTTCGGGTTTCGTAGTTGTCTTTATGAGTTAGCTTCGTCATATTTCCATTTGAATAATTAAAGATGTATATTTCTGACGAATTGTAATCTTTACTCGAATAAGCAAACGACATGCCTATCAAATAACCATCTGAATATTGGAATATGTAATCTTTCTCACTGCCACTATTTTTATTTACAATCTTGCAGGAAGTAGCCAAACCGCTGTTATTCAAAGTATATGTTTGTACACAATCGCTTCCATCAAACAACCCTTTTAAAACAACTGTATTACCTGAATAAGTAATTGTTTGATTGTTTTCATATCCTGTTTTATTGTCATATTTGGCTGTATAGTGAGACAATTTACCATTTGAGTATGAAAATATTTCGGTGCGAATAAAATCATCGTATTCATTTACAATTTTTGCAACTCGCTTGCCACTTTGTCCGTTTCCGCCATTTATGGAATCATCGTCATTACTGCAAGCTGTAAAACTCAAAAATATTGTGGCTAAAATCATAGCCGAAATTAATCTGTTTGTTTTCATTCATTTGTTTTTTAATTTGACTTACTATATTATTATGTGCTCACATTACCAAACAACCTTTTGAGTAAATAATTGATTATTAAAATGTACTTTGATTATATAAATACCCCTTTGTGGTAATTTGATTTGTTCATTATTTGAAGTTGTATTGACTTCGGTTATTATTTTTCCATTAATATCAAATAATTGAACAAAAGCGCCATATTCTAAATCTTGAATGTGTAAATCTCCATTATTAATTTGATAATTAAGGTTGTTGTTATAGATAGTGTTAATTGTATTTGCATCTTCTTCAATAATATTTACAAAATAATTCCATCCTTGCGCTGCTCTATATGCACTATAAGAGCCTTTTGGAATATACAATTTGCATATTCTTAAAACATCATAAAAACAATTAGTATTAATAGCTGGAGGAGTAGATTTCTTACTATATATTTCTTTTAGTTCAGAACAATTAGTAAAAGCATTTTCAATACTGGTTACACTATTTGGAATAGTAATGCTTGTTAATCCTGTACAAATTGAGAATGCATCCTTATATATTTTAGTAACACTATTCGGTATTACAATATTAGTTAAACCTGTGCAACCATAAAAAGCAAAAACTCCAATCGAAGTAACACTATTACCGATTGTAATATTTGTTAGACCTGTACATCGACTAAAAGCACCATCTCCAATTGTGGTAACACCATTAGGAATAATAATATTTATTAGACCTGTGCAACCACGGAAAGCCTCATATCCAATCGAAGTAACACTATTACCGATTGTAACATTTGTTAAACCTGTGCATTCATAAAAAGTAGACCAATCAATTTTCTTTACACTATTAGGTATGACAATATTAGTTAAACCTGTACATTCATAAAAAGCAGAAATTCCAATCGAAGTTACACTATTCGGTATTACAATATTAGTTAAACCTGTGCAACCATAAAAAGCAGAGCTCTCAATCGACGTTACACTATTTGGTATAGTGTAAGAACTTCCTTTTGCATTAGGATATGCAATTAAAGTCGTATTTTCTTTATCAAATAATACTCCATCAATCGTAGAGTATGCTGAATTTTGTTCCATTACTTTAAAACTTTTTATTTCTGAACAACCACGAAAAGCAGAAACCCCAATCGACGTTACACTATTTGGTATTGTAATATTTGTTAGACCTGTACATCGACTAAAAGCACCATCTCCAATTGTGGTAACACCATTAGGAATAATAATATTAGTTAAACCTGTACATTCATAAAAAGCAGAGCTCCCAATCGACGTTACACTATTTGGTATTGTAACATTTGTTAAACCTGTACATTCATAAAAAGCGAATTGTCCAATAAAAGTTACATTATTTGGTATTTCAATATTTATTAGGCTTGTGCAACCCCAGAAAACGCTTGACCCAATTGATGTTATGTTATTAGGAATCACAATATTTATTATTTTTTTACAATTTTTAAAAGTATTATCCCCCAAATATATTACATTATCCGGTATTATAACAGTTGTAAGATTTGTACACCCATAAAAGGCATTTTCTCCTAATGAATATATACTATTTGGTAGATTAACTGTTGTTAATTTTTGCAAATTATAAAACATATAATGAGGTAATTTGTCATAATCAGTGTAATATGTAAAATAACTCCCAGCCTCGTACATTTGTAAATAGAATCCTCCCCCTTTTACTATTCTTGCATTTGTAATATCAAGGACTGTTAGATTTGCCATTCCTCGAATAGTTTTAATATCTGCTCCATTTAATTCTCCTGCAATAGTTAAATCAGTAGTTCCATATGCTTTATTACCTAATAAAGAACTTAATGTACCGGCCTTAACATTACTTAATACAACTGAAGAATCCGCCGCTTTTAAATTGAATTGTAATAATAAACAGATTATTATCAATATTGATTTGAATGTAGTTTTAGTTTTCATTTTGTACATGTTTAGGAATAAACCAACTAATTAAAAGATTATCAAATGAATATCCAAGTTCCTTTATATACATTGTAATAGAGTTATCATCTTTTTCTAATCGTTCTTCAATGCTTTTATTTTCATACAATATAGAAACATCTAAATAAATCGGATTGAATTCTTGATTTGGGAATGATACTTGTACTAAAGTAGCATTTTGCTGAGTACCTTTTTTAGCAAATTCTTCCTCAGTCAAAACAGAGTAATTTTTTTGTTTATTCATAATCTTATTTGTATTAATTTGCCTTTACACTCTCCAAAAAGGCAATGTTATTAAATAAAAGAAGCGTGAGAGCACTGTCAATGTCTTATTTGCTTTAGAGGTATCGCCAAACACCTAACGGAACAAATAAACAACAGTCTCCCACGCCTTTATTATACATAACATAGTTACATACAAATAAAAACGTGAGCGTTCTTGTTGTCTATTACACTTGTTCCGTAATTTGAGAAAATTTGGCGAACTTTCTAAAGCAAGGTAATATCTTAAACGCTTACGTTATCTTAATTATGTCCTTCCGAACTTCAACGCTTTGAACGTTTCGGAATTGATGCAAATATACAAAAATCATTAAACCAACAAACACTTTTCAGTCATTAAGTATTTAATACTAAGTTATAACGTGCATATAAACGCTTTACAACTGTAATGTCAAAATTGCAATTTCGTCTTGTCTTAAATCCGTTTTGATTTAATTGCAGAACTATTTCACTCCATTTTGAACCGCCTTTTCGCATCATGGTTACAAGTGTTCCCGCTTTCTTGTTTTGTTCGTTTGAAAAAGCATTTTCTTTCCTTATGCTACATCCTTTCAGGATATTCTCTTTCGTTAATCCGTTGTTTTGTGGATTACCTAATTTAATACCCTGTTTCTTCTTTTCTGCTAATGCCTGTTTTGTTCGTTGACTTATCAATTGTGCTTCATTTTCTGCTATTGCTGCAATGATATGAATAGTCAAACGGGTTGCAGTTGGCATATCACAACAAATAAAATCAATGTTTGCAGCCTGTAATGAAGTAACAAAATGTAGATTCCTTGCAAGCCTGTCTAATTTGGCTACTATTAAAATAGCATTGTTTTCTTTGCAACAAGCCAAAGCATTATTCAATTGCGGACGGTTTGAACTCTTTCCCGTTTCAACTTCGGTAAATTCAGCAATGACAATGGAACTACCTTTTAAATAATTCTCTACTATCGTTTTTTGTGCTTCTAATCCCAAACCGCTATTTGCTTGTTTCTTTGTTGAAACCCTGTAATATATTACGTATTTCATAACTCTTTATTTATATAAAAGAATAGTAGCAGAACAATAACGAACGTCATTAAAACGCCACTTTCAAATGATTAAAAAAACGACAATGTCCGCACTTGGATAAGTACAGGCATTAATCGTTTTCCCATTGTTTAGATTAAAAAATTTGGCGAACTTTCTAAAGCAAATGTATTTTATAATCTCCCTTCATCGGCATAACTATAATACCCTTCCGATGTTACAATTATATGGTCTAAGAATTGAATATCCATTATATCACAGGCTTTCTTTAATTGACGTGTTATAAAGTCATCTTGCGAACTTGTAGTTAAATTTCCGCTTGGATGATTATGCGAAATGATAACTCCACTTGCGTTAGTCAATATTGCAGATTGCAGGATTAGTTTAATATCGACTATTGTTCCCGTTAATCCGCCTTCACTTGCGCTCAAAACACCTAAAACGCTGTTAGACCTATTTATTAGCAGTACTTTACAACTTTCCCTTAATTCGATAGTATCGGTATCATAGCACTTTAACAATAAATCATACGTTGTTTTACTATCCTGTATCTTTGGACATTCGGAAGGTCTTTGCTTTAGCTTGTAGCTTAGTTTTACTTCGTTTATTTGATACATGTTTTCCATAATAATGTTGCATTAAATGAAAAAAGCCGTTCACATGGAACAGCTATATTTTCGGGTTATATAATAAGGTTATTTCTTTTATTTATTTAGATTTTCCGTTTGTTAATTCTGAACTCGGTAAAATGGCAGAATCTATTCGGCAAACAAATTATTTCAGTTATTTCTTGGGTTTGGGTTTTATTAATCGCTCGACTGCTTTATTCTGTACCAAAGTTTACATAAACTTTTGTTTTATACTTTCGATATATAAGGGGGATATATGGGTACTGTACCATCTCTTACAGTCTTTATTTATATAATAGATAATAGATGGGTGGAGGGGGTATTTTGGGAGGATAGGGGGTGTTTTGTCTGTATGTTTCTATTAAAAGCAATTTTAAATTAGTTTTAAAAGAAAAACTAAAATTCGCATTTCATTTTTAAATGAAGAGGTAAAATATTATTATGTGAAATTTATATAATATCGTTTATTTTTGTATATTGCAACGGTTTTTAATAGGTTGAAAAAACAAATAAATAATTAATTTTATGGCTAAAGGAAAAAAAGATTCGAAAACCGAAGGTGAGATATTTATGTTACCTAATAATTACACTCATTTAACTTATAATGATATTATCCGAGATGCAGCATTTCCTCCAGATTACAATATAGACATGTATGACCCTTTAAATCAGCCGCAGGGCAATATAGTTTTAGGTTCTTCAAATCCGAATGATTTTAATATTATAGAACTAAAAGAATCCAACTTTGATAGGCAATTAGTTTTAGAACAGGAAATAACAAATCTAAGAAGTAAATATCATCAAACTCTTAAAGAACTCAAGGAAGCCACTTCCGATAAAAATGAAAAGATAACAGAATTAGCAGAATTACAGAAAGAACTTCAATCTAAAGAAAAAATAAATCATATATTACCTAGAATATGTGAAGAAGCAAGGCAGAAGTTATTGAGTGATGATACTTTTAGAGAGTCTTTTGAGAATGGGAAAAGTTGTGACGCAGTTGTAATGTCCATTGATATTAGGCGTTCAACAGAGCTTATGCTCAAAGCAAGACAGCCTGAATTATTCTCTAAGTTTATTACAGATTTAAGCCAAAAATTATCAAATAAAATTATATTTAATTATGGTGTATTTGATAAATTTACAGGCGATGGAGTTTTAGCTTTTTTCCCAAAATTTTATAGTGGAGAATCTGCAATGGTTCGTGCTTTAAAAACCGCAGAAGAATGTCATAAAGTTTTTGATGAACATTATAGAAGTTCTAGAGAATGCTTCAACGTATTTATCAAAGATATAGGATTAGGTATAGGTATTGACTATGGAACAGTTACATTAGTAAATAATAGAAACGAATTAACCGTTGTCGGTATACCTGTTGTGTATGCATGTCGAATGTCTAGTGCAAAAGCTGGAGATACTTTATTAAATCAACCTGCTAAAGAAGAACTATTAAAAGTTTGTGAAAACTATGCCAAAATAATTGAAACAGAGGTTATCATAAAAAATGAAGGAACTGCTTTAGCTTATAAAATAGAATTACATAAGAGTTCATATTCTGTTGAAAGGCCTCAATGGGTGGAAGATAATTCTCCAAAAAATTGATTTTATATATAAAAGCCGTCGGCAGCACTTTCAACCAACGGCTTTTATTGGGAGCAAACACACTCTGTAATCGAGAAACTTGACTTCTTATTTTTTTCCACTATTTGATATTTCCCTAAGAAGGGCAATAACATAATTTTTTAAGAATTTTGAGAATCGACTTTATTCTAGTCCTAGGTATTTTTATCTTGAAATCACAATACAAAATATACATTTAAAATAATTGAATAAATTTAGGTTATTTATATTAAATCATAATATCTTATTGTTTTTTTATTAATTTGAATTTTTAATAAATATATAAAAAGGTTTTGCCTATTTAGTAGTTATGAGGGAGTATGTAAAATATATGTTCAATATAATGTAATAATGTATTTATGAAGACAAATTTAGTCGAACATGGAAATGAAATAGTTTCTATATACAATGACATGCTTGAAGAAATTGGGTTTGCAGAAAGATCTGTCGCAAATCTTCAAGGGCTTTGGCATTTTTGTAGTCAATGTTGGCTGATAAATGCAACGAATAAAAGTGTTATTTTTCAAAAAAGAAGCATAACAAAAAATATTGCTTCAGGATTATTTGATGTGAGCGCTTCAGGACATGTTAAATATGGTATGAATACTATAGATACTGCGTTGAAAGAAGTAAAGGAGGAGTTAGGAGTTATAATTACGAAAGAACAATTGTTTTTTGGAGGAAGAAGAATAGACTTATTTCAAAAAGATATTTTTTTAAGCAGGATATTTGCAGACGTTTTTTTTGTTTTAGGTCAATATAAATTAACTGATTTTAAAATTGATTTTAAGGAATCCGATGCTATCATAGAAATACCTATTGAAGATGGATTTAATTTGTTTTGTGATAAAAAAGAAAAAATATACTGTACAGGATTTTCTTATAATGGAAATATGTTAGAACAGCATTTGTTTGAAATAGATAAAGATATGTTTATCAAAAGATATGATGACTATTATTTAAAAGTGTTTATTGCTGCAGAGCGTTTAATTCTTGGAAAAAAAATTGCAATATAAGATTATGAAAGGCTATTCTAATAAAATTAATATACTTATTTCAAAAACAACAATTCCTACATTTTTCTGTGTAGCATTATGTTTTTTACTTTTCCAAAATGTATTTTTTTCAACATTTTATTATTTACTTTCTGTATATGATAATTATATAGAATGTTTAAAATTTAGTTTTTCAATTCAATTCTTTAGTTTAAATTATGACAACTATAATGGCATTACATTTATTATCATATATATTCAATCCATTTTAAATGTCATTTTATGGGGAATATATGTTAGTTTTCTAACAATGAAGTTTTTGTTCCCTAGTAAGCAAACAATTGTTTTTTCCCCATATGCATTCTATTTAACAGAAGAAAATCAATTTTGTGTAATGCTTGTAAATACAACTAAATCCCATTTAGAAAACCTACATTTTTTGACAGTAGAAAAGTATTATCGTAGGCATAGAAATACTAGAAATACTTATCTTCCTTATCTAAAAAACTCTGTTTTAAATTTAAAAATTGGAGAAACAGATATATTAAGTTGTGATCCAAAAGATTTTGATCCAATGGAAGATGGTTTAAAGGTATCTTTGAGTTGTTCATTGCCTTTTTCTAATTATACAATATCTATGAAATATAATTTTTTTCATATAATCATGATTGAAAATACTGAATTTAGAGACATTCCATTATTACAAGAACCTGATTTAAAAAGCGATGTGTTTTGGAGTAAATTTAATCAACCAATAACAGAACCTTTTGAAACTTTAGGAGATTATTTTAAAAAGGGAAAAAAGATACGAAAACAATAAGAGCTAATACACCGAAAAATAACTAAATAAATTTATGTTATGAAACAACTTTCTGGAATAGATGCATTTAATTATTATAAAGGAAGACTCCGAATTTCAGTAACAAACAGATGTCAACTTACTTGTCTATTTTGTCATAGAGAAGGTATTTTAGATCATTGGCAAAATATTCAAATCCCAATTGATTTCTTTTCTCGACTTATATTTGAGGCAAATAAACTGAATATTAGAGAAATAAATTTAACTGGAGGAGAACCTATTTTACATTCAAATATATCTGATTTGATAGATATTGCATATAATCCTAATCGCAAATTAGCGATTTGTACAAATGGATTAGAATTAGATAAGATATTTAATAAACTAGATAAAATACAACAAATAAAATTAAGTGTTCATGCAACTAATAATACTTTAGGAAAGAATCTTCTAGGGGAAAATTTTGATTTTGATATTCTTCAAAAGAATATTAAAGAATGTGTTACTATTGGAAGCAATATAACAATTAATCATACTTTAACAAAGAAAAATGAAGCTTGTTTAGAAGAATTGATAGATTATGTCTATAATTGGAAAACAGACTTGTTAATTTGTGATTTAATGGAAACCCAATGGTCAAATAATAAAAAAATAGGTTATATAGATTCTAATAATGTTGAAAAGATTTTCAGTAAATATGCTGTTTTTGACAAAACAGTACAAGATAGCACTGGTTGCATTATGAAAGAATATAAAAGTAAAAATAATAAATTATGGAGAATAAAAAGTTCTAGTTATCCTAAATTACAAACAAAAATGTGTCAAGATTGTCAATTAAAAGTTGAGTGTGGAGAGGGGGTTTTTGTTTTAAGAGTAGATGCAAGGGGGGTATTAAAACCATGTTTATTAAGAAGAGATTTATATAAACAAATTCCATTAGGTGAAACAGATTTGAATCAACCAATGACTGATATGATTGATTTTATGTTTCCTTCCTTTCCTATAACATATTATGAAAGCTGTTAATCATACAAGCTTACAAATAATCTGGCATCAGTTATGTGATAAAGAGGTGTAATTTAGAAGTCTCGTTACAGTCCGAATACCAGAATGGTACATAATCTGAAAATTAGACTTCTAAGTACATCTTTAAATAACAAAAACCGTTGGCATTTCAACCAACGGCTTTTGCTTACAGTAATCTATATAAATTACTTTTCTTTTCAACTTCCGTAAACTTTGAAAGTTCATCAATCAAAATCAGAATCTTGTCAGTTGAAGGCTCAGGTAAATTAATTCCATGATTGGTATTTGCACCAATGTTTACCTGAATCGGATTGCACATCCTTATCAATTCAATCATTTCTTCCAAATCAAAATTCATAATTGGTTCTATGGTAACATAAGTTTTAATTCCTCGTGATGATATTTCTTGCATTGCTAAGGCTCTTTCTTTAACATTCGGAGCATTCCCCATATATTCAGGGTAAAACCTGTTTGTTTCAATTGTTGTACATGCAACTGATTCATTAAATATAGGATGTTCAAGAAATTCAATCATTCTCTTTGGATTCTTTGATTGAAACAGGTAATTATTTGAATAATCAAAAAGACCATTATTAAAAGAATAACAATAATCTAATGTCCTCAATATCCATTCTCTAGGTATATTATCAGCGAATAAATCTGTTCCGCTTCCAACAAATATGAATTTATTTGTTTTTAAATCTGTTCTAAATTCTGTTGTATCTAATCTGATTGGGGTTTGTATTTGTCTTCCTTCTTTGCACATATAGCAATAAGGGCATTTATGTTCACATTTTCCTTTTACTGGATTCCATGTATGAGTTATAAATTTGTACATATTTCCGTCTGGTAAATTCAGCGGCATAGTATTTGAGATTTAATTAATTGATGTATATAATCTTGCTCCTTATAATTGTTATATAATCTGTTGCTTTCTGCTTCTTTTTTCTTGTCATTACAAGTAAATTTTACATTGTTAGTAAAGTTAAAGTTTTTCATATTTTGACATGTTGTTAATTAAAGTGAGTTTGTATTTTGCAAAAACCATCGTCATCTTTCAACCATTGACTTTTATTGTAAATAATCACACCTTGTAATCTAAAAATTTAAATTCTTATTTTTTTCTCTTATTGGCTATTTTCCTAAGAAGGGCAATAACATAATTTTTTAAGAATTTTGAGAATCTGTATTTTCAAGTTCTTTCAATACTTATTTTGCAGATACTTTCAGTTTGAATTTCATTCTCAGAATTTCAAAGCCGTTTTCATATTCTTCGTTATTATTTTTGATTTTGCATGACTTGGTTTCGTACCAATCCATTGAACGCAATTGTTCTGCGGTTGCTGTTTTATTAAACCCTGTTTTGTCGTAAATATCTTGAAGCATGCTTTTAATAGCTGACTTTGTATATCTCCTTCCGACAGTAAAATACAACGGAAGTAATTTCATTACTGCTATTTCTGCATCCTTGTTTTCCTTTAATATCAAAAGTTTTTCAATAACTTTAATATTAAATTTTGTAGATTCTATTTCTTCTTTTGTTAGATTCTTATATGCTTTATAAATAAGCGGGTGTCTTGTTTTCAATTGGCTTAATTTTTCTGCATCTGCATCTGTATGGAAAATAAATACATTTTGAGGGTCTAATGCTTCAAAGTCCGATAATATTTCTTGTACTGATTTAGTCGTTTTGCGCTGCCTGTCTTTTTCAGCCGTTTGCTTGTACACATGTATATCTGCTTCAAACCCTGCGCCTTCCCAAGCTCTTTTTATGTAATCAATATGATTGAATTCTTCATCGCAAGCCGAGTTATTAATAAATTGGTCGATTTTTGCGGAACATACCTTAACTAACCCTGTTTCACTGTCAAATTCCGTATATTTTTTTGCGTTTTTTATTCTTTCGGTATCAGGTTCAAAACCGTATTCTTTGCATGTCTCCATATATAGATTGAATGATTCGGCTTCCCAAGTTGCTTCAAAGTAGAAATTCTTTTCAAATTCGTCTATTGTTTTAAATTTTTCCATGTATCTGTGATTTGTTATGTGGTATACTGCAAAAGGTTTTGTTTCAGGTTTTCCAAGAATAAATCTTAACCTGCCGATTGCCTGTACTCCTTTGTTTGTTATACCGACTTGTGTATGTGGTTTATATACATCGGTAACTAAAATAATTGTTGCATCTGTATCGAATAAGTCCCAACCTTCAAAGTATTTGGTTGTATAGAAATTAAACTTTTTATATTCCCCTGTTATTGGACGTTTAACATAGAATTTTGCTGCATTACCTAACTTTTCAAGGTTTTCGTCTTTTTCTGCAACATAAATATTACAATCCTGTAATTCTGCATATTCAATCGCTTCTCCAATTTCCGTTACTGAATTGAAAAATATGTGCACATTTCCTTTGACCTTAACTTTTTCGGTTAGAAAAGCATTTAAGCACTCTTTTACACTTCTTGCATCAATAATATTGATTTTGCCTAATGGTTCATCAAATGTTATCTTGTAATAATCTAAATTTTTTAAACGGGGGTCTGAAAAATAATAAGGTGTTGCAGATATAAACGTCCTTTGTTTGAATTCGAATTGTAGATTATAGGCTTCAATCATTTTCTCTCGAAAATCTTCGGTTATAATTGAATGGGATTCATCATACAATAGAAAGTAGTCATTATATAGTTCTTCTAAAAGCCCTGCTTCTTTCGCTGCTTCTATAATTTTATATAAACTATCGGGTGTAACAAATATCTTTTTATCCTTTTTATCTGATTGTAAATAAGGTATAATATCTTTTGGTTTTATATTTCCATATACAGTAAATAAATCGGGATATTTAATATTACCGTATTCATCTGTTGAAAATGATTTGTCATCTATTATTCCTGTTGTCGGTGCAACAATGATAGAATTACGTTTTGTTTCGAGTTCTAAGGTTGTTCCGCCAATTCCGCAACGTCCCTTATGAATAAATGCGTTTGAAGGTAAGATTTTAAAGGCTTTGTTAATGTAGTCTGTTGTTTTTAATTTAATGACTTTTTTGTAATTGATTTTTCGCATTACATATTTGTGTTATATAAATAATATGTAATCTCTTTTGGTATTGAAGTAATCTAAGAAATAGGAAAATAAGAAGGCAGAAAGCAAATAAAAGACAGATTTTGTACATAAACCTGTCTTGAACAAATATGCAGTGCCTAAAAATCTATTTTTGATGCTGTTTTTTGAGCGGGTATGTTGCTCGAAAAAAGAAAGTCAGATAAAATGCAATTTTGAATTAAATATTATTTACCTAACTTGTAATGCAAAGATAATCAATAAATTAATACAAATCAAGTATCGGGGTAAAATTATTTTCGGGAAAATAAAGCCACCCGTGTCTTTCTTCGGATATTGATAGGATAGTAAGTCAAAGAACTTTAGACTAATAATTTAATTTTAGATAAGAAACTATCCGCTTTTATTTGCGGATAGTTCTTTTTGAGATTTGTTTAGGCTGCTTCCAAAGCTGCTTCCAAAGCCAATTTTAATTTTTCGATGAAATCTTCATCTTCTTTTGTTTCTTTAAAATCGTCTATGGTTAAGTTTGCCAATGCTGTAAATGCGTCTTCATCATTTCTTGATTTGGCAAATGAGTTAAAGCCTTTTATAAAGTATCTTTTACTTAACATTTTAACAACCATATCAGGAATAGACATTGCAGTTGTCAGAAATTTTTCAGCTCTTTCCAGTGCTTCTTCTTCATCAGGGAAACAACTTGTATCTCCTGTTGTGATAAATGTTTTCAGTTGTTTTGCCGTTACTTTCTTCCCTGTGCAGATTAAAATTGCGGTACTTGCATTGTAACCCTCTTTTATCAATTCATTGATTTTATCCAAGAGTTTATTTTCCGATGCTATTGCAGATACACATATTTTATCCGCTGTACTCCAATTATGTCCAATCATATTTATATCAGCCAAATACTCACGAACATTTTTTAATCCTGTTTTGATATGAACATTCGGTATCAATAATTGATTTTCCGATTTTCTGATTGCATTTAATTTAGAGAATGCTGTTACACGGTGTTGTCCGTCCAATACAATCAAATAATCTGTTGCATCTTCTTCGGTAATTGGATTTCCTTCTAAATCCGTAATGTTGTAATCTCCGATTAATTCGCTGGCTTCTGCTGTTACGATAGATTGAGATTCATCGTATTTGCCGTTTTGAATTATTTGCAGGAATCCATTGACATCCGTTTTTTTGATTGGACGGTTTTCCTTAATTAATCCGAACTTTCTTTTTTCTTCTTTAAAAGTGTAACCGCTTTCTGTCTTTTCCATTACCTGAACTGTCATTTCTTTTGATACGGCAGTTTCTTTTTTTGCAAAACTTAATTCATTTTTCATTGCTAAATTGCTCAATTGGTTTGCACCTTCGTTTACGCTGTTTGCTGTGTTTAAACTCTCAGCAGAGGTTGAAATTTGTGTCATTACTGTAAGTGTTTTAAATTAATAAAAATATTTTTTTTATCAATTAGGCTGCGCAACCGTTTGATGATGCAAATGTAGAGGAAGTGAAAAGCGTAGGAAAGGAGTAATTAAAGCAGATTTGAGAACTATTATTCTTTTTTTCTCGTTTCCTTACTTATCAATGTTCTCTAACATTTACTAAGACAAAGGAACGGAGTTTGCAAAACGTAAGAAAGGAGCAATTAATCCGAATTTCAGACTAATTACTCCTATTTTTGTAATTATTTATAAATGAATTGTTTATGTTTATTTAAGCCATCGTTGAGAGGTCATATTTTCTTGAAGGCTGGTTTATTTCCATTATGGCTTGCATTTCGGGACTTAAAGATTCATCCACTTTTATTGTTTCCTGAATAGGATATGGAGTATAATTAGGTAAGTTCCAATTGGGTTTAAAACCTTGCTTTGTCATGTGTTTTAACCAATCTCGAATATCCATAACTGTAAATTCGTTCGGTATTTCAAGAAAATTCAGGTAACGGATTATAAACTCACAAATATCATTGCTTATTTTGATTTTGGAATCTTTGAATTTGGAATGATGGTTGTATAGTAAATGGTAAGTACCCCAAATAAGAGTATTTGTTACTTTATTTTGAAATTTTCTCCCTGCTTTCCTTTTTGTGGTTTCTATATTATTTATAGCGTCAAGTGTTACATCAGGAAAACGTTCTTTGAAATACCGTTCCATATCGTCAATAAACCATGAAGCGGTATTAATGTCGATTTTATCTTGTTTATATGTGATACTAACGGTTGAACCTCTGTTTTTCTTCTTCTTGGCTTCCAATACCATTTTATACAAAGACATCATTTCAGGATAGATTTTTTCATTGAGTACGGATTGGTATTGTATATCTGCATCTTGGAATAGTTCGGAGCTATTTAACAACCCGTTTTTCTTTTTGAAATAAATACCGATTATATAATATAAGACAGAAAAAGTTGTTGAGTCTGTTTTTAACTCATCTTCTTCAACCAAAAAATAATCTGTGAATGCTTCTGATAGTTGATAAACACCACAATTGCCTGTTTTAATATAACATTGATTACTTCCTTCAAGAAAAGCCTGAACTAAATCAAATTGTGGTATTCCGTTTTCTATTGAGGTTATTTTGGGTGGAGTTACGACTTCCATTTCATCCCACAACATAGAATAATCAAATCCGTAAAATTCGTTTAAAATAGGATATACATATTTTAAAACATAAGGGTGGTAAGAAACAATTATATCAGTTTTTTCCATAAGATTAATTTTCAGACAAAAGTAAAAAAGACCGCTCAATTAAGAAACGGTCTTTCATTATTTATATTTACAACAAATTGCTCATTGCTTCATCAATCTGTGAATTTTCAAAGCTGTCTAAATAAATTTGAGTAATCCTTTCTGAACTATGCCCCAAACTTTCACTAATTATCGAAGTATTTACACCGCTCCGTTTTAAAACTGTTGCAAATGAGTGCCTTGCCACGTACGTAGTTAAATCAATCGGTATATTTAATTCCTTTCCGATAGATTTCAAGCATTTATTCACTTTTGAAATTACTTTATGTACTCTATTGAGTTTTTGTAAGTCTGTTTTATGAAAAGAACTTAAAATCGGAAATAAGTATGGACTATTCGGATTTGAATATTTATCAATCAATTCAATTGCTTTCGGTTGCAATGGTATAATGATTTGTTTTTTGGTCTTTCTACGGATATATACAATCCTATTATCTAACAGGTTATTGCATTTCAATTCCGAAATGTCAATAAAATTGATTCCTGCTGTAAGATAAGAAAATGTGAATAAGTCAATCGCAAGTCGTTCATAATCGGTTTTTCCTTTGTAATCCAATATTTTCAAAACCTCACTTTTCAGAATTGAGCGTTTCGCTGTTTTTTGTTTCAACTTAGATATTTTGAAAGTTTTAAATGGGTAATATTCCGCTTTGACAATCTTTTCTTCAATGGCAAGGTTGAATATTGTTCTTAAACGCACAAAACGAGTTTCCAACGTATTCATTGCAAGATTTTCACTAAGCATAAATGCTTCATATCGTTTTAACCATGCAATATCAATTTCAGGAAAATAAATATCCAAATGCCCGTTGAACTTCAACAAAGAGTTAAGAGTAGTTTTATACATGTGAGCATATCGTAGACGGTTTGCAGTCATTAATCGTTGTATGTATAAATCAAATACTGCTTTTACCGTTTTTGCTTTTATCGGATTACTAACCTTTTCAACTAAAGTAGTAGCGGTAAATTCTTTGTTGGTTACTTTATACTCTAAAATTTGTTCTTGATACTCCTTTGCCCTTTCAATAATGATACTTTGAATTTCTTCTCTATTCGGACAATTTCGTTTAGGTTCATTCTTTTCAAAATCCCAATATTCGGGTTTTATTGATAGTCCTAATCCCAAATATTTCTTTTTTCCGTCTTTACAGACACGAATCATTAATGGATTTTCTCCATTTGCTAATCTTTTTGATTTATAACACAAGACATTAACCGTTGCACCCATTGCAATTCTTGGTTTAACTCTTGGTTTAACTTTGTCCTCTGTAACCCCCTAAAACCATCAAAAATTCCCTCTTTTCAGCAACAAAAAAAGCAGTCACATTTATGTAACTGCTTTATTCTCAAGAGCCACTAACGAGACTCGAACTCGTGACCTACGCGTTACGAATGCGTTGCTCTACCAACTGAGCTATAGTGGCAATTCAGCATGCAAAAATAATATTTTTGGTTGGATGATTATTGGATTTATTTCAAAAAAATTACCTTTGTATGAGTCTACTGTTTTCTTTGAAAACGTATATGAACTTTAATGCTGATTTGTTCGTTTTGATTTGGGATGTAAAATTGTTATTATTTTAAAAATTTAAGAATAGACAATAACATGAAAAAACAGTATAAAGAATATTTGCAATCGCTTCGGGTTGAGCCCGATAAAAAAATTTCCCTGAAAAAAGATTTTAAAACGGACTGTGCCGAGAAACCATTTTCTAAAGAAGAAGGCGAAATATTACTGAAAGAAGGTATAGAAAATCTTTCGCGATTGCAAGATATGTTATATGCACACGATCGCCACAGTATCCTGATTGTATTACAGGCAATGGATGCAGCAGGAAAAGATGGTGCTATTAAGCATGTAATGAGTGGGTTAAATCCGAGTGGTGTAAAAGTAAGTAATTTTAAAACACCAACTTATGCCGAATTAGACCATGATTATTTTTGGCGTCATTACATTTGTCTGCCGGCAAGGGGAGATATCGGTATTTTCAATCGTTCTCATTACGAAAATGTACTGGTAACGCGTGTTCATCCAGAATTTATTCTAAATGAGCGTCTTCCTGATATAACTTCTGTAAAGGATATCAAGCATTCGTTTTGGGAAAAACGTTACAAGCAAATCAATCATTTTGAAAAAACATTAGCAGAAAACGGAACGTTAATTATCAAGTTTTTTCTTTACTTATCCAAGGAGGAACAAAAAAAACGCTTTCTCGAACGACTAACAAATCCGGAAAAAAATTGGAAGTTTTCTGCTGCCGATGCTGCCGAAAGAAAACATTGGGATGATTATATGCTTGCATACGAGGAAATGTTGACAGCAACTTCCAAGAACTATGCGCCTTGGTATGTGATTCCTGCTGATGATAAGTGGTTTTCCCGTACTTGTATTGGCGATATTATTTATTCGGAAGCAAAAAAGTTAAAACTTAGTTATCCTGAAGTATCAGATAAGCAAAAAGAAGAGTTGGAAAAAGCAAAAGAAGAGTTATTAGATGAATTGGACTGAATAATTCTAAACTATTTTGGTTCTTAATTGGAGATTTGTTTTCGGCTTATAATTAAAATTAGGCATATTCACTAAATGAAAAAATACCTCTGTGAGATTTCATCTTTAAATATTACCCCCGAAGATAAAATGGCAGTAAAATCAAAACATGATTTTGCTGCCATTTTTTACAAATTTCTTTAGGCTCTTTCTCAAAAATAGTTGATAGACCTTTTTGTTGTAAACACCGGAATTTGTCCTTCGTAATTGATTTGTTGGAAATAATTTCCATTATTATCATAAGTCCAATATGTTTTATCCAGTAACTTACTTTTATCATCCCAAGTGAAAGAGGAAATCATATATTGCATTTTGTCGTAGTCGAAATTCCTTCTATGAAATAACTTGCCGGAACCATCGTACCACCATTCCATTCTGAGTTTACCTTTCGTGTTATATGAAAATTCTTTCTTTAATTCCAAAACATCATTTTTAAATACCCGTACATTTTCAAGTTGTCCTTTCTTATTGTAGGCATTGAAAGACATTTCTTTTAAAATCCCGTTTGAATATTCGGCATTCTCAATAACCCGTCCTTCCGTATCATATTTACATGTCCATTTAGAAGTATTACGGTCATCAACAATCCATGATTTTTCAATCATATTTCCTTGAATATCATACTTATAATTGCTCTTCCAAGCAACTCTTCCAGTAGCATCTGTCCAATATTCACTTAATAATTTGCTGGCGTTGTTATATTGGTAATACCATGTTTTTTCCAAGTTCTTTTTAGCACCTTTATACCATGTTTTTTGTACTAAATTATTTCCGGAATAAGCATAAGTAATTGTTTCGTCCAATCCGGTTTCGTTATACATAGCCTCTTCAAGTATGCGTCCTTGAGTATCATAGGTGAAATTCCATTTTTTAGAAGCTCCACCAACATAACTTACCCAGCTTTGGTCGGTAAGTCGTCCGTTTCTATCAAAGTTTTTAGTAGTTTCGCCTTGAATTTCGATGGTTTGGTCGGAAATCTTTTTATTTGGATCGCCATTCTTAATGATATATTCAGTTTCTCTTAAGGATTGAACTTTTCCTTTTAAATCAGAGTTATCCCAAATTGAACGTTCGTCGGATAATTGGGCAAAGCACGAAAGGGCTGGTATCACAAAAGACAAACAAAATAGAAGTTTCTTTTTCATACGATTATTTTTTATTTTTTACACTAAAGCCGTATGGAATTTGCATGTTCATTTTTTAATAGATATTATTACACATGCTCATTTCACAATATTCTTTTTTCTGAAAAAATTAGGGAACAAAGATAAACAAGTATTTTAAAAATTAGTCTATTTTCTCTAAATACTTGTGAATAAGCCTTGAAATGGCATACTTATCCAAGTCTTTCAACGGTATTTTTAGAAATCCGTCAAAATACTTGTTGTTTTCATTAATTATAACCCTATAAAATTTTGCATGGATAATCTGATGTGAAAGAACATGTTTTTGTTGATAATTGAGATTGATTTCTATTGATTCAAGCTCTGAAAACATAGTCTTAAATTCGGAAGAAACAGATAATTCTTCTAAAGAGGTTTCTTTTGATGTTTCAATTAAAGGAAATTCATATAGATTTCTCCAAATATCTTTATCGACTCTTTTTCTCAAAAAGGTGTAATCTCCTTGATAAATGTAAAAATAATTAAAATAGCGATCTTTGGGTTTTATTTTTCCAGCCTTTATTGGATAAGCAGAAACTTTTCTTTGTGCAAAAGCTAAGCATTTACTGCTTAAAGGACAATTGAAACAATCAGGTGATTGAGGTGTACACTGTAAAGCGCCGAATTCCATTATTGCTTGATTATGCATTGCAGTACGATGATGCGGCATGATTTTCTGTGCAATTTTACTTATCGTTTTTTTACCTTGTACGGAATCAATGGGAGTTTCAAGTGCAAATAACCGGGACAGAACACGGAAAACATTTCCATCAACTACAGCATAAGGAGCATCATAAGCAAAAGAACAGATGGCAGCAGCAGTATATTCTCCAACACCTTTTAAGGATAATACATCTTTATAATCTACAGGAAAGATTCCATTGAACCGGGACATAACCTCTTTTGCCGCACTTTGTAAATTTCTTGCACGGCTATAATAACCAAGTCCTTGCCAATACTTCATAACTTCGTCTTCAGTGGCCTCGGCAAGAGATTGTACATCAGGGAAACGCTTGATGAAATTCAGAAAATAATTTAATCCTTGATTAACACGGGTTTGTTGCAAGATAACTTCCGAAATCCAGATGATATATGCGTTTTTTGTTTCCCGCCAAGGTAGGGCGCGTTTATACTGTTTGTACCAATCAATTAATATATCACTTATGGGATATGACATGCGTAGAAGTTTTTATTTCAACTATTTCAAAACACTGCAAAATTACCTAAAATCAAAACAAAAACTATTTTTTCTTGTCTTTTGTCAATCCGGAAATATCTCGTATCTTTGCAACCTCAAAAAAGGAAAGGTGCTCGAGTGGTTTAAGAGGCACGCTTGGAAAGCGTGTGAACTTCAAAAGGGTTCCGGGGGTTCGAATCCCTTCCTTTCCGCTGATTGTTAAATGCTTACGATTTGAATCGTAGGCATTTTTTGTATTGAATACTACCCAAAATTTTATTCAATTTTAGCACGTTCTAGACACATATCATTATTGCTATTTTTCATATTTTTATTTTTAACAAACTGTAATAGATTTTATTTTTCGGTGACTAATAAAGTAATCTTAATAAATTATTCTCATGAAAAAAAACTATCTTGTAGTCTTTTGATAATCTTATCTTGTTTTTCATTACAAGCTTTCACTCCTGAAATGAAAACGATTAGCTTATCTGATGGTGAGGAAATCACTGCACGATTGTGTTTACCTGATAATTCCGTAAAAACCATTGTTTTCTGTGTTCATGGCACAGGTGCAAATAACTACCTGAATAAAAGGGATGGATTCAATTATTATGATGATATTGCAGAAGGATTTTGCAGTAATGAAGTTGCGTTCTTCAGTTATAATCGTCGAGGAATAGATGTAGGTGATACGCCTCCGATGTACAACAAGATAGATTCTGTAAAATATGCCAAATACCTTCCTATTAACGAAGCAGAGGATATAGAATGCATGTTGTCTGTATTGAAAAAAGATAAACGGTCCAAAAATTGTAAAATCATTTTGTACGGAATCAGTGAAGGAACAATCATTGCTTCACTGGTGGCCGAAAGGAAGAAAGTCGGTGTAGATGCTCTTTTCCTGCATGGTTATGCGCATGAAAATATGTATGACATTATAGAATGGCAAAATGAGGGTTATGGAGTGATGAATATGGCAAATGCAGTTTTTGATAAGAACGGGGATAAAAAAATCAGTCGTGAAGAATATGAATCAAACGATAAGGAAATAAAAGCATACAAAAAATATCTTTTTCAAAATCTCCCGTTCGAAACATTGGATGTCGTAAAAGATAGTGTTATCGATGTTAATGATATCCGAACCATGAGGGAGTCTTTTGCTGCTACCCTTATGGAAAAGATTACCGTGGGCGATGAAGAATGGATTCAGAAAAATTATTTTTATCTGACAATTGGTTGGTTCAGACAACATTTTGCATTGGAAGCTAATAAGACTAGATTGTTAAGATTGGATATTCCTATTTACATTTTTCATGGGGCGGATGATGCTAATGTTCCAGTGGAAAGCGTTTATGACCTTCAGGAGCGATTCAAGGTGTCGAATAAAACCAATCTGAATGCCTATGTTTTTGAAAAGCATAATCATGATTTAAACTTCTTGAACTGGAGAACCGACAAGAAATGGCCAGAAGGATACCTGAAAATATTTGAGTGCGCTAAAAATCTGTAATAATTAATACGTTAAAAAACGATTCTTATTTTTTAACTTAATTAATGGATTAAATTAACAATTCTTAGTGTAAAAATTTTGAGTATAAGTATTTGTGTCATTATCTTTGTACAGTGATTTTTCATAGTATTAGATTTAAGGTTAACAGAAGATTGGTTGTCGGGATGACAACCTTTTTTTTATCCATTTTTTTACTTTCCAAATTTGTACGCCACTTCAAATACCGGGCCGCTGTATCCCCACTCAAATTTTCCATCTAAATGCTTCCGGTCAAGATTAACCAATACGTCAAATCCAGTATAGCCTAATGCAACCTCCCAATGATTGTTCAACTTGTATTGAGCATACAGATTTGCATTTAAAAGTCGACCATCAATATCAAGACTTTTTAGTTTAACATAAAAATAACTCAGCTCAGCACTTACAGCCCAACGGTTATGAAAGGCATAGGTTCCCCATAACCCAAGGTCGGGTAGAGGAGCAGTAAATTTAACATCATCTTGCTGTGAAAGATCCAATGTTTCTCCGGCAAATTCCATCCCGATATTAAATGACATCACATGAAATCCAATCAATGCCCCAACTTCAAATTTTGGATTGGAAAAAAATGAATATCCATAAGAAAGCCGAAAAATATTTGTGTTCAAATATGCTTTTACATATGAATCGATAGGATAAGTATGTTTGCCGAAATCAATATCCTTATCAAGTGTAAGCTTTTTATTTCTATAAATATTAAAATAGGAGAAATCGATACGATGATGCTTCCCAAAACGAGCATCAAAATTGAACAGACCACTGTATGTATTTCTATCCATATTCAAATCATCCTCAAAACTAATCGGAGTAAAATGATTTCCATCAAGGCTAACTCCTAAATCGGTAGTATTAATTGCCCAAAATGCACCCAACCGTACCGAAAAACGGCTTACTGTCCATGGCTTATTGCTGAGAGAACTAGGATGTTGAACTATGGAGTCTTTTTTTTCAACTATATTCTGACCTTGTGCCGACATCCATAAACTGCACAAACAAAGGCTTATGAAGCATATCCACCTATTTTTACAAGTTTTCATATTTATTTTATTAATAGAGCGTATAATATTTATAAAACGTAAAACCTGTTAAAAAGTTCTGAATTCAGCACATAATGTATAATCATAAAAATTTAATTAAAATTTTTTTGTATCAAAAGGAACGAATACTATATTTGTATCAATAAATAAAAAATATTCTATGCTAATAGTTTTATTTATTATTTCTATGTTGCAATATAAAGGAGATTTAATCATCAAAATTTAAATACTATGAGAATAAAATTATTGATTATCTTTTTTGTCATAGGGTTATGTCGTTTATCGGCAGTTGACAAAACAATTGAGGATCCTTCGTTTGGAGTAGCATCGCATTCTAATGCAATCATCGACAAAATTACCTTAAGCGATACTGCTACTATCGTACAATTATCTGTCTTTAACAAAAAAAATGAAGATATTCAGATTCCTCCGGATATTTATATTCAGGTAAATGATAAAAAATATACTGAATTGACTGATAGTTCCAAAGCTAAAAGGAATGAAGAGAAATTTTCCGGTAAAAATGTCTTTACTTTTATGTTTCCTCCTATTGATTCAATCACTCAACAGTTAGATTTTATCGGAGGAACTTGTAATAGTTGTTACAAAGTATGGAATATACAGTTAAATCCCGAAAATAACACGAATTTCCCTAAAATACCAGATAAAATCAAAAATGAAGCAATTGCCAAAGAAGACAATCTGCCATTGGAAACTCCGGAATTAAAAGCAGGAAATGCCATTCTTAAGGGGCAATTTTTAGGATATATGCCTGAAATGAATTGGACGATTAATATCCAAGTAAATAATCCGGTAACCGGTATTGTTGAAGGATACGAAATCCTGATAAACGATGACGGTAGTTTTGAAGAAGAAATTCCATTGATCTCAATTACGCAAGTATATTGTCGTTTTCCCTCTTACAGTAAATATTTCATATTATCTCCCGGAGAAGAAAGCGGACTTTATGTTGATTTACATCTGAAATCTTGTCAGGAAACACAAAAGGAGATTCAAAAATGCCCCAAAGAAAAATATATTTATTTCTCCGGAGCAAATGCAAATATCAACAACCAAATTGAGAGTATTAACCTTCCCGATTTTCTAAGAAGATCTTTTGACACCTCGAAAGATCTAAAGACTATTGCAGATATGAATGCCGCTCAGTATCAATCGTATATTTTAGGAAAGATGGCAACGGCTACAGAGGCATTATCTCAAAAAGGATTGACTCAGAAAGCCTTTGAGTTTGCATCTCTAAATGTCCTTTTTTATGTTTCTACTATGTTAATGTCAGCTAAAAGTACTATGGGAAGTGCTTATCTGAAGATATATAAAGTTCGGCGGGAAGAAAGTTCTAAGGCTCCCAATTTAGTTTTTGATAAAAGATATTACTCCTTTCTGAATGTTTTGCCGATTAACAATCTTCGTTCATTATACAGTATTGATTTTGGCACTATTGTTAAGGCATGTACAAAAATGGATAAGAGTCCTGAAAATTATTTAGCCAACATATTAGGCAGTTCAGATGGTATATTAAACGATATGCTTAGAGCTCAACTTTATTGTGCAAAAATGGACGAATATATACCTCTTACTAACAAAGAATTAGAAAAATTCTCAAAATTGAAGGATTCGTTTTATTTTGATTATGCAAGCCAAAAGAACAAAGAGTTGATAGCAACGATAGAGGCCAATAAAGAGAATAAAGCATATACTATTCACAGTACTCCACAAGTGAAAGATTTTTTCTTGCTTAGGGAGATTGTCAGCCCATTTAAAGGGAAAGTCGTATTAATTGATTTCTGGGCAACATGGTGCGTTCCTTGCCGTAATGCAATGAGACAATTTGAGCAAAGCAAAAATTTGTTTAAAGGTAAAGATGTTGTTTTTCTTTACCTCACAGATGAATCATCTCCATTGGATACATGGAAAAGTATGCTCCCAAATATTCCCGGAGAACATTATCGTCTAAGCAGAGAACAATCCAAATACATAAAGGAAAAATTAGGAGCAAGAGGTATTCCTGCTTATCTGTTGCTGAATAAAAAAGGTGAACAGGTTTTCTTTCAGGTAAGTTTCCCGGGCTCTAATGTAATGTCTAGGTTGATTGAGAAAGAATTAGAAGATTAATTATCTCTACTTTAACAGATTAAAATGGATACTGAATATGAGTGTTTTTTGGCAAAAGGCAAAAGGCTAATGGCAAAGGGAAGCGTGCATAAGCTTTCGTTCGCCTTTTGCCATTAGCCCTTTGCCAAAATATTCATAACAGGCTCAATTTGAAAACAATTTATCCAAAAGCAACTTCTCAATTTTCGGGAAGTTCCAAAAATCCTTCTTCCAAGTCTCCTAAGAAAGGTATATTTTCTTGAATACTCAATTCAACCGAAGTTTCAATATAATTCTCTACTTGGAAAAATTTTGCAGCAGTATAGGCTCCTACAGCCGTGGTAAATTTCTTAAAATACTTTTTATGAAGTTCTGCCCTTGCAATGTCATTATCTAATAAGTCCATGGTAATTGTTTTGGCAGTTTCGTCATCAAATTCGGTATTTTCATCGTAAAATTTCTTCAACTTTTCAATGCGTTTATTTACAAGAGAAACTCGTTCGTTTTCGTATTCGCCATAGACCGCCCAAAATTTTTTGCCTTCGGCATCGCTTAATTGCATATAATCCATAATCATTTGTTGCTTCGATATTCCGAAGATGTCTTGCACCAATTCCAATTCCTCATTTCCTTTTTGAGAAAACAAGTTGTTGGGTAAAAACAACATGCATAAAATGAATAATAAGCCAATTTTTTTCATATCAAATTTCTGATTTTTAATTTAGTAAATAATATAAATGTATATTTTAAGATAGAGAGTAATTAAGTAAACAGATTTAAGCGTAAAAAGTTCTTGTAAAAATATTCAGATTTTGCATGTGCTAATTTTTATAATACATTCATATATAATTAAATGCTACAACAAATCTTAAGTAAATATTACGAGTCAAAGGTAATGTGAATTTGGAATAATAGATACAATGATGGGATATTATTTTTATTGAAATTTGAGTATAAAACAAACTGATTGCCGCAGATTTTGCCTAATTCAAATAAAAAAGTGCAATCACATTAAAAATCACAGTTTTGCCAATTGATTTATTTGTGTTTAAACACTACCTTTGCGCATCTTAATAAAAAAGCAATGAATAAAATTGTAAGCAAAGAGTATTTTTCAAAAAACGTAGTAAAACTCGAAGTAGAGGCTCCTTTGATTGCTAAAGCAAGGAAAGCTGGACATTTTGTTATTGTTCGTGTCGGACAAAAAGGGGAGCGGGTTCCACTAACCATTGCATCTTCTGATGTTCAGAAAGGTACAATTACGTTGGTTATTCAAAATGTTGGAAAATCGTCTCAAAAGATTTGTGCTTTGAACGAAGGTGATTATATAACCGATGTTGTTGGCCCATTAGGAAAAGCAACTCATATCGAGAATTTCGGAACGGTTGTTTGTGCTTGTGGAGGTGTAGGAACAGCGCCTATGTTGCCTATCGTCGAAGCATTGAAAAAAGCCGGGAATAAAGTTATTGTTGTACTTGCCGCACGCACCAAGGATTTAATCATTTTGGAAGATGAAATGAAAAAGAATTCCGATGAAGTAATTGTAATGACTGACGATGGTTCTTATGGTAAAAAAGGATTGGTAACCAATGGAGTAGAGGATGTTATAAATCGGGAAAAGGTAGATATGTGCGTAACAATCGGACCGGCAATTATGATGAAATTCGTTTCTCTGCTTACAAAGAAATACAATATTCCAACCGTTGCATCTTTGAATACCATTATGGTAGACGGAACCGGAATGTGCGGAGCTTGCCGGGTAACTGTAGGTGGAAAAACCAAATTCGTTTGTGTTGATGGCCCCGAATTTGATGCACATCAAGTTGATTTCGACGAAATGCTAATGCGTTTAGGCTCTTATAAGGATTTAGAATAATATTTTATAAGTTCAAGTTACGGGTTACAGGTAGCGTTTTAGATACCTTGTATTAAACTCATAACTTATAACTCATAACTTCAAAACAATGACACAAGAAGAATATTTGGCGTCGGAGCGGAATCAAGCTTGGCGCGAAGAATTACGTAAAAATAAAAAAGCAAAAGAACGGGGTGATATTTCACGTGTAAAAATGCGTGAATTAGACCCCGAATACCGTAGCCACAACAATGAAGAAGTAAACTTGGGATTAACCGAAGAACAAGCATTGCTCGAAGCTCAACGTTGTTTGGATTGCGTAAATCCGACTTGTATAAGCGGATGTCCGGTGGCAATTAATATCCCGAAATTTGTCAAAAATATCGAACGTGGCGAATTTCTCGAAGCTGCAAAAACATTGAAAGAAACCAGCGCTTTGCCCGCTGTTTGTGGACGGGTTTGCCCTCAGGAAAAACAATGTGAGGCAAAATGTATTTATATTCAGAAAATGGGTAAAGAACCGGTTGCTATTGGTTACCTGGAACGTTTTGCTGCGGATTATGAACGTGAATCGGGACAAATTTCCGTCCCTGAAATTGCGTCGGCAAATGGAGTCAAAATTGCCACCGTTGGATCAGGTCCTGCCGGATTGGCTTTTGCGTTGGATATGGCAAAATTCGGATATGATGTTACTGTTTTTGAAGCATTGCACGAAATCGGTGGTGTTTTGAAATATGGTATTCCCGAATTCCGTTTGCCAAATAAAATTGTGGATGTTGAAATAGATGTTCTGCGTAAAATAGGAGTGAAGTTCATGACTGATTGCATTATCGGCAGAACTTTAACATACGAAGATTTGCATGAACGAGGATTTAAAGGGATTTTTATCGGTAGTGGTGCCGGACTTCCGCGCTTTATGAATATTCCTGGCGAAAATCTGAATGGAGTAATGTCGGCTAATGAATACCTGACTCGTGTAAATTTGATGGATGCAGCTAATCCCGAATCGGATACGCCCGTATTAATTGGGAAAAAAGTGGCAATTATCGGAGGTGGAAATACTTCTATGGATGCCGTTCGTACTGCCCGTCGTTTAGGAGCAGAAAGGGCTATGATTATTTACCGCCGTTCGGAAGAGGAAATGCCTGCCCGGGTGGAAGAAATCAAACATGCCAAAGAAGAAGGCATCGAATTCTTCACATTGCACAATCCGATTGAGTATTACGGTGATGAAAAAGGCCGCGTAAAACAAATGTTATTGCAAAAAATGACATTAGGTGAACCCGATGCATCAGGAAGAAGAAGTCCGGTTGAACTTGAAGGACAAACCGAATTGATTGATGTTGACCAAGTTATTGTAAGTGTAGGCGTTTCGCCGAATCCGTTGATTCCCAGTTCAATTTCCGGATTGGAAGTTACCAAATGGGGAACGTTGGTTGTAAATCAGAATAAAATGCAATCGTCTATTCCCGATATTTTTGCAGGAGGCGATATTGTACGCGGCGGTGCAACTGTAATCTTAGCTATGGGAGACGGTAGAAAAGCGGCAAATGCAATGGATGAATATTTGAAGGAGTAAAGATGATTTGATATTTTGTTGATGTGAACGAAATGAGTATCTTTACACTTATACTAGAAAAATAGAATCATGGATACACTTTTAAATAGAATTACACTTAATGTGAATATTTGCAAGGGAAAACCAACTATTCGTAATATGCGGTTCACAGTATCTCAGATGCTGGAGTTAATTGCATCAGGTATGACATTTGATGAGATTCTGAAAGATTATCCTTATTTGGAACAGGATGATATTTCGGCATGTTTGCTTTATGCTTCCTTAGTAATGAATAATCGCAATATGGTATTAATAAACGAAGTTGCATAAATTATTATGGAATTTCAATTTATCACTTGATACTCAATTACCGCCTTCATTGGCCGAATTTTTCAGACGAAGAGGATTTAATGCAACTCATGTGATTGACTATCCTGAAGGTGCATTAATGAGTGACAGCGAAATCATATCTATCGCAACAATGGAGAATCGAATAGTTATAACAAAAGATATTGATTTTTTTGATTATTTCTTATTAAAAGGATATTCACCAGCAATTGTGTTATTACAATTAGGGAATATCAAAAATCTAAATTTATTTCTTTTTTTGGATAAACAAATAGAGACTATAATTAGTCTTTTCAAAGAAGATTTTGAACGTTTGCTTTTAATTAATCAACATAAGATAGCTATTTATTGAGAATAAAAAAAGCGTATAACAGCCTTTCTAAATGTTATACGCTTTTTTTGAATCAAATATAGAAATCGGTTGATTTGTTCTTTATCATATTATTTGAAGTGAATTTATAAAATGGTAAATTGTTTTACAAAGCTCAATAATTCGGCTTCTTATCCGTTAGTTATTTATCAACTAATCATTTTATTCAAAACACGATCAAATTTACTTAACATATGAATTTTTTAAAATTATTTTTTGTTGTAATTCTTGCTATTATAATTGCCTCATGTTCAAAAGAATCCGAATTTACACACGAAGTCTATGAATCTACTGCAACAATACACGCAGGAGCCAAATTCACTTTATTTAATTCAGATTTTTCCCAGCCTTTAGAAGCCATTGATAGCATTACATTTGAAGAAGCCAAAACCTTCCCCGGAACTGCTCTTTCTAATTCGGTGAATGATTATTATGCTTTTTCAATTAACGGATTGGATATAAAGTTTAAGAATAACAGTATCCTTGATAATATGCAGTTTAATTTTAACGGATTGGATGAAGTTTTAATAACAACGAACAATCCTTTTTTCTTTTTATTTAAAAACGGAGTAAATATAAGTGGTGTAGAAAAAAAATATATCCATTTCGACACAAATCAAGGTACTAAACCGGTTCAAACAGGAGGTTATTCTAATACATCATCTTATTTCATAATGTTTAATGGGAAAATAGACTTTGAGTCTTCTGATAAAAAGAGTTATTAAGTGTGAAATAAATAAGCTAATTTAATTTTTTGCACCATATTTGCTTAATTTTCCTCGCCTTGTAACCTGTATCTTATAACTCGTAACTTTTGTAAAAATTATGAATAAATTAATTCTGATTTTCAGTTTCTTGATTTTTAGTTTCGGTGGATTTACTTTCGCTCAGAAAACATATATTGCAGATTATCCCAACAAGCTTTTCGATGAAGGGAAAAAGATGTACGCCGACGAAAATTACATCGCTTGCATCGAACGAATGGAGGCATACAAAAAAACTGCAACTGACAAGGAATTAATCAAAGATGCCGATTATTACATTGTGTCTTCGTCATTTGCAAAAAATAGTCCGGATGCAGAAAAATTGCTGCTCGAATTTTTAGAAGATTATCCTTCATCGCAGTATAATAACCGGGTAAATTTTATGATGGCATCATTAAAATTCCTGGAAAATGATTACCGGGAAGCAATGATGTGGTTCGAGAAATCGGATATGTTGTTATTATCTCCCGATGAACAGGAAGATTATAGTTACCGTTATGCGTATTGCGCATTGCAAACAGGAGATACCAAACAAGCGTTGGCTTTTTTTACAGCATTGTCTTCCAACAGCAAAAAATATCAGGAGGCTGCTACTTATTATAAAGGATATATTTATTTCTCTCAAAAAGAATACGATAAGGCGTTGGCAGCATTCAATCCTTTGCAAAAATCAAAAGATTTCAAAACCATTTCGGGGTTTTATATTACCCAGATTTACTTTTCCCGCGAGCGTTATAACGATGTAATTGATTTAGGTGAAAAATTATTGATTAGTAATGATTTATCAACAGACAAACGCTTGGAAACGCAACGTATCGTTGGTGAAAGTTATTATTATTCAGGAAGTGTATCACAAACTATTCAATATCTTAGCCAATATGTAAATAATGCTTCCGAACCGTTGCGAAGCAGTTATTATCTATTGGGAGCTGCTTATTTCAAGGAAAATAATTTTTCGAATGCAGTTCAGAATTTAAGCAAAGTATCTACGGATAATGATATTACAACACAAAATACGTATTTATTATTAGGACAAAGTTATTTGAAGCTGAATGACAAAAACAATGCACGGATGGCTTTTGAAGCAGCTTCGAATATGTCGTTCGACAAACAAATTCAGGAAGTTGCCATGTTTAATTGCGGGTTGCTGATTCACGAAACTTCGTATTCGGCATTCGGAGAATCGGTAACAATATTCGAAAAGTTTTTGAATATGTTCCCCAATTCGGCTTATACAGATAAAGTAAATGACTGTTTGGTAGAAACTTATTTGACTACAAAAAATTATAGTTCGGCTTTGGCATCTATCAACAAAATCAAAAATCCGACTACAAAAATTTTGGGTGCTAAACAGGATATTTTATTTCAAATCGGTACACAACATTTCGCAAACAGTGACTTTCAAACGGCTATTCAAAATTTTACCCAATCATTACAATTAGGAAATTATAACTCTGAAACCAAAGCCTTGGATTATTTCTGGCGCGGAGAATCCTATTACCGATTAAGTAATTACAAAAATGCAATTGCCGATTACGAAACCTATTTATCCCAAACATCCGGAAGAGATAAGGAAACATATTCGTCGGCGTTGTATAACTTGGGATATACCTATTTCAAACAAAAAAATTATTCATCTGCTTTGAGTAATTTGAATAAGTATGTTTCGGCCGAGACTAATACAAATAAAGCAACTTATGCCGATGCATACAATCGTATTGGCGATTGCTATTTCTTTGCACGCAATTTATCCCAAGCCGAAGCAAGTTACAATAAAGCCCTTGCTGCAGGAGGCAGTGGAGATTATGCATCTTTTCAAAAGGCGTATGTGATGGGATTACAAAAGGATTATAATGGGAAAATTAATACATTAAATAAACTGATAAGTTCTTACCCACAATCGGAATATCTTCCGGATGCTTATTTCGAAAAAGGCCGCGCTTATGTAATGTTGGGACAAAACAGCAATGCAATTGCAACATTCAGTGACTTGGAGTCGAAATTCTCCAAAAGTTCGTGGGCACGAAAAGCCGGACTACAAAAGGCAATGTTGTATTTCGATAGTAAAGATTTGGATAACGCAATCACAGCTTATAAGAAAGTGATTGCCAATTATCCCGGAAGTGAGGAAGCGCAAATTGCTGTTCAGGATTTGAAAACGGTTTATATGGATAAGAATGATATTCAAGGATATGCCGCTTATGTAAAATCATTGGGCGGACAAGTAAAATTTGATATCAGTGAACAGGATTCGCTTACTTACTTGGCTGCGGAGAAATTATACATGCGTAATGAGAATGCCAAAGCAAAAACAGCTTTAACCGGTTATTTACAAAATTTCCCCAATGGAGCTTTCTCTGCAAATGCACATTATTATTTAGGTTCGGCTTATCTTGCTGACAAAAAATACAACGAAGCTGCCGATGAATATGCAAAAGTAGTAAATGCTCCGGATAATAAATTTACGGAAGAGGCATTAGCTCGTGCTGCCGAAATTGCTTATCTGCAAAAGAATTACGAAAAAGCATTGAATTGCTTCAAAACATTGAATGTCAAAGCTGAACAAAAAGATAATCAGCAAGCGGCCAAAATCGGAATGTTGCGTTGTGCCGGATTATTAAATAAGTCGCAAGATGCCATTACCGCCGCAAATGAATTATTACAAGACAAAAAACTTTCTCCCGAATTGGCAAATGAAGCTTTGTATGCTCGTGCTAAAGCCAATTTGAAATTAAATAATGCAAGTAAAGCTGTAGAAGATTTCCAAACGCTTTCGAAAGATACCCGTAATATTTACGGTGCAGAAGCAAAATATTTATTGGCACAATATTATTTTGATAGTAAACAGAATGATAAAGCCGAAAAAGAAGCGATGGATTTTATTCAAAAAGGTACACAACACTCTTACTGGTTGGCTCGTGCATTTATTTTGATGGCAGATATAAACATTGCCAAAAATGATAAATTTCAGGCAAAACAATATTTACAAAGTCTGCAAACCAATTACAAGGCAACTGGAGATGATATTCCTGCATTGATAGAAGATAGGATGAAGAAGGTAAAGTAATATGCCAATTGATTTAAAATCTAAAATTCTTAATAAGTTCGATAGTATGTTTGAGAAAAAAATAATATTCTGTGTACTGACAGTTCTATTTGCAACCAATATTTTTGGAGAAACTCCCGATAATACTCAAAAGAAAGATACCACTCTGAGGCGGGAAATGCTTTTGGAAGGAGAATACACACCAGTCATTCAAGATGCAAATAAGGTAAATATATTGCCTCCGGTCGAAGACCCGATGCCGGTAAAAGCAACCATTGAATATTCTCCTTGGTCGATTACCACCTATCCCGAAACTGAATTTGCCAACTTGCAAGCCGAACATTTCGGAACAGAACCGATGTTGTACGATAAAAGAGGTTATGTTACTTTCGGTGGAGGAAACTACATGAATATCAAAGGCGCAGCAGGATCTGAGGTTTTGAATTCCGAAAGCGATTATTTACGAATTTCAGGAAATCATTTTTCTACCAATGGGGATGTGAAATATTTGCAGGATAATTCTTCGGAAAAAGCAAAGCTAAATGATAATCTTTTTAATGCTTTTTACAAACACCGGTTTGAATATTTCGATTTGAAGACTGAAGTAAATTACGGATATACCGGATTTAATTTCTATGGATACAATAAATTTGAAGACCCTAACGCTACAATTCCGAATAAAGCTCAGGTTCATCAATTAATAAATCCTTCTGTGGGAATCAAATCTACTCATGATGGTGGAATAAATTATGAAGCTCAAATCAGTTATTCTTATTTCATGAAAAAATTTGGACAATTTAATGGAGATAAGGGTCTTAAAGAAAATAATATTTGCACAACATTGGATTTGAATAAAGAATTGGAAAGCACAACGATTGGGTTTTCGGCTGATGTTGATTATTTCTCTTATCAAACAAGTCAATATGAATCTGATATAGACAATCATACACATGTTTCATTGACTCCTTATTTCGAAATGGAGGAAAAAGACAAATGGAAATTACATGTTGGGGCAAATCTTGTAATTGCTTCGGAAGGAGACAATAAATTTACCGTTGCTCCTGATTTCTTGGCAGAATATAGCATTTCGAAAGATACTTGGTTGTATCTTCATGCCGAAGGCGGAAAAAAAGATTATTCCGCAGCTTATATTGCTAAAGAAAATCGCTATCTAAATCCCGGAATAAAAGTTGAAGATAGTTATGCTCCTATTGACGGGCGCTTTGGAATAAAATCAAGCGCTTTGGACAAATGGTTTTTCAATGCTTATTTTCGTTATCAGAATATGCAAGATAATCATTTCTATTATCGGACAAATTATGATATTTCCGGAAATTCTACTTTTGCGAATGCCTTTGAATATGGATTATACGATAAATCGAATTTAATGCAGGTTGGTGGCGAAATTTCATTTAATCATCAGGATAAAATTGGAGTTTCTCTTCAATTGGCAAAGAATTTCTGGGATACGGAACTTTCTATTGATGGAGATAAAATTACAAAACCTATCAATGCTCCGGATTTTGATGTAAATGCTTCAATTGATGTTGCCATATTACCTCAACTTAAGGCTAATGTCGGGTTCGATTGGCAATCAGGAAGATATGGTTTATTGGGAGATTATACAACTAGTGGGGCTATTTTTTCGGATTTGAAAGCAGAAAAAATGAAAGATATTCAAAACCTGACATTAGGCGCTAATTATAATTTCAATAAATCGTTTTCCATTTATGTTCAATTAAATAATTTGCTTAATCGGAAGTATGAGTATTGGTATACATATCCCGAGCAAGGAATCAGCGCGATGGCCGGATTCTCATTTATGTTTTGAAAAATATAATTAAAAAATAAACGTGAGCATAACTCACTTATTCTTGTTGC
Organism: Bacteroidales bacterium; assembly: GCA_031553395.1. Lineage (GTDB taxonomy): Bacteria > Bacteroidota > Bacteroidia > Bacteroidales > WRGA01 > WRGA01. The sequence continues at coordinate 29,461 of JAVBLR010000008.1, read as the reverse complement.
GTTTGAAAATGGCGATTTTCTAAGCAAGAATATTACTAACGCTTTTTATTTGTTCCCAATTTCTTGTGAAAGAAGTTGGGATTTTTTGTAATGAAGCAATTATTGCGTATAATAAAAATCTCATTTTCAACGGAAATTAATCAGAAAAAATCTGCTTTTTATATAAAAGTATTATTTTTGTGCTTTTAGAAAATATATAACTTAAAATTTGATATATGACCAAACTACAAAGTAATTCGAAGGCTTGGTTTCGAACACTAATGGGACATGTAATAAGCTATTTTGGCGGTTCGCTTGCTCTTTTTTGTTTTATCTGTATCTTTTGGGGAAATATTGGAGGGAAAATATATCTCGTAACAGGTGTACTAATTGGCTTATTCCTTCTTGTATTTGGTTTTATGATAAGGGCTCGAAAAGTTGATATTGATGAAGAAATCGGCCGTGTTAGAAAAAAACACCTTTGATCTTCAACCAAATAATACAATAACTAATTTATAAATATTCACTAATTAAATTCTATCATTATGTTGTACATTATTCCAATTATCATCATTGGTGGTATTTTCGTTGTTTTCTATTTGTTTAAAGACAAATTTATGGCAAAAACAGTAAATGCCTATAATGAAGCTGCTCAAAAATGGACAGAAGATAAAGCTGGTGTTGTTGCCGAATTTTACTCAAATCCCGACAAACTTGGAATGATAAGAGATGCTGTGGAAAAAGATATTGATTGTATTGTTAATTGTTCACCTAAAAAAGGAATTGCTGGGAAAATATTAAAGGGTGCGATGGAAATGGTTACAATGACCGAAACATTCGATATGAGCCTTTGTTATCTGGCTATTGCAGGGGATGAAATGCACTTTTTGCAATCTGACGGTAAAATGATTGTAGAACATGCTGTTTTTGATTTGAAATCAATCGAAAACGTACAAATGAAAAGAGATTCGGATGCCATGAAAGCTGCTAAATATGTATTAAGCAATCAAGGCTCTAATAGTAAATTTTACTGGTTGAGTTTTATAAGTAAAGGTGAAGAATACGAATTTAAAGTAGATGAATTTATGTTGGAATTTGCTTCTTATACTGTTGATAAAGCAATTACTGTAAACAGAAAATACGGACAAAATCCTTTTAGCAGAGTATCTAATGCATCTTCGGTCGACCTTGGATTATTGAATATGTATGCACCGGAATCTATCCAACAATTTACCGGAAAAATAGAATCGATGATAAGATAAAGCTATTCTTATATATCTTATAAACTTCACACATATATCTTGATTTGGATTTATGTGTGAAGTTTCATTTTTTATGTATTTTTGAGTTGTAGTATTGTATTAAAAATATGTTTGAACTAAAGAAAAGAATTTCGGTAACAGCAAAAGATTATGCCGGATTTAATAAAAATTATCGTTCCCAAGGAAAAATAATCCTTATACTTATCTGGATTTTTATTTTGTTGGTTTCTGTATTGTTTTATAGCGTAGTAGACAGAAGCACATTGAAATACAACAGTATTCCATTTATGATATTTTTATTTGTTTTTATGTTTGGTATAATTTCGGTTGTAATTTGGGGTGTTTTCTTTTTGCTTAAATTGATAAGAATTACCTTTGATAATTGGCTTTATAAACGAAATGTAAAATTCAAAAATGCGGAAATTACCATTAATAATACCGGAATAAAAATAGAAAACGAAAAAAATTCTTTCCATGTTGGATGGAATCAAATCTGCAAGATCTCGGAAGATAAAAAGCGATTTTATCTTTATCACAGTAAAAATGCAGCATTTATTTTGCCAAAGCGATATATAGAATCTTCGGAAGAATTATTTTACTTGAGGGAATTCCTGGAAGAAATGCGAAAACGAGAAATAGTTGCTGACTATAACTAACAAAGTTGGTAGATCTTACACCTCAACATCTACCAAATCTTTTATTCTCACATTTAATGCTTTCGATATTTTCAATAAACTACCTATTGTAACATTCGTTCTTCCTGCTTCGATCCTGCTTAAGTTCGATTTCTCGAAATTGCAAGCCGCCGCTAAGTCTTGCTGTGGTATATTTTTCAATTCTCTTAATTCTTTGATTCTTAAGCCAATTTTTATTAAAACCTCTATTTTTTCCATTAAATACCTATTATCATATTTGATAACAAATATTTCTTTTTATATTTGCACGTTGGTTATCATATATGACAATATGTGTATTGATAAAATAACGAATTTATTTATCCTTTTACATAAACAAATCCACTTACAAGATTTTCTTAAAGGTGGATTTGTTGCATTCAAGAAAGTTGTATATTCAGATTTTGATAGTAATTTTGGGGTAAGTATGTAATGTCCTGAAATGAACGAATATCAGAAAAAAACAATATCAAAAATGCTTTGGATTTATTGTAAGACAAAGCATAATTCTACGCAATCTCTATGTAACGATTGCAAAAGACTGGAGAATTATGCTTACCAACGATTAGAATCTTGCCCTTTTGGAGAAAAGAAGCCAGCATGTAAAAATTGCACGACACACTGTTATAAGAAGGACATGAGGAAAAAAATGCAAGAAATTATGCGATTCTCAGGCCCAAGAATGTTTTTTTTCTATCCGTTGGATGCAATCAGGCATTTATTTAATTTATAAGGCTCCTTCAACATTAAGAGATATCTTCGTCAATATCTTTGCCAAACCCTCCTTCTTTCATTATTTCCAATGCTTTGGCAACATCTTCTTCTTTTACCTGAAGCTGAATGTTACCTATATTTGGCAATCCAGGCATTATTTCCGACATGAATTCATCTTTCAAAAAACATTCGATTCCTTCCGATTCAAGCAAAGAACGAAGTACTTGCACGTCTGCGGGATAAGTAAAACTTGCTACTTCAACCCAAGTGGTTTCTTTATTATTCATAATCAGAGCATTTACAAATTATATATAGTATAGTCTTTTTGACAAGGGCGTTCAAGCAGGAATAAGATTTATACAAGAAACAAAAAAGTTCTATACAAAGTTTAGAATTTCACCATAAAATTTACTCCGATTTGAAAAGGTTTTCCTTTTTGAACAAAGGAATTTCCCATCGTTTCGAAATAGAATGTTTCATAATCGGTATCCAATGTATTCTTTGTCCAAACATCTAACTGGCAAATACCTTTTACAAGAGAGATTTTACCATTCAGTAATCCGTAAAAGTCTTGGGAAGCATCATTAGCAACTGTCCAATAAATCTTTCCCGCACCGGTATATTGAGCTCCGATAATCAATTTATCGATAAAACTATTTACAAAACTGAATGTGTAATCTGCTGCAACAGAAAGAGTATGCTTTGGCGCCATTGGAGAATAATTTCCTTTATAATCAACTTGGCTATAGGTTCCATCCGGATTTTTTATACTGTCGGTATATTGTTTGAATGTAGCATGAGTAAATCCGTATGCCACATTTGCCCTGAATTTATTAAAAATACCGCTTAGTGAAATTTCAGCACCATAGCTTGCTACTTTTCCTGCATTTTTCATTATCCGACCCATTGTTTCGGAAGATTGCACAAATTGCATATCCCTGCAATCAATGTAAAATAAGGAAGCATCTGCAAATAATTGATTCTTGATAAACGATGTTCTTCCACCGATTTCGTAGTTCCACGAATATTCGGGTTTGTAAGCAACAAATTCATTTATTTTATCTTGGGAAGGATATCTTCCGGTTTGTGATGTGGATGTCATCATGCGATTTTGCATAATATCCCCGAATAATTGGATATTATATCCGCCGGCTTTATATCCTTTTGCTATAGAAGCATAAATCATGCTATTATCATCAAATTCATATCTTAAAGCAATTTTCGGAAGAAGTTCGGTGAAATTTGTACTTTCTTTGCCGGAAATAGTATCGGCTGCAATTGGAGCAGGAACAATCATTTCACCCCTTGGGGTTGTTACTTTCGCAGTTACATCGGCATAAGATGTATTCGAAGAATAATTCAATTTTACTTTTTCGTAATCAAGGCGCAATCCTAATGTTAAAGATAATCCTTTCGTTAATAAATTATTAAATGTGGATTGATGAAAAATAGCGCCTCCATAACGTGGAGTTTTATAAGTACCATCGACCAAAACACTGTCGGACATTAGGGTTAATAAAGGAGCATTCGGATTCTTTTCTTTTATCCCGGCAAAAATTTGATTCATACCGTATTGCTTAAACTCTACAGGAACATCCGTTTTTAAGTTCTGATAAAAACCGAATGCTCCGAAAAGCCATTGATAGTTATTCTGATTTTTTGACTTGAAAATTACTTCTTCAGTAAATGCCTTTTGATTTTGTTTTTGGTCTAACGTAAAAATATTTTCCGGTGTGAAATCCTGATCCAGTAACATTTCATCATCAAAATATTGATATGAAGTAGTCGAATTCATTTCGAATTTATTTCCCAAATATCTAAAAAATAACGAATTCATCATTAAGGAACGCTTATATGATCCCGGATCATTATAATTTACGTCGGCGACGTTTCCTGTCGCTTTGTCATAAGCAGCGTAAGGGAAGCCATTTTGGTCGCTATATTCGTATGAAAGAGCATAATTCATCCGCCATCTGTCGGAGATATTCCAATCGAAACGGATTCGTCCTCCGCCTGATTTTAATTTATCCGCTTTTTCTCCGGTATAGATATTGGTAAAGAATCCATCCGTTTGATTGTAATTTGCTCCTAATGAAATTCCCATTTTTTCATTCATTTTTTCATAATGAGTGATATTTGCTCGAATGGTATTTTCATTTCCATACGAAGCAACTATTTTTGTTCCTTGATAAGAAAGCGGAGAAATAGTATTCACATTGATAATTCCTCCCATGGAATTTCTTCCGTAAAGCGTTCCTTGTGGCCCTCTTAAAACCTCGATACTCGCTAAATCGTAATAATCGAAATCAAATGTACTTTTATCCAAATAAGGAACATTATCGACATATAACCCAACAGCAGGTTCATTCATGCGGGAACCTATTCCCCGTATAAAAATAGATGAAGTGATTTTTGAGCCATAATCCGGCATATAAAAATTGGGAACTATTGAAGTTAAATCATTGGGAGAAAGAATTTCCCGCTCGTTTATTTCTTTCGAATCAATAATGGAAACAGAAGCCGGAACTTTTTGAAGAGTGGTTTGTTCTTTAATTCCGGTAACCGAGATTTCATTCAATGAATATGACTTGGAAATGGTATCTTTTCCGATTACAAAAGATTCTTCAGCTTGAGAAAGAGTAAATAATCCAATAAAAAGAAATACAAAAGAGATACGTTTTTTCATCTGTGCTTGTTGGTTTTATGTGAAATTCGCTTTTATAGCACAAAATTACGCCTTTTCGTTTTGTGAATCAATTACTATAAATAGTAGTTCTTTGGATATTTTTGGCTAATGGAAAGAATGAATTAGTTAATTATCATTCCGTTATGTAAAAAGCCTGTGCCTCTGTAGCTAATTTTAGGGATAGGTTGGTAGTTTCTTTAAAGAAAATGATTTTTTACAGGTATACTTTTACTGGTCAATCAAAAGTAAATTTTCATCTTTTTCTATTTCAGAAGCATTCGGATTTGGAATACATCGTGAAAAATCCAAATTACCTTGTTTCGGGTCTTGTCCGACATTGAAATAAGGAATTTTATCTACACATACCGGTTTTCCTTGCATGCTTCTTATCTTATTCTTTAAAACCCATATTGCCGGATGTTTCAAGTATTTATTCATAACGGGAGCTGCCGTTCCGACCATCCAACAATTTTTAGGGCAAGAACATACCAATGAACGTACTTTTTGCGCCTGTTCGCTGTTCCAAAGTTCTTCAAAAGAAGTACAATTTCGTATATTTCCCATGCTTTCCTTCCAGATTTGTTTTTCCAGACCATTGCACGGATAAACTTCGCCGTAAGGCTCAATAAAAAAGTTAGTACTTCCTGCTTCACACGGAAGCATTCTTTTTCCACCTTGTATATAATTGATTAAACCTAAGTTAAAAAATGCTCGAAACCATGATTTCGGATGTTTCTCTTTCAATAATTGTTCCGTTAAAATTTGAAAATCGGCACAAACAACATCCTTATTAGTTATTACATTATCCGATTTATGGAAGTAATACGAATTATGAAATGCCGCCGTCGCAAATTCCATTCCCAAAGCTTTCGACAATTGATATAAAGCCAACATATCTGTCGAGTTATTATTTGAAACAGTACATCCGAATCCGATATCTTTAACCCCCATTTCTCTCAATGTCAGCAAAGTCCGCAACCCTTTATCAAAACCTCCGGGACGACCGCGAAGTTCATCATTCTTTTGAGATAATCCTTCAATACTTATCCGAATCCCGATATTGGGGAACTTTTTCGCTAAATTTATGATTCGATCAAAATGATAGCCAGAAGTGGAAATTACAACCCGAGGTGCTTTTTCGAAACAAACAGATACAATATCTTCCAAATCAAGACGCTGAAACGGCTCTCCTCCGGTTAAATTGACAAATTTAAGTTTCGGAAGTATCTCCAATTCCTTCGGTTGGATTTCCTTCTTCGGGTCAGTGGGATATTCCCAAATGTTACACATCTTACAGCGCATTTGACAGCGGTAAGTGGTAATAATGGAAACATCGGTGGGCAATATTTTATTTGTCATACTTCAATAATTCCATATTTAAGAAGACTAATTTACTTTGCATATTTTCCAATATTCTTTCCATATTGTAAAAGTGTATAGTTGGATAAATAATCAGTTCTTGCATTTTTCGACAAAGAACGACATAAATCATCATTAGTATATAGTGTTTCAATAGCGTTTCTCAGCTCTTTCTTATCTTTATTTACAATAAGTCCGGTTTCGTTATCTTTAATATAATCGTCGGCCAAACAGCTTGGTCTATTGATAATAATTGGTTTTGAAAAAGACAATCCTTGAACAAGTACTGTGTCTCCGGATGCAATTGAACCGATTAATATCGGAATAATCATGCATTTACAATATTTGATGTATTTATATGTATCATCTCCCCACACATTATTTAATATTTCAACATTTGGAGGAATATTCTGATAACGAAGTTCGTCACAGACTATAATTAAATTATAATTTGAATCTCTAAAGCTTTCGATAAGCCACTCCCAATCTCGATTACTTCGCCCGATAGAAAGCACATAATCTTTTTTGGACAAATTTTCATCATGTATCGGCATCACCGACATATCTTCCGTACTAAATGGTACAAAACGGAATTTATTAATATCTGCATCAAAAACTTGAGCACAATATTTACAATTTGTTAAAGACGCACTTACAAATAAATCAATATACCCACTATTAATTGTATACTTAAGCCATTTAAAATACAAATTACCAATAAAGCTCCTTTTATCTCCTTTTGCTTTATAAACAAGATTTTGTATTATCACATAATTTTTCTTTTGTACTCGAAAAATCGAACAATAAAAGGCATAAATAATTCCATAAAATGCTTGCCAGCAAATAATTTTGTCGTATTTATTTCGATTCAAAAATATAACGAAAGAATAATAGAAATATTTGATATACCTTAATATATTTGACAGGGAAGAAGTTCTTCCTTCATTACTTACAAATGATTTCACAGCCCATTTTTCTTGAGTCTCAGATTGAAGCCCTTCGAGAAAATCCCAATCTGAAATCATTTGCATATCAATATATACTATATTTTTCATTTATTTCCACAATTTATATTGTATCATGTCTCAGAATACAATTTTAATAACCGGAGATAATATTTATCGGCAGAAAACGCCTTTTTAGCATCCTCTGCAATCATTGTACGATCAATACTCTTAAAGGAATTCCAAGCATATTCTATTTTTTGTATCAGGTCTTTCTCATTTTTACTTTCAAACAATATTCCGTTTTTATTATTCCGGATTAATTCCGGAATTCCTCCAATATTTGCGCCCAAAACCGGTGTTCCTACGGATAATGCTTCCATATTGTTTAATCCGAAAACCTCATACCATTCGGAAGGAGTCACCAAAAACAATGCGTTTTTCAAAATACTCTTTACTTCTTCTCTGTTTTTTTGTCCCAAGAACTCGATATTTTCTGACCGGTACTCCGATTTCAAACGTTCCAATAAAGGCCCCGTTCCTACAACTTTCAGTTTATATGGATGCTGCGATGCCACCTTCAGTAAGGTTTCAACTCCCTTTTCATGAGATATCCTTCCTAAATAGCAATAATAATCTGATTGAATATGCTCTTCTTTTTTTTCAAATATTTCTTGTTCCCAATTCATAAAATGATGCATGGTTACCAATTTCTCTGATTTGAACCCTGCTTTTAACATCATATTTCTTACGAATTCACTCGGGCAAACAAATTTATCCGTATATTTCTCTAACGTCGAACCGTTCCACTTCAAAGCCTCAAGATAAGCTAATATACTTGCCGCTTTACTATTCTTTAAACATGTATATTTGACAACCGATTTTTTATCCTTTAAGCAATCCTCACAAATTGTTTCACCATTCTTCAAACAATCATACCTGGGACATATTATTTTGTAATCATGCAGTGTCCATATTACCTTAATCCCTTTTTCATGAGCAATTTTTGCGACAACAGGTGATAACTGCGAATGAATATTCCCAAGATGAACAATATCCGGTCGAAAATCATCTAACAGGCTCGCAAATTTTCTTTTTACGTCATTTGTTCCGAACGGACGCAAAATGGCATTTATACTTTTAGATGAAAAATTAACCTCAGACGGAAAATTTTTTCGATAAGGTGTATCGATAGTATCCGGATGATCCATTGCGAATATGGCAACATCATGTCCTTTTTCCTTCAACAGCTTTTCTAACTCAATAGTATATATACAATCTCCTCCGCGAGGATAATAAAATTTGTTAACAAGCAATATTTTAAGCAATTGATGCATTCACAATCATTTAAACATTATTAAATAAGGAATAATTCATTAGAATACAGGTTTTTAAAACCTCTTTTTCCTCATAAACAGATGCCTCTTAATAAATCTTTTTATTTTAACGATGACAGAAACAGTCCTCCAAGATCCTGTACACCAATGAATAGCATACGTAGAATCTGTTTCTAAATCCGGATAACCCGCAATATAGACAGATGGATAAAACTTCAATCCACTTTTCAATGTTTGCTCCTTATCAATATACTTAAAGCCGTAATCTCCGGCAATAAAAGCCATAGCATCCGGCAACACATATTGAGAATTATGCTCAATTCCATTTTCCATAACAAAAGGTACGCTTTCATAATGAAGCATACATTCACGAATGTACTCATTCCCTTTTACACTGCCGATAACAGCCGCCTGAATTGCAACTCCCGGAATACGTACTGCTTTTTTATCCAACACATTACCATCCTTATCAATCACTCCCGTCGATAAAGATTCCTTATAAAGTTTTTCTGTAAGTTCAATGGCTGAGAAACATTCATTGTTCAAAAAAGAATCAAAACTTTTTTTAACAAAAACATCAGAATCCAAATAAACACCACCATGATTATATAAAGCATAAAGACGAATATAGTCAGCAGCAGGTGCCCATTTCCTTCTTTCATATGCTTCTTTCACATATTGAACGGAATTAATATCAAATGTCGTTGTATCCCATTTCATTATTTGATAATCCGGAAGTATTTTCTTCCAAGAATCCATGCAAAAACGAATGAGTTCGGGATAAGGATCATCGCTCAGCCAACAAAAGTGTATTATTTTAGGTATCATTGTATTATTTTTTTTTTGCAATAATGACAGTTTCAAAACCATATAATGCCCAAGTTGCATTCATAATAGGCAATTGAATTTTTGTTAATTTAGCCAATGGTTCATAAAACAATCCTACCATTAGGGGAAGAAATGGTCGAAATCTTTTTTTTGCAAATAAAATGGTCATTCCAGTTTGTTTCAGTACTGAAATAGTTTTTAAATAAGGAATAACATCTTTGTGAGAAGAGTCATCATAAAAATTCAATGAATTTTTCCTTTTAGGAAAATGTACGCTTTCTTCACAAGGAAATGTAAGATACAAAAGCCCTCCTTCTTTTAATGCTTTTGACATGGCATTTAGTACTTTTACAAAATCATTACAATGTTCTAAATTATGAGTACTTAGAATAACGTCATATTCATATTCATTTTCCTCAATTGCCTGATGAAACTTTTCCGGTTGGGCATAAATAAGCTCATCGGCATAATTAATCGCTTCAGATGATTGGTTATAAACACCAATGTCTAACCCGACATAATAAACATCAGGACGTATCCTTTTTACATTATAAGGGCTGTTATTTCCACAACCGACATCTAGTATTTTCCCGTTTTTGGGTATTCTGTTGTAAATAAATGCTGTTTTTGCATTTCGAGGAGTCCTTTTTGCAAGTAGACAAGATAAATATCCTAAGCTTCTCCTTATATATGTTTTTCCCATTTATATTTTATTTAAATTGTCAGAAAATAATAGATAATTTTCATTATTCATTACAGATCATTTATTTGTATTATGTTCCATACATTCTTCAATGCGATTTGTAATAATTGAGGGTAAATGAAAACTTGATATATCTTTATATAAAAGGATTCTACCATTTGCATCTACCTTTGCCAATGAGTCAATGGTATCCGGTAATAATTGCTTATATGATGATTTATCCGAAAAAGAACAATTCTCTCTCGATAAATATCCTCCCAGGTAATTAACTTTTTTTTCTGTACTTACATTGTTACCATTCGCAGTAAAACGGTACGGGCCCAATAAAATATTATGCTCCAAAATATTATTTGTATTACGTAATATTTTATCTTTCCATACTACATCATCAGATAATACAGTATAACTGTTTTGTTTTGAGAAGTTATTTTTACCTGAAAATATATTATAAACCAAATTTCCTATTACTTCTACATTAAAAATGCCATTATCCAAATATATTCCATGATTTCCGGCTCTTCCTTTAAAATCATGAACTATATTATACCGGCATTTAATATCAATCCTATCTTCGGCAACACTGTCTGCTATCCATAGATATATAGAACCTCCATCCATCAATGTATTTCTTTGATAATTTTTTTGATATTCTGGATCACAAAACAACTCATTATATTCTATTACTCCTTTGATAAAATCATAATTACCCCATTGGTTTACAGTAATTCCACTATATGGAAAATTTTTTATTATATTGTTCTTTACCAAAAAATGAAGACCTGATGCAATATGAATAACGCCTCCTTCTTTATAAAATATCCCTGCATTATTTACAAAATTATCATCAATAGTTGAATTTGCAATATGTGCATCTATAAATTTACCATATAAATCAATAGAAACATTATTATGTATATGACAATTCTTATTGTAATAAGCATCTCTTCCTTTTTGGTTATGACGATATGGATCTAAAGCAATTGCCGTATAACTTCCAATGTTTTTAAACTTATTATCATAGATTTCTACATTATCTGTTTCTTGAAAATACAAAAGAGACTTTTTTTTATTTATTCCATAACTCGAATTAATGCCGGCATCTCCCATATTAGAATCCGGTTTATCAAACAAAGATGAACCGACAAAGTTTAAACCTCTTATTTTAAAAGAACCTGTTTTAAAAGAGGATGTATGCATAAATTGCGAATATTTGCATTCATAAACCTTCCTAATATCAGAACCTTTAGGAATATACAGTTCTTTACCTGATATATAAATTTTTCCTTTATACTTTTCTCCTGCATTTGTTATGTAAAATAAAGGATATTGGCCACTAAACCAATATTCAATATTTGCATCAATTTTAGGGCCTGTTTCCCTTTCTTCCGTAGAACTATTAGTATAGAAATAAATCGTATTGTCTTTTATTTTTGCAATATACCCATACATACTTAAGTAAGATGATCTCCAACAAATAAGGCTATTAGCGTAATAATCCGGGAAATTATTTTGCCCTATTGTTTTTACGACCTCTTGTGGAATACGCATTTTCAGGATTTTATTCTTTTTATCGTCAAAGGAAATTTTGCTAACTGCCCTGTTCATCTCCGTCGACTCATCCATATACCCGGTATCTCCGACAGGAAGTAGATTGAAATTTTGATCCAAATATGTTTCACCATTATAATATGAACTTTTCAAATTAAAGATATAATGAGCAGTTGTTTCTCTAATTTGTTCTCCAACAATATATTCATTCCCGTCTGATAAAATGAAAACACTATCTCTAGCATTTTCAGCTGGTTCAAAAATCAGATTTATTTTCTTATAATCGGCATAATTATTTTGAGGGAGAGGCAAAATAGAATTCATATTCCAAAAGGTTGAATCATTGAATTTATAAATCCCTTTCTCAAACCGAATGATGAGGTTAATACTATCCTTGTGTTGATAAAGCTTTGGTAAACTCCACAAGAAATAGCCGAGATTGTCATTATTTATTGCATGCTTACTTGTTAAAGATTTGAAATCATCATTATTTTTTATCGTAAAAGTTATTGTGACGTTATTTTTCTCATCATTTGTAATTTCGGGCAATACAATACTCATTGCAACACCAATGTTGCAAAAAAACAAAATCACCACTAATATTTCTTTTATATATGATTTAATTTCAACCATATTGCACATTTATCTAAAGTATCAACGATAAAGTATCTTCCGTAGTCTCCACCGGATATATTTTTTCAATCTATAGATTGAAAATCTTTTCAATTTATAAAGTTCTTTATAATCATCATAAAAATACGGAAAATATTTTTTTATCGTCTCATCTTGTTCACTCCTAATCCAATCATTGGCTTCATCAGAGCCGCTAATTCCAAAAGCATCCATTAACGCAATATCTTCATCTAATATTTCAATAGACTTATTATACTTAATAAGAGCTAAGAGGGCAAATTTCCAATCAGAAGATATTTTCATATTTTCATCATACAACCCAATTTCATCAAATAATGTTTTTTTAGTAAAAGTAGATTGATGGAAGATTGTGTTTATTGTAAAATAATAAAATGTAATCTTTTGTGGAACACTTTCTCTTCTTTTGACTCTTTTACCATCTAAGATTATGCTACCCACCAATAAATCAGCAGAGTGTTCTTTAGAAAATACATTCATTAAAGTATTATTACTGATAAGGCAATCCCCTGAGTTCATAAATATAACATATTCTCCTTTCGCTTGGGCAATCCCCTTATTCATTGCCTGATAAATACCTTTATCTGGTTCTGAAATCCAATAGCCAATACTGTTTGAATATTTTTTAATAATTTCAACACTATTATCAGTTGATTTTCCATCAATAACAATATATTCAAAGTCGTTATATTTCTGATTAATAACACTTTGAATTGTTTTTTCTAACCCTGTTGAATTATTTAGATTAACTGTGATGATAGATAATTTCATCTTCTTATTTATAACGCTTTTATAACCTTACATGGATTCCCTGCTGCAATCACATTTGAAGGGATAATGCCTGCAACAACACTGCCGGCTCCAATAACCGAGTTATCCCCAATTTCTGTTCCTTTTAAAATTATTGAGTTTGCTCCGACAAAAACATTATTTCCTATTTTTATAGGCTTTGTTCTTATCAAATCTTTATCATCTCTTCTAACAGGATCTAATGAATGCCAATCAGAGTCTGTCATAAGTATATTTGCACCCATTAAAGCTCCATCACCTACAATTATTTTTTCAGCACAGCTAATTTTAACTCCAGAAAAACCGACAGAATTTCCTATATACAATTGTGCATGTTTCGACATAGTTGAAATAATGCAGCGAGTGTTAACTCCTACTAAGTTATGAAGTTTGGCCGAGTCAAAAATACAATTATTACCTATGTTTATTTTTGATTCCGGGCATCTGTAAAAATAAGCTTTGTTATAAAATATAGTACAATTACCTATTTTTATACCTTTCAAAAATAAAATAATTTGCATTAAATGTGAATAAAACAGACTATTAAGTTTATACATCATTTCTCGGTAATTAGAATAGGTATATCCACCGAAGTCTGTCTTCATTTTGCTTATGTAATTTTTTATTGACTTCATGCTTCTCTCTGTATTTCTTGATAAACAGATTCAATAGATTTCAATATCGCATCTCGATCATGTCTTTTTTTTGCAGTATCTCTTGCATTAGCTCCAAGATATTCCATTCTTTCAGGTTCAGATAGTAACGAAATGATTTCCTCACAAAAACAATAAGGGTCATTGGCAGGAATTAAGATACCGGTTTTATTGTTCTCAATCAAAGATGAAACTCCACCCACATTTGCTGCAATTACAGGCATACCTATTATTTGAGCTTCACAAATGCTATTAGGGCTATTATCAATGTATGATGGATGGATAAAAAGGTCTGCATCTAATAACAATGGAATTAATTCTTTAACTGTCTTCTTTCCTAAAAAGAATATATTGTTCTGACTATATTTTTTTTTAACTATTTTCTCAATCGTTTTTACAACATTATCCTTTTCTGAGGAACCGCAAATCATCCATTTGAATTCTATATTTTTTGATTTCAATAGATAAGCTGTTTTAAGAATAAGATCAAAGCCCTTGTAAGTTGCCGGAGATAAAACTGATATGAATATTATCTCTTTTTTACTTTTCAATTGCCATTGTATATCTGTGTGAAAATCAGGACGAAGAACTTCCTCTACATGAAAATATTGGGCTTCTTTAGCAAGAAATCGAGTAATCGTGTTATCCCAGCCAGTACGTCCCATAAAAAAGCGTATTATCCGAAAATACTCCTGTTCTCTTTTTGCAATCGCTTTAAATGTATTATATTGTTGCTTTTGCCCGATTCCTCGCAAAAAATCGATAAAGTTAAATGAATAATAATAAAAGGAGCATGCTGAAATACCTGGTGGAAACCATGCATTTAAATATGGATTCGCTAATCCTTGTAAATGAACTACAACTTTACAATTTATAAATGGAACTACATTGCATAAAAAATTTTCGACACCAAATATCTGAACTATATCTGGATTAAAATCATGTATAGCCGAAACATAATCCACTATAAGGTTATCATCCTGAATTTTGCATCTAAATTTTTGATAAATTCTTTTTAAAAAGTTTGGAGAAATTTTATGATTTAATTTATAGTATACTGTATTTCCTTGTTTTTCAATAGAAGAATGATCTTGTGTTGGTCCTATTACAGCCAATTCTATTATTTCCGATTGTTGAAGGAGCAAAATCAACGATTGAATCCAACCTCCAATAACAAAAGTGTCTTTAGAAGATATTGATTGATCAGTTAATAACGCAACTTTCATATATCTCCATTTTTGTATTGTAAGAAGTCCATCATTTCATTTTCATCTTTCAACCGTATTTCTTTGGAGTAACAAATTGCAACACAAAACCAAACAAGAAAATACCTGAATGTAAATGTTGGAAGTCCAAATGGTACCATATCTATCAACCATAATAGAATAAATGTAGCAGAAGCCTTTGAAAAGATATTCCGAGAAAAGAAAAATCCTTTAATAACAGCAGGAACCAATACCAATAAATATAATATTACATATATAATACCGCCATTTAACATGAGCTGTAGGTATCCACATTCAATATACACTCTATCATCCACATCTCGGTGCTTTAACTCAATCCCTGTCCACGCATAATCGACTCCAGGGCAATAATATGTGCCATTAATACCTTTACCTATCAATAAGTCTGTATCAGACATATCCATAAAATATGCTATAAGTACTCCTTCCCTCGAATCATCCGATATCCGGTTTGTAATCTTCGAGAATGCTCCTGACTGATTCGAAACAAATATGCCATATCCTGCCAACAATAAAATTACGGATAATAAAGTATATCCTATCTTTTTAATTAATGATATCTGCTTATTGAAAAAAATAAAAATCCAAAATGAAGAAAATAAATAACCGGCACAGGTTAACATAATATTTCTTCGGGCCATTATTGTAATTATGATGAATGCAAGTATCGTTACAATTGCTGAGACAACCACTTTACGTTTATCATGATAAAAAGAGGTAAGAAGAATAAAACCACAACCTGGTACAAATGTCCAAACATATTGTTCCGAAAACGATTGTTCTGAAAGTATATACAATAAAAGAAAAGGTAATGTTACTAAAAATACAATCCCTAACTTATAGGAATAATAAAATATTTTTTGTAAAAAATAAGGAGTAATTACAGGAATAAATACAACCAAGGGGACAAAATATTGTAAAAAACGATCTCTTACAAATAGATATTCTTTTATATATAGATAGTTTAATACAAGGCCTTTTGTGAGTATATATATTTGCCATATAAGCAATAAAGATATGGAAATTTTGAGATATTGATCTGAAATATTATACTTCGAAAATAATTTTATCCAATAAAATGAACAGATTAACAATCCTGCCATTTGGAAAATATTGCAAATGGTACCAGGTAAAAAATTAAAAAAGAGATTTGTTACAACAGTATAAATCAACATTCCAATCAAAAAACGGTTTATTTCTTTTGATTGAAAGTCTTCATAAAGTATTGTAGTGCTTTTTATGCCCTCCATATTCCACCTTTTCCTTGTTTAAATATTTTTCGAAATTGAATAGGAGCTACTATTATTCCATTCAAATTTGCTATAACAGCTGCTAAGAACATGCAATAAACGCCTAAATGAAAATATGTTATAAATATCCGGCAAAGAACGATAAATAAAATCGGTGTTATAATACTCAGATAATACTGAATTCGTATAGCTCCAATTCCATTTAATAAATTCACATAAATACTTCCGAAAGAGATAGAAATAGAATAGATCAAGCACCATAAGGACATTTCTAAAGGAATAGATACAACATCCTTTCCTATCCATAAATCGTATGCAAAGTTAGATACAAATAACATAATTACACCTATTAGCATAAAAACTAACAAGGCCTTTTCATAACGTTTAACTGCATTTTTTATCCATTCAAAATCTCCTTTGGAATAAGCATCTGTTGCCGCTGACCAAAATGGAGTTAAAATAATTACAAATCCCATTGTAATCACATTAAAGTACTTATAGGTAATATTGTATGCTGTTACTTCATTCATGCCAAAATTACGGGCTATAATATAATTTGCCGTTTGATATTGAATCAGTGCTGCTATTTGAATAATAAAAAACTTCATACTTAAGTTAAATATGTCTTTTAGGTATTTAACCTTTGCATATTTAAATGATGGAGTATACTTCCTATATTCAGTCTTAAATAAAATTACATTTGCAATTAATAAAATAATTATGGGAGCAACTGTTAATCCAATTCCTAAATTAATCAGGGAGCCTTGAGTTGTTTTTGTTAAAATAAAAATAATCAATAGAGATAGCAGTTGCCCCAACATGTCTATAAATGATGATTTTGCAGGTTGTTGATTAGCAATCAATACAGTGTTTACAATCCGTAAAACAAATTGAAGGCAGAAATAAGAAAAAACGATAATGACAAGAATACTGATATCCGGCGATATATTATCTTTAAGATTAAGTATCTTATTCCAATCTAAATATTTATTGAAAATAATAAAAATAACCCATAAAAAAGAAAAAATAGCTATTAAGGCTACATAAGTTGTACTTACATATGCCTTAGCCGAATCAAAATCCTTTTTAGCAATGGCTTCTGTAAACTTATTTCGCATTCCATTACTTAATCCGATATCAAAAAAACTAACCCATGCAACTATAGAGCTAACAGTTAGCCATATACCATAGTCTGTAGGATTCACATATTTGATAGTAATTGGAACTAACAGCAAACTTATAGCAATGCTTATTAGTTTAATCAATAATGAATACAAAATATTTTTTTTAGCTTTTACACTTCTGGAATGACCTCCTTTTATAGCATATAAAAGCCTTTCATATAAATTATAATTTTTATTATCATGCATTTATTCCGTATACAATCTATATATAACTATCTTAATGTTACCTTGTTTTTATAACTATATTCGTTCCTACTCCAGCTCTCTCTCCAGCTTCAATATCACTCATTTTATCTCCTATCAATATACTTTTTGATAAGTCCAACTTAAATTCTTTTGCTGCTTGAAGTATCATTCCCGGGTTAGGTTTCCGGCATTCACATTCTCCTGTAAAATCAGGATGATGAGGACAGAAATACACTTTTGCTATGGAAATTCCTTGTTCCTCGAATTTCTTTACCATCCAATCAGTTAAAACACGAAATTGCTCTTCTGTATAATATCCCCTGGCAATACCTGCCTGATTAGTAATAACAATTAATAAATATCCTTCTTGTTGATATTTTTTGCATAAATCAAAAATTCCATCTATAAACTCGAAGTCTTCAATTTTGTAAACATAATTTTTTTCTATATTGATAACCCCATCTCTATCTAAAAAAACGGCTTTATTCATATAATGGATGTAGCTTTAGCATAATCTTCGGGAATACCAATGTCAATAAAAATGTCTTCAAAGACTTTGCCTCCTAATGAATTCTCAGAAACATTTTTCTCGAGAGTATCTTTTTCAAAAGAAAATTTAGCCGGATAGTTTTTTCCTTCCAGCCATTTTTTTGAAATAATATAGATGCCTCCATTTATCAGACCTTTCCTGCAGTACATTTTTTCATTGAATTTGACAATTGAATTCTGATTAATATCAACAGTTCCATATCGTTCAAATTCCTCCATTTTTTTTAAGGCTATGGAAATCGGCTTTTTATTCGTGTGATGAAATTCTTCGAAACTGTCGATATTTATCGGGAAATATGTATCGCCATTAATAATCAATACATCATCAGAGTCGCATGCTTTCAATGCGTTTGCAATAGCTCCTCCCGTACCAAGAGGCTCTAATTCATTGATATAACAGACAGGAATTCCTTTAAAAGAATCTCCAAAATGTTGAACTATTACTTCTGACTTATATCCTACGGCTAAAACGAATTTTGTAACAGAAGAATATCCGGATAGCCAATTGAGCAAATATTCCAAAAAAGGTTTATCCTTAATTGGGGCCATTGGTTTTGGAACATCAGAAACAATTTCCCGCAATCGGGTTCCCATTCCTCCGGCAAGAATAATAACATCCATTATTTATCCTGTTTTAAATGTCCGAATATTTTCTCTTCAACGATGCAACACAGAATATGTCCAATCAAGATATGAGATTCTTGTATCCGAGGTGTTTCTGTAGATGGCACTTCAAGACAAATATCACATAATTCCGACATTTTTCCTTTACCTGCTCCAGTTAATCCGATGGTTTTAATCCCTTTTTCTTTGCAAGCTAATAAAGCCTCAATAATATTAGAAGAATTTCCTGAGGTTGAAATACCTATAAAAACATCTCCATTTTGTCCCTGTGCTTGAATTTGTCGTGAGAATATTTTTTCATATCCGTAATCATTTCCTATTGATGTCAAAATAGAAGTATCTGTATTCAAAGCAATTGATGGCATACCTGGCCTGTCAAAATAAAATCTGGAGACAAATTCTCCGGCAATATGTTGTGCATCAGCAGCGCTTCCTCCATTTCCGGCCAACAAAGTTTTGTTCTCATGTTTATATGCCTCTAATATTAAAATTGCCGCCTCTTCAATTAATTTTAATAAAGTTGGAGATTCTAATATAGCTTGTTTTGTTAATATAGAGGATTGTATTTGTTCTTTTATTATTTTATTCATGCAAATTATTAAATCAGAGTATTTTCCATCCATGGCATCCTCCTTGAGTAAAATGAAAAGCAACTGTTTGACCACCTAATTCCTGAAGCTTTTTAACAACATTCATTCTGTTTTCTGGTTTAACCATGAAAAAAATAAATCCACCGCCACCTGCACCTGAAATTTTTCCGGTTATGGCTCCGGCATTCAATGCAGTTTCAAATACCTTTTCTATAAGAGGATTTGTAATTGAACCGGCCATTTTCTTTTTATCTTCCCAAGATTTTTGCATAATTTCAGCAAAAAAAGAAATATCACCTTTCAAAACAGCTTCTTTCATATCGATAGCACCTTGTTTTATTCGATGCATAGCTTCTATTGCAACAACATTTCCGGAAGATGTATTTTTCTTCTGCTCATCAATAATCTGTGCAGACGAACGTGAGACCCCAATATAATGCAATATTATTGATTCTTCCAATTCGTCAACAATCCACTGTTTAACACGAAGAGGGTTTACAATTGTTTTATCTTCTTTAAAGAATTCCATGAAGTTAAATCCTCCAAAAGTTGCAGCATATTGGTCTTGTTTTCCTCCACTCAGTCCTAAGTCATTTCGTTCTATATCATACGCCAAATGAGCGATATCATATTCGCCTAATGGTAAATTTAGCCATTCTGTAAAGGCTTTTACTATTGCAACAACCATTGTTGAAGATGAGCCAAGCCCACTTCCCGGAGGGGCATCAGAATACGTGATCAAAGTAAAAGATAACTTTTTTCCGGGAAGAAAATCTTTTATTATTCGATTATATACCCCTTTATGTAAATCTAATACATTATCAATAGGAAGGCTCTCTGATGCGTTATATTCAACAATCTGACCTAAATCAGATGCTTCCATTCTTATAATTCCATCGTTTCGAACAATTATTGAACAATGAGCGTATAAATTGATTGTGGCGTTCAAGATAAATCCACCATATATATCACAATATGGAGCAACATCACTTCCTCCTCCTGCTAAACCTAAACGTAACGGTGCCTTTGAACGAATTGTCATATCCTTAGTCACTTATTGTGAGTTTGTGAGCCATAACCATACCCATAACTACTTTTCGTTGTTGTTCCGTTAATTACCAGCGACAATTTCTTCAATCGTCCTTCTGCAACAATGCTTTCAACAAGTTTCAAATGAGACTTATGTGTATAATTAGCACGACATAAATAAATAGTTGCATCCGAAACTCTATCCAATGTGAATGTATCGGAAACCATTCCTACAGGAGCTGTATCCACTACTACATAATCGAAATTTTCTCTTAAATAGTCAAACATTTCATCCAATCGTTCGCTCAACAATAATTCGGCAGGATTCGGCGGTACCGGGCCGGCAGGAACAATCCATAAATTCGGATGTAAGCCGGATTGAATAACAACTTCCTCAGGCTTCATTGTCTCGGAAGCCATAAAAGTTGTAATTCCTTTTGATGTAGGTAAAGACAAGTATTCCGCCAATTTTGGATTTCGAATATCTAATCCTATCATAGCGACTTTCTTATTTTTCATTAACGAAAGAGACATAGAAAAATTGATAACAAAGAAGGATTTTCCTTCTCCCGAAATACTAGAAGTTATAATAATTACCTTTTCTTCAGGCTTAGTCAAAACAAACCGGATATTTGTTCGTATTAAACGAAATAATTCTGCAACAGAAGATGTTATTCCTTCTTTTACAACAACAGATTCTCCACTCTTATCTTTACAAACCTCTCCCAATACAGGTATTGATGTTAATCTTTCTAATTGGGATTTATCTTCTATTTTGAATGTCAGAATATCCTTCAAGATAAATACGACAATTGGAAGGCAACATGCAATCATCATCGCAACAGCTAAAATTATCATTTTCCTTGGCCAAACCGGCTTCGACACAGCAAATGCCTCATCAATTATTTTTGCTTTAGGAGTTGAAGATGCTAATGTCAATGCATTTTCTTCATGTTTCTGCAACAAAAATAGATACAATTCGGATTTTACTTTTTGTTGTCGTTGAATCTCGACAAATTCGCGTTCTTGTTTTGGCAATTCTTTCACGCGAGAAAGTAACAAATTTTCTTCAGCCCTCCAACTATCTTTCGTCTTATTCAAGTCCTTTTTTACAGTCTCGATACTTGCCAAAATATTTTTTTGCATCAAGTCCAATTGTTCATTTAAAGATAAAACAACCGGGTTTGTGGCATTTATATCCCTCAATAAAGCAATCCGCTGGAGTAATAACTCATTATAAGATCCTATTTGTCCCGATACTTCTCCAGGTATGCCCATACCTACAGGTAATAATTTATACTTATTGGATGGATTCTTCACATAATCTTCAATCATTTTTACCATTCCTAATTGAATTTCATATTGTACATCCAACTCCTTCATCTTTACCATCCTACTCATAGACATTCCTGCTTCTGCCCCGATGTCTATCAATTGATTATCACGTTTGTAACTTTCAACGGACTTTTCTATCAAACTCAAATCATGTACCAATAAGTCTAACCGTTCACCTATAAATTTTTCGGTATTCAATGCGGCCTTATTTTTATCATCTAAGGCATCCTCATTATATAGTTTTATTAATGTGTTTAGTATATCTTTTCCTCTTGGGATATTATTATCATTGGTTGACAAACCGATAATATTCGACTTTTTGGAAATTGCCCCAACTGAAACTATTTTCTGAAACTGTTCTGCCGCAAAATCTCTACCACATATAGTAATTAATAAAGTGTAAGGTAATTCTAGACTCTGATTTTCAGAATATTTAAAAGTTACATCACCATAATTTGTATGAAGAATGTACGGCAAGGTTTTTATATCAAATGTTCCTAGTTTTTCATCCCCTATTTTTACTTTTATCTTTAACGTATTATCTTTATTTACTGCAACTTTAAATGTAAATCCAGCAGTTAGGGTATCCAATATACTTTTATCAATATCTGCTATAATGGGAGAATTATTATATAAGTCATCATCTGTAAAAAAACCCTTTTCCTTGTAATCAATATGCAGCCCTAAGTCCATTGCCATTTGCCTCATTAAAGTATGAGAAGACATAATGCCAACTTCATCTTCAATATTATCAGAAGAAGAGAGGCCTCCCATATCAAACATCTTAGCCATTGAGCCCATCTTTGAACCCATTCCTTTATCCTCCATCTTAATCAAGATATTGGCTGTCAATTGATATGTTTTAGGCGTAACCTTAACATAGATAAAAGCTATTAATACACACGCTATAATAGAAATAACAAACCATTTCCAATTTTTTATGCTTTTTTGCAGTAATTCTTCAAAGTTTATAAAATCTGCATTTTGAGAAGTTGCAATCTTTGTATTCTTTCTTTGCTCCATTTGGATATAGAATTCTTTTATTTAGAATTAGTAATGTGAAAAATTATTTAGACAAGCTTATTATTAATGACGTCACAATCGAGACAGCTGTCAAAATTGTAGATACTATAGTCATATTGTATTGATCCGCCTGACTATATTTTGCGTTCTTTTTTCTTGCATCGTTTGGTTCTACATATACAACATCGTTTTGTTGTAAATAAAAATATGGAGATTTGAATATCTCGGGTGAAGTCAAATCAAAATACGCAAATTCTTTCTTCCCATTATTATCCCGAATAAGTAATACATCCTTTCTGTTTCCATAGATAGTTAAATCACCAGCTAATGATAAAGCGTCCAAAATTGAGATTCTTTCATTCGACAAGAAAAACGGCCCCGGTTGCAATACTTCTCCCAATACGGATACTTTAAAATTCAGGTTTTGTATGGTTACAATCGGGTCTTTTACATGTTCTGATATTTTTCCTTCCAACAATTTGATTGCTTCAGTCTTTGTTAATCCACCTACTCTTACTTGTCCTAATACAGGAAATTGGATATAACCATTTTCGTCTACTAAATAAGGTTGTAAAGAACCTGTAGTTGCAGATTGGATGGTTTTTTTCCCTGTACCTGCTGTTGATCCATCTGATGGAGACATAAAGGAAACAGGTGGTAAATTAAAGGGGGCTACTCCGACCATATTCTGTCCGGAAACAGTAATCCCTAAAAGGTCATCCGGACATATCTTGGATGAATATTTAGCATACATATCATCCAGTTCTGCTTGAGGTATATCCTTAATACCTTGAAAATACGCTATATCTTTAGGTGTAGAACAGGCTGATAACAATATAATGATTAATAGAACCGGCAATAATTTAAAATTCATATTGGTTTATTTAAAAATTACAAATTAGTTTTTATTTATATAAACATCTTAAAATAACGGTTTTTACCTTCTTTTATTGTACTATTTTAATATAGTTATAACCTTATGTAACCATATTTATAAGTTGGCACAACATTCATTATGTTTTGTTGCAAACAATATGTTATTGCACTTTCAAATCCATTCGCATATAATCTGGCAACATGCTCGCTTTTAGACAAATAAAAAATCGTATCAGTTTGTGCTTTTTCCCACATATTAATTGCTACCAATGCTGCATCACTTTTTACCTCGTATTTGTATTTTTCTTGGATACAAGCAGCAAGAGCACCTCCAAAAAGAGTATCTTCCAAATTAAACTTATCATTCCATCCCGAACAAAGGACAATAATATCTTTCCCACTTTCAGCACAAAAATCAACGACTGCAGATAGATTTAGGAAAGAACCTATTACTACTATTTTATTTGCTTTTGCAGCATGAATCGCTTTTGTTCCATTGGTTGTAGTAAATACAATATCCTTACCTTTTACTTTTTCTGCTGAAAAGTCAAAAGGAGAATTGCCGAAATCGGCAAAATCGCATTTTTGCACATTCCGTTCTGCTGCAACCAAATATCCTTTGTTTTTATATTCGATTGCTTCTTTGATTGTTTCTACCGGAATAATGCTTTTTACCCCATTCGCAAAAGCAGTACAAATGCAACTGGTTGCCCTGAATATATCGACAATTACAACAACAGCATCCGTGTTCTGATAAGCAGGATACATAATTGGTGAGAAGCAAATGTCAATTTGAGGCATGTAGATTTACTATTTTGTTATTTACAATTTACGATTTTAATGGCTAATAAGCTTTATATGTGAATTGTAGTAATTGGAACAATTATTTTCTGAAAGGCAATTTTACAACTTTCGCTTTCAAGTTTCTATTTCGAATGGTTATAAAAAATTCTGTATTTTCTTTCGCATATTCCGGATGCACATATGCCATTCCAATTCCTTGTCGAAGAAGAGGAGACATTGTTCCTGATGTTACAATCCCTATAACTGCATTTTTTGCATTTACAACTTCATAACCACTTCGGGGAATTCCTTTTTCGATTAATTCAAATCCACATAATTTTCGGGAAGTACCTTCTTTTTTTTGTTTTTCCAATATTTCCCTTGCGATAAAATTTTTTCCTTCTGCAAATTTAGTTATCCATCCCAAACCTGCTTCAATCGGAGATATTGTATCATTTAATTCATTACCATATAAACAATAGCCCATTTCCAATCGCAAAGTATCACGAGCTCCTAATCCAATCGGCTTGATGTCAAATTCTTCTCCTGCGGAGAAGATGGTATTCCAAATATTTATTGCTGCTGAAGGATAAAAATACAATTCGAAACCACCTGCACCGGTATATCCTGTATTAGATATGATTACATTTTTTTCTCCGGCAAATTCTCCTTCAACAAAACCATAATAAGGGATTTCGGAAAGCTTCACGGATGTCAATTTTTGAAGAGTATCCAAAGCTTTAGGACCTTGTATTGCCAATTGACTCATATTGTCGGACGCATTTTCCAATATAGCGCCTTCGATATTGTGTTCTACACAATATTTCCAATCTTTTTCGATGTTAGCAGCATTCACAACCAACAAATACTTTTCCAGCTCATAATGATATATCAATAAATCATCAACAATGCCTCCTTGTTCATTCAAGAAACAAGTATATTGGGCTTTTCCCAAAGGAAGTACAGACACATCATTTGAAGTTATTTTTTGTAGAAAAGCCAACGCATTTTCTCCTTTTACCCAAAATTCACCCATATGAGAAACATCAAAAACTCCGACTCCATTACATACAGTCAAATGTTCATTGATTATTCCCGAATATTCGATAGGCATATTGTAACCTGCAAATTCATGCATCTTTGCTCCCAAAGCAATGTGAATATCCGTAAATGGTGTTTTTTTCATGTCTAGTTATTTTGTTGTTGGTTATTGGTTATCTGTTATTTGTATTTAAAAAACTAATAACAGATAACCAATAACAATCAAACATTACTCTGCTACTTTTTCTATTATTTTTACAATTACCTGTACTGCTTTATCCATAGATTGAATAGGAATAAATTCGTACCGTCCATGGAAATTTAATCCTCCGGCAAAAATATTCGGACAAGGTAATCCTTTAAATGATAATTGAGCACCATCCGTGCCGCCTCGTATTGGTTTTATAACCGGTTGCACACCAACTTCCTTCATGGCATCCGAGGCTAAATCTACAATATGCATTACAGGTTCAATCTTTTCCCGCATATTATAATATTGATCCGTTACTTCGAGTTCTGCAACATTTCCAAATTCGGCATTTATTTTATTTACTAAATGTTCGAATTCTTTTTTCCGGCGTTCAAATCTGTCCCAGTCGTGATCTCTTATAATATATGTTAATACTGTTTTCTCAACTGTTCCCTGAAATGATGCTAAATGATAAAATCCTTCATAACCATCGGTATGTTCGGGAGTTTCACTTCTTGGAAGCATTGTTACCAATTGATTTCCAATACGGATTGAGTTTATCATCTTATGTTTGGCATATCCCGGATGTACATTACGGCCTTTTATTGTAATTTTTGCTGATGCTGCGTTAAAATTTTCGAATTCCAATTCTCCGACTTCGCCTCCGTCCATTGTATATGCCCATTGAGCTTCAAATTTTTCCACATCGAATTTATGAGCACCTTTGCCTATTTCTTCATCCGGAGTAAAAGCTATTCTTACTTTCCCATGCTTGATATCGGGATGTTTAATCAGATATTCCATTGCTGTAATGATCTCAGTTACGCCCGCTTTATCATCAGCTCCAAGTAATGTTGTTCCATCAGTTACGATTAAATCTTGCCGGATATATTTTTTTAATTCGGGAAAATCAGATGGAGACAAAATGATATTTTCTTTTGCATTTAATAAAATATCACCTCCATCGTATCGTACAACCACCCGCGCTTTAACATTCCGCCCCGTCATATCAGGACTGGTATCGTAATGGGCTATAAAACCAATTACAGGAACATTTTTTTCTACATTAGAAGGTAAGGTTGCCATTAAATACCCGTTCTGGTCTAGCTTTACATCTTGCATTCCGATTTGCTTTAATTCTTCGGATAATTCTTTTGCAAAACGCACTTGCCCAGGTGTGCTGGGTGTTAATCCAGTTTCGGGATCCGATTGGGTATCGAAACCTACATATCGTATAAAACGTTCTATTAAATTCATAGTTAATCGTATTACAGTTATGTGATTATTGGCTACTTTCCCTGAACTATATTTAGACATAAGAATAAAGACGAAAAAAGATAGAAAAGACGAATGAGATAATTAAGACTCCACTGTCTCTATTATCTTTATTGTCTACATCTTTCTTCTCATGTCTCATGTCCTCCTTAAATATATAAAATGCATTTATTAGTGTTAATTAAAAGCACGATGATGCATCAAAACAATGCGTACAGAGTTTTTCTTTTGGAAGTCCAATCGCTTTAACGAAAGTTTCCAATGTGTTGTATTTCAATGAAGACATATTGAATTTCTCCCGGATTTTTTCTACCATCTGGCAATATTTAGGAGAACCGTCTTTTGCATATTCCTCTAAATCAACATCATCTTTACCCTCCAATTCCTGAATAATTCGACGTGTAACTAATTCAAGATCTGATTTTGATGCGGAGAAATTTAAAAATGGACAAGAATAAATCAATGGAGGACTGCCGATACGCATGTGTACTTCCTTAGCTCCGTAGCCATACAATATTTGGACATTATCTCGCAATTGAGTTCCCCTTACAATAGAATCATCGCAAAAAAGGATTCGTTTATCTTTCAATAAATGCCTGTTTGGAATCAATTTCATTTTGGCAACTAACTGTCTTACCTCTTGATTACCAGGAGTAAAACTTCTTGGCCAGGTTGGAGTATATTTTACAATTGCTCGCCGGTAAGGAACATTTTTTCCTTCGGCATATCCTAATGCCTGTCCAACACCGGAATCGGGAATACCTGAAACAAAATCAATATCAACATCGTCATTTTTAGACATTTCCAATCCGCTATTATACCGTACGGCATCTACATTTTTACCTTCGTAATCAGAAACAGGATAACCAAAGTAAACCCACAGAAAAGAGCATACTTGCATTTTCTCATTCGGCTTTCTCAATTGAGTAAAACCATCTGCCTTGATTTGCATGATTTCTCCCGGCCCAACAAAATAAGTTGTTTCAAACCCCAAGTTAGAAAATCCGCAAGGTTCGCTACTTACAGCATAAGCCTCGTCTTTTTTACCAACTACAATAGGAGTACGGCCCAATTTATCACGCGCGGCAAAAATACCATCTTCGGTAAGAATAAGCATGGAACAAGAACCTTTTACCTTGTTGTAAACATTTTCAATCCCTTCAACAAAGGATTTGCCCTCTGTTATCAGTAATGCAATCAATTCAGTTTGATTTGTTTTTCCCGAACTTAATTCGGAAAAATGCATCCCTTTATCGAGTAATTCTTTTTCCAGTTCCTTCAAATTATTAACCCGGGCAACCGTAACAAGTGCAAAACGCCCTAAATGTGAATTAATAACAATCGGCTGAGGATCTGTATCACTAATTACTCCAATTCCTGCATTTCCTACAAACTTGTCCAAAGAATCTTCAAATTTTGTCCGGAAATAAGAATTCTCAATGCTATGAATCGAACGATAGAAAACACCTTCGTGTATTGAGGCTAAACCGGCACGTTTGGTTCCCAGATGGGAATTATAATCTGTTCCGTAAAATAAGTCTGTTTTACATGCTGTTTTTGAAATCGTACCAAAAAAACCTCCCATATTAAATCAAATAACAAAGTTTAAACACTACAGATACAAGCTAATTATCTGTAAATAAATAAGATTAAAAATAGACTTTCTAATCTGAAAATATATAAATTTTAGCCTCCAAAAGTAATCATTTTTTGCCTTATTTCCTCAATTTTACGACATAAGTAAGGGAAATACATAAAAATAATGTTCGAAATAACACCGATTTAAACTAAAAATGGTAGTAAATGGGGTATATAACAATTAATCAAATTATCTATTAAATAATAATTTATGTACTAAAAAACATCATTGTGTACGTAATTATATATTCGTTTATTATGAAAAAGTTATATTTGCAGTGAATCAATATAAATCTCAATTTGTTCAATGAAAAAACCACTTTCCATATTCATTTTATTCTTTTTGTGTTTTGTTTTTCTTCCTGCACAAAACTAGGGTAAACGCACGAAATTTATAGCTTTGCCGGATGAAATCATTACAACGCTATTTATCCAGTATCGAAGATTTTCGAGTAGAGAAAAAATGTTTGCATAAGTTATCGGACATATTATTCATTGGTCTGATGAGTTATCT
>JAVBLR010000048.1:0-30683 GCA_031553395.1 Bacteroidales bacterium | reverse complement strand
CCCCGTCGTAACCGTTGGTGGCCGTTATTACGCGGTATCCCTTGTTTTGCAGAAACAGAATGTGCGGACGCAATAAATCTATTTCGTCGTCCACCCAAAGAATGGTAATATGCTTGTCCATTGTTTAAAAGTTTAAGGTTTGAAGTTTAAAGTTTCAAGTTTAAGTCCACTCCGAAAAGTCGTCTTACCCCTAAATTCCCTAAAGGGGACTTTCTTGGCAACCCAATCGGATGTGCGTAACAAAAATAATGACTGAATTTATTTTTATAATCAATCATTTCACCTCCGCAAAGTCCCCTTTAGGGGATTTAGGGGTAAAATGACGGATAGTCATTTATACAAAAGAAATAAAAATTCCTATATTTACCAAACAATGATTTTTTAACATACTAAAATCTATGGCTATGATTAAATCCATTTGTAAACTTACCAAACGAGCGACCTTTTGTTGTATCCTGTCGATTGTTTTTGCTTTATTCAGCAATGTATTAACCATATATTCACAACAACCTGCCGAAAATATTATTGTTGTGGATAATCCGCCTTTTAGTGTTTGTACGCATCCAAGTGTTGTTATTGATAAGATTGAATTGAAAGACGCGGAAACTGTCTTATACATGACTATTCATCAGAAAAAAGGTTGGGTTCAAATTGCCTCTGATACGTATATTAGGGCGAATGGGCAAAAATATATTGTCAAGTCAAGTGATGGGATTGAATTGGATAAAGAGGTTTATTCCGATTCTTCCGGAAAAATTGTTTTTGCACTGCATTTTCCGGCGATTGATCTATCTACTCAACAAATTGATTTTATTGAGAGCGATTGCGATAATTGCTTCAAGATTTGGGGTGTTGAACTTAAACCTGGTATTTCGGCTAAATATGAAAAAATACCTGAAAAGATAAAAAAAGAATCCATTATTGAAGACGATGGAAAATCGTTGGCAATTCCGCAATTGAAATATGGAGAAGCGATTTTCAAAGGGAAATTTTTAGGATATGTTCCCGAAATGAACTGGAAAATCGAAATGTTTGTCAATAATCCGGTAACATGTGTACAGGAAGAATTAGAAACTCAGGTAAAAGATGATGGAAGTTTTGAATTGAAAGTACCTTTGGTTACTACGATGCAGGTATTGTTTCGTACCGCTTTTTATAATAAGTATATTCTGCTTTCTCCTGGTAAGGAAACAACGGTTTATGTGGATTTGCATCAAAAAAGTTGTCAGGAAACCAAGAACCAAGCGTTGAAATGTCCTTCAGTCAAATATATTTATTTCGGTGGAGAAAATGCCGAAATAAATAATCAAATGGAAGATATAAATATTGCAAAAATAGAAAGCGATTTTATTGATCAATGCCGTGATTTCAAAGTGATTGTAAATATGTCTGTCGAAGAACATAAAGCGTATGTATTGGATAAAATGAATCAGGCAATTGAAAAATTGTCGCAAAAAAATTTAACTAAAAAGGCATATGAATTTGCGGTGATAGATATTCATTTTAAGGCTATGCATCGGTTAATATTTGCTGACTCTGATTTGGAGGAGGCTTATCGTAAGGAGCATAAATTAGACTATGAAAGTGACATGATCGGATTTCTGGACCCCATATTTGATAAAACGTATTATTCTTATTTGAAAGAATTCTCTTTGAATAGTCCGTATTCTTTGTATAGCAGCGATTTTAGTGCCATGGTCAATTCCTACAAATATTTGAGTAGAAGAAGAAATGAAATAATTTATCCAACCAAAGCAATTTATCAGGAATTAATCGGCTTTGAAAAATTATCTCCTGAAGAACGAAAATATGCCAAATACCTTCAAGCAAATACGATTGATAGCTGGAGTGATGAAAAACAACTGGATTTTAAAGTGAAAACAACTGAAGAAACACAGAAGTTAATTGCATCCGGGAAGTTGAATGAAGGAGGTTTAAAATTGGCAAATGATTTACTTTCGTTGTATGCAGATTCAGGAACAGATATATATTCGGCTTATGAAAAAAAATCAATGTTGATAATCTACTTGTATAACAAAGGCGTTTCTGCGGAAGAAATTAATAGTATTTTTGGATTTAAAGAATTGGACGATTTTGAAAATGAAGATACTCCAAAATTGAGTGAAGAAGCGGAAAGTCTGTTCAGAATGAAGTATGAAAAGGCGTTCGATCAATTTACTAGGAAAAAGAGAATTAATTACTTGGCAGATATACTTGGCGATTCTCAGGGCATTGTTTTTGACATGATAGATACTCAACTTTATTGCTCTAAATTTAAAGAATCAACTCCTTTATCAACCAATGATTTGGAAAATATTTCTCAAATTAAAAATCTTTTTTACTTTGATTATATCACTCAGAAAAACAATGAATTGCTTGCTCAAATTGAAAAGAATAAAAACAAAAAGGGGTATAACATTTATGATGTTCCCGAAACAGATGATGAAAAACTATTTGCTGAAATATTGAAGCCATTTGCCGGAAAAGTAGTGTTTGTTGATTTTTGGGCGACTTGGTGCGCTCCTTGTCGTTCGGCAATGAAACGATTTGAATCAACCAAAAAACAACTGAAAGAAAAAGATGTTGTATTTGTTTACCTGACAGATGAAAGCTCGCCATTAACTGCCTGGCAAAATATGATTCCGGATATTCCGGGAGAGCATTTCCGTTTGAAATCGGATCAATTTAAGTACTTGAAAAAGAAATTTGGAGCAACCGGTGTTCCTTCTTATTTGATACTGAACAAGGAAGGTGAACAGATTTATTTCAGAGTCGGTTTTGAAGGAAGTGAAAAATTGGAAAAGGTAATAACCGGTGCGTTGTAGGAGAGTAATTCTAGCAATTAATTGCGCGAAATGAATTGCTAGAATTACTCTTTATTTCTTGATAAATTTATGAGAATACATTTTCCCGTCTTTATCATTATAAATATTCAAAATATACATCCCTTGATTCAAGGAAGATACATCGATACAATCTTTTCCTGCACTTGATTGTAACAATTGTCCCTGATTGCTATAAATCCGGTAAGACCAATCATTATTTCCTGTTTCTACATAGAGTTTATCTTTTGTTACTGCAGGATAGATACTAAATTCCGGTAATGTTAATTCGGAAAAACCGGTTGTGTTTGATGGATTATGGAGAAATAAAATCCATTTCCAATCTTTGGGATTTCCAACTCCAACACTCGGCGTATAAAATAAATATTGTACCTTTTGTTCGGGATTGGATGATAAGAAATCACGTACTTTTACAATTGATTGAACGCGATTCCAAACATCATTTGTTATTTCTTTGCTTGAATTAAATCCAATATTCCGAAACCCATTTTTAGGAAATACCCAATCTTCTGTAACTGTGTATAGAAAATCTTTTGGCGTCATCCATGTTTCTGGAAATTTTATTTTTCCACATCCCGACCAAATTATGGTTCCAAAGAATAAAAGTTCATTGATTTCGGAATAATACAGTTTAATATGTCCAAAATCGCCCGGAGGAGCATATTCATTTGTTATCGTAAGCGTTTCGGATGTTTTCTGAGGAAAGTTAAGTATTTGCCCTCCTTCGAAAGTATTCGTCGTATAATCGACGATCAAAATCAATACTTCATTTTCCGAATTAGGTTTATTGTCGGAAACCACGTCATAAGCAAATGCAAATGATGTACAACATACAAATAATAAAATGAAAAGTAGTTTTGTTTTCATGGTATTAAATTTATTAGAAGGTAAAAAGCAAAGTTTGTAGAAAATTTTTAATTCCTATTTTTCTCATATTATTAAATGAAAAAAATAGGAATTCGCTGCATGACTATTAATAAATAAGATTTTTTTCGGTAAGTATGTTTTCAGAATTAGTTCGTATTATTCTTCCTTACCCCTGTCCCCTGAAGGGGAACGAAATAATGAGGAGATGCGCGTTCCCCCTTCAGGAGACAGGGGTAGATAAAAGACATAATTTAATACAAACTAATTCAGACGACTTACTTAATATGTAAAAAACAATTATCATAAACAAATAGCCCGAATGAGCTTTATCTTCATAACTGTAGGTCAATGACATGTGGTTATGAAAAAAGGGTTGAAAACCCTTTTTTCGTATTCCTTAATCAGGATAAATTTATGAAATTGAGTTTGTTAAATCATTTTTTACTTTTCATCTTAATACGCAATCGTTTTGCTATCTTCCATTTCGGCAGCATCTATTTTTTTCTTGTCCATGCTGTGCCAAGCATAGTAAATATAAGCCAAAACAAATGGAATTAACAACGATACAACGCTCATTACTTTTAATGTAAATGGACTTGATGAGCTATTGTAAATAGTTAATGAACTTTGTAAATCGGTGGTTGACGGATAATAAGCTGTATTGTTGTATCCGGCAATTAAAAATAAGCATAAAACTGCCAATACGGTTCCGATTCCGGAAAACCAAATACCATAAATAAATGGCTTTTTCGATTGGGAACGAATCAATCCGAATAATAATAACACTACGCCCACAAGGAATAATATAAGAACAACCGGCATTTCGATTAAATTGAAAAGGTATTTGTATTGCTGCATAAATACGTCTCCGGTTTCGGGATTAACGGCAAAGCCTTCTGCACATAAAGTCCAGATTAAAAATGTAAGAAAACAAACTAAAAACGGAATGGCATTTATTGCGGTTTGCCTTTTTGCACGATTGAATATTGCCGTATTCGAAATATTATTCATAAAATAAAGACATCCCAGCGTTCGTGCCAAGAAAAATACTGCTAATCCCAACAATAAATTCCTTACATTTAAAGCTGCCTCCAACCCATGCAACGGATTTGCCCAGGAAGAAATAACCGGCATTATTGGATTTGTAAGATTGTCTTTATTAACAATAAATTCCGATCCGGTAAAGAATGTTGCTACTGCTGCTCCCAGTAAAATTGTGCCGATTAATCCGTTTACGAACAGGAATACATCGTATGTTTTCTGTCCAAAAAGATTTCCAGCTTTTGTCCTGAATTCATACGAAACGGCTTGTAATACAAAACAAAGGAGAATAAGCATCCAAACCCAGTAAGCGCCACCGAAACTTGTGGAATAAAATAGCGGGAATGAGGCAAAGAAAGCTCCTCCGAAAGTAACTAAGGTCGTAAATGTAAATTCCCATTTGCGTCCGAGGGAATTTACCAGCATTTTTCGTTCGAGTTCGTTTTTTGCTATTGTCGAAAGCAATGTTTGTCCGCCTTGTACGAATAGCAGGAATACCAATAGCCCTCCCAACAGCGCTATCAGAAACCACCAATATTGTTGATAAAATGAATAATCCATAACTTTTTTAATTAAGAATTAAGAGTTAAAAATTAAGAATTGGAAGTTAAGAGTTTTTGAATTGATTGAATTTTAGTATATGATGATTTTACGCATTTCCTTAAAATTCTTAATTCTTAATTTTTAACTCTTAATTTCTTCAAACTCCGGTCCTTTTTTTATTTGTTTTACCATAATGCCTATTTCGGCAATTAATAATGCCGTAAACACGATAAGGAAAACAAAGAATGTGAGTTGTACCGAACTTGTACTGATATTTGAAACGGCAGCGAAAGTCGGCAATATATCTTGTATTACCCATGGTTGCCGTCCGACTTCGGCTACGATCCATCCTACTTGTGAAGTGATATAAGCCAACGGAATAGACCATAAGCAAACCCATTGCAGCCATTTCACGTTGGCTATTTCTTTTTTATATGCAATGAATAAAACAACAATAAAAAGAAGTATAAAATATCCTCCTAATATAACCATTATCCGGAATGAATAAAAGGTTAATCCAACAGGAGGGACTAATTGTTCGGGTGAATTGATGTAGCCATATCCGAAATAATCGTAATTATCTTCCAACGTTTTTAAGTGGATTGCGGCTTGTTCTTCATCTTTTTCTTTTTTTGCTGCTTTGTAATCGGATAATGCTGATAACGCAATTTTTCCCCGTTCCATTTTTTCGTTGGCTGATAACGCAATTTTACCATCAGGCATTTGATAGCCTCCGTCTATTAGATCATTGATTCCCGGAACAAAAGCATCACTACTGCGGAACGAAAGCAGTGAAAGCAACTTTGGAGCTTGCCAATTAAAAATAAACGGATCGACATTGTCATTGTATTGTTTTTTCTCAGGATTTAAAATACCCAGCATTACTAATCCGGCACCTTTTTCTCCTTTGTACAGACCTTCCATTGCGGCAAGTTTCATGGGTTGTTTTTGCGCAACCTGATATGCTGATCCGTCACCTGTATAAGCTAATAATACAACTGAAACTACGCCGACAATTGCTCCGATTTTAATACTTTGTTTGGCAAATTCTTCATTGCGCTTTTTTAATAAAAACCAACAACTTATTCCTACAACAAATGCAGCGCCAACCATCCATCCCGACAATACTGTATGAAAGAATTTATTAATAGCAACTGGGGAAAATGCAACTGCCCAAAAATCGGCCATTTCATTCCGAACGGTATCCGGATTGAACTTCATTCCAACCGGATATTGCATCCATGCATTTGCAACCAATATCCATAGTGCAGAAAGAGTTGCGCCAACCCATGTAAGCCATGTTGCAGATAAATGGGCTTTTTTACTCACTTTATTCCATCCGAAGAACATGATGGCGATAAACGTTGCTTCCATAAAGAAAGCCATAATTCCTTCTATGGCTAAGGGTGCTCCGAAGATATCTCCTACAAACCAACTGTAATTCGACCAGTTTGTACCGAATTCAAATTCGAGGATAATACCTGTAGCCACACCAATTGCAAAGTTAATTCCGAAAAGTTTCATCCAAAACTTTGCCGTTTGCTTCCAAAACACATTGCCTGTTTTGTAGTAAATTGTCTCCATAATTGCCATTATAAGGCCTAATCCTAAAGTCAATGGTACAAACAGCCAATGGTACATAGCCGTCAGGGCAAATTGTGCCCTCGACCAGTCAATCAGTGATAAATCGATAGTATGCATATGTTGTGTAGTTTAGAAATGCTGTTATAGAGTGGTATTATTTTGTTCGTTATCTGTTATTCGTATTTAGTTAATGGGAGTTATATTTTAATAACATTAACTTTATAATAATAGTTTACAATAAAAAGTAAAAAGTGGAGTCTTGGTAGCATTTTACCTTTTACTTATTACCTTTTACCTCATCAGCAGGTTTGGTAAGTTCGGTTGCAACGTAGTCAGCCCGTTCTTCATCTGTTTTAAAATTTGTATTTAAGAAATTGGGGAAAAAGAACACTTTTAAAATGGCAAACATAATGAATAATTTTATCAGAATGATTATCCAAAGTGTTTTTCCCAACGTCATTTCCCGGAACCCATCGCGGTAAAAACGGAATATTCTTATGAATATGTTTGCAGGCATAATTGATACGAATTCGAATGCAATATCAAAGTTAGTAAAATATTTTAGAAAAAGGTTTTGGAGGGATGAAATTTGGAAAAATGCATGAAATTGAATAACGAGTCCGTTATGTAATACGTTTTACGTTCTACGTATTACGTTAATGGTTGATGCTGCCGAGGCGTAGAACGTATTACGTAAAACGTAAAACATTCAAATCGGTGTCAATGTGAATAATTTCATTTTCCCAATTTAATTACTTGCTTTTTCCCCGAATATTGAATTGTTTTCACAGTATCACTTCCGATAACAGAAATATGAATCGTTCTATCTTTACTCATTTCGGGAAAATCACCTATGCAGTTATCAATTGTAAACGAGCGATCTTTGTCATTCCAATGCAATGGAATATTAGAATAAAGTCCGTTTTCGTATCCGTAATTCGTTCCTTCATCTTCGTAAAGATTGAAGGCTGCATCTTTGCCGGGATAAATATAGATTGTCAGTTCGTCTTGTTTTTCTTTTGTATGTTGAATTAAATTTCCCATTGGAATGATAGAACCGCTTGGAACAAACAACGGAATTCTTTCATAAGGAGCATCTACTGATATTGTTTGTCCGCCGTTGATTAATTTTCCTGTGTAAAAATCATACCAATTTGTTCCGGCCGGAAAATAAACATTTCTGTTCCGGGATTTGTATTCATAAACCGGACAAACCATCATACTCGGGCCAAACATATATTGATCTCCGATATTTACAACTTTAGTATCATTTGGAAAATTCATTACCATCGGACGCATAATGGTGTAATCGTTGAAATGTGCCATTCCGGCTAATGTATAAATATACGGCATTAATTTATAGCGCAATTGGATGTAATAAGTAATTGTTTGATATGCCGGATGATTGTCTGGAGCGATATTCCAGACTTCGCGCGATGGCGGTTGTCCATGCGAACGAAATAACGGAACGAAAGTACCAAACTGATTCCAGCGGGCATTCAATTCCCGCCATTCTTCCAAATCGGCCGAACCTTCTTTTGCTTTTTCATATCGTTTCTCGACACAAAAACCGCCATTATCCATTGTCCAATATGGATTTCCGGAAACTGCATAGTTTAATCCGGCAGAAATTTGTGCTTTCATATCTTCCCAACGTGTACCGATGTCTCCGCTCCAAATTACGGCTGCATATTTTTGTGACCCGGCAAATCCCGAACGTGTAAGTAAGAAAACCCGGTCGTTATTATTGGTTTGACGTTGCCCTTCGTAGATACCTTTTGCATTCATTAATCCGTATGCATTAAAATATTCGGTAGATGAACCTAAAGCGGTAGGATTCATCAGTTCTTTTCGGTATTCGATACTTGCATTGGAAAGAATATCAGGTTCGGAAGCGTCCATCCACCAGGCATCTATTCCCAATTTGTATAGTTTTTCATTCATTTGTTCCCAGAATAATTTACGGGCACCTTCGCTATAGGCATCATAAAATCCGGCAATATATCCTTTACCAATCCAGTCGCGGATGCTGTCTTTCACAGCCTGATTATACATCCAACCTTTTTCATCGAATTCCTTGTAGTGTTCGGTTGTATAATAGAATTTCGGCCAAACGGAAATCATCAAGCGGGCATTCAACTGATGAACGGTATCGACCATTCCTTTGGGATCGGGAAACCGTTCGGCATCGAAATCGTGGCTGCCCCACGCATCTTTAGGCCAATAAGACCAATCTTGTACAATATTGTCAATCGGAATCTGCCGTTTACGGAATTCTTTCAATGTATTGGTTAATTCTTTTTGAGTTTTATATCGTTCGCGGCTTTGCCAAAATCCCATAGACCATTTGGGCATAACTTGTGCTTTTCCTGTAATAGTGCGGTAACCACTGATAACTTCATCCATTGTATTTCCCCGGATAAAGTAATAATCCATCTGTTTTCCCATTTCCGACCATAGCGAAAGTTTGTTCTGTTCAGCCGGATTAACGGGGCTTAACGCTTTCAGCCCAATATAAGAAACGCCGCCATCGGGTTTCCATTCCAATTTGATTTTATGCTTTTCTCCTGCTTTTAAATTGATGTTGAATTTGTAGGAATTCGGATTCCATGCTGTACGCCACCTTTCGGCAACAACAAGGTTATCATCCAGCCAAACTTTGGTATATCCGGCATAATAGAGAATAAAACGGAAAGTTCCGGTTTCTTTGGCTTCGATCGAACCTTCCCATACAATTGTTGAATTGTTGAATTGAAAGTTTTCCGGAAATTTCTTTACAGTTTCCAGATTTTCATAATCAATAGTTGTTTCTATTCTTTCGATATGTGTATTGCCGGATGTATAATCGGCGGTTAATCCTCCTTGTTTTCCCGATTTATCGTATAAAACAAATTGATTTAGTTG
Organism: Bacteroidales bacterium; assembly: GCA_031553395.1. GTDB lineage: Bacteria > Bacteroidota > Bacteroidia > Bacteroidales > WRGA01 > WRGA01. Next base: position 20,901 of record JAVBLR010000048.1, on the reverse strand, counting down.
TCCATAATCGCGTGGATCTCCGAATTTTGTAATAGAATAATTATCCCAAAGAATGCCATAATTTTTATTCGACACAACAAATGGAACCGAAACTTTTGTATTGTACTGGTAAAGGATTTCGTTTTTTCCTTTGTAGTTGAATTCGTCCGATTGATGCTGACCTAATCCGTAAAAGGCTTCATCATTAGGTGACTCAAAAACCTGACGGAAAGAATAAGCTTTCGTATTGTCGATTTCGATGGGAGTAAATGATTTGCCGCCCCCTTTATTTTCCTGCAAAATAATTTTGCTGATGAGGTCGGTAAATTTGATTTCTCCTGTTTGAAGTGATACGATTGCTTTGGTTGTAGCAGTTTGCAATTCTATCATATTATCTTTTTGAGAAGTTTTCCATCCGTTTTTTTTGGTTTCCGGATAGGTTGCAATCAGGCTTTTTTGTTCGGAGAAATTGGTGTCAGGAGTTGCGGTAACACGGATAATATTATCTGTAATAACTTGTAACCGGATTGTTTTTGCAAGGGCTGGATTACTTTGTTCAAATGTGATTATTATTCCGTCTTCAATTGTTTGATATGAATCTTTTCCGAAAACTGAAGAAAATAAGAATAGTAAAAATGAAAGGATAAGGCAATGCTTTTTCATATGTATTAGTGCGTTAAATATGTTGTGTAATAATTACTTACCCCTGTCCCCTAAAGGGGAACGAGCCTTTCATTATTAGTACGTCCCCCTTTAGGGGACAGGGGTAAAATAAATAATCTGATTTTAATTTAAATTAATTTTCTACATGTATTTGAAAAATATGTTGTACAAAAATATCAAAATAAATCTAATTGGCAATTTAGCCGATGATGGTAGATTAAATTGCGTCTTTTATCTGAATTATAAGGCTCTAATAGTTTGAGTAATAAACAAACTACCTTATTTGTTTGTTATTAAATATACTAACCCCTAATGGAATAGCCATGAAAACAAAAACAATTTTACTTCTTCTAAGTTTGTCTTTTTATGGATTGACTTATACATCCTGCAATCAAAACCAAAAAAATGATTTCAACAAAGAGCAGGGGAAAAAGGAAACAAAAGCAGATGTCGTATTAAAAGATTATGGAGCTGAACCAACCGTATTGGATATCGAAGACTATACCGAATCGAATACGAACTATCGAACTGTTTTGTGGACAGGCGAAAAACTCCAACTTACTTTAATGTCTATTCCTGTAGGTGGAGATGTTGGTTTGGAACAGCATTTAACTACTGATCAATTCTTTCGGGTTGAAGAGGGAAAAGCTAAAGTTATGATGGGGAACAGCAAAGATTCTCTTACTTTTGTAAAAACGGTCGGGGAAAATTTTGCAATTCTTATTCCTTCCGGTAAATGGCATAATATCATTAATGTAGGTGATGAGCCGTTGAAATTATATTCTATTTATGCTCCGGTTGAACATCCGCACGGAACAATAAACAAAACTCAAAAGGAAGCGATAGAGGCAGAATTGAATAGGTAGATGTTATTATTTAATCGATATGTTTTAGTGTGTAAAAGGAGACTTGAGAAGGTTTCCTTTTTATTTATGTAACTTTAAAAATAAGATTCTGTTTTTAAAATATATTGGCTGTTTTAATGAGATATTTGTTGGAAAATTTTTTATATTTTTGTGTTTCTTTGTAAAAGTTGAATTACCCAAATTGTACTCATTAAATCAATAACCATTAAGTTTTTTACGATTATGAAAACACTCAAATTTACTTCATTGTTTATTGCATTGTCATTCGGAATTAAATCCGGACATATCTTATCCTAATTGTTGATAATAAAGTCGTGGATACACAACAAAATAATTTTGACAAAATATAAACAACAAATTATGAAAAATATATATTTTTTTCTGCTACTAATATGTTTAATGGGAGTAGCATGCCAGGAAAATGAATTACAAGAAATGGATAACTATCCCAAAACAATTTATCCAATTCTGATATGGCATGGAAGTTTTTTTGAAGTTAAAGAAAATCTTGAAAGGCAGAACTTTGCTATAAAAACGAAAACAGAATGGGCTAATTTGTTAGAGGCAATGAACTTTACTGCAGGTGAAGATAGCTATCTTATGAGTATTGATTTTTCAAAAAGTCAAATAATTGCTGTTTTTGATAGAAGCCATCCGGGTGAATCATGGAGTATTGATATTACTGATATAACAGAGTATGCAGATAGCATTGTTGTAACTTATACCAATTTGATAGCAGGTGAAAAATCATCTCGTATTATACAACCTTTTCATATTGTGGAGATACCGGCATCAGATAAAAGAATTGTTTTTCAAGATGACCAAAAAGAAATTCCATTTACGGAATATTCATTAGTAGGAACTCAATGTATATGGAAAAACCTTCCTTACGATGGAACGGTACTCGTTATTAATAGCAGTGAAGAATTGGAAAAATATATTTTTTGTACTGAAAACATTTATCCTGTGATTGATTTTTCTAAATATACTTTATTATTGGCAAGTGGTGCTCCTATTCGTGTTTATGATATTGTTGCTAAAGACTTATATCAATTTTCAAAAAATAAATACGAACTGAGTCTTAAGATGAATTTAAATAATGTAGTATCTGAGCATGGATGGTGCTTTGCAGTTAAAGCGGAAAAAATGGGTGAAGAAAGTAATGTTAAATTAGCTACAACAACAACTATTGATAAATTTCAAGATATTGAACTTGAATTAGGTTTATTCACAGAGGTTTACCCCATAAAAGAAAGGACTCAGATAGATTTTCTTGATGAAGAGAATCTTGTTATAAAAAAATCTGGGAACGATTATTTTAAATACAAAATAATGTTAGGTGTTGCTATCAAGTTACAGCATATTAACAGCTCTTCTGATGATATTCCTCAATCTTTTTATTTTCGTACAATCAATAGTACTAAATTTGAAATAGGGGATCTTTATCCAACACTTCACTATCCTATTGGATCTGAAACTACCATGATTTTTGAAAAAATTAAATCTTATTGATTATTGGTATGTATTTAGTAAGAGTAATAACTGAAGCTGGAACAAGCGTACATAAAGTAATAAAGAAATAGATATTTTTGATATTCGTAATTTATTTATTGAATATCAACTAAATATGAATGTGAAAACTCCCTCCGGAACAAATGTGTAGTATGTTCTGAAGGTAGTTTTTCAAATAAAAAAACTACCTTTGCAAACTTTTTATTTTATTGTAGAAAAACGAACTTAAGAAAATGATAAAACATATTGTATTATTTAAGCTAAAGGAGTTTGATGCTGAATCACAGAAGGTTCAGGTAATGAAACAAATAAAGACGGGGTTGGAATCGTTGAAGGATAAAATTGATGTTATACGTAAAATCAATGTAGAATTTAATGCAAATTCTTCAGAAGAATACGATTTGGCGTTGGTTGTGGAATTTGATAACCTGAAAGATTTGGAAACGTATGCAACTCATCCCGAACATGTGAAAGTGAGCCAATTTGTTGTTGAAAACCGCGTAAAAAGAGCTTGTGTGGATTACGAATTCAATAACCTGTAAGCTGAATGGATACATTGTTAGATAAATTGGATGGTTTTGTCAGCCGTTTTGAGGAGGTAGGAACATTGATTACCGATCCTGCCGTGATTGCCGATATGAAGCGATTCGTAAAGCTCAATAAGGAATACCGGGATTTGGAAAAAATTGTAACTGCCCGGAGTGAATACAAAACGATTCTTGATGGCATTTCCGAAGCAAAACAAATTCTTGATGCCGAAAATGATTCTGAAATGAGAGAGATGGCAAAAGAGGAATTGGAAACGTATCAGGAAAGTTTGCCGAAAAAGGAAGAAGAAATAAAATTATTGCTTGTTCCTGCCGATCCCGAAGACAGTAAAAATGCAATTGTTGAAATCCGGGGTGGTACAGGAGGAGATGAAGCGGCTATATTTGCCGGAGATTTGTACCGCATGTACACCAAATATTGCGAAGAAAAAGGTTGGAAAATTGAGGTGACAAGTTTTAATGAAGGCACATTGGGCGGATATAAGGAAATTGTATTTACTGTTTCCGGTGAAGGTGTTTATGGTATCCTGAAGTACGAATCGGGTGTGCATCGTGTACAACGTGTACCTCAAACTGAAACGCAAGGACGTGTACATACTTCTGCGGCAACGGTTGCGGTACTTCCCGAGGCCGATGAATTTGATATTGAGTTGAAAGAATCGGATGTGCGTGTAGATACTTTTTGTTCTTCGGGTGCCGGTGGACAATCGGTAAATACGACTTATTCGGCTATTCGTCTGGTGCATATTCCTACTGGAATAACCGTTCAATGCCAGGACGAAAAATCTCAGCATAAAAATAAAGCTAAAGCGATGAATGAACTTCGTTCTCGTCTTTATGCCATTGAATATCAGAAATATTTAGATGAGATTTCATCCAAACGAAAAACAATGGTTTCTACCGGCGACCGTTCGGCGAAAATTCGTACGTATAATTATCCGCAGGGACGTGTTACCGACCATCGCATTAATCTTACGTTGTATAATCTTTCTGCTATTATGGATGGTGAAATTCAATCGGTTATCGACCAACTTATCATTGCTGAAAATGCCGAAAGATTGAAAGAAAGTGAACTTTAAAACTAATTTGGCGAAAGGCTAAGGGCAAAAGGCAAAGGAAAGATAAGATAAGTGCGTTTTCTTTTGCCCTTAGCCCTTAGCCTTTCGCCAAAATATTATAAAATATGGTTGATGATTTTTCCGGACGGGCGTATGAGTTGTTTAATCAACAGATAAAGGATTGGAATTTAGCTGCGATGAATTATAATTCGCTGAAATTCGTTGAGGAAAAAGTTATTGATTTTGATAATTGCCAAATCAAACTACAATATAATCCGGCCCGTGCAGTTTCATCCAATGCTAACGTTGATAAGCAAAGTATTCTGAAAAGGCCATGTTTTCTTTGTTCCGGGAATTTACCTGAAGAACAAAAAGGATTGCCGTTATCTGATAACTTTGTTTTGCTAGTAAATCCTTTTCCTATTTTCTTTCCGCATTTTACTATACCAAATCTGCGACATATTCCCCAGCAAATTTTACCTTTTTTCGGGAATTTGCTTGAAATAACAAAAAAATTACCAGACTTTACTATTTTTTATAATGGACCTGCGTGTGGTGCCTCGGCTCCGGACCATCTTCATTTTCAGGCTTCGCCTAAAGGCTCGATGCCGGTTGAAAGCGAGTTTATCCGATTAAAAAAAGCTGCAAAAAAAGTAGAAGACAATTGTTGGGTTATTGATAATTATCTTCGAACTGTTTTGATATTGGAAGATACGAATGAAGATAATATTACAGCATCCTTTCAAAAAATTTATAAAAAATTACAATCCGAAAATTTGGAGGAAGAACCGATGATGAATATTATTTCTTCTTATGAAAACGGCTGTTTCCGGATTTTTATTTTTCCAAGGGCAAAACATCGTCCACAGCAATATTATGCCGAAGATGATACAAAAATACTTGTAAGTCCCGGAGCTGTTGATATGGGTGGAATTTTAATTATTCCGCGAAAGGAAGATTTTGATAAGATTACAAAAGAAGATATTCGGGATATTTATCAACAGGTAAGTTTTTCTTTATAGATTTTTAAGACATGGGATGAAAGAAGATAGAAAAGACAATGAAGATAATAAGACTTTAATGTCTTCATTGTCTTTTCTATCTTCTTTCATCTTTTTTCTTATGTCTAAAAAAGTTAATTGCATGAGTATAGTATAAATTTATTTTTTCATGGATATTCTTACACACATACTTTCCGGAGGCGTTATTGGTACGGTTGTTGCTTCTTCTGCCGGATTTAAACTATCGAAAAGGGTAGGAGTGATGCTTACCGGAATGTTGGGTGGTGCATTTCCGGATATTGATGCCATCAGTATGTGGTCACGTTTCGATGGGACATTTGGGAAATTATTTGGATTTTCCCATACCGGACGAGCTATTTATGGCGCTAAGTTCTGGTATTCTCATCATGCGTTTTTTCATTCTGTTGCAGCAAGTGTATTATTCGGATTGTTATTTGCTGGAATTGCTTATTTAATTTATCGTTTCCGTTCTTCATCGAAGAAATCTTTTATTGATTTTTTCCGAAAAAATATAATCTTTTTTTGTGCGTTTGTTTTGGGTTGCTGGATGCACTTATTGGGCGATTTGCCTACTCCGGCATCGGTTTGGGGCGGTATTCGGTTATTTTGGCCGATGAATGATTATGTGGGAGGTTTTGGTAAAATATGGTGGTGGAATAATTATGATATTTTTCTGATTCTGCTGATTTGCTTTATTGTAAACAGTGGGTTACTTCTCTTTTCCGGATTCATTAAATCTAGAATAAAATATTTAACCGGATTTCTTTTTGTAGCTGCCTTTTTTCTTATTGTATATCAAATGAATAATCGAGAGATTGATTATGCTTACACTGGAAATACAACGAAATACACAACTTTTGAAGAACAATCTAAAAAAGAACAGGAGCGTATCTTAGGAAAAAAAATGTATCATATTATGGATGCATTTGACAGAAAAGTAAAGATTAATTTTTGAAGATTTCTCTCAGAATATTATTTTAAATTACTCATGCAAATATTTTTTATTCCACAAATGTGATTGACTGAAGTCAATCTTTTAGGTTTCGCCCAGATTTCACAAATTACACAGATTTTATTAATGTCAGTCAATATATTCGTGAAATAAAAATATAATCGCCAAATAATGAAATGTTTATGATATTATTATTTGTTTTTATTTGATTCTTAAATCTGTGTAATCTGCGAAATCAGTGTGAGAATAAATTGATTTTGACGAAGTCAAAATATTCAAAATTATCTGAGCGAAAATAATCATATCGATCTCGTTTTAAAATTTAAACATGAATAATAAAAGAAAAATCGGAATAATGGGGGCAATGCCTGAAGAGATAACGGATGTTATTTCTCTTTTATCCGGATGTACGGAGAAAACAATGGGTATGAGAACCTATTATTCAGGAAAAATAAACGATAAGGAAGTGGTAATCGTTTTTTCCCGTTGGGGAAAGGTGGCTGCGGCAACGACTGTTTCGGCATTGATTCATGAATTTGGCATTACCGAACTGATTTTTACGGGAGTGGCCGGTGCAATAAGCCCCAAATTGAAAATCGGAGATATTGTACTTGGGAAACGTTTTATCCAGCATGATTTGGATGCTCGTCCGCTAATGCAGCAATATGAAGTTCCGTTGTTGGGAAAAACATTTTTAGAATCAGATTGCATTCAGCTTAAAATTGCATCAAAGGCAATTAACAGTCTTATAGATGATAAACATTTACATCAGATTTTCAGTTCCGAATTGTTGCGTAAATTCAATATTGCAGAACCGAAATTGTTTATTGGAGATATTGCCAGTGGTGATGTGTTTTTTTCAACGAATGAACAACGGAATGCATTATATGCTCAAATTCCTTCGGTGCTTTGTGTTGAAATGGAAGGAGCTGCTGTTGCTCAAGTGTGTTTGGAATATCAAATACCGTTTACAATTATCCGAACTATTTCCGATACGGCCGACGATAATTCTCACGTTGATTTTCCTTTGTTTATTGAGAATATTTCAAATAAATATTCGATGCAGATAATCCGGAATATATTAGACTAAAATGGGCAAAAGATAAAAGGCAAAAGGCAAATGGATATTTCACTATTCTTTTGCCTTTCGGCTTTTACCCTTTGCCAAAATGGTTATTTCTTTTCTTCCTGAAATCCAAAAACAGTTTTGAAATCATTCTTCATATCCACAATTGTCCAGCCTTTTTGTTTACCTTCGATTAATGCTTTTTTCAACATTCCAACATGTGAAAGGCTGTCGTAAGCGTATTCTCGGATGCTATCGGTATGATGCAGAATCAAGCACATATTTGGATATGTGTTGGTTGATGTCCATTGAAGCATTTGTAAATCTCCATCGGAATTACCAAAGGCCAAAACTGGTTTTTTACCTATAATTTGTTCAATTCCTACAGGTTTTCCCACGTTATCATCGTTGTGCCAGATTTCGGGTTTGAAAACGACATTGTATTTATTGTCCTGAGATACAAATTCGGCTTTGAGCATTGTTCCGATAACTTGTTCGGCCGGAATTCCGTATGCTTTATCGCTAAATTGACGGATGAATGCCGAAGAACCTCCGGATACGATGTATGTTTTAAATCCATTTTCGCGCAAATATAGCAACAGTTCAACCATTGGCAAATAAGTCAATTCGGTATATTTTACATTGAAACGATTTTGTTTGGCCGTATCCAACCACGCTGTTGCTATCTTGCTGAATTCGCCTGTAGCCATAGCATGTGAAAGACCAAAAGCAACTTCGATTCCTTTTTCAGGATTTTTTGCGAATGTAGCTTTATCGGTTAATGCCTTTAGTTCGGGCTTTTTTGCCAATTCGGGTTTTGCTGCAATTATTTTTTTCGCAGCATCTATCGAATAAACCATTTCAAAATATAATGGTTGTTCACACCAAAGTGTCCCATCATTGTCGAATGTTGCAATACGATCTTCTTCGGGGATATAATTGGGAGAATCTTTGGTCGTTACTTTTGTTACAAAGTCGATAATTGCTTGTTTTGTAACACCATCGTTCCATGAAGATAAAACAGGTTTTTCTTTCTGTTGTGCTGCATCATTCTTGCAACCTGTAAAAAATAGGATGCTTACTACTATTGATGAAATCAAAAAGATTCTTAAGTTCATAGTTTTCATTGTTAGTTGAATTTTGAATTTATTTATAAAACACACAAATCAGATAAAATGTTTGTTTGGTTAAAAAATAATCTTTGGGTACATGATGCACGATATACATAAAATTACATTGGATAATAATTATCATCCGTATTGTCTTTTTCTTTTTCTCTCGAATTTCTATATTTTTTCATTGATTCTTTTATCTCGTCAGATTTATCGGATTCTTTATTTTGCAACGTTTTATCAAAATAATCCTTTACTGTTTTTCCGGTTTCATTATTTTCCAAATCATCCATTGACACGCCTATAGAAGCTGATGGTTTATCGGAAAAACTATCCCACCATTTATATAATGCCGACAGAAAACGATGTGGTTCTTTATCTGATTTTATGAATTTTTTAAACAGGTATTTTTCACTTTGAATGTATTTGCTTCGTTTCAATCGTATTTGTTTATACAATTTTTTTCCTAAACGTATAATAAAATATAACAGGATAATCGCAACTATTGCACCTCCAATAAATTTATACCAAGGCATTCCTAAAATAAGAAAAGGGCCTTTATGTTGTGGCGTACTTTGTGTGGAAATAGTTGCGCTTAAACTGTCTTTCAATGTTTTTAATATGCCTAAATTCGGATTTTCATCCACATGAATTTTTACCGGGTTTGTTTTTGCTGTTAATATCTTAGCGCTATACGGATTCCAGTATGACAATGTAATTCCGGGTATTGTAAAATCTCCGGCTTTTTCCAACAGGTACGTTGTTGTTTGGACGCTTTTTCCATTCACATCGCCTCCGCCTCGGGTATCAGTAAGTACTGCATCCTGAGGATAAGAAGAAGCCCAACTCAATTTTTCCTGTTCTTTTAAATCCGGAATGAATTGAGGTAATGTTCCGCTTGCATTAATGGTAATAGTGCGCTTTATTACATCTCCTGTTTTATACTTTGTAGATGATGGTGCCCAAGTTTCATGCAATATAACGTTTTTGGCAACAAACCAAGTTCCTTTTTCCTTCAGATTGTCGGGAACATCTTTTACTACAAATGATTGTGGCGTTGTGTGAATTACAACTTTCCGGGATTCGGAGCTTCCTTCAGGCGGACTTTGTGCTGTAATTTCCAATGATGGTACAGTGAAATTTCCAGCTTTATAGGGAAATACAATATAGTAAAACTGAATTCCCGGATATTGTTTGTCTCCAATAGTGAACATCCCTGGTTGGGTTGCATCAAAAGGTACAATAAAAGAGCCTGGAATTTGAAGATTTCCGAATTCTACCGGTTGTGTAAACCAGGTTTTGGTATAAACGGTTACAGTAACATGAAACGGTTCCTGAACATATACCGATTTACGGTTTAAGTTGACAATTGCAGATACCTGAGCTTCCAATGCTTTACTAACAAGTAATAGCAAAAACAGAATAATATAGTTGGGATGAATGTGCTTCATATTTAAAAGTTTAACGTTTTATGTAATACGTTCTACGTTTTTGGGAATATTAGGATTCTACGTAATACGTATAACGTAAAACATATTACATTTTACCATGTTTCTTTTCCCTGTTTCACTTCCGGATAATATTTTTGTTTTTGTATTTCGAAACGCCGGTGCAAAAATTCTCCCGGATCGGCATTGGTTTTTTGCATCAGGACTTGAGTTTCAATCGGTACATTTTGCTCCATTTTAAAGTCTTTCGGTGGAAACTTTTGTTCTTTTGCCCGGTGAATATTGCTTGCAACTTCATCTGAAATCCGGTCTCCGTGTGTCGGAAGTTTTTTTACTTCGGTATCAGAAGTTAGTTGTTCGTCCTCACTTTCAGGTTTTCGTTCTTTCAATTTTTCTTTTTCGGTTGCTTTCAAGGCTTTATCAACCATGCTTTCTTGTTTTTGGAATCGAAGAACACTTTTCGCCATATCTTGCATCAAATGAACAGAATTAATATTCTTATTTGCTTTACTTTGTAGGGTTGCGTCTTTTTCTCCGGCTTGTTGAAATGCTGTAATAGCATCATCGTAAAGCCCTAATTTTGTTAAAGCTAATCCGTAATTATATTGTCCGACTGCAGTAGAATCATCCGCTAGCAGTACAGCGGCCGATTGATAATCTCCGGCTTTGAAATACGCTGCTGCTTTATGTTGATTGTCTTGGAAAAGTTCAGCCGCTTTTTCGTAATTGCCTTTTTTGTACCAATATTCACCTTGATATTCTTTTGTATACCACCAATCGGGATGTTTACTGTCTACACTGCAAGATGCAAAAAAGAACAATGTAAAAGGAATGATACACCATTGTACAGTCCATCCTTTACGGAACCAAAATGCGGTAATGATAAGTGCCGGAATTACCAGTAGCAATCCCATATCATCCCAATCTTTGGTGTCTTTTTCGCCTTTCTTTTCGTATATTAATTTTTCTTTTATTCTTTCGGAAATACCTTCTACATCGGATTTATCCAATGTAATAGTTGTGATATTGATTTTCTCATTCTGACGTAAATTATTCAGTGCAGCCGGAGATTGTTTGGAAACAACACCTGAAACTCCGGGAACATGAGCGCCTTCGGGAGTTGAGAATAACAAAATCTCCATCCGGTGAATCGAATTATTCACAAAATCGTTCAATAAAACAGCGTCATTATCACTGATATCATCGGTCATCAAAACAATAGTGCTTGGTGCCTCGATATGTAGCATCATTGTATCTATCAAGTTAATATTTAATGCCATATTGGTGCCTTGTACCGGCATCTCCCAATTGTAAAGACTTACGGCATGATGCTTGATTAATTTATAATCGGATGTAAACGGTAAAACAGTATGAGGTGTTCCGGCAAATGCAACCAGTCCGACCCGTGCCCGTGGGTCGGCATCCAGAAAATCTGAAATTTTCATTTTAGCACGTTCCAATCGTGAGGGTTGAATATCGGTTGCCATCATAGATTTGGATAAATCCAATGATATCATTACAACAGATGGTATTTTTTCTCCAGGAATATCCCGTTTTTTCCATGTCGGTCCGGCTAATGCCAATATCATACAACTCATGCCGATGGCAAATAAAAGCATCGGGAAAATAATTGCATACGGACTCCTTTTACTGAACATAAAAGGCCGTAATGTGGGAGCAATCATTTTCTTTCTTTTACTTGATTCAACATTGCCTGCAATCAATATAATGATGATTGCCAACAATGGAATAAATAACCACAACGCTTTTGGCCGGAGAAAATGAAACGCATTCCAGTCGATGGTGGTAATTGTATGTAGAAACTCTTTCATTTGAGTTATAAGTTATGAGTTTTAAGTTTTAAGATGGACGTTTTGTCATTCATTTCCAACTTTTTACTTTCAATTATCAACTATAAAAATTCGTCTGCCGAGTTTAATTAGACCGCTTATCAAATAATAGACTATTGCGAGCATTACTGCTGCAAATAATGGATATTTGTATAACAAAATAACCGGTTTATAATCTTTATCTTCGTAAACAACCGGTTGGATTTTATTTAGTTCAGTATACACAGCCTGCATTTCTTTTTGACTGTCGGCTCTGAAATATTTTCCGCCTGTTGTTTGTGCAATCTGGGTTAATAATTGTTCGTCAATGGCATAACCACCACTTCCGGTGCTTCCTATTCCCAATGTGTAAATGGTAATACTGTCTCGTTTGGCGGCAGCTGCTGCATCTAATGGTAAAATATCCGTTCCTCCGTCTACACCATCGGTCATTAATAACATTACGCGTTGCTTGATAGTATCCTGACGAAAGATTTTAATTCCGAATGCAATTGCCTCACCGATGCTTGTCATTTGTCCGGCCATTCCTACTTCCGTTTGATCGAGTAACCAGTTTACGGTTTCCAAGTCGGTTGTTAAAGGGGCTTGCAGGTAAGCATGGGTAGCAAACATTTCAAGTCCGACCTGGTCGCTTTTCCGTTCTTTGAGGAAATCTTTCATCAGGTATTTAACAGCTCCCCAGCGAGACATTCGTTTTCCATCGACCACCCAATCAGTTTGTGCCATACTGAAGGAAATATCGGCTGCAACCAAGAAACTACGCACCGTGCGGGTTTTCTTTTGAGGTTGTCCTACAAATTGAGGCGATGATGCTGCCATCAATAAACAAATCCAACACAGGGAAAGAAAAAGCCAGGCAAATATATTCTTTCTCCCTATCCATGAACTCCTTTTCGGATGTTGAGATGAAACCGAAGCTGCTCTTTCGAAAAATGGAGCCAATAATGCCGAACTACGTTTTTTCAACGCAGGAAACAAAAGATATACCAATATAGGCAAAGGCAACAAGAAAAATACCCATTTGTGGGCAATTTCGAATTGCATATTGTTTGCTATTTCGGGGAATATATGTTGTATCATAACCGTGAATGATGCTTTTTTATCCAATGTTTTATTTTTGCTGTAAAATCGGTTGCTTGCCGATTGTCAGGCTTTGTATTTCCGTCATAAACAGAACGGATTATTTCTTCATCTGTTGGTGTAAAAGAACCTGAAGAGCAACTTTTATTCAAATAATCAATCCATTCGGAATCATGCAAAGAAGCTGTTTTTTCTCTTCCATATACCTGAATACTTATTCGTTTGGCAAGCATATTAGCTGTGTAAACCAAACGAGTATAATCCTGATTATCGATAAATCGTTTTTCTTCTTTATTCAACCAATCCAATGCAATTTTGCGGTAACGATTTTTCCGGTAATTCATGTAAATTAAAAACAAAACGAGTAACACGATGAGAATAACTATAATTCCCAAAACATACCAACCGGGAGCATCCGGAGTAAATTGCACAGGCGCCGGTTCTATAAATTGTTCTAATGCAGGTATCGAATCCATTTGTTGTCAGTTATTTGTTATTTGTGGATATGCGTAGATATTCATTGATATTTATAGTTATTCGTGAAAGACAATTAATATCAATAAGTATCCATTAATAACTAATACCCCCTCATCCGTTCTTCCATTCTTTGTTGTATTTGTTCTTCAACAGGAATTGCAGTACTCATTACCGATACTGGAATTCCATAATACCTGAAGTTTTCTTTTAATGCTTCCAATCGTTCATTGTAATCATTTTGGTACTTTTCGCCCCAATGATTTTTGCTGTTATTCCACGTTATTTGCCGTGTACCGTCGGATAAAACTGTTTTACCAGGAGGTAATTCCCTGTCCATAGGGTCTTCGACATGAACCAGGATAATGTCGTTGTGAAATGCCATACTTCGCAGCAAATGTTGGCTGTCGTTATTCAACATAAATAAATCGGTGATAATAGTAATTACATAATCATGTGTTACTATAGCCATTGTGCGGTGAAGCATTTCATTAATCAAATCCGTATTCGGTTTTATTTTTTTCCGTAAAGGCAATGCTTTGTTTCGTTCAACCGTTAATTGAAGAAAATGTTCTACTAATGCTTTATTCCGTTTTGGGGCAATGTAGTCGTATCCGTCTTCATTGAAAATAATTCCGCCGAACCGGTCGCCTCTTTTTATTGTATAATAGGCCGATAATGCTGCTGTATGAGCTGCTGTTACCGATTTTACATATCGTTGTGAGCCAAAAAACATCGTTGCACTTTGGTCGAGTAATGTAAATGTCGGACGTTCTTTTTCTTCGTTGAATACTTTCGAATGCGTTTCTCCTGTTCGGGCAGTTACTTTCCAGTCTATATTTCGTATATCGTCTCCGGGAACGTATAACCTGACTTCTTCAAAATCCAATCCTCGTCCTCGCATCTTTGCAGAATGTCGTCCCGTAAGAATCGAATACACAGGATGATTCGGAAGGATATTCCCTGCCTGCACCAAATATTCGAACCGAACCAAATCATTCAGGTTCGTAACAACTTCAACCGGATAATCTTTTTTCATTCAGTTAAGAGTTAAGAGTTAAGAACTAAGAGTTGATAGTTTGATAATTAGTAGTTAAGATTTTATTTTTGGAATAAGAATATATTGTATTCATTTGTTTACCAAAATTTTAACTTTTAACTCTTAATTCTTAACTTTTAACTATACAACGGCTACATTTTTTAAAATAGTATCAATTACAGTGTTTACGCCTATTCTATCGGCATTGGCTTCGTACGACAGGATTAGTCTGTGTCTTAGCACATCGTGAACAACATAGCGTGTATCATCCGGTGTAACATTATTGCGCCCATCAAGCCACGCAACGGCACGTGAACATTTATCCAATGCGATAGTTGCCCGTGGACTTGCTCCATAGCTTATCCATCGTGCCAAATCTTTGTCGAGTTTATCAGGATAACGTGTTGCTGCAACCAAATCGACCATGTATTTTTCGGCAGCCGGAGTTACCTGAATATTATTGATTTCACTCCGGGCATCGAAAATGGCTTTTTGTGCAATCGGAGTTATTTTTTGTTTTTCTCCTTTAGATTCATTTCGTACTAAACTGACAATTTGTGCCTCGTCTTCCGAACTTGGATAATCGATTTCGATTTTCATCACGAAACGGTCTAATTGAGCTTCCGGTAATGGATAAGTTCCTTCCTGTTCAATCGGATTTTGTGTAGCCAGTACCATAAACAGTGGTTCCATTTTGTAGGTCTTACCGGCAACAGATACTTGCCTTTCCTCCATCGCTTCGAGCAATGCCGATTGTACTTTGGCGGGAGCACGGTTAATTTCATCGGCCAATACCAAATTACTGAAAATCGGTCCGGGTTGGAATACGAATTTTTGCTCGGATTGCGGTTGATATATTTCTGTTCCCGTAACATCCGAAGGCAATAAGTCGGGAGTAAATTGAATACGGTTCAGTTTACAATCCAAATTGCTTGCCAAACTTTTTACCGCCCGCGTCTTTGCCAATCCGGGAAGTCCTTCCAGTAATACATTTCCATCAGTCAGAAGAGCAATGATGATTTTTGAAATTACATTTTCCTGCCCGATAATGTTTTCACTCATGCTTTTTTTGAGCGCTTGTATTTGTTCAAGAGTAGTCATATCAATTTGGTTATATATTCTAAATAAAAACAACCGTCCCGTTTTTAGTTCGGAACGGTAGTCTTTTCATCTATTTATTTCAAAAATTACTTTTCAGTTATATGTTTGATTAACGATTTGAAATAGATGCATTCAATTTATCAATTAGCTTATCAATTGAGAAAGATGCAGGACTTTGACGAGGAGGAAATTCTTTGTATGTTTTTAAATACATTCCTACTTTTTGAACTGCAGGTAATACCAAGAATGCATGCTCCATTAACCATTTTTCATAATATGCCGATCCGTCAATGGAATATTCATAAGGGTCAGACAAAATATCTACGATAAGAGGAGCTCGAAGGTTGGTAAGCGGCATGCGCCAAACAGCCATTCCTGTCGCATACTGAGCTGAAAAAATGTATTTGAAGCGAGCGTCGCGGTAAGCAACCAAATTTCCATCGTCATCAAAGTATACAAATTCGGGACGTGCAGATTTATCCGTTTTTCCTGTTAAATAATCCAATTGATTATAACCATCCAAATGTACTTTGAAGTTTTTAGATCCTTCTTGTACACCTTTGGTTACATTTTCACGTAAATTAGCATCACCACCGGCTGCAGCAACTAATGTTGTTAACCAATCCTCAGCTGAAAAAAGTCCGGTAAAATTGCTGCCCGGTTTGATATGTCCCGGCCAACGGATTACACAAGGTACACGATAAGCGCCTTCCCAATTGGTGTCTTTTTCGGAACGGAAAGGAGAAGCTCCACCATCAGGCCATTGGTTTTTCATTGCGCCGTTATCGGTTGTATAAATTACAATTGTATTATCAGCTATTCCAAGGTCATCCAATAATTTCAACAGTTCACCTACTTGTCCGTCATGTTCTGTCATTCCGTCAGCTTGTAATCCAAGTCCGGTTTTACCGGCTGAAGCCGGTTTCAGATGTGTAAAAATATGCATACGGGTAGAATTAAACCATGTAAAAGACGGTTTACCGGCTTTTGCCTGACGAGTAATAAAATCTTTTGCCGCGGCCATAAATTCTTCGTCAACAGTTTCCATTCTTTTTTTTGTTAATGGTCCTGTATCTTCTACTTTACCATCGGCAGTTGATTTCAACACACCACGAGGTCCGAATTGTTTTTTAAATGCAGGATCTTTCGGATAATCGGGATTCTCAGGTTCTTCCTCTGCATTTAAGTGATATAAGTTTCCAAAAAATTCATCGAACCCGTGAGCAGTCGGCAAATATTTATCTTGGTCGCCCAAGTGGTTTTTACCAAATTGTCCGGTAGCATATCCCAACGGTTTTAAAAATTCGGCAATAGTCGGGTCTTCGGCTTGCAAACCGACCGGAGAACCGGGAAGTCCTACTTTTGTCAATCCGGTGCGGAAAGGAGATTGTCCCGTAATAAACGCCGCTCGTCCCGCCGTACAAGATTGCTGTCCGTAATATTGGACAAATACTCCTCCCTCGGTACCTATACGGTCTATATTTGGAGTAGTAAATCCCATTAAACCACGAGAATAAATACTAACATTGGTTTGACCAATATCATCACCAAAAATCACTAAGATATTCGGTTTTTTTTGATTTTGCGCTTCTGCCTTTTGGGGAAGCACTGCACTTGAGGCAAGAATAGCTCCAACAGCTGCAACTTTGCCACAATTTTTCAACGTTTGTTTTAAATTCAGTTTCATACATTCATTTTTATAAATTAAAAATATAAAATTATCTTACGTAAACAAAAACAAAAGATTTATACCCATAAATTAATTTTAAAAATGGAAAGGTATAAATTCTTCCAATTGTTAATAAAACAATTTATTTAAGAAATAGTTTATGAAAAGGTTAAAAATATCTTAGTTTTTGTATGTAATAAAAAAAATCAATATGTAACATGCTATAAATGAGAAATAGAACGATACCTAATTATTAGACATCGTTCTACTTCTCATTTATTAATTTAATTGATTATCCGCAATAATCACCCCCTATAAATAAAAAGGTAATATCCTTGAGAATTATTTGAATGATCTATATATTTATAAAAAGAAAGAACCCACAATGCTTACACACTGTGGGAGAAAAATCAACTTTCTTTTTGAGAGCAAAGGAAAAAATAAATAGGGACAAACAAACCCTACCAATTCTTGACCTGTGGTAATACATAAGCATACTTGCCTGTGTAAAAGCAATGTATTCTTATATATTTCACATGATCAGGAAGTGGATTTTTACAAGCTGTTAAACTTTTCAATCTATTCATGACATTAAACTTATTATTTGGGGTTCACTTTCACGAAAAAAGCTACACCCTTATTCAAATTGAAAATAGAGAACTGAATAACAGTATTACAAAGATAAGCAAAATCCTCAAATCATTCATTTGGTTTGGGGATTTCCTTTTTTATTCAATCTAACTATCTGGTGCTACTTAAGTTAACTTAAGCTAGAAATAATTAAATCATTTGCTACTCTCATATAAAACGCTGACATTTGTGTCATTGAAATAGTAACAAACACAAATATAATTTACAGTATGAATATCCTTAGTTTTTATCAAAGATTCCCAAATGAAGAAGCTTGCATAGCTGACATGAAAGCTCAAAAAGAAAAAAGAGGCATCATTTGTGATAAATGTGGTTGTACAAAACACAAATGGAAAAATACAAGAAACCAATGGGAATGTAAGAAATGTGGACATAGAACCACTCTAAGAGTTAATACTGTTATGCATAATTCTAAACTACCTTTCATGTATTGGTATATTGCAAGGCATTTACTAACCTCAACAAAGAAATCTTTCTCTGCTGCTGAGATTCAAAGACAGTTAGGTCATAACAGATACCAACCCATATGGGAAATGTGTCATAAATTAAGATGTGTAATGGGACAAAGGGAAGCTGAATATCAATTGAATAATTCTATTGAATTAGATGAAGGATTCTTCACAGTTGAAAGACCTGAAATAGATAAAGATAAACCCTTGAAAAGAGGTAGAGGAAGCCAAGCCAAATCAAAAGTTTTGGTTATGGTTGAAAGTGAACCATCAGTATCTAAGAAACATACTATTCAAAAGAAAGTAGGATTTCTTAAAATGGTAGTTATTCCTGATTTGAAAAGTAATACTATAACAGGTGAGGTTATCAACAATATTAATTCTAATGCAGAATTAACCACAGATGATTCTACATCTTACACTAAACTTATGAATCATGTTAAATCTCATCATTCACAGGTTATAGCACCAAAAGAAGTTGGTAAGGTATTACCTTGGGTTCATATTGCTATTAGTAATTCAAAGAGGTTATTATTGGATGTTCATCATTATGTAAAACCTGAGTTCTTACAGAATTACTTGAATGAGTTCTGCTATAAGTTTAACAGGAGGAACATGGATATGTTTGAAAGGTTGGAGGAAGCTTGTATGTTATATAAGCCTGAATTTAAGCATATTACTTATAGGAAATGAGATATTTGTATTCAGATGAGTATGCCTATGGCATCCTGTTAAGGTACAAGGATTCAAATAAGTATTGACAATAAGAATTTAAATTTTATCTTTTGGATAAAGATAAAATCATGACACATTTAATCAATAAGATAAAAACCCCAATTCATAAAACCAATTTTGAGGAAAAATGTTATTGTGATGAATATTCACAAAATACTATAACAACCATACTTTATTTATTTGGCATCCCAATATATAAATATGATGCTGAAAATAAAGATAGAGCTGAAGGCATAAAACATATAACTAATCAATTGGAGCAGCTATTAGTCGAGAAGCAACTTTAAATG
The DNA here is from genome assembly GCA_031553395.1 of Bacteroidales bacterium. GTDB lineage: Bacteria > Bacteroidota > Bacteroidia > Bacteroidales > WRGA01 > WRGA01. Next base: position 1,337 of record JAVBLR010000048.1, on the reverse strand, counting down.
ATTCTGTATTTGTATAGTGATTACATTCTTTACATAATGGAACTATATAGGTATTTGTATCTATACTATCTACTTTTTTTACATGACCACCATTTAAGTTTGTAGTACAACCACAATAAATATTTGAACATTTTTTTGCTTTTAATTTGGATTTTTCTTCCCAAAAATCAATCCAATATGAATCATCAGGAGCTTCATCATCAGTAGTCTTTGGTACATTTTTTACTAACATACCATACCCCCTAAGTATTTTCACTTGATCTATTAATTCTCTAACCATTTTTGACATAATAGTATGTTTTATTTGATTTCTTTAAAAAACTCAGATAGTGAAATGTCAAAATAATCACAAATTACCTTTAAGGTGGAGACTGTTATATTAATCTTACCCAATTCAATCCTTGCAATGTGTATCTCAGTGTCATTATAAAACCTTAATTGAGAGATGTTTTTCTCATCCCTCAACTTCTTTATTCTGATAGCAATCTTATCAAGTAATTCCTGATTAAACCTCTGATGTTTTTTCTCCATCTTAACTTATTATTGCTTACAAAAATGTCATAATTTATTTTGTCTTACAATGACATATTTGTCAGTATTTCAAAATTAATTACTACATTTGGTCCTTTATTTAAAATAACAAAGGAAGAAGCTGAAAATCCTATAATAGAGTAAGCAATAATTAATAACAATGTATTTTATGAGAAAGTATTTTAACTTTGGTGTGATTGTAATGGTTATGTTAACCTTGTGTGTTAATTTTTCATCTTGTTCAAAGGATGATGATGAAGGGGATAATGGTGGAGGTGGTGGTAATCCTGCCATTGAGGGTATTGTATGGGAGACACAAATAGGAACTTACAATACCAACTATTATTATTTTGAAAATGGTAAATGGGAAGAATTGGACATTGCAAGTTTTCAAGGCATATACAGTTATATGCCACAGGGAAAATATAAATATGATATAATATTTGATGAAACTAAATTTACCCTTAATGGAGAGAAGTTAATGGTATATAGGTATAGTGGAGATCAAGTTATTAGTACTTATACTTGTACAAAGAGCACTGAGTTTAAAACATGGAAAGAGGTTTTGAAATATGCTAAGGAGAACTATACAACTTATGGTGATAAGATACCATAAATAATAGATAAGAATTTAAAATAAGAAATGGACATTCCTTTAATTAGGTTTTAGGGCAAACGCATGAAATTTCAGTTAATTAAATTTTTCAAATATTCAACATCATAGGCGGCTTTGAGCCTTCGTTTCTTCAGGCTTAGATTATCTGTCTTTTCTTTAATTATTTGCAGCGCCAGTTTTCACAAGGTGG
>JAVBLR010000019.1:0-38587 GCA_031553395.1 Bacteroidales bacterium | reverse complement strand
ATACTGTAACAGTATGTTTGTTTTGAATTTTACTTGCTTTTTTTCATTATGTAAAATATTGAATGGGTAACCAATGATAACGGTTTTATAGACGGGGTATTTACTTTTAGCTATTAATTGTTCATTATTAATTATTCATTAAAAAGACATTCAGGTGGTTATAGCACCGGGGTTCCACCTCTTCCCATTCCGAACAGAGAAGTTAAGCCCGGTAACGCCGATGGTACTGCAGTCATGTGGGAGAGTAGGCAGCTGCCGATTTTTAAGAGCGGGTATGTATTGTTTTAATAACAAACATATCCGCTCTTTTTTTCTTCTTGATAGTATTACACCTAAGAAGTAAGTAAGGATATTATTCTGTAGTCTTTAATGCAATATTGTTAAGAAAATCAGCCAAAATGCCCATTCCATTGTAATGTTACTGGCGCAGATGGCTTTCATCCGACAATATTCAGCTTGTTGGATTCCGGTTAATTGTTCGGGATGAGAAATTTTATCCAGAATATTGTTTGCACTATCCAAACGGGTGGTTATGATATTCTCCGCTTCTGATAACAAATGTTCGGTGGATTTCTTTTGGCAACTACAAAAGAGGCATAGGGTAAGAGCAATAAAAATGAAATAGTGATTTCTCATTTTTTGTCAAATTAACAAATGCAATGCACAAATGTATGCTTTTTTCATTCATTATAATAATCTATGGTTTCTACCCCAATTTATCCAAACTATCAATAAATTCCCGTTGCCGTTTGAAAAACTGAACACGTTCTACAATTCCACTTTTGGAAATTGGAACAGAATATCTTATTAACGAAGTAATCCACCTTTTCATATTATCGCAAAGTTCTACCTCCGTTGAGGAGAAAATATTGAATCCAAATACTTTTATAGAAGTTGACTTAAATGTAGGTGTTTCTATATATAAACAATTATTTTCAAAGTAATTGTTTGATAAGTAAACAAAGAAAGGGCTTCCAAACGAGGTTTCTCCACGTGAAGTATTATTTTCTAAATTGCTTAATAAGTCATACATTTCTTCTTTTAATGATATGATATCTTCTTTTGATAATACTCCCATTTCCGAAAAATATTGTATTTCAGTTACAATAGGAAGAAAAATGTTATTTGTCCAAATACATGTTGTTGGAATATGTTGTAATTCAGAGATGTAAATTTCTTCCATTTTTCTTACTTCAGGGGAAATAATGATTTCAGACATCTTTTTCGGGAGAGTATCTTTCCTGAACTGATAATTGTGAGTGAAGATTCTGAATTTTGATAGGGTGGGATATGTATATGTTTGTGAAAGAGGAAGCGTATTATTTGCACAGTAATACATGGAATTGGATTGTATTCCAATATACCTTAAGTTTGTTAATAACTGTTCTAATATGGTAAAATAGCCGCTTATCATATTCTCATCGTCGACTTTTATCATATTTATTTTATAAATTCCTTTGGGTTTATATGACAGTAATTCATCCAATGAAATTTGTAGTTTAACAGCAATTTGCAATACTTCTTCCAGTGTAAAAGACACTTCTCCACGCAAACGACGATAAAGTGACTCTTTTTTGATAGGTATTACTTCATAAAGTAAATCAACAGGATTTGTCCCTTCGGGAGTTTTTTCTTTTATGATACGGATTAATTCCTGATTAAAATGATTCATGTTGTGATAATAAAATAGATTAACGAATAAAATTTAAACAGGCTTTAATAAGATGAGATAATTTCTTTTTGTTTTAGAATAAATTCAAGACGTTGTTTTTCACCACTTAAGGAAATCAAAATAGATGATTTAATCAAGTTGTTCAACCATTTTTTCATATTATTAATACTATTTTTATCATTAAAAGAATAGAGTTTATTTCCAAATAATGGCATTATCATTGTATCATAGCTATCATTAGAAAAATAGATGCAATTACTTGCAAAACTTATATCAGATACAAAAAACTTGATAAAAGCGCCTTGTGTATTTTTTCCGCTCATAAGGTCGTTATTCAATTTATCAAAGAAAGAATATTGTTCTTCTTTCATGATTTCAACATCTTCATTTGATAATATTTCTAGATCATAAAGGTGCTTGATATTTAACTTATATGCATGTAAATAATCTTTAACACATATGATATTAATATTTACAGGAAGAAGTTCATTATAGAGGATTTGTTCTAATTCAATGATTTTATTTGGAACTACAATGTCAGAAAATTTTTTATATTCAAAGGATTCGCTTTGTGAATAAAGAAATCTATAAAGTCTGAATTTAGTCATGTATTCATATTCATAAGCATATGGATGTGTTAGTAATGTTGTGCTGGTACTGAATATAACTGGATTTGTTCCCTCCTTTATTCCTTTTACACATGAAATCATTTTTTCTAAAGAAAGACAATGGTTATCAATAAAGTCATCTTTTTTATTTGAATTGAATACCCGTGTAACATCAGGAGAAGTATCAGAAGATTTTTCTTTGATTAGACTATCTAACGAAATGTTAAATACTTGCGCCAACTTTGCAATTTCATCCAGTGTAAACTCACTTTCTCCTTTTATCCGGCGGTAAGCTGTTTCTTTGCTAATGGAAAGAATTTCTTTGACTGAATCTGCTAAATTTACATTCTCAGAATTTTGCTTTTTTATGGCATTTACTAATTCTTGTAACCAGTTACTCATGCGTTATTATGTTTTTAAAGCAGAAATAGTCAGGCCTTCTAAGATTGTTTTTTCTTGTTTTTGGAAAAACTCATACCGCTGTTTTTCTGCACTTGATGTTATTTGAGTTGAGGAGCTAATCAGATTTTTCATCCAATTTTTCATATCAATGATACTGTTATAGTCATTGAATGAATAGAAATTGAATCCGAATAATTGGACGATAACTGTTTCAAAATATTCACTGAAAAAATAAACACAATCAGCCTGAAAATTAATATTAGAGACATATAACGTGAAAGGTACATTGTAGTTATTTCTACCTGTTATAGAATCATGATTTATATCATTTATCAAGGAAAGTGCCTCATTTTTTTGTATTTCAGCATCTTTTTCAGATAATACGCCTAATTTATAAAAATAGTTGATATCTGTTACATATATTTGAGCTATTTCCATTAAATGTACATAACTAATCTTTATTTGGAGGGCTTCTTTATAAAGCATATATTCTAATGTGATGATTTTATCCGGAACAATAAAATCAGAAAAATTCTTATCAATGTCTTCATTTTGAAAATATAGGTATCTATAAAATCGAAACTTGGATATATTCTTGTATTTAAAAATATAGGGATGGGAAAGTATATGATGTGTATTGCTGAAAATAATAGGATTTGCACTTTCTTTAGTTTTTCTTATGCAAGAAATGACATATTCCAGAAGCAGACAATAATTGTCAATGGAATTGTTTTTATCCGAACTGACTATTTGTACGACATCAGGTAAGATATAGTTGGAATATTCCTCTTTTATTAAGCTGTCTAATGAAACATTAAATGTTTGAGATAATTTTACAATTTCAGTAAATGAAAAATCAATTTCTCCTCTTAAACGGCGATAAGCAGCTTCTTTACTCATTGGAAGAATATCTATGAGTATGTTTATAGGCTGCATGTTTTGTGGAGTATACTCTTTGATGATTCTCACCACTTCATGTTGTAGTTTATTCATGGTATTAACATATTAAAACAATACATAAACATAAAATACAGCAAATAGTTTTCATAACTGTTCGAAAAAAGAACAATTTGAATTCAATTGAATGTGTCTTAAGGTTTTAATGAATTTGAGCTTTAAAACTCAGTCGATTTTGTTATGCAATCACGTTGCTTTTGGAAAAACTCTATACGTTTTTTTTCTCCACTAATAGAAATAAGAGTCGAATTTTTTATCAGGTTATTTACCCATTCCTTCATTTGATTAATCATCACAGTGTCTTTAAAGAAAAAAAAACCGACGCCAAATAATTGGTTTGAAATGACATCATAGTCATTACTATTTAATGATAAATGAGTTAGGGCAATTTGAGTATTACATATATAAAAGTTAAATGGATATCCGTTTTTATTTTTTCCATTTACAGCATTGTCTTCAAGTTCATCTAACAAGTATAATAAATTTGTTTTAATTATTGCAATTTCTTCCTGTGTTAATAAACCTAATCTTTGTAGGTATTTGGCATAATCAATACTTGTTTGAATTATTTCCGATGAGCAAATGAAATTAATACTTAAATCTTGCATTTCGTGGCATAATACATTTTCTAACTCAATAACTTCAGATGGAACTATAAAATCTTTCATCTTTTTGGGAGAAAGGTTATTCTCAAATTGATAAAGCCAACTGAATAAACGATATTTTAATAAAATTGGATTTTTATATGTATAAGAGAAAGGAAAATGTATACTTGAAGCCAAGGAGAATGTTGAATTTGAGTGTGTTTTCAGTTCTTTTATAGAATTAATAAGTTTTTCTACTGATTGGCAATATCCATCTAGTGAACTCCCTAATCCCGGACAAATTATCTGGACATTATCCCTATTGTTTTCTTGATTAATTCCGGCTAAATAATCTAATGACAGGTTGAATGCTTTGGCTATTTTTACAACTTCTTCAAATGAAAAATCAACTTCTCCCCGAAGACGGCGATAAGCTGCTTCATTACTCATAGGAATAATCTTTGTCAAGGTATATACAGGATTTATTCCAGGGGGAGTTTTTTCTTTTATGAAAGAAACTAATTTCTCAATTATGTTTTTCATTTAAGTTTATCCAATATTTTATATTGATCATTAATGAAGTTCATTCGTTCTACTAATCCGGTTCCTGAAATTAGTGTAGAATATTTCATTATCGACTCAATCCATTCTTTTACATTATTGGAAAGTTCGGGGTCAGTTGATGAATAAAAATTAATTCCGAAGACATTGACAGAACAAGCAGTAAAGAAAGGACACTCCATATAGATATAATTCGTATCAATATATGTATTAGATATATATGCATAAAAAGGAGCTCCGGATTCCATTTTTCCTGTCAGAAGAGATTTTTCTAATTCTTTCAGTAAAGCTATTGCTTCATTTTTTAATAGTGTAACTTCTTCAGTTGATAATAAACCTATTTCTAAAAAATATTGAATATCTGTAACAAAAGGGATGAATAAATCTTTAGACCAAATATTGTGGATTGTAATTTTTTGAATTTTCTCAATGAAAGATTCTTCTAACTTTCTAATTTCGTGTGGAATAACAAAATCTGACATTTTTTTAGGGACAGATTCTTTTCTAAATTGATGATCGGATGTAAATATCCGAAATTTAGATATAGTCGGGTATTTGAGAATATGAGAATGAAGTGGTTTATTGTTTGTTCCGTAAAAAAAAGAACTGGGGTTAATACTCATAATATCCAATGCATTGATTATTTGCACTATTGTTTGATAATAACCAGTAAACAAATCATCACCGGACATTCTTAACATACTGATCCGGTATTCATTTTCTTGCTTACGTTGGATTAATTCATCCAATGAGATATTCAAGCCAACAGCAATCTGCACAACTTCATCTAAAGTAAGAAAGCTTTCATTTCGTAATCGACGATAAGCTGCTTCCTTTTTTATAGATAATAACTCAGAGAGCATATCAACCGGATTCATTGATTCCGGTGTTTTTTCTTTAATGATACGCATCAATTCTTGATGTAAATCGATCATATTCAATTATGAATTCATTTATAAACATATGACAATTTTGATAGAAATTTTTCAAAAAAAGACAATATGGTATTAAGTATTTTACTTTTTTGTGTATAATTTAAAAAATGTGTCATATTCTGTGGCAAAAATAGACATTTATTCATATATAAGCTATACTTTTTTACTTTTCAGATTATTAGTAATAATGTACATTTACAGTAACAAATAACCCTATACCTTATAGTATGATTAATATGAAGAATGTAAACAAATTCGCAGAAATATTTGCAGCCATAATGTCGTTTGATTCTGATACTTTGAATAATATTAATGATAATAGTAGCAATGCTATTATATTGAAAAATGGAAACACTATTGTAAATTGTTTCCATAATAAATATTTGAAAGCATTGTTTGTAAAGGATGGCACATTAGATATTGAATTTTTTGCAGAATCCGACAATGTTGTTGAAGTTGATGTAGAAAATCAACAAGAAGAGAGAATATATGAATTATCTATTTATACCGTTCCGACATTGCATCTTTTTATTGATACAAAGAGTTGGAATAGAGGGGTGTATTCTATCAATATTATGTTCAATAGTTTAATAACGTTCAATGTTCTTATTTGTTGATTTCTAAGTGGTTTTTTATTATTAAAACCTAACCTAAAAACAAACGCTATGCAAAGAATAGACATTGGTGCAAAAGCAGGTGTTATATGGCATTTACTTTATAGCAAGGGGCCTATGAGCATCCGAAAAATAGGAGAGTATACTCATTATAAAGAAGGAGTCATAAACCTCTCGTTGGGATGGTTGTCGCGAGAGGGTAAAATTCAATTTTTTGAGAAAGAAGGTTCGATTTATGTAGAATTGAGCAATTCTATTGCTGAGATATATTATACATGAGTAAACTATAAACACACTAATCTTAATAACATTTTTTCAAAAATCTTTAATCCATGAAAAATTAATACTCTTAAAACCAAAAACCGTGAAAAGCTAACTAAAAACAAGGCTACCTCATCGAGGCAGCCTTGTTTATTGATTTTTCAAAATTCAATTACTTCAAATATTTTTCCAACCAACCAAAAAATTCCCGCTGCCACAAAATAGCATTCTGAGGTTTCAATACCCAATGATTTTCTTCGGGAAATACAACCAAGCGAGCCGGAATATTTAGCATTTGTGCCGAATTAAATGCAGCCATTCCTTGCGAATAAGGAACACGGTAATCCCTTTCTCCGTGGAAAATAAGGATAGGAGTATCCCATTTCTTTACAAAATTCATAGGAGATTGGGCGAATGATTTTTGTGCGACTTTATTATTTTCATCCCAAAACGGACCACCTGTTTCCCAATTTTCGAAAAACATTTCTTCGGTAGTAGTGTACATGGATTTCATATCGAAAATTCCGCAGTGAGAAATAAATGCTTTAAATCGTTTATTGTGATTTCCAGCTAACCAGAATATTGAATATCCGCCATAACTTGCTCCAACAGCAGCCAAACGGTCTTTATTAATCCAAGGTTCTTTGCAGATATCGTCAACAGCTGATAATAAATCCCGTTCGGGCTGGCCGCCGTGATCTTTACTTACTGCATCAGTCCATGCTTGCCCATAACCGCTTACACCTCTTCGTCCGGGATACAACACGACATATCCTTTAGATGCCATTAATGCAAAATTCCAACGATAACTGTAGGATTGACTTACTTCTCCCTGAGGTCCACCTGTACACATTAGAATAATCGGATATTTTTTCGATTTGTCAAAATTTGGAGGCAAAATAACCCATTCCGGCATTTCCTTGTTATCAGTAGTTTTTACCATGCGCTGTTCCATTTGTGGTAAATCAAGTTGTTCCAAAATATCTTTATTAATGAAAGACAATTCGGTTCCTTCACCGGATTTGGGATCTAAAGCATAAATTTCTGGCGGAGTTGTAATTTGAGAACGAGTAAGAATTAATTTATTTCCGGCAAATTGTACACCTTGATAATCGAAAAATCCATCTTTACTGATCTGTGTAAATAGGGCAGGAGGCATTTTAAATGTTGACATGTCGGTGTTTTCGGCGATTTTTACTATGGGTAAATCCATTTTGAAAACACGGAAAGTTTCATTGAAACAAGCAGTTAAATACAATGATTTTCCATCTTTTGCCCATTCGATACTGGATGGGCTTGAATCAAAATTTTCGGAAAAATCACTTTTATTTTTTGTGACAAAATCATAAATGAAAATACGTTGTTTGTCTGCTTCGTATCCTTCCCGTTCCATACTTAACCATGCTAATTTGCTTCCATCGGGAGAAAATGAAGGATGTTTGTCATATCCGTTCATTCCTTCGGTCAACATATCTGTTTTTTTTGTTTCGAGATTATACAGATAAATATTGGAATTGGTGGTTTCGGCATATTCTTTTCCTTTTAGTTTTTTGCAGGAATAAGCAAGTATTTTTCCATCAGGTGACCATGAAACTTCGCTAATATCATCAAATGGTTTTACCGGAGCATCCCAAGGTTCCCCCGGCATAATGTCTTCGGGTTCCGTAGTTTTTCCATCCGTATAGCCGGCTATATAAAGATGGCTGAAAGAACCGTTTGCCCATGTATCCCAATGACGGTACATTAAATCATCGGCTGTGTAGGCATTCGCTTGAGGTAAATCAGGATATATATCTTTTCCCAATACTTTTTCGACCGGAGTTTCAATGGAAAATACCATTTTATCTCCTGTAGGAGAATACTTGAATTCGGAGATTTCTTTTTCTTCTCCGGTAATCGTAATTTCGCGTTCGCTACTGCCATCCGGTTTTATTTCGAATACTTTTCCATTTCGTACGAATCCGATGTATTCATTATCAGGTCGCCATTGCAGGCCTCCTTCTTTTTCAGAGGAAAAGGTCAATTGTTTTTTATTTTCCCCGTTTACATCCATCACATATATTTCAGAATTACTTTTATTTTGCTCAATATCGTACCAAGTTACGGTATAAGCAATGAGTTTTCCGTTAGGAGAAACCGTAACATTTCCTACGCGTCCGAAGTTCCAGAGAAGTTCGGGTGTCATTAATTTACTTGTCAATTTTATATCTTTTTTACCAATCATTGAGTCGGAATCTTTTTGTTGTTTTTTATCGCAGGCTGTTAGTAGCAAGGCAAATGTTGCTAAATAAATAAGTTTCTTCATACTATTGTTTTTTTATTTTTTCGAAATCAAGTGTCCATCTTACAAATGGGCATTTTGGATTGATTTTTAAGGTTTTTTCAAAATCGGCAGCACCTTTTTTATTCTCACCCAAAGAATTATAAATGCATCCTCTACTATAAAATATTCGATAGGATTTGGGATATAATATGACTAATTTATTTAAAAATGGTAATGTCTGCAGGTAATCTTCTCGTGCTTTATTTTTTTTGCCTAATGCATAATAAGCTTCCGCTCTACCGGCAAGCGCATTATAGTCTTGATTATTAGTCTTGATTCGCTTACTATATAATTCTACAGCTTTAATAAAATCATCTTTTACCTCATTTCTTGGATAATCTAACTGTTTTTTCATTAACCCTCTAAGGAAATACATTTTTGCATTAGAATTGTCTATTTCTATTGCTTCGTTAGAATAATAAAGAGCACTATCAAAGCGTTGCTTTTCACACCAATAATATCCTGCTAAAAGTCTGTAACTTGAAGGTTGGTCAGGATTGGCTTCAATAGCCAATTGCACATTCTCAAGAAAATGAGGCATATCCCCATTGCTGAAGTAAGTGTCAGCCATATTTGCGTGAGCGATAGCCCAATGTTCGGATGATAGATCAATTGCTTTTTTATAATCACTTATTGCTAAGTTGTCGTATCCCATAGCTGAATAGGCATTGCCTCGATTAACATATGCTCCTGATTCGTTATTTACATTTACTTCGTTTGTGTGAGCTAATTGAATATATTTGTCATACGCAGAAACGGCATTCCAGTATATGCCTAATTTGTAATTAGCATCTCCATTGTAATAGTAAGCATTTTTGGAGGTTGGATCAATTTCTATTATTTTTCTACTGTTTTCAATTACTAAATAAGGATTTTTATCTTTATCAACAGCCCTTATTATGCCATAATAATGGTCAATGTCTTGATCCTGAGAGTAACTAAGGAAAGATGTGCTCATAAATAATATGGCAAATACAAAATGTAAATATTTTCTATTCATCTGGTTTAATTTTTTCGGATATAATTTTAGAGTACTTTATTTTACTCTCGAAATAGTTAAATAAATAAAGCAATGAACAATTGTATTTTAATTTTATCATGTGCAAATTTAACTGTTTGAATCATAAGAAATAATCATATTGATTTACTTTTTTATTTTTTCGAAATCAAGAGTCCATTTTACGAATGGAAAATTAGGATTGATTTCTAATGCTTTATTAAAATCGGTTGTGGATTTTTCTTTTTCATTCAAACCGTCATAAAGACAACCCCTTGCATATATAAGTGTATAGGATTTAGGGTACAATCCAATTAATTTATTTAAAATAGGTAGTGCTTTCAGATAATCATTCTGACTTTTCTCCTTTTTGCCTAATTCTGAATAAGCTTCAGCTCTACCGATAAAGGCAGAATAGTCTTGAGGATTTTTATTATTAATATGTTCGCTGAATAATTCGATTGCTTTATTGAAATCACTTTCTATTTCGGATTGAGGATAATCCAACTGCTTTTTCATTAATCCTCTACGTAGATATGCACTAATGTTTCTATTATCTATTTCAATTATTTTATCAAAATAATAATGTGCACTGTCAAAATCATGTTTCTCACCCCAATAGTATTGTCCTAAGAGTGTGTAATTATAGGAATAATATGGTCTTATTTTAATAGCAGTATGTATGTTTTCGAAAAAAAGAGCCATGTTGCCCATTCTAAGAAATGTATTAGCCTTGTTTATATAGCCGTACCAAGAACTAGGTTCTAATTCAAGGCCTTTGTTGTGGTCAGCGATTGATAAACTATCATATCCTACCTTTGCATAGATATTTCCACGATTGATATATGCATCAGGAGATATTGAATCTATTTGAATGTATTTATCATAGGCAGCAATTGCGTTCCAGTACATGCATAGATCATTATTAGCTTTTCCAAGATAAAACCAAGATGTACTTGGGTCTTCCAGTAATATTTTCATACTATTAACAATTACTAAAATTGGATTTTCTCCATCGTTTTTTGATATTTGTTTATAGTAATAGTCGAGGTCTTGTTTTTGGGAACGGACTATAGAAGCTGTACATGTAAATAATAGAACAAGCGCAAAAAGTAAGAATTTATTTTTCATTTGATTTTTTAATTTTTTCGAAATCAAGAGTCCATTTTACGAATGGAAAATTAGGGTTGATTTCTAATGCTTTATTAAAATCGACTGTGGATTTGTCTTTTTCATTTAGGCTATCATAAATACAGCCTCTTGAATATACAAGCCGGTATGATTTCGGATATGATGCAATTAATTTATTTAAAATAGGTAATGCTTTCAGGTAATCATTTTGGCTTTTCTCTTTTTTTCCTAATTCCTGATATGTTTCGGCTCTGCCTGTAAGGGCTGGATAGTCTTCAGGGTTTTGATTGATTTTTTCGCTGAATAATTCGATTGCTTTGTTGAAATCACTTTCTACTTCGGATTGAGAATAATCTAACTGTTTTTTCATTAATCCTCTGTGGTAGTATGCATAAGCATTTGTATTTTCTATTTCAACTGCTTTGTTGAAATAATAACAAGCACTGTCGAAATCCTGTTTTCCTCCCCAATAATATTGTCCTAAAAGGGTATAATTCAACGGATGATTTGGATTTACTTCAATAGCAGCGTATGTGTTTTCCAGAAAAAGAGGTATATTATTTATCCTAAGATATGCATTCGCTTTATTTATATGGCCATACCAAGAATCAGATTCCATCTCAAGGCATTTGTTGTAATCGGCTATTGACAAATCATCATATCCTATCATTGCATAGGCATTTCCGCGATTGGTATATGCGCCTGTCCAATTGGGATTTATTTGAATATATTTGTCATAAGCTGCAATTGTATTCCAATACATATACAAATCGTTATTTGCTTTTCCATTATAAAACCAGGCAGTAGTAGTTTTAGGGTCTATCTGCAATACCTTCATGCTATTCGCAATTACCAGAATCGGATTTTTTCCGTCATTACTTTTCATTTGTTCATAGTAATAGTTGAAGTCTTGTTCTTGGGAATGAACAATAAAGGTAGTACTTGTGAATAATAGAATAAGGATAAAAGATAAGGATTTATTTTTCATTTGATTTTAGTATAATGTAGTTTTAAATATTTAATACTTTCAAAAAATCTTCTTCTGATACAATGCCTGTAATAATATGTTTTCTGTTAAAAAGAAAAAACGGAACATAATACAAATTCAAGCTGTTCGCTTCTTCAATGTCATTATAAACTTCTTCATTTACGGCATCACTGTTTAATAGTTGAAGGACCTCGTTTTCATCCAATCCGATTTCTTTTCCGATATTTAGTAGAACATTTTTATCACTTACATCCAATCCATCGGTAAAATAGGCTTTATGCAATTTTTCTTCGGCTAATCCTGCAATCTTGTGTTTTGATGCCAAATGTATTAAACGATGTGCATCAAATGTATTTGTCATTACAACTTTGTCGAAATTATAAATTAGTCCTAATTTTTTTGCTTTTGCTGCGACTTCCTTTGCTTCAGCTATTGCTTCTTCCCGGGAAACACCTTCCATATCCGCCATATATTGATAGAAATCAATTTTTTCTCCGGATGCTAATGTTGGGTCGAGTTGGTAACTTCGCCATATAACTTCTATATCCGAAGCGTGTGACGATTTTTTCAATGCTGCTTCGAATATTCGTTTTCCCATGTAACAGTAGGGACAAACGATGTCGGACCAAATTTCTACTCTCATTGTCTTGTTATGATTAAATGATGACTATGATTTATATAGATAAAAGAACAAAAGACTTAAGAAGAAAGGAAAGATATTAAAGACAAAAAAGAATCTTTATGTCTTTATTCTTTTGTCTTAAGATATTAATCCCATCGTGTGTAAAAATTGTCTTACTGAAATCCAATCCACATAAGGACGTTCTTTTTTATCTTCAGGATAAATGAGTGGACAACCTAGTGCTGCATCATCAATATATAAATGTCCGTAAGCTTTTGGAGAGGATGTCCAAAAGCGTTGTGTCGGATTTTTTTGAATACCATGCAATGGAATATCATTCTTCTGAAACCATTCGACGGCTTCTGTTAAATGTTTTTCTTCTATAGAGATTTCTTCTCCTGTTTTTTTGTCTTTCTTTTTTACTTTCCGGTCGCAACGCATCGAAAAAAGAATAAGTTTGTGTCCATTTTCAACTAATTCTTTCAATACGGGAGCAGCACCGATTTCTCTTCCGATAGCAGGATATTCATGTGTTACGCAGGTTCCGTCGAAGTCTATACAAATGTCCATTTGAATTAAGAATTAAGAATTAAGAGTTGAAGATGAATTTTACAACTCAGTAAATGAATCAACCATTTTTTCTATATCAGCTTTATTTTTTGATTTTTTGTTTGCATTTGTCCATGCAACAATTTGATAATATGTGGTTTTTCCTTCAATTAAGGCTGCTTTGTAAAAAATATCCACTCCTTCGATTATATTGCTTGTTTCAACTGTTATTGCATTTAATCCATTGATTTTATTTATTTTAACATCATCTTCAGGTACATCCCAAAATCCTCCACATGCAAACATTAATTTTGCAAATCCCTCAAAATCACTACTGTATTCATCAGTTATTTCGCTTTCTATTAATATGTTATGAAATTCCTCTTTTGTATCTTCAATAACCATCACATACACATCCCGGAAACGGCTTTGGTATTGAAGAGTTGCATCTTCGTTCAAGTCGAAAGTTTGACTCAGATAAGTGGGAATATTAACTTTAAATTTGTTTTCAACAACAACTTCTTCATTTGCTCTTGAACGACAGGAAATTAAGCATGTGATTACTACAGCTAATAAGATTGTGTTTTGGATAATTTTTTTCATTCTTTCTCGATTTTATACCCCTGTCCCCTAAAGGGGAACGCTACAATGTAGAATGGTTCGTTCCCCTTTAGGGGACAGGGGTGAAATTACATTTTTATATTCTTTAATTTAGATGCAGACTCATTAAACTCTGAGATTAATTCATCGACAATTTGTTTTACCGGTTTTATCTCTTTTATCATGGATGCAATTTGTCCGATTTCGAGTTCACCATTAATTAAATCGCCTTCAAATATACCTTTTTTTGCACGGCCTTTTCCGAGCAATGTTTTTAGATTTTCGATGCTTTCTCCTTTGTTCTCAGCGTCTTCAACGGTTTTGTAAAATTCGTTTTTAATCAAGCGAACCGGAGTCAATTTTTTCAAACAAAGCATGGTGTCACCTTCCGATAACGATGTTGATTTTTCCTTGAATGCATCGCTTGCTGACGATTCTTGCGATAATGCAAAGCAAGTTCCCATTTGTACACCTTCAGCTCCTAAAGCCATTACGGCTAGAATTCCGTTCCCTGAAGCAAAACCTCCGGCGGCTATTAGTGGAAGATTGGTTGCTTTTTTTACTTGAGGTATTAATGTGAGGGATGTTGTTTCTTCACGCCCATTGTGTCCTCCGGCTTCGAATCCTTCGGCAACAATGGCGTCAACTTCGGCTTCTTCACATTTCATAGCAAATTTTGAACTAGAAACCACATGCACAACCGTAATTCCTTTTTCCTTTAAAATGGGTGTCCATTTTTTCGGATTTCCGGCAGAGGTAAATACAATTTTTACACCTTCTTCGATGATGATGGATATTATTTTATCTATTTCGGGATATAAAAGCGGAACATTTACACCGAAAGGTTTGTCGGTTGCTTTTTTTGCTTTTTGGATGTGCTCCTGTAATGTTTCGGGATGCATCGAACCGGCGCCGATAAGTCCTAATCCTCCGGCATTGCTTACGGCTGCTGCCAATCGCCAACCGCTGCACCATACCATTCCGCCGGAGATGATGGGATATTGAATGTTAAATAGAGATGTTATTCTGTTTTGCATAGGTTTGTTGTCAATTTTAATTGTTATTAGCAATATCTAATCATAATGGTGTCGACATTTTGCTATTTGAATTTCATCTTCTTCATATTTATAGATAAGCCTGTGTTCATTGTCAATTCTTCTTGACCAAAATCCTGAATATTTGTGTTTTAAAGGTTCAGGTTTTCCTAATCCCTCAAAAGGATTTCTTGCGATATCTTTCAGCAGTTCGTTTATTTTTTTCAATTTTTTCTTATCGGTATTTTGCCAATAAAGATAATCTTCCCAAGATTCATCTACGAAAATATACTTCATTTTATTTTTCGATTAAATCTTTTGGATGTGATTTCCCGTTTTTTAGTTTTTCAATGGCGGAGTCCAGTCTCTTTTCATTTTTTTGAGAGGATAACTCATAATTTGTTGCCATCAGGGAATTATATTCTTCTAATGACATGACAACAATGTTTTCCTCTTTTCCTCGATTGATAATCAGAGTCTCGAAATTTTTTGCGACTTTGTCAAAATAAGACTTTATGTCTTTCCTGAAATCGGAAACGTTTGCTACTAACATAACTTGATGCTTTAATTTGTACAAAATTACGTACAAAATTTGGATTGTGCAAGTTTTTAAAATTGTTATAGTAAGAATTATTTGCTTTTTTATTGATTGTTATATTGTCGTGTTAAATACGGTGTTTGTGATTTATCTGTTTTTATTTTACCTTTGCGGCAATTCTAATTAAACCAAAGTGTTGGTAATTAGAAGGACATAAAATTAACGAGAAGCGTAAAAATATTATCCTCATTCAAGAAATCGCCAATTTCAAAACCACGAGGATGATAGCAACAAAGCGCTCACGTTCTATTTGCGTATATTTGTATATACATAATAGGGCGTGGGACTGTTGCTTATCTGTGGTGGGGTGTTTGGCGATACCTTTGGATGGATAAGATTTCAACAGTCCTGCGCCTTCTTTTATTATATAATTGCTTTTAATGGGACGTAAAAGCGACTTGATATTACATGTTATGAAACAATTTGTCTCTTTAAAGTTTTTTTGTTTATTAATGTTGTTTCCTTTCTTTCTTGAAGGAAATGCAAAGAGTATTTTTTATGTAAAGGTAGATGGTGTAGGTAACGGAACTTCTTGGAATGATGCGGCAGGGAATATCCAAGATATGATAAAGAAAACTACTGCGGGTGATGAAATTTGGGTTGCAGGGGGGACTTATTACCCTACTCTTGATGTGGAAATATCTGTAGATGGGTGGACGTATAATTCAAAGACATTTTTACTGAAAAATGGAATTTGTTTATATGGCGGTTTTCAGGGTAATGAATTTAACATTGAGAGTCGAACAAAATCAGACAAGAATGGTAATGGTACAATTGAAGATTGGGAATTTACTTATGAAACTGTTTTATCAGGAGATATTGATGGTGTAGAAGATATTTGGGAGAAAGATATAAATAGTCATTATTGGAATGTTACCGGAGTCTATAAAAATAGTGATATTGTTGTATATCTTGCAGCAACAGAGCCTGATAAAACTATTTTTGATGGATTTAAAGTTAAAAGAGGGAAATCCTATGGAATTTATAATGAAGGAACAATTAAAAACTGTATCATAAATAAAAATGGAACATATCCGGGATCTGGAGTTTATAATGCTAGTAATGGACTTATTGTCAATTGTCTGGTAAGTAATAATGCTAGTAATGGAATATTCAATAAGGGTGAAGTTACAAATTGTGTCATTATGGATAATGAAAGAGGAGTAATGAATAGCGGCAATGGTATTATTAAGAATAGTATTGTGAATAATAATTTCGATAGAGGGATAGACAGCGATGAATGGAAATTTGATGAGAATGATAAAATAATTGCATACGATCAAAAATAATAGATTGTATCGTCAGAAACAATCTTGGTGGTGGAATCTCATGTCACGGAGGGATAATAAGTGGTTGTATAATAGAAAATAATTCGATATGGGATACGCTGCACTCCTATGGTGGTGGAGTTTATATTAATGGAGGTGGCACTATGCAAAATTCTATTATCAGTAATAATCAAGCGGAAGAAGGAGCAGGAATATATGTAGGATGCAGTCAAATATATGTAGAAGGTATTGGATTAATATATGATGATAATGTTAGAGGAATTGTAGAAAATTGTAAAGTTTTTAATAACCATGCAATTGGAGAATATGGCGAAGGAAAAGGTGGAGGAATTTTTAATAAAGGAGGAATTGTAGAAAATTGTAAGGTCTTTAATAATCATGCACAAGAAGGTGGAGGTATTGCTAATGGTTATAGTTATGAAAGGGGAGGAATAGTAAAAAATTGTATTGTGACTGATAATGTATCTGATTTCATTGGGGGTGGAATATCTAACTATGGAACAGTTCTTAACTGTGTTATAATAAATAATTCAGGGGGAGGAGGAATTAGTATAGAAGGATATGATGTTTTAGGAGGAGGAATTTATAATGGTGGATATGCATACGAGCCATATGATGTATATGTTTATAACAGTACGATTGTAAACAACTTTCCGGATAATTATTCGAATTATAATATTGAATTTGAAGGGATTAATCCTCAAACCTATGATTATAATTGCATAAAAACTTCCTATGATTTATCTCCTAATTTTGTGAATTCGACATCATTTGAAGGCATTGCCAAAACGGATGTTCAAAAAGTAGAATTGGAAAATGCCGATTGGAGTTTAAAATCGACTTCTCCATATATCAATGCCGGAGATGCCTCCATTTTACCTAAGGAAATAGCTCTTGGTACCGATATTATTGGTAATCCGCGTATTTCGGGAGGGCAAATAGATTTAGGCGCTTACGAGTATATACCCGGAAGTTCAATATCTGATAATGTAACTATGAAATCAATAAATTACACTATTGATAACGGGATGTTGAAAATTTGGGATATTGATGTAAATTATAAAGTTCAAGTTTTTGATATCAATGGAAAAATACAAAGTGAAATTAATTCCACATCAAATGTTTCTCAAATCAAATTGCCACAAATGGGTGTTTATATTATTAATATTCAGTTAGATAATCAAAATTTGACCCAAAAGATAGTTTGGTAGTTTCTAAAAAAGATAAAATGTGATATCTTATGGATGGGTACAATTTGTACCTATCCCTTTGATTGAACGTAAATCTACAAAAAATAAATATGATTACGCGAGTGAATAATTGTTTTTCACTACTGTTTGGTAAAAAATAGAAGCGTTGCTTTTATTCTTGTCATTAAAATTACCACTTTTCAACAAATTGTCCATAAAAATAAGTTAGAAACGCTCACGTTACGGCATAGCGTTTTACTTATTTATAGACGTGTAGGTATGTGGTAGTTACCTCAATGGCGGATATAGTTATGTCCCACGCTCCTTTTTGTCTGAATACTAACCGCTGACTTGGGACGGAAGGCTTAAATATTTAATCAAAATGAAAAAACTTTGTTTACTTTCTGTTTTAGTATTATTTGTAGCGAGTAGCTCTGCTCAAAATACACCAAAATTTAAATTATACCAATCCTTAGGGCAAATCGCAAGTTCAAGTGCTTTATTGCGCAATTCGAATGAGATGGTAAATGTATTGGATAGCATTGTGTATGGAGGGAGTGAGCATCCTAGTCATAAAACCTTCTTTCACTATGATAAAGCAGGAAAATTGCTTACAGAGTACACTGAGATTTATGCTTGGGATTACAACCAAAAATATATTCGAGAGTGGGAACAAAAAGAATATAATGATAAAGGTGAAATTGCCGTATGGAACCATTCTTGGCTTGATGAAATGGATAATAATAAGGAAACAAGGATAAAATATTATCCTACCTATAATGACAAAGGGTTGATGACGGAGATTTCTGAAGTTTTTATATGGGATGAGGTTGCAAATGATTGGGTTAAATATCTAAATGAGAAAATAATTTATATATATGATGAACAAGGTAATCTCATCGAAAGTTATGATTATATACGAGAGAATGAAACTACAGAGTGGCAATTGAATTCATGGGATTTGTATCAAATTGAATATCTCGATAATAGGATAGAAGCAATATATCGTAAAATGTGGTTTTATGATTATTTTTCGGGAGAACTAATAACTGAGGAATCTGCTTTGGCTTATGAATACAATGCTGATGGAACTGTAAAATGGGAGAAAAATCTGGCTCGAAATACATTCGAATGGTATTATTATGGAGAATATTATTATTCACTGAAAAATCTGGCTGGAATTAAAAACTCCTCAATATCTACAGATAACTCAATAGCATGGATTAATAAGAACATCCTCTATATCTCGGAAAAAGAAAGTTCAGATTTTGTGGAAATTTATTCAATTACAGGACAATTGATTTTACGAACAAAAGAGAATGTTATTCCTCTAAATAACCAATTTTCGGGAGGACTTATTGTGAAAATAAAGGATAAGGTTTACAAGTTGAGCAATTAATGTTTTTCGATATGGGGTAATCACTGCTTCTCTTTAACAAAAAAGCCCTTGGCGTTACAGCAAGGGCTTTTTTATCTAAAAAACAAAATTACGCAATTTTCAACGCAACAGTCTTAATCTTTTCGCTTAAATCTAGTAATGCCTTTGACAATTTCTTTTTTTCATCATCGGTAAATTTTGCCGGTTTTCCATGTATATTATGCTCATTCAATCGTTGATATATCCAAGCCTTGCTTTTCCCAAAATATTCTTTAGATATCTTTGATAACTTAACAAAATCTTCGATACCGTCTAATTGTTCCAAGATAGCTATTTTATTGTCAATATCTTTAAGTTGCAATAAATTACTCTCAATAGTAGTCGGAAGGAATGAGCTTAATAATTCTTTTTCTTCCTGTGTTTTAGTTGATAAGTAATTTGTGACATAAGCACTAAACTCTTCTTCTGTCATGTTTTGACCAACTTGCAATATTTTGTCAAAATCTACTTTTAAATCATCAATATTTCTCATAACGCATGTTTTTTAATTTTCCGACTAAAACAAAGTGTGCTTTTTTACTGTAACTTTTTGATTTTGTCATCAATTTGTTTTAATTCTTCCAAATATTTGTTTAACATATCTTCGAGGTGTTTGTTCGCTTCGATTGTTGTTCCAAGTTTTTGAGTGAAAATTTCTATATTTTTCAAATTTCTTAAGGTTAGTCGACGAAGCTCTTGAAGCTCTTTCATTTGCTCATTTTCCATAATAATTTAGAGGGTTTAAATATAATAGATAATCTTTAGATTATCAACAATTATTACAACTATTTTTTTAATGCATACGAATGTTAAGGATGTGGATAATTTTTCCTTATCCTTTAGATTTGAATGCGAATCTACAAAAGATAATTTATCAAAATAATTCAATTAAACTATGGGATTAATTTGATAAACAATACGTTTCAAAAAAGAACCTGAAGTGTAAAATCAGCATTGTTTTATTTTTCAACCCGCAACATTTATCTTATTTTTGTTGCCTGTTTCTGATTATTGTATACTAAAAACAAATAACCAATAACCAAAACCTCAATAACAAACAACCAAACTTGTTGATGCAAAAGAATTTAAAAGAACACTTATCTGCAAAAACTTTTTCGATAGTCTCTGAAGCTGCTGACGAACTGAATGTTGAAGTATATGTAATAGGTGGATATGTACGCGATATTTTCCTGAAACGTTTTTCGAAAGATATTGATATTGTTACTGTTGGAAGTGGAATCGCTTTGGCTGAGGCTGTTGCAAAGAAATGGGGCAGGGGAGTGCATTTGTCGGTTTTCAAAAATTTTGGAACAGCACAACTAAAAAAAGGTGACTCGGAGATAGAGTTTGTCGGTGCCCGGAAAGAGTCTTACAGTCATGATTCTCGTAAACCGGTAGTAGAAGAAGGTACATTGGAAGATGACCAAAATCGTCGCGATTTTACAATTAACGCAATGGCTTTGTGCCTGAATAAAAACCGTTTCGGAGAATTGATTGATCCTTTTAACGGATTATCTGACCTGGATGCAAAAATTATCCGTACACCTTTAAATCCTGATATTACTTTCAGCGACGACCCGTTGCGAATGATGCGTGCAGTGCGCTTTGCTACGCAATTGGATTTTACGATTTTTCCCGAAACGTTTGAAGCGCTTTCCCGAAATAAAGAACGCATTGAAATTATTTCTAAGGAACGTATTATTGATGAATTGAATAAAATAGTTGCTTCTCCCATTCCGTCAAAAGGATTTATTTTGTTGGATAAATGCGGATTATTGCCACTAATTTTTCCCGAACTTTCAGTATTAAAAGGCGTGGAAGTCAAAAAAGGAAAAGGTCATAAGGATAATTTTTATCATACATTGCAGGTGTTAGATAATGTCGCTCAAAAAACGGATAATCTTTGGTTACGTTGGTCGGCTATTTTTCATGATATTGCCAAACCTCAAACCAAACATTGGGATGATAATTTGGGTTGGACTTTTCATAATCATAATTTTATCGGAGAAAAAATGATTCCGAAGATTTTTCGAAGGATGAAATTTCCGATGAATGAAAAGATGAAATATATTCAAAAGATGGTATCCTTGCACATGCGCCCGATTGTGTTGGCAGAAGAGGAAATTACAGATTCGGCCGTTCGCCGTTTACTTTTTGATGCAGGCGATGATATTGATGATTTGATGTTGCTTTGCGAAGCGGATATTACTTCGAAAAACGAAGAAAAAGTGAAGCGTTTTTTGTCTAATTTTCAATTGGTTCGCCAAAAATTAAAGGAAATTGAAGAAAAAGACAGAGTCCGGAATTTTCAACCGCCCGTAACAGGCGAGGAAATTATGGAAACATTCGGATTAACCCCTTCCCGTGAAGTAGGTTTGATTAAAACGGCTATTAAAGATGCTTTGTTAGATGGCATTATTCCCAATGAACATGATGCCGCTTATCAATTTATGTTGGAATATGCGACAACATTGGGATTGAAACCAGTTGATGGTTGTTAGTTATTTGTTATTTTAGTATGTGCCATAAAGCTTTTTTATTTTTATGAATAAGGTTGCGAAAAAACAAATTTATCTGTTGTTAGGAATACTGATTGTTAATATATTAACATATTTCTTATTGGTCCCTTACGCTCAAAAGACAGCGAATTCACATATAAATCAAGGCGATTTTTTCGGAATTGTTTACTATGTAATTTCTGTAATATTTTTGGTTATAGGGATTAGAAGTCTTATTAAGGACAGAAATATTCTTCTTTTTTTACTTTATGCAGGATTTGTAATTACATTTGCGTTTTGGGGATATAAGTTATTTTCATTGTATTGTTTAGAATGTGCAAGTTGTGGTTAATTTAACCTTGTGGATATTTCTTTAGTTATTTGATTTACTAAAATCAAATAACTAATAACTAAATTTCCAAAATCTGTGTTTCCATCGTCAACATATTCATCACAAAAAGTTTACCTGATAATACATCTCCGGTTTCTGTAATAATTTTTACTACTTCGGAAACTTGGATACATCCGATAATACCTGGAATAGCTCCCAATACGCCTAATTCTTTTGAAGGAATAGATGTTAATGCTGTTTCATCGGGATATAAATCGCGGTAAGTTGGCCCGCCTTGATAATTGAATACCGATGCTTGTCCATGAAATTCCTGAATGGTTCCATACACATATGGTTTTCCTAATTCAACACATGTATCGTTTATCAAAAAACGGGTAGAAAAGTTATCGCATCCATCTACAATAATATCATAATTTCGGGTAATTTCCAAGGCATTTTCTTTATTAAATCTAAATGGATATTCATCTATTTGCAATTCGGGATTAAGAGCCTGAAGCCTTTTCTTTGCACAAGCGGTTTTTGATAATCCGATTTCTTCTTCGGTATAAAGAACTTGTCGTTGCAAATTACTTAACGAAACAACATCCGCATCAATAATTCCCAAACGACCGATTCCTGCTGCTGTAAGGTACAAACTGATTGCAGAGCCTAATCCACCGACACCAATTAATAATACAGTTGTATTTTGTAGCTTTTTTTGTCCTTCTTCTCCAATTTCGGGCAATAAAATATGACGTTTATATTTTTCTTTCCAGTCCAAAACTTTTAACTTTTTAGCAAATTGCTATTTTTAATTCTTAACTCTTAATTTTTCAAGGTGTAGTTGTCTCACAATACCATCCGCTAATCCAACCTTAGGAACATACACTTCATTAATCCCGGCGTATTTCATTGTTGTGAGGAATATTTCCAATGCGGGAACGATTACGTCGGCACGGCTTTCGCTTAATTTTAAACTAATAATTCGTTCTTCGTAACTTTGAGCTTTGATTTTTTCGTATAACTTTTTAATTTCATTATATAACAAAGGTTCTTTGCTTCGTTTATTAATTAATTTCTGAACTTTATTGATATTTCCTCCGGTACCAATGATTGCAGTGGGTTTATGTGCCTTTGTTATTTCTTTCAGCCATTCTTTTAATTGATGGCATTCATCATTGTTAGTCCCTTGAGTCAACATTCTTACGGTTCCCAATTTAAACGAACGGGAATCTACCAATTCATCATCACAAAACACAGTAACTTCGGTACTTCCTCCGCCCACATCCACATACATATAATTAGGAGAATTACTTATGTTAGCGGCAACACCTTCGGAAAAGATAATACTGGCTTCTGCCTGTCCATCAATAACATTAATGTCTATTCCCGACTTTTGCCGGATAATATCAACAACTTCTTTTCCGTTTCGCGCTTCACGCATGGCGCTGGTAGCACAAGCCTTATGATCAATTACATTATACGTTTTCATAATGTATTTGAAGCCCGTAATTGCATTAGAAAAACTTTCGATTTTTTGCTCGCTTATTTCTCCTTTTGTAAAAACATCTTCACCCAAACGGATGGGAATACGGATAAGTAGTATTTTATTGACATCTACTAGGTTATTCTCTTCAATAACATTGGCAATAAGTAAACGGATAGCATTGGAACCAATATCAATGCCTGCATAATTAGGGGATATATTCATATATAATTGACAATTGACAATTTTTTATACTTGCAAATGTAAGAGATTTCATCCGTTTGTCCTAATTGTCAATTGTCAACTATTAATTGTTAATTGAATGTATATTTTATTCCGCCTGTTAACCAAAATCCCGGTTGAGGAATATTTTCCAGATCATAATATTCGATATTAAAAATATTATCTGCTTCCAGGTAAATATTCCATTGTTTTTGCTTCCAGTTGATTTTGGCATTTAACAATGAATAAGGTGCATATGGTTCTTGATAAGCTGGTTTCAGGTTTTCGTATTTGGTATAACTTCCCATTCTGTTTTGCCAACGGAAATTCCATTGCATAGATAGATTTCGGTAAATATCATGGTTGATTGAAAACAGAAACTTATGCTTTAAATAATCCAGTGCATAATTGGAAATAAAATCATAACTGTTTTTATTCTGAGAAATATAGGAATAACTGACTTGTATTTGCCGGATAAAAAAGTTATTATTCAATAATATTTTCGGAAAAAATGAGACTGAAGTTTCTATTCCATGCGTATTTAATTCGGTTAGATTTTTACTTTCCCAAGGATCGTCGGGATTCATCTTAACCCAATCAATCATATTTTCTCCTCGACGATAATATCCTGCTAAGTAAGCTGAAATGTATGGTTTTGAATATTTTACTCCTATTTCATAGGCTGTTGCTTCTTCCGATTTGAGGTGCGGATTTCCGATATGCGTTCCTTTATAAAATAAATCAGTAAATGTAGGCATTCGAAGTGCTTTATTTGCCGAAGCATATAATTTTATCGATTTCGACGGATGATAGCTGATGTCAATTCCGGGGTAATAATGAAAATTATCATTTAACGCAGTATTATAATACGCTAATATTCCAAAAGATACATTCCAGTTTTTCCATGAAGCATTGTGTTCGAGGAAATAACTGATATTGGTGCGATTGTCTTTTGCTTTGTAGTAAATATCGGTTTTCCCGGAAACTTTTACCGAATCGGTTGGAAATCCGAGTGTAGTACTTAGAATTCCTTCATTGATTATTTCTCCGCCGAAAACTGTTTTTCCTAATTTCCATGAAAAAGTTCCATCAAATTTTCCGCCGAATACTTGTGATTGATGGTAATTATCTTTGGATGGATTATCCGGTATTAGTTGAAAATAGTCGTAATTTTTATTCCAAAACAGTTGTGGTGAGAATTTTATTTTACCTTTTGTTTGCGCTTTTACAGAGGCAAAAATGCCTTGCGTGTGGTCGTGTTGATTGGGAAAAGCGGCAGAATAAAACGTATTTGCTCCGTATGATTTATCGTTGTATCCGGCTTGAATTTTAATATCTGCATCCGAAGACGAATAGCCGGTTTGCCAGTAGAAACTCAGAATATCGAAATCGCTATTGGCAATGTAACCGTCGGAATGTTTGTATCCTGCGGATAGTTGATGCGAAAAATCATTGGAATGAAGCGTTCCCGAAGCTTCTGCTTTTGCGAACGTATGCATTCCCGTACCCAATTCAGCATAAATAGAATTTTTCGAACGGATTTTGGTTACAATATTAATTGCGCCGGTGAATGCTCCCGAACCATACGTTTTGGTTGCCGGGCCTTCGATGATTTCTATACGTTCGATGTCTGATAAATTTATCGGAAGGTCGAAATTGTAATGTCCGGTTTGAGGATTGGAGAAATTGACTCCGTTGAGTAGAATTGCGGTTTGGTCGAATGTGCCGCCGCGGATTGAAATGTCTGATTGTGTTCCGTATTCGCCTCGTTGCCTTACATCAACTCCAACTATATACTCTAATAAATCCTGAACACTTTCGGCCGCCGCCGCATCAATTTCACTTCGGGTAATTACAGCGACTGTTTTGGCAGCCTGTGTAAGTTGTATCGGGACTCGCGATGCTGTGATTTCCACTTCTTCCAACGATTTAGGTTCGATTCCTTGTTGCTGTTCGTTTGTTTGTGCAACTACATGGTTTGTTTGTGCAAAAGTAAGCATGCAAGAAGTTAAAACGCCAATACTTACCAATTTACCCAGGCTGTTGAAAGCCGAATACGATTTTCG
This sequence comes from Bacteroidales bacterium, assembly GCA_031553395.1. Lineage (GTDB taxonomy): Bacteria > Bacteroidota > Bacteroidia > Bacteroidales > WRGA01 > WRGA01. Next base: position 12,652 of record JAVBLR010000019.1, on the reverse strand, counting down.
CTGAAACCGCTTGAAGCGATACGCTTCTTTCTTTTTGATTTTTTTGTCCATACTAATTTTGTATTAAAATTAAACGGGGACAAAGGTAAGGAATCAAATTGGAGAAATATTGTTGGATAGGCGACTAATTCAAATATAGAAGTCATTTTCCTGCTAAATTACTGGCAGTGTATCTAATAGGATTTGGATATTTATGGCTATACTTAAAAGAAAACTGGCCGCGAAATGCGACCAGTTCTTTTTTTTCTTTTTCTATTGAGAATTACGTTGAATGCTTGAAAATATTACTTTATTCTTGGCTTTATTTACTGGTCAACAGTAAACAGCACATATCGATTTTCTTCGGCAGCTTGTTTCCAAAAATCTTTGCTTCCCGAAAACCAATTCCAAGTATATTCAAAATCTTCATCAGTTAAACTGAAACCATAATCTTTGGTATCAATGTTTTCATAACCTTTTTTTAAAGTGTCTTCATCGATTTTTTCTATTTCGGAAGCGATTTGGGAAACTTGTTCAGGTGTTTTTAAACTCATGATATAATCATCTTCATCATATATCAATTCTCCACCTAAGATAACATGGTTTAATGGAAAAGTTCCGTTTTCCCATTCCAATTTTCCATCTGTAAGGCTTCGGTGTAGAGCATCCCAGGATTTATCCAATTCGGCAATTTTTTCCGGATATTTCTCGAAGTATGTTTCTTCGATTTCTTCTTGAAGATATAATAATCTTTCTTCATCCGATTCGAATGCTTTTAATGTGTCAACAGCCTCTTTATCAAGTGAAAATAAAACTCCTAAGCATGCCATAATTTTCTGTTCTTAGTTAAAGTTGATTAATAAAAAGTAAGAGGTAACATGTTGTATTATCAATAGATGGATTTTTACATTTTACTTGTTACCTTTTACTTTTTTAAAGTTTTACAATTTTATCAGTTAAGCAATTATTGATTTTTACGAAATACAATCCTTTTGGATAAGATGCTAACGACAATGATAACTTTGAGTTGCTTTGTTCTTTGGCAATCATTTTTCCGTATAAATCATAAATATTTACTTGAATGGGTAAATGCTGTTCATTTTCAACATTTACAGAATAATTAGATGAGATGTATTGATAATTATACCCGCCTTGTTCAATCTTATTATTTTTAATACCGGATGTTTCATTAAGTGTTTCGTATTCAACACTTGCCATAATAAACGGGCCGACTCCTTTTAAATCGTTGGACACAATTTTTCCCGCATCGCTTCCTGTCAAGTAATATTTGATACTTCCATCTCTTTCTGGACTATTTGCCGGGCCTAATCCTGCTGAGATACATATATAATCTAACGAAATATCTCCATTTACATCTTCGCTGATTAGTTTGGAAATAATTCCTTGATATGCTTTTTTGCCTGATTCTAAGTATTCTTCTTTGGAAATAAATCCTAATCTTACTGCTTTTAACATTGCATATGTATACATACTGGATGCAGACGCTTCCAAATAATTACATTTACCATCAACACAAACGGAATTATCATATTCTAATAGTTGGTACCATAATCCCGATTCTTTGTCTTGCCAACGTTTGATTCCTACTGCAACTTCGTTCAAAATATTCAACATTTCGCTTCTTTTTGGATGATTTTCGGGTAAAATTTCCAACACATCAACCAATGCTGCAAAGTACCATCCATTTCCCCGTGCCCAAAATTCATGCGAACAGCCTTTAAATGGTTCCTCTTTTCTTGCCCAGAAGGCATTTGCATCATTCGGATTTTCGGCCCAAGCATGATAATTTAATTGCTTTTCGCTATCGTATGTTTTTGAATGAATTAATGTGAATTGCTTAATCACATCATCCAGATTTTTACCTTCATTGAATAAGATATCATAATTTGCATAATATCTCGATCCCATAAAAATTCCATCCAACCACATTTGATTCGGATAGATTTTTTTATGCCAAAATCCGCCTTGTGAATTTCGAGGTTGATACGTAAGTTGTTTTCGCAATGTATCTAATGCAACTTTGTAACGTTTATCATTATCTTTTTCTTTTTTATAAATACCTAACAAAAACATTCCCGGACATACATAATCTATATTATAAGATGAAAATGAATACTTAGATCCGATTTTACCATTTGCATCAATTGTTGCTTTTGCATGAGAAAGTGCATAGTTGTAATATTTCTCATCTTTATATTTGTCATAAATTTTAAGTACGGATTCGATAAATAATCCGTTCGGATAATCCCAAGAGGTAATGGTACCACTGCGCTTCATTTGGGAATCTGCCATTTTTTTAGAATATAAAACAGCTGTAGATTGGGCTTGTAAAAATGAATTACCACAAATTGAACATAGAAAAATTAAAATAGTGGTAGTAACAAAAGATGTTCTCATTTTGAATTTTGATTTAAAGATTTTTACTCGAAAGCAAAAATAAGGCCTTTTTTCGATTCTAAAAATATATCCATCTTTTTTTGACAATAAAATGTATTTTTGTATGTTTACAAATACAATGATGGTAATATCGTTTTTTTGTTATTGGTTATTTGTTCTTAGTAATGAATTAACCAACAACGAATAACAAATAACAATTCGGTGTTAATGAAAAAAATAAATAAATATATTGTTTTTTGCCTTTCCCTGTTGGTTTCTGTTGCCGGAAAAGGGGAGGAGGGAATGTGGTTGCTTCCGCAATTGAAGGAACAAAACTTATCTGATATGTTGAAGTTGGGATTGCAATTAAATATAGATGACATATATAATCCTGATGCACCAAGTATAAAAGATGCTGTTGTGATTTTTGGAGGTGGATGTACTGGAGAAATCATATCTGAACAGGGATTGGTATTAACCAATCATCATTGTGGTTATTCTTATATACAAGATCATAGTACTGTGGAGAATAATTATTTGCAAAATGGTTTTTGGGCGATGAAAAAAGAGGACGAATTGCCGACGCCGGAACTTCAGGTTACTTTTATTGATAAAATAGAGGATGTTACAAATTATGTAAAAAATGAATTGCAAAATGATACACTTTATGATGGTTTGTATTTTTTATCTCCAATGTATTTAAATACGTTGGCTTATGAATATGTTGGAGCCGATTTTACAGAAAAGAATCCGTATATTACGTTGGAAATAAAGCCTTTTTACGAAGGAAATGCATATTATTTATTTTATAAGAAAACATATTACGATGTGCGGTTTGTAGGAGCGCCGCCTTCGTCTATTGGTAAATTTGGTGGAGATACCGATAATTGGATGTGGCCGCGGCATACTGGCGACTTTTCGTTGTTTCGTGTTTATACTGATAAGGATGGAAATCCTGCCGCATATTCGAAGGATAATATTCCCTTGCATCCAAAGAAATATTTGCCTATATCTATTAAAGGCATCAATGAAAATGATTTTTCCTTTATTATAGGTTTCCCGGGAGAAACAGATAGATATGCAACATCTTATGAAATCAAGGAAATCAAAGACATTATAAATAAGGAAAGGATACAAATCCGGGGAGAAAAGCAAAAAATAATGTTGGCCGAAATGCAGTCTGATGAACAAATAAATATACAATATGCCGACAAATATTCCCGCTCGTCCAATTATTGGAAGAATTCAATCGGAATGAATGAATGTATTGATAAATTGGATGTTATAAAAAAGAAACAGTTTAGTGAAGAAAATTACATTCAATGGGCGAAGAAAAATCAGTATCAGAAATATATTAATGCACTTGATTCGATTCGTTTGAATGTAGAAAAACGGGCTGATTTGATGAAGCGGTTTATTGCATTGCAGGAAGCATTGATTTTGGGAGTAGGATTTTCGAATGTGCCGATAGATACCGATTCGTTATTAATGGCTATTAATGCGAAAGAAGAACTGGAAACAGAAAAATTTGTAGTCAATCTTAACAGTGAATTTAAAGACTATTATGATAAAAACTACAATCCGGAAGTAGATCGCAAAGTCTCGAAAAAAATGTTGTCGTTATATGCCGAAATGATAGAAAAAGATAAACGTCCATTCTTTTTTCGTTTTATTGATGAAAAATATGGTGGTAACTACGATGAATTTGTAGATGATTGTTTTAAAACATCCATTTTTGCAACTCCTCAGAATTTTGCTAAGTTTAGGAGTAATCCGACAGCTGAAGCACTTAATGCAGACCTGATGTTATTGTTTGCAAAATCTGTAAATAAAGAATATGAAAATTTATTTTTGGATTATTATGGAAAAAGTCTGATAGATGACATCTATATAAAAGAGTATATTGAAGGTGTTTTGAAAATGAAAGAAGGAATGCCAGCATATCCGGATGCAAATTTTACAATGCGCCTTACTTATGGTACAATCAAACCATATAGTCCGGTTGATGCTGTGGAGTACAATTATTTTACAACATTAAAAGGAGTAATGGAAAAGGAAAATAAGAATAGCTGGGAATTTACTGTTCCTTCTAAATTATCTCAGTTATATAAGGATAAGGATTTTGGTAAATATGCAATGGCTGATGGACGTTTGCCGGTTTGTTTTATCACCACGCATGATATTACCGGCGGAAATTCGGGTAGTCCGGTTATTAATGCATCGGGAGAATTGATTGGGATTGCATTCGATGGTAATTGGGAAGCTATGAGCGGCGATATTATATTTGAACCGGATTTGCAACGTACCATTTCTGTAGATATTCGTTATGTTCTTTTTATAATAGATAAATATGCCGGAGCAAAGCATTTAATTGAGGAAATGAATATCCGGGAATGACCTTCATTTTGCTTTAAAAAATTTAAAAGAGAATACAAAATATAAGAAAACTGTAATTAAAACTAATTTTTTGCGTTCTAAAATTAGATTTTAATTATATTTGCAGCCGACTTTGCCTAAATGGAAGAGAATAAAATTAACATTTAATCAATAATAACTTAAGAAACAATCGTATTTATGGAAACTAAACAAGCAAAACAACAAGGTACAAAACCTGTGAAAAAATCACGCGGTATTTCTGCTGGTATCGTAATTTTAGTAAGTGCAGTTATTGCAATTTCAGTTTATCTTTTCTATTTCGGTCAGCCGGTCAACTTTGCAGACTATACTCCTGACGAGGTTCGTAGTGCCAGTGTCGCTTTCGAAGACAGACCAAGTGCTCACCCTGCAAACATGTTGGGAACAATCTATAAAGGAGGTCCTAACGTTTGTATTGTATTAACTTTATTATTAACTGTAATCTGTTTAAGTGTTGAACGTTTTTTTGCTATAAATAAAGCTAAAGGAACAGGAAACTTAATTCAATTTGTAGCTAATGTAAAATCTAAACTGGAAGTTGGTGATATTGATAGCGCTCAAACTCTTTGCAGCAAACAGAAAGGCTCCGTCGCGAGTGTGGTTAGTTCGGGGTTGAGAAAATACGCCGAAGTTGAAAAAGCAACGGAAGAAATGAGTAAAGACCAAAAACTACTTGCTATCCAAAAGGAAATTGAAGAAGCTACTGCTCTTGAATTACCTACTATGGAACAAAATTTGCCGGTTGTTGCAACTATTTCTACATTAGGAACACTTTTCGGACTTTTAGGAACGGTATTAGGTATGATTCGTTCGTTCGCGGCGATGTCTAATGAAGGTGCTCCTGACTCTGTAGCTTTGGCTGCCGGTATTTCTGAAGCTCTTATCAATACAGCATTCGGTATCGCAACTGGTGCATTGGCAATTATCTCTTATAGCTACTTTACTGGTAAAATTGATAATATTACGTATGCAATTGACGAAACTGGTTTCTCAATTGTTCAAACTTATGCTGAAAAACATAAATAATTAATTAACTTAAAAAAGAAAGGATATTTATATGCCTAAAGTAAAAGTAGCGAGGAAAAGTACATTCATCGACATGACTGCGATGAGTGACGTTACAGTTCTTTTGCTTACCTTTTTTATGTTAACTTCAACTTTTATCAAAAAAGAACCGGTGCAAGTAGTTACACCGGCATCCGTTTCGGATATTAAAATCCCCGAAACGAATATTATGCAAGTATTGATAGACCCACAAGGACGTGTTTTTTTGAGTCTTGATAAACAGGCGGATATGGTTGATCTACTAAGAAGGGTAGGATCACAATACAATATGGAGTTTACGAATGAGGAATTGTATAAATTTAGCTTGTTACCTACTTTTGGAGTTCCCTTGTCTGGTATGAAGAAGTTTTTGGGAATGAAAATGGAGGAGCAAGATAAAGTTATGAAGGAATTGGGAATACCGAATGATAGCACGAATAATCAATTCAAGGATTGGGTAAAAACAACGCGTCAGATTATGGATGACAGCGATAGACAAGATGTTTTTAAAATAGCTATTAAAGCTGATGCTAATACGCCATATCCTGTTATTAAACGTGTGATGGATGATCTTCGGGATTTACATGAAAATAGGTATAATTTGATAACAAGCCTTAAAGCCGGAGTTTCTACGACAGCTTCTGCAGAACATTAATTTAAGAAAGGAAAAATTATGGCTGAAGTACAACAGAAAGATAGCGGCAAAGGAGGAAAGGTAAAACAAAAGAAACAAACACTACGTGTAGACTTCACCCCGATGGTGGATATGAACATGTTATTGATTACGTTCTTTATGTTTTGTACCTCTTTGAGCAAGCCTCAAACAATGGAAATAGCAATGCCTCCAAAACAAGAAGATATGGATCAAATGGAAAAACCGCCGGAAGTTGATAAAACTAGAGCTGTTACCATTATTTTGGATGCAAATAATCAAGCATTTTACTATTTTGGATTACCAGATTATGCAGATGTTAATTCATTAGTTCCGGTTGATTATTCTTCAGGAGAAAAGAGTCTCCGTCGTATGTTGCTTGGAAAAAATGCTAACACGGTTAAGCAAATTAGAGAACTTGAGGAAGAACTCTCAAAGAAAAAATTATCTAAAGATGATTTTCAGAAAGAGTTTAAAGAGCGATCATCAAAAATTAAAAAAGATGATAAGGGGTCACCGGTTGTAATGATAAAACCAACAGCATCTTCTACTTACAAAAATTTGATTGATGCGTTGGATGAAATGCAAATTTGTAATATTGCTCGTTATGCCATTATGGATACAACAGCAGCTGATGGATTTGTATTAAAGAACTGGTATACTAAAGGTGAGCTGTCAGCAGCCGCTAGAAAAGAAGGTACCTTAAAATGATGTATCACAAATAAATTAAAAAACTATGGTACAAGATGTTAATTTAACTTCACAGGCATGGTGCGATATTATTTTTGAAGGAAAAAATAAGAAGTACGGAGCCTATTATTTGAGGAAAACTTCTAATCGTCGCCACTTTAGAGCTATATTGATTGTAATTGTTCTTGTTATTCTTGCAATAGCAATACCGGCAATTTACAGTTATTACCAATCATTACAGCCTGTAGAAGTGGAAACGGTAGTAGAATTAGGACCAACAGAGCTTTCGAATATTGAAGAGTTGAAAAAGAATTTGGATAAAGACCAGATAATTGAACAACCACAAGCTCCTCCTCCTCCTGCAATCAGGGCTTCAATTCAGTTTGTGCCTCCTAAAATTGTAGAGAAAGTTACAACTGAAACTGATATAACAACAACAGAAGAAGTGTTGAAATCTACCGATGCTATTGCTACAAAAACAGTTGAGTCTGATAACAAAAAGGGAGAAATTATTGATGAAGTAAAACAAGTAGTTATTGCTACTCCTCCGAAACAAGTGGATGAGATTTTTGTAGCTGTAGAGCAACAACCTCAATTCCCTGGTGGACAAGCTGAATTGATGAAGTATTTGAGTAACAACCTTAAGTACCCGCCAGCAGCAGCTGAACAAGGTATTGAAGGTAGGGTTGTAGTACAGTTTGTTGTAAGTAAAACAGGAAGCATATCTGATGTAAGGATATTGCAATCATTGCACCCAAGTTGTGACAAGGAAGCATCTCGTTTGATTTCTTCCATGCCTAAGTGGATTCCTGGAAAACAAAATGGTACAGCTGTAAATGTATATTATACAATACCTATTCGATTTAAACTACAACAATAATTAAGAAAGTGAACAGAAATAACTCCGATACACGTCAACGTGGACAAAATGCTTCTTTATACATTTTTGAATGCATAATGTCTGTAATATATTTAATAATTGCGTATACATTATTATTTATGGATGTTTTTAAAGGTACTATGTCAAATGGTGTGCGTATAGGGTTGGGAGTTGTTTTTGCTGGCTATGGTGTTTTTCGGGTTTATCGGGCGATTAAAAAAAGCATGAAAAAAAACGAAGAATAAAATTTCTTTCTTAATTGTAAAATAAATATTGAAGGGCGTTGATGTTGAAAAATATCGACGCTCTTTTTTTGGCTCATATTATCCTATTTGTATTTTTTAACTATACAATCTGTGGAAAAATCTAAAGTATTACATCTATTAAGTAAATATTCTACATTAATTATAGTTTGTATAATAATTTTATTTTTTTTCATCAATTTTTAAAATATATATAGAATACAGACGTTATAATTATAGATTAGTACTATTGAAATAAATTTAGTTGTGAATTTGTATTTTACTATTATTTATTTCAAAATCCGGAAAAAGAGTTCTTTTGATGCATGCAATTGTGACCTGTGTACAAGTTAAGGTTTCTTTGAAACGTTAATTTGTCTCTGCGAAAACTGATTGATTCCAGCCTTTGGGTAGAATCAAGAATGTATTTAGATTTTTGTACGTTTACTAACATTTAAAAAATTAAAGTCATGGTACAAGATGTTAATTTAACTTCGCGAGAATGGTGCGATTTGATTTTTGAAGGAAAAAACAAGCAGTACGGTGCATACCGTTTGAGGCAAAGTTCAAATAAAAGACATGTAGTTGCTTTGTTGGTAATGCTTTCGTTTGTTTGTTTCATAATTGCTTTACCTTATTTTTTGAAGTCAACACAGCAAGTTGAAGATAGGCAAGTAGTGTATGGCCCGAATGAGATGGATAATATGGAGATGACTAAAAAAGTTGAAGAAGAACGAGTAATTGAAATGCCAAAAGCTCCGGCTCTTCCACTTAAGACTTCAATTCAATATGTTCCTCCGAGAGTAGTTGCTAATTCCAACGCTCAAGATGATATTATAACTACAGATGATGTGTTGGCTTCAACTGCTACAGTACATACTATTACAGTGGAAAAAGGAGTTGCAAATGGGGTATTAGCTGATAAAATTCCGGACGAGAATGTGTCGGTTGTTATAGTAGAACCTACGAATACTATTTTTAAGACTGCGGAACAACAACCTAAATTTCCCGGTGGAGACTCTGAATTATTCAAATATTTAAATGCAAATCTCAGGTATCCGGTGCCTGCATTAGAAGGAGGTATTGAAGGACGGGTTGTTGTACAATTTGTAGTAAATAAAACCGGTGCCATTTCCGATATAAAAATTATGCAATCGCTTCATCCGCTTTGTGATAAAGAGGCCATTCGCTTGATATCATCCATGCCAAAGTGGATACCAGGAAGACAAAACGGAAATCCGGTTAATGTATATTTTACAATACCTATTCGATTTAAACTTGCACAACAATAAACATTTGTTATAATGTTTTTGAATTCAGAAGCACTGGTTATTCGTTTTTTTGTAAATTTAACACTATTGAAAAATGTATTTTTCATACCTTTGTCTTATCTTATATTAAATCGAAAAACCGGTGTTTTTATAAAATGTAATAGTATGAAACAGATTCTGTGTATACCAGTAGTGTGTATTTTATTCTTTTCGGGAATATTTTCATCTTGTAGTGACAGTGGTAAAAAGACTCCGGATTTTGTCGTTCCGATTTATTGTGATGAGGACTTCGAGCCAATTATATCAACGGAAGCTGAGGTATTTGATGCTTTGAATAGCCCTAAAGGAATTACTCCTAATTATGCGAATGAAGTAGAAGCCATTGATATGCTTGTTAAAGATAGTGTAAGGCTAACTGTCGTATCACGTAAATTGACCGAATATGAGAAAAAGAAATTAAAGGATACTAAGAATTTAAAACCAAGAGAGATACTTATAGCGTACGATGGAATTGCTATTATCGTTAATAAAAATAACCCTGATTCTTTAATTACAATAGATAATCTGAAAAAGATATTTACCAGGGAAATAACAGATTGGAGTCAATTGGATCCTAAATCGAAGTTAGGTAAAATACAAGTTGTTTTTAATAATCCAACATCCGGAACAGTCCGCTTTATAAAAGATTCTATTTGTCAAGGTCAAACGTTATCATCCGAACTTAAAGCGTTGAAAACAAATATGGAAGTATTGAATTATGTTACGGAAACGCCTTATGCGATGGGAATTATTGGAGCATGCTGGATTAGTAACGATAAAGATTCTTTACAATTGAGTTTTAATAATAAGATTTCGGTAATGGGGGTAACTAAGGATAATGTTGCTACAGCGGGTAATGTAACACGCCCTTATTTATATAACTTGGCTCAAAAAAATTATCCATTAATGAGGGAAGTATATTTAATACATACAGATCCTACATATGGAACTCAACAAAGTTTTGCTAATTTTGTGGCCGGAGATCGAGGACAACGTATTATTTTAAAATCAGGGCTTTTTCCTGCGCTTCAGCCTACACGATTGGTTGAGAGAACCAAATAATTCTTACTAAATAAAATTAACTATTGAAACTAATAAAAGAATAATGATGATTAAAAACAAAATTGTGTTATCCTGCCTTCTTGGCTTTTTGGGTATTAATGCGCTTTTTGCCGCTAATGAAAAAGGTAAAGATTATTACGATGGCGGCATGTTAGCTACAGCTAAGATTTACTTTAATTCGCAACTTTCACTTCTCAGTGGGAGTGATTTAGCCGAAGCATATTATTATTTAGGAGAAATTTATATTGATCAGGAGAAAATTGATTCAGCTACTTATTGTATGCACAAAAGTGTGGAAGCTGCAGCTGATTATCCATTTGGATATGTAGGTCAAGGTGATTTGATGTTACGTAAAAATAATAAAGGAGAAGCTGAAAGTCTATTTTCAAAAGCAAGTAAGTTAGATAAGAAAAATAGTGATGTTCCTGTAGCTATTGCATTAGCTTATGCCGAATCTAAAATGTTTACAGAAGCGAATGAAGAAATTGAAAAAGCTCGTAAAATCAATAAAAATAATCCTAGAATATATGTTGCAGAAGGAGATATTATTTTGATGCAGGATCGCACTAAAGTAGGAGATGCAGCAGGAAAATATGAAAATGCAATTTATTTTGATGAAAAATGTAAAGAAGCCTATTTAAAAGCTGCACGTGTTTTTAGAATGATTAATATTGATGTATCATTGAAAATGATTGATGATGTTTTGAAAATAGATCCTGATTATATTCCGGCTTATTTAGAAATGGGTGAAACATATTATGCTAATGGAATGTATACAAAATCGGCTGCTGGTTACAAGCGTTATATGGAAGCTCCTGGAGTGCCAGAAGAATATCAGGAAAAATATGCTTCAGCATTGTATGTAGCAAAAGATTATGTTGCTGCATTGGAACAAGCAAATACAACATTGGCAAAAAATCCCAAAAATACGCACATGCTTCGTTTGGAGATGTTTACTTATTATGATTTGAAGGATTATGCAAAAGCTTTAACTATTGGTGAAAAATATTTTGCTACAGCAAAACCTGAGAATATTGCTTGGCAAGATTACAGATATTATGGACTTATCTTAAAAGAAAATAAATTGGATCAACAAGCAATTGAAAATTTTGAAAAAGCGATTGCAAAAGAACCTAAGCAAGCTGACTTATATAAAGAATTGGCAACTGCTTATGAAAATAAAGAAGATTATCAGAAGGCGATTCCTTTTTATGAAAAGTTTGTAAATACAGCACCTTCGGTTTCTTTAAATGATTACCTTGCATACGGACGAGCTTATTATATGTTGGGAAATAATGTTACTGATACAACAAATATCGATTTGAAGAATTCTTATTATCATAAAGCGGATAGTGTTTTCTCATATATTACAGAAAAAGCCCCTCAAATATATCAAGGTTACTGGTGGAGAGCACGTGCAAATGCCGCTTTAGATCCTGATACAAAAACGGGTTTGGCTAAACCATATTATGAGCAAACATTGGAAAAAATAGCTGCTTCAGAAAGTAGTCCGACTAGTGTTAAATTAGAAGCTTGCAATTATTTGGGTTATTATTATTATTTGCAATATGATACAGCTGTAAGAAATAAACAAAAAGCGGATATAGAACCGGCAAGGGCATCTGCTATCGAGTATTGGCAGAAAGTATTAGAGCTTGATCCTACAAGTGAAGGTGCAAAACAAGCTTTGAATGTATTGAAAAAATAATTGTATTTGTCAATAAATTTCAATCCGGATTGGTTATTCAATCCGGATTTTTTTATGTTTATACTGAGAAGTGGACAAAATTTGTACCTTTGCAAATTCATTTTTATTCTATAAGTAATGAGAAAAATTCATTTACATAAATTATATTATTAAATTACACAAATAATAAATATCTTTGTACCCGTATTATAAAAACGTAATCATTATGGGTCGTAAGGTAAAGCAACTAAAGAATTACACAACCGAACAGGTTGAGTCGGTCTTTGAAAGTGA
>JAVBLR010000024.1:0-73503 GCA_031553395.1 Bacteroidales bacterium | reverse complement strand
GAATTGAACAAAATTGAAATATTATGGCGATTTATTAAATACAAATGGATTCCTTTTGATGCTTTTCTTAATCTCAATAATCTCAAAGAGCGTTTAGATGAGGTACTTGCTAATATTGGTACAAAATACGTCATCAATTTTTAATGACTACTTATTTATTCTTTTCCGTTGTATTTTATTTTGACAAAATACTTTCTGCCATTAGGCGTAAAATGAAAAGACCCCATGCCTTTGTAGAAAGAATGGAAATTTCCGATTTCTTCTTTCTTATCATTTAGAATAATTCCATCAGCGGAAATACCTTCGCCATTCTCGTCCGTTATTTTAAAGGCAACATGCGTATCCAATCCGGTTATAATATTTCCGCCTTCAGGAAAAAACAACATATTCACTTTTTTAAAGCGCTCGGCCTTTTCCCGTTGGGAAGGAACATCTTTTGTCCGAGGACGTTCCTTCATTTTTTTCTCGTAGTTTCCTTCAATATTCGATTTACTAAATAACGGAAAAACACGACTAAAAACATTTTCTTGCCCAAAATTGAGCATGATGCGTGTATATGCCCTGATTTCATAAAATCCACCGTACCACGTCGGATCCAATTGAAAATCTCCATGGCATTGTCCGTTTTCGATTTTTAACTTCTTGGTTTCCTTCACATATCCGTCGGGAGTAAGTAATTCTACGTATAAAACCTTGCTCAACATTGTTGGCATATTTTGCTCCGATACAACAACATAGGCTTTAAACCAAATACTTTCTCCCAAAAAGTATCCGGTATTATCAAAATGCAAATAGACCTTTTCCTGAGGGTATAAGTAATTGAATGTATTGATATTCTTTACAAAAGAAGCCAGTTTGAAAACTGCCGAATCTGCCTGTGGGTAAGCACAAATACTTATCCATAAAAAGAAAAACGAGATGAACGCTTTCAATATATCAGGCTTGATTGTTTGATTTGTTTTCATGGTTTCTGCTGTCTTTTTTTGTTCATTACCCTCAAAAACGACCATTAATGTGATACGTTTTACGCATTACATTAGTGATTGATGCTACCGAGACGTAGAACGTATTACGTAAAACGTATTACGTTATTTTGCCACAAAAGGCACCCCTTTTGCCGTCAATCCTTCGGCACTGATATTAATCGTTTTACAAGTACTATTATTATAGAAATTAACTGTTGCTTCTCCATTCTGGTTTGTTTTAACATTCGGATTCCAATACAATGTGCGGCGGTAATCACTTTGGTTGGGCAATGGACCGTTGCGATAATCCGGATAAAGGAATTCTTGTGCATTATAATACCCCTGCAATTTGGTTGAACGCATTCCTTTAGGGTCTTTTTTCCGTTTGTCTTTGTATGTTATGTAAACAGATGGCAGATCTCCCTTATCAGTAGTTGTTTCTACAATAATTATAGATTCTATTTCTGAAGCCAAAGGCTCTCTATCTAAGCAACCAAAAGCATCTCCAAACCCAACAGGCTTTCCTTTATACATTAAAATTAATTTATTATCCGGAGTAAGCCTTTCACTAAAATAAGGATTTATTTTTAACAAAAATTGTTTGAGAGGCTGTGAATAATCATCTTTCGAATCTTCAATCTTATCGATTTCTTGCGCTACATCATACACAATACTTGCTTGCTCCAGCGCTAAATCTTCCGGCTTGAATGGTTTCCTTTCTTTTACCGTTACTTCCGGTAATAAATTAGAGCCTTTTGCCATATTTTTCAAGGAGACGGTGTCTTTTACCAATTCTTCTGTAATATCTGCTTGTGACGGAGTTTCGGGTGATTTAGCCACTCTATTGATAATAGAGGTATCGAAAAATGTATATCCTTTTGCAGAAGGTGAAAATGCACGGTTCAGGATTATCCGGTTATTTTTCCGTTTGCCTTTCTCCTTTACCGAAAGGAATAATTCCGATGTGCCATAAAAATCCTGTGGCATAAAGTTGAAAGCGCCTTCTTCATCTGTCATACACTTTCCTTGCTGGGAAAAACCATCATCCGAATACATCCACATGTTCACTTCCAGATTTTCTTTCTTTTTCTTGGCAAAAGCGGACAATATCTCCCCATCAATTAGAAGTCCTTCTTCCATATGATACAATAGCTTGAACGGCTCTACTCCTGCCATTTGCGTCCATGAATACTTCCGCCAACCTTGTGTCATCATTAGCAAATCAAGCGACAATCGATGAACATTATCATCCGACTCGAAATAATATTCAGGATTTTCAATAAATCCTTTCAATTCGGATGATAACAATAAATTCGTTTGTATATTGTCTTGCCAAACTCCAGTTTCCGTATTTCTGTCCCGAACAGCAAGGGAAAAATTCGTTGCAACAGGACTACCCAAGACATCCTTTACCTGAAAATCCAATGCTATTTTTTCGTAAGGTTGATAGGATTTTTTATCTGTTTCCGTTTCAATTTCAATAGGTTGAAAAGAATTTATATTATCGCCGGTAAAAATCAATCGTTCGCAAAGAATTTCTCCCGATGATGTAAACAAGGTAACCTGGCTGACTCCTGTGGGAAATCCCTCCTTGGGAATTATCATCGAGCGAATGTTGGAATCTGCAACACTAAGAGTATCAAATAAATATACTTTTCCCTGACAGGAAAGGGAAACCCCTAAAGTTTCGGAGGGTTTATCCGGAGTTTTTTCTATTTGTAGTAAGATTTGCTCCCGGCGCATATTATCAACCTTCATCACATAACCTGATGGTTTTTCTGCCGGCAAGTCAAATACCGATTCTTTTCCGTTGTACTTTATTTTAACAGAATGTTTTTTTCCATTGGGTGTATAATGAAAAGAACCCATGCCTTTGTGAAAAGAACGGAATGCGCCGATTTCCTCTTTTTTATCATTCAGGATAACTCCATCGGCAGAAATACTTTCGCCGTTCTCATCCATTATTTTAAAAGCGACATGTGTATCCAATCCGGTTATTATATTTCCTCCTTCGGGGAAAAACAGCATATTCACTTTTTTAAAATGTTCGGCTTTTTCGCGTTGGGAAGGAACATCTTTTGAACGAGGCCGTTCCCTCATTATTTTTTTATATTCACCCTCCATACCGGATCTGTTAAATAATGGGAAAACACGACTAAAAATATTTTCTTGTCCGAAATTGAGCATAATGCGTGTATATGCCCTGATTTCATAAAATCCGCCAAACCATGTCGGATCCAATTGAAAATCTCCATGGCATTGTCCGTTTTCGATTTTTAACTTTTTAGTTTCCTTTATATATCCGTCGGGTGTAAGTAATTCTACATATAAAACTTTACTCAGCATCGTCGGCGTATTTTGTTCCGATACAACGACATAAGCCTTAAACCAAATATTTTCTCCCGAAAAATACCCAGTATTATCGAAATGCAAATAGACCTTTTCCTGTGGGTACAAATAATTGAAGGTGTTGATGTTTTTTACAAAGGAAGTCAGTTTGGAAACTGCCGGATTCTCCTGAGAATAAGTATGAATGCCTATCCATAAAAAGAAAAACGAGATAAACATTTTCAACATATCAGGTTTGATTGTTTGATTTGTTTTCATGGTTCTGTATCTTTTTTATTATTAACTCAATTCTTTTGCCTTTTACCCTTCACCCTTTGCCAAAAATTTCGTCTATTTATACTTGAATTCAATTTTTTGAATTATATAAACAGGATCGCCTATATATCTGTAACGATACACAGAGTAACTACCTAAAATAGGATTATTCCGAATATTCGAATATTGAATATATTCATTTTCCAAATCGCTGAAAGGCCTTCCTGTAGGGTCAATCCGAACCCATCCATATTGCTGGGTATAAACCTCCGCCCAAGCATGCAATGAAGTTATTGTTCGTTGAGTAACTACATAACCACATATTACCCGCGCCGGAATATCATTTGCCCGACATAAAGCCACAAATAAATCCGAAAATTCCCCGCAAACCCCCTCCTTTGACTCGAAACTGGCTTCTGCTCCTTTTGTTTCCGGAAAGTATTTGTATGTTATATGTTTATTTACAAAAGTATAGATATTCTTAATTGTCTTAATTTCATCATTTTTACTTTTCAATTCCAATGCTTTTTTCTGAATCTCCGGATTATCTTTCTCTATATATCTTTCGTTTATCAAATAACGCTCCAAATCATCATCTTGCCGGTTTACCGTTCTTGCTCTTTTAAAATCGTTTTTATAAATCTCAACATTAGTTATTATTGTAAATTCTGTATCTTTATTAATTTTACCTAATTTAAAATTGGCATACCGATGATTATCCTCAATAAAGACAGTATCGGGCTCTACTGAAAAATGAATTTGTTTTATTTTTTGAATATTCTCTATATCATTCGGCAACAAACATTTGAATTCGACATCAGAAGATGTTCCGGTACTCAAAACTTTATATGTGATACAACACTGTACGTTTCTTACCGTTTGAGAATATGAAACAATCGTAAAGATAATAAAAAATAATATAGTTAAAATAATATATTTCATTTTGTTTATCTTTTGTTTATCTTTTGTTTAATAACACAAGAAAAAACTAAATAAGGTATTCATGTTCAAATTCTTCGGACTTGAATAGACTATTTCTCCGTTCTAAAAGGCAATGCAGGCAATCCTTCTTTGTTGAAAAAGTTCGGCATTGCTGTTTCATCCCATGCAAAACGAACTTGTGTTGGATGTGCAATTGCCTTTGACGATACCTCCACTCGATTATTTTTAATTACTGCCTGTGCCGGAACAAATTCTCCATCTTCTCCGACAACCTGAAACCAAGTAAGAGAATCGCCTTTACAAACTAATCCGCTTCCTTTATATTCAAAATCCAATGTAATTTTATTTCCTTTTATTTTCATTGATTTATACTTGGGACCGGAATATACTACATTCTTCTGTCCATAATCAATGGCCAACGGCCAAAGTGATAACCGTCGTCCGACTTCCCATTTATACGACGGATGAATATCGGAAAGCTTATCCACCAAATCGGTTGTTACTACCATGCCCGAATGTGGAATATTCATACATTTGGCTTGAATCTCCCAAAACCAAGGAAGTGTTTCTGGCGTATGCTGCATTTTATCTTTCCGTTTTGTATAGTAATAAGGCGCAATTTGCACATAATAAAAAGGCATTGCACTGTCATTCCACAATTTCCGCCAAGCTTCTACCATTAGTTTTTGCTTTTCGTAATAACGGGCATCTTCAAACATGACATTACTTTCCCCTTGATACCAAATAAAACCTTTCAATGCAAATGGTATTAGCGGACGAATCATTCCTTCATACAATTCTCCGGCGACTGCATTTTCTATTTTTACCGTATCCGCTTGGGATTCTGCGCCAAATATGGGCGATTCTTTATATGCCCATGCCGGTGTCCACGGTTCGATGCGGGTTCCTCCCCATGAAGAGCAAATCAACCCAACAGGAATATTCATTTTTTGTTGGATTTCTTTTCCAAAATAATACGCTACGGCAGAAAACGGTGCAAGCGATGTGGAATCGCAAACTTGCCATCCTTTGGTAGCAACATCTTCTGTATAACCTTTTTTTCGTTTTACTAAAAACAGGCGAATTTTATCGTTTTCAGGGAGCAATAATTCTTGAGCCGATAAATCTTCTCCTTTTCCCGGTTTGTTATAGTTGGAACGAAGTTTCATTTCGTAATCCATATTCGATTGTCCTGAAGCAAACCACACCTCTCCTACTACGACATTATCCAATGTTATTGTGTTTTCTCCTTTTATTGTAATGGAGAAAGGATCGAAACTTGCCTTTTGTGAGGGAAATTCCAATTTCCATTTACCGGAAGTATCTGCAACAACCGATTTCTCTATGTTTTTCAGATGAATTGTCACCTGCTCTCCCGGATTAGTCGTACCCCAAATTAAAATTGGTTTTTCCTGTTGGATTACCATATTGGAACTGAAAATATTCGGGATTTTAATTTCAGCTTTTATGGAAAAAAGCAATCCTAAGCATAAGGTAAATAAAAAAATGCGTTTCATTTGTGTTGTTATTTGAGGTCGAATTTAATAGGTCGAATTTACTTTGTGATGAAATGGTGTCGCGATACGAATGTTTTTCTCACAGATGATTTTTAAATATTTTAACTTCGTCAAAATCAATTTATTCTCACACAGATTTCACGGATTACACAGATTCTAGCATATTAAATAATCAACATTGTTACATTATTTCTTTTTTTATTTCACGAATGCATTGACTAACGTCAATAAGAAAATCTGTGTAATTCGTGAAATCTGTGCGAACCCCAAAAGATTGACGTAGTCAATCGCATTTGTGAAATAAAAGCGTTATTTAAGTTTATCTAAAACATCTTTGGAGACAGGAAATGCCGTGCCATGCCGCAAACCTTTCGGGAAAGATACCTGATCGGATACATCTTCCCAATCATCCATATTCTTAGAGCGAACTGCACCATATTTCTTGTCCCTGTATTTATCAAAATACACATATACATATTCTCCAACTTGCAATGGAGCCGGCCCTTCAGCCCAATAATTTCCCGTAATAGGCGCCGAAACCTGTACAGGAAAATCAAATGGCTTATTATTAAATGTTACACGAATATTCTTTTCCGGCGGATTCGAATTTTCATTCTTTACAAATAAATAATATATATTGTCTTTCTCTAAAATAGCACCATCAATTACACTAAATCCCGGATCGAAAAAAAGTTTTGTATCACTGAATGTTTTAAAATCTTTTGTTGTAACATAATACTGCCGGTGATTCAACCCTTTTTCACTTTCGGATGTAGGAAGATCAGGAAATGCCCCAGGAATGGTAGATGCCCAAAAGATATAAAATGTCTTGTCTTTTTTATCGTAAAATAATTCAGGTGCCCAGGCATTTTTTACTCCCGCAAATTCTTCCATTACAGGAATATAAAGTTGTTCCGACCAATTCTTCAAATCAGTCGACGAAGCATAACCAATACCATTATCCCACCAACCAGATGTCCAAACCATGTGAAAAACGCCGTTATCATCCTGCACAATACTTGGATCGCGCATCAATTTATCTTTTCCGATTTCGGGTTTCAGGTAAATCGAATCATTATTTAAAGCTTCCCATTTTAATCCGTCTTTGCTGTAAGCTAAATGTAATCCGTCGCCATTTCCTTTGAAATAAGAAAATAGATAAACAACCGAAGAATCTTTTAATGGAAAAATTTCTGCAAAGTTGTATTTTCCTAAATTTATATGTTCGCTAAGTCCTTTTAAGTTTAAATCCTTAATTCCTTCGGCAACAAACCAGGCAACCATTGTCGCACCTTTTTCCATCATGTGTGTATCGTCTTTCAAACCTTCGGGTTTAACAGGATCAACTCCGGGTTCTACCCAACGGTAGTACGGAATTGAAGCCTTATCTCCCAACATGGTTACAAAATCTTTGGTTTTAAGATTAATATCTATCATTGGAACACCCTGTTTTTTTGCAATCATTCGCATAATTACAGGATAACCTTTCAGCCGGTCATCTGTCAGATTACCATTAACGAAAGTACGCATAACAACAGAGGTTAATAAAACCGGAGTTGCTTTTTTAGCTCTTACATCAGTTATCATTTTAAGTAAATTATCCTGATAATCTTCGTAAGAAGCATGCCGCTCGGGACGAGTAGATGCGTCATTATGACCAAATTGGATAAATACATAATCGCCTTCGGAAACTTCCGATAATAGTTTATCCCAACGACCTTCGACAATAAATGACTTCGTACTCCTCCCTCCCATCGCATGATTGACAACCTGTACGTTATCATCCAAAAACAAAGGGAGCATTTGTCCCCAACCTTTGATTAAACCGTCTTTTTCTTCTTTATACGTTTGCGCTGTGGAATCTCCTGCGATAAGTATTTTCACTTGTTTAGCTGATAAAGTAATGCTGCAAACAAATAAAATGGCTAATAAAATTAATGTGTATTTTTTCATAAATGAGTAATTATTGTATGAATTAATGTATTGAATTATATGTAAAACATGCAAATTGGCACCGATATGAAGGTTTTCACCTCACCCCCTGCCCCTCTCCGAATGGAGAGGGGAGTAGTTTTGTACGATTATATAGATTGAAAATAATTTAATTAATTAATATTCAATATTTTACCATAAAAATAAGATTCCTTCCGCAGCTCCCCTCTCCATTCGGAGAGGGGCAGGGGGTGAGGTCAGAAACCTTCAAAACGGACTCGTTTTTGAAAGTTTTCGCTTTTATTCTTTTCTATAAATCTTTCCTTCTTGCCGGATTATTTTTCCATTATTTGTAACACCTTCTATAATATAAGTATAGTTCGAGACTCCATCTGCCGTATAAAATTCAAAAGAAGCTTTTCCTGTCGAATCCGTTTGAACACAAGGCGACCAGAAAATGGTTGTTCGAAGATCCGGTTGTGGATTTTGTTTCTCCACCGGAGTTTCATATTTGGGAGAATAAAATTCCTGCGCCTTAAAATAGCCAAGCGGAGTAATATGTTGAACATTAAATTGTGTCTTTGTAAATTTTGCCTCTCCTGTTTTTGTCATGATAACAATAGCGCCTCCACTTCCTCCCAACATCACCATTTCAGTCGGATCTTTCAGAATATCGATTCTACCTATATCGAAAATACTTATTCCATCCAGATAATCAATATCAACCTCAAAATCATCAATAACAACTTTCGGCTGACTTCGGGAGTTACGGATAGAAACATCATTATACCCGGTAACTCTTACACCAGGAAAACGCCTCAGCAAATCCCAAATATTTGTTACACCCGTTTTTTGGATTTCTTCTTCCGACATCGTAGCACTTGGCGAGCTCGTTGAATAAATACTTTGGTATTTGTCATTAACCCTCCTTCGGGCTTTCACTGTCACTTCATCCAAATAATGCATTCGCATGCCGTTTTCATATATATATTTCTGATCGGCTTTGGCAATATATTCCCTGAATGTTTCGGGATGATAAGGTGGTGGAATTGAATACAACTGATTTACAGGCGGAAAAGTATCTTTATCCAGAATCAGTTCTACCCTATCGTGTCCCCTTTTAGCCAACGCATTCACAAAATAGCTGGTGCTATCGGGTTTTTCAAATCCCTGAAAGGTAAACCTACCATTTTTATTGGTAGTTACGACATCGTGATATTCCGTTTTAAAACTCATAATACTTACCTTTCCATTGGCGTGTGGTTTGGATAATAATCCACCTTTTACCATTCCGGAAATAACCTGTCCAAGTTCTAATCGAGCCGAAGGATGAGCTACTTTTCCCTGTATTATGCCCGGGACATCATACCTTCGCCAACCTTGTGTCATCATTAAAATATCTAAGGCTGTTTGATTTAATCTGTTCTTTGACTTGAAATAAAAAGCGGGATCTTCGATATATCCTCTCAAATCAGATATCAAAAGCAAATTGGAAAGGATCGTATTGCATGTGTCCGGCTGCACAACTTTATCATCAGTTACAGAAACAGAAAATGTTCCTTCTAAACGCTGTTCTTCCATTCCTGAAATTTGGATCGTATTTTTCACAAGCGACCGTTTCGGATATTCTTTTTTATCTGTAGTCAATAAAGTCTCAGCTTGATCGTTATTCCAGACAAAAACCAACCGTTCGCTTAAACATTGCATTTGCTCATTCACCAAAAGCAAGTGCAACACTCCGGATGGAATATTATTCACTTTCAACGATAAATGATCTTTTATTAAATCAAATTTTTCCGCATAATGAAGTATTCCTCTCGAATGGACCAACAAATAAAGATCATCCTGATAATCAGAGGGAGTTTGCACCATTACATTCAAATTATCTCTCGACAAAGCCGTTCGAAGTACGCATACATCTGTTCTGACAGCCGGAAGTTCAAACCGTTTTGAAATACCCCTTCCATTCGTACAAACGGCATAATAAGATTTACTTGTTTCCGGCATAAAACCCAATGCACCCATTCCTTTATACAGCGAATTTGTTTTCGTTACGGATTTGTTTTGATTATCAAAAACTTCTACCTGAATATCCTCCGAAAGTCCGCCTGCATTCAGTGCTTTGAAGGCTACATTACAAAAACGATTTTCCAATAAATAGCCACCTTCGGGGAAAAAGCCCACATCAAAGCAAGAATCGGGAGAAGGAATAGTTATATATTGCCTGTATTTTACCTTATCATTTGTAAATTCAACAAACATCATCCGCTTCTTTTCAGATGGCGAAAGATTTAGTTTTAAATTATATGAATAATTCGTATCAATCTTAGGTGATGAAAAACGATTACTATTTAATCGGATGTTAATTTTATCGGCTTTTAAATATGTATCATTCTTTATATCCTTGAATTTTAATTGAGTCAGGACATTTCCTTTTTCATCGAATCGGAAGTCAGTTTCCGTTAAAATATCGGCAGTTCCCGGATCTCCTATCTTAATACTTTTCGTAAAAAAGTAACAATCATCTATACTCCGCATAAAATGAGTATATGACCGAATCGTATAAATTCCTTCGGGAAGATCTTCCGGCAAAGAAATACATCCGGAGAAAATATCCTTTTCCGGACGAATTTTTAGACGAATCGCTACCGAATCTATCGGATTTATCAATTCGACATACGCATAACGGCTAATGGAAACAGGAATATGTGATGCGGCATCTATCATATAAATCCGAAACCAAACTTTTTCGCCGTTCAGATAATACGATTTATCTGTATGCAGATAGATTTTTTCCTGCGGGAAAACCTTTAACTGTTTATTAAATTGATAATACAGACTATCTATCGTTTCCCCTTTATTTTGTGAAAACAAATTTAACATCAAAATAACAAAGCTAAAAAACAGCAATAGTCGTTTCATAAATATAGAAGTTATCAGAAGTTAGTCGAAAGTCATCAGAAGGTATCGGAATTCTGATTAACTTCTTCTATTCTTCTTCAAGAATTTATTCTTTCCAAACTGATACTCCGGCAGTAGGAATATTTTTATTTCCTATAATATATTGTGTATTCGAAGGTAAAGGTAAATCATATGTTTTATCGGCATAATTTACAGCGATTCCGAATCCATCACGGTATTCAATGTGAAGTCCCGGAGGTAAATCCAATAACGGAATATTCAGTTTTCCATATAATTTTTGCAAAACGTTTTTTTCCATTTGTCCATCTTGTGAATCTACTCCAACATAAGTAACTGTTCCCTTTCCGAGTTTCTGGGAAATAATTGCCGGACTGCCTTCATAAAAATCACCCAAATAAGTAGCCCACACTTCGGTGTCTTTATCCGGAATAAGAATCTCGCCCCAACTTACCCACTGATAATTTTTTCCTTCAAATGAAATATTATCCGGGGTTCGAGGTAGAAGCAAATCGTAAAAATCTATTTTTGCACCGATCAATGGATAAATAGGAGCGCCAAACGAAGCTTCGAACAATTGCCCATTACGGTTTTTATGTCCGGTACGACAAGTCAAAACCAAATTTCCTCCTTTTTCAACATAGTCTTTCCATCGGGCAATCAATGCATCATCGACTAATTCGTAAGCAGGAGCTATCATTACACTGTATTTCGAAAAATCATTGCGTTCATCGATAAAATCAACCGGAGCGCCAAAATTCTTTAACGCATTATAATATTTATCAATATGTTTTTCCGTACTCCATTCTGTTGTTTGCTTGTTCTTCTGCATTTCCCATGTATTTTCATGGTTATACAAAATGGCTGTACGGCGTTTCTCGTATGATTCAGGATTTTTTGCTTTTGGATTATATTCTTTCCGAAGTTGTCTTATTTCCTTGATAAACTGAGAATATTCCAATCCACTTTTAGTTGGAGTAACACCATCGGGACCGACAATTCCATAATGATAAAGTTCGGTTCCATAAATCGGTTGACGGTAACGATAGGTGCAAGTAAAACTGCTTCCGCCTGCAAACACATGCCACAACCAAAGGCGAACAGCTCCCGGAAGTGGTTGCGGGTTGATTCGCCCCCAATTTACTTGTCCTGGTTGCAACTCCATCACACCATAAACACCATCAATTGGCCGGAAAAAATCATTTGCTTTGGCAATTCGTTCCACCGGGCCGATGCGATATCCTTTTCGTCCAATTCCATAATCTTCTCCAAACACCATATAGCGTGTATACGAATGAAAATCCAGTTCATTGCTTTTCCGCAAATGTCCATCGGAATATTCGGGAATATAATTGGTCGTAACCCATTGATTTGGATTGGAATATTTGCGAATGGTTATTGTTTGTTCATCCAAAAAAGTAGACATTTCATCGGTAGAAAACCGATTATAATCCAAAATTTGATGGGAATTCATAAACATCTGCGAAACACGGGGAATATTGATTTCGGAAAAATCAGAATACACCTGACTCCAAAATGCTGTTCCCCATGCTTTATTTAATGCATCTATCGTTTGATATTTATTTTTCAACCAATCGCGGAAACGCTGTTGTGCATCCTTCCCGTAATCCTGCACCGGACGAGGTTCATTATCCAATTGCCAACCCATAATCCGTTTGTCGTTCCCGTAATGTTGCGCCAGTTTCGCAATCATTTGCATGGAATATTCCCTGAAATAATTATTGGAAACAGACGGATGCTGACGGGCGCCATGATCCATTTTCGTGCCGTTTTCATGTTCAATCAGCACGTCGGGATGTTTTCGTACCAACCACACAGGAGGTGTGGCAGTTGAAGTACACATAATCACTTTCAACCCGTTTTTATCGGCTAATGCTACTGCCCGATCCAACCAATCGAAGTTATACAGGCCTTCCGATGGTTCGAGCTGCGCCCAGGCAAATTCGGCATAATGCACAAAATCAAACCCCAACTCTTTAATTTGTTTCAAATCGCGATCCCATTGCGACTCGTCCCAATGTTCGGGATAATAATAAACACCGACAATTGTTAAATCTTTCGGATCGAAATAATTTCCTTTTTTTTGAGCGGAAATTTGAAATATACATCCGAATAAAATGAATAGTAGTAGAATTGTTTTTTTTGTCATGGTATTATTTTAACAGCTCAGAAGTATACAGTTATACACTTTTTACAGGGTAAAAATGTAAAACAACGACACTTTTATCAAGATACTTTATGTAATTGCAATATCACTTTAACAATGCAATAAGACAAACACGTAAAAATAACCTTCAGAACGAGTTCGATATGAAGGTTTCTGACCTCACCCCCTGCCCCCGCTCCCCATGGAGAGGGGTGTAGTGTAACGCAATTAATTAGTATTTATGTGAAAATAGATATAATTCAGATAACATCTAATTTTTAGCCTAAAAATGAAAGTCTCTTCCACAGCTCCCCTCTCCTATTCGGAGAGGGGGCAGGGGGTGAGGTCAGAAAACATTCAAATCGGTGTCAATACAAGTTATAACCTACGGATTAACAGAAACAAGCTCCTGAATCGTAACCGGGCCTAACAATCCCGAAGGTGCTACACTCCAATTACCATATTTCGTAGCTTTGTAATTGAGGTCTACAATATTTATTTCCTGGAATATACGCCATTCTACACCACGACGGTCGTAATCGGCAATGCGGTTGGCAGGCAAATTGGTTACATCTATTTCAAGGATATTTTCTCCGTCTTTTAATAAAGAACCAATATTGGTTTCAAACGGAACTGCAAATAACGTTCCCGCATCTTTACCGTTTACTTTTACCTTAGCACTTTCACGTACATCTCCTAAACAAAGGCGATATTCTTTATTTGCATCTTTCTTGAATTTGAATTTTACCATATAATGACCTGTTCCCATATTTCTTTTTAAGTCGGCATTGTTCAAATCAGTCCATGAGCCTAATGATATTAATTTGAACGTTTCGCTGATAACTGGTTCGCTATCGATGAAATTTAATGACCAACCATCTTTCAACACCGTTTTATTTCCGGAAGGTTGATAATATGTCCATGCTTCTGTATTAATATTTTCATTTGCAAAGGTTTTCAAAATAATAGATTCTCCCGGTTGAAGTTGCATGTAAACCTCTGTTTTGCCATTATTATTCCGCAAACTTGCTTTTCCTTTTTTACCTGTCATCGGATCCAGAAACATCGCACTTTGAGCTTTCACTCCTAAACTAACCCATTCATTTACCGAATTATTTTTCAACATGGTGAAAAAGTAGTAATGGCCATTTTCATAGCTACGGCGAATAAGCTGTCCACCAAAACGAGTTGCGAATATTTCTGCCTCAACTCCACATTTAGCAAGCATTTCTTTGTAATCATTTCCTGTAATGATAGTTCCTTTTCCTAATTTGGCAACAGAAACCTGATCGAAAGAACCCGTTGCCGGAAATTCTTTCATCACATTCGCAAATTGATTTCTTCTTTCATCCAAACGATATAATCCCGGAACATCCGACGGATAATTTTCGGCAAATATGACTGTTGCTCCTTTTTCGGCTAATTCTTTTATTTTTGCCATTGTTTCCACCGGAATTAATTTTGCAGCAGGAAGAATCAATGCTTTGTAGGTTGTTCCACCTTCTGTTTTCAACAAGCCGTTTTCGATGGTTGTTGTTTGTATAAAATGGTCTGAAATATAATCCGAATCATACCCATATTTCATTATTTCTTCTACACCTCCGCAGAATTCAGGTAAACGTTTACGCATCCCATGAATGGAAAACGAAGTAAAATATCCACCGCGTTGCTCTTCCCAGATATCGTACATAGGAAGGTAAAGTAGAAAATCATTATCTGATTTTCCAGTTTGTAAAACAGATTGAACGCGAGCAATATAATTGAAAAATGCAGGTGCATCTTTCCAAATAGAATTTGTCGGAGACATATCTATCGACGCATAGAATTTCCAACCCGGCCAAGCAGCATCTTTCGGAGAATACGTGCTTCCATGAAAATAAACATGATTTACTCCTGATATAAACATTTGGTCTATCTCGGGTTTACATTGGGAAAGCGAAGTGCGGAAATGTTCGGTCAACCATGTAAATGTTTCCGAAGAAGTATATTGCCTTCCGGTAATATGTGCTGCAGAAGAAGCATATTTCAATACTGCAGGGTCCCCGTCATTTTTTTTGCGCATAGAATCTCTCCGCAAACCCGGAATATCAAAATCAGAAATACCAAACGATTCACATTCAGGTATATCTACAGCAGCATATAAATCCAACAAATTAGCAGGCGAACCATGTGCCTGATTTTTCGTTTTAGCGCCATGCGAATGCGCCCAGTTTGTCCACGGTTGAGTAAAATTATCTTTCAACATTCCCCCAACTGTTTCACGGTAATCCGAAATCACACGTTTCGAGGTTTCTGTTGCCCCATCTGCCAACAACTCAGGAAAATAATCCTGTAATTTATAATTTCTTCTTTTTTCGAATTGCACTAATAAATCAGGAGTCCAATCTCCTCCATATACTTCATACGAATCATTAAAAAAATTATTCGGAAAAGGAGTTTTATTTTCGGCAAAAGCCTTATCGTATTTTCCAAAATAGCGCATTACAGCGTCTTTATTGAAATGATCCATCACATACCCTTCTCCACCTGGAGCAGCTCGCTTTACCATCTGAAGTGTTTTTCCAATAAAAAGAGCAATTAATTTATAATCATCGCCTTTAGGTGCAGTCCAATTAAGTTGTCCATTCGAAGACACTTTATCCGTAATATCTATTTTTTCTCCTTTGGAGGAATATGCCATCAATTTGCTTAAATAGGCAAATTTTTGTTGTTTATTATCTTTAACAACGATTGGCTCTTTCAGCGTTTCATTGCCTTTAAGTTCGTATTGTTGAAAAATGGCTTTAGTTGCAGCATCTTCAATCGATACTTCCGGGCCTCCAAATGGCCAACCTGTTCCGGTATTCATATCAACACCCATACCCAACCGGGAAGATTCCGATTCGGTAAAAGCCAACATTTTCATCCATTGAGGAGAAAGATATTGAATGTAATGACTTTCGCGGCCTTTCACTCCATAAATCGGAGTAATTTCAACACCACCAACTCCAGCATTACCCAAAGATTCGAGATTATATGTCAGATTTGGTTCATCAACATCATTTCCCATCCACCACCAACGCGTCCAAGGTTTGGCTTCTTTTGTTATTTTCGGCCAATCGGTTTCTCCTTTGTCTTGAGCATAAGCTGCGAATGATAAAACGAATGCAGCTGCAACGAATAATTTTCTCATATAAATTAAGTTTGATTTTTATATTTTGGGCAAAAGGCGAAAGGCTAATGGCAAAGGGAGTGCGTATATACAATTTCATTAGCCTTTTACCCTTTGCCTTTCGCCCAAAAATTTAGCCTGTTAAATTACAAATTTATTTTTACAAAACGACATTTTTTAATTCATCTGGAGCATCTTTTGTCTCCATATTGATTCTTTCGCCGGATTTTCGCATCAAATCCTCAATAATAGAAATATTCAACGAATATTCAGGAACAAAAAGATCCGAATTCATATAGTTTAAAATCGAATGATACAATTGGCGTGCCACCGGACGATTTTCCATATTTTTTCGTAAATCGGCGCTGCAAACCATTATTTTGCCTTTGCCAATGTTTGCCTCAAACAACATTCCTAACTTTCGATTGATAAACCATGTATCAATCGGTTGGATAATCGGTTGAAAATCTGCCGGAAAACTATTCATTTCCATTACCTGTTGCCTATTTATAAGTTCCCACCATTGTAATCCCAAATAAGAGTCGGTCGGGAAATCTTTAAACACCGGATGAAAATCGTTTATCAAAGAACCTTCGACATGCGGCGGACGCATTTTAAACCAAGATGTATTCCAGAAAGAAGGCGTAAAATATTGTACAACATCTTTTCCTTGCTCTACTTTTCCGGCCAATAATAACAATACATTTCCTCCTTTATCCAATATATCTTTCGTTTTGTTATCAATTTTGTCCGTAATGTAAATTTGAGTTGTATCTACTTTTGGCAATGTGGCAGGATATACCCAAAAATCCCAATTGTTGAATACTTTAGAACAATCGAAAGAAACCTCTAAATTTAATTTTTTCGCTTTATCGATAGAATTCAACGGGAAAGATACTTCTCCTAATTGTTGACAATTGCCGATAGCTATATCTTTAGCCGAAAGTTGTCCTTTTGATATTATTTTGCCATAAGCATCTTTAATTACCCAATTTGTAGTTGCTTGTTTCAATGGTTTTTCACCAAAATGAGCAACCTCAATACGAGCCGTTACTGTTTCGTCGTTTTGGAATACAAATTTATCCATGCGCGACAACAATACAGTCGGAGCGCAAAAACGATGAAATTCTTCCGCATCGATATATCCTTTTTCTTCCCAAAAAACATTTAAAACTCCAACCAACGCAGTTCCTTGACCCGAATAATCATTCAAAGCCAACAATTGGAATCCCGCATAATCAGGAGTTTTCAATGTTTTTTCAATTTCATATTTATAACAAAGAGCTTGCAATTTGCCTGAAGCCTGTAAAAAATCGGCGCTTAAATCACCCATATTCCGGTCTTTCAAATCCTGACGGAATAATTCGAAGTTACGGGCACGCATTACTCCCGTATATTTTTTTATTTCGGTAAAGTCTGGGAAAACGCACCATTGTCCTGTTTCATGCGAAACATACGGTTGGCTCACTGTATCTATTCTTGAACGATAATCCGAGTTCGATTCCGGCATATCTTTATCCCAGGTCAATCCGCGGGCTCCGGCTTTTACATGATACTGGCTTTTTGGTTGCCAAGCCCAACTGCCTCCAACAGATGCTCCGGTATAAACCCGGCGAGAATCTGTTTCTTTCCAATAATCCACAAATTTGCCTACCCAAGGCACCCAACGTCCGCGCGGCTCGTTTCCAATAGCAAACATGCAGAAAGACGGATAATTACCGTATTGTTTCACTATGCTTTTTGCTTCTTCCCACAAATAATTATCAACCGGACGACCATCACCTAAGGATGAACCATGATTCGGCCAACTCGGGCCTTCAGGTTGAAGGTAAAATCCAACAATATCGGCCGCTTTCATCGCAGCTTCAGGCGGACAAAATGAGTGAAAACGCATGTGATTCAATCCGAAATTTTTGCAAATACGAAAGACTCTTTCCCACGATGCTTCATCCATCGGAGCATATCCGGTTAATGGAAAATCGCAATTTTCAACTGTTCCACGAAGCATTGTTTTTCGTCCGTTTACGTAAAACCATTTTCCTTCGATAGTAAATTCACGCATTCCAAATCGCGTTTCTTTTACATCAGTTCCTTTGTTTGTCTTTAATGTCGCCGTTAGTTTATATAAATTCGGATTGAATTCATCCCAAGTCAGGAAATCATTTCCCATAGGTAACTCTAATTCTATCATAGTAGAATCGCCATTTGCCGTAAATGATTTTGAAACAGGCATTACTTTATGTGTCTTATCAGAATTAAAACTTTGCGCTTCCAATGAAACAGTTCCTGAAGCATTCCCTTTTGCATTAATTTTAACAACTGCTTTTTTATTTTTCAAATCCGGATAAACCTGAATATCTCCAATATAAGAAACAGGAGTCGATTGCAATTCGATTTTACCCACAATACCATTCCAATTTCCTTGTGTGTGGTCGGTTATACTGTGTGAATCCTTTCCAACGTCTATATCTTTTGTCCGGTTATCGATGCAAAGGGTAATCGTATTATTTCCCGTTTTCAAATAACTACTTACATCAAACACATGGGGAACAGACAACGAATTCTGCATTCCAACTTCCTTGTCATTAATCCAAAGACGGGTTTCGGTATGCGGACGTTCGAGGAATAATACAATCCGGCTGTTTTTCCAATCGGCAGGAACAACAACATCCTTCTGATACCAAGCTGCTCCTACATAATATTTTACCGGAGTAAGCCAAAAAGGGAATTTCAGATTATCTTCTTTACGAAATTTCTCCAATCTCGGATTTGTATAAAAACTACTGTCATAAATACTTCCTGTCCATTGTGTATTGATGGTTACATTATCGCCTTTACGGTTCTCGGTCATCGAACCGGGAAGATATAAATTGTCGGAAAGCCGCTTATTAAACCATTTTTCCTTTTCTCCGACATCACTTCTATCTATATCGAACCGCCATGTTCCTTTCAAATCTATTGTCTTATTTTGTCCAACTAAACAAGTTGCAATAGAAAAGGATAATAATAAAATTCCTAAAAATCGCTGATACATTTTTTTCATACGTTATTTTTTATTTTTTACACTAAAGTCGTATGGAAACTCGCGTAAAATAACATTGCCTTTGGTAAAAGCGTTTTCATGCTCGTTTTCATATTTGAGGGTTTATATTTGTACATTTTAGCAGATACATACTATTCGATGTTACAAAAATAATCAATCCGGTCATGTTAATAAATGGATTTTAATTCAAAAACATATATAATACGACATTTTCACTTCTGATTATTTCCTATTAATTTGGATTATCTGTAATCTCAAAAGCTCACATGAATACGAAATGGAGCAACAATTATTTGTATGGATTTACATATAATTGTACTCATTTACATACAGAGAAATCTTTAAAAAAGCTATTTTTGCTAACTTATCAAATCCGAATAACACTATGAAATCAACACTCTTTTGTTTTATCCTTTCTACATTGAGCATAGTATCATTACACGCTCAGCAAACAAACTATATAAAAGTTGAAAAAACAACATATAGTAATATCGGACAATCTTACTTCAAGATGGGGACAGCGACAAACCCTCAGGGAAAAACAATAACCCTCAACTCCCAAAGCATGCTTTTCGACAATAAACCTGTTTTGCCGGTAATGGGTGAAATCCATTTTGCTCGGGTTCCCAAAAACGAATGGCGAAAAGAAATCCTGAAAATGAAAGCCGGAGGAATAAATATTATTGCTACCTACATTTTTTGGATACATCACGAAGAAATAGAAGGCGAATTCGATTGGTCGGGACAACGAAATTTGGGTGAATTCGTACGATTGTGTAAAGAATTGGATATGCCTGTAGTTATCCGAACCGGACCTTGGTGTCATGGAGAAGCCCGCAACGGAGGGTTCCCCGAATGGCTTGTTAATTCCGGAATAAAACTACGGGATAATAATCCACAATACATGGAAAAAGTTCAAATATGGTATTCTCAAATTTTCGAGCAAGTAAAAGGCCAACTTTGGAAAGATGGTGGTACTATAATCGGCATGCAAATAGAAAATGAATACAGAGGAAGATGGGAACATTTGGAAGCGCTCAAAAAAATGGCGATCGAAATTGGATTTGATGTTCCATTATATACCCGTACTGGATGGCCAAAATTATCTACGGCTCCTGTATTCGGAGAAATTATTCCGTTATATGGCGACTATGCAGATGGTTTTTGGGATCGTTCATTAACCGAAATGCCCGGCGATTACGGCAAAAGTTTCATTTTCCGTTCTTTCCGGAATTCAACTGTAATTGCAACAGAGCAATTGCCTAAACAATCGGATAAGGATAATCCCGATGATATTGGTTATCCGTATTTTACTTGCGAACTTGGCGGAGGTATGATGACGAGTTATCATCGTCGTGTCAATATAAATCCGATGGATGTTTATTCTATGGCGTTGGTCAGGGTTGGTTCGGGCAGTAACCTTCCCGGCTACTATATGTATCATGGTGGAACAAATCCCGAAGGAAAATTAACTACACTCAACGAAGAGCAAGCCAGTAATTTTACATATCACAATGATTTGCCTGTAAAAACTTACGATTTTCAGGCTCCTTTGGGCGAGTTCGGACAAATTAATCCGCATTATCATTTATTGCGACGTTTTCATTTGTTCTTACAAGATTTTGGAAGTGATTTAGCACAAATGCCTCCTTATTTTCCAGAAAATGCACCGACTGATTTCAACGATGATTCGATGTTAAGATGGAGTGTGAGAAGTAATGGAGAAAGCGGATATATTTTTGTAAATAATTATCATAGGTTAAAGACATTATCTGACAAAAATAATATTCAATTTACACTTGATTTGCCTAATGAAAAACTAATATTTCCGAAAAC
Organism: Bacteroidales bacterium; assembly: GCA_031553395.1. GTDB lineage: Bacteria > Bacteroidota > Bacteroidia > Bacteroidales > WRGA01 > WRGA01. The sequence goes on along the minus strand of JAVBLR010000024.1, from coordinate 52,427 downwards.
CCCTATTAACATTCCGGCTAATGCATCGTTTTTCATACCATTTAATATGAATATAGGCGCAAGCCGCTTGATATATTCCACAGCACAACCGATTTGCCAATTGAATGATGAAAATGGCATTACCGTTTTCTTTACTCAAAATGCAAATATTCCTGCCGATTTCGTGTTTGATGCAAAAAATATTCAAGTAAAGTCGGCTAAAGTAAAAAATCAAAAAACTGATAATAAAATCTATTTTAATAATATCAATCCAAGTAAAGATGTTGCTATTCAATTACAAGATAAGAACGGACGGAAAATTAATATTATCGTATTAGATGAAGCGACTTCTCTCTCTTTATGGAAGGGAGAATTTGCAGGAAAAGACCGTATATTTATCACAAATGCCGAATTAACATATGAAAATAATAAATTGTGTTTAACAGAAAAAACTCCAACTAATCTTTCTCCATTTATATCTTTTTATCCTTCTTTGTTTGTATCCATTTATCCTTCTCCGGAAAAGCTAAACTACAACGGAAAAGTTTTGTATGCATCAAAATCGGGTTTGTTTGGATATTACAAAATAGAGCATCCTTTAATAGAACTTCCACAAATTAGTTTACAAAAAGTAAAAGAAGCCGGGCCTCTCAGAACTATAAATATGGGAAAAGCAAAAGTAGCAGAAATGCCTCATGACCCTGATTTTGATCAAGCTGCCGTTTGGAATATCTCTTTTACTACTGATGTGGATGCAACCAGAGATATTTACCTGAAAATACCATATATCGGCGATGTTGCAAGGGTATATTTAGAAGATAAATTGCTGACGGATAATTTTTACAATGGAAAAGTTTTCGAAGTCGGATTGAAAAATATGAATCCGGATGTGTATAAAAAAGGAATTACAGTTAAAATACTTCCGTTGGAAAAAGATGCTCCTATTTATCTGCCTCAACAAGCAAAACCCGACTTTGGAGATAAAGCAAGTTTTATATCATTACCTTCGGTTGATGTATATGAAAAATATTCTGTAGAATTAATTGCTGAATAAGGTAAAAAGTAAAAGGTAAAAAGTGTAGTGCTTTTTACCTTTTACTTTTTACTTCTTACCTTATTTGAATATTCCGAATCGATAATTTGCCGATAATAAACCTGATCTTCTTCCCCCCAAGAAATTTGTTTCTACCCGGAATTGCCAATGGCGATTTATCTGATACTGGGCACCAAGAATCATACACCAATTATGTGCCGGACGTTTATCTAAAGTATAATTTATTACATCTCCTTGATTCTTACCATCAAAATTCTCTACGACTTTATCTGCAATATCTGCAATCTTTTCATCTTTTGCAGCTTCTGCCGGAGTTTTCCCTGTATCATCTCTTAATGCTTCATACCAATCCGAATTCTTATAGTTCTCTCCCATATCTGGAGCTATATCCGATAAATTAAGGCTACCGATGGTCTCATTATTTAAAAAAACTCGACTTAAGCCTGTCCATACGGAAAAATTCTTTTCGGGTTGATTATTAAAATGAAAAATGTATCCAATGCGAGGAGCCAAACTTATCGCGGTATTATCATTTTCCAGTTGGTCGAAGTGTGTCCAAACCTTATTAAAATCCAACGAAAAGAAAATAGAACGAACACCTCCCGTAAGCATTGCTCCAACACCATAAACATATCCGTTAAAATCGGCTTCGGTATTTATATCAACCGGCTTACCTGCAATAGAACCAATGCCTACCTGTGTTTCAACCCACGCTTTCCCAAAGATTCCATACACATCCAAAAACGGTAAAGCCCATATATCCGCCCGCATATTAAAATTTCTGACAGTTGCTTTAACTTCACTGAAACCAACAACATCATCAAGAGAGGTTGTTGGAATTATTACATTTCCGTCAGCATCATTAATCCCTACCGTTAAATCAGAAATAGTAACATCTTGTGATCCTACATAACCATTTAGCATAATACCAACCGGATACGGAAAAAGGAAGCCCTTTTCTCCAAGCTTCTTACCCCAAACCGGTAATAAATAGGGATTATTCAGTTGTTTTGCATTTTCATACAAATCTCCCTGATTAGGTATTATTTTTACTCCGGCATCTGTTTGTGAATACAGCATTGCAGAAGCAATCAATATAAAAAACGCCGAAAATATAACCTTTGCTTTAAACATAACTACTCTTAATAATTTTGAACTTGATAAATAATGATATTGATAAATAAACAAATTATTGTTAATAAAGTTCAGAAATATTAACAAAAAAAGGCAGCATCAAGCTGCCTCTAAAGAATATGTAAGAATCATTATTTTATCAAATTACCATCTTTGTCAAAATTCAAGCTGAAGCTTTTCTTCACTCCATTCGACTTAAGATTTCCCTTTACAGATACAGAATAAACAAGATCTTTGTCTTTCTCAAACTCTATTTGAATAAGTGAGAATGAAGGATTATCACAATCTTCTCCTACTATTTTCAACGTTTCTTCATAAACCTTTTTCAATGCATCAATATTTACAAGGCTTATAGAATTAACTTCGTCATCCAAACTAAATTCTTCCGCATTACCTCTAACAGTTATCTCAACAGGATCTATGGAACCCCAACCTGTATAAGAGGTGTAAGTCATCCGTTGTAATTGCTTCTTATCTGATTTTGACTGAAAATCTATTGTAGCAACTTCGACCTCAGTATTTTTACTTGGATCTTTATCATCAAAAGAAAGGGTTATTTCATCAATCATTCCGTCATCACCAACTGTTTTTTTGATGTCTGATATTATTCTTTCAAAGCCATCCGACTTAATATCATATTTACCTAAACCTAGGCCATCACACGCCGAAAATAACACAGAAATACCTGCAATTAAAACAGGAAAAACTAATTTTTTCATAGATCTTTACCGTTATGTTTATTAAAATGTTTAAAAAATACAATAATCGACGAAGTTATATAAATAATATATAAATATTGCATCATTTTACTTTTTTTAGCAAATCAACAACAGTTTTCTATGTATGAAAAATGCGTATAATGAGAAATTATACGCATTTAGTTATTGCAAAAGAAGCAATTCGAATGTCTTTCTATTTAAAATACTTTAACGAATACTATTCTTTGTATATTAATACTGTTGCATAAGCACATATTGCTTTTTCTTGCCCGACAGAATCAAGTTTTTCATTAGTAGTGGCCTTTATGGATATATCATCAACCGAAATCTCCATAATTTCGGCTAATACTTCCTGCATTTGAGAAATATGCGGGTTGATTTTTGGTCGTTCGGCACATATTGTAGAATCAATATTCCCAATTTTATACGATTTTTGAGCTAATAATTTAACCGTTTCTTTCAGTAATATTTTACTATCGATGTTTTTATATTCTCCACTTGTATCGGGAAAATGAAATCCGATATCTCTCATATTAGCCGCTCCAAGCAAAGCATCACATATAACATGAATCAAGACATCGGCATCTGAATGGCCTAATAAGCCCAACGAATGTTCTAAACGGATTCCACCTAACCAAAGCTCTCTACCTTCGACCAATTGATGAACATCATATCCGAAACCTACACGAAATTTCATGAAAAGAAGTTTGAATTATGAAGTTTGAAGTTTGATTTGTTCTGATACCTTTACCTTCTTCGCTTCTTAATATTTCTATTTTATTTGCCTAATAATTCTTTTATTCCATCCAAATTAAAAGATAAAGTAAAACGCAATGTTTGATCCAACGGATTAGATTGCGCCGTAGAAATCAAATAAGCCGCATCTAATTGAAACACATTCATCTTAAAACCTGCTCCTAATGAAAAATATTGACGGTTTCCTTTATTCGGACTTTCATAATAATATCCTCCACGAAGAAAAAACTGATCGTTGTAAGCATATTCCATACCTGCAGACCACATAATTTCCTCCAATTCCTCCTTCATTCCTCCCGGTGCATCCGAAAATGATTTAAAAATACCAGCAATAGGAGAAATACTTTGATAATCTTGCTTGGCTATATCCCAGTCGTCATCTGTATCATAATCTGAACGAACAGGAGGGGTCGGAACCAACAATTTGTTCAAATCAAGATTGAAGGCCAATGTATTATAATCACTTACTGGATATAATAACGAGAATCCCAATCTTAGATTAGTTGGCAAGAAAACACTATTAGCTCCATTATCATAAGATATTTTACTTCCGATATTTGAAATATTAAATCCAAATGCAAATAAAGATTCACTACTTCCAAGCATTACATATTTATTGTAGTATCCTGCAATATCGGCAGCAAACGCCCATCCGGGAGAAATATCATCATTGTCATTCCATGCTAAATCGGAATAAATATAACGTAATGCTACACCTCCGGAGAAAGTTTCCGACAATTTAAGCGAATACCCCAAATCAATCGCCATCTCATACGGATTGATTGTATAACCCTGATCTCCCTGAGAATACTGACCAACCAACACTTCTCCCAAAGAGAAATAACGCAACGAAGCACTCATTGCATGCTGATCTTCACTTCCTAATTTCCAAAAACCGGCAAGATAAGCAAGGTCTATATCATTAACCAATTTACGCAACCATGGAGTATAGGACAAAGAAACTCCTGCCCTATCATACATAAATGCATATTTAGCCACATTCCAAAACTGAGAATTGACATCAGGAGTCGTGGCTCCTCCTATATCTCCCATACCACCTCCACGAGCATCCGGTGCTATTGATAAGGAAGGTACCCCTGTAATAATCGGATTAAACTGATTCTTTGCATCTTCAGTAAAAGCCATTGTAGGATAAAGCAGCAAAATCAATATTGCGACAAAGCATTTTCTCATTTTCTAAAATAGTTTGATTTTCTTATGTTGATTATACGATTTATAAACTCTAAAATAGTTCATTTATTGTGCTTAAATTATCATTTTTGCATGTTATCTTTTTACAGAGTATATAATAAGCGAGTTGATATGTACCACCAACTCGCTTATCTTCTTATTTATCTACTCTTATCAAATTAAAATTATTCTTCAATGAAAATTTATTGAGCCAATATTATCATCTTTTTAGATTCTGTAGCTTCGGTAGAACCATCAGATGATATACTTGCTTTGTAAATATATACTCCCGGAGGCAATTTTGAGCCGGATGAAGTTACCAAATTCCATTGAATAGGTACAGCTGTAAATGTATCGGAATAGCCGGATTCTTCATAAGACCACAATTTAGCACCAGACAAACTGTAAACATCTATTTTTACTGTTATATTGGCATCTGGGCGATCGTGCGTAACATAAAAGTAAGTGGTGCTTTTTGCCGGACTTGGAGATGCATACAAATCAAAAATCCGTGGCGACAAGCTTTTTTCCACGTAGAATTCAAACGTTTGAGTTGTAGAATTATTCATCCTATCCCAAACCCTGAAAGTCAAAGAATGTTTTCCTTCCGACAATGTAGGAATTGTAAACTTAAATACTCCTTTTCCAGAACTTCCTGCTTCCACTTCGAAATAAGAGTTCAATACATACACTTCGTATGGAGAATTATCAATGGTTATTACTGCATCATGACCTATTCCGGTACCTGAAATATTTATTCCTGATTCATCTTCAACTTCAGCAAAAAAGACAGGGGATGCATTCACTTTATCTCCGGATTTAAAATCAGGATTATTCAAATAAATATGATTGATTTTCGGAGGATCATTATCTGTTAAACCTTCGGGATCTGTACCTCCCATAATAAAGTTCTCATAATATCCTTTTGCTTCTATATTTTTATTTAGATCTGCCGCATATAAATTTATTCTGCCAGATTCATAGGAATAGCTCATATCTTTCGGAACAACAAATGAAACAGAAAATTCTCCATCTGTTACAGATTCTTTTCCTGTGTATAACACATTCGAACGATCATACAAGGTTTTATTATCAACCTGCATTAAAATTTCTTTAGTATCAAACATCGTAATATAAACTAATCCCGAAAAATCAGAAATCTTACTGCCATCCGGATTCGATATTTGTCCCGTTAAATCAACCTTTGCCCCGGCGCTGAATGTTTGCGCATCTCCAGGGACACTCTCTCCATTAACAGAGGTTATTTCGACTTTATATTCGGGATAAGCCAATCTTAATGCGGGATCACCAAATAGTAGATATGCTAGTTTATTTATGGTAGTATCACCTACATTCCTTTTTGCTCGCATCATAACATCCCCTAAACGAGGATATTTTCCATCCGCTCCCTTAGTAAATAAATACTTGCAGAACTGCTCATTGATTGTGAAATTACGATCTGAATACACTGTTCGCGTAGTAGAGAACAATGCAATTCCTCCTCCGGTAGGATTTAATAACACATATTCTCCTGCTGAAGTATCATAATCATCAAAACGGGTATATTCACAAGTAGCAGTAATAAACAAAGGTAACCGCGCTACATTCAAACTTTTAGCATCATCTTTCGTGTAAAACTTGGCCTTGGATATTCCACTAGGAGCACCATGTCCAGTATAGTTTACAACTAATTGTCCGGATTGCAATAAATTCTTAAACTTTTTATTGGCATCAGGATAATAATAGCCTGATGTTGTTACATCTTTCGTAAAAGCAGACAAATACACTTTATTAATAATATAGTCTTTATTATCCTTCTCTACAGAAGTAGCTAAATCATCAGCCTGTGTGGTGTGAAAATAAGAACTTTCATCATCACCTTTTGCATCACCGATAAAACAAAGATTACTTTTCCATGAACCATAAATCGGTTTTTTAACATAATTAATTACTTTATCAGTAACATTCTTAGCCTCCGTGATATTTCTTACCGGAAACCGTCCAATTCCAATGTCTACTTTATCAGTTAACAAATTTACTCCTTCATCATCATCTAAAAATCCAAAATAATCGTCTATTACAGCAGACGACACTTCGGAGAGAGAATTGTATGATTGAAATGTAAGTATCTTATTAGCCGGCTCTAAGGTTAACCATTTATCTGAAATCAATTTATTATCAAATGTTCCATCTCCAAATAACAACAAATACTTAGGCAAATCAGCATTATTTCCAGATAATTTTCCACGATCATAAAACATTTTCATCAACCAACGATAAGCAGTAGCATCCGGTGTACCAGATGAAAATTCGTTATACACATCATCTGTAGAAACCACATGTACCCGAAGATTATCATGTTCTCTATGAAGTTCAGCAATGCGGTTTGCCTGTTCAATAAAATCGGGGTGGGAAATAATAACCATATCTGTTTGAGACAAAGCATGCAGATTTTGATTCTTAACTTCACCTACTATTTCCGGACTTGGAAACTGAGCTTTCTTTGAGAGATCGACTGCAATATATTCCTGCAAAGTTGGAGAATTAGCAATAAAATATATACTACTTCCTGATGATTTGGCTTCCATCTGACAAGCATTCTCTCCATCAGTAATATTCCATATTTTCACATTCTGATCGGCATTTGCAATAATAAATTTGGATGCCTTATTGATCGTATTGACATTTCTGAAAGGAGTATATGCTCCGTATGGTTTTAAGGATTTATCATAATTAATTCGGATGTAATTAAGCCGTGAATTCGAATGACCAGTTGCTCCATAGGTTACATTTACGGTATTTGATTCCTGTTTGGCTTCGCTCCAAACCCCTTTTACAAAAACTTCTTTGGCTCTATCATATTCAGATGAAGAAACAGACATTGATTGTGTCAGCGTATTACTACCATTTATTTTTACCGTTACAGATGTTACAGCAGGTGCTTTTGCGACAAAATTCACATTAATATAAGCTGGTTCATTTAAGATTCCTGATGTACTCAATGTAAAATTTTGGCTTGTAGTATAAGAAAAGTCTTCACCGTAAAATTCCCGACCGATTTTTCCTATATTTACCAAGTCCTTTTCATGAATAACGTAGTCGTTAAATGAAGTTATTTCCTGAGCAGAAGCATTTTCTTCAAACTGAGAAACCGACATTTCTTTAATTGGAACACTACTTTCGGTTATGAAATAATACCCATAATTGGAATATGGATTATTCACATGAGTAAATTTGTCATTGGTTGTTGATGTATATGACCATTTTATAGGCCCTTTAGCATAAAAAAGGATATAATCACCAGCATTAAATACACCATCACTTCCTTTTTCTACCCAAACCGGCAATTGTGGTAAATCATCCGTTTTAGGGAATAAAAAGTTTTCATTTTGCATCCATCCTCCATAGCCATAAATTTGAACATAAGCTGGAGTAGAGAATCCCATTTTGGATAAATCCTCGTAAGTTATTTTATAAACTCCTGTTTCTTTAACCCTTATTTTAACCCATTTTCCAGAAGATAAAACAGATGTAGACGCATAAGAATGTAACCCTGTATTTCCAGAACGAAGAACAGAGTATTCATCAATTTTATCTTCTGAATAAACATTCGCTTGAAATATCGAAAGAAATACTCCAAACACTATTATTTTAAAGAAAGAGAATAATCTCATAATAATAATCCTTTAAAAATAAAAAAGAATAACACACTTTTCATTTTACAATAAATCTCTTAATTTCCGTAGAATAAGCATTATCATCAGAATATATCGTTGCTTTGTAAGTATATATTCCGGACGATAAATTTGATCCGCCATTATTCGTCATATCCCATCTTATTGGAAATGATTTTATTATACTAGCATTAACATCTTGTTCATTCTTCCATACAACATTGCCATCTAAGTTGTAAACCTCAACATTTACTTTAAGATTTTTTTCTACCGTATTGGTTTCTACAAAAAAGGTTACGCTCTTATTCATTAAGTCAGGAACTGCTGTCAAATCAAAGGAACTGGATGACTTCTGTTTCACAACAAAAGAAACTTCTTTTGTTGTAGAATTATTCATTATATCCCACACTTTGAACTTCAATGTATGATTTCCTGCAGACAAACTCGGTAAAGTAAATCTGAATAATCCCTTTTTCGAATTATTCAAATCTCCCTCAAAATATGAGTTTAAAATATATATTTGAGACGGAGAATTATCTATTGTTAAAGTAACATTACGTCCTATTCCAGAACCTAATGCATTTATTCCGGAACCATTATCTTCAACTTCAACCACAAACTCCGATTGGTCCTTAACTCTATCTCCGTCACTAAAATTGGAATTTCCTATATACAAAGAATTGATTACAGGTGCAACATCATCATTAAATGCAATTGTATTATCAGAACCACCAATTTTAAATCCATCAAAGTATCCTTGTGCCTCAATATTTTTCGAATTATTTACAGCATAAATATTAATCCGACCAAGTTCATTTGTATAATTAATATCTTTAGGCATTGTAAATGATAAAGAAAATGTACCATTCACTACTGGGACTCTTCCAGAGAACAAAATTTTTGATTGTTCATATATATTTGTAATATCCTTTATTATTTGTTGATTTACCGTTCTCTCTGCAATAATCTGATCCATCCATAGCTTAGAATCGTAAACATTAAAAAATACCTCTCCTGAAAAATCAGAAGCTTGAACACCTGATGGTGCTGTAATAATTCCTGACATATTTACTGTTACTCCAGAAGCAATAGTATTTACTTGCCCATCAACATTAGCTCCATTAATTTTTGTTATTGCCGCTTTATATTCAGGATAAGCCAATGTTAATGCCGGATCTCCAAGTAATATAAAATTCAATTTGTTTAGATCTTCACTTAAATTCATATCTGATGGAGAAGATGTATTCTTAGCCAATCGCATAATATCTCCTAATCGAAGATATTTTCCAGTTGCATCCTTACGGAATAAATTATTACTTATTGCCTTATTAATTTTAAAGTTAGGAGTTGAATTTACTGTGCGAGTTGTAGAAAACAATCCAATTACTCCACCATTTGGATTTAAAAGCATTTCTTCTCCTGCTACATTTGTGAAATCATCGAAACGTGAAAATTCACATGTGGCAGTAATAAAGAAAGGCAACTTCTCATTCTTTAAACCAAGTGGGTCTGTTTTTACAAAAAAACGATTATCTCCAAAACTACTAACATTTCCATGGCCTGTAAAATTTAAAATAAGTGTTCCAGAATCAAACAAATTAAAGAATTTCTTTCTTGCATCGGGATATAAACATCCTGAGGCTGATTCATCCCGTTTAAACGTTCCTATATATATTTTGTTTACTACGTATTCTTTATTTCCTTTTTCTACGAAATTTCGAGCCACCGAATCTGCTTGCATCATGTGAAGTTGTTCATCTCCAGCATTAGCTATAAAGCATAAATTATTCTTCCAAGCACCAAGTTTATCGTTTTTTGCATAGTTTATCGTTTTATCAACAACATTTTTAGCTTCTTGCAATGATTTTACTGGAAAACGTCCTACTCCAATATTTAATTTATTTTTCTTCATTTCTGTTGTATTGCTATCATCCAAAAAACCAAAATAATCATCTGTAACATATGTATTTACAGTACTTGTTGAATTTTGAGATTGATAGGTCAACAAATAATCAGATTTAGGATAGTTTACCCATTCTGCAAGTAATTGTCTATTATCAAAAACTCCATCACCTATCAATAATAGATATTTCGGCAATTCACTTTCATTTCCTAGATTTTTCCCCCTATCATAAAACATTTTCATAAACCAACGGTATGCACTTGCATCGGGAGTACCTGAAGAAAATTCATTATAAATCTGATCTGACGTTACTACATGCACACGTAAATTATCATGAGTTCTATGCCATTCTGCAATTCTATCTGCTTGTGTATTAAAATCCAAATGTGTAATTATTATCATATCCGTTTGTGGCAAGGCATGTAAATTCTGTGTGGTAATTACTTCTTCAAATTCGGGTTCCAGAAAGTTACCTTTTACATCTACTGCTACAAATTCTTCTAACGACGTAGAGTTTAAATTAAAAGACGTTTTGTTGTCTAAGAAGCTATCTTCCATCTGTTGAATATTCGAGACATCACTAACATTCCAAATTCTCACATTCGAATTTGAATTACTAATCGTATATTTTATGACTCTACCAACAGCATTTATACTTCTAAATGCTAAAAATGATTTATCATAAAATTTTAACTCCCTATCAAAATTTAACCGAATATAATTGAGCCGGGTATTTGAGCGTCCGGCTGCTCCATATGTTAGATTTACTGTATTTGTTTCCGGTTTCGCACCTGTCCAATTACTAGCCACAGTCCCTTCCATTGCTAAATCGGTAGATGAATCAGTTGTCTTAGATATACTTCCCGAAAAAGTATATTCATTAATTTTCACAGTTAATGGTACCGATGCACCATCATTCTTTGATATAAAATTAACTGTTACTTTGCCTGTATTATTATTTATACCTGGTGTAAAAAATGTAAAGCTCTGGCTTGTATTTATCGAAAAATCTTCCCCATAAAACTCTCTTCCGAATCTTCCTATATTAACCAGCTCTTTTTCATGAACCATATAATCGGAAAAACTAGTAATCTCTTGTGTAAATGATGAAGAACCTTGTTTCAAATTCATCTGCTTAGTTGGAGATTCGCTTTCTGTAATGAAATAATAACTATACACACTATACGGATTGTTGGTATGTATAAATTCCCCCGATTTATACTCCCATTTTATTGTTCCTCTTGCATAAAAAAGGATGTAATCACCTGCATTAAAAATATTATCTGCACCCTTTTCTACCCAAGTAGATACTTGTGGCAAATCATCAATACGGGAATTTCTGAAATCTTCATCCAAAGGCCAACCGCCATATCCGTAAACTTGGATATTCGCCGGATTTGAAAATCCCCATTCAAGCAATTTCTCATAAGTAATCTTATAGACTCCTGTTTCTTTTACTTTTATCTTTATCCATTTTCCAGAAGATAAAATAGATGTTGCTTTGTAGGAATGTTTGGTAGTTTCACCTACACATACGGTAGATATAGAAATAAATAAACTGAATATCAATATGGTAAAAAATCTCATGCGCTTAAATTTTATAATATCAAATACCCCTTATCAAAAAATAATAAATACCTTATATCTTATTTCACATAAAAATCCAACAACTTTTCATTGCCAATAAATCCTTCCAATCGATCATTAGGCTCTACTTTTCCAACACCTGCAGGAGTTCCTGTAAATATTAAATCTCCTATCTTCAATGTAAAGAATTGACTTACATAAGCAATTATCTTATTTATTCCGAAAATCATATTCCGGGAATTATCCTTTTGTACAATCTTTTCATTTATTTTTAAGGAAAAATCCAAATTCTGTATATCTGAAAAATGCTCTACCGAGACAAAATTTCCAATAGCGGCAGAATTATCAAAACCTTTAGATATTTCCCAAGGATACCCTTGCTCCCTTAAGCTTTTTTGCAAATCCCGTGCCGTAAAATCAATTCCAATTGTAATAGCATCATAATAACGAGATGCAAATTTTTCTGCTATATTTTTTCCCAAACGATTTATTCGAACCACAATTTCAGCTTCATACTGCAAGTCCTGAGAAAAATCAGGAATAAAAAAGGGTTTTCCATCCTTTAATAAAGCAGAATCCGGTTTCAAGAAAACAACAGGCTCCTTTGGAAAAAACGGATTATCCATCTCTTTATTGTGTTCGGAATAATTCAGACCAATCGCAATTATCTTCATCTAGATTATCCTAATAGTGGATTTTTAATTAGAATATATTATTAATATTTAACGGAACTCATTTTCCTTTTTTACTCGTATGTTTTTAAGTAAAAGAAACTGCCAAAAGGACACGAAATATCTTTTAATATGCCTAATCGCAATTATAGCCTCATGCTATTTATCACTGCAGATTTCGGCACACAAAAGTAAAATACTTTTTTCAAATACAATCATAACGATACCTAAAGTTTCAAAATTTAGGGCTTTAGAATAATTTTCAAGACATTTTTTCAGAAGGTATGCTTTTTACTATTACTTTTGCACTATGCTTTTCAAACCAACTAATATAGTGTGGATTTTGCTCGCTTGCTTATGCTTTTATGGTGGGTCGGGATTTTATCTAAGTCAGTTTTGCTGCTCTAATTGCCAAGACTTTGGCGTTGAGGCTGCTTTATCTGATGAATGTCATAAAATCCACAAAGCTGACAATCAATCCTGTTGTTCAACTTCTCACTCAAAACCTGAACATTCTAAACATCAAGACAATAGTTCTTGCTCTGATAATGAGAAACATTGCAGCATAACCAGCTATAAGTTTGATTTAAATTCATATAACCACAACATACAAATTGATGTACCTGTAATCGACCTGCCTTTTATCTTTTTATATACATTAGACGAAGTAGCGGCATTAAAATCTCAACAATATAATCTTCAAGCATATATTTTACCGGTTTATTCTTCCCGGGATATATTGGCTCATCATTCTACTCTTCTGATTTAATTTTTAATAATTTATATTAAATTACAGGATTATTAACGAATAATCCTCATTTTCCTTTGTGTTTAATGTTCAAACACAAAGTATTTTTTAATCTATAAATTATTAAATATGAATCGTTTATTTTTATTCTTATTAATTACAATAAATTCCATTTTTATATATTCGAATAATGAGCCTGTAACCGGACATGTGTATGATTCCAAGAATCGGCCTATTATCGGAGCAAGTATATATTTTCCTTATTCCCAAAAAGGAATAGCAACTGATGTAAAAGGATTCTTCAGCATTGAAGTTTCTCCTCAGGATTCCTTGTTGGAAGTTAGTTCTGTTGGATATGAGAAGCAGCAATTTGCAATTATCCAAGATGGGCATAGTCATTCCGACGGACATGATCATTCGTTGAAAATCGTATTAAAAGAAGGTATTGAATTAAATGAAGTAACGGTCAATAAACGTCAGATGAGTACTATTACTTCAAGTATGTCTCCTTTGAATACACAAAAAATTTCTTATGCTGAACTTTGCCGGGCTGCTTGTTGTAGCTTAGCCGAAAGTTTTGAAACAAATCCTTCAGTTGATGTATCCTACAGTGATGCGGCAACAGGAGCAAGACAAATTAAATTACTTGGATTATCAGGAACTTATGTGCAAATGTTGACTGAAAATTATCCCAATTTCAGAGGAGCGGCATCCCTTTATGGACTTGATTATGTTCCCGGACCATGGATGGAAAGTATTCAGGTTTCAAAGGGAACATCCTCTGTAAAAAACGGATACGAAGCATTAACGGGACAAATCAATGTCGAATATAAAAAGCCTCAGACTGCTAATCCGTTATCTGTAAACTTATTTGTCAGCGATGCCGGCCGTTACGAAGCAAATGCAGATGCAGCATATATGTTGAATGATAAATTATCAACCGGATTATTAGCTCATTACTCCAACGAATCTGCAACTCACGATGATAATGGCGATGGATTTTTGGATATTCCCAAACGAAAACAATTTAATATATTCAACCGTTGGGCATATCAAAATGGGCATTATATGTCTCAGGCCGGTATCAAATATATTAATGAAAACAGAAAAAGCGGGCAGGATGAAACTTCAGATATTTCGTACAGCCCCTTCCAGGTGGATATTAATACAAGCAGGATTGAGGCTTTCACCAAAAATGCGTATACATTGAATGATGGAGAAAGTAGTATTGCATTGATTCTTTCGGGTTCTTATCACGATCAAAATGCAGGATTCGGAGCCCTAAATCATCAACCAGGAGATAGCCTTACTCGTTATGATGTAACCCAAAGCAATGTATATGCAAGTTTGATGTATGAAACAGAATTTTCCCACATGCACAAGCTAAGTACCGGATTGAGTTTTAATTATGATGGTTTTCGACAAACACTGAATAATACACCATTCAATAATCACGAAAATGTTCCGGGAATATACGCACAATACACACTGGATTTGCATGAAAAACTTGTTTTATTAGCCGGTATAAGAGCTGATTATTCAAGTCGATATGATTTTTTTGTAACACCTCGCTTGCATGTAAAATACAATGCAACTCCATGGCTGCAATTCAGAGGCTCTGCCGGAAAAGGTTATCGAACTGCAAATGTTTTGGCCGAAAACAATTATTTATTTGCAAGCAGCCGTGTTATTAATGGTTATTCTGACAAATTGAATCAGGAAGAAGCTTGGAATTATGGAATCAGTGCAATGTTTACCTTGCCTGTTTTTGGGAAAGATCTGACATTGAATACCGAATATTATTATACTGATTTTGTAAATCAGGTCGTAGTCGATATGGATACAAATCCGCATGCTGTAAGCTTTTATAATTTAGATGGAAAGTCGTATGCAGGTAATTTTCAGGTGGAAGCTTCTTATCCGTTCTTTGAAGGATTTAATCTAACTGCAGCTTACCGTATTACAGATTCCAAATCAACCTATAATGGAATTTTAATGGAAAAGCCTTTAACAAGTAAATATAAAGGCTTGATTACAGCTTCCTACAAAACACCTTTGGAAAAATGGCAATTTGACTTTACCACTCAATTTAATGGTGGTGGAAGAATGCCTACTCCGGATGAATTAAATCCTTTATGGGACAAACGATTTAACTCATACACCATATTCAACGCTCAAATAACCAAATATTTCAAAAACTGGTCTATTTACCTTGGTGGTGAAAACCTAAGTGATTTTACACAAAAAAATCCGATTATTGCAGCGAATCAGCCTTATGGCGACAATTTTGACGCAACAATGGTTTGGGGGCCAACGCATGGAAGGAAGTTTTATTTGGGAATGAGATTCAATTTACCAAAATAATTGTATTTTTGAATTTTTTAAGAAGCTATTTAAATTTGTAAAAATTTAAATAGCTTCTTAATTCAAAATAGGATTTTGCATGAAATGGATAGGACGTAGAGGAAGTAGTAATATTGAGGATGCACGAGGAGCTTCCGGAGGAGGTGGCCGCAATGTTTTCAAAGGTGGATGTCTTGGTATAATTATAGTAATCGTAGTTTGGTTATTGGGTGGAAATCCGATGGATGTTATTCGGCTATTGATGGTTGATAATGCCGTGGAACAACATTATCAACCGGCTAATGGCGGAGTTTCGGAAGCTAAGGATGATTCCTTGGCAATGTTTGTATCGGTTGTTTTAGCTGACACTGAAGATGTTTGGTCAAATATATTTAATCAAATGGGAGCAACATACCGGAAACCTAAATTAGTTTTATATCGCGGAGCTGTTTCCTCAGCATGCGGATATGCGTCAAAAGCTACAGGCCCTTTTTATTGTCCCGGAGATGAAAAAATCTATATTGATCTTTCTTTTTATGATGAAATGGGTAGTAAACTTGGTGCTGGAGGTGATTTTGCTTTTGCATACGTAATTGCCCATGAAGTTGGACATCATGTTCAAAAATTACTGGGAATTATGGATGAATATAATGTATTGAGTAAAAGGATGAATCAATCCCAAGCAAACGCGCTCACGGTAAAATTGGAACTTCAGGCAGATTTTTATGCCGGATTATGGGCGCATTATGCACAAAAAATGTTTAACAGCTTGGAACCCGGGGATATTGATGAAGCAATGAATGCTGCATCTGCGGTTGGAGATGATCGACTGCAAAAACAAAGTCAAGGATATGTAGTTCCCGATTCATTTACGCATGGGACTTCAGCTCAACGCAAAAAATGGTTTTACAAAGGATATGAAACCGGAAATATAAAGTATGGAGATACTTTTTCGACTTCAAACTTATAGCTAAACCAGATATCAAAATCAAAAATGTAATATCATCATAACAAAAACTCCTGAAAGAATTGACAATGTTTATTCTTTCAGGAGTTTTTGTTGTAATCATTTATGAAATTATCGTTTTAAAAATTTACCGATCGAAATATTACGATTAATATCTGTTAATTTGATTAAATAAACTCCTTTAGGTACGCCGTTTATATTTATAGAAAATGTATTTTCAGCAGTTGCTATAACCTGTCCGGAAATATTATACAGTACAATTGTATTCATCTCTTTTTCGGCTCCGGCAATTATTAGGTTATTTCCTTGTTGAATTAATTTGAATTTATTCTCCTTTGTTACAGCTGGTAAATAATTTGTATTATCATCAAATTCATAACATCCCAAATCAGGCGCTTTACCAGAATACGGCAATCCGACATTTACTCCGGCATCAATCAAATCACTGCCTTTGACCAAATGCATAAATGAGATATCAGCAAGGCTTCCGTCAGGTTTGCGGGCTGTAGTAATAACTGTTGCATCCGTACTTACAAAATCGGCAGAATTACAAGTTACACCGGAAGTATTCCACGAATTATTTACATTGGTTTTCGTTTTTGAATTTAAGGTATTCGAACCTTTACTTGCCAAACTCACACAGTTTTTAATAATAAGCGTACCATAACTCGAATTGTTAAAACCATAATCGTTACCATTATTGTAAGCCGTATTATTGTAAAGTGTCATAGTACCATTGTTATTATTCTGGTCAAATCCTTTGACAGTATTTTGTGCAGACAAACAATTGATAACATCCACATTATGGGTCGAATAATTCCCTCCTAATTTAAATCCATTTCCATTACCCATATTCGTATAATTAGCAAGTGTTATCGTATACGATTTTCCATCTTTTCTTGTAACCGTTTTCCCGGATTGAAACTGGTCAAACCATGTTTTATCCGTATTATAGCGGGCATGGTTACGCATATCGTACGAAGCAGGCCCATTTTTATAACAAATACTGTTTTTAATTTGACTTTTGCCATATTTGTCAAAAAAATCCCAACCATCATCCGAATTATTCCACGAACGACAACCTTCGTAAATATTCGGGTCTCCATTATCGGTATATTGTTTATCTGCAAAACCATCGGCATTACCGCCATAATCAGCAGCAGTTGTTCCACCTAATTGATAGTCAAAATTATCATGTGAATCACAATTCAGCATTAAATTTCCACAACAATCCCTATTCTGAAATCCGGTATCTCCGTTTCCATACGTTTCGCAATTTTCAAAAATAGAATAATTGGATTCATTGTAGAAGCCGTTTTTCCCCGAATAGCAAATTACAATTCCTTTTACATGAAGATATGCCCCTGAAAACTGTACACCTCGACTTCCATAAGCTTCTCCCCTAAAATCAAGTATCGGTTTTTCATTTTCGTAAGCGAATAATGCCTTACGGGCAGTTGCTATGCCTGTTTTAGTAAATTTCTGTGCAGCTGTTAAATTGTATTGTCCACCCAGCAAAAACAAAGTATCCAAGTCGGATTTTGCAAAAGCGGTAGTTATGTTCAACGGAGCGGCAAGCGTTCCGGCAGCAGTGGATGTTCCCGTAGGAGACGCATAATAATTCTTGGCACTCAACACTGTTGAGGAAAATAAAATCGACAAGAATAAAAATAACTTCACGTAATTTTTCTCCATACTTTTTTAATTGAAAGATTAAATATTATAACAATATACTGTGCAAAAGTATTCAAAAGATCAATTCAACTATTCCTATCTAAATTGTATTTTCCTTGTATGTTTTGTATGTTAATTCGGGTAGCAAATCCTTTTTCATGCGGGTTGTATCACCATAATAAGAAACTTGGCCTATCTTAATAAAATCTCTTGTAAGCGGACTCATTATTCCGAATAATTTGGATGCAAACTCAAAAAACCAAGCGGCTGTATTTATCATCCATATTGGCATTCTCCAAGGCTTTCCATAGTTTCGGGAAATGCATAAATCATCCAGAAATTCTTGTAATGTTTGTATACCATCATCTCCCAAATGATAAATTCCCAAAATATCATCTTTTAAAGCAGCTGCGGATGTTGCCTTTAAAAAATCTTCTGTAGAAATAAGATGAATCCAAGTAGGGTTTTTCCAGACACCTAATAAATGATATTTGGCAAAAGTACAAGCTGCTTCAATCATTAGAATCCCTTTACCATAAACCATTCCTACTCGTAAAGAAACGGCTTCTCCTTTATATCTTTTACTATCGAAAAGCATTTTTTCTTCTTCTAACCTTGTCTTGGCATGCATCGAAATAGGATTTCCATCAAGTTTTCCCGATGCAGGATGTTCTGGTGTTGTTTCTCCTTCAACATGCGGAAAACTAATAAGTATTACCCGTTTTATATTATACTCATTTGCCTTTTCCAGCAAGTTTTTAAAATAATATGTATTTGTTTCCGGAAGAAATTTTTCCGGATTAGCTTTGAATAGGACTCCTGCAAAATGAACAATTGCATCAACTCCTTTTAAAGCTGCATCCAAGGATTCTTTTTTAGCTAAATCTGCACGAAACACTTTGACATTTGGATGATTTTTCAATTTATCCGGAACATCTTTTTTATGAATCAGCAAATGCAAATTAACCTCAGATTTAAGATAATCTGCTAATAATCCGCCCAAATTCCCAGCTGCACCTGTTATTAAAACCGTTCTTTTATTCATTCGGATTGAGAAACTTTTCGACTGCTTTCAAAAGCATCCGTTTATCATATTTCTATTTTGTCCAATAACTTTACATACAATTCAATTCCTTCACGAATTTCGCTTAGTTTAATAAATTCGTCGGCTGTATGAGAACGCGCTGAATCTCCCGGCCCTATTTTTACTGAAGGTAATGAAATTAATGCCTGATCGGACAATGTAGGCGAACCAAATACTTCTCTATCTAATAAAACAGCATGCTTTACAAATGGATGCTCAGGTGATATTCCCGATGAATTTAACCTAAAAGAACGAGCTTTCACCTCACAATCAACAGACCAGCTGATAATATCATAGACTTCCTGATTCGTATAACGATCTGTAGTTCTTACATCTACTACAAACGAACAAACATCCGGAACAACATTATGTTGAGTTCCTGCATTAATTTGCGTTACAGACATTTTTACCTTTCCTAATGTTTCGGAAATCTTCGGGAAAGAAAATGTGCGAAACCATTCAATACTTTGCAATGCTTTATAAATAGCATTATCTCCCTCTTCCCTTGCAGCATGTCCCGAAATTCCACGAACAGCGCAATCTAATACCATTAATCCTTTTTCGGCAATAGCTACATTCATCTGTGTCGGTTCACCAACAACAGCAAATGCAACTGGAGGAAGCAATGGCAAAACACTTTCTATTCCGTCTTTTCCTGAAACTTCTTCTTCACAGGATGCCAAAAATATAAAATTACAGTTTTGCTCTTTTTGTGTCAGGATAAAAAAAGCATGTAATAGCGAAACTAAACTTGCTCCGGCATCATTGCTTCCTAATCCGTAGAGAATTTCATCTTGCTCAACCGGGGAAAAAGGATCTTTTGTCCATCCTTGTACAGGTTTTACTGTATCAATATGGGAATTCAACAATATTGTAGGCTTTTTTAAATCCATGCAAGGAGAAATACACCAAACATTATTCCCCTTTCGAAAAGTTGTAATACCCTGTTGTTCTATGTAAGATTGAAGAAAATCAGCGGCTGCGGTTTCCTCTCTACTAAATGATGGAATTGATATCAAATTTTTCAATAAATCAATTGCATCGTAATATAATTCGTAGATATTCATCATTATTTTAGAAGCCTAACCCCCGAAGGGGAATAAGGACTGGCTATTAATTGTTGGTAAAAACTATCTTCCTAATATATATTTACTTATAATGAAGCACTCGTTCTTGTTCCCCTTTGGGGGGTTAGGGGGCTTTTCCAAAACAAAAATAGTAATGATTGTTTAAACCATTACTATTTTCCATATCTTTCATTCAAAAAAGAGAATTACCTCTGCCTCCTAACCGACTTCGTTGGCGTAGCTTGCTGTTTAGGTGCACTACTCGAAGATGATTTTGTTGAAGTCTTGGGTGACGATTGTTTTACACTGCTCGAAGACGATGATTTTGTACTGGTACCACTATCTGTTGTAGTAGATGTTGCAGTTTCTGCATTTGCGGCATCTGCTTTTTCATCTGCTTGCAACTTTCGCAATATATCTTTTTCTTCCTTTGTCAGGTTCTTTTTACTTTTTAAAGCTGCGATATCAATAGAATCCGATTGTTGCCAAAGGTTCTTTTCAAAAGCTTGTAATTCGGCATCAATACGTTTTTGTTCAGCTCGCATTGCCGAATCAGTCGGACAATATTGCATCAAAGATAGATTTGCCAGATTGGTTGTTTTGTAAATATCTCCTTTATATAAACGTTGCCGGAAATAATCATCATACGTAGAACTAACTACATTATTATAATTACTTGTCATCACCTGAACCTGAGAAAGATACGGGCGAATACTTTCATACGGAATCCAAAACATCGGAATACGCAGCGCATCACCAAAATCTCCGTCGCGGGTAAGTAATGGACAAAGAGCTGTAATCTGAGAATCAAAAGTTGAATTAGCCTGATCGAAATACCACATTTCCTTCATATAAAATCCAAGAACCTCATTACTTGGCACATCGCTTTCGTGCACTTTATAAACCGGATTTTTAGAAGATTTAGAAAATTGTTCCTCATAAAAAACTCCATATTTAACTAAAATATCTTTAACATTGAGTTTATACTGGTCGGTAAAAACTTCTCTTCCATCCAAATATTCATATGCGGTGATTTTTCCTTCTGTCAATAGATTAAATATCAACGTAAATAAATTTATCCTATTGCCGATAGGTTCAACAGGAAAATAAAGCGGGCCGTTCTTCGGATTTTTCAAATCCAATTGCCGGTAAATCTCCCTCATCCAAATCAGGTTATCTGTATTAACCTCTGTATTTCCATACATATTTTGAGCACGTACAGAAACCGTTGGTGAATTTTCAGCTGCAGCTGCAGCCCGGCGTCCTGATAATTGCTGAGCATACGAACTGGAAATTGCAATACTCAGAATAAATATTGATAAAATAAAATGTTTCATATCAAAGTAAAGTAAAAGGTGTAAAGTAAAAGGTAAAATCCTACCTCCCTAAAACTTCTATATCGTATTTTTATACTTAATTTATAATATAACCTCAATTGGAGAAATTACACGTTCCCCCCCTTCTTTTGCTCTTACTGTAACACGGGAAATATAAAAACGTTTTCCTCTATTTAAACGACGGAAGGCTTCTTTCTGTCTATCTGTAAAATAACGCCCATTTGAAACCTCAAGCATGGCATTTCCCATCGAATCGAAAAATACCGTTTCAAAACGTATAACTTCAAATTCAATATTTAATAAACCATCATCAATTGCGGCAACAATTCCATCTGAATTCATTAAGGCATTTTTAGAAAATCCAGAACCACCTTTATACCTGCGAGTATTACCGTTTTCGTCTTTATACTCAATAAATGGAGTTGGATCGGGTAATTGACGAACTTTAAACGTTTTTGTATCTACAACTTGGCTACGTCCTTCTATTTGCGCTGTAACCGTAATTACAAAATCTTGTCCGACCTTAGTTGGAAAAGCTTCCCATAAGCCACTTCCTTTAGGCGTTAAAGTACCATTTCCTGTGCTACTCGCACTTACTTGGGAAGTTGGTACACCAGGTACTGAAACACTAATCTCATTTTTGTAAGCAGCATACAGCACATTCATCATTGTAGCCGAAACTGTAGCCATCGGCTCTACAACTGTGTAAGTTTCTGTGAAATTATGCTTCTGTTTTTCTCCATTTCCACGTAACATTTCTATGTACCCGCTAATCGTGTGTGTGCCTACTGCTGATGCAGTAACCTCGTACAATCCGCCTCTCTCTCCATCTCTAGCTGGTGGCAACAAATTATTTCCCACAAAGATAGAAGGACGTTGTGTAGAATCTTCTGCCGCCAATATAATTCGTGCACTAAATTTTCCTCCTTTAATTACAAATCTTGAGTTTGGAATTACATAAGCATTGATTTGATTTACCCGGAAATCGCCCACATCAATATTATTTACCAACGTATGAAGCACCTCACTCTCGGCTGAAAGAACATCACTTTGTAATTTCGACAATAATGTTGTTGCTGCAGCGACCGGCATATTCTCAAACCAAGCTTCTTCCCAATTTTTGTTTTCTGTTTTCGCTTTTTTGGATGGTTCGGTGCTTAGATTATCTGTTATTACTTTTAGTTTGATTGGATCCGTAACCATAGATAGCATCAATGCCCGATATCTATCAATAAACAAACGGAGCTTTTTTCCTTCTTTTATTCCTTGTCCGGGAGCAAGCATAACCTGATTGGAAGCTTCCAAATCATCCACATGTTCAATATTATCTACATCACCGTCTTTTCCGTCAGATTCCTTTACAATTTTAACTTTCAAACTTTGAATATAATTGTAAAGCGAATCAGCGGTTGTATGTACTTCTGTTCCTTTTTCATACCATTCGGCAGCTTTAGTCTTATTCTTATCATAGTAATCGCTCAACTCTCCATATAATGCTTCGTTTTGTGTACGAGCGTTTTTGATGGAGCGTTTCAAGCTATCCTCTACCAAAGTAAAACCATTTAATACATCGGAAGAAACATTCAGTGCCAACATAGCAGTTAAAACGATATACATTAAGTTTATCATTTTCTGCCGTGGTGATTTTGGAGCGTTTGACGCCATATATCTTTTTTAAATGAAAAATTAAAAATGAAAAATTAAGAATTGTTTTCCAAGAATTAATAACCTTATTCTTAATTCGAATTTTTAATTATCAATCTTATTATTGATTTTTTACTAATAACGAATAACAAGTAACAAACAACGATATTACATCGGAGGCCGATTAAACATATTTCCTTGCATAGCGCTTAACATGCGTTCATACACATTATTAAGGGCAGCCAGGTTACGAGCCATTTTTTCGGTTTCATCTTTGAACTTATCACTTCCTTCCAATGAATTTTCGTACATCATACGAATACGTTGCAAACTGCTGTTTACATTTTCTACGATAGCAATTTGGGAACTAACACCCTTCAATTGGATTTCATACATAGCATTCAGTCCCATCAAATTACGGTTCAAAGCACCCATTTGTTCTACATATCCACGCGAGTTCTCTCCTATTTCATCAGAATTATCTGTAATATGCTTGTAAGAATCGGCCAACGTATTAGATACATTTGTTAATGAAGCTGTTACTTCATTAAATTTACCCATGTTATCTACCATTTCCGATACTTTTACCAAATATTCCTGTGTTGTATCGGTAAGATCGGCCATTTTAGAAAACTGTCCGGCAGCTTCAGTCAATTTCTTGATGCTTTCAGCAAGATTTTGAGTATCTTCTGCTGAAATATCAACCTGAGAAGGAATTCCGAATGATTGTTTTACCTGAGCTGCATTGGGTGCTCCTTGCTGCGACACACCCAACCCTTGAGCCAATGGGCTTCCGGAAAGATTTATTCCTCCAACTATCGCCGAATCATCAGATTCTCCTGAAGCATAAGAAGAAGTGATTCCTCCAACAACGCCCCCTATACCTCCGCTAAAATCGGGACGATCTTCAGGATCTTTACTTTTAAGTACCGGAAAAACTTCTTCCCAATTGTATTCTTTCTCAGCATAAGAACGGTCGAAAGCCGAAAGAAAAAATACGACTGATTCAACAGTCATTCCAATTCCCAACATCCAGTTTGCCCCAGGAAGGTGTAATAATTTAAACATCGCTCCGGCAATTACGACTGCCGCACCCCAACTGTAAACAAAATTAAATGCTCTTTTTCCCTTTTCTCCCGATAAAAACCGTTCAAGGGAATTCTTATATTTTTTGTATTTACCCATGTCAATTTACTATTTGACGATTTGCTATTTACTATTTTGATGAGAGAATAGTAATTTATTATTTTTTACCTGAATAACCTAATCTTGTCCTTACACAACGGAATCCAATATATGAATGTCCTTGATTCTGATAATCGGAAAAACGCATATCCGAACGGATAAAAGTAGACACATCTTTCCACGAACCACCACGCACAACTTTTTTCTTCATCCGGTAAGGATCTTCTTTCGATGCATTATAACGCAATTCTGGATTGATATCATCCATGGATAACACACCCGATTCGGTATATGCAGTTGAAGTCCACTCCGACACGTTACCTGCCATATCATACAAACCATAAGCATTCGGAGTAAAGGATGCAACACGAGCTGTAATCAAGTTTCCGTCTTTCACATAATTTCCCCTGTCGGGTTTAAAATTGGCATAAAAACAACCTTTTGCCGCCATTGTTCCGTCTCCGTCCCATGGATATTTATTTTCGCTTTTTCCCGCACGGGCTGCATATTCCCATTCCGATTCGGTTGGTAAACGATATGGTTCTATTTTTCTTCCGCCACCTTTACCCATACCTTTTTCATAAAACATTGTCCGCCAATTACAAAAAGCAGATGCTTGCTCCCACGAAACACCTACAACGGGATATTCATTATATCCCGGATGTGAAAAATACATCCGCATGTAAGGTTCATTATACGCGTTATTAAAGTCATTTACCCAACAAGTTGTGTCAGGATATATACTAACAATGTGTGTATTTAGGAAATCAAACAATGTACTTAATGGGCGAGTTACTGTTTCCCGCACAATTATTCCTTCATCGTTGATGAATGCCGTATCTTTAGAAATCATTATTATCTCATTCGGATTCACAGGAACATCTGTATTCAAGTTTCTATCATACGGATTCAAGCGATTCCTCCTCATGGCTGCCTGTGTTTGGTCAAACCATTCATATTTATAATTCATCTGATTAGCATCCAACATAGCTTCTTTTGTAATCGGATGCTTCATAAAAACACTTTGAATAGCACGTTCTTCATCTTCATCAGCCCTTTTCCAAGGAATTGCCCGGCTCCAATCTAAATGCGGTTCTACAGGGTCTCCATATCTATCTTCGGTAATCTTAAACAAATCATTTCCTCCATAAGCAGGATCAGCCAAACGTTCACGAATAATCGAATCCCGCACCCAGTAAACAAATTGTTTGTATTCGGAATTGGTAATTTCGGTTTCATCCATCCAGAAAGCATCCACAGAAATGGGCTTATGTGGAGTAGAAATACCCCATAAAGAATCCGTTTCGTTAGGCCCAATATAAATAAATCCTTGAGGTACCGATACCATTCCGTACGGAGAAGGATCCCGCCAGGAAGTACCCGATACACCAACTAGTTCTCCCCCACTTTTGGAAGAAGACGAACTGCCTCCGCATGCAGAAAGCACAAGTAAACTTATTATTGATAAAAACAAAAAATTATGCTTCATTCGAATTTAATCTTAATTATCTACAAGACTCTTACGCTTTTATATCTGTATCTATTATTTTTCGAGAAATTTAAATCCATCGTATAAGTAGCTGACAATTCGTGACTTCCCGAATTTGAACTTCCTATAGTTCCCATAGAATAGTCATAAGAATATCCTATATTTATATTTTTTAAATTAACACCAATCATAAATATTAACGACTCTTTCCAACGGTATGAAAGGCCACCCCAAAACATTTCGTTGTACAACAACCGTCCTGTAACATCAATCTGTGTCGCCAACAAATCGGTTTTTACCAAAAACGACGGTTGGAATTGATATAACGGATTACTCAATGTTATATTGCCTCCAGCAGTCAAATAATATACCCTTCCGATATAAGTGGAAGCAAATTCATCGAACTTAATAACCGGCTCAGTAAGCTTCGTAGAAGAAACTCCAACATAATAATGTTCAGTTGAATAACGAACACCGAAATTTACATTCAATTTCGAACCTTTTACATCAGCTTGTGGTATTCCGCCATCGCTCGTACTAAAATATTCGGTTCCATCGGGCGTATAAAGCCCCGAACCATCAAAAGACAAATTAAATAAACCAGCTTCCAACCCCAAACTTAATACTCCATCGAGCAATTTAAGCTTAAACGCATATTGAACTGCAAAAGTTGATGCAGAATACAATCCTATTTTTTCACTAAGAAATGAAGCTCCAAATCCATGTGTCCGACCGAATAGATCCATTGCCGTTTCTCCTGTAATAAAAGTTGACTTCGGCGCTCCGGGCATACCCATCCATTGCATACGATACAAAGCGGTAAGGTTTAACTTATTACGTTCGGAACCGGCTTTGGCAGGATTATAATAATTTTCAATAGCCCAATACTGACTGAATTGTGCGTCAAACTGAGCCTTCATTCCGAAAACACAGGAAAAACATACAATAAATATCAGCAGTCTTTTCATTCAAAAATATAGCTCAAACATTTATATGATTAGTCAATAACACTTTACTATAACGGAAATATGAAAATAAATTGTAAAAAAGGCATCATTTTTTTGATTAAAAAGTGCAAAGGTAAGCATTGTTGATATATTTTGCTCCGGGATAGTTGTAAAAACTTGAAAAAAATAGTTCTGTTTTAAAGTTTTGAAGTAAAATTTAAAAACCTAATTATCCGAATATTGTAAAAAAAATAGCAAAGGTAAAATTCATTTTGACTAATACTTAAGTATATTATTTCAATAAAAAAGGAAAATAATTAAAATGATTTTTGTTATTAACTTCGTAATTAGCAAAAACATATATTCCTTTGAACATTTAAAAAAAAATATTCTCCTCAATGTTACATATAACAATGAAAAATTTACAACTATTTAACTATAAAGATATTGAATATTAAAAAATCATTATTTTATATAAAAAGAGAAGAAAAGAAAAAGTTAAAACTACTTACAAATAAAAGTATCCAATAGAAAAGCAAATGAGTTATAATGCTATTTTTCAAATTATTATTACTTTTGTATAATATATATATTGTGAATAATAATTTATTAGTTAATTTTTTTATTAAATTTATGAAAAAATTTTTAACTCTATTAACATGTTTTTTACTGAGTATAGCTTGGGCAAATGCTCAATCCAATACTAGTGGAACAGTTGTGGATGGAGGCGGAGAACCAATTATCGGTGCTTCGGTGCTTGTAAAGGGCTCTTCAGCTGGTACTGTAACAGACGTGAATGGACATTTTAGTGTAAATGTTCCTGCAGGTAGTAATACTTTGGTTATTTCATATATTGGAATGATAACTAAAGAAGTTGCTGCCGGAAGTAGTTTAAATGTGATATTACAAAGTTCGTCAAAAAGCTTGGATGAAGTTGTGGTAACAGGTTTAGGTATCAAAAAATCACAAAAAGGATTGGGGTATTCAGTATCTAAAGTAAAAGCTGAAGATGTTGTAAAATCAGGAGAAACAAACATTATTGAAAGTTTGGCTGCCAAAGCAACAGGGGTACAAGTTACAGCTTCTAGTGGAACACCGGGAGCATCATCCAAAATTATTCTTCGTGGACCTGCTTCCTTTACAGGAGACAATCAACCTCTTATCGTTGTAGATGGTGTGCCTATTGATAATAAAGTAAATACTGTTCAGGCCGGAGATGATCCATACAATGGAACATTGGCAGGAGTGCAATTATCAAATAGAGCAATAGACCTTAACCCAGAAGATATTGAGTCTGTTTCAATATTGAAAGGCCCTGCTGCTGCAGCTATTTATGGACAGGCTGCTGGTAATGGAGCCATTATTTATACCACCAAAAGAGGTGGAGCAAAAAAAGGATTAGGAATAACATATAGTTCTTCATTAGAAATCCAGAATGTAAGTAAATTACCTGATCTGCAATCTCGTTATGGACAAGGAGAAGGTGGAGTATATAAATCTTCTACAGCAAGTAGTTGGGGGCCTGATTTGTATGCTTCGGGAAAACCCATTTACGATAATGTGGATAACTTTTTCGAAACAGGGTTAACATTCGTTAATAATTTATCAATATCAGGGGGCAATAATGATACATCTTTCCGTGCTTCAATTAATGCAACAAATATGACGGGTATTATACCCGAAACTGAATTGGAAAAATATTCAGCTAGATTGACAGGAGACACAAAATTATCGAAATGGCTTACGGTTGGAGGAACTGTTAACTATACTGCAACAAAAAGTAAAATGGCTCAGAATGGCTCAAATTTATCAGGTGTGATGTTATCTCTATTGCGAATGCCTTCTGATTTCGATGCAAGAGACTATATTGATCCAAAAACAGATGAGCAGATTACATATTACGCATATTATGATAATCCATTCTTTTCATCCAAGATGAATCCTTATACAGAAGAAAATGACCGCATATTGGGAAATTTATATGCTGATGCTACAATCAATGAAATGTTTGGTTTTTCTCTGAAAGTCGGAGTTGATTCTTATCAAACCAACGGAAAGCAAATCTATGCATATTCTTCCAATGGAAACGATTACGGAGACGGAACAGGGCAAGTAAATAAAACTGGCTTATCATTTCGTAATTTATATGCAGATTTATTACTGAAATTTAAGAAATCATTTGGTGAAGAAAACGAATTTACCTTAAACGGACTTTTGGGCGCCAATTACAACTATACACAACGATTAAAGTCATTTCAACGTGGAAGAATAATGGCAATTCCTGGGTTTTACGGATTTTCTGGAATGAGCGAGTTGTATGCTAGCGATGATGATGAATATCAGGAAAACAAAGCCATTTTTGCTGATGCGTCTTTTGACTATAAAAGTATTGTATTTTTAACCTTGACCGGAAGAGGAGAATGGTCTTCTACGTTTGGTAAGGGTGCAAATGGATTCTTTTATCCCAAAGCAGACGTTTCTTATATTTTTAGTCATTTATTACCTGATGATTTTATTTTGAGCTACGGAAAAATAAGATTAGCTTATGCGAATGTAGGTATTTCTCCTCTAACCTACACCGATAGAACTTATTTTGAAGTACCCTTCGTAGCAGACGGATATACAAATGGATTGAGTTTCCCTTATGATAATCAACCTGGATATGCTATCTCTAATGAATTAAAAAATGGAGATTTAAAGCCGGAAAGAAATATTGGAAAAGAAATCGGGTTAGAGCTAATATTCTTTAAAGGACGTTTGAACATTGATGCAACATATTATAATCAAACATCGAAAGATTTATTAATACATCAACCTATTGCACCTTCCAGTGGATTTCAATATAAGTATGTGAATATTGGAGAAGTAAGAAATACAGGTATTGAATTGGGTATTAATGGAGATATTATTAAAAAATCCAATTTTACTTGGAATATGGCTGTTAATTGGTCTAAAAACAACAATGAGGTTTTAAAATTAGCTCCAAATGTTGACAAAATTACAGTTGGTTCAGGATTTGTAACACCTCAATCTTATGCTATTGTAGGCCAACCTTTTGGAGTCCTTTTCGGAACTAAATTTCAGAGAGATGATAATGGCAATTTGCTAATTAATCCCAATAATGGATTACCCATGGCAGAACCGGAAGAACAAAAAATTGGAAACCCCTTGCCAAACTGGTTAATGAATATAAATAATGGATTTACTTATAAAGATTTTTCATTTTCTTTCTTATTTGATATTCGAAAGGGAGGAGATATTTGGAATGGTACTTGGTCTTCATTAAACAATAGAGGTAAGTCTGCAGAATCGGGAAATAGAGAAAGAATGTATGTAATTCCAGGTGTATATGCTAGTGGTATAGACGCTGGACAAGCTAATACTACAGAAATTGACGCATACACCTATTATGGCAGTAATTATTTGGGAAAATCAGGTAGTGAGAACGATATTCAAGATGGTTCTTGGATAAGATTAAGATCGGTTAATTTTTCATATAAGTTTAATTTTGCTAGAAAAAATCCATCTGCGGTAGTTCAATACTTGGAGATTGGAGCAGCATTAAAGAATATGTTATTGTTTACTGATTATAAAGGTGTGGATCCGGAAACAAGCTTAACCGGTGCTTCTCAAAATTTATCCGGATACGATTACTTCAATAATCCGGGGACTAAATCTGTATTGTTTAATATCAGGCTTGGGCTGTAAAAAATAATTGTTGTATAATTATGAAAAAAAGTATTTTATATATAGTAGCTTGTTTTGTATTATCTTATTTTAATACATCTTGTAATACAAGTGATGATTTGTACATAGACCCGTCTACTCCAGAGAAAGGAACAGCTCCAACTGTATTGACTGCTTTAGAAGCCAATACATTTATGAATCTAACAGGAGACTTAGCTCGGGTAACTTCTATTTTATGTGAACAAATGGCCGGATGCGGTGCTCAGTATACAGACCTGCAGAATTATGATATTTTAGGAGGTGATTACAATAACCATTGGGGAGCATTGTATTCCGGAACAATGTATAATGCAAAGTTATTGATAGAAGAATATTCCATAGATCGTCCTCATTATGCCGGCGTTGCTAAAGTATTAATGGCAATAAACTTAGGTGTTGCCACTGATTTGTGGGGAGATGTACCTTATTCGGATGCTTTTGGTGCTGTAAAAGGGAATGAAACTGCTCTGTTTGATGCACAAAAAGATGTTCTAGATTCTATTCAATCACTGCTTGATCAAGCGATAACAGATCTTACATCTGAAGGTGAGAATGTTCAACTCATCGGAACAGATGATTTGATTTATGGAGGAGATATTGAGCAATGGATAAATACTGCTTGGATTTTAAAGGCCAGATATGCAAATAGATTAAGTTTGAAAGATCCTCAAGGTTCTGCAAACAAAGTGTTAGAGTATTTGTCAAACATCTCAATTACAATTAAAGATCCGGAAGGAATTATCCCTACTACTACAATAAAGGATATTAGTGTTTACCAAAATATGGAATCACAATATAGTGCATCTAATCCTAATCAATGGGCAGCGTATCAAAATCAACGAGGAGGAACTATGGTTGCTAATAAAGTATTTGTAGATATGTTAAAAACTAATAATGACCCTCGATTGCCATATTTCTTTGCGAAAAATGAAGAGAGTACAATTATTGGTGCAGATATAAATGAAAGAGTCGTAAACTCTTCTGCTTCAATAGTAAATATACTTAAAGCTGGTGAATATATTTATGACGAAGAAGAGGATGAGGATGGTAATACAATTAAAATCTTGGTTATGGCTTCAGATGTAAACGGATATTTTAGGTCAAATTCAAATAGTCCAATTGTAACAACAATTGAAGCATATTTTTTAAAGGCTGAAGCTCAAAATCGATTAGGACAAAATGCTACAGATGCTTTAAATGACGGAATTAAAGCATCTGTAAATTATGTAACCAAAGGAGCTAATAATGGTTCTTCCATAGCAACCTATACTTCGGCTTCGATATCTGATATTATGACTGAAAAATGGAAAGCGATGTTCGGTCAAATTGAAGCATACAATGATTTCCGACGTATAGGAATACCGACATTGAATCCTCGTCCAGAAGCCGCTGGGGCTATCAGAGATTATATTCCTCAAAGATTACCAATTCCTCAAAATGAAAGAGTTGCAAATCCTAATGCAATATATATAGAATTGAATGTTCCTGTTTGGTGGGCACAACCATAATCTTTCTCACATTAACAACTTTAAACTCCCTTATTGAGAAATTTAATATTTACAATAAGGGAGTTTTTTTCATACATAAGTTTTATATTTTTCAAATCATTATTTTCACCCATCTCTTGCATACCTCAAAAAATAAAATTACCTTTGCAGCGCAAAAAATAAAATCAGCGGATGTGGCGTAATTGGCAGCCGCGCCAGACTTAGGATCTGGTGCCGAGAGGCGTGGGGGTTCGAGTCCCTTCATCCGCACTCGAAGCGACAATTCAGAATTAGCTTCTGAATTGTCGCTTTTTTTATTTATATCCGTTTACAAAATATAAAAAAGATATGAAAACGAGCATGAAAAAGCTTTCAACAAAGGCAATGATATTTTACGCGAGTTTCCATACGACCAAAATGTAAAAATAAAAAAGAACGTATGAAAAAGAGAGCAATGCTTGTGATTTTAGATGGTTGGGGAATCGGTAGCGGTAAGAAAAACGACGTTATCGCCAGCACTCCTACGCCTTATTGGGATTATTTATGCAAAAATTATCCAATGTCTCAACTTCAGGCTTCGGGTGAAAACGTAGGATTACCCGATGGACAAATGGGAAATTCTGAAGTCGGGCATTTGAATATTGGCGCGGGACGGATTGTTTATCAAGATTTAGTAAAAATAAATATTGCTTGTCGGGATAATTTAATTCTTCAAAATCCGGAAATCCAAAAAGCTTATTCTTACGCAAAAGAAAATAACAAACAAATCCATTTATTGGGACTTGTTTCTGATGGAGGCGTTCACAGTTCTTTGGAACATCTTTTCAAATTGTGTGATATTTCTAAAGAATATGGTGTGGATAAAACATTCGTTCATTGCTTTATGGACGGACGAGATACCGATCCAAAAAGCGGAAAAGGTTTTATCGAACAACTGGAAGCTCATTTAAAAGCCTCGACAGGAAAAATAGCATCTATCATTGGCCGTTATTATGCTATGGATCGCGACAAACGTTGGGAACGCGTAAAAGAAGCGTACGATTTATTAGTAACCGGCAAAGGTGATGCTGCTACAGATATGGTTACAGCTATACAAAAATCGTATGACAACGGAATTACCGATGAATTTATCAAGCCAATCGTTCACGTAGATGAAAACGGAAAACCTGTAGCAACTATTCAGGAAGGTGATGTGGTTATTTTCTTCAATTATCGTAATGATAGGGCAAAGGAATTAACGATTGTGCTAACACAACAAGACATGCCGGAACAAGGCATAAAAACGATTCCGTTGTATTACTGCACAATGACTCCATATGATGCAAAATTCAACGGATTGCATATTCTCTTCGATAAGGATAATGTACAGGATACCTTGGGCGAAATCGTTGCTAAAGCCGGACTTAGCCAATTACGTATTGCCGAAACGGAAAAATATGCACATGTTACGTTTTTCTTCTCAGGAGGCCGTGAACAGGAATTTGATGGTGAGAAACGCATACTGATTCCTTCTCCTAAAGTTGCAACGTATGATTTGCAACCTGAAATGAGTGCTTATGGTGTAAAAGATGCATTGGTGGCTGAAATCAACAAGCAAGAAATTGATTTTATCTGTGTTAATTTTGCTAATGGAGATATGGTGGGACATACGGGCATTTACCCGGCAATCGAAAAAGCAGTTACAGCTGTCGACAATTGTATAAGCGAAGTGATTGAAGCCGCGAAAAAGAATGGCTATGAAACCATCATCATTGCCGATCATGGAAATGCCGACAACGCAGTAAATTCGGATGGATCACCTAATACAGCACATTCGCTGAATCCGGTTCCATTTGTTTATATTTCGGATAATAAAGATGTGAAAGTAGAAAACGGAATTTTGGCCGATGTTGCTCCGTCTATTTGTCATATACTTGGCATTGCTCAACCCAAAGACATGAGCGGACACAACCTCATTAATTAAGAATTAAAAATTAAGAATTAAGAATTAAGAGTTTGGAAGAATGGTTATTTTATGATTAAACTTCCGGCTTTTAATTCTTAACTCTTAATTCTTAGTTCTTAGTTCTTAGTTCTTAATTTCAAAGACATGTTGCAGATAGATGATACATTAATTAGTTTAGACATTATTGAAGAGTCCTTTTTATGCAATCTGGATGCTTGTTTGGGTGAATGTTGTGTGGAAGGAGATTCGGGTGCTCCACTTGAAAAAGAAGAAGTAACTATTCTTAAAAAGATACTTCCCGAAGTATGGAATGATCTTTCTGATGAAGCGCGTAATATTATCAGCAAGCAAGGTGTGGCTTACGTTGATACTGATGGAGAAATGGTTACATCTATTGTCAACGGAAAAGATTGTGTTTTTACTTATTATGACGGAAATAACATCTGTAAATGTGCCATTGAAAAGGCTTTTCGTGAAGACCGGATTGATTTTTACAAACCCGTTTCGTGCCATCTTTATCCAATACGCGTACAAAAATACTCCGGCTTTACGGCTGTAAATTATCATCAATGGAGTATTTGCAAATCTGCCCGCATATTTGGGAAAGAAAAAAACGTGAAAATATATCAGTTTCTTCGTGAACCTCTTATTCGTAAGTTTGGAGAAGAATGGTATGCTCAACTCGAAATTGCAGCTTCAGAATTGTCAAATTCTAATTTCTAGGATATTTCCCATAAAATTATTAAGAAAAACTGCATTATATAAATAACTTATTTTAAGAATAATACAATTAACACAAGTGCAAATATTAAAATAAATTGTTTTAATATTACCATATTGTTTGGATTATTAAATAAAACATCTATCTTTGCACCCGCTAACCAAAAGCACTGATTTGCTAGCTCAGCAGGTAGAGCACATCCCTTTTAAGGATGGGGTCCTGGGTTCGAGCCCCAGGCAAATCACAGAGAAAATGATAAAAATGAAGCAAGTCCCTGAATTTCAATGAAATTTAGGGACTTTTATTTTAAATCAAAGTATTAAAAGAGTACTCTAAAGTCGGTGAGCTATGTGAAAATACGATGGAATAACTCCTACTGATTTTAAAACCCTGTTGTGGAATTTGGTTACTTTGGAAAGTGATGTCCCCGACACTCTGATTGAAGAACTGATTTGGCACTCAGTAGATGAAGTAATCCTGAAATTACCGAAAAAGAAACGGGAAGAATACCGAAACAGTTAATTATGGTTGCAGAAACATGTCAACACATACTAAACTAAAGCTAATACGCCTATTATACTGCCTGTAATTATCAGGATTCTTTTCAAGGTTTTATTCATGTCTTTTATGCTATCAATTTATTTTCCTTCCAAATTAACGTGAATTTTTATATCAAACTCACGTTAAAATAGACAATGAATTTATTTCCTGTTGCAAAAGTACGGATTTTTTATTTTTCCGAATACAGTCCAACCCGGTTTCCTTCGCAGTCAATAAATACAGTAAAATAACCCCGGTTATCAGCTTCAATTTTTGTTTTGGGGATAAGAATCCGTCCACCGTTCCTTTCAATAAAGGTAGTTGCCTGCTCCATATTCTCAATGTTCAAGCTGACTAATACACCATTTTTTGATGGGAGGAAACTGTTTTCGATTGCCCACGAAATCGCACCGGGACAAAGTTCGTTTTCTTCCGGAAAGAATGCCATTTTCTCGTATCCGCAGTCTACTGCGGAGAGTTTCATACCCAAAAGACTTTCATAAAATTGGATTGCCCTGTCGAAGTCGATGGCAGGAATTTCGAAAAAAGCTACTAATGTTTTCATCTTTTATTTGAATTAATTTGTTAGACGATGCAAAGGTAGCGTCCTGGGAAGGAGTGGAATTGTAAAAAAGAGACATCTTTGTATTTTAGGAAAAGTAGTCCGAATAAGGTTGGCAAACGACAAGATATTCGCCCAGAGTATAACCGGAAAAAATTTTGAATTCCTTGATCATATGCGACTGGTCGAAATAGCCACATTCGCAAGCAAGAGCCGTTAAAGAAATTTGCGGGTTGTTGCCGAGAATATGTAACGCCCGTTGAAAACGGATGGTACGCGAGAATTCCTTGGGATTAGCGCCAATATGTTCGGAAAAGATACGATTGAATTGTTTGGTACCCAGACAAGCGGCATCGGCAAGCCGGGCGATATCCGTCTGGCCGGAATTAATTAACCGGATACTTGTTTCAATTCGTTTCAGATTATATTGGGCAAGGCGGGTGAGGCGTTTCAAAAGGAATTGCTCTATGAGCAGGACACATAATCCATCGTTTTCGGTGCTTATTAATGAATTTTCCAGTTTCCGCAACTCTTTATCTTCCATATCGCCTGCCGTCAAACGTAAACCTGAAATCCGGTTTATGGGAAGACTGAAAAACGCCCGTACTCCGGCAGGATGAAAAACGATTGAAATCATATTGACTTGCCCGTCATACTTCAAATCGGCAAATTTTTTTTCTTGTCCACTAAGGAAGGCTCGGGGATGAAGTTCGTTTTCCTGAACAGACAACAGACGGTTTCCGCGATGGAATATAAGGCTCATCATTCCGGTCGGTACTGTCCGTGCCAATGCCGCCGAATCGCAGGCTGTCTTCAATATCCAATAATGCTTTACATAAGGAGCAAGCACCGATGCTGACTGTATGATTCTGAAATCTTCCATAAAAAT
Source organism: Bacteroidales bacterium (assembly GCA_031553395.1). Taxonomy (GTDB): domain Bacteria; phylum Bacteroidota; class Bacteroidia; order Bacteroidales; family WRGA01; genus WRGA01. The sequence goes on along the minus strand of JAVBLR010000024.1, from coordinate 15,404 downwards.
AATGTCCCGGCAAAGATACGGGTTTGTCGGGACAGGCAATTGTAAAAAAGGGACATTTTCAGACTTTTGACAGCCTTTATTCTTTTACTGCTTCCTTATATTTTCGTGCAATGGACGTTCGGAATACACATAAACCAAATTACCGATAGGGTCATAAAAACTGAATGCGGTCTCCCCAATCGTGGTCGGTTATCTCTTCTTCAAACATAAGCTCTTGTTGCTGCAGCTTCCAACAGATATCGACATCCTCTACCATCAGATTGAGGCTAATGCCACCACTAAAGGTATTCCGGGTCATCTCTCCGTGGCTACCCTGAAAAGAAAGGTAAATATACGAATTCACATCGCTTTGCAAATAAATAGAAACAACCAGCCTGCATCAAATGATACCTTGGCCTGGAAATAGTTACAATAGAAATCGACACACTCTTTTATCTTATCGGTATGAAATGTAATGGATAAGTCTTTGAGATTCATGACTCGTTTAGATTTATATAATAATAATGATTTTCGTTATCGTACATAAATCCATTTGACTCAAGAGATTTGCAAGAAGATATATTCTCTTTTTCTGGCTGCACTATGATTCTTTTTGCATTTTTATAATTACTGATTTTTTCCATCAATGTTTTAATAATGAGTTTACCATATCCTTTTCCAAGATACATTTCATCTCCAATTAAATAATCGATACTATATGTATGACCACTAGAATTTACAGTATACCAATCCTCTTGAGCACAAAAACAATCATAATATTGACAGAAGGCAAATGGTTTATCTTCATCATAAACAATAAAATGATTCAGGAAACTGAATTCGCCATTCCTTTCCATCATTTCCCTAACCCATTCTTCCGGCTCGTGATACCATTTAAGAACATGTTCCTGATAAATCCATTTCTCTATTAACAAAATGTCTCTATCAACAATAGACTTAAATGTTATTTCTGATTTCATCGTATTATCCGCTTATTTCTTTTACACAAAGGTATAATTTAAAAGTAATGCATAGATGTTACCAATGCCGAAAAGACAATCGAACTGCGAGAACAATATCAAGACAACAGTGATATTGTTCGATGTACAAACAAAAGTTTGCCTTTTTGTGTTATTTTACAAGAATGTTTGAAATAGATTAACAACATGAATCCTAAAGTTGACGAATATATCAGTAAATCCTCCAAATGGCAGGAAGAAATGAAGGTGTTACAGACAATCCTTCTTGACTGTGGGCTAACAGAAGAACTGAAATGGGGAAAGCCCTGCTATATGTCGCAGGGAAAAAACATTGTCGTGATACAAGCCTTCAAAGCATATTTTGCCCTGTTGTTTTTCAAAGGTTATCTATTGAAGGATACCAATGGGATTTTAGTTAAGATGGGCGAGAATACACAAGTTGGTCGACAGATAAGATTTGCCGATGCAGCGCAAATTGTTAAATTGAAACCTACCCTGAAAAGTTATATTCAAGAGGCTATTGAGGTAGAAAAGAATGGCAAATAACTTCTTATTATTGTTCTGCAAACTTTTGGTGCTTGGAAAGTCTGACAAGAGTTTTACCAATCCTATCGACTTTTGTTTGGTCTGTCTTTGCAGAATATATCCACTTTACGTATTGGTGTTGCTGGCTTTCGTTAAGCGAATTGAAAAACTGCAATGCATCGGTGTCGTCTTGCAAGCACAACAATAGTTCTTCGGGAATTTCTATCGGTTCATTGTCGGGATATAAAATAATATGAACATAATCGCCTGCTTCCTTTTTAATTTTCTTTCTGACTTCAGCTTTTACAGACAGGAATACTTGCCCCGTACCTTTCACTGTCGGCAATAAATGGTAATTGCTGATTTCATAGTCATCAATACGTCCTTTTACTCTTACCCAACCAAATGGGGTATTTTTGTCAGGCAGAATTTCGGGAATAATTGTATATGTCCAACCACCTTTGCCGGGAAATTTTTCAAGCAAATATTCTTTATCTACCAATGGTTTGTTATTCATATTATTTTATCAGAAAAGAAAGAGGCTGTATCGACAAATCAACACAGTCCTCTCATTGTTATTGTAGAATATCCAATACTTATTTCACAGGAATACAAATCTCTACGATCCAGGGAGCATTCGCATCCTGAGTATCGCCGGCACAACTTACATACAATTCATAATGATCTCGCATGTCATTTTCATAGCCTTTTTCGATGAAAGTTTCGTCTGCTTTTTGCCATGCATCACCATATTCAGACATGGTTACTTCTACTTGCATCACAAAATACTTACCACCACTTATTGTATACTCTTTCATTCCTTCACCGGGTTTAATTCCCGAAAGATTTTCCAAACATGCTTCCGAACGTAATTTCTCAACCGGGGTATTCATCGGATCATCATGGTAAATACCGAGCATTTTGGGAGAGGCAGCCCAAAGATTATTCACTCCCGCCCAAGCGGCAAGTTTCTCAAATGCACTTCCAATACCAGAATAATCACCGATGTGGGAAATGGCAACTGTTTTAATTGGTTCCAGATTTTTAATTTCTGTACTATTAATCTTCATAAGTCTAATTTTTGAATGATTTGTTTTATAATATTTTTTACTTCAACAGGTCTGATTACAGTCGTCGTATCGGCATTTGCCAACACCCACCTTGCCAAAGGTTCAAGTGAATAAACCATATATGTTTGTTCTATTTGTCCGTCGGGAAGCTCTTTTTCTTCGGTCAGTCCCATAAAGAAACACCTGTCGGCATTATATCTGGAAACCTCTTTACTGGTATGTAAGATAACCTCTGTAAGACATTGAGGATTATCTACTCCAAGAAGTGATTCCAAAGGTGGATGAACTTTGGTATACTTTTCAGTTGTGGTCTCTATATTGGCAATACGATCAAGCCTGAACATCCGGTATTCTTTTCTCAAGTGACACCAAGCGGATAAATACCAGTTAGGATGTGAATAGCTAACGCCAACTGCTTCCAAAGATCTCTTACTTTCTTTTTCGTCAATATTGGTATAATTAATCTTAATGATCAATTTATTGTTTATACTACTCAGTATTGTTTGCAATAAATTGGGTAAACTCTTTTTCGCGTGCCGACTTTTATATACCGCAATGCTATTATCCATTTCATGAATATAATTCTTATCGACAAACCGTAACGCAGCACGAATTTTATCCATTCCCTGACGAAAATAATTGCTGTTCTGAGCATCGGTAAGTTGCTCGATAATTTTTTCGGCAGTAAGAAAAGCCATTGCCTCTTCCTTAGTAAACATGAGCGAAGGCAATTTATAACCTTCCACTAAAGAGTAACCAATACCAGAATCACCACATATAGGAACTCCGGCTTCTGACAAGGTACGCATATCACGATAAATGGTACGCAAACTAACATCGAAACGTTCAGCCATTTCGGAAGCCTTAACGACTGGTCGTGATTGTAATTGCACCAATAATGCTGATATGCGATCAAGTCTATTCATGGATTATTCAATTCTCACTAAACATTATCGCCCAAAGCACGCCATAACGGTCAACAACTTCGGCATAACGTTTTGCAAAAAAAACTTCAGTGAGTTCACAATCTATTTTTTGTGCGTCTTTAGTTAGTTTAGCATAAACTTCTTCAACTTGAGCAATAGAATCACAATTAAGAGTTAGCATATGTCCTTTGTTTCCGAAGTTACGTTTATCATGTGGCAAAGAATCGGCGACGGCCATCGACCCTTCGGGAAATGCAATGCAACAATGTAGAATCATTTGTTTACATTCTTCCGGAATTGACATTTCCGGAGAAGAAGGCATAGAATCGTAACGATAGAGGTCTCCTATTTTTCCTCCCAGTACATCGGCATAGAAATTAGCTGCTTCTTCAGCCTGACCATTGAAAATAAGATAAGATGTAAGTTTCATTTTGTTTGATATTTATTGATTTCATTACAAAGATACACCATACGAATGACAACAGTATGTCAGCAACTTTTTAAATTTGCAAAAAAATATCTGTCGATGTAACTATTATCCTCTAAAACAAAGATTGAAGTAGACAATTGTGTATCTTTGCAATCTATGTTACAACTGAAGAAGGAGTGCGTGAAGTAAATAAACTCTGACGTTTTGTCAAGGTTATCCCTTAGTAGCACTCTGGCATGTTCTTGCCGGAGTTATTTTCATATACATTATTTTATAAATCATTGACAGGAACAGATATACATCCCTCTGTCCCAAATCATTAACATTTAAACATCATGAGTAACGATATTAAAACAATCCACGACTTCGACTTCAATCTAATTTGCGAATACTTTTCAAATGTAGAACGCCAAGGGCCAGGCAGTCCCGAAGTAACCATTAAAGCATTGAACTTTATAGACAATCTAACCGATAATTCCCGTATTGCCGACCTTGGTTGCGGAACAGGCGGACAAACCATGACGTTGGCACAGAATGCTCCCGGACAGATTACAGGACTTGATCTATTTCCCGAATTTATCCGTATTTTCAATCGGAATGCCGGACAACTCAATCTCTCCGACCGGGTAAAAGGCATTGTCGGTTCGATGGACAATCTTCCTTTCGAGAAAGAATCTTTAGACCTGATTTGGGCGGAAGGGTCTATTTACAATGTCGGTTTTGAACGTGGGTTTAATGAGTGGCGCGAGTTCCTGAAACCGAGTGGTTATGTCGCTGCATCGGAAGCATCATGGTTCACAGACAAACGTCCTGCTGAAATCCACGACTTTTGGATAGCGCATTATCCCGAAATAGATACTATCCCGAACAAGGTAGCTCAAGTACAAAAAGCGGGCTATATCCCCGTTGCGACCTTTATGCTGCCATCAACTTGCTGGACGGATGATTTTTATGCTCCGCAGGCAAAGGTGCAGGACGAATTTATCAAAAAGTATGCAGGAAATAAAACTGCCGAAGAGTTAATCGCCAGTCAACGCCACGAAATGCAATTATACTATAAGTATAAAGACTTTTATGGTTATGTATTTTATATCGGGAAGAAGATATGATGAATAATACGATAATCAGAAAGATACTTCCTAAAACGTATTATTTGATGGAAGAATTCATGTTCGAATTTATCTATCATCCCAACCCTAGAATGATGAGATAAACGAAAAGAAAGAAGAAGTTATAACTTAACTAAACGATATTGAATTAAGGACTGCCTTATTAACACACTGTTATACAGTTTGCAACCATAGTTCAAATCTCAGGAAAATCACAAAAAAGAAAATTCTTGAATTCAAGAATTTTCTTTTTTCATAAAAGGCATTACCGTTTCCATTCCACCTTCTGACAAATTAATTTCAATCACATCTCCTGATATAGGCAGCCGGAAATAACATTTCTTATTTTTGACATCCAGCTTGAATAGGTATTGAGTATTGATGATGTATTTACGTCCTGCCCGGATGATTTTTTCATCACAAACCTGTTTTTCTACACTTCCCAAATGATCAAAAACAAGTTCAGTTATGTGATTAGAGAAATAAGCTTTACAACAATAACCGTCGGCCTCGAAATAAACTAATTCGGATTCTTTGATTTTAAGAATAGCATTCAGGGTTTTAAATGTAAATACTCTTTCTATCTCCTCTGTATTGCTTTTTATTTTCTCCGTGTTTTTTTTCTCTACTTTTTGTATGGCTTTTGTTAATTCATCCAATGCTATCGGCTTCAGGAGATAATCAACAGCTTCCAGTTTGATAGCTTTTAACAAATAATCAGGGTCATTAAACGCAGTAGTAAAAATAATGTGAGGTAATGGAAGACTGGATACGTTTTTCAACTTTTCCAATAACCACAGGGCATTCTTCTCAGGAAGTTCAATATCAAGGAAAAGAATATCCGGACGGTTATTGAGAATACTTTCCAGTGCTGTATCACAGTTATCACAAGCATCTAATACTCGAATTGCCGGATGATATATTTTTAATTTCTCCATCAATGAGAGGCGGGGAAGTTCCTCATCCTCAACTATGATTGCTGTTAGACTGTTATTCATGGCAATATGCTATAAATATTGATAATGGTGAGGTACATAAAGTTCAAATCTTGTTCCGGCAGGGTTGCCTTCGGCATCCAACAGGTCTATTACAGTTTGTACTATTTTTTCCTTGTTCTGCTGATTATAAAGCTCAATCTGCCTCAACAATATTTGTAATCCTTGTCCTTTTCTTTCCGGATTACGTAATCGGGCTGCTTCCCGTCCAATACCGTTGTCTTCTACACAGATCAGAATTCCAGAATCCTTTTTCGTTACATGAATCGTTACCTTTCCCGGAAGATTTTTTCCACGAATGCCATGCTTGATCGCATTCTCGGTATAGGTATGCAATACCATATTAGGTATCATGATGGCAGTATTAACTCCTTCGTCTATTTTGATATCATAAGAAAGCTTATCTCCGTATCGCATCTTTTCCAGCTCCAGATAAAGGAGTGTATAATCAATTTCATCTTTCAGGCTTCGTTGAGCTTTATCAATCTCATGCAATGTCTTATTTGTAAAAATTGAATAAACTGACAATAAATGGTTGGCGTCTTCCTTATTGTTCGTCAGAATCAGGTATTCTATTCCAGCCAATACATTGGAATTGAAATGAGGAATGGATTTAAGCCGTATTGATTGCACCCGTAGTTCATTCATTTCCTTTTCCCGGTTAGCTTTTCGGATTTCCTTTTCATGTTTCTTTTTCAAATAAATGAAAATAATCCATCCGGTTAATCCGATTATCAGGATTCCGAAAATAATTCTGAATGTCCAGGTTTGCCATAAAGCCGGTTTGATTTCAAATGAAAACGTTTGTACTGCAGTATCCGTATTATCCGTTCCTGCACTGGCCTTCAATTGAAACTGGTATTTCCCTGGGGAAAGATTATTAAATGTAATCTCCCTTTCAGATACAGGATTAGACCATTCTTCCTGAAAGCCTATCAACCGGTATTGATACCGTACATTTTGTGCCGATGAATAAGAAAGGCCGATATAATTGAAATGAATATTGTTTTGATTGTAGTTCAGGGATAACGCGACAGTATCTTCTTTACTCCAGTTGATATTATCCTTGGATGAAGATACCGAAAGCAATTGCAATAAAGGTTTTGGTTGTTGATAAAGCAGTTTATCCGGATTGAAACACACCAAACCTCCAACGGAAGGCAACCAAACATTCCCTTCGGAATCTTCCGCCATTTCAGATCTGGTAGGCTCTATGCCTGTATAACCATTTTGATGATTGTAAAAAACAAAATGTTCCTTTTCTTTATCAAAAATATGAATGCCACCCAAAGAACTGATTATCATCTGATCTTTGTGAGTAAAAAGAATTCCGGTAATAACATTGTCCAATATCTTTACCAGTTGTATTGAGTCTTTATCATCTGATTTAAACAATCTGTTATCCGAAGCAAACCAAGTATTTCCTTGATGGTCGTTATTCATTACCCTGCATAGCTTAGTTTGTTCGTTAAAGTAAGTCTTTATTATAGAATCATCTTCCATAACACAAACCCCATGAACTCCTCCCAACCAGTTTTTTCCTGTTTTACCCACACATGGTTTGGCATAAACTCGTTGTTCTAATTGCTCCTGATTGAATTCTTTCAATACTTTTCCTTCCGGAGTTACCCTGAACAGACGGGAACTCCCTCCTGTCAACAGAGTTCCATCAGGCAATGGGCTGACAAAGAAATACGGATCATGAAACGGCAATGAAAGCCACCGAAATTTTCCATTTTTCAGTTGCAATAAATCACCCGGCCCCGGCAAATAAGACATATTATTTAAAACAGCCCCATATGCATCGAAAAAAGCAGCATCGTATGGATTAGGAGGATAATGCATTTGCTTTATTTTTTCTTTGGATATCTCAAATAAACTTCCATTTAACGTACCTGCCAGAATATTTTTTTCCGAAGGTTGATACACCACGCATCTCACAACATCCGTTTTATCAGCCAATACATAATTCCGGAATTGTAAACGGAACAAATTATAAATGCCCTGATAAGTTGTGAGCCAGATATTCCCTTCCCTATCCACTAAAAAATCAGAAATAACATTAGCTGTAAAAACTTTTTCAATCTGGTTATTTGAATAACGATAAAGCGTATTGTAATCTTTAAATAATAATGCTCCTTCTGCATCTGCATGGGCAATTACATCTCCCGTATACTTATCAATTATATTGGATATAATTAAATGAAATCCATCCTTTTCCATCCGGTATAGGCCATCAGAGGCAATAGCCCACAATGCATTCTTATATTGAATGAAACACATGGCTCTGATCCCCTTATGAAATGCGATACGACCTTTGGCGGAAATAACACTGATCCCATCATCCAATGGAATATACAGGTACTTTTTTTGTTCGTCATAATATGCTTTGTGACGATCTTCCAGCTTATTCAGGTCTTCGTGCCTTATTAATTTGATTATTCCCGTATCACGGATAGCACAGAACACATTTTCAGTTTCATTTTTCGTATAAAAAATTCCGTATCCATTTGGCAATGATTGGGAACTAAGTGTCGTTAAGAAGAGATCTTCAGATAAGATTGTTTTTCGTAAGGTATCTGCCTTTGAATCGATAACATACATGTACTTATTTGAAAAAGCCCGGATATTTCCTTTTTCATCTTCGTCCAAGTGATACAGGTTGGCAAATTGTCCTTTCAGAAAGACATTGAATTTAAATCCATCGAAGCGTGACAAACCACATGTACTCGCAATCCAAACAAATCCATGCTTGTCCTGATACATACATTGATTTAAAATACTCGGTAATCCGTCTTCTGTTGTATAGTGCTTGTAGGAATATTCGGATGTAATCGCAGACGGTACCTGCGCCATTGCTGTGGCGAAAAACCAAAGGCATATAAAGGAGTATGTAAGGTAAAAATGTTTCATAACCATTCCTATTGATTGGATAATGAATCATTTTACAAATATAAGATTTTTAGAAATTACGGCACTTTTTTTATTGATATTTTTCATTCGTTACTGAAATATACTTGTTCGTTACCAGGCAGAAAGCATTCATGAATTACCTCCCAAAATCCTTTTCTGAGGGTTTCTTTTTCTTTAAATTTGAGATTATGGTTTAACAATTAAAACAAATTACTTATGAAAACTTCAAAATTTACTTTTTTGATTCTGTTATTTTCTTTTTCATTACTGACTTCTTGCGGAAATGACAATGATGATGAAAATGACAATTTACCGGTTACCAACGAACTTTCTGGTACATGGCAATTGAAAACCCTCAGCGGAAATGCAACTTACACCAACGGAACATCTCCCTACAATGTAACCGATGTGGTAAACGGCGAATTACCTGCCGATATGACATCTTACAACCAAGTTTATACATTTAAAAACGACGGAAAATGTATAATGGATGGAGATAACGGAACATACACTTATAAAAATAAAGTGTTAACAACAAAAGTCGGCAATCAGACTTCGGTATTTACAGTGCTTTCTGTTGATAATTCCACTTTGAAACTGCAAATGGACAAAGCTACATCAAAAACTTACGCCATTGAAGTGGCCAATACATTATTAAAAGAAGCCGGAGACCCGAAAAACTGTGCGGAGTATGGCATCGGAGCAACAGATGCTTCATTTACGTTTACGTTGAGTAAAAAATAGACATTTAATATCTATAAACACATTGTCTCATAAAAAAACGAACATTATGAAATCAAATCTTATACAAAAAAATTGCCGGATAGTATTTTTATTGTCGGTATTGATATTATCCGCTTTCTCCGCCCACGCGCAACAAACGTATGAAGTAACATCCGGAAACGATGCCGGTGGTCAGGGAACTCTTCGTTGGGCTATCGAACAAGTAAATGCCGGTTCCGGAAATCAATTCATCACCTTTGCCGGTAGTGTAAATACCATTCTGCTGACCGGTTCATTACCGGAAATTACAAAACCCGTAACCATTACCGGAAATACGGATGATACCGGTAATCCGATTGTGGTAATCGATGCGGAAAATCTCACGGGAATAAATATTACGATCTTGTCTTTTTCGGCGGAAGCTTCGGGTTCGACCATAAAGAACCTGATCGCACAGAACGCGAAAGCTGTTGGCGGACAAGCAGACAGCGAAGTATCGAGCTGTGGCTTTCATTCGGCAGGTGATTTAACCGCCGAAAATTGCCGGGCCAACTATAATACCGCCACCTGCTTATATAAAAATTCTGCCAATGAAGTCGTTGCCGTCGGTACAGGCTTTTGGGTTGAAGGAAAAGGTAAATTTATCAGATGTTCTGCAATCCATAATAGTGGCGTAGCAACTGCTGACTCTCCCCGTACCGGAGAAACAAGATATGTCAGCAAAGGCTATGGTTGGGGTCATGGATTTTCTGTTGATAGAGGAGGAGAATTCGTCAATTGTTATGCCGGAGACAATTATGGAGAAGGTAATGGTTTAGGTTACGGTGCCGGATATTCAGACGGTCAATTTTTTATAGGTTTTGGCTATGGCTATGGTCGGGGCTACGGATTCAACATTGGTGGAGACAGTAACCTAATCAACTGTTCCGCATACAATAATTCCGGATACGGTTATGGAAGAAGTTTTAATTACGGTTATGGATCCGGTCACGGGATCGCTTACGGATTTTATATCTGGGGTAATTCTGAAATGATAAACTGTTCTTCTAATAATAACATTGGAAAAGGAGAAAGAGAACTTATCATTCCTCCCGGTGAAGACCTCAATGATCCTTCTTCCGGCACTGCTTACGGATTCTATATTAGCTCCGGAACAGTATTGGTTGTAAATGCTACGGCTGCCTGCAACACAGGAGAAAGTCCTTATTCGGGGCATCTGTCAGGTTACGGTCTATATTGCGATAATGCATCTTTAGACGTATACAATTCCATATTTTGGGGAAATACAACTAACATAGTCGGTATTGGCAGCACTTCGATAAGGCGCGATGTGTGTAGAAATACATCCGGAGCAGGAATATTGAATATTTATAATTCGATATATAATAACAACAGTGGAATAAGTATAACCGGAAATTGCACTTCCACCGATCCTCAATTGGCAGTTTACAATACAGCCTATTACAAACCGACCAATCCGGCGGTATATCCTGTAGCCGACAAAACTATTTTTCCTCCCTTATTACAGGCATTAATACAACGGGATTTATTTGGTCAGGAACGGGTATTCCTCGCAGATGGGAAATACGTTCCGGGCGCCATAGAAACAGCTAATATCAATAATGTCGTTATTGTTGCTACCGCAGGTCAGGGAGGCAGTATTACTCCGGCAAGCAATGTCGGTGTTCCTATCGGTACAAGCCAAACTTTTACGTTCAATCCTGATGCCGGTTACCGGGTAGCTGATGTGTTAATTGACGGAGTAAGCGACAGTCAAGCTGTTTCATCTCAAAGTTATACATTTAATGATGTGAATGCCAATCATACCATAGTGGTTATTTTTGGTATAATAACATCGATTAAAGAAACCGGAACCGGGCAATCGGAAATTCTTACAATTTATCCGAACCCAGTTGTTGACCGGATTTACATTTCGGGATTAACCGGAAATGCATCGCTAAAAATCATCGGCCTGAACGGAAATGTATTGATAAACAATCAACAAGCAGAACCGAAAATTGATGTTTCTTCTTTGCAATCGGGTATGTACTTCTTGCAAATTTCTTTATCCGGGGGCGAAGTTATTACTAAGAAGTTTATTAAAAACTAATTTGCCAATGAACCAATGCGCCGATATGCCAATCATATACAAAACAATAAAATTGGCATATCTGTATATTCGTTTACCGGTATATTTAAATCAATCATCATGAAAAAGTTATATACCTTATTATTTTTTGCATTGGTAAGTATTTGTACAATGCAAACTTATGGAGCTGTAGTATATTCGACCGGCTTTGAAACAGCTGATGAGCGAAATTCCTGGACAATCGTCAATGTGGATGAAGAAGAAAACGACCTCAGTTGGAAAATCAGTCAATCTTTTAATGCAGGATACGCTGCCGGCGTTTCCACATTTTGGACATTCAGTACTGGAGACTCCTGGCTTATTTCTCCTCAACTGTTTTTGTCGGATCGAAAGTATCGGTTAACTTTTGATCTTAGGATTCAGTATCCTGAAACAGGTAGTTTGAACGTTACTTTGGGAAATTCTACCGATCCAACAACCCATACAACAATTGTGAAATCATACACTCAAGCAACACCGGGTATTAATCCCGAAAAACAAGAGTTGTATTTTACACCTTCATCTTCCGAAAACTGGCATATAGCTTTTCATTATCTGGGAAATGTCGGAACCTTATATATTGATAATATTGAGATAGAAGAAGTATTGGATTATGATTTAGCCATAACAAAAATTGAATTTACATCTCAGTTATTGAAACCCAATGAAAACGGCAACATCAATGTTTCTGTTAGAAATATGGGAGATATAGATCAGGAAAACGTGATCATAGTTGTCAAAAACGAACAAACGCAAGCAGTTGTCAAACAGGAAAATATTGCAAGCATTGCATCAACAGAAACAAAAACATTACTTATACCCGTTTCATTTACGACTACTGGCTTAAAGGAAATTTCTATCACTGTTTCTTCTTCAAATGAAGATCAAAATCCGGATAATAACACATTAACTGATGAATTATTGGTATACTCCGATTTTCAAGGAATAGGAACAAATGGACTTCCTTATCAAATTAACTCTAAACAAGATCTTATCCAATTAACTTATATGGTTAAATATGGAGACAACTTCAGCAGCGAATATTTTGTATTGAATACTGATATTGATTTAGAATCCGAATCCGGCAATAACAATGGGAAAGGATGGCTGCCAATAGGTGGTGGAGAAATCGCATTTGAAGGCAATTTCGACGGGAAAGGGCACATTATTAAAAATCTTTTTATTGACAGGGAAGGTTTTGTCGGATTTTTCGGATATGCTATAGGAGGAGTAATTAAAAATCTGGGCATTATCAACGCAGATATTTCGGGAACGGAAAGTACCGGAGCTTTGATCGGCGCTTGTGGAAGTTCCGTGAAGAACTGTTATTCAACAGGGAAAGTACGGGGATTCTATCAAACAGGGGGATTGATCGGAGATGTATTTGATTCCGGCGCAGGCGGATGTACAATAGAAAACTGCTATTCAACCTGTAACATGACTATAGATAGAATGATAAGTGATTATAATGCATCCTATACGGGAGGATTGATCGGCTATATTTATCAGGCCACACAAGTCAAAAACTGTTATGCTTCCGGAAGTATATTTGTCAGCAATATCAATCTGCAGAAAGCGGTCGGTGGACTGATCGGAGGAAATAACGCAACCATTACGATTACTTCTTGTGTTGGGGCCAACCGTTTATTATCCATTACTCCGGCTTATACTATTACTAATATTTTTGGAAAAATCATAGGTAGTTTTCCTTCAACAACCGGAGTCAGCAATAATTACGCATTGGACGAAATGCGAGCATTGAAAGAAGGTGTTGACCAAGCATTCACCACTTCAGCCAAAAACGGTACAAATAAAACCATACAGGAATTAACCTCTTTGAATACTTACCAAACATTGGGATGGACATTCGGCGAAAACGAAAATGCTCCGTGGAAATTTGTTTCCGGAAAACTTCCCAAGCTTTGGTTTGAACCGGGATTTCCAACGGTAAATGAAGAAATTATCGTTGATAGAAATGTCTACATAGGAAGTATTTCTTGCCCAGGACAAAATATTGATTATTTATTTGCCGAAACGGCTGAAGAAACATTGTGGAATCAGTTCGGGGAATATTTTTCAGAGCAATATAAGAACTTGTTGCCGACCGAAAGTACTTCATTAAACTCTGTGGCTTACAACAATGGAAATGCTGTAACCTTTTTATCTGCTTCAGAAATTGCTCAGGCTGGAGATTGGAAAAATATCGAAAATATAGCACCTTATTTTTTCCCTAATATTGAAAATGTTTCCCAAAAGCAGTTCAATCCATTAAATTATAATATTACCAATTATGAGGTGCTTCTTGATGGAGGGTATCGTGTTGAAGATCGTTCTTATACAACCGAAATAACTTACGGATACATTGATGGAGTGCTTACAAGGATTATTAATTCAGTAGCAAATATTTCCCGAACTAATTTCTATGGTAGTAAACTGACCGGGATATCTTCACAGACCGGAACTAGTATCACAACATCAGATAATATCCGGATTTATCCCAATCCTGCCACCGACTATATTTATTTCTCGGGATTAAACGAAAATGTATCCGTAAAAATCATCGACTTGAAAGGACGTATATTAATCAGTAGCCAAAAGGCAGAATCAGGAATAAATGTATCGCATTTGCCTTCAGGACTTTATTTCTTACAAATAGATCTTCAGGATGGTAAAATTATTACGGAGAAGTTAATCAAAAAATAATGCAACAACTTGAACAATAAATAAAATAAAAAGTCCAAGAAAATCACTGAAATACCCCCTAAAGATTACTGACTTTAGAGGGTATTTTAATAAACTCTCCGCAAATTTATACTTTTACAAAATAAGCCTTATGTAAAATACATTCCGTAATTTTACATCGTGCAATTTGATATGAAGTAGTTTAAAATAATTATTGTCTTATTTATAGAATTTGTAACTTTGCCTCATAATACGCCAATTATGAGATACATAAAATTATCAGAAGAAGAAAAGGCTCAATTAACAAAATTGTATAAAACCAGTTTTAATTCTGTGTTACGTGAACGTTGTTTGAGTTTACTTTATTCAAACGAAAGACGTTCCATAAAAGAAGTGAGCGAACTCGTAAAGCTATCTCGCAGGACTCTTGAAAGGTTCTTCAATGCATGGGAATCTATGCCAAATAAGTATGATACATTATCAATAGCGGAAGGTCGTGGGGCAAAAACCAAATTGGAACCGGTTAAGGATTTATTACCCGATTTGGTACGGGAGCATTGCCGAAATCTGAATCCGATATTAGAAGAACTCGAATCAAAGTACAATATCCGGGTCTGTAAGCTAACCTTACAGAATTTTTTAAAAGACCTTAGGATATCGTTGGAAAAGAGCACGACTTTCCTTGAATAAATTTCGTAATCAAGATGAATTCGAATCAAAGCAAAAACAACTTGAGGATCTGATGTATTTACATGCAAATGAATATATAGACCTTCGTTTCGGGGAGGAATCGCATTTTGGATTAATCCCAAATGTACCTTATGCTTGGCAAACTAAAGACGAGCCAATATTGTTGCCGGCTAAGAAATCTACACGCTTCACTGTGTTAGGGCTTATGACTTCTGAATGCACTTTAAAGTACCATATCACAACCGGAAGCATGA
>JAVBLR010000010.1:0-22485 GCA_031553395.1 Bacteroidales bacterium | reverse complement strand
TGCACCGCCTTGTCCCATCACATTTTTAAGAGATACATTTGAAAAATTGCCTCTATCGGTGTAGATTCCTGCACCTAAAGAAAATAACATTGACCATTTTTTGTTTAGTGGCCGCAAATGTATCAGGCTGATTTGAGCATTCAGGATTTCGTCAAGTGAAAAATAGGATTCCAAATTTTCATTCGTTAGTTTGGTATATCCACCACCTAACCCGATAGCCCACGCCGTAGGGCGGTTATCTTCATTCATCTTCATAGAGATAGGGATTCTACCGCCTCCCCGAATGACCATTGCACTTCCTTCGCCACCCGTTTTTTCGTTATTCTTATCCCGAAAACTGGATGTGCCGATGTGTTCCGCTTTGATGAACACTTGTGCGTTTACCTGAACGATTGTTCCGACAAACAGCAAAATCGAAATCATTAAATACTTCATACCTAAAATCTTATTTTGTGAAATTAAACTAATTCTTGCGCAAAATTGGGAAGGTCGCTTCGTTTGAAAAAACTTATTTGATATCTTGCAGCATCGTTTTGATGTCTTGTAGTTTTATGCGGATAACCCGTTTCGGGCTAAAATAAATTCCTATTTTTCAGTAGAATAGATATACCTTTGAGAAATAATTACCGTTATAGATTTATGAAAGATTTCTTCTTCAAATATTACAACCGGTTCATTGCCCTGATTTGGGTGGTGTTGGTGTTTGCACTGTGGATGCAGTTTGTCAACAGGTCGCCTTTATTGGAATCCTTCTTGTTTGTTCTCTGCTCACTGATACTCGCGTTTCCCGTTACTACTTTTGTGAGCAGGTATTTACTACCCAGAGCGTTAAAAGCAAAGAAGATAAAGACTTTTGCAGTGGGTCTTGTCGTTTCTATCTTTTTATTGGCATTGTTGCTTACCCTCAATGCCGAAATGTTCGGTTGGTTGGAAAAACAGGGTGTATTCGGAAGTTCCACAATGGTATCGGCAACACTTATCCCGTTGCATTTGCGTTTTTTCAGCCTGATACCTGCTTCTATATTTGTGATTTTAGGTTTTTGCGGGATAGAATTTTTTAGGGAACATCATAAGATTTCACAGGAAAATTACAGGATATTACAGGAACATGCCCGGTTGCAACAAATCCATTTGGAAGACCAGTTGCAACTGCTCAAAGACCAAATCAATCCGCATTCGATGTTCAACGTACTGAATCATATTCATGTGTTGATGCAGGATGATGTGGACTTGGCTTCCGAATTATTGGTTAAGTTTTCAGAAATATTGAGGTATCAGTTGTACGATTGCAACAAGCAATATGTAAAACTGAAAGACGAAATCCAATACCTGAAAGATGTGATAGAAGTGGAAAAGATGCGTTGGGGCGGGGATTTGAATGTAGATTGCAGTTGGAATATAACAACGGGTGATAAAGAAATCAATCCGTTATTACTTATTCCTTTTGTAGAAAACGCCTTTAAGCATGTGTCGCGCTTACCACACGAAAACGGATATGTGAATATACAACTTGAACAAAACGGCAATAAACTGATTTTTACGGTTGAAAATTCAAAATCGACTGAACATACCTCAAAAAGTAATGGTTCAGGATTAGGCTTGGCAAATGTCAGGAAGCGGTTGAACATCCTATATCCTGAAAAGCATAAATTGGATATTACGGAAACAGATACGGTTTATAAAACAGTTTTAAATATTTCGCTATAAATAAGGGGGACAATAGTTATGACAGAAAATCTTAATATTCCGCCGATGCGATGTTTGGTCGTTGACGACGAACCGATGGCAAGCAAGGGAATTGTTGGTTTTATCAATAAATTGGATTTCCTGCAAGTGGATGGCGTTTGTTCATCAGCGTTCGATGCATCAAAATACCTGCAAGAAAAGCCAATTGACCTGCTTTTCTTGGATATAAACATGCCTTATCTTTCGGGCTTGGATTTTTTGGAATCCCTTAAAAATCCACCGCTGACAATTCTTACAACCGCTTATTCAGAATATGCGTTGGAAGGTTTTCGGTTACAGGTTGTCGATTATTTGCTGAAACCGATTGCGTTCAAACGGTTCTATCAAGCCGTAACCAAAGCGCAACAGTTATTCAGGCAGAAAGAATCGCCCCAAAGTAATACTGCTCAAACCCAACCGTATCTTTATATCCGGCAAAAAGAAGATACGTTCCAAAAGATAGCATGGGAAGATATTTTGTATTTGGAAAGCATGCAGAACTATGTAAAATTACATTTTAAGGATGATACTTCGGTTATTCACCAAACAATGACTGTGCTTGAACAAACGTTGCCGCAGAATATCTTTTTCCGTATTCACAAATCGTTTTTGGTCAATGTAAATCATATTGATTCCATTTCAGGGGGTAGGCTGTTTGTTAACAAACAGGAACTACCCATCGCCCGTGATAGGAAAGGCAGGCTGTTGGAAACAGTTGTCTTTAAGAATTTGATTAGTAAGTAGATTTTTTTGGTGCAAGGTGCAAGCTATCTATATATAGATACTTGCACCTTGCACCAAAGTTAAAAGACTGTATGATATATATTTGTTGGTTTGAAAAATAATGTGTAACTTTGAACCTGAGTTTTATGCAGACAAATGGGCGACAATGACCGTCAAAACGGACATTCAGAGTAAATTAACCCAATTTGTACCCCATAAACAAAATTGAAATATTGAATCACTGAATATCAGCGGGTTAAAGTGCGGGTTCATAATTCGCCGCTTCCGCTTTTTTACTTAAATAATTGAAACAGAACTGAAAACCAGTTCTGTTTTTTTTGTGTGTTGGGGTGGGACTTCCCACCTGTAGTGTATTGAATATTAATCAATTAAATATAATCTTTTTATTATTAATCTATTTAATTGAGAATATTTACAGTAAATTAATCAGAGCATTTCTCTACATTTTCCTTATAATTTACGTACATTTTTGCAGACAATTCTTAAAAAAACTGCGTACAATTTTAAAGGCTGTAATTTATTAATATATAATTAATTACAGGCATGAAAATTTCAATTTGTTTTTTGGTCAGACCATCAAGAGTATTAAAAAATGGTTATTGTAGTATTGAGTGTTGCATCTCAATTGGTAATAAAAGATTTACCCAACAACTTCCAAGACAAGTAAAACCCTCAGATTGGAATCAATCAAAACAACAAGTAAGAGGAAAATCCACAGAAGCAATAGAAATTAATGACTTCATTGAAGCATACAAACAAAATCTATATCTATTACAAACCAAAATCATTCAGTTGAATCTCCCCTATACAATTGAAACATTCAAAGATGCTATTTATGGTAAATTAGAAAATAGGAATAAAATTATGACATTGCTTCAATTATATGGAAAACATAATGAAGAGTATAAGGAGCTAAGGGAGAGAAAACAAATTGCACCAGCAACACACCAAAAGCATACTACCACAGTTTTACATCTCAAAGGATATTTAAAAGAAAAATATCAATTGAATGACATTAACTTAACAGATATAAACAAATCCTTTATTGATGGTTTTGAAATTTATTTGAGGAGTAAATTAAACATTCAGAATAATACAACAGTCAATTATATGAAGAATCTGAGAAAGATTCTGTTAATTGCCTTTAATGACAATATTATACCAAATAATCCCTTCTCAGCAGTAAAATTGCATCTTGAAAAAACGACTGTTGAATATTTAACAGCTGCTGAAATAAAAAGAATACACCAAAAGAATTTTGATAATAAGAGATTGGATAACATTAAAGACTGCTTTATTTTTTGCTGTTTTTCAGGGTTGTCATTCATTGATGCAAAGTCTATTGGTAAGGAGGATATCAAAATTGATGATAATGGTAAAGAATGGATTATAATAAATCGAACCAAAACAAGAATCTTATCTCAAATTCCATTACTACCAATTGCAAAAGAAATTTTGAAAAAATATAATTATAAGCTTCCAATAACCAGTAATCAGAAATATAATGCTTATCTAAAGGAGATTGGTGATATATGTAATATCAAGAAAAATTTACACTCGCACATCGCAAGACACAGTTTTGCTACAATGTCCTTAAATAATGGGGTAAGTTTAAAAGCTGTAAGTTCTATGTTGGGACACACAAATATAAAACAGACAGAACATTACAGTAAGCTTATGAACCATACTATTTATAATGAAATGAGTAATTTAGAAAATATTTTAGAAGAATAAATATCAATTAAGCATCAGATAATTGAGCAATTGTATTAATTATCAATTATTTATAAAATATTTAATTAGTAAATTATTCAATTGTAAACCAATAATATTTTTGAAAATTAGATAATTGAATTACATATAATATAAGGTTGGAATGATTAAAATTCTAACCTTATTTTTTTTAATAAATTTACTATAAATATTCTCAATTAAATAGATTAATAATAAAAATGATTATATTTAATTGATTAATATTCAATATACTACAGGTGGGAAGCCCCACCCCAACACACAAAAAAACAGAACTGAAAGTCAGCTCTGTTTCAATTATTTAGATAAAAAAGCGGAAGCGGCGAGATTCGAACTCGCGGTACAGTTACCCGTACGTCAGTTTAGCAAACTGGTGGTTTCAGCCACTCACCCACACTTCCAACAATCAAGGATTTTCCTTTTTTGCGGTGCAAAGATAAGCGAATGTTTTTAACTTTTCAAAGTTTTCTCATAAAATTTGTTTCGCAAATATTTAATATCTTATAGCAAAGCACTTTCCATAGTAAAGATTAATAAAAAGACACTTTAAACAATTGAATTTTAAACAGATGGAATAAAATACTGTAATTTATTAATTACGAGTGTAAATAATACAATGATAGCCATAAAAAATGATTAAATTTGTCGGCAAAAACATAATTCTTACAGATGAATTTCAATCAAATTCAAGTAGTATATTTTTTGGGCGCCGGTGGTATCGGGATGAGTGCTTTAGTTCGTTATTATTTGCATGCAAAGAAAAAAGTGGCCGGATACGACCGTACCGAAACAATTTTAACGCAACAACTTAATGAAGAAGGTGCTGAAATTCATTACAAAGATTCTGTAGCTGAAATTCCTGATTATTGCTTGAATAAAGATACAACATTGGTTATTTTGACACCTGCTGTTCCTGAAAACCATTCGGAATCATTATTCTTCAAGGAAAAAGGGTTCAAAATTATCAAACGGGCACAAGCATTAGGTGAAATTACACATGAAAGTAAAAGCCTTTGCATTGCAGGAACACACGGTAAAACAACGACTTCCAGTATGACTGCCCATTTATTCAGGCAGTCGCATATTGATTGTAATGCTTTTTTGGGAGGTATTCTGAAAAATTATGATTCAAACTTATTGTTATCCGACAAAAGTGATTTTACAATAGTTGAAGCAGACGAATACGACCGTTCATTTCATTGGTTGAATCCCTATATGGCTGTAATAACATCAGCCGATCCTGATCATTTAGATATTTACGGGACACCGGAAGCATATTACGAAAGTTTTGAGAAATTTACTTCTTTAATTCGTCCGAATGGATGTTTAATCATAAAAAAAGGATTAAACATTCATCCAAAACTTGCAAAGGATGTAAAAATATATACTTATTCCGGTAATTCTGAAGGCGATTTTCATGCTGATAATATCCGAATTGGAAATGGAGAAATTGTTTTTGATTTCATTACTCCAACTACAAAAATTACAGATATTCAGTTGGGAGTTCCTGTAAAAATAAATATAGAAAATGGAGTCGCCGCTATGGCATTGGCTTGGCTGAATGGTGTTACTGAAAATGAAATCCGCAAAGCGATGGCTTCATTTAAAGGACCCAAACGAAGATTCGATTTTCACATCAAAACAGATAAAATTGTATTGATAGATGATTATGCGCATCATCCGGATGAACTGAAAGCGAGCATTACCTCTGTTCGGGAATTATATCCAAACCATAAAATATCGGCAATTTTCCAACCGCATTTGTATTCAAGGACGCGGGATTTTGCACCGGAATTTGCCGACAGTTTGTCTTTTCTTGATGAACTTATTCTGTTGGATATCTACCCTGCGAGGGAATTACCTATTGAAGGCATAACTTCGAAAATTATTTTGGATAAAGTTACTTCTCCTGAAAAAACATTGTTAAGTAAGGATGAATTAATTCCTTTTGTAAAAGAGCACGATTTTGATGTTCTATTGATTATTGGTGCAGGAGATGTGGAAAATTATGTGCTACCAATAAAGGAAATACTGGAAAAACGTAGTTGAAAACTTTGGTTATTTCGATATGAAAAAAATAATATTAATCATAATTGCTGTTTTATTTGTAGGATATGCCATTTTTGCAATAATTACATTTTCGGGGAAACCGGAAAGTGAATTATGCAAAGATGTAAAAATTCAAGTATTAGACAGTGCTAAGATAGAATTTATCAAAGCTAAAGATGTTTATGTTTTTTTAAAGAAGAACGACCTTATTCCTACCAGCAAAAAAATAAAAGATATTAATACTGAAACTATTGAGTTGAAATTAAAGTCAATACCTATTGTAGAGACTGCCGAATGCTACCACACTCCTAATGGAATTTTGTGTGTGGATATAACACAACGAAGCCCTATCTTAAAAGTAATGGGCAGCAGTGGCGATTATTACATTGATGAAGAAGCTAAAATTATTCCCACATCATCGAATTTTACCGTTTACCTCCCAATTGCAACAGGATATATTGATAGTACTTTTGCTAAAACATCTTTACATGATTTAGCGTTGTATCTAAAGAAAAATGAATTTTGGAATGCTCAAATCGAACAGATTGATGTTTTGCCCAACAAGGATGTTGTATTAATTCCACGTGTTGGAGATCATCAGGTTTTATTAGGTAATTTAGATGGATTTGAACAAAAGTTAGATCAATTAAAAACCTTCTATAAAGAAGGCTTGAACGAAACCGGATGGAATAAATACACTGAAATAAATTTGAAATTTGACAAGCAAATTATTTGCAAAAAAAGTAGCGCAAAATAAAAGCATATAGAACAGTATACAAAAAAGGAATCTATAAGTCTTACGGCTTAATGTAAAAAATAAAAAATAATCGATCGTATGAAACGAAGCGTGTAAATCATTTACACTCAATACAATGACTTTTTAGCATGCGAGTTCCGTACAACCTTAGTGTAAAAAATAAAAAAGACGTATGAAATACATAGTTGCAATAGACTTAGGAACTTCCAAAATTATTGGAATGGCCGCCCAAAAGACTGAAAACGGATTAATAGTCTTAGCTGTTGAAAAAGAAGATAATGTATCTTCTCTGATAAAAAGAGGATATGTACATAATGCAGGAGAATTGGCATTAAAGATTAAGTCTATTGTCAAAAAATTAGAAAATAGAATCGGAGGCAAAACAATTGCCAAAGTTTATGTAAATCTGAATGGACAATCTCTTAAAAGTGTAGATAGCAGTACAACTTATCTGATGAAAGGAGATGAAACCATAAGCCAGGAATTATTGGATAAACTTCAAAACGATGCTCGCAAAACCAACCTATCCAATGGCGAAACATTAGACGTAGTTGATCCTGAGTATTTTATAAATAATGTACGGGAATTATCTCCCGTTGGAATTTCGTGCCCTCAAATCGAGTGTCATTATAAACTAATTGTTGGTAAATCTTTATTCAAACAAAATATCAGCCGTTGTTTTGCTGCAATTAAAGACATAAACATTGCCGGATATATCATTTCACCTCTGGCTACGGGAGTTGCAGTTCTTTCCGATAAAGACAAGGAATTGGGTTGTGCATTGATTGAGTTTGGAGCTGGTGTTACAACTTTGTCTGTTTATAAAAATAAATTATTGAGATATTTGGTTACAATTCCATTTGGCGGACAGAATATTACAAATGACATCTGCGATCTGAATGTTCTGGCTCCATACGCCGAAAAGTTAAAGATTGAAGTTGGAGATTGCAGTAATCCTTCCAATGTTGAAAAAGGGAAGAAAACTCGTTTGCAATCGAATGATTTAAGTGGAGATGCTCCTGAAGTTGAAGTACGGAAATTAAATGAATATATTTTCGCTCGTGAAAATGAAATCCTTGTCAATATAATAAATCAACTGAAAAATTCCGGATATAACGAGCAGTTAGGAGCCGGAATCATAATTGCCGGTGGAGCTTCAAACATGAGAGGATTGACGGATTTATTGAAAGGTATGACAAATCACGAAATCAGAAGAGCCGATTTAATGATTCCTATTGATATTTCGATTGATGCGTTGAAAAAATCTCATGCCGGTTATGAACAGATACTCGGAATGCTTTGGTTAGGCAATGAGAGTTGTATAAAAGAAATACAGCAAGCAACAGAAGATAAGGATTCCGGTAATTCAGAAGGAACTCAAACCGGAGGAACAAGCGGTAATAATACTCCTGCCGGAGGACAAACCGGAGGAACTCAAACTACACCGAAAAAGAAAAAAATAATGGACCGGTTTACATCCATACTTTTTCCACCGGAAGACAATAATGAAGATAAATTCAAAGATAATTAATATATCATTTTAATGAATTAATAGACGAAAACATGCCAAATATGGACGAAATATTAGATTTTGCTTTTGATACAACTTCACCTTCAATTATCAAAGTTGTAGGTGTAGGCGGAGGTGGAGGAAACGCCGTAAGCCATATGTATAAACAGGGAATACATGATGTGAGTTTTGCTTTATGTAATACAGACAGTCAGGCTTTACGTACTTCACTTGTACCTATCAAATTACAAATAGGTGAAGGGCTTGGTGCGGGAAATGACCCCGAAGTAGCAAAAGAAGCTGCCGAAAAGAGTATTGATGAGATTAAACAAATGCTTGATGACGGCACAAAAATGGTTTTTATTACTGCCGGAATGGGTGGCGGTACAGGAACCGGAGCTGCTCCTATTATAGCCAAAATTGCACAAGAATTGAAGATTCTTACAATTGGAATAGTAACTATTCCCTTTGCATTTGAAGGAAAACGGAAAATACTGAAAGCATTGGAAGGTGTGGAAGAGATGGCAAAATACGTGGATGCTTTATTGGTTGTAAACAATGAACGACTACGTGAAATTTATCCGGATTTCTCTGCTCCGAATGCCTTTGCCAAAGCCGATGATACACTAACTATTGCGGCCAAAGGAATTGCTGAAATCATCACGATGCCGGGAGATATAAACCTTGACTTTGCCGATGTTAGCACAACGCTCAGAGACGGTGGTGTAGCTATTATGAGTAGCGGTTACGGCGAAGGAGAAAATCGTGTTGCAAAGGCTTTTGAAAGTGCGTTAAATTCGCCTCTGTTAAATAATAATGATGTTTTCAAATCTAAAAAATTATTATTCAATATTTACTATGGAGATGATGAGTTAATGGTTTACGAATTGGATGAGGTAGATAATTTTACAACCCAATTTGACGAAAACATAGTGGACGTAATTTGGGGAATGGGTAAAGAAGAAGGGCTTGGAAATCAGGTAAAAATAACACTTCTTGCTTCCGGATTTGACTTCTCTAATATACAAAATCCTCCTACCCCATCTCCCGAAGGCGGAACAGGAAGAACTATTTATCATCCTTTAAATAATAATCCCGGAACGAATAGCAATACTAACAATGGGAATAAAGACGGAAGAATAGATAAATGGTACACAAAAAATTCAGAACCATACATCTTATCGGTTGAACAAATGGATGATGACGAATTAATTGCCGAAATGGAAACAACACCGTCTATGCGCCGGAATGCAAGAAAAACGGCAAAAAACGTTATTCAACAAAAACAAGGGCAAAATCAACCGAAAAAAGAAGATGACGGTATCATACGATGGTAAATATGAAGTTTGAAGTAAGAAATTTGAAACTAATAAAATTACATCTAATTTCTTAACAACGAATATCAATCAATATCTATTAATATCAACGAATAACAAACAACAGAATATGGATTTATTTGATAAAATCAGTGAAGATATAAAATCAGCCATGTTGGCAAAAGATAAAATACGACTTGAAGCATTGCGTGGTGTAAAGAAAGAATTTTTGGAAGCTAAAACTGCAAAAGGCGGAACAGGTGAGTTAACCGATGAAGCCGCAACAAAAATTCTGCAAAAAATGGTGAAACAACGGAAAGATAGTGCCGAAATTTATCAGCAACAATCCCGTCCCGAATTAGCCGAAAAAGAATTAGCCGAAGTAGTTATTATTGAAGCTTATCTTCCCAAACAAATGACTGAAGCAGAACTGGAAACTGCTTTAAAGGAAATTATTGCCGAGGTCGGTGCATCCGGACCTCAAGATATGGGAAAAGTAATGGGTATCGCTTCTAAAAAATTAGCCGGAAAAGCAGAGGGAAGAGCTATTTCCGAAAAAGTAAAACAGTTATTAAATTAGACAATTAATAATTAACAATTGATAACGATATGTTTTTTACTATTAATCAATTGTTGATTATTATCAATATTAACCAAAATATATTTGCATGATAAAATTAACAACCAAAAATATATCCTTAATAATCATCTTTTTATTAAGTTGTTTTTATGGAAATGTTTTGGCTGCACCTGCCTATCCCGGAATTATTCAATTTGTACAACCTGATGGTACAGTTATTCCCATTCGATTAATTGGTGATGAGTATTTCCATTATGTAACTACTGAGGATGGATGTGTTATTACTCAAGATAAAGAAGGATATTACACGTATGCTACTATTGATGAGAATAATGTTATTATTCCTACCTCAAAAAGGGTATCAGCAGAAAAACTGAAATCAAGTAGTAATGATTTATTAAAGGCTGATTCTCCTGAATTTAAGCCTGTATTGCAACAAGGCTCAAATAGAGTAATAACCGAAAGGATTTTGCGAAATGAAGAATTATCATATTCTGCTAAAGATGAAAGTATCCGTTCTTCCAATCAAGCTACAGCAAAAACAGGCAAAGGACTTATTATCCTGGCTAATTTTCAGGATGTAAAATTTACAGTAAGTAATGCAAATCAAGCTTTCAGTAATCTGCTAAATGCAACTAATTATAGTACAAATGGAGCAACCGGAAGCGCTAGAGATTATTACATGGATAACTCTTTAGGAGAATATGTTCCGCAATTCGATGTTGTAGGCCCTATAGAATTACCCGGAACGTGTGCTTTTTATGGTGCTGATGTTAATGGCGTTATTGATTCGAATGTAAAACAGATGATTATTGATGCTTGCAATGTTGCAAACACCCAATACAGCTCGTTAAACTTTAAGGATTACGATCAGGATAATGATGGTATAGTAGATTTGGTTTATGTTTTTTACGCCGGACACAATCAGGCCGAAAGTGGAGTTGCGAATGAAGTTTGGCCACATCAATCTTCTGTTAAAAGCAAAAACATAACAATTGATGGTGTATTATTGGGTAATTATGCTTGTTCATCCGAATACCGTGGTTCTACAAGCAGTACGGAAATGGCTACAATAGGAACTTTCTGCCATGAATTCGGACATACATTCGGATTACCTGATTTATATGATGTAGACTTTGAAGAAAATGGAGAAGGTAATCATCCCGGCAATTGGTCGATAATGGCTACCGGATTGTATTTGAATAACGGAAAAACGCCTCCTTATTTCAATGGATTAGAACGTGTTCGTTTAGACTGGGGAGATAAGTCGGAAACATTGACTGCCGGAACTAAATTTGATAATTTGACATTATCCAACATTTCTTCCGGAAAAAGTTACATGATAAAAACTTCAACAGACGGAGAATATTATTGGCTGGAAAACAGGCAAATAAACTCCAAATGGGATGCATCACTTCCTGCTCATGGAATGTTGGTTTATCATATTGATTTAACGAAAAACAAAGTCTTTAATTTCACTTATGGCTCCAATTCCTATAAAAATTGGAGTGCATATGATTTATATTCGAATGGAATTCCCAATATTATCGGCAATCATCAATGTGTGGATTTACTTCGTGCCAATAACGAAACAATGAAGAAAGGTAGTGATCTTTATTTTTATTACAATGATTATCCCGGACATCCATTCCCCGGCACAACAGCTAAAATAACAATTTCCGACACAACAACTCCTTCTTTAAAATTATGGAATGGAAATTCAAGTGGAATCGTTATTTCCAATATTGCAGAAAATAACGGAACAATAACTTTTTCTTTTGCTCCTTCTACATCTGCTATCAAACAGATTAATAATGCACAACCAGTTGTATATATTTCAAACAAACAATTAATTGCTAACAATATATCTGAAAATACGCAATTGGAAATATATGATATAACCGGACAATTATGCAGAATTTTTGAGATTAACTCCGATTGCTCCCTGGATTTGAACTTATCCGGAATTTATATCGTAAAAGTGAAAAGTGCGAATAAAACTTTATCTTATAAAATTAGCTTGTAAAAATAGACAAATGAGAGTTGTCTAATTCTTTTAGAAACTCTCATTTTTTATTTTTTCTTCATCTCCCGAATCATTCTTACACAAATAAAGGCCAAAAATACTCCGACCACAATAATTATACTCCAAAGAAAAACGGGATTTTCAATTAGCATTGTTTCTCTTTCAGGCTCCTGAATGACAGGCTTTACAATATGCTGCAAATTATTGGTTTTAATAACCGGAAGTTCAGCAGGAATATCGTTTTGAAAATGCTTAATATCGTAGTTGGATAACGTCGAGTTTTGGGTTCCAATTTGTAAATGATAATTCTTCCCTTCTTCAAGATAAGCGCATACATATCGATTCAATCCATATACTTTAACAGAATCTATAACCAGCGGCGGATTATTTTCATTCTCAATTATGATAACCGTTCCAGGAGAAAAAATAAAATCATTGATAATAAACGTATTTTCCTTTTTCGATGATATATCAAAACCGATTTCTTTCTGACTGACAGAATCTCGAACAAGCACATGGCGGAAATAATCGGCTTTGCTTTTAATTGAAAATTCCAGTTTATTAATCCGATAGGATAAGGATAGGTTAGGAAAAGTCAAATATGTTTTTTTATCAACGTCATTCCTTTGCACAAGACTACCTAAATCAATCCAGGTAAAATCAGCATAAATAGCTGAATATTTCACTTTTACTATTTTCAGAATTTCTAATGGACTTTTTTGATTTGTGGACAATGTTATTTCATAATATCTGTAATTCCCTTGCGGAAAATCAACCGTCAACAGTTCGGTATTTTTATCAATACCAAAATCAGAACCCGGAAGAGGTAAGTCGGTCTTTTGCTTTACAATGTACCATTTATTCAAGTCATTACTTCCTCTGATACTGATATCCTTATTTGCATCTGCATTTGTAAGAACAATAACAAATTGTTTAATATTTTCTTGCTTTTTGTTATCAACAATTACAATACTCAGATTGTTTTTAGTGGTATTCTCCTTTAAATCATACGCTTCATATTCAGAAATTTTATGTTCAGGAGTAACTGAACGAAGAAAATAAGGAACTTCCTGGTTTTTATCATCCAATACTTTTAAATCGGTAAATTCTTTATTTTTAGAAAGTCCAATAACCGTTTGACTCAATTCGATATTATAATAACCGCTTCTGTCTACCGGCTGCAAATCTGCCCGCCAAAAAGATTGAGAAAAACTGTTTATTGCTGGGAATAACAGTAGTAATATAAATAGATGTTTATTTTTAATCATAGCTCTTAGCATTCTTTATTTTAAAAATTTTCAGATGGTCTGACAAATTTAACCGTTTTTGCGACAATTTGAAATATAGCCATTTTTTGATACAGATTTACAAATAAATCGGATACATTTGCAAACTGACAATTTAAACACATTAAAAACATATCTATAATGATAAAGAATATTTTTACAACTCTTTTGTTGTTAATTGGTCTTAATTCCTTTGCACAGAAAGGAAATACGATTATTGATGCAGAAAAATTATCGGAGGAGCAATTGAATAATGTATATGACATTGCATCTCATGATGGATGGGTTTTATTAAAATATAATGGAAAAAATTATGTAAGCAATTATTCCAATAAAGATTACATCTTGTATTTTTCCATCAATTGTACAGAATCTTCTCAAAAACCTCAATTCTTAATTGAGTATTCCAACTATTATAGAGACGGCGATTATGGCGGTATTGATTTTGTAAGTTCAAATGATGACCACAGAAAAGTCGATTTTTTATTAGATGGTAAAAATTTTCAAAACCCATTCAACAACTTCAACAAAAGTGAATTTAAGAACTTTGTTGATACTTTAAAGAAAGCAACGGCGCTTACAATCAATATTTATGATAAAGATAATGACAATTTAGAATTGAACCGGTCTCTTGATTTCAAACTAGAAAACGGGGAATTCTTAGATTATCCTGTAGATTGTGAATAGAATTTGACTCGATAGGGAAATCATTGTAAAAAATATTCTCATTTTTACGCTTACATTATTCTCAATGGTAAATAAAGAGAAAAGCATCGACTCTTTTTGTCAATGCTTTTCTCTTTATTTATTTTTAAAATCACTAAGCACCTAATGCATGTAGAAACAAGGGTATAGAACAAATGCCAATAGATATATTGAATGCACCGGCAATTTTTGTCCAGATAGCACCTTTGCCATACCATACAGGAACCAATGAAATAAACAATCCGCAAATCAGGATAAGGACAATGCCGAGCGGCCACATCAGTCCGAATTTAGCAATAGCTACGTACACAAAACAGGCTGAAATAAACAATTGGCCGATAAAAAAATGAGCAATCTGCTTGCGGTCGCCGCCACGAAGGAAGAACCAGCCGATAACTACCCAAAATAAACCATAGTCGGCAAAAATGGTTCCAAGAAAAATACTCTTCTCTCCCGCTACATTGAGAATGTACATAGAAAGGGCCGTAAAAATTTGAGCTGCACCACCAAATACAATGGCAATATAAGCCAATGATTTTCCGATTTCTTTGTGGTCGCCGCCTTTCACGCCAAAGCCCAATTGCTCGAGACCGAAACACCAAACTGTTACAATTAAGCCAAACACTCCGATGGCTTCAGGGTTAAAAAAGGTCATAAAATATACGTTTTAGAAGTGAATTTTTATTAAAAAAATAGTTAAATAAATGCTATTTAGTTATTATTATTTAAAAAATCGGGCGCAAAGATACTGTTTTTAATTGTATAATTTTTAGTTATTCGACTCCGTTTTTTTGCAATAAATTGCACCAAAGACAACCAACGGTCAGTGAAGCTAAATGCTGTCAAATGATTACCTTTGTTGACAATTTGATACAAACAAGAATATTTTACAATGTATGAAAAATTTATTCCTTATTTTATTTCTATTCATTTCAATCTTATTTCTATTCATCTCAAAAAACGCATTACCTCAAGACAGTATTCCCCAACTGCTGGTGGAGTATGAAAAACTTAATCCGGAAAAAGTGAAAGAAATATATAAGATGGAATCTTCCAAACACCGAATCGGAAGGATTACATTTTATTCTTATTCTCCATCCGAAAAATTGTACAAAGAAACCGGCTATGAAAACGAAGATGGAAAATTAGCTTTTATGTTTGAATACGGTTATAAATATGATGATAAAGACTCATTAGTTTACGCCTATAAATACACGGAAATTCCTTCCTCTGAATATCCCGAATTAGAAGAAACCCGGTATTTCTACCC
Source organism: Bacteroidales bacterium (assembly GCA_031553395.1). Lineage (GTDB taxonomy): Bacteria > Bacteroidota > Bacteroidia > Bacteroidales > WRGA01 > WRGA01. The sequence continues at coordinate 6,765 of JAVBLR010000010.1, read as the reverse complement.
ATCAGATAGCCTGACAATCATTACTACAACCATTGGAGAAAACCAAACAGACAGTACTTTTATCTGTATTACGAAGGATATTTCGGGGAAAATAGTGCAAAAATCGGAGACTGCCAAAAGAAGTTACAAAGGTCGAACCCGTCTCGACAAAATGGACATAACTCAATATTATTACAATGACAAAGGACAGCTGATAAATATACTTATTACTAATAAAATGGACGGGAATATTAGTCGGTACGATTATAAATATGATAAGGATAAAATCCAAAAATATTCTTATAGCAGAAAGGATTATCAATCTGTCACAACATTTAATAACGGATTGCGCAATGCAGAAGAAGAAACATATGCTTCTTCTGCAAGAAAATATTATTATACTTACAATAAAAATGGACAAGAAATCGTAAGTAAGCTATACGAAGACGGAAAGCATATATATTCATATGTATCTTCTTATAACAAAAAGGGATTGAAGATTAAATATGATATGATAAATGAATCTGATGGTAGTTCCGGCATTTGGATATATGAATATGATAAATCAGGTGAACTGATTTACAAAATAGATTTATATGCCCGTGAAAAATAAAAGGCATAACCCATCTTGATTTTTTAAATTTCAGAAGAAAGAACCAAGACTGCCTTTATATTTTTCTATCTTCTTTTGTCTTGATTCTTTAGTCTAAAAAAGCAAAATCAATTCTTTTTCATTGACTTATTTCTTCATTCTCAACATCATCCTTCACAAGCGTTTTTATTTTTTGTTGAAGGAATGATACTACCAACAAAATTACGCCCAGCAACACAAATGAAACAATACGTCCGGCTTGCGACATGCGCCAAACATCATACGCATAAAACTTAACGATAATTACGCCGAAAAACACCAACGATATTTTCCGCAGCAGGACTTCTTTTTGCTTTAATCCCCAGATCATCAGGATTGCAGCGATTATTCCCCATAGAACAGGATATCCGAATGTATGTACATCATACAATATCGAATAGTAATTTTCTTTATTTCCGAATAATAAAATGACAATATTATCGGTTTCAATACTTAATATTACAACCGAACATATTACTGTCAACCAACAGAATACGGGAATTTTATCCGCCAATAAAGCTCCTTTTCCTTTAATTAAGAGGTAAATAATACTTGCAACTGCAAATAGACCCAAAAAGTGGATTAAAAAATGAGAGGCTGTATATTCACCGAAATTGAAAATATCAAATCGTAAATCAATAATCAAATAATTATTAATCGACGTATAAAACAATACCGAAATAAAAAACAGCCAAAATACACTATTGCCTGCCTGGGTATTTTTCCGGTACACAAAAGCGAGTATTGCAATAAAGAAAATAGTATAAGTAGCCAATGTCGCATATCTGAAACTTGCTAAACCATCAATATCTGTTATCAGCATTAACTGGCAATTCAGTTCAAAAAATGGAACCAAAAATGCAAATAACACCATGAAAAACTTTAGTGTTTTGATTACATTCTTTATTGACCAATAAAAAATGCCATTAACCTCAATCACATCATCTTTTCCTTCTTTCTTCAATAGCCAACCATTTATAATACAACTTGCTATAACAACGACACCTGTAATAAATCCTTTATTGGCAATTATTGGCAAATACTCGACATTCGAATAGGTATGAATTAAATCCATTGTATATGAAATCAATACCAATACCCCGATTATCAAAAATCCTACTTGAAATACCTTTATCTGCGATTTTTGCCACAACCAAAGCAATATAACAGTTTCGGCAGCCCAAAACATCGTAATCGCATGTCCGTGTAACTGTATCGGCACAGCCAAACTAACAAAACTCATTACCAACGCAATAAGAAGATAAATCAGTTTTCGGTCAACTTTGCTGTTACGGAATAATACAATTAAAATAACCGCATTTATCAATGCAATTGCAATGGTAATAATGCCTCTGACATCATACGGATAATTTCTGAATATATAAAAACAAGAAGCAAAAAACAGCAAGTTATCAGATAATATCAGCATTGCCTGATAAGACGTAATTTTCTTTTCTGTCCTGAAATGGTCGATAATCGCCAATAAATAAAACTGAAGGAAAAATAAGGTACTAAATACAATAGCGCCGACAAGTTCGGAATTATAAGATTGAAATAACCATAACCAAAAGAATAATAAGGTTAGCACATAACAAAGCACTCCGATTACTCGCCAGCTTTTACGGAATGAAACGACCAACATTCCTGTATTTAATATCAAAATATAAGAAAATAAAACGATGTAATTACCGGTTCCTGTGCTAACCATCAATGGAGAGGAAAAACCGCCTAATAATGAAAATATTGCTAATTCTTTTCGATTATAAAGTAGCGAGAGGATAACGGAAAACGCTGTAGTACCAATTAACATGATAAAAGCCGGAGTTTGTCCGAATAATTCGTATTCCCTGAATGCCAGCGTTATCGTGATATAAAAAACAGAAATACCTCCACCAACTAGTATAGATGAAAATACATGGTATGATGATTTTAATTTGTGTGCAATACCAATAATAATAGCGCCGGTAAGCAATCCGATACCTACACGCCCGATTTCATTAATCCAATCCTGATCAATTGCATATTTTACAAAAAAGCCTATTCCAAGCACCAACGTAATGATACCGACTTTACTTAACAGATTCTCTCCGAATATCTTTCCGACAAAATTCTTTTCCTGAGGTGCTTCTTTTTGTTGATTTGTTTTTTGTGTTGCATCCAATATTTCAGAAAAAACACTTTCTTCTGCTTTTACTTTTTTAGCGCCGGGTGCATAAATAGGCTGAACTTCGTGTATTTCTTCTATTTGAGGAATTTCCAATGGAACTTCAGAAACGACCTTTTCTTCTTCTTTTTTGATTTCCGCAGGTGGTTGTTTTTCTTCTTCGATAAATTTCTCAACAACAGGAGTTTCCATTATTTTTTCAGTTGCAAAAACAGGAGGTGAAACTTTCTCAACAGGGTTACTAATTTCAGGTTGAACTATCGGTTGAGATTGCTCTTTTGGCTTTTCAGCAGGTTTCTCAATATTGTCAATTTCTTTTTTATCAGAAGGTTGAACTAATATATTTGTCAACTTTTTATTAAGTTCGGCAATCTTTTTTTCTATACTATCGATTCGGTTACTGATTGAACTTATTTTTACCAATGTTATAACGATCAGTACTATTGCTATCAAAGGAATAAGATCTTCCATAAAATTTGTCAGTTTGTTAAATATTTTGGTAAAAATACACGATATATTGAATAAAGTAGAGAATTAAAGAAGAAATTTGATAACGAATGGAATAATGATTATCTTTTGAAAAATTAGAAGCATTTGCCTACTCCACATTTTCAACAAATTTATTTATTACAGTTAAAATCGTATCTTTGCACCCCGAAAATAAAATTGAAAATTATAAATTAAGATAAATGGCATTACAATGTGGAATCGTAGGGCTTCCGAATGTTGGAAAATCTACTCTTTTTAATTGCTTATCAAATGCGAAGGCTCAGGCTGCTAACTTTCCTTTTTGTACTATCGAACCAAATGTAGGTGTTATCACAGTACCGGATGAACGGTTAAATAAATTAGCTGAATTGGTTAATCCTCAACGCATTGTTCCAACTACTGTTGAAATAGTTGATATTGCAGGATTAGTAAAAGGAGCAAGTAAAGGAGAAGGATTGGGAAATAAATTTTTGGCAAATATCCGGGAAACAGATGCTATCCTTCATGTTCTTCGTTGCTTTGACGATGAAAATGTAACGCATGTTGATGGTTCTGTTGATCCCGTTCGCGATAAGGAAATTATCGATGCCGAGTTGCAATTGAAAGATTTGGAAACAATTGAAAGCCGCATTTCAAGAATACAAAAACAAGCACAAACCGGTGGTGATAAAAATGCAAAATTGGCTTACGAAGTCTTATCCCGTTATAAAGAGGCTTTGGAGCAAGGTAAATCAGCCCGAACAGTAAGTTTTGATACCAAAGACGAACAGAAATTTGCCCGAGAATTGTTTTTATTGACAGCAAAACCTGTGCTTTATGTTTGCAATGTGGATGAAAAAAGTGCAGTCAACGGCAATAAATATGTAGAAATGGTAAGGGAAGCAATCAAAGATGAAAATGCTGATATTCTTATTGTTGCAGCAAAAATAGAATCGGAAATAGCCGAATTTGAAACGTACGAAGAACGCCAATTATTTTTAGGAGAAATCGGATTGGAAGAATCAGGCGTTGCCCGGCTGATAAAAGCTGCTTACAATTTATTAAACCTTGAAACATATTTTACTGCAGGCGTACAGGAAGTACGTGCATGGACTTACTTGAAAGGTAGCAAAGCACCTCAATGTGCAGGTGTAATTCATACCGACTTTGAAAAAGGATTTATCCGTGCCGAAGTGATTAAATACGAAGATTATATCAAATACGGTTCGGAATCGGCTTGTCGCGATGCCGGAAAAATCTCAATCGAAGGAAAAGAATATATTGCACAAGATGGCGATATAATGCATTTCCGTTTCAATGTATAATTATTTCAAATGTCCATTGATTTAGACAAATTATTTTTATCTGCGCAAAAAGCAGAACCATCATCTAAATCCTTTTTCGCTAAAAATAAAAAGAAACTGGAAAAAGCAGATGATTTGGTACATGTATTTCATGAGGAAGCATTTGAAAAAGTCGATTGTTTGGAGTGTGCCAACTGTTGCCGTTCATTGGGACCAGCCATCTATGACAAAGATATTGAACGGATGGCAAAAACATTGCGGATTAAACCTTCGGAAGTTGTTGTAAGTTATTTAAAACAAGACGAAGACGGCGATTATGTATTCCGTTCAATGCCATGTCCTTTTCTTATGCCGGATAATTATTGTTCGATATACGAAAACCGACCGAAAGCTTGCCGGGAATATCCGCACACCGACCGAAAAAAGTTTTATCAACTATACAAGCTTACAATAAAAAACACATTTACTTGTCCTGTTGCTTATGAAGTGGTTGAAAAAATAAAACTCCATCTATCAAAATAAAAAAAGACCTGAAAATCAGGTCTTTTTTGTCTTCAAGCGTATTTTTAATTTTTATCAGAATTCGAAATATCCTCAGGTTTATATCCCAGTTTTATTAATGCTTCTGCCAATTTATCCTTATCCGTTTTATCTGTTTTGTACATAATTTCAACTGTTTGAGCTTCCAAATCAGTTTTTATTCCTGTTACGCCTTTTTCAAAACGGATACTATTCTTTATCTTTTGTTCACAACTACCGCAATGCATTGACACATTAAATGTTACTGTATCTTTTCCTTTTGTTTGTGCCGATAAATTTGTAGTAAATCCAGCAGTAAACAACACTATTGAGAAAATTAATAAAATTTTTTTCATATCAATACCAAGAGATCAATTAAAAAATAAAAGTTAAAAATTAAGTGAGATTTTATTGTATAACAATTAGTATCAATCAATATCCATTAATATCAACTATCTTATACAATTGTAACCCAGCCAAACGTATCAGGCTCATCTCCGTATTGAATAGCTCTTAATTTATTATAAAGCTTTTCGCAAACTTTGCCCGGATTACCGTCTTTGGAGTAAGTATAAGTATGTTTATCGTCCAAATCATCAATTCGTGATATCGGACTGATAACAGCAGCTGTTCCGCACATACCGGCTTCTTCAAATGTAGCCAATTCTTCAACGGAAACTTGTCTTCGTTCAACTTTCATACCCATTGATTCGGCAATTTGAATAATACTTTTGTTGGTAATTGAAGGTAGAATCGAAGTTGATGCAGGTGTTATGTATGTATTATCCTTTATACCAAAGAAATTAGCCGGACCACATTCATCTACATATTTTTTTTCTTTTGCATCCAAATACAACACAGCAGAATAACCCATTTCATGTGCTTTATTTCCAGGAACAAGGCTTGCTGCATAATTTCCACCGACTTTCAGAGTTCCTGTTCCAAGTGGCGCCGCACGGTCATATCCCCGAAGAATACATACCGGAGTTGTTTTAAATCCTTCTTTAAAATAAGGCCCTACAGGCATTACAAAAACAACAAACAAATATTCGTCGGCCGGTTTTACACCAACCTGAGCGCCCGTTCCAATCAATAACGGGCGAATATATAAAGATGCTCCACTTCCATAAGGCGGAACAAAGCGTTCATTTAATTTAATCGTTTTAATTACAGCTTCTTCAAATTTCTCAACAGGAAGTTGTTCCATTAATATTCCGGCACATGAGCTCTGCATTCGTTTTGCATTTTCATCTATTCGAAATACTCTGATTTTACCATCTTTCCCTCTGAAGGCTTTTAACCCTTCAAATACTTCCTGTCCATAATGCAAACATGTTGCAGCCATGTGCATATTGATAGTTTCAGACGAAGAAACTTCCAATTCTCCCCATTTTCCATTTCTGCAATAACATCTTACATTGTAATCGGTTTTCATGTAACCGAAACCCAATGAAGACCACTCTAAATTTTCCATAACACCAAGGTTTTATGTCGTTTTCTTATATTAACTCACAAAATTAATCTTTTTTGGCCAACCTGATGTTTTTTAGAGCATATTTTTAGGGTAAACGCACGAAATTTATAGCTTTGCCGGATGAAATCATTACAACGCTATTTATCCAGTATCGAAGATTTTCGAGTAGAGAAAAAATGTTTGCATAAGTTATCGGACATATTATTCATTGGTCTGATGACTTATC
>JAVBLR010000026.1:0-14530 GCA_031553395.1 Bacteroidales bacterium | reverse complement strand
GATAAGTCATCAGACCAATGAATAATATGTCCGATAACTTATGCAAACATTTTTTCTCTACTCGAAAATCTTCGATACTGGATAAATAGCGTTGTAATGATTTCATCCGGCAAAGCTATAAATTTCGTGCGTTTACCCTAAGAAAAAAGCAAAGTAGATGTATAAATATGTAATACGTTTTACATTTTATGTATTACGTAAGATGCTGATGTTATCGAAACGTAGAACGTATTACGTAAAACGAAAAACGTTCAAATGATTTTAAATGAAAATAAATGCTACAAATCATACAAAAAACTCTACTTTTGCATAAATTTTCTTGTGTTATATTATGTCGGAACTTGATAAAAATTACAGTTTATTAAATACTATATTTTATCCCGCAGACCTTCGTAAATTGCCTGAAAAAGACTTGCTGCAAGTTTGTAAGGAACTCAGGAATTTCATAATTGACGAGTTGTCTGCCAATCCCGGGCATTTTGCCTCCAGTTTGGGTGTAGTCGAATTAACAGTTGCGTTGCATTATGTTTTTAATACGCCATACGACCGAATAATTTGGGATGTCGGACATCAGGCATATGGGCATAAAATTCTTACCGGAAGGAAAAATCAGTTTGATACCAATCGAAAATTCGGTGGATTATGTGGTTTCCCCAATCCAAAAGAAAGCGAATATGATGCATTTGGAGTCGGACATGCTTCTACATCTATTTCGGCAGCTTTGGGTATGGCTGTTGCTTCGAGTATGAAGCACGAAGACAACCGGAATGTAATCGCTGTTATTGGAGATGGTTCCATGACCGGCGGATTGGCATTTGAAGGGTTGAATAATGCTTGTATGAATCCGAATAATCTGTTGATTATTCTGAATGATAATCACATGGCCATCGACAACAATGTTGGGGCATTGAGCGAATATTTGGTTCATATTACTACTTCTCCTACTTATAATAAATTAAGGTATGATTTATATCGTTTTCTCAAACGGAAAAAGGTTATTTCCGAAGGAGGGAAGGATTATATCCTGCGTTTCAATAATAGTTTAAAATCGTTACTAACCAAACAACATAATATTTTCGAAGGGTTTAATATCCGTTATTTTGGACCGGTAGATGGTCATGATGTCGATTATCTGGTAAAAGTTTTACGCGATATCAAGGGTATGAAAGGACCTCGTCTGCTGCATATTCGTACAAAAAAAGGGAAAGGCTTTGAACCTGCAGAAAAATCTGCAACGGAATGGCATGCTCCGGGTAAGTTTGATAAGGAAACGGGAGTGCGCATTGTTGTGAGAAATGGAGACGAACCTCCTTTGTTTCAGGATGTATTCGGAAATACATTGTTGGAATTGGCTAAAGAAAACAAGCGGATTGTAGGTATTACGCCGGCAATGCCTTCGGGATGCTCTATGTCTATTATGATGAAAGAAATGCCTGATAGGGTATTTGATGTGGGAATTGCTGAGGAACATGCGGTTACTTTCTCCGCCGGATTGGCAAAGGAAGGAATGTTGCCTTATTGTAATATTTATTCATCATTTATGCAACGAGCTTATGATCAGGTAATTCATGATGTAGCGTTGCAAAATCTGGATGTTGTTCTTTGTTTGGATAGGGCAGGATTGGTTGGGGAGGATGGACCGACTCATCATGGTGTATTTGATTTGTCGTATTTCCGTTGTGTGCCTAATCTTACCATTGCTTCTCCTCTCAACGAGCATGATTTGAGAAACCTGATGTTTACGGCGCAACAACCCGGCGTTGGACCTTTTGTAATTCGTTATCCAAGAGGGAGAGGCGTTTTAACTGATTGGAAAAATAAAATGCAATGTGTCCCTATAGGAAAAGGTCGTAATTTAAAATCAGGAAAAGATATTGCGATTATTTCTATTGGGCCGGTTGGAAATGCTGTAGCAAAAGCAATTACAATGGCTGAGGAAATTGAAGATATTCAAATTGCTCATTATGATATGCTTTTCCTGAAACCGCTGGACGAAGAATTGCTGCATGAAGTCGGAAAAAGTTTCGACCATATTATTACGGTTGAAGATGGTGCAATAACCGGTGGATTGGGTAGTGCTGTACTTGAGTTTATGTCGGATAATGGATATTCTCCGAAAGTAAAACGTGTGGGTATTCCCGATCACTTTGTACAACATGGAAGTGTTGATGAATTGTATCGTCTTTGCGGAATTGATGCCGAAGGTATTTTAAAAACAATTATGGAGTTTAGTACTGGTATTCAGAATACAAAAACTTTTAAGGTAAAAGGTAATATGTAAAAGGTAAAATATATTCAACTGTTTTTTACCTTTTACATATTACATATTACTTTTCACTATTTACTTTATCTTATGAAAATGAGGGTTATCGTAGCTGGGGCAGGGGAGGTTGGAACATATCTTGCCAAGCTGTTGTCAAAGGAAATGCTCGATACTGTTTTGCTTGATAAGGATGCAGAAGTATTGAACAATTTAGGCGATAATTTTGATTTGATGACAGTTATCGGTTCTCCAACTTCATTTAAAAGCCTGAAGGAAGCCGGAGTAAAGGAAGCTGATTTATTTATTGCAGTTACACCTGAAGAATCTCAAAATATTACAGCATGTATGCTGGCTACAAATATGGGAGCTGTGAAGACGTTGGCTCGTATTGATAATTACGAGTACACATTTCCTGAAAATACAGCTTTTTTCGAAAAATTGGGTGTAGATTCTCTTATTTATCCCGAAATGCTGGCGGCCGATGAAGTTATTTCTTCCTTGAAAAAACCCTGGATACGCCAATGGCACGAATTATACAATGGCAGGTTGATATTAGCCGGAATAAAAGTGCGTGAAAATGCATCCATACTGAAGACTCCGCTTTATGAACTAACCAAGCATGATTCTTTTTATCACATTGTGGGTATCAAACGTTATTCAGCTACGATAATTCCTCGTGGTTCGGATGTTATTAAAAAGGATGATATCGTCTTCTTTACAACTACGCCTGAATATATTTCTGAACTTAGAAAATTGTGTGGAAAAGAGGAGTTTGATGTAAAAAATGTAATGATAATGGGAGGTAGTCGTATTGCAATGCGAACTTGCCTTGGAATGCCCGATAATATCAATATTAAGATTATTGAACAAAATCGGGATCGTTGTTACTGGCTTACCGAGCAAGTAAATAATGCAATGATTATACACGGAGATGGTCGGGATACTGAGTTGCTCAAAGAAGAAGGCATTCGTAATATGGATGCGTTTGTTGCACTTACCGGAAATTCCGAAGCAAATATTTTGGCCTGTATGGCAGCAAAACGTTTTGGTGTAAAGAAAACGGTTGCTGAAGTAGAAAATATCGATTACATTGCAATGGCCGAAAAGTTGGATATTGGTACGGTTATCAATAAAAAACTAATTTCGGCAGGACATATTTATAAATTATTGCTGGATGCCGATGTCTCGAATGTAAAAACGATGACGGTTGCAAATGCTGATGTTGCTGAATTAATAGCTAAAGAAGGCTCGAAGATTACAAAATCAGCTGTTAAGGATTTGGGGTTGCCTAAAGAACTTACAATCGGTGGTTTAATTCGCGATGGAAAAGCTATGATTGTAACAGGGGATACAATTATTCAGGCAGGCGACCATGTAATTATCTTTTGTCGTGATACAGCAATTCGTAAAGTAGAAAAATACTTTCATTAAGGTAAAAGGTAATAAGTAAAAAGTTGATTTATGAAGATTCCTTCTTTAGATATCAGAAGTTTTTGTTTGATTTTTTTTCTCTCTTTTGTCTCTTGCAGTCAGGGTAAAGTTACCGGGCAGCAAAATGATTCCACAGCAGTAGTTGAACCTACAATATCTATCATCCGTTTTGATAAATATTTGTATGATTGGATTAAAAATCCCGAACAACCTATGCCCGAACAATTGAAGGTTGAATGCCGAGATTTCTTAAATTTATACTCCAATTATATTATTGAAACAGGAAGTCCTGATTCTACTTCTTTTGTGACTAAATTGCAGAAAAAATTTTCGGACAAAGCTTTTTCTACATTGTATATAGATGCTGAAAATAAATACGATTCTATTTCTGATATTGAGGCGATTTTAGGAAAAGCATTGAAAGAATTACAGTTTTATTTTCCTCATATAAAAAACCCGGCTATTTATATGCATGTATCGGGGCTTAATCAGTCTGTTATTGTTGGCGAAAATATATTGTCGCTAAGCATCGATAAATATTTGGGTGAAGATTATCCTATGTATCAACAATATTATACTTCCCGGCAACGGAAGAATATGGTTCGAGAAAAGGTCGTTCCCGATTATCTTACCGGATTGTTATTTTCCGAATTTTCATTTAATGCTTCGGATTCCCGTTTGTTAGATAATCTGATTTACAGGGGAAAAATAGTTTATTTGTTACAGGCTATTTTGCCGGATACTGATGAAGCTCGTTTATTGGGATTTTCTGAAGACGAATTGAATCTTTGTTTGAAAAATGAAAAAGAAATTTGGCGTTTTATTCTGGAAAATAAACATTTATATTCAACTGATTATCTTACCATTTCAAAATATATGAGTGATGATGCGCCGCATTCTGCTTTTTTTACAGATGAATATCCTACTCAAATCGGAACATTTATCGGTTGGCGTATTGTATCTCAATATATGTCGAAAAATAAAAATGTGACCTTACCCGATTTAATGCAAAATACCGATAATCAACAAATTCTTACAAAATCGAAATATAAATAAAGTAAAAGGTAAAAGGTGAAAAATGAAAAACTGTAACCTTTTACCTTTTATACTAAGGTTGGTTATAAATTACATTTTTTTTATTTTCTTTCCGGCAAAAGGCAAAAGGCAAAGGAAATACACAGATTATATTTCGTTGGTCTTTCGCCTTTTGCCCTTTGCCCTTAGCCAAAATACCTTATTTATAGCTGAGTATAGTATATCTTTTACTTTTTTACCTTTCCACGATGCTTCCCGAAACAGAAATCAAGCAGAAATTAACAAAAAGTACACTTTGGCTGATGACGGTCGGAGCTGGACTTGTGGTTGCAAACAACTATTACAATCAGCCTTTATTGGGAATGATTGCAAGAGAGTTTGATAAACCGCAATCTGCAGTCAGTAAAGTGGCGATGTTTACGCAAATTGGTTATGCCGTTGGTTTATTGCTTATTATTCCTTTGGGAGATATGTTTAATCGCAAAAAAAATTATTCTTCTTGATTTTATATTTATAATTGCTTCTCTTTTGGCATTTGCTTTTAGCCAATCATTATATGTAATGATTGTTGCAAGTTTTTTTATTGGTTTGACATCGGTTGTTCCTCAAATATTTGTTCCGATTGCGGCACAATTATCTGAACCAAAAGATAAAAACAAAAATGTAGGTATCGTAATGAGCGGCTTGCTCATCGGAATATTGGCTTCACGCATATTTAGCGGATTATTGGGCGAATATTTGGGTTGGCGCGAAGTGTTTCTGATTGCATCCGGATTTATGGTGATATTAGCAATACTTATAGCTTGGCTGTTACCGAATATACAACCTACTTTTAAAGGAAAATACACTCAATTAATGACTTCCCTTTTATATTATGTAAAAATAGTTCCGAGATTACGGTTGGCTTCATTGCGTGGTGCATTGGGATTTGGTGCATTTTCTATATTTTGGATAACATTAACGTTTCATTTGGAACAAGCGCCCTTTTATCAAGGAAGCGATGTTGCCGGATTATTTGGACTTATCGGAATTGTCGGAGCGCTTGCAGCATCTTTGGCGGGCTATGTTTCGGGTAAAATAAATAAAAATCAGTTGATTACCATTACTTGTTTGCTTATGTTATTGTCTTGGATTGTATTTGGCGTTGGCGGCAATACATATTTAGGGCTTATCATTGGCATTATTCTTCTAGATATGGGTTTGCAAGGGATGCATGTCACCAATCAGACAATTGTTTTTTCTTCTCATCCCGAAGCAGCTAACCGTTTGAATACGGTTTATATGGTTAGTTATTTTATTGGTGGTGCAATAGGTACACTAATTGGAGGTAAAGCCTGGGAACTTTATGGTTGGATGGGCGTTGTATGTGCAGGAACGAGCTTTGTTCTTTTTTGTTTAATTAGTCATTTATTGTTATCTGGCAAATGGAAATAATGTTTGTCTATTCTATCTTTTTTATTAAAAAAACCACTTACTCTTCTTTTATCCGAAATTAATTCAGATAAATAAATTTTATATATTTTTGTTACGCTAAAGAATTTGTTTAAATCCTAATTTGAAACAGATGTAGAGATTCTGAATGTTTGTATTCAGATTATAACGAGTGTAAAAATATTTAGAGAATTTATTTATAATACAGAATTAATGATGTTTTTTATAAAATACTTTAAAATCGTTATTTTTATTGTTTTTGCTGCTTTATTTTTTTTGTCAGCAAAAGCTGAAAAAAGAGCCTTGATAATTGCTATTGCTAAATATCCTGAAAAAAGCGGGTGGACTTTTACTGCTTCTGATAATGATGCTCTTATTTTAAAATCAGGATTGATAAAACAAGGCTTTTCTGAAAAAAACATAGAAATTCTTTCAAATGAACAAGCTTCTAAAATTGGTATTGTAAAAGCATTTGATGATTTAATAAAAAAAACAAATTTAGGAGATATTGTCTTTTTTCACTTCTCGGGGCATGGGCAGCAGGTTACGGATATCAATGGAGACGAAATAGACGGGTTGGATGAGGCTTTGGTTCCTTATGATGCTCCGCAAAGAAATATTAAAGGAAAAAAATGTGCAGACAAGCATTTGCTTGATGACGAATTGAATGAATTAATAATAAAATTACGGAAAAAGGCCGGGAAAATGGGAGATGTATTGGCCTGTATTGATGCTTGTCATAGCGGAACTATTTATCGTGGAGACAATAATGATACTTTTAGAGGAACGGATATTATTTTTGAGATTCCCGGATATGCAAATAAAAATATTTATACAAATAGATCTCAACCTCAAAAGAATAATGAAAATATGGCTCCTTTTTTGATAATCAGTGCATGTGCTGCAGAACAAACAAATAAGGAATATTACAATAAGGAGGTTAATAAAAAATTTGGAGCACTTTCATATACAATAAGCACATTGTTTTCAAAGGATATGAGTAATATGAGTTACACTTCATTCTTTGAATCGATAAAAGTGGAAATGTATAATTTGGGGTATTATTACAGGACAAGACAAATACCTCAAGCGGAAGGTAATCTCGAACGGAAGGTATTTGCCGGTAATGCAGTCTCAATTCCTAATCATTTTTTAATAGAACGGTATTCCCCTGGAGATGAATTTGTAGTCATTAATGGAGGTCTGTTGGCCGGAATAAAGTCAGGAACTGTATTTAATTTTTATCATCCGGATACTTACAATACCGATACAATCAAACCGATACAAACAGCTATTGCTACAGACGTCGGATTAGTGGAAAGTATATTGAAATTGCCATCGACTCAGTCTAATATCAATAAGAATTTATGGGCAATAGTTTCTAAGTATACTTTTGCAAAGGGACAGGAAAAGGACGCAAGAGCAAAAATTCTTCGGGAAGCAACTTCAGTGAAAAAAGATATCAAGTTGGAAATCATACCTGTTGATAAGAATCGTACTCGACAAAATATAATTGCAAAAATGCGAAGTGGCAATATTGAATTTTATTATAATGATTGGTTTGATATTCAGGTTATAAATACAGGAACCATTCCTTTGTATTTTCAGTTTATTAATGTTTTAGCTGATAATGAAATAAAATTATTAGAAAAACAAGGTACGAAAAATGATTATTATATAAAACCCGGAGAAAAATCAAAGTTGTTTGGTTTTGTTATAGATGAAAATTCGCCTTTGGGTTTGGAGACAATTGTATTAGTTGCATCTTCCAAAATATTGGATCTTTCTACAATAGAAACATCAAAACCTAATTTAAACAGAAATTCTCAATCTGAATTTGAAGAATTTTTAAATAATTTATTTAGCGATGAACGCTCTCCTGGATATTTATTTCAAGAAATCAGTATTGACTCAAAAAGTTATTATGTAAAATCAAAATAATCAATTTGAATGAAGACTTACATTATTTTTACTATATTTCTTCTAGTGGGAATTTTTACATATTCTCAGGAGGCTTCATTCTTAAAAGAATGCCAAGAGTTATCAGACGAAGGTGAATATGAAAAGATTATTCAGGTGCTTGATAATAATTCGAAAGCTTTTGAAAATCTTACTGCTGAAGATAAAATGTTCTTTAGTTATTATTTAGCCATTGCTCATGGAGGATTAGGGAATTTTGACGAAGCAGAACAAGCCTTTCAATATGAATTGACATTTGGAGAAAAATTATTTGGAAAAAATACGTGGGCATACTACGCTGCATTATCTGATTTTGCCTGGTTTTACTTTTCACATGGCTATTATGCAAAAGCGTTGAATTATTATAAGGAAATGGAAACTATTTCAGAACAAATAGGAATTGAAAATGATGAAGCAGATGCTGTCTTGTACGACAATATAGCAAAAACAAATGAATTGTTGGGAAATATAGCTGTTGCTGCCAAATATTATGAAAGGGCAAAAGATATTTACAGGGATAAGTTAGGGGAGGAACATCCTTCTTACTTGATGTTTATTGATAATCTGGCTGTATTTTATAACCGGAATGGCAGGGAAAAAGATGCTGATTTTCTTTTTATGAAAGTAATTCAGCTGTTATTCAAATTGGATAATCCACCCATTTATATGAATTATTTGGCAAATGATATAGGACTTTGGGCGTTCAATAAAGGTGAGTATGAAATATCGGACATATTTTTTCAATCATTATACGAGATAATAATGTCGGATGTTAGTTATTATCATGCAGATATGTATCATTTGCTTACATTGACCGAGTACTATAATTGGAAAAAAGATTTTAGTAAAACCCAAAAACTCGTATTGATCATTAATCAATATTATAATATGCAGATGAAGAATAATGCTCTATTGTTGGAAAGAGAACAAAGGGAGGCATTTTGGAATACGCTTAAACCTGTATTTGAATTGTTTAAAAAAGTCTCTGTTGCTAATCCTTCAACAGATTTAATAAGTTTATGCTATAATAACCAACTGGTAAACAAATCAATTTTATTGAATTATGATAGACAGGTCAGGGAAATTATCCATTCTTCAAATGAAAATATAAAATCTATTTACGATTCATATAGGCAGACGAATGATGATTTATTTCGGTTATACCAAATTAAAAAAACAGAAGATTTATCCCATAATATAGAAATATTGAATGAAAAATCGAGAAATTTGGGTGAAGAGTTAATACAAAAAATACAGCCATTTATTGAATTAAAAGAAAATATCACTTGGAAAGATATTCAAAGCAGATTAGCTTATGATGAAGTTGCTATCGAATTTATGACAGTAAACTATAATAACTCATCAGATGGTGCATTGTATTACGCTTTATTATTAAGTAAAAATAGTGAATCTCCGAAATTTATACCTCTTTTTGAAGAAAAACAGTTAGATGATTTGTTTGAAGAAAATGATCACAATTATGATATTTACCGGGCAAGTTCCCGTAATCCAACAAAAACAGTCAATTATGGAGAACGGTTGTATGAACTGATATGGAAACCACTGGAGCCAAATTTAAAAAATATCCGGAAAATATATTATTCACCGTCTGGAAAACTGAACTTGATTGCGTTTGCAGCGATACCGGTTGATAATAATTCTGTTTTGATGGAAAAATATGATTTATATCAGTTAACAAGTACCCGGGAAATTATATTAAATGATGATATGTCCGGTAAAATAAAAAATGTAACACTTTTTGGAGGCATTTCTTATGATGTTAATGATGCAGATGCTTCCAAAGTCTTCTTATCGGCAGAAAAGGAAACCCCTACTACATTTACAGATAGTTTGCAAGAGAAAAAGGAAAGTTTTAAACCTTTAAATGCTACTCTTTTAGAAGTAGAAAATATTGGTAAAATATTGAATAATATGAATGTTGATACAAAACTGTATATAGATATTCATGCGACTGAAAAATCGTTTAAAGACTTGGATGGAAAAAGTACAGATATTATTCATATTGCAACGCATGGTTTTTATTTACCACAGACAGAAGTAAAAAAGGGCGATTTTCATTATTTGACTTTTTCTGATGAAAATAAAGAAATAGCGATTGACAATCCACTTTTATACTCAGGGTTGGCTCTTGCCGGAGCAAATAGAGCATGGAAAGGAGAAATGCTTCCCAAAAATTGGGAAGATGGAATTCTTACTTCTCATGAAATATCTCAAATGGATTTATCAAATACTAAATTGGTTGTTCTTTCTGCTTGTGAAACAGGGTTGGGGTATATTGACGGAGATGAGGGCGTATTTGGCCTTCAACGCGCCTTTAAAATGGCTGGAGTTCAGACTATATTGATGAGTTTATGGCCAGTTCCAGATAAGACAACTGCTGATTTAATGGAACTTTTTTATAGATATTGGCTGATTGAAAAATTAAATAAACACGATGCCTTTAAAAAAGCACAAAGAGAAATTCGAAGTAAAAACCCTGCAGATATCCAATCTTGGGCTGCTTTTGTTATGATTGATTAAGAGAGGATTAGAACCATCTTTTCTGTTTTATTTTTTTTGATAATTCTTGAGCATCCTGAATATAATCTCCATTTTTTTTAATAATTTCATGGAGAATTTTTTCTGCATTATCTCGTTGATTGACTTTTAAATAGGCTAAAGCAAGGTTCCATTGTACATCTTCCTTGAAAGTAGGCTCAAAAGACATATAAAAATGACGTAAACTATCAATAGCTGTTTCTGGCTGCCCTTTCTCTATCATGCAAATTACATCGTATAGTTTTTGTGCTTGTTCTTGAGATAGTTCACTGTTATTTCCGCGCATAGACGTTGGCATGTATTCCTCAGGATGATAATATTCATCGAATAATTGTTGTGAAGAATATTGCGATTGAAGGCCTATGTATACCAAAATCAGAATAGTAGCTGCTACAGCTGATATTGAAATGAGTAATTTACGGGTTGTAGTACTTCTTTTCTCATTATGTTTTCTTTCTGCAGCTTCAATTATTTCTTTTAATTCTTCTTTTGATGAAATGTGTTGTATTTCTTTTAAAGCTTCCTTTTCGCCTTTTATTTGAAAGGCATTGCCGATTTGCCGTGTTAATTCAACATCATTGCGTAAATTCTCGTCTTCGGCCATCATTTGTTCAAAGGCAATCCGTTCTTCCTCCGAAAGCAGGTCGAACAAATAATCATCTATTTTTTCCTGCAATTTATTTCTTTTGTCCATGATTAGATCAAATCTTCTTTTTTGTATTTTTTGTTAATAATCTTTTTTAGTTGTTCCATGCATGAGAGACGTTTATTCTTTGCAACTTGTTCGTTTTTATACCCCATAGTCAAGGCTATTTCACTCATACTTTTTCTTTTGAAATAGAACAACATCAAAACGCGGTTACAAGGTTCCCCTAGATTGAATACCTCTTTCCGCACGATTTCCTGTATCTCTTTTTCATCAATAGATTGTTCATCATATATTTGATTTGATTCGTTCGGTATTTCCATGGGAGGATGATTATCTCGAATATAATTGTTCAATTTATTCTTACCGATGCTAAATAAGTAGGTTTTGAATGATACCTTTAAATTATCGGGAGTTAAAAGCTTGTTCCGGATATTTTCACACAAAGCGATAAAGCTTTCTTGGTAAATGTCTTTTATTACAGAATCATCTATAGAATAATGTTTTTTTGCAAAAACAAAAAACAGTTCCCTATAGGTATTGTATAATTCTTCTATTTCTTTATTTGGCCTTTTCTTTGATAAAAAAGCTGCAAATATATTTTTGTGCCCAAACATCTACTATTTTTAATTCATTAATTGTTTTAAAAATATGTCAAAATCAAATTCTTTATCAATTTTGAATTTATTTCTTAAACGATATCTAACTGTGTGAATACTACGTTGTTCTACGTTAAAACAGTTGGCTATGTCTTCATTATCCATACCTATGGCAAAACAAACACAGTATTCTGTATTTATTGCAGATAAATTACCCGGATATGCTTGCTTCAGATTTAAAAAGAAATCATCTTTGATTAAATTTAAAGCATCAATATATATCTTTTGTTTGTTGAAAGGTTTTATTCTATTAATAATTGAAGTATAAATATCATTCGTAATATTATAAAAATATGAACCTTCAATAGTAGAGTCAAATCTTAGTTGTTTACTTTGTTCGTATTCTAGAAGTCTTTCGGAGTAATCCTGAATTTGCTTATTTAATCGTTTTTGTTCTTTTTTCAGGTTTATTAGAGTGTTATCCATTTCTGAAATTTTTAAATCTTTAAAATGACTGTCTAATAAAGCGCTGTATTTTTCCAATTTTATTTTTTTAAACTGTTCATCTTTCAATTTAGCTTGTAGTTCGATTTCTTTTTTCTCCATTTGTATAAGCTGTAGTTGAGAATTTGCAGCCTTTTTACTTGATTTTATCCAACGAATAATGAAAAAGAAAGAAAAAAGCCCTAAAAGGCAAAACCCGGAATAAAGCCAATTAATTTTTTCTCTAAACAGGTTTATTTCTTTTAATTGCTGAATAAGTTTTTCTTTTTTTTCGGTCTCATATTTTACTTCTAACTCTTTTATAGCTTTATCTTTTTCAATATCATGAATTGTATTTAGGCTATTGTTTTTTTTACGCTCGTAATATAAGGCTGTAAAATAGTCTTTTTTTATTTCGGCAATTTCGGATAATCGATCACACACATCGACATACATGGAGAGATTTCCTTTATTAGCCCAATCGTCCATTAACGAAAGTTGTTGGTCAAATATGGTTTCTGCTTTTTTAAAGTTACCAGTATTGTAAGCGATATTTCCTTCTATCCAATTACAATTAACAATCATTGATGTATCACACGGATTGCTCCATTGTTTTGCCTTTTTGAGAAAATAAGTAACGGAATCTGGATTATAATTCTGTTTCTTTGTCAGGTTATCTGCCAGCAAAATATAATTGTATGAGATGTCCTTTTTTTTGTGTTGGATTTCCGGAGAGGCTTCAAACATTGAAACAACTTTTGTCTCATAAAAAATCAGAGAATCTAAAAATGTCGATTGTGGATTCTTTGCATACAAACAGTTATAATAAAAGGCGGTTATTTCATAAGTATCCACTATGTCTAATACATCTTTCCGTTTTGAGTTAATGGCATGCATTTTGTTGATGATTTCCTTCAGCATTTTCACATCACATTTCTGTATATATGAGAAAGCCAGGTTGCAATAAATAGGAATAAGTTGTTTATCCTGTCCTGATTTTTCGTAACACTCAATTGCCTTATAATAGTTTTTGTGCGCTTCAATATCATCTCGCTTGAGATTGTAATCTCCTAAAATTTGATAATAAAATCCCAGTAATTCGTAGTTCTTAATTTTATCGGTATATATTGATGCTGAATCTGCATATAATTTGGCACAATCAAAATCATACATTCTGATGCAATCATTAGACAAATTCAAATATTTGAGCATCACTGATTCCGGGTTATTTGAACTTTGAAAGTTTTTTCCTTGGGCTGCCTTATGAAAAAGGAATGTGCAGATAATTATTACAAGTAAAAAACGTATGATTTTCATATGAATTGAATTCTTTTCGCTGATATTAATTTGATGTAAAAATAGATAAAATAATTCGATTTCACCTGTTACCTTTTTTCTACTCGCGGTATAAAAGATTGAATTGAGTATTAATCATTTTAATTTTTTATGTTATGAAAAAACTTTTTTTTGTTGCAGTATTAGCTGTAGGAGCAATGCTGACCGTGAGTGAGAAAAATGAAACAGCAAGTATAGATAGAGCTGTTTCTGGTGTTATCAAAACTGAGATTAACAATAAGAACATGTTATTATCGGGAATAATACCTCCGGTAAAACCACCTCGTTTACTTCCACCTACCCAATCTATCAAAGGTGAAAAAGTGTTGTTTTCTGGAATAATACCTCCAGTTAAACCGCCCCGCATTTCTTCACTTGCTTAATTTATAATGGATAATTTATAACTATCTATTACATAAAATAAATCACGAGTTGAGTCATTTTTTGAACTTCAATTCGTGATTTTTTTATATTTTTGTTTTTATGTTAAATAGTTATTACTACTTCACATTTGACATTACTCTCTAACATTTAGGGAAGCAAAGTTATTAATTATTTTGTGTAATTATAAAATTAAGTGCATGACATTTAGTAAAACAGCAATCGAAACGGTTCAATTTTCCATACGGTCAAATTTATTTACAAAATTTTTCCTTTAAAAATTTCCTTTTGTTTATCAGTTATTTATGCAATATTTTTGGATAAATTTCAAAAAAAGTGGTTTAAAAATTTGGAATGGGAAGAAGTTGTATTACTTTTGCACCCGCTTTCCGAGTGAGGGGAGTTGTT
>JAVBLR010000023.1:0-13675 GCA_031553395.1 Bacteroidales bacterium | reverse complement strand
CAACATCCGTACATCGTTCGACGGGAACCTATGGATTATGGGTAAACGAACAAAAACGGATGTCAGTTACCGTGTTCCATTACTGGACATTCCCAAAATGATTATTGAAAAATATAAGGATACATTGCCCGAAGGCGATGTACTTCCCATATTAAGCAATCAAAAGATGAATGCTTATTTGAAGGAAACCCCGGCAGTTTGAGAGAGGCGAAGCAAAAGAATGTAACGTAAACGAAATCAACGGTTTATAAAAAGGTCTATTTTCCGCAGAGGCGGAGAAAAAGCATAAAAAAGCAAAGTTGGCGGTGAGTTCAGTTACCAACTCGTTACCTGAGCCACTTTTTGAAACAAAATACAACGTGCTTTTATTCAGTGATTTGCGTAATTTTGCATAATGCTGGATAACTCTAAGTAAACTAAATTTGTAACCAAAAAATTAGAGTTATGCAACGAAGTACATTCAAGGTTTTATTTTACCTCAAAAAAAATAATTTGAAAGAAGGTAAAGCCCCAATCATGGGACGGATAACGGTCAACAGTACAATCGCCCAGTTTAGCTGTAAGCTAAACATCAAGCCCACACTTTGGGATACCAAAGCAAACCGTGCGGAAGGTAAAAGCCTCGAAGCACAGAAAATCAACCAGAAACTGGATAATATCCGAACCCAAATCGGCAAACAGTATCAAAGTATTTGTGACAAGGATAATTTTGTATCTGCCGAGAAAGTCAAAAACGCTTACCTCGGTTTCGGCGACGATTACCGAACCTTTTTATCCATTGCCGACGAATTTTATGAGAGTTATAGCAAGCGTGTCGGTAAAGACCGCACCGCAGGTTCTTACGAACAACTCCTGATTAACCGCAGGCGTGTGGAAATGTTCCTTAAGGACAGATATGGTCTTTCGGATATTCCTGTCCGGGAGATAGAACCCCAATTTATTGAGGATTATTATACCTACCTGCTTGAAGAGCGCAAACTGGCAGGCAGTACCTTGTTAACCTCCATTACCAAGCTCAAACAAATCATGTTGATAGCCCAGCGCAAAGGTTATGTCCGGGTCAATCCTTTTGCCGGATTCCGGTTTAAGGCTAAAACCCGTGACCGGGGTTATTTGACCGAAGATGAGTTGCAGCGGTTTATGACCGTGGAACTTAGGCGGTACAAACAACGGCAGATACGTGATATTTTCGTTTTCCAAGCGTTTACCGGGCTTGCCTATGCGGATGTAAAGAAACTGACTTTCGATGATATACAAACCTCTTTTGACGGGGAATTGTGGCTGATTGCCAAACGCAAGAAAACCGGTACCACCTTTTATGTGAAGTTATTACCCATCGCCAAGCAACTTATCGAACAATACCGGTTGGTGGCAAAAAACCAGTTTATTTTCCCTGTCCCGAGTAATGCGGAGAATATGAACCGTTGCCTGCGCCGTATAGCCAAGCAGTGTGGTATTACGAAGTGGATTTCGAGCCATGTAGCGCGCCACACGATGGCCTCGACTGTCTGCCTCTCGCAGGGAGTGCCAATTGAAACCGTATCCCAAATGCTCGGACATAGTAACATCCAAACTACCCAGATATACGCCAAAATTACCAACGAGAAAATTAGCCGTGATATGGCTGCCCTGACTGATAGAATCGGAGACAAATACCAGTTAGAGACTGGCAGGCCGAAGTCCGATTTTAGGAATATTGGTAAAGTTGGCAAACGAAAAACATCCATGCTATGAAAAGGGAAGAAATAACAGTTATCGGTTTGATAAAATGGATTGAATCCGGTGAAAAAGAAAAGGTCCGGTTGCGTAGTTGGCAACTGGCTCAATTGTTCGGCGTTTATGAATCGGCTATCAATGCTAATATCAAAGCTATTGTCCGTTCCAATGTGATTAAAATTCATTTTGATTGTGAAGTCAGGCAAGTTGGAAATATGCTTTTGCCCGAAGCCTGTAATCTGGAAATGATTATCGCTTTAGCATTCCGGCTTCATTCTCCTGATGCAGCTAAGTTCAGAAACTGGATAATCGACAAAATAAGTAGCCGGGTAAATGTATTTGGTATAAATTATCAATTGTTGAATTAACGCCGGAGCCAGCCATTCCGTTACTTGGGCAAAGGTAGTTCCTTAAGTGTTAACATTCAAGCCCGAGCCTTACGGTTGCCTCGGAATTTCTTCCTTTCCTCATACTTTAAGAAAGAGTAAATTCCGGTCAAGGCTTGCCTGTTCACTCTTTACGGAACACCTGTTTGCCCCGCAACGAAACGACCAGCCCCGACGATGACGCATATCATTAAAAATAAAACAAGCATCCCTGATATTAATCATACAGGAATGCTTGTTTTTTTACTATGTGTAGGGCAACTTCAACTCCCTCCCCTCGGAATTTGCATATACATTTTGTTTACTGTTTCTGCTGCTTTTCCTTAGAAAGGCAAATCCGGAGACCGGTAATTCTGGTACAATACCTGTTGCAATTCATCTTCCGGGTAAAGTATTTTGCCACCAATAGTCGTATAACCGATTATCCGCTTGTCCCGCAAAGTTTGGAGCGTCCGGGGCGATATATGGAGGTACTCCATCACTTCTTCCCCGCTCAGATAACGTTTGTCTGACAACGACGGGCGGTATCTATCCCGGACATCCTGCACGTTACAGAAGGCTTGCTCTATCTCTCCGGTAAGTTCCCTGAACTCGCCGGAATCAAAACCTATAAATTTATCCATCATTATTTATGTTTATTGCCCTCGCCGAGCAGTTTGTCAATATCCGGTTGGAAGAAATACACCTTACCGCCCAACATCGAGTAAGGTATCTTACCATTGTTCCGCCATGTTTGCAAGGTACGTTTGGAGATACCCAATGCCCGGCAGACATCCGCCGAGTCCAGTCATCCGTCCCGGGGATTGGGGCAATACAACCCTTTTAATGCCGCCATTTCCGAGGTTAACCTCTTTATTCGGGTTTTAAGCATTTCCCATGCCAACAAATCGATACATACGATTTGGCATTCATCAAACGTTGTTTCCATCATTTTATTCTTTTTCGTTAAATGTGCTGGCCAGCGAACGCTTTAAACCTTCATTGGCAGCACGGGTTATTAATTCACGGTTTGCAGACAAATGGTCGGCAAGGATATTCGACAACAGGATGGTCGGTGTGATTTCCGGTACAATATGTTGCAGCGAAGAAACAAGCGTTTGCAATTTTTCTTTCATCCGCACGTCGATATATACCGGGGTATAGTCCTTCACCTTATGCACCGCTAAAAACCGGCGGGCATAATCGTCTTCATCTTTTTTGCGAGACTGCCTTGTCTTTGAGGTTCCTGCTATTCATGTGCTGTCATCAAAGAATTCGGACATGTCTTTTTTCTTTTCAGCTTCCAATTTTTCATTTTCTAATTCTTCTGCCATATTCCAATAATTTTTAGAAGTTAATTATGTGCCGGAGAATGCCGGCATTGCTTTTTATTATTGATACCTGATACTTGGAGTATCATTGTATACAGGGGACTCATGTATCCCTAATCCGGTTGGCTTTACCCATAACCTAAAAATCTCCCGGAAGGATAAACGATTATGCGACCTTGCATATCCGTCGTTTCCGAAACCGGGTGCAAGATACGGACTCCCTGATGCCCGCCCTGTTTGCATAACAGCTTTACCTAACAGGTTGGAGTTGTATAATGGTGATTATCAAATTGATTGCTGTAGTCAAGTAAATAGGATTAGGCAGAAAAGAGCACTCAAACCAATATGGAAATATTGATTAATTAACTGGTATACAATTAGTAAATGTAATCCGGTAGAAAAAGCAATATTTTCAAGAAAAGAGGAAAATATTTTTTAAGCGAGGAATTTTGACTATTTATCCCGGATTTCTTCCATCAGGCCAACCATATCTTCGATACTTTCCAGTCCAACGATGAATTCCCGGCGGTTCCGGCGGCGGTTGTTCAGGAATTGTTGCATGGTAATATAATGTGGTTCACTTCCATACCTCTGCTCATTCCCTTCGGTGCGGAAGGATATAAAGTCCTTGTTGCCTTCGGCAACGGACATCCATGCATCCTTAATATAATTGTGTTCTTTGAGTTGGTCTAAAAGATAGACCAGTGATTTTTGGTTGGTTACCTGTAGCGGTTCGGGTAATTTGCCTTTCAGCAATTTTTTCAGTTCACCCGCCTTTACCGGACGGCGGAACAGTTTTATCGTCTCCACACATTCTGCCAACAAAGCATATTGTTTGTCGGTCAGCTTGGGTTCGTATGAGCGTTTGACCGGGAGGCGTTTGCGCTTTGGTTTTACTTCTGGAAGCTCTGTTGCCTGCGGTTCTCCGGCTGGTAATTCTTCCTCAATAGGCAATTCTTCTCCGGTTTGGGTCATTTCATTTACCGCTTCGGGTTTATTTTTGGGTATCGTCTTCTCATAGTCCATGCACAAGTGTTCGAGGCTGATAAGGTTGACCAGTTCCTTGAAATAAGGTAAATCAATCTTTGCCAGTTCTTCTGTATAATTGGCAGGGGTTATTTCCTTGTCCGTTTTTGGGAATATCCTGTATTTGTGGTAAACCTCTTTGGTAACATCATCATAAAAATCACTGTACCAGAGGTAGTCTTCCCGGCCGTCACGGAAATACTTCGGTATACTTTCCAACGGTGGATTATTACGGATAATATCCAGTATTTTCCCTTTATAGTGGGTCATGTCTGCCAAAGTGGGCTGTGTAACGATGCCCCGGGCAGTGTTATAGTTAACCCCGGCAAAGTTGTCAATACATTGCTGTACTTCCCTGAATCCTTCGGGAATATTCGTATCATATTCAATATACTCGTCAAATTCTTCCATGCCCTAAAGATAAATAATTCTGCAGTAATATCGGTAATATTACCAATACAAGTGATAAAAGTAGCCGTATTCACCCATACAGGTAGCAAACGGAAGCAACCCTCGGCAAAAATATCAGCAAATATTTGACTATCATATTTATAGTCTATATTTGCCCCTCATCCGATTTTGGATGCATTATAAATATGATAAACAATGAAGACATTATCAAAGATTATCCTATCGAGCAATGCCCTTTACACATGAAGGGCAAACGGCAATACAGGAAGTGTATCGCAGAAGCTAAACCCGGGTATATTGCCAAGCCCGGCTTTAGCAATTAACGTTGCCGCCGGATTAAAAAATAAAGGGACTCCCTCCCCTTTATTTTTTTCTCGTCGTCAAAGGAGCAAGGTAATCGCACGGGTAACCCGAAATTCGCCTGCGGCTCTTCCGTGTTCCCTTCGTGCATACCTTGCCCTGCGGGACTGTGACCACGTTACAGGTAAATTCGGCGTGCCTTGAATTTCCCTTCCACTTCAAAATCCACTCCCGGTAGTCGCCAATTTTGAGGTCACTGCACAGCCTTTTTGTTCCGCTCCCGATGGTCTCCGAACTATTAGGCTGTGCTGCAAACCTGCACTTCATCTCCCGGTGGTCGCTTCCGTTACGGCTTGCCCGGGTACTTCGTTGTACCCGGAATTTTTCCATAACCTTAAATCTAAATGCTATGGAAAATAAGAAGGAAGATAAACAAAAAAGAGGGCGACTGGCAAAGGAAAAAGCGAAACTGGACTATTCAATCAACCTGAAATTAACCGGAGAAGATTTTAAGGCGGTGAAAGAAAAAGCAGGAAAGTTGGGGATGAAAGCAACCCAATACGCCCGGGAAATGACACTAAAAGGAGGTGTCAAATCCCGCTTTACTCTCGAAGAACTTGACTTGATGCGTAAACTTGCAGGGATGGCGAATAACCTGAATCAAATCGCCAAACAGGTAAATAAGTATGGATTTTCCACCACTGCCATTGATGTGATGATGATTGCTGATGAAATAAAAAAGTTGTTCCATGATAGCTAAGAATATCAAGGGGAAATCATTCAAGGGTTGCGTTTCTTATGTGATGCATGAGGGCGCAACCCTGCTTGAAGCGGAAGGTGTTTGGGCTGGAAGCAAACAGGATATTATCCGCAGTTTTGCTATGCAACGTTCCGGCCGGAAAGAAATAAAACAGCCTGTTGGCCATATTCCCCTGTCGTTTTCGCCGGAAGATAAGAAAAAAATGACCGATGAATTTATGATAAAACTGGCTAAAGAATATATGGTAGAAATGGGAATCAACAATACTCAATATATCATTGTCCGGCATGATAACACGGAAAATCCCCACCTGCATATCGTTTATAACCGTATCGACAACGACCTGAAATTAATTTCTGTCAACCATGATTACAAGCGGAATATCAAGGTTTGCAAGAAGCTGAAAGATAAATACAACCTGACTTATGGCGAAGGGAAAGATAAAGTTAAACGGGAAAAATTGGATAATCCCGACAAGGTGAAGTATAAAATACATGACATTATTAAGGCTGCACTGCCCCTCTGTACAACTCCCAGCGACTTAAAATCATTCCTTAAAGAATTGGATATTGAGACTGAATTCAAGCTGAAACGAAACACAAATGAGATTGAAGGGATATCATTTTCCTATAATAATATCGCTTTTAAAGGTTCCGAAGTTGACCGGAAATTCAGCTTTGGGAATCTCAAAAAAGAGTTTGAGAAAAATCTGGCAGCAAAACAAATGCAGAAGGAACAGGAACAAAAACGACTGCAACAGCAAGCCGGGAGTAAACCAAAAATAGATAAAATACCGGAAGAGGAAGCTAAGCAAGTGGAAAAACAATCTCCTCCTATTAAACGGAACCTTGTTATATTAGGCGTAAAGTTAAGTGACGCACAGGACGCAACTTTAAGAAACGGCGGTTTTATTTTCCTTGAAAACATGGAAAGCAGGAGGGGAAACGGTAAATTTTCTTCTTATGTCTTTTTGAACGATGAAAAGAACAAAGCCTTTTTCAGTAGCAATAACCCGGATGAATTTGTCAAATACGGCAAATATGAAATGCGTGTCAGGGATAA
Organism: Bacteroidales bacterium; assembly: GCA_031553395.1. Taxonomy (GTDB): domain Bacteria; phylum Bacteroidota; class Bacteroidia; order Bacteroidales; family WRGA01; genus WRGA01. The sequence continues at coordinate 6,704 of JAVBLR010000023.1, read as the reverse complement.
AATTCTTATTGAAAACGGCTATGTGACCAAAGCAAAAGTTAAATGGTGGGGAGGTGGACAATATGCGTATCCACATCTTTGGAAAACAAACAAGTCAGATGCAGATTATCAGGAATCATGGGGTGACCCGAGATTGCCGAAGACTGAAAAGATAGCCGAAAAGCCGGATTTATATAAAAATATAAAGATAAACAGGGGGAGGAAAAGGTAAAAGTATTATGCTTTACATTTTCTTAATACATCCCGGAGTCTTTTTAGGTGATAAAGAAAATGGCTTGTTTCTTCATGAATATATAAAGCTGTTTCACCACCCGCTAAATCTAACAATACAATTTTTTGAGAATAATCGAAGGCTAGTTCATCAAGTAAATGAGAAAGTTGTTTGGGCGAAATTTCTTCGGATAAATATATCTTTAGCGGTTCAAGATAGGTTTTTTCTTTCATGACATCATGGATATTTTCTTATACAATCTGTTAATTGTCTGCAAAGAAACAGAATATCAGATGTATAGACTATCATTTTAAGTAATAAGATATTTAAAACGGACTAAATATTATTACATATTTGTCCACTATGATATTTGTGAAGAAAATAAAATATTACTCGGATTAATTTCGTATTTTTGCGGAGAACAAGTAAATACAGTATAAGTATATGGAAGCAACAACTGTCAAGAAGAATAACCACGGAGCTAATGTAAGGCGTTGGAGAGAATGGAGAGGCATCAATCAGGACGTGCTTGCGGAACAAATTGGCGTGTCACAGGCTACTTTTTCCGGCTATGAGAAAAAAGACAAACTTGAACAGGAAATCTTAGAAAAAATTGCGAAAGCACTGGATATTCCCGTGGAAGCTATTACTGAAATTGATAATGACACTTCTATCAATATCTTTTCAGGCAATTGGCATGATAATGCATCAGCAAACGGTTATGTAAAAAGCCAGAATTTTAACCCGATTGACAAGGTAATTGAACTTTATGAACGATTATTGAAAGCCGAACAAGATAAAGTTGCAATGTTACAGGAAGTTTTGAGGGATAAAAAATAGGTTTTTGTTTTTGCTCCTTGATAAAAAATATCCAAAGAGTTTGTTTCTACAAAAAAATAAAAATGATAATTAAAATTTATTTTATATTATAATTAGAAGAAAAGTATGAAGAAAATAATAGCGATCGTTGGAATGAGCGGTACGGGAAAAAGTGAAGCAACTCTTTTTCTAAAAGAAAAATATAACCTAGAATTGTTTTATTTTGGAGGATTCATTTTAGATGAAGTGAAAAAAAATAATTTGGAAATAAATAGTGAAAATGAAAAAAAAATAAGAGAAGAACTTCGAGTTAAACATGGAAAAGGAGTGCTAGCAGAGTTTGCTTCTGAAAAAATAGTAAATGCAGACAGCTCAGTTATTCTTGACGGACTTTATAGTTTTACCGAGTACAAAATATTAAAGGAAAGGTTTCCCGAAAATTTTTATTTAATCGCTATTCATTCTGATAAAAACATTAGATATGAAAGACTTGCAAAAAGAGAATATCGTCCTCTTAATCAAGTTGAAGTAGATAGAAGAGATTTTGCAGAAATTGAAAATATTGAAAAAGGAGGCCCTATAGCTATAGCTGATTTTCATGTTTTGAATAATGAAGATTTAGATACATTAAAAAATGGACTTTTGAAAGCAACTGAGTACATATTTAGTGATAAAGGACAATGAAATTTTTAATTGTTCGTTTTATAGAAAAGCGATTTCTTTCTTAAATGTAAAAAGTTAAATTAAATAAGAAGATATGTCACAAGAAGAAAACATCCCTACATATACAGAAATGTTGCAATTGATTGAAAATTATCAGATAGTGGAAGACGACGTTTTCCTTAATGGGTTGAAAAGTTCTGATGAATATGTTATTTGGTATTCTGTTAAAGCTTGTGGCCTAAAAAGGATCGAAGCTTCAGTAATGCCTATATTTAATTTTTTAGGAGTGGCATTCAAAGATTTGGGTAATTCCAATATTCGAAAGATCGCAGTATGGACACTGTCTAAGTTTCCTCCTGAACTGATAATTCCTCAAATAAAGACCAAAATCAAGGATGACAATATTCTCTTGAGAGAAGATTTGGCAGATCTATTAGGCTTTATTGAGGGAAAAGAGTCTACGTCACTATTATCAGAGCTGATTGAAGACAAGGATGATAATGTGATATTATGGGCATCTTTGTCATTGTCCAAACATAAAAATGGTGCGATAGATATTCTTAATCAGCAATTATTTAAACAAAACAATACACTAAGTAAAATCATTTATTTATTGGATGCTCTTTACAAGATAAATACCAAAAAATCAATTGATTTGATAAATCAATATAAAGAAACAACATCCTCTCAAGATGAACTTAAATATATCAAATCTTTGAAAATATAAGTTTGATTAAAAATGACACTTGATAAGTACAAATATATTATTTGGGATTGGAATGGAACATTATTAGATGATGTTGAGGCTAGTTTATTGACCATAAATGAAATGCTAAAAAAAAGAACTTTAGGTTCCATATCTCTAAGTGAATATAAAAGTCTTTTTTGTTTTCCTGTTTCTGATTTTTATAAAAAAATAGGTTTTAAAGATGACCTTAACCTGTTAGCTACTGAATATTGGGAGACTTATGAGAATTTCAGGTATTGTGAGAAGCTAAGTTTATACGCAATTGAAGTTCTTGATTTTTTTCATCAGAAAAATGTGATACAATTTATTTTGTCTGCAAAACAAGAAAATCTATTACATAAAGAAGTGGAATCATATAATATTCTATTAAAATTTAAAGATGTATATGGTTGTCTAACTTCTGGAGAAAAAAAAGAATGGATAGGAGATAAAATGATAAAATACTATGATGTCAATTCTCACGAAACTTTAATGATTGGTGATACACATCATGATATTGATATTGCTAAAAAAAATGGGTTCGATTATCTTTTTTATTCTGGAGGACATAATACTATTAGCGACTCACTCCCTTTGAGAAATAATATTAATAGTCTAATTGATATCTTTAAATTATTTAATATATGAACAACATTGAGAAAAAATATCAAATATTCATTAGTTCTACATATAAAGATCTTAAAGAAGAACGAGCGGAAGCCATTCAAGCAATAATGGAACTTGATCATATTCCATATGGAATGGAAGCTTTTCCGGCAACACATAGAAAACAATGGGAATATATAAAAAAGGCTATTCAAAATTCCGATTATTATATTGCAATAATTGGAGGAAAATATGGAAGCATAAGCCCTGATACAGGACTAAGTTATACAGAAATGGAATTTAAATATGCAGAACAAATAGGAATTCCAGCAATAGCTTTTTTTATAGACGAATCCATAGATTTACAACAAAGTAAAGTTGATACAGAAAAAAGGAAAAAAGACAAACTGAGAAACTTTAAATCTTATATTGAAGGTAAAAAAATGCGTCAGACTTTCAAAAATAAAGAAGATTTAAGAGCCAAAATTCTATCAAGTTTAATTAAACTTTTCAATGATAGCGAAAATGAGCGTAGAGGATGGGTTAAAGTAAATACCATAAAATATACTCTCAGCAATGAGAAATCAGTGCTTTTTGCAAAACTAGTTGATAATGAGCATAGTGACAGGCATAAACCTTTTGAAAATTTAAGAGAAGATGTAACTGAAGGAGATACCATACAAGTGTTAGGCACTGCTGTATCGTCTTTTTTAGATAATAAAGATAAAATTAAAAAATATTTACTCGATAATGTAAATATACAAATACTATTAATAGATGACATTTTATTAAAGCAGAAACGGACATGCCAAGGAGAACAAATTTTGAATAAAATTATTCAAAATCCGAATACAATTAAAAGTGAGGAAACCATAAAAGAAGCTTTGTGTGACATTCAAGATTGTCGATTTATTATTGAACAAGAGCATTTTAGTCACTATTTTAATAGGAGAGGTGATGTTGACTATCATAAAAAATTACAGAAATCTTATGATACTATCGCTAAGATACTCGTAGATCCTGAAAAGGAGAGTTTTAAAGGGAATATAGAAGTTAAAGTGTATAAATCATTTTATCCTTTTAGTATGGCCACTGTTATAAAAAAATCTAATCAAGAGGAAAGAAGAATGGTTGTCGAATTTGTTATGCCATTTACCGAACACAGACTTTTATTGGAATGCTCTCCTGGAGAAGATAAGAATGTAACAAGTACCATGTATGAGATATTTATTGACTTCTTTAACGATACATGGAATAAGCATTCTAGATTAGTATTTTCAAATATCAAATAATGCACTATGAATGTTGACAGTAAGTTTAAATTGAAATTTAATGGTAAAATTGGACAAGTATTTATTTATTTGATAGATAAATGTAATATTACTTGTTCTCATTGTTTATATAAACCAGAACTAACTTTTCAACTTGAAAGAAAATATATCCCTTTTGATGAATGTGTTGATCTGATGAAAAGTTTCTTCTTATTAGGAGCGACAAAATTATCTTTTTTAGGAGGTGAACCGACATTACACCCACAACTCCCGGAATTGATTCATGAGGCAAAAAGAATAGGATATGCTTATGTAAGAATTGATACTAATGGTCAATTTCAAGCTTCTCTTTTGGATAACGAATTTATTAAAGAGCTTGACGAGATTACATTTAGCCTTGATGGGTTCAATGAAGAATTAAATGACGAAATAAGAGGTAAAGGTGTCTTCAAAAAACTTTTATCGAACTTAGAATACGCCATTTCAAAAAAATATAATGTACATATTACTACTTGTGTTCATAAAAACTTGATAAAAGAGGAGGATCAACAGTTAAGATTATTCAAGATGATTGAATATGCTGAATCATTAGGCATAGGCACAATTAATATGCATGATTTATTAAAATCGGGAATACCTAGAGATTTATGGTCAGGTAAATCGGAAACATCCATTGAAGAATATCAATCTGCATTTGAAAAGGTTCAAGCTTATTTGAAACAACGGGTTAGTAAAATTTCAGTAAGAATGCCTCAATGTGTAATTAGTAGAGAAGAGTATGAAATTAATAAAAGGTATTATTCGTACTGCTCTGTAAAACAATTTGATAGAATATTAATCTTTCCAAATGGCATGTTAAGAATATGTTCGCTAATGATAGGAACTCCCTATTGTATAGGGTATTACGACGATGAAAACATATATTGGAATAATACTCCAACTAATGAGTTGCGAAATCATGATATGAATTCAGACACTATATGCACAAATCAAGAGAAAGGAAACTTTTTTAAAAGTAAAGTACCTTTATGTGTTTCATTCAAACCTAATCAGAATGAACCTATTTGGAAGAATAAGTTGAAATGGGAAGAAAAAAAAATAGAAAATGAAGAATATAGAAATTGAAATACGAATTCATTTAGATGATGATAGCATTTTTGAAGAATGGTTGAGGAATACGGCTAAATATATTGGAGATAAATATCAACATGATATATATTTTGAACCTAAGAATTCTCCATATGTTTTTATTGACAAGAACGATTTCAAAGATGCTGATGAATGGCTTAGGATCAGAGTCCTAGGCGACAATGGTGAGCTTTGTTATAAAAAATGGCATAGAGATCCAGAAACAAGAAAATCATTGTATGCTGATGAAATAGAACTAAAAATTGACAATGTTGAGAATTTAAAAACGTTGTTAAGCTACTTAGATTTCAATCAAATTTCGGAAGTAAAAAAGAACAGAGAATCATGGTCTTATAAAGATTTTAAGATAGAAAAAGATGAAATAGAGAATTTAGGTATTTTCTATGAAATAGAGTTTAATGGATATGTTGAGAATCCAGAATGTGGGTCAGAAGAAATACACAAATTCTTAAAAGGGATCGGAATTATAAACTGGCAAATTATAGATAGAGGGTATCCATGGATGCAATGGAATGATAATTGGAAAAAATTAAATATATCAGGAGATAATATTTAGAAATAGATAATTGGTATTATTTACTTCTGTCAAAAGACATTTACTGCTACTTTTATGGAAAACATGGTAGCAGTTTTATTTTTCATAGGGCAAACGCATGAAATTTCAGTTAATTAAATTTTTCAAATATTCAACATCATAGGCGGCTTTGAGCCTTCGTTTCTTCAGGCTTAGATTATCTGTCTTTTCTTTAATTATTTGCAGCGCCAGTTTTCTCAAGGTGGAAAGATTCTCCGGAGCATTTCCTGTTCTTGCCCGGCAATCGTCTTCCTTGAATGTTACATCCAAATGCCAATGCAACTGGTTTTCAATTCCCCAATGTCCTCGAACCAGAGCATTGAAATATGTTGCTCCAAAACCTGTTTCATCACTGATGTAATAATGGGTTTCTTTCATTTCCTTATCTTTGATAATCCGTCTACTTTCGACCCTGACTAATGTTTGCAACTCCGGCCATTCCTCTTGATGTTCCGGCAATAGGGCATATTCCGACTTAATGATACTGCATTTACGAACTTCAAAGCGTCCATGATCGTATTCCCATTCTTCGGAAATACTCTCTGCCTTGCAGGCTTTGAATCCACAAACGGCATCCTCATACAACCCTTGTTGATTTTCTTTTAAGGACAACAGGTAATGGCCTCCCTTTCCGGTTATTTGTTTGGCTATCTCCCGTTGACAACCGATGGCATCAATGCTTAC
>JAVBLR010000041.1:0-55662 GCA_031553395.1 Bacteroidales bacterium | reverse complement strand
CGGCAGTTGTGAATTGCTTTCAAAATTGTATCTTAGTTCCTTGAAATACAGCATTAGGTACATTTTCACATATGGCATTTCTGTTGTGAATTGCTTTCAAAATTGTATCTTAGTTCCTTGAAATACAGCGCATTTGAAATGATTGATTCAAAAATACAGTTGTGAATTGCTTTCAAAATTGTATCTTAGTTCCTTGAAATACAGCTCATATATATGGAGAAGCACGATGGCCCCTGTTGTGAATTGCTTTCAAAATTGTATCTTAGTTCCTTGAAATACAGCTATCCCACATTAGCGACCTCAGTACTTTGTGTTGTGAATTGCTTTCAAAATTGTATCTTAGTTCCTTGAAATACAGCTGATCAGACCATCCCACCAACTCACCACTAGTTGTGAATTGCTTTCAAAATTGTATCTTAGTTCCTTGAAATACAGCACATATTCACTTTGTGAATGAACGTATATGTTGTGAATTGCTTTCAAAATTGTATCTTAGTTCCTTGAAATACAGCGCCTCGCGTTTGCCGACGACGAGCATGTACGTTGTGAATTGCTTTCAAAATTGTATCTTAGTTCCTTGAAATACAGCTTAGCGGCGACCGTCGCCCTCGACATACCGGTTGTGAATTGCTTTCAAAATTGTATCTTAGTTCCTTGAAATACAGCTTGAATCGCGAAACATCAGATTACATTGCTGTTGTGAATTGCTTTCAAAATTGTATCTTAGTTCCTTGAAATACAGCAGGTTAAAGAGAGAACTGGAATAGACGCAGTTGTGAATTGCTTTCAAAATTGTATCTTAGTTCCTTGAAATACAGCTAGATTTAAATGTAAAAAACTTCGCAGGAGTTGTGAATTGCTTTCAAAATTGTATCTTAGTTCCTTGAAATACAGCTGTGCTCATAACAGGTACTTGCAAACGCTTGTTGTGAATTGCTTTCAAAATTGTATCTTAGTTCCTTGAAATACAGCGCGGAGTGCGCCGGAACGGCTGACCATCCAGTTGTGAATTGCTTTCAAAATTGTATCTTAGTTCCTTGAAATACAGCCATTTTCATGCCGCGCCCGACGCCGCAAGTGTTGTGAATTGCTTTCAAAATTGTATCTTAGTTCCTTGAAATACAGCTCGAAGATATTAAGGAACTATTGACACATTGTTGTGAATTGCTTTCAAAATTGTATCTTAGTTCCTTGAAATACAGCATTTAGTAAAAAAGTACACATGGTTGTATGTTGTGAATTGCTTTCAAAATTGTATCTTAGTTCCTTGAAATACAGCTACTACCAGCTAATACACTTATATTCTTAAGTTGTGAATTGCTTTCAAAATTGTATCTTAGTTCCTTGAAATACAGCATACCCTTGTTAATGTATTTGTATTTCAATTATTTACAACAAAATTAGGATTATAAAAAGTTGCTGTTTTTCAACATAAAATCCCGACGGAAGTCGGGATTTTTGTTTTTAGAAGAGTTCGAGTTGTTGCCAACCTACTTTTTTTGCTTCGGGACTTTTTCCATGAAAGAGTTCCATCATGCCAAATTGTTTATCGGTAATACACAGTATTCCGATATGTCCTTTTTCGGGCAAAAAACTTTTTACCCGTTTGATATGGACATTTGCGTTTTCCACACTCGGGCAATGACGAAGATAAATCGAAAATTGAAACATTGTGAATCCGTCTCTAACCAACTTCTTTCTGAAATCGGCATAAATTTTCCTCTCCGTCTTTGTCTCTGTGGGCAAATCGAATAAGACTAAAACCCACATAATTCTGTATTGATTTAAACGTGAAGATTCATGCATAAGCATAATCTTTATACAAATTCAGGATATTTTATTTTTCTCGAATTTCCTTCAAAGCATTGATATAGTGAAGCCGTTGTTTGTCCGGCTGCAATCATCAGCGGACTTTGTTTTCCTCCAATTACAACATCAATTGTAGGAATATTCAATAATTGCTTTTTGAGCGATATGGTTAACTCCGACACATCTCCGCCTGAATCAACAATTGTCATTACCAAATAATCAACAAACGGACGGTAAGGTTCCATTATATCATCAGCCAAACAATATGCATTATACCGGTTATGGTGATGAATACCAAATGTGGGAAGTAATCCGCTGCCAACTAACGAACGGGCAATAACAGCTCGCAATATGGCATAACCGTAATTTAGCAAGTTATTTGGAGGAATTCCTTCTCTGCCTCGTGTAAAACCGTCAATTTTCGGGAAAGCTTCTTTCCAGTAATGGGCTGCTGCGCGACCTTCGTAGTTATCTGGGTCTCCGCTTTTTACCTCTTTTGTCCAATATAACATGTTGCGAGTATTGCAATCCCTTAATCTTTTCAGAACTTCGGCTTGATTGGTGATTTTCGATTTGATGGTTTGTTGCCAAAGTTGCTTCTTTAACGGTTCTGTTGCGGAAATCTGATTTCTGAATCGTTCACTTTGTGTTGTATTACCGCAAAGTGGAAGCATTAATCCGATAGGCATCCGGCTGTTGTCACATGTTATTACAGCGGCATTATTGTTCAATAATCTTTCGATTAATCCATGGGTGATTGTTATTTGCTTATGGTCGAGAATAACAACTCCTATATCTTCAACCGGAATGGTAATTTCACTGTCCTTTTTAAAATGTTCAGGAAGTGAGTCATTCTTTTCAACCTCAGGTAATTTGATAACAAGTTGTTCGTTGCGCATGCTGAGGTATGTAGGATTGCCGAAATAGAGTGTTTTCTTAATCATGGTATTAGCTATTAATAGGTTCTCTCAAGCCATCGGGATAAAAATACATCATACACCTGATAATAAGAAGAGTGTACATCTTCATGCCGATATATCATTTCTTTTTCCAATAAAGATTTTAACGTTCTTATTATGCTTGACGATGCTCCTAATGCGTGTTTTTGTAAGAATAAATTTGCAGTCGGATTGTGTATTTCTCCTTCTTTTGCTATGGCTATCAGTAATTTCCATTGTAGTGAGGATAATAAATTCCGATATTGGACAAATGTTGATTGCTGAAAGTTCAATATTTTATCACAAACTTGTTTGACATCGTTCAAGGTTACTTCTTTTTTTCCTGTGGCAAATGATTCTTTACAAACGACTTGTGTGTAAAATGTGTGACAATGTGTCCATGCAATGATGAAATCAACAGCTTCATCAGTTATGACTCTATCATTTTCGTTGAATTTTTGCAAGATAAAATGTTTGTACTTTTCTTCCGGTATTTTTGGAATAGGCAACATCAATGTACTTGAAAAGAAAGGACGCTTAGCGCTGTTGAACATTTCCAGCATTAAATGTTTATTACTTCCGCTAAATATAAACAGTACATTCTTAAGAGATTGCATAATTGTACGTAGCAAAGCTTCTGTATTTTTCTCGGGATAATGCGCTACCTGCTGAAATTCATCTATGGCTAATATAACATTCTTATGTTGGCTTTCGAGAAAGTTGAATATTCCAAGTAATGTTTGTTCGCAATCTTTTGGTTGAATAAATGTAAAACGAACTTCTGGAGCGCCTGTTAATACATCATACGTAATAATGGGGCGAAATCCTTTCAATACATCTAAAAACTGATTTGCAATATTTTTTCTAGGTTTTAAATACTGTAATACTTCGCGAGCAATTTGTTCGGTAAATTCTTGAAGGTTTTGAGTTGCATAAATATCTGTATAAATACAGATATATTTTTTATTTGATGCTTCGAAAAAGCGGTGTATTAATGCCGATTTCCCATATCTGCGCGGAGAGATAAGAGTCGTATTGCTTTTACTTTCAATTCTCCCTTTCAAAGTTATCAATTCGTCTTCTCTGTCACAAAAATATTCCTTGGAAATGTATCCGACCGAAGGAAATGGAGTGAAATCTTTTTCCATAATCATCTATTTTTGACAAAGATATATGTTTTTCCTTGATATCGCAAAATGCAACTCGCAAAATGTAACTCGCAAAATGAGAGCTGTATTTTATTTCTTAGAATAATTACATTATCTCATTCTTTATCAATATTTAACCTATATAGGCATATACACCCACACGTAGAGAATTGACTACAGGCATTGAAGAATATTCGGCAAAGTATTCGCACTCCTTAGTATGTTTTGAGGCGCATTTGTCACAAAACTTAGCTTTCTCCTCGTACATACAAACCGTACAGATTTGTGTTGCAGAAGTCTTACCGTATGCAGAACTCGTAACTTGCAACGGTTCATTACGGGATAACAAAACAATATCATTTTCTGCTTTTACCTACTTTTCCTGTTATTTCTTTTAAATGTGTTGCCAAATGGCGGTTAATTCCTATTTTAGCAAATATTTTATCGCAAAAAAGGCATTTGTTTTCTGATTTTAGTCTTTCTTGCAGAGTATTTATTTTTTAATATTCCCCAACTTGTATGATTTTTCCGATGTGATTGATTCGAACTTTTATTACCCCTTCAATACCATTTAATCCTAATCGCTTGTAAGTTATACCTTTTAGTTTAGTTGAATCTTCAACAGTAGTCTCTAAATGGTGTCTGAAATAATAATCTTTAATAGTAAACTTTTGTACCCTGAACAAATTAGGACTAATCAATTTCCGATTTGACGGGTTCAGCAAATCTATCTCAGACTGGTCAAAATCAGCTGATGGAAATACAAAATACTCATTTTGTTTCATTGTGAATAAGAATTGCCATCCTAAGTGTTGATTATACATTCTATCAATAACAGGTATTCCTTCATTTATTCTGGCAACAGCTTCATAAAATGATACAACATACTCTTGTAAATTTCCATCAGCATCGCGATAAATAGCTACATGATGGTTATTCCCCGTACTTACGAAATCAACCGGTATCTTTTTCCCGTTTCCATCTAAAAGATCTTCGCCCAAATGATTTTTCTTATGATGTAATGCCTCAGCGTTACTTACACCGCTGATGGTAACTCGTTTAACGGAAATACCTTTTTCTTCATTAAGCCAAATCGGATTTTTATCCAAATTTGAAAAGGCTTCTTTTGGGTTTCCATTAAATTTATTCATCCTTTTTTTCAGAATATTGCGAATACCAACATCAATCACTTTATCAAGTTTCAAATCGGGAGAAATTTCTTTACGAATGGTGTAATCCTGCTCTAAGGAAACAAGTTTTACCTTTTCGGGAACTTTCAATGTCTTGGATTCATTCAAATAAATCGGATTTTTATCCAAACTGTTTTTACCTGTAAATGCTTTTTTAGGATCATTTCCAAATTCGGCTAATCGTTTTAATAATGCTTCCTGTATTTTGAGTGAAGCTACTTTTTGAATTATCTCCAAATTGAATTTACCTCCGACTTTTTCTTCTTTTGTTGCATATTGATGTAACTTTCCGTAAACGGTTTCTTTATGTAGCTGTCCGCGAGGAGTAAGTTGTATCTTTTTTTGTTCTCCTCTACCGGTTTTATGAACATTAATATTTTTTGTAACGACTTTGTTCTTCCCTTTATGTGAAATGAGGATGTTTTCCAATTGTCGTTTTGCTTCTTGTCTGAAATTCGGAACAGGTTGTTTGAAAACTCTCTTTTTATTTCCTTCATCATCCGTTATGCATTCCAACTCTTTCTGTTCAATAGCAATAATATTTCCATGCAATTTATGACTTTCATTACGACGAGCATTTAAATAATTCAAATATTGGATGTGACTGTGTTTGGTAAAGGCAACGGTTAATGCATCCATCGCATGGTGACGATGGTCGTTGCGTTTTGTCCAGTCTATGATTCGTTCTTTGAATGAACCGTCTTTCTTTTCTACTTTTTCAGTCAACCCCAATTGTTTGTATTTTTCAAAATTAAGTTCCTGCATGATATTGATTAATCCCCAATCTTCACGCAGGCGATCGGTAATACTGCCCGTTGTCGATACAACGGTTCTACTTATCTCCAGAAGCATTTCACGTGCTTTTCGGGCAATGTATTGACTATCCCGCAAATCTCGTTCGATAAACCCATCGCCAATTTCGGATGCTTTCATTAATAATTTTTTATATTTGGCCTTGCTGATAGCTCCTTCTTTGGTTTTGAATAGCATTTCTACTCTACTCTTATAGTTTTCCAATTCTTTATTATAATCTTGGTCTACAAAATCAAAGGCAGTCCGGTCTCTTTTTTTTAGATTTTCATTTCGGGTACAAATGGTTTTATTGGAGAAACTATCATCAAACGACAATGCTTTGGGAATTATATGCTCAATGTCAAACTCTTTCGAAAATAACTTTTCTCTCGGTACATAAGTATTTGAATAAAAGGTATGGTATCCGTTTACATTTAACTCTTCATATAATCTATATCTGATAATGTCGTTACGAGTCGGATTCTTAATACCGAATTCATTTATTAAAATAACCCTGATTTTTTCATGTTCTGTTTTTGCTTTATTAATGCCGGCAGTCATTTCCTCTCGTTCTTTAGCTGTCTTTTTGAGTTCCCGGGCTAATTCTATGCGAATTTCATCGGGTCTTCCCATTTCCGGATCATCAATAATGGTGTTTATGACATTAACCATCTGGTTTAGAATTTTTTCTACAACCGGATTACGTAAACTGTTTTTGGGAAGATTCTTCAATTGGTCTTTCAATGGCTTGTCGGCTATTTCTTCTTTGGTAAGCGAAGAAGCGGAGTGTTTGTAGCCGGCATAGGTACAAGCATCACTGTATTTATTTTCTTTGATGAACGGATATATTTTGCGCATTGCTTTTGTACTCAAACTTCCGTAATCATCCGACAAATTAATGTTTGCAAGCAATTGAGCATGTTCCCTTTTGAAACCGAATTTTTGTATCAACAGTTCGTATAATTTCTCATTTCCACTTGCCGAATTATCACCTTCGTATGAATATAACAAATGCCAAAGCTGATAAGAAAGTTGATTTTCAAATTCTTTTCCATCCAATTCTGCATTGAAATCAAGAATCTGCGTATTGATGTTTAAAGTCTCAAAAATTTCTTTTACCATCTTTTTAATCTCAGATGCCGAAACGGGGATTTCCGATAAATCGATTTCATCTTTATCCCATCGTACTTTCAATAAATCCTTTACATCATACCCTTCTATTTCTATAATTTTCAAATACACATCATAAAGACATCTGTTTGTACGATTACCTTCAATATTTTTATAATTAACCTCCCATTCTTTGGGTTTATACCCTAATAATTCAATTATTTTATCAGCGCTTAAATTACCTTTTAGATTCAATTCTTCAAACAAAATATTTTTTGCATCTAAATCAAGAGTACATTTTTCCTTTGTTAATTTGTTTCTGAATTCTATATTGTGAAGTACTTGCCAAATCTTAAATTCCTGAAACAACGGAGAGGATTTTGGGGCAACTTTATAACCGATTGTTTTTTCAACTATCTTACCGTTTTTTTCGATTTCAATTGTTCTACTTTCAAATTCGCAAAAACTAATCAATCCTTTTTGCGATTTGAGCTTACGTTGATAGAAAATAATCACATCTCGAATTTCTGCTTTTAATTCAGTGGTTAGTTCTTTGTGATATTTGGATTGTGTTTCCCATATTTGTTCAAATTCATCCAAATAATCTTGTCGGTAAAAAACTTGATTTTTCAGACTTGTATGAGGATTTTCCTTTAATTGACGATAACAATATTGTCCGACAGTTTCTTTGTTGAAATACAATTCTTTGCTTCGGTCTCCGATAGCACCGAGGTATCCACTTGAATTGCTGATATTATTGTTGATTTCGGTGATTACAAAAGCAACTTCTTCTTTTTCCAATTGTTTGCTAACGGCTTCATTTCTCCATTTATAGGCCTGTAATTTTTTTTCTTCCCTTGTTCCTTTATTTTCGGCTGTGTTGAATTTGTAAGCATTCCAAAACGCAGCAGATGTTGCCCGTTGTCCCTTTCCTTCAATTTCTTTTCGGAAATTATCCGTTAATATTTCGGAAAAAAATTGTTTTTGGAAATCCCAAACTTTATCAAATTCAGCTTTTAAATCGGAACGATAAAAATCGGGTAAAATTTTCTTTTTTGATTTAAGGATTTGATAGCAAAATTGCCCGGGAGTCAGATCTTCTTCGTATAACCGTTTGGCTGTAGCCATTCCGTCAATGGCTTGTCCTTCATCTTCATTTTTAGCTTTACGACTGCTTTTATAACCGCGCTTTTTGTTTATCATTAATAATATGCGGGCAAAATCTTCTTTGTTTATTTCTTCGACGGCAGCTTTGGCCCGCAAAACATAAAGAGAATGTGTCGTATTTTTACCTTCTTCGGCAAGAATAGAATTATCATTGATAAATCCGTTTTCTTTCAATATTTGGATCAGATTTTCACGACGAAGTTTATAGCGTTGTAAATTTCGACGAGCCGAACGTTTTAGTGTTCTGTCGGCATTTATAGAGATCGGTTTTCCTTTTTCAAAATTAGTTTGTTCGTCTACGGTTAACGGATTTACACGGACACCTAAATTGATGATAGAAGATTGCTCACCATCGTTTTCTTTTTCGTGTACAAATGCCCAACCGATGGATGTTGTTCCTAAATCTAAACCCAATATCTTTTTCATAAACTATCAGTTTTATTTTTTTTACCGCCTTAAGAGCCTGTTTAAAATTTTATAGAAAAAATATGTTATAATCACTTTCGTTATAAATCAGCCTTCTTTTTTTGACCTATTTTACATGACATTTCAATTCAAATAACCCGCTATTATCGTTAAACTGTCATGTAAAGTATCCATAAAATAGGACTAATTCATTTTACGAATAAAATTTAAACAGGCTCTAAAAATAATTATAAAAAAAATACCATCAAAATTTTGTCTATAAAAAATATTGTTCTATTTTTGCTTCATACAAATTTTGAAGCAATTCACAATAAGGATTATTCCGTTGTGAAAACATTAGTTTGCCTCGTACTTAACGGGGCTTTTTTATTTATAATATTTGACTTTATTCAAATAAATTCATTTCTTACTAAAATTAAAGCAGCTATTATTAGGAAGTTTCAATAAATCTTTTTGATAGAGAATTTCTGGTTTTATCACTTCTTGTTTACCACAATAAATATATTTTTACTTATTTGTTGTAATTTTATCATTTTTACTTGCTAATTGTTAATTTATTATTTATGTTTGTGCACCTTCTCTGATTTTATGGGTTATAAAAAGTTTGATAAAGAGATACATACTAATTTTAATCTTAATAATAAAGCCATGAACATCGAAAATGTAATGAATTCTCTGGAGGCCAAGCATCCCGGAGAGAAAGAATTCCTGCAAGCCGTAAGAGAAGTGCTTGTATCTATCGAAGATGTGTATAATCAATACCCTGAATTCGAAAAGAATAAAATTATTGAACGGATTGTAGAACCCGACCGTATTTTCACTTTCAAGGTGCCTTGGGTGGATGATAAAGGGGAAATTCATGTAAACCTTGGTTACCGGGTGCAATTTAACAATGCTATTGGACCTTACAAAGGAGGAATTCGTTTTCATGCTTCGGTAAATTTATCTACATTGAAATTTTTAGCTTTTGAACAAACTTTCAAAAATGCACTGACTACACTGCCGATGGGTGGTGGAAAAGGTGGTTCTGACTTCGACCCAAAAGGTAAATCCAGTACCGAAGTAATGCGTTTTTGCCAAAGCTTCATGTTGGAATTATGGCGTTACTTGGGTGCTGACACCGATGTTCCTGCCGGAGATATCGGAGTAGGAGCGAGGGAAGTCGGTTACATGTATGGCATGTATAAAAAATTGGCGCGGGAAAATACCGGCGTATTTACAGGAAAAGGTCTTGAATACGGAGGTTCTCTTATTCGTCCCGAAGCAACAGGTTTTGGCGGATTATATTTTGTAAAACAAATGTTAGCCGAAAAAGGCATTAATATACAAGGAAAAACTGTTATCGTATCCGGATTTGGAAATGTTGCCTGGGGAGCTGTAAAAAAAGCAACCGAAATGGGAGCGAAAGTTATTGGAATCTCCGGACCTGACGGTTATATTGTTGATGAAGCAGGAATTTCCGGCGAAAAAATCGATTATATGGTCGAATTAAGGGATTCTTGTAATGATATTGTAAGTCCGTATGCCGAAAAATATAATGCTAAATTCGTTCCGGGAGGAAAAATATTTGAAGTAAAAGCTGATATTGTGTTGCCGGCAGCTATTCAAAACGAATTGAATGCCAATGATGCACAAAAAATAATCGACAACGGTGCGCTTTGTGTAGCCGAATTATCCAATATGGGTTGCACCAACGAAGCAGCCGATTTGTTTATTGAAAAGAAAGTTTTGTTTGCTCCGGGCAAAGCAGTTAATGCCGGAGGAGTTGCTACATCTGGATTGGAAATGACACAAAATGCGATGCACCTTCGTTGGGATGCTACAGAAGTAGATCAACGCCTGCAACAAATCATGTCTAATATTCATGAGCAATGTGTTAAATTTGGTAAGCAATCCGACGGATATATTAATTACATAAAAGGAGCAAATGTAGCCGGATTTATGAAAGTTGCGCGGGCAACTTTGGCGCAAGGAATTATTTGATAGATATTCACTTTGTGATATTTGTAGATAGTATGCCTTCGGCGATATTTATTGTTATTTTTCAAATATCAACGAATATCTATAAATATCAACAAATAACTAAAAAAGGCAGGTCATTGCGGCCTGCCTTGTATTTTTTACGGTCATAAATTTTTTTCGACTTGTGCACTCGTTGATGATTCAGCGAATGTCCGTAAAGTTCAATCTCAGCTTCCCGGCTTGCCTTGCGGTTGGCTTTGATATAATCTTCTTGCTGAGTTATTTTTTTCGTTTTCATAATTGAAATAATTTACGGTGCAAAGGTAGTTGAATTTCATCAAATTAGAAATATTATCTTCAAACGAGTCCGTTTTGAGTATTTCGGCGAAAGGCGAATGGCGAACGAAAGCTTATGCACGCTTCCCTTTGCCATTGGCCTTTCACCTTTTGCCGAAAAAAATATTCATATATCGGTGTCAACTTGGACCGTTAAATCTACAAGCAATTCCTCATTTACCTACAACCTAAAGGTTACCGGAACAAAACATCTAACTTTTATTGTCTTTCCTGATTTTATAGCCGGTCTCCAAGTAGGCATAAAACGTATAACCTGCAATACCTCTTCATCTAAAACAGGATGTATACCTTTTATCAAAGTCGCATCTGAAACTCGGCCATTTTCATTCACAATAAATGTGCAAATTACTTGACCTTGAATGTGTTGATTTATTGCAGATTGAGGATATTTTACATGCTGGTAAATATAGCGTAGTAATGCTGCTTTTCCTCCCGGGAATTCGGGAACCGAATCAACTTTAGATGTAGACTCATCCGAATTCATTATTTTATCCGGCTTTTTTACTATTTTTTTCGATTGAGCGACTTCCTCTTCTTGAGAACGAATAGAGTCTTTTTTCAAGGTTTCTCCTGCTGTTATCGAATCGGTAGACTGATCAATTTCGGTAGAATAATCTTGTGCAATTTGGGGTTTGTCATCTAAAGAAGTATTCAACAATTCTGATTTTTCATTTTTCTCCGACAACGGCTTTTCAAACGGAGAAAGCCTCTCATTATCATCTGTGTTTTGTAATAAAATCAACGAAGTGATATCTACAGATTTTAAGTCAATATCATCTGTTTTTCGTAATTGTATAAAATCAAATAATAAAGGTATGAATAAACTTAAAATACAAAAAGCAATTATAATGAACAATGCTTTTAAATGCCGTTTAGAGGAAGTTTTACGCAAATAATAGGCTCCATAGTCTTTATTTTTTCCTTTAAACACCAAATTGCACCATTCGTCCGAATTTAAATCTATGTCTCTTAAGTTCATTTTTCAGGATCCATGCTATTGTATTGTAAAAATAACACTAAAAAATAGGGGATTTTTTCTTTCGTAAAAAAACACTTTTTGTAAATACGTTATTGTCGGATAGTTAACTTTTAGACATTAAGATAGTTTTATGATAATTGGAATAAATTAGAGGTTTAATCCTATTTTGACAGATTAAAAATAACACCGATATGAGCGTATTACGTTTTACGTAATACGTTCTACGCCTCGGTAACATCAACCATTTACGTATAACGTAAAACGTACAACGTATTACATATTGGACTCGTTTTGAAAATCATCCTCATGCATTTACCTTAAAACATCGACTAATTTTAGGATTTCTAAATTACTTTTGACTAACTTTGCTTTTGTGTTTATAGCTTTCTTAATTCGCTTGAACCTATGTTATCTCAATGTGTCTTAACCTCAATTTAATACGATGAAAAAGATTTTTATTTCTCTTTTATTTACTACATTTTTAACAACGATTTTCGTTTCTGCTCAGCAAAAAAACTCAACTGAATTATGGTATGACAAACCTGCCACCCGTTTTGAAGAAGCTTTACCACTTGGAAACGGAAGAATAGGACTAATGGTATACGGTGATGTTTTTAAAGAAACTCTCAATCTGAATGAAGGAACTCTTTGGGGTGGAGGCCCCACTGATACGTCAGCTCCACCTAATACTGTTGAAAATCTTCAAAAAGTTCGTGAATTATTGTTTCAGGAAAAATGGAATGATGCATCACGGGTATTGAGAAATATACAAGGAGTAAATTCACAATCATTTGTTCCTATGGGAAATATTTTCATCGAACAGACATATAAAAGTAAGTCCTCTCCGACAAATTATTTCAGGGGATTGGATTTATCTAATGCAATAGCTTCAGTTCGCTACTCTGTTGACACTATTGATTATTATCGAGAAATATTTATTTCGGCTCCTAATCAAATAGCGATTATTAAGTTGACTTCTTCTCACAAAGGAACATTAAACTTCAGTGTTGCCGGAAATACTCCTTTTGAAAATGCCACAATTCAGGCATTAGGGGGAAATGAATTCTACCTGAGCGGACAACTGCCTGTCGATATTAACTCCGCAGGAAATTATTTGAAATTTCCATTGATATATGAAAATGAAAAAGGACAAAAAGGGATGCGCTACCAATACCGTATAAAAGTGATATTGAAAGACGGAACATCTACAACAAATCCTTTTTTGCAAATTAATAATGCAACCGAAGCTATTATTCTGATTTCGGCAGCAACCAGTTTTAATGGTTTTGATAAGCGACCCGATACAGAAGGAAAAGATGAAAATCAAATTGCGCTAACTAATCTAACTGATGCTGAAAAATTTTCATACGAAGAACTTAAGCAACGTCATATTACGGATTATCAATCTTATTTCAATCGTGTGATTCTCAATTTGGGAGATGATAGTTCAATCCAGAAACCTACAAATGAACGTTTAACTGATTATGCAAAAGGAAAAGAAGATCCGGCACTAGAATCACTTTATTTCAATTTCGGGCGTTATCTACTTATTTCATGTTCTCGTCCGGGAGGAGTTCCAGCCAATTTGCAAGGAATCTGGAATAAAAATCAACGTCCTTCGTGGGGTAGTAATTACACAGTGAATATTAATTTGGAAATGAATTATTGGCCTGCCGAAATGTTAAACCTAAGTGATTTAACAGAACCTTTAATCAATCAAATACAAAATATGTCGGTAACCGGAACACAAATAGCCCGTAATTATTACAATATGAATGGATGGGCTGCGCATCACAATTCTGATATATGGGCGCATGCCAATCCGGTCGGACACCAAACGGGCGATCCCAAATGGGCAAATTGGTCTTTGGGTTCTCCATGGCTATCGCAGCATTTATATGAACATTACAGATTTACAAATGACAAAGAATATCTGGAAAAAACCGCTTATCCGTTGATGAAAACCGCTGCTGATTTTTGTCTCGATTGGCTTGTGGAAAAGGATGGATATCTGATAACAGCTCCTTCCACATCTCCCGAGAATGTATTTATCGACGAAAATGGGAATAAGGGAGTGGTTACAATAGCCTCCACAATGGATATGGAAATCATTTGGGATTTATTTACAGATCTTATTGAAGCCTCCGAAATTTTACAAACTGATAATACGGAACGTCAAAAATGGATTGATGCAAGAGAAAAATTATATCCACTTCGAATAGGAAAAGATGGGAATCTGATAGAGTGGTATAAAGATTGGAAAGATGAAGATCCCCAACATCGTCATGTTTCTCATTTATTCGGATTGCATCCGGGACGGCAAATTTCGCCTGTCTCTACACCCGAATTGGCTGATGCCTGTAAAAAAACACTCGAAATAAGAGGAGATGGCGGAACCGGGTGGAGCAAAGCCTGGAAAGTGAATTTCCAAGCCCGTTTGCTTGACGGAGAACATGCCTATAAAATGTACCGCGAACTTTTATCTAAATCCACATTGCCGAACTTATTCGATACACATCCACCATTTCAGATTGACGGAAATTTTGGAGGTATTTCCGGAGTCGGAGAAATGCTGATACAAAGCCATTTAAATGAAATTCATCTTTTACCAGCCATCTCAACCAAATGGAAAAACGGAGAAGTAACCGGATTATGCGCCCGTGGCTCTTTCGAGGTGGATATCAGATGGAAAAATACTCTGTTATCTTCGGCGAAAATCACATCTAAGGCTGGAAATGATTGCCGTATTAGAACCTCTATCCCAATAAAAGTGAAAGGAGCAAAAGCCAAATCAACGAAAGATGGAAAATATTATATAACTACATTTAAAACAAAAGCGGGAAGTAGTTATTTTATAGAGTCCTTGTAAACCTGTATTTGTTGTTTGTTATTCGTTATTTGTGAATCAGGGATTATCAATAATAACGAATAACAAATAACAATATTAGTTCATTTCTTTTCGGATAGCTTCCCTGACAGTTGTTATAAATGAATCGATTGTATATCCTTCGGGATAAATCGGTTTAAGGAAGTTTACATTAATCCGAGTATTAATTTTGGGAAAGCTGGCTCCTTGAGGTAGAGCTTCGTAAGCCCCGGTAATAGCAACCGGAACAACCGGAATATTAAGTTGTGTGCTAAGTATGGCGAAAGTTCTTTTAAATTCACCTAATGCACCAGTTGTTGAACGGGTACCTTCCGGAAAGAGGATAATTTTTTTCCCCTGATGTAAAACAGATGCCAATTTATGAATAGACTCTTTCAATTCTACATTCAAATCCATAATTATCACATTGTTATGATCGGCAAGGAAACGTAATATTTTGTTTTGTACATGTTTTTCCTTGGCATAAAAAAACACATCTTTAAGAACTTTACGTTTAAGAAACGACGCAACAAAAAGCCCATCTAAAAAGCTTTGATGATTGGGTGCTATAATGCATGGGCCATCGGGAATATCAGAATATCCTTTGCCTTTAAACTTAAAGTATATTTTAAAAAAATACTTGAAACTCACTTTAATAATATTTTGAGTTATCCACGCTTTAGGTAGCTTTACATCAGACTGTGTTTTGAATATATCTGCCCAATTAGTATCTTCATTCTTTTCCTTAAAAAATTTCTTTTCATTTTTTATGTATTCGGCTAATTCGCCAATGGATGAGAATTGTTCCAATTGTTCATTCTCAATTAATATGCCAAAACGTTGGTCTATGAAATCAATCAAACTTAATTTTCCTAATGAATCCAATGCTAAATCAAATTCAATATGATGATTCGGAAGTACTTCTATGTCAATTTCTCCTTCAATTGCTTTTTTCAGTACAAGAAATTCTTCGGTTACAGGTGAATCTGTATTTTCTTTTTTCGAATTATCCTGAACTATAAGTTCTTTCAGTTTAAAGCGTTGGATTTTCGACAAGCGTGTTTTGGGAAGTTCATTGTTTATAAGCGTAAACTGAACGATTTGCTTGTATGAACTTTGTTTTTTATTGAATACAGATAAGACATTTTCCCGAAAATAATCTTCGAAATTCTCGATTCCCAATTCGGCTAATTTTGCGTAATCGGGAAAAATTATAGCATGCAGAAAATTATTGTGAAGAATTACCCCAACTTCTTTGATTACATCAAAATCTTTTTCAAGTTTACTTTCGAGTTCTACAGGATTAATATTTTTACCGCTTGAAAGAACGATAATTTCTTTTCTTCGTCCGGTTATAAAAAGATAACCTTTATCGAGATAGCCTAAATCTCCGGTATATAACCAGCCGTCTTTTATTACTTGTGCCGTTTCCTCGGGTTGATTGTAATATCCTTGCATGATATTATCTCCCTTGGCAACAACTTCCCCATCACGGATTTCGATGGATAATCCGGGTAATGCTTCACCGGGAGACCCAATTATTACCCTTCCCGGACGGGTAAATGTTATCATTGGGGAAGCTTCGGTCATTCCAAATCCTTCGAGTACATCAAAACCCAATGTCATGAAAAATGAACCGACATGTTTGGGGAGCGCGGCTCCACCGCTTACCAAATACAAAACATTACCACCAAAACCATCATGTACTTTTTTGAATATTTTTTTTGATAAACTTTTGCTGTTAATCAGTTTTGCAAGTTTAAATATCGTTCGCGTGGCAAAAGAAGCGTCTATTTTTGTTTTCAGTCCTTTATAAAGAAGCTCATATAAACGTGGAACGCCGATAATTATGGCGACCTTGTTATTTTTGAGTGTTTCAAGCAAATCGGATGATTGCATCGACGGACTCATTACAATTGTTCCGCCAACATAAAACGGCGCCATCATTGTTCCAATCAAAGGAAAGATATGATGCAATGGTAAAAGCATTAAAGTTTGCCGTTCGAGTGTAAATATCCGAACGTCTTTGGATACTCCGCTGATGTTTGATATTAAATTTTTAAAGGAAAGCATTACGCCTTTTGGATTGCCAGTTGTTCCTGATGTATAAATTATTACAGCTGTTTTATCAGGCTCTACTTGCATTTTCCACTGATAATCGGTATCAGGGGTAATATTTCCCATGTAGCAAACATCCGGTGTATAATCTATTTTTTTTGAGATAATATCAATGTCGGCTTTTTGCTTTGGACTTACGAATAATAGTTCTGGTTTGCAATCATTTAAAATATACGCAACATCATCATGAGAAGATTGATAATCGATGGGAACAACAATACAATTATTTTGCAACCCTGAATAAAAAGCGCTAATCCAGTCGATACTATTTTCTCCGTAAACACCTACAATTTGGTATGATTTATCCTTATATAATTTTGCATACGCATTGATTCGTTGAAAAAGTTCTTTGAAAGTAATATTTCCATTTTCTGTAATAATTGCAACGCTGGAAAGATCTTGGGGATTAATCATTTAGTTAAATGTTGATTTGAAATAAGATTGTCAGATAATATTTTGACAAACTAAATTTATGGATTGAGAAAAATGCGAATTTGAGTTTAATATATATACTGCAAAGATAGAAATAATATAAAATACTATTTATTGACGTTTTGCTTTTAGATTAAAATACATATTCATCTACATTTGAATTGTATTTATTTAACAATTCGCGGGCATCATCGAAAGCCTGTTTCATGCGAGAACGTTGTGCCGGTTCTATCTTTTCCGGATTATTATCATTGATTGAAGCTGGAATAAGCGTATAATTGAGTTTTCCGTTTTCGGTATATTTATATCTCCAAACGAGACTATATTTACAATCGGTAATATTAACTGTATTGTTGATTGTATCTTTCTCTAACTCAATCTTTACCATTGCGCCACTATCTGTATAACGATCTTTTTGATTGGATATAAAATTACCGAGAGAATAAACAACCACATTTTCTATTTTTCCGTTATTATTTTTAGGAGCTTCCATGGGTTCAATAACATGTGGGTGTGAACCGATGATTAGCTTTACTCCATTATCAATCATTAAATTAGCCAATCGCTTCTGTTCATTGCTCGGAAGACGTTGATATTCATTTCCCCAATGCATACAAGCAATAATCATATCAGGATTGAACCGTTTTGCTTCTTCAATATCCTGTAATATCGTTTTGTCATCAATTTCATTTACGATATTCGGCTTATATACAGGCATTCCGTTTGTATCGTACGTGTAATTGATCAATGCTAATTTGAATCCATTTTTGATAATTATCAACGGATAAAATAAATTTCGTTGGTCAATATCCTTAAAAGTTCCTGTATGTTTAACTTTCAATGTGTCAAGTACTTCAAGAGTTCGTTCGATCCCTTTTTTTCCTTGGTCGGCACAATGATTATTAGCCAAAAGGAATACATCAAATCCGGTATCTTTTAAATCGGCGGAAAATTCATCCGGTGCAGAAAATGTAGGATATCCGTTGTAAGGTTTTCCTGCATGTGTAGTTTCGAGATTTACAACAGCAATATCCGCAGACTCAATTTCATTTTTTATATATTTGAAACAATCTTTATAATCGTATCCGGTAGCCGTTTTTGCAGATGTTATTTGCGGAGAATGTTGCATGGCATCACCAACAAAAAGCAGTGAAAGCTTTTGTTGTGCCGAAAGAGGCAAAAGTATCCAAAGAGCAAAAAGAAAAACCGAAAAGTGCTTCATAGTTAGTTATTAGTTATTGGTTATTTGTATTTGTTATTTGTAGATATTAATTGATACTACTGACCTTATTATCTTACCTTTTACCTTTTACTTTTTCCATAAAATCGTCATTCCGTCCCGCAAAGGTAGAATTACTTTTTCAATTCGGTTGTCTTTTGCAACTAATTCATTAAACCGAAGGATACCAATTGTCTGCTCGTCATTATTTGCAGGTTGTTGTAATACTTTTCCATCCCAAAGGGTATTATCGGCTAAAATAAATCCACCGGGCGAAACTTTATCAAAAACCAATTCGAAATATTCCCAATAATTGCGTTTATCGCCATCAATAAAAACCATATCGAAAGTTTCAGAGATAGTTGGAATAATGTCAAAAGCATCGCCAATATGCAACTTTATCCTATCTCCAAATTCAGATTGATTAAAATAATTGAGGATAAAATCTTCCAACTCATCATTGATTTCGATTGTATGTAAAATGCCGTCATTATCCAATGCCTCTGCCATGCAAAGGGCTGAATATCCGGCATACGTCCCGATCTCAAGTATACGTTTCGGACGAATCATCCGGCAAAACATTTTTAATGTTCGCCCCTGTAAATGCCCCGAAAGCATTCTTGGACGAAGCAAATTTACATGAACATCCCGATTCAGTTTTTGTAGTAATTCAGGCTCTTTATCAATATGTTGGAGAATATATTCTTCCATAAACAATTAATAATTAACAGTTAATAATTAACAACTAACGCCGTAAATATCCAACATTCAATCGTTATTAATTGTTAATTTTAAAAATTTGGTAAGTCAAATTTATCTTTCATTCCCAGAATCTTATTTACCTGATTAATTTCGAGGAATGTAGTTCCACCACCTTCACCGAAACTTCCGGTAAGGTAGGCTACCATATTTGCAGTACTAATCCAGCCTTTTTCCAACAACATTTTTAATGCTGCAAAAAAGTATTCCCGGCTGGAATTTTTTTCTTCTTGATAAATGGGTAAAACTCCATAAGAAAGCGCCAACGTACGAATTGTTTTTTCCCGGTAACAAATTGCCAAAATCGGACTTTTTCCACGATATGCAGCAAGGCAAAGAGCTGTTCTTCCGGTATAACTATCTGTAATAATTGCCTTTACGCCTAATTTGGAGCAAGATTTTACCGCTTGTTTTGCCAAAAAAGTAGTTGTATCCATTTGGTCTTCGGTAAAAGAAATCCGGATATCATTTTCTGCCAATTTGGTTTTTTCGGCTTCTTCGGCAATTTTAGCCATCGTTCGTACTGCTTCAACCGGATATTTACCATAAGCTGTTTCTCCACTTAACATCAACGCGTCAGTACGATAGTAAATGGCATTGGCAATATCGGTAACTTCCGCACGGGTAGGACGAGGATTATTTATCATCGAATGCAACATTTGTGTTGCTACAATAACCGGCTTTTGTGCTTGAACAGATTTACGAATCAATACACGTTGAATTCCGGGAATTTTTTCCTGTGCAACTTCTATACCCAAGTCTCCACGGGCAATCATTATTCCGTAAGCAGCTTGCAGAATTTCATCAATATTATCAACGCCTTCCTGATTTTCTATTTTTGCAATGATTTTTATATCACTATTGTGTTTATCCAAAATTTCTTGAATATCAAGTACATCTTGTTTATTTCGGACAAACGAATGGGCGATAAAATCAATATCGTTTTCAATGGCAAAAAGAATATTTGTTTTATCTTTTTCCGTTAATGAAGGCAAACTGATGCGAACCCCGGGTACATTTACCGATTTTCGGCTGCTCAATATTCCACTATTTTGCACTTGGCAAAGTAGCTTATCTCCTTCTTTAGCAACAACCTTCAAATCAATATCTCCATCATCTATCAAAAGATCACTTCCGATATTCAGGTCATTAACAAAATTTGCATAAGAAACATAAATACATTCCCGCGTGCTGGTTTGGGTTATATCTCCTTTTACATAAATAGAATCTCCGGCTTCGAGTTCGATAGGATTATCAACAATGGTTGTGCGTACTTCCGGGCCTTTGGTATCCATTAAAAGTGCAATCTTATTCGATACGGCACGAACATTTGTTATAATTTTAGTGAAACCTTCTGCATCTAAGTGAGCAGAATTAAGGCGGACAACATTTAATCCGGCTTCATATAAATCTTTCAAGAAATCTATATCGCACCGTTTGTCCGATATTGTTGCTACAATTTTTGTTTGCTTAGACATTTTATAGTTATGAGTTGTAAGTTATGAGTTAGTTATTGATATCAATGCTATTTGCGATTATATTTTTTCTTCCGATTATTCTTTATCTATATTCATAAAGTAATAGGTTAGGTCGAAAAAACTTTCGAATTCGGCAGCATATTTATCAGTTGTACCAAATCCATAATTAACAAATATAAATGGAATTTTGGCTATATCCGATTGTTTGCGGTCGGAATCGGTGTCTCCTATATACATTGGAGTTTGAAGGTTATGCCTGATTTTTAATAAATTCATATTGTGATGTTTTGGCATTAGATTTTCTCCATGTTCAATGTAATCGGTAATATATTCGCTTGTATCTGTATATTTTAAAAATAATTCGATTCCTCCTTTATCGCAATTACTGAGTATGAATAGCTTATATTTGGATGATAATTCTTGCAATCCTTCAATTACCCCGGGATATATTTTAGCTCCTATTCGCGGTATTACAACTTCATACTGAGCTAATACATCCTGGTAAAATATTTCTCTTTCTTCTTCAGGAACTTCGGGAATAATATTTTCTAAAAGCGTCTTAACTTCCATCCCCATCAGCTTTTGTAAATTCTGCCGTGATACAATACGGTTTATTCCTTTAATTTTAAATGCTTCCGTCCATGATTGCGCATAACCATCTACGGCATCCCAAAGAGTACCATCCATATCAAAAATTAAACTATCCGGATACATTTTTAGTTATAAGTTATTTGTTATTTTGCAAACTTCTAAATTCAAACTCCATACTTCTCCGAAATAATTGCTTCTACTGCTAAACGGTAGGAATCCATTCCAAAACCGGAAATACTACCCAAACAAGCAGGTGCAATCATCGATGTATGACGAATACTTTCTCTACTGTGTACATTTGATATATGCACTTCGATTACAGGTGTTTTTATTGCACGGATGGCATCGGCTAAGGCTAAGGAAGTGTGTGTATAGGCTCCTGCATTAAGGATAATTCCATCAGCAGAGAATCCTTTTTCATGGAGTTTGTCGATTAAAAAACCTTCGACATTCGATTGGTAATATTCAAAATTTACCTGCGGATATTTCTTTTTCAATTCTTCGAAATAACTTTCAAAAGAAGAATTTCCATATATACCGGGTTCTCTTTTTCCCAACAAATTAAGATTGGGACCATTGATAATCAGAATATTCATTTGTCAATTAAGAATTAAGAATTAAGAATTAAGAATTGATAAAATAACATCCTGATAATTTGGAAAGGATTAATGTTCCAAATTCTTAATTAAATTATACCTTTGGCAATAGATTGTGTTTGCCGGTTTTTCAGCGTGCAAAGTTACAACAAAAAGTAAATAGTTATCAAGGAATAAACCAATAAGTTATAAGTTATTGTTGTTGTGAATGATATTATTAAAAAATATGAGATTTACCTGAGATTGGAGAAGTCTCTTTCGGGAAATTCGTTAAGCGCTTATATGCAGGATTTATCGAAACTGATTGATTTTTCGCTTTCGGAAAATGTTTCGTTGGATAAAATTACATTGAAAGATTTACAACAATTTATAGCACAACTCAGGGATGTCGGGATACATGCCCGTTCGCAGGCACGGATTATTTCGGGAATAAAATCATTTTACCGGTTTCTGGAAATTGAAGAATATATTCAAACAAATCCAACCGAACTACTTGAAGCGCCTAAAATAGGATTAAAACTTCCTGATGTCCTTACACTTGAAGAAATTGACTCGATTTTGGATTCTTTTGATTTATCTTTACCCGAAGGAAGACGTAATCATGTAATGCTGGAAACATTGTACAGTTGCGGATTGCGTGTTTCTGAGTTAATTACACTAAAAATCAGCGATATTTATTTTGATGAAGAATTTATAAAAGTTGAAGGAAAAGGTAGTAAACAGCGTTTGGTGCCGATTTCTCATGTAGCGTTGAAGGAAATCAAGAACTATATGATTGACCGGAATGAACTAAAAATTCAAAAAGGATATGATGATATTCTTTTCCAGACAAAACGTGGCAAAGGGCTTTCGCGCATTACAGTTTTTCATATTATAAAAATGCAAGCCGAAGCGGTTGGCATAAAGAAAAATATCAGTCCGCATACTTTCCGGCATTCTTTTGCAACACATTTATTGGAACGTGGAGCCAATTTACGTGCAATTCAGCAAATGCTTGGACATGAAAAGATTACAACAACAGAGCTTTACACACATATTGGTAAGGAACATTTGAGGAAGGTTATTTTGGAGTCGCATCCGAGGTATAAAAGAAAGTTGTGAGATATGACATATGTGTGTTGTTTCTTTTTAACAACTGCAAGAGATAACTTGCAGATTATATTTTTGTAATTTTGCAATATCTTTGAGACTTGAAAAATAAATTATATATGAAAAAGTTATTATTTATTAGCTTGATGCTTTTGTTTTTATCTGCTACTAACGCACAAACAGAAGCTGTAAAAGTAACTGCATTAAAAGGAAATGAATACGGATTAACGTATTCTCTTCCTAAAACTATGCTGAATGTAGATGTTCAGGTTACAAAAATTACACAAAAAAGAGGGCAATTCTACCAATATGCAGAAAAATATCTGGGTGTAAAAGACGTAATAACCGAGGATAAAACTTATTGGACATTAGATAATATTGATGTGTGGGGAAAAAGTGTTATAGACAAAGACAATACTTATTTTATTCAGTTAAAGTCGAATGCTGCCCCATTTATGTATCTTACGGCTGATGGTGTTATTTGTTCCATCAATACCGAACCTGATTTCAGTGATGTGCCTAAAACTCACTTATCAGTAGAAAAACCGGCAGCTGCTGCTATTATTGATAAGTCTTCAGTAATGACAGAAGAACTTTTGATGGCAAGTTCAACATCTAAAATGGCTGAAATAGCAGCAAAGCAAATCTATAGGATCAGGGAAAGCCGTATGAATATACTTACGGGAGATGCCGATAAAATACCGGGAGATGGCGAATCTTTTAAATTGGTTATCAGTCAGTTGGAGGCACAAGAAAAAGCACTGACCGAAATGTTTACCGGTACAATAACAAAAGAAAGCAAAATGCAATCGTATCTTGTTGAACCCGAAGATGTGATGAATAATTTTATTGTATGCCGTTTTTCCCAACACCTTGGTTTGGTGGGAAAAGATGATTTAAGCGGAATTCCTGTATTTATAACAACAAAGAAAACTTCTGAAGGTGAAAATGTTTTTGCCGATACAAAACAAAAAAGCCAAAAAGGAATTGTATGTAATACTCCCGGTGAGGCTTCGGTAAAAGTTACGTTTTCGAATAAAACGTATTTCGATTCTACGTTAAAAATAGCCCAGTTCGGCTCTTTAACCGTATTGCCTTCGACTATATTTGAAGACAAGAAAAATCCGGCAAAGGTTATTTTTTATCCTGATTTAGGTGCGGTAAAGAAGATTCTGCAATAAAATTAGTTACGAGTTACAGGTTACGAGTTACAAAGAATGGTTAAAATTAAGCCATTTTTGTAACTCGTAACTTTTTATACCTTTACGAAAATTTTTCAATCCATATATTTTTTAATTTAAACAACTAAAAATAAAACGGTTAATATGAAATTATTTTATACGATACTATTTATTTCGGCATTTTTAGTTTCTTGTACCCAAAAGCAACAACAAGAAGGAGAGAATAACGATGATTCATCACGAAAAAGTATATCCATTCCCGAAAATGGCTATTGGGATTACATGAATTATACTTTTTATTATAAAGGCCAAATTGATAATAAGTATGATATAATAATGGAAATTTACACTGCAAAATCAGCTGTTTCAGGAAAATATAAATATGCAGGAAAAGAAAAATGGATTTCTTTGTCGGGAAGTATAGACGGTATGAAAATATCATTGGAAGAATCGGGCTACGACGAAGAGGAAGGTGAATATGTAACAACCGGTTTTTTCGAAGGGATTTTTGATGATAAAGGAATTTCGGGTACATGGTTTCAAGGAAATCATGCCAAATCTTACCCGTTTCAATTGCAATCAATGAATGATGGGGATTACAATCCGCTCAATTATTTTGTTGCAACTTATTTTTACAATGCTTCGGATTATGCTTCTTCTATTGAAGATGATGACTTTGTAATCAAAGAGTTAAGGGTTTGTAATAATAAGGGCGAAATAGTACAAACACTCAATGATTTTAAAGCAAAAAGAGACGATATTGAAAGTGAGAACTGGGTTGAAATGAAGGATGTAAATCTTGATGGACACCTGGATATTTTAGTAAACTCGGGACGGCCCGGATATTTTTATTATTGCTGGGTGTATAATCCGCAAACCCAGTTGTTTGAACAAAAATATGAATACGAAAAATTAGGTTCCTTTCAGGTTGATTTTGAAAAACGAAAACTTTATTCCTGCATACATTCGGATGATGATATAGAAATCAAAGCCAAAATATATGATTTAAAAAACGGAGAGTTAATAATAAAGGAAGACCGGGAATACAAAAGAGGCAACCCCGGTTATTCCACTTATAAGGAATATGAAGAGAAAGATGGAAAGCCGGAAATTATTCGTCAACTTAAAACAAATTCCTCTTCCCGCAACTTGGATTATCGCAATTATTTCAATCAAATAGGAACCGGACTTGTAAATTATATATCGGATGAAATGAATATGCCTTCATTTGTAAAAATATACAGTGATGCTGCCTGTAAAAATCTGGTGTACACATATTATATATATGCTGCTCCGCCTGATAATGTTGTTCCGGTTTATTATTTTCCGGAGTATGGCACATATTATTTTGTGTGTTTAGGACAGGATAGCAATAGTTATAAAATTGCAGTGAGCGAGAATAAAACCATGTACCTTAAAAAAGGATTTGAAACCAGTTTTTATACTTGGGAAAAGTTCTTTAATAATGTGTTTTGCATTACTTCATCCGATGGAAACCCATTCAGGGAAAGTCCGGAAGATGATGCACCGGAAATGCCTGATTTTGATAGTTGCGATTATGAATCAGATTATAAAACTGACATAAAGGTTGTGGGAGACTGGCTGCAAGTCATCGTCAATAAAGGCCGTACAAAAGAAACCGGATGGATTCGATGGAAGAATGGCAATACTGTTATTATTGATGTAGCATTGGATATATAAAGAATTTAAACCGCAAGGGGCGCCAAATTAGCGCCCCTTGTGTTTAAATTCTTACAGGCTATCTGAAATCGAAATACAAATTCATTTTTACCCCTTCGTCTCCTTGTTTTATACGAATGCTGGAAGGTTGGCTTTTGGGTCCTTGTTGGGAAATCGGTTTAAAGCAACGCATTCCCGGAATTTCATATAAAAACGAAATATCTCCTTCCGGAAATACCGGATTAGCCGCCCAATCAGTTTTATTATCCGTTGGTTCTGCCGGAGTAAACACGCGCATAAATACTCCATCACTGGCACTATAAACAGTAAAAGGAGATTCGGATGTATTGAGCGTACTCCAATACATATTTCCATGATATCCTTTGAATTCGGGATACACCATATTTGCAAAATCGGCTCCGGTAATGGTATTATTGTAATCTTTATTCCACACACCAAAATTGGCTCCCCGGATACGATTCCGCCATACACGGTAAGGACCGCGCCCAAACCAATCCATACTTTTCACTTTCTCTTCCGGATAAGAAAACGTAAATCCGAAATTGGAAATATTATTTTCAAAAACAGCTTCATCAAATCCTACTCCCGGATTGGCTTTATCTAAAGTTACGGCATGCATTTGAAGAATACCCGAAGGCGTCATTTCCCAACGAATAGAGTCTACTGCTCCTAAATAATATACGGTAAAAACAGCATCATTTCCTTCCTGTCTGAATTGCGTTTTATTTACTTTAGCTTTCATTCCTACAGGGAGTGGACCATTATTGAATGATACAGTTCCTTTATTGTTTTTAACTTCGGTAATACATCCGTTGGTTGTGTCAAAAGTAACCGAAACACCACCGGATGAAAGTATTACTTTATTTCCATCTTGTTTTACGGTCGCTTTTCCGGATTGATTTACCTGCGCCATTTGATTTTGTGTATATTCTTCGGTATAATGAATAGGCCATGTCCATGTACAAATCTCATTTCCATCCTGTCCCCATGCTTTGATTTCCAGAATATCCCCTTCGAAAAAGTTAGCCGGAACTTGCATCCGGGCTTTTCCTGCTTCGTGCGGATCAATTGCCGGAAGAGTTACACTTCCTGATGCAATTACAGCAGATTGCCCACCTTTCAAGGGAGAAGGAGCTGTAAATACCCGGTATTCCATTTTACATGTATTCAGATTAGAGAACAAATAATCGTTGCGAACGATAAACTCGCCTTTAAAAGAAGGCGTTATATACAGATTTGCAAATTGGATAGGTGCCCAAATATCGCGCACTGTATAATAACTTCCTTCTTTTTCACGGTAAGGGCCTAAAATACCATCTGTACCATTGGACCCATCGGAATCGAGGATTCCACCTTTGTCACTGCGTTTAACCGCATTATCTGAAAAATCCCACATAAATCCGCCGGCAAAAAGAGGATGGGAGGTATAACTCGCCCAAAAATCTTCCAACCCGGCGCCATGTCCTTGATCATACATTCCATGTTGGAACTCGGTTGGCATAAATACTTTATATCCGTTTATCAACCGGGCAACTCCTGTTAAATAGGTCGGGTAATGATGTGTGTCTAAATTGTTAAAATCCGCCCAAGCATGAATTACATGGCGTTTCTGTGGATCATATTTGGCAAAAAGAGGGTCTAAATCATAATTGAATCCGCCTTCATTTCCATTACTCCAAAGGATAATAGAAGGATGATTGACATCGCGGGTAACCAATTCTTTTACTAATATCGAACCAACCGGAGTGTTATACGCATTTTGCCACCCTGCCAATTCGGATACAACAAAAATTCCCAACGAGTCGCAAACATCCATAAAATGCTTATCCGGAGCATAATGAAACCGAACGGCATTCATATTCATCTCTTTAATCAGTTTTCCGTCCATAATACTGATTTCCTTGTTGGTTGTACGGCCTCCATCGGGATGAAAAGAGTGCCGGTTGATTCCTTTCAAAACAACTTTTGTGCCATTTACATAAAGACCATCCTTTTCACGGAATTCAATCGTACGGAAACCTATTTTCTCATTATAAACATGTACAACCTTATTATTTTTATCGAGCAATTCCAATTGCAAATTGTACATATTCGGAGCTTCGGTATTCCAAACTTTTACATTATCCCATTTTACAGAAATCGAATGTTCTTTTCCAGGTTGTTGAAATGTCGAAACACGCTTCTCATAGCTTGCACCATCCTTTTTTACAGGAGATATGGTTGCTGCTACAGAGTATCCATTTTCCAAATCCGTAGTAAAAATATCGGCATATAAAGAACCGTCTGCTTTGGCATTAACGGCTATTCTTTCAATATTTACCAATGGTTTGGCTTCTAAATAAACCGGACGATATATTCCACCAAACAGCCACCAGTCGGCCTTGCGTTCGGCAGCATTTACTAAACGGTCTGACGATTCTTTGCTCACCTTAACTTCAATTTCGTTTTTGCCGGTTTTAACCAAATCGGTGATATTGTATGAAAACTGATTAAATCCGCCCTGATGAATATCTCCGGCCAATTTATCGTTGATTTTTACTTCCGTATCGGTCATTACACCTTCGAATACAATAGTAATCTGTTTGCCTTTCCACGAAGAAGGGATCGTAAAAGAACGACGGTAGGTACCTGTTTCCGTTGGTGGTTTTTTGATATTTTTATTGGTGTACCACCTGCCGTAACAATATTCGCCGAAACCCTGTAATTCCCATTGAGAAGGAACTTCAATCTTCGACCATTTTTTACTATTCATTCCATCGCTGCAATAAAACTGCCAGGTTTGTGTGTCGCCAAGTCCTTTTCCGGAGAGGTAAAGCGTTTCTGTTTGTTGCGCAAAACAGAATAGGGAAAATAGCATTAGGATGAGGGATAGTGAAATGTTTTTCATTTTTGAGTAATCATTTGGTTAAAGGTTACAAACTTACATAAAAATCATGAATTATATTCAGTGTCAATGATGTCAAAATTATAGAATAAGTTTATATTATCTTCTCGCAAAAACCTGACTACACAATTCATCTTCATTTGGATTATTATATTAAATAAATTTTATTAATACAATAATAAACTCATACCAAATAAATATTAACTACCTGTCTAAAAGCAATACATAGCATATACTAATATTTATAACTGTAAAAATATAACAATAAGATAAAAAAATAATTATAATATCTTTTGTTTAGTAATATTTTATTGATAATATTGCAAAATATACATCTATTTTACAATAGTAAAATGTAATTATAATATAAATAAATGAGAAACAATATATCAAATATAATCCAACTTAAATTACCATATTTGCTTTTTGCATATATTTTACTTCCTTTTCAAATATGGGGTATTTTCTCATTTCCAAATGAAGCGGAAAAGATTATCATATCATTCATACTATCAATTATACTGCTATTATTCAATATATTAAAAGCAAAAAATACGTATAGTAAAATCACAGTAGTTGACATTATCGTATTTTTTTATTTTATCTACTACATACTTATTTTTCAATACCCAATAGAATATGAGACACTTTTTCATATAGCTTCTTTGTTCATTTTATATTTGTTTTTTCGCACCTATATAACACAATATTTTTTAAATATATTGCTTATTATACCTGTATCAGGATTAATTCAAATAATTATAGAAATAATCAATTCTGATGAATCGTGGTATAATTTATCTCATATTTCAGGCGGATTTTATAATACAGGAATATTTGGTGGATTTATTTCTATTGCATGTACTATATTCCTTGGAATTATCTTATTCATTCAGAATAATAAAATATATTTCAATAAAATTTTATGGAGTTCAATATTGGCACTATTATTAATTCAATTAATCTGTTCCAATTCCAGAGCATCATGGATTGCGTTTATTGTTTCTGCGTCATACCTGATATGTCCTTTATTTATCCGATTTATTAAAAAGAAACAATTTATAATTCCTAAGGTAAGAATTGTATTTTTTGCTATAATCATTCTCTTTTTATCCTTATTCGCTATAATTTATTTGTATCAACTAAAAAAGGATTCGGCAGATGGAAGATTGTTAATCGCAAGGATTTCAATGGAGATGGTAAAGGATAAACCCATTTTTGGGCATAAAATACTTGGTTTCAGATCTAATTACATGAATTACCAAGCTGATTTCTTTGAAAAGCACCCAGATTCAGATTATTCGTTATTAGCTGATGATATTTATGTTCCTTTAAATGAGTATCTGCGAATTTTTGTCGAGCAAGGGATAGTTGGTTTAATTTTATTTTTTATTCTGATTTTCAATATATTCAGGGTAAAAGATAGAACTGAAAAGAAACCGGATGCTGTTTTGAGAATCACAAAAGCAATGCTGGCTTCAATCTTGATTTTTGCCCTATTTTCTTATCCTTTTGATAAAATACAATTCAACATCATTTTCGTCTCTTGTTTAGCCATTATTGCTCAAAAGTCTGATAAGAAAATCCCAATAAAAAGAAGTATTGGGAAACTGCCTTTTCTTGGCCCGGTTATATATATTGCAACGTGTATAACTGTACTTGCAGCAGCAATAGTTGCTGTAAATTACATGTCTGCATGTATAAAATGGGGAAATGCGCTGAAAAATTTCCCTTTTGAAAGAAATGAAGTTTTACACGACTTTGAAGAAGTTTATCCTGTATTAAAAAACAATCCGCAATATCTTATCACTTATGAAAGGGTTTTAACCGCAAGTAAATTCAATGTAAAGGCAATTGAAATCATACAACAAACTATAAAACTCAGGCCATCTTCTGATTTATACATCGAACTTGGCAAGTTATATGCCGATGAAGGCAAAAATAAACAAGCATTAACTTGCTGGGAAACGGCACATAACATGGTTCCTGCGCGATTTACCCCCGATTATCTTTCTATGAAACTTTACCTGCAACAAGGAGAAACAGCAAAAGCAAAACAAATTGCGGATTATCTACTTTCAAAAAAGATAAAAATAGAATCACCAAGCATAGACAGGATAAGATATGATGCCAAAAAAGTTTTAACGGAAACAGACAAATGAGAAGGCATCGAAAAATAACAAATAACCAACAACCAATAACATTTATGTATTACATATTTTTTATATCTCTCATTTTATTAACTATTTAAAACCAGAAGCTTATGAGAAAGAAGTTTTATTTTATGTTGACAATGAGCTTGTGCCTTTTATATTCCTGCCAGGATGATATTGGGTATGAAGACACAGACGGGACAAGTGCAGAAGCCTCTTCGAAACAGGCATTGCAGGAAGCAAAGGATTGGTACGAAGCCAACAAGCCTGATATTGTAGAGTTGCGGGCAAGTACCGACAAGGATTTAGCCGTAAAACCGGATTGGGAACGCTCTAAGGTAACCAAGCGAAAATCGAAAAAGTACCAGTATGTCGAAACCCAATTGTTTCATGAAAAAAAGTTTAACTTTTTAACTCCCGAAACGTATGAAAAGTACCGTTCGACAAAAAATCCGAAGTACAAACAATCCTTGACACGTATGATTGTGGAAATGGACAAGGAAACCAATACCAAAAGAGGATTTTTAATGACGATCGTACCAGATGCATCTTATCTGGAATTAACAAATTTCAAGCCTTTTAAGAAAGTAACGTATGCCAAAAGGGATAAAGATTTCAGCGGATTGATTTTTTATCACGATTTAAATGGTAACTTTGTTGGTGGCTGGAGATACAAGGATGGTAAGATTACGCATACCATGTCTCCAAAATGCGATAGCGATACCGGCAATATTCAATTAAGGGGAAGTGGTGGACATGACGAATGTACCGACTGGTATCTGGAATACCTGGTAGAAGAATGTTTCACCTGGTCTTCGGGAGAATATTATGGAGAAGAATGCTCCTATTACTATGAATACGAATTCTGGTACACGGATTGCGTATGGGTAGAAGACCAGGATGATGAACCTTATGATGATAATAACAACCCGGGAGATTATCCGAACCCTGACCCAAAACCAGATCCAAAACCGAATATTCCAGATGAGCAAAAAACAATAAACAATTATGTTAAGCAAGCAGAAGATATATTGAAAAAAATATTTGGAGACAAATATAAGCAAATGCCAAATGTAAAATATGTTGGAGAGGCTAGATATCATGCTAGATTTATAGATGGGCGGATTGAAGTAGCTCAAAGCTGGTTTGATAAACCTAATGGAGAACGTTTATCAACGCTTATTCATGAATACCAGCATTATATCGACAATTTTCCACTTAAAAAAGGAGAAGATGGAGGGATTCTTAAAATTCATACTGATATACCATATGGACAACTTGGACCGCGAGAAGAAGCCGAGGCAAAAAGATCTTGTAGAGAAGCTGCCGCTGACATCTCCATGCCAAATTACTATGAGACTTGCATGGATTATGAAAATTCAAAAAAATTTATATACATGCCATCAAATCATTATCAATCAGAAGTCAATGCCCGAGAAGCTGAGTTAGATGGTGCTAATAGAGGACTTTATACATTAAGTGATGCATATAAGGAAACATTAGAAAGACAAATTGGAATTTTTGAAGATGAAAGAAACAGGGCATTGAGACATGAAAGGGAAAATGGATATGATGCCAATGGAAATAAAAAATAAAAAGACAGAATTATGAAAAAAACAATATTAATTTTTGTACTAGCAATGCTAACATCCAGTTTAGCCGCTCAAACAAATATCAGTGTTACCATAAATAAAGTGCAGGAGAATGGAAAATTATATATTCAGACCACAATTAAAAATAATAATCCTTATCGGATTATAATATTCAATTCAGGAATGATTGATGAATTTGGTGGAGCGATAAGCAGTAGTCCAAGCTATTTTATCTTTTCTGGATATAAAAAATCAATATTCTCAAGTAACCTTATCAAACAAACAGATGATAAACTATTTCCTATATCTGGAGCTTTTGCTCATACACGTATGAAACATATCCCTATTTTGCCTGGAGGGTCATTCATTGACAAACGACTTATTTTCGAGGAAGACATGAAAGCTTTCAGAGTATTTGAACCCGGAGATAAAACATTTATTAACCGTATGAAACTGAAAGCCCGCCTGTCGTATTTTTACGATTCGCCAACAAATAGCAAAGGCTACCAATTGGATTTTACATCTAATATGCTTGATTTGTAATATAACTTTTATAGAGAGTTTCATTTAAAATGAGACTCTCTATAATTTACTGGAATGGGTTGTATTTTATAATGTGGTTATGAAAAAGATACTATTAATTTTTACATTAGTTGCACTGACATCCGGCTTAATTGCCCAAACCAATATAAGTGTTACCATAAGTAAAGTGCAGGAAAATGGGAAATTCTATGTGCAAACCACAATCAAAAATAATAACCCATATCAGATTATAATATTCAATTCAGGTATGATTAATGAGTTTGGTAATTATATAAAAGGCAGCCCAAGCTATTTTGTTTTTGCAGGATATAAAAAAGTATTATTCTCAAATATGCTTGTTAAGCAAACAGAAGACAAATTATTTCCTATAGCCGGAGCCTTCGCTCACAAAAGCATGACCAATATCCGAATTCTACCTGGAGGATCAATTGTTGATAAACGCCTGATTTTTGAAGAAGAAATGACTGCATTTAAAGTATTTGCTCCTGGAGATAAGACTTCCATTAAAAGTATGAAACTGAAAGTTCATTTGGCTTATTACTATTGTATTCCAACAGGAGGGAAAGACTTTAGAGTGGATTTTACATCTAACATGCTTGAT
The DNA here is from genome assembly GCA_031553395.1 of Bacteroidales bacterium. GTDB lineage: Bacteria > Bacteroidota > Bacteroidia > Bacteroidales > WRGA01 > WRGA01. The sequence goes on along the minus strand of JAVBLR010000041.1, from coordinate 21,981 downwards.
TTGTAATATACTTTTAAGAGAGTTTCACTTTAAAATGGAACTCTCTATAATTTGCTAAAATAGTTGCATTTATAATCTCAAACGGCAAAGGTTACCGATTGAATTTTACACCTAATATGCTTGATTTGTAAAATAAATTTAATGAAAAATATACTCATAGCAATAATACTTATAACATTGGGCTTAACGTCCTGTCAGCCTTGCTCCAAAGAAGTAGAAAATGCGTTGGAGCTGGCAGGCAATAACCGTTCGGAATTAGAGTCGGTTTTGAATTTTTATAAATTCAAAGATCGAAAAAAATATGAAGCTGCTTGTTTCTTAATAATTAATATGCAATATCATAACAGCTTGAATGATATTGTAATAGATAAAGAATATGACCGTTTTTTTATGGAATCGGATTCTTTATTTTGCGACATATTCAAAAACATGAATCCAAAAGATATACTTTCATTTAAATCAAAACTATATGATAGTGTGAGGTTGTCAATGAAAGATAAATACGACCTGCTTCCGAATGCCGAAATTAAAAAAACAACAACCTTATCGGATTTACAATGTATCCGGGCAGATTTTTTAATCGACAATATTGAATCCGCATTTGATGAATGGGAACATAATCCTCTTTTACGCAATATGGATTTTGAAACATTTAAAGAATTTATACTGCCTTACAGGACAAATGATGAATCAATTTTATATAAAAGAAGTGATTTAAGAAAACGCTTCAAATGGCTTTTAAAAGACTCAACCGATATTCGATATACTATTGAACAATATAAAGCATTTGTTAATAAATCCCGATGGATTAACCAATTTGTTGATGCTAAAGAACAACGAATCGGATTAAATGACATTTTTTTGCCAAAATTCAAAATGGACTGTTACAATATGAATTCTTGGACTTGTAATATTTTCAGAGCTTGTGGAATCCCAATTATATTCGAATATACCCCACAATGGAAAGATCGGGATAATCCTCATTTTTGGAGTTGCTCTCCGGATTCGGATCAAATCTACAAACCATTTTCTGCTCCGGATAATAATTTATTAGAAGACTGGGAAAGTGATATAAAATATGCAGGAAAAGTTTATAGAAAAACATTTGCCGCCAATAAGAACACGCCTTATTTTCTGAAAGGTAAAGAAGAATATATACCCGAAACACTTGAATCTCCATTGTTGAAAGATCAAACATTCCGGTATCATCAAACTATAACGCTTAGAATCCCTTTTGAGCAGGCCATTCCTAATAAATTGGCATATTTGTGTTTCTTTAATAAAGAAGAAGAATTAAATCCCGTCGCTTGGGGAATTATAGATATAAAAAACAAAGAAATTGTTTTTGAACAAGTACCATTAAATACACTTTTTTTCCCTGTTTATTATGATGAGAATAACGATTTAACACCAATTACTTTTCCCTTTATACTACACACTAAAGGAGAGGTGAAATCTATAAATATGCCATTAACAAGCAATAAAGAAAACAACATTGTTGACTTAAAACTTATTAATGATAAACTTTATAGCACTAAAAACAATAAAGATAAATCATCCGAATTTCGCTATATTTCTATTGCTCCTGATTATTCCAAATTTCAAACACTTCATATTTTAAGAAAATATCCCGAAAAAAGACGTATGAAAATGATGCAAGAAAAACTTATCGGAGGAGTATTTATTGCAGGAAACACCGACAATGGAAAATTTGACACATTATTTACACTAAAAGAATCTCCTCTTCCTTATCTACAAGAAATTCAATTTATAAATGAAAAAAAATACCACTATTACAAATTTTCAGCTCCAAATAGAGGATCTGTCAACATATCAGAATTAGAATTTATTGGAAAAGCAAATTCTTCTTACAAGAATATACATCCATCTCCATTACCAATATTTTATGAAGAAACAAATACGATTCATGATAAAAATTTGATAAAATACCAGGGAGATCCTCTTAAAACAGGTACTAATTACGAAACTGCATTTGATGGAAATTACGACACTTATGTAGGTTCAAGCAGCGTTGGAATGTTTTTTCCTACTCCGGTTACAGTTACTCATATCAGGTTTGCTCCTAGAAATGCAAATAATATTATCAATCCTGGTGATCGATATGCCCTGTTCTATTATGATGCGGGATGGAAACAAATTTCTATAATTGAGGCTAAATATAACTATCTATTATTTGAGAATGTACCATCAAATACTATCTATTGGTTAAGGAATTTATCTCAAGGAAATGAGGAATTGCCTTTCTTTTACCATCATGGAAAACAATTATTCATTCATGTAGATCAATTAGAATTTGATTAAGCATCCTTTCAGATTACTCATAAACAAATATACAATTAGAAATAACTATCTAAAAACCAATACAATAAAAAACGCAAACATAAACTTCAAAAAAAATTAGTATTTACTTCAAAAAGATGTTCCATATATTTAGTAAATGTTTATCTTTGCCCGAAGTTTTCAAAAACAGCCAACTCCTTTCTTTGATAACATTAAATCATTATTTTACAATGATTTAATGTTATCAAAGAAACTTCAATTATAGAATTGTAAATTCACTATATATCACGAAAACGAGCATGTACAATGACTTTTCTGTAAGAAAATGAACATGCAAGTTTTCATGCAACATTAGTGTAAAATAAAAAATTACGTATGAATTTTCTATCGTTTTTTGTATTTGTTCCGGTTTTGATGATGCTGATTTTAGTCCCTTGCCGGAATATACAACAAATTCGAACGGTTATGGTAGCCGGTTCGTCCGTTTTATTAGCTGGAGCCATTGCTCTTCTGTATATGTTTATTACGGCTCGCAATGGCGGCGATACATCCGAAATGCTTTTCACAGCAAGTACAGTATGGTATGCTCCGATGAATATCTGTTATGCAGTGGGAGTGGATGGCATTTCAGTTGCAATGATTTTACTTTCAGCAGTAATCATTTTTACCGGCGTATTCGCTTCTTGGAATATGCAACCGCTAACCAAAGAATTTTTCCTTTGGTTTTTGCTCTTATCAACTGGTGTATTTGGTTTCTTCATTTCAGTGGATTTATTTACCATGTTTATGTTCTACGAAATCGCCTTAATACCCATGTATTTATTGATTGGAATTTGGGGTACCGGACGGAAAGAATATTCGGCAATGAAATTAACCCTTATGTTGATGGGTGGCTCTGCATTCCTTTTAATCGGAATTTTGGGTATTTACTTCAACTCGGCTCCCGAAGGCGGACAATTGACAATGAACATCCTCGAAATTTCAAAAAACTGGATTCCTATTGAGGCACAAATGTGGATATTTCCCCTCACTTTCCTTGGCTTTGGCGTATTGGGCGCTCTTTTCCCTTTTCATACTTGGTCTCCCGACGGACATGCTTCGGCACCAACTGCCGTATCCATGTTGCATGCAGGCGTATTGATGAAATTGGGAGGTTATGGATGCTTCCGCGTTGCCATTTACTTAATGCCTGAGGCAGCTCATGAATTAGGATGGATTTTTGCAATTCTTACTGCTATCAGTGTTTTATACGGTGCTTTTGGAGCTGTAGTACAAACCGACTTGAAATATATCAACGCATATTCTTCCGTAAGTCACTGTGGACTGGTATTATTCGCCATCCTATTTTTGACACAAACATCTCTGACCGGTGCTGTGCTTCAGATGTTATCTCACGGATTAATGACAGCGCTTTTCTTTGCGCTTATCGGAATGATTTACGGACGCACTCACACGCGCGATATACGTGAAATGGGAGGATTAATGAAAGTTATGCCTTTCCTTTCTGTCTGCTATGTAATTGCGGGTTTGGCTTCATTGGGATTACCCGGATTAAGCGGATTCGTTTCGGAAATGTCTATCTTCTTCGGAGCTTTCCAAAAAGGTGCAAGTATGTTCCGCCGTGCCATTACAATTGCAGCTTGTGCTTCAATTGTGGTGACCGCAGTTTATATTTTGCGTGTTGTAGGTAAAATATTATATGGTGCAATTCAAAATAAAGAACATTCAACACTATCAGATGCTGTTTGGTATGAAAAAATTGCATTGGTAACATTGATTGTTTGTATTGCCGGAATTGGTATCGCGCCATTGTGGTTGAATGACATGATTCGGGAAAGTTTCCTTGCTTTCAAACGTGGAGTACTCTTCTTATAATTAAGAATTAAAAGTTAAGAATTAAGAGTTGGTTATTGTTATTTTCCAACAAATAGCAAATAACAAATAACAATATAGAATATGGATTTGAGTAATTTTTTATTGATGAGACATGAAATATCACTGATTGTGGTATTTATCATCTTGTTTTTATACGATTTGTTTGCATCGGACGATGCAAAAAGGTGTATTCAACCATTTGCGTGTGTCCTTTTTGCACTTCATACATTTTTCTGCTTTATTCCTGCTGAATCAGGAGAGTCTTTTGCCGGAATGTATGTAACGAGCAACATGCACATGCTGGTGAAAAACATATTGAATATTGGAGTTTTGCTGGTATTCCTACAATCGAATGCATGGCTGAAAAATAAAGATGTTGTAATCAGACGAGGAGAATTTTACTTGATTACGGTCTTTACGCTTTTCGGTATGTACCTGATGATTTCTTCCGGACACTTCCTAATGTTTTATATCGGATTGGAAACAGCTTCAATTCCAATGGCAACATTAGTTGCGTTTGATAAATACAAACATAATTCGGCCGAAGCTGGTGCGAAATATATCCTTACAGCAGCTTTCTCATCGGGAATTATGCTATTTGGAATTTCCATGTTATATGGTGCTACCGGCGCTATGTATTTTACGGATATCGCTCCAATGCTTGTTAGCGGAAATGCAATGATGTTGTTGGGAATGGTATTTTTCCTTGCCGGAATGTTCTTTAAATTATCATTAGTTCCGTTCCATTTATGGACTGCTGATGTTTACCAAGGTGCTCCAACTCCTGTTACCGCATACTTATCGGTAATATCAAAAGGTTCCGCTGCTTTTGTATTAACAGTGTTAATGTTCAAAGTATTTGCCAATTTGGTAGTTGAATGGACCGAAATATTCAAATGGATTATCGTAATTACTATTACTGTCGGTAACTTATTCGCAATCCGTCAAAATAATTTAAAACGATTTTTAGCATTTTCATCTATCTCCCAAGCGGGTTACATTGTGTTGGGTATTTTAGCCGGAACAGGGATGGGGATGGCGACTGTCGTATTTTATATTTTAGCGTATTTATTCTCCAACTTTGCAGCATTCGGAGTTATCGCATCTATCGAAGCAAAAACAGGAAAAGTAGATATGACCGATTATAACGGATTATATCAAACAAATCCGAAATTGAGCTTGATAATGATGTTGTCCTTATTCTCATTAGGTGGAATTCCTTTCTTTGTCGGATTTTTCAGTAAATTCTTCATATTCTATGCTGCTGCCGAACAAGGACATTATATTGTTGTATTCTTAGCCTTATTAAATACAATTATTTCTTTATATTATTATTTATTGATTGTAAAAGCTATGTTTATCAATAATAACGAATCTCCAATCGCTGCATTTAAAACGGATTGCTATAACCGATTGTCTTTAGTTATTTGTGTAACAGGTATTTTAATTGTCGGATTAATTAGCCCAATATTCAACTATATCGAAAAATTAGCTTTCGGAATGTAATTTTTATTTTTCCGATCTTATCAAAATAATAAAAAAAGAAAAGTTTAAAAGCTTTATTTTTGTCTTTCAATACAAATATGAATCTTTTAAACTTTTCTTTTTTCTTTTTTGTTAATATCCATACAATATTATAGAAAACAGTTGATTATCAATCATACATATCATAAATATTATTCTTCGTATTTTTCTTTTTTTATAAGATGGAAAAATTCGAAGAGTTTTTCTTTTCAACTAAAATCCATATTGATACTAATTTTTACGTCCTATTCTTTTTCAGCATTTTCGGAAATTGACACTCTCTATATTCAGAAATACCCGCAAGATTTTTATGCTAAAATCTACCTTTCCAATAATTATAGCTTATTGACATACGATTCGCCAACATTAGGAGACGGATTTGCTTTCTTTCCCACCGGATATTTATCCATTGGAATAGGAGCCGGATGGAGAGGATTATCCGGAAGCATAAACTGTTATACCTTTAAAAGAAAGAATGAAGAACATACCAAAGCTACTGATTTTCAAATTCATTATTATAAACGAAAATTTGTATTTGACCTTTTCATTCAGGATTATACCGGACTTTATTTACGCAATAATAATGAAAATAGTTCCAATTATCCTTTTTACAAGGATATTAAATTAAAAAAATACGGCGCATATAGCCAGTATATGTTTAATGGGAACCGATTTTCATATCGTGCAGCATTCAGCCAAAATGAAAAGCAAAAAAGGTCTGTGGGAAGTTTTTTACTTGGCGGCGGAATTTATTACAGTGAGGTAAAAGCTGACAGTGTTTCCTTATTCAGACAATCAAAAATTGCAAACCCGGAAGTGAGTGGATTTCAACTCGGTCCAAGTTGTGGATATGCTTATACATGGGTTTTCAAGAAAAATTATTTTATAACAGGATCAATGTCTGTTGGAATAAATGTCGCTTTTGAAAAAGCAAATTATGCCGAAGAAAAAACAAGTATATATCCTACCCTCTTTCCCCGGTTTTCTGCCGGATATAATGATGATTCGTGGTCGATAAACTTATCTTACATAAACGACCTGATTTATGCATCAGCATTCGATGGAGCAAGAATGAGCCTTAATACCGGCAATATACAGTTGTCGTTTGTAAAACATATTGATTTTAATTATCACCCGAAGTTTTTAGACGATTCTCCTAAAATTGTAAAACAAGCAATTGGATATGAATAATTAAAGAAGAAAAAAAATTATTCCATGACAAAAAATTCTTACAAAGGCTTGAAAAGCCTGATTTTCATAACCGTAGGTCAACGGCCTGCGATTTAAATAACCGAATCAATTATTGCCTGTAAAGCAAGACGTATCTTATTCGTTAGTCTTGCCTTACAGGCAATAGTAGCATTAGTTGCCAATCCGCAAGTTGCGCTTCGCTTACATGCGGTTATGAAAATCCCGCCTTTCAGGCACAAATAAAGGATTTTCTATTTTTTTTCATGTACTTAAAGAAAAAATATTCAATTTTTATTTTTAATATGCGCTTACCTTTTATTCAAATAGACAACGCTATTCCCTGCCTTCCCGAATTAGAGTTTAAAGAACCTGTTTCTTGGACAATGAACGAAGGTGAACATTGGGCTTTTGTCGGTCCGAACGGTGCAGGAAAAACATTACTTGCCGATATTCTTTGTGGAAAAATAGCATTGAAACAAGGAAAAATTTCATATCATTTTGCTGAGAATAGTACGATTCAACTAAGTGAAGCAATTCAAACAATTTCTTTTCGAGACGTTTATAGTTTGGCCGACTATAAAAATATGTACTACCAGCAACGTTTTAATGCTACCGAAAATGAAGAATCGCCTTTAGTTGATGATTTACTGAATAGATGCGATAGAGATAATCTAAATACAATGTTGGAGATTTTTAATTTAAAACATTTGTTAGGTAAACGGATTATTTTTTTTTCAAGTGGAGAATTACGGAAATTTTTAATTGTACGAACGTTACAAAAAAATCCACGATTATTAATTCTAGATAATCCATTTATCGGACTGGATGCTTCATCCCGCGAATATTTGAAGGAAGCGCTATCTCAAATGATTCAGTTAAACAGCCTGCAAATCATATTGATACTTTCTTCTCCGGATGATATTCCCGAAATGATTACACATATACTTCCTATTTCAGGAAAGAAATTGAAAAACGAAACTTCCAGAATTGACTTTTTAGAAAATATTTTCTTACAAAAAGAATTATTTCCGGTTAATTGGGAAGAAGAGATAAATTTACCAATCAATAATTCTCTTTCAAATTTTTCTGAAAATATTGTTGAAATGAAGAATATTCATATTCGTTATGGTAAAAAAGATATTCTGAAAGATATCAATTGGAAAATAGAAAAAGGAGAAAAGTGGGCATTACTCGGACCGAATGGTGCCGGAAAATCAACCTTATTAAGCTTAATTTATGCAGATAATCCTCAGGCTTATTCCAATAACATTACTCTTTTTGGAAAGGAACGAGGCAGTGGTGAAAGTATTTGGGAAATAAAAAGCCGGATTGGATATGTTTCACCCGAAATGCATCTTTTTTATTTGAAAAATGTTCCGGCAATCGACATTGTAGGTTCGGGATTTTTCGATACAATCGGATTGTATCGAAAATGTAATGCAGAGCAATTAGCAATATGTGAAGAATGGATGGAACTATTCAATATCAAGCACTTGAAAAACACTTCCTTTTTGAAATTATCTTCAGGAGAGCAACGATTAACTTTGTTAGCTAGAGCATTTGTTAAAAATCCGTCTTTGCTTATTTTGGATGAACCTCTCCATGGATTGGATAAAAGCAATAAAGTACATGTTCGCCGGATTATAGAAAAATTCTGTAATAAGGATGATAAAACATTGATTTATGTGACACATTATAGGAATGAGATTCCGAATTGTGTAAATAAATATTTTGAATTACAGAAAAATTAATGGAGATGGAAGGGTATAGTAAAGAAAAACGGATATATAGGCCTATTTCTACGGATTTTTTTCAACGAGATGCATTGATTATTGCACCTGAATTATTGGGAAAATATATTGTACGGAAATATGATAATGGGGAAATTAAACGTTTTCGTATTACCGAAGTAGAGGCGTATTGCGGAGAAGAAGACAAAGCCTGTCATGCTGCCAAAGGCCGCACTAAACGAACTGAAGTCTTGTATCATGAAGGCGGTAAAATATACGTTTACCTGATTTATGGCATGTATTGGTTACTCAACTTTGTAACCGGAAAAGAAAATCATCCACAGGCAATATTAATTCGTAGTGTTGAAGAAGCTTCGGGACCGGGAAGAGTAGGAAAATTGTTACAATTGGATGTAAGTTTTTACGGAGAAAAAATTCCTTCAGAAAGAATTTGGCTAGAAGACAATGGAGAAAAAATATCCAACTATTCTACTTCTCCCCGAATTGGTATCAACTACGCCGAAGAATGGACTGATAAGCCCTGGAGATTCTTTATTTAGTTAACAGCTAATAATTAACAATTAACAACGATGCGTCAACTGTTAATTATTAACTGTTAATTGTTAATTTACAATAGGTTACTTGCTAATTCCGACAATTCGCTTCGCTCTCCTTTTACGAGATTTACGTGTGCAAACAGATTTTGTCCTTTCATTTTGTCAATCATATAGGCCAATCCATTTGATTGTGCATCCAGATAAGGTGAGTCAATTTGCTGAATATCACCGGTAAATACCATCTTTGTCCCTTCGCCTGCACGGGTAATAATTGTTTTTACTTCGTGCGGAGTCAGGTTTTGTGCTTCATCGATAATACAAAAAGTTTCGGAAAGACTTCTTCCGCGAATAAACGCCAACGCTTCAATTACTAGCTGATTGCTGGTTTGCATTTCATCAATACGTCTTATTTCGGCACTTCCGGGGCTGAATTGATGTTTTATAACCGTTAGATTATCAAACAACGGTTGCATATAAGGAGCTACCTTTTGTTTTTCATCTCCGGGTAGGAACCCAATATCCTTATTTGCCAACGCTACAATCGGGCGAGCCAACAAGATTTGTTTATATGCATTACTTTGCTTTAATGCCGAAGCCAATGCCAATAAGGTTTTTCCGGTTCCTGCTTTTCCGGTAAGCCCGACTAACTTTATATCCGGGTCATTCAATACTTCAAAAGCAAAGCTTTGTTCGGCATTCCGAGGTTCGATTCCATAATTTCGTTCTTTGTTTACACGGGTAATCATTCGCGTAAACGGATTGTAACGAGCTAAAACAGAAGCATTCACACTTTTCAATACAAAACAATCATTCGGACGAACAACATGCTTTAGATCAACCTTATCAACTGAAACTCCTGCTTTATTATTGTAAATAGCATCGATAATTGCAGGATCAATATCTTCGTAAACTTCATGTTCGCGTTCAAATAAATCAACATCAACCACTTTGTCGGTTATATAATCTTCGGTATTAATTCCCAACGAACGGGCTTTCATTCGAAGGTTTATATCCTTGGTTACCAGAATGGTTTTTGTTTTTGGATTTTTTTGTTCAACATCCAACGTCATCGAAAGAATCCAATGGTCGGGCATTCTTTCGGGAAACATATCCTTGATTTTATCGTTGTATTTTCCGCTCGTTATTACAAACAATTTTCCTTTTCCTTCACCCAATGATGCACCTTTGGAAAATAAATTATTGTCGGTAATTTCATCCAGTTCCCGCACAAATTCCCGCGCGTTGAAATTAATCTGGTCATTTCCTTTCTTAAATTTATCCAACTCTTCCAATACCACAATCGGAATGTAAATATCATTCTCCTGAAAATTCTCGATACATTTATAGTCGTGTAAAATAACATTAGTATCAATAACAAAATTCTTTTTTGCCATAATCAAAATAGTTTATTTGTTAATTATCGGGTTAATTTTTTAATTGTGCTAAGTTATGAAAATAGTTGGAATTTGCAAAAAGAAGCCCTGCCTAAATCCTCCCCATAGGGAGGACTTTAGAAAGGTGAAATGTTTTTAGTTTTAGTGCTTTTTCCACACTGCGACAGACAATACTCTCCCATTGATGAGAGTACCTGTCATTCTGTATTTGATGCGAAAACAACATTTGACGAAACAGAGTGTAGTTACAATAACAGGGCTTTCTAAAAATTCATAACAAAAAATCCGCTTAATCTTAACTAAGCGGATTTTTGCAGATGAATAAAAGAGTTATCATTTTTTCAAAACTTTCTGTACCATATTTCCTTGCTGAGTAATTATTTTAACAGTATAAATGCCTTTTGACAATGCACTTACAGAAATAGGACTGCTACCTACACTGTTTTGATTAAGCATTATTTGTCCACTAATATTATAAATTACAATTTGCGCATTGCTTGATAAACCGTTTATTTGCAGGTTATTATTAGCATCTATATAACAGTTGATTCCTGAAAGATTTGGAGATAAAATACCTGATTCTTCTTCCATTTCGACGATGTTGGTAAACCAAGACCATGGAGTAGTATTTTTGTATTCATTTAGAGAACCTTTAGGTACATAGAGAGTACATGTTTGTTCAATTCCTTCAAATGCCATTTTTGATAATACCTCAATAGGATTAATGGCATAAACATATACAGAATTTAGCATAGGACAGTTAAAAAGTCCATAAAGTTCTGTTACAGAAGAAGGAATAGAAATAGAAGTTAATTTTGGACAACTCCAAACTCCATCAAATGTAGTAAAAGATGTAGGAATAAATATAGAAGTTAATTCAGTACAATCAAAGAAAATATAAGAATCTATAGTAGTTGTAACAGATGACGGAATCACATAATCTCCTGCTTTTGCTTTGGGAAAGTGCAAAATTTCTGTTTTTTCTTTATTGAATAATACTCCATCCTGACTTGAATAATTCGGATTATTATCATTCACATTGATGGATGTTAATTTTAGGACAACTCATATATCCAAATGAAGTAACAGAAGCCGGAATTGATATAGACATTAATTCTGAATTACTCAGAATATCATATCCAATTGTTGTAACAGATGACGGAATAGTATAGTTAATATCTTTTTTTGCAGATGGATAGGTTAAAATTTCTGTTTTTGATTTATCAAATAATACACCATCTTCACTTGAATAATTAGGATTAGCATTATCGACATTTATTGCAGCTAAATTTACACATCTTTCAAATGCACCATCTCCAAGTCCTCCAATTCTTGTAACTGATGCAGGAATATTTACAGATGTTAGCGCAGTACCACTAAAGGCACCTCTTCCAATAAATACAACAGATGATGGTATGATAATTGAATTTATTGGGCAACCACTAAAAGCATAATTTCCAATAGATGTAACAAATGGAGGTATAATAATCGATTCTATACGACAACCATTAAAAGCATTTCCTTCAATGGTTATAACTGATGAAGGAATTGTTACTGAAGTCAGTTTATAACACTGATAAAAAGCACCATAACCTATAGATGTTATAGATGTTGGTAGTTTAATGGAATTGATCTGACTCGATGAAGCTGCAACATCATCATATAAAACATATTCAGGTATGGTATTAGCCGGATATTTGCTATATTCGGCAACAGTAGTTTCACTGATATCTAATACATCCAAATTACCCATTTTTTTCATAACATTAAAATCACGCTTGTCAATATTTCCCGTTACAATAAGATTGGTAACATTCTGTTTTTCACTATCTGTCAATAGCGTACTTAATGTACCCGGAGTAGCAACATTTACTGTCTTCGAAACTTGTGCCTGTAAACTTATTGAAGCTACAAAGCTGATAAGGAATAAAAATCTTTTCATAATTTAATTATTTATGCCCCAAGTCCCGAACGAGCAGTTAGTTATAAATAAGAAGCGTGGGACTTTAGCTTCTTATTTGCTACTGCGGTCTTCGACTACCTTGCAATCAAATAAATGAGTAAAGCCCACGCCAAATTAGCGTGAGCGTCCAGGCTTTACTCTCGATTGCATTGAAATTGTCGAAGTTTCAGTAGCAAGAATAAAAGCTAACGCTTTTTTCTATATGTTAAATCAAAAATTTGTTTTTTTTTCTTATACTATTTTGTTTTTTTATTGGTTTGAATTACAAAGATAAGAATTTTTAAATAAAAAAGCTTTTTCTATTCCATGTCCAACAGGGAAGGTATTTAGGGAAACAGTTATTAATCAGTAAATAAAAAACGAGTTGATAACTAAAATCTGTACTCTGAAGATTTACTTACCAACTCGTTTTCTTAAAATAATGCACCAAAACTAAAAACATTCCACCTCTCTAAGCTCCCTCTCTTTGGGGGAGGGCAGGGGGAGAGGCTGTTTCTTAATTTATAAATGCCAATATCTCTCCTTTTTGTACATTAGCGCCTTGTTTTACGTATGTCCCAACGATTGTTCCTTCATAACCTACGGTTACTTCTTCAATACCATAATAGTTTTGGATATAACAAAGATTATCATTTGCATGTATTACAGCACCTTCAAATGGAGCGGTTGAAGCATCCATCATATCGTATTGCCACAATACCTGACCTTTGCATGGCGCATGTATCGGCTTTGCATTCGGGTAATTAGCAGTTATTTCTTCAAAACTAAACATCGGAATTTCTACCACCGGACGCTTTTTGATAATCGGCGCTCCTGCTTTTTCTTTCGCTTCCTCCAATTCCTGATTGAAACGGTTTTTAGCAGCACCTGATTTCAAGTCTTTATATTGACGTTCGTGCATCGCAAATTCGAATAATTCTTCCTGGTCTTTTCCTTCATCCCAACCGTTTTCTTTCATTTCTTTTCGGAAACGATCTAATTCATCCGGAAAAGCAGCTTGCGGGTCTCCATCGTAAAACTCAAGGCCGTTGGTTTTGGCTAATTCAATAATTTCAGGTGCCAAAGGTCCGGGAAGTTTTCCGGTTTTCCCTAAAATCATATTCCAACTGTCTTTATCTATCATAGAAAAACGCGGTTCATTTTTGGCTGCCGAGAAAATATTCATTAATGCAATATTTTTCACATATTGGCTAAATGGCGTAACCAATGGCGGATAACCCAACATCGGCCAAATATTTTCCACTTCCTTGAACAGTTGAACAACCAAATTATTCAATGTTACTTCTTTCTTATTTTGTTGACGAAGAGCTAGATTAATTGCATTATGCATTCCTTTCAAATCGGCCATCATAGAACCCATCATTCCACCTGGAAGCCCGCAACCAACTAACAAAGACGTCATTATTTTATTGCTTGGATCAATGAAATATCCGAGGAAATCATCCATAAATTCCTGATTCAACCGGCGGGCTTCCATATAGGCTTCCATATTGATTTCTTTTACCAGATAACCGGCATCTTTCAACATCGCCTGTATGGTAATTACATCCGGATGTACCATTCCCCACGAAAGCGGCTCCATTGCCACATCCAACACATCTACACCATTTTCGGCAGCTTCCATCATGGATGCAACGGAAAATCCAGGTCCGGTATGACCATGATATTCAATTGTAATTTGAGGATGACTGCTTTTTATTCCTTTGATAATCTGACCAATACTGTATGGACGACCAATTCCGGCCATATCTTTCAAACAGATTTCTTCGGCTCCCGCTTCGATCAACTGTTCGGCCAAATTCACATAATATTCAACCGTATGTATTGGCGAATACGTAATACACAAAGCAGCTTGCGGAATCATTCCGCCTTCTTTGGCATACTGAATGGAAGGTATAATATTGCGAGGGTCGTTCAATCCGCAAAAAATACGGGTAATATCAACACCTTGCGCTTTTTTTACTTTGTACATCAACCGGCGAACATCCGAAGGAACAGGATTCATACGCAATCCGTTTAATCCGCGGTCGAGCATGTGTGTTTGAATTCCTGCACGATTGAACGGTGCTGTAAATTCCCGAACAGCAGTATTCGGATTTTCCCCATATAACAAATTAACTTGTTCAAAAGCTCCACCATTGGTTTCTACACGGGAAAAGCAATTTATATCAATAATTACAGGGGCAATTTTTTTGAGCTGATCAACCCTGGGTTGATATTTACCGGAAGATTGCCACATATCCCGGTAAACCAAGCTTAATCTAATTTCTCGTTTCATAAATGTGTGTTTAGTTTTCCATGCAAAATTAGCACTTTAAAACAAACTTGCCCACCTTTTTGCAAAGATTCTTTAATTTAACCTTGTGAATTAATATACTAATAATCAATATATTATATTAAATTTTAACACCTATTCAATTATAATTGATTTTAATGCTTTTTATTTAAGAATTTTTATACTTCTGTTTTGGATACACGGAACATTCATATCGATATCAAAATAATATCATTCCAACGTCTTCGAAATTTTATCAATATTCAAACTTCTTGCCATTGCATCGAAAATCTCTTTGTACACGCCGTTTAATTGATATATTTCATCATGCGTTCCGGATTCCACTACAAATCCCTTTTTCATAACATAAATACAATCGGCATCAATTATCTGGGAAAAACTGTGAGAGATGATAATTACTGTTCTGTTTTTCTTTATGGCATCAAGGCTGCTTTTTATTTGTTCGGTAGAAACGGCATCAAGACTTGCTGTTGGTTCATCTAAAAAGATAATCGGCGGATTCTTCAGAAACATTCGGGCAATTGCTATCTTTTGCTGTTGTCCGCCGGAAAGGCTCAAAGCCGAAGTTTCGTATTTAGCAGGCAAATCCATTATCTGGTCGTGGATATATGATTTTTTGGCAGCATTCACAATATCCTCAAAATCAGCATCCGGATTTCCATAACGGATATTTTCTTCAATCGTTCCATTGAAAATATGATTTCTCTGCAAAACTAATCCAATATTATCCCGCAAAAAACCTGTGTTATATTCGGTTAATGAAACTCCATCCAATAAAATTTCACCGGAATCGGGCAAATAAAATTTATCCAACAAGTTAATCAATGTACTTTTTCCGGCACCCGATAATCCGACTAATGCCGTAACTTTGCCCGGCTGAATTTCCACATTAATATTGTGTAATGTACTTTCTTTATTTCCGGGATAGGTAAAGTCGACATTTTTTATTTCAAATCGGCCTTTTACTTTATCCGAAACATAATTTCCTGATTGTTCGATTTGATGATCGGCTTTCAATATTTCAAAAAATCCTTCGGAATAAATCAATGCGTCGTTCATTTGGTCATAAATACGGTGCAATTGGCGTATGGGAGCAGACACATTATTAAATAGTAAAATATGAAACATGATAGCTCCGATACTCATTGTCCCTTTCAGCACAAAAAAAGCAGTAAGGATAATGATAAGAACAATACCGATTTGTTCCATAAAACTTTTCAATCCGTCGAAAAAGAAACTGATTTTTCGCGTTCTCATCTGTGCTGCAGTAAGATTATTCTGCAATCCCATTTGTTTATCTCCTTCAATATTTTCCCGGATAAATGATTTGATAACCGTGATAGATTCTAATATGCCTAAAATACCCTGACTTTTATTTTCCCTCAGTTCCCGGATTTCCCTTCGCGCACCGCTTATTTTGCCAGCTTGTACAACGCTGACATAGAAATAGATAGGAACAATACACAATCCGACTAATCCCACATAGAAATTGGCATTAAACATCATAATTAATGCAACAATGGAATTTGCGAACAATGGCAAAATATCAATAAAGAAATTCTGAACTAATCGCGTAAGGCTTTCAATTCCACGGTCTATACGAGTTTGAAGTTTTCCGGGCTGATTGCCTCCAGAGGTAAAAAAAGCAAGTTTATATGTGAGTACCTTTTCAATAACTGTTTGTGCCAAATCGCGTGAAACATAAATCCGGAGCTTTTCTCCGTAATATTTCTGTCCGAATTGAATAAATAGATTGATAAATTCTTTTCCGACTAATATTGAAGAAATGGTAATTAAGATTGATACGCCTTCCTGCAATCCTTTATGCGCATTCAATAACATGTCAATTTGGTCAACAGTATATCTTAATACCCAGGCATTTACCTGTGCCGTAAAAGACCCAATAAAAGTTAATACAAGTGTAAATACAACCAACCAACGATATGGCTTTACAAAAGGTGATATGTTTTTAAAAAGTTGAAATAATGACATTTATTTAAATTAAGAGTTAAGAATTAAGAGTTAGAGGACAAACTTAGGGATTTTTTGTGATTTTAGAGATATATGAAAAATTTGTATTGGCACCGATATGAATGTTTTACGTTTTACGTAATACGTTCTACGCCTCGGCGGCATTAACCATTAACGTAATACGTAGAACGTAAAACGTATTACATAACGGATTCATTTTGTAATATTAACAGGCTAATAGTTTTCATTTTTCGACTAAAACCTTCTTTTTATTGTTATATCTATATGGAAGAAAATATTCTGAAAAAATTATTGCAAGCTCAAAAGGATGAGAAAATGGGGCATATTATTTATGACCATCTTGCCGGCTGTGAAAAAAATCCGGAAAATAAGAAAACGTTGACTGAGATGTCCGGTCAAGAGATGAATCACTACCGGACATTGGAAAAGTATACCAATCAACTTCCGGAGCCGAACAGATTTAATATTAGAATTTATTGGATACTTTCTCGTTTGGGAGGAGTAACTTTCGTTATAAAGCTAATGGAGAAGTTCGAAAATAAATCCCAACTTGCTTATCAAGAGTTAGAAGTGTTATATCCTGAGTTTACAAATATAAAGGAAGAGGAAGAAGTGCATGAAAACAAGCTGATTGCAATAATTAAAGATTCGAAACTTGGTTATTTGGGATCGATTATTTTGGGTATGAACGATGCTCTGATCGAATTAACAGGAGCGTTGGCTGGTTTTACATTAGCATTGCAAAATTCACTGATGATAGCAATCACAGGAAGTATTACCGGAATTGCAGCAGCCCTATCAATGGCATCTTCCCAATATTTAGCCATGAAAGCTGAGAATAAACACCAAAAAGCAGTAAAGGCAGCAATAACTACAGGTATAGCTTACCTGATTACGGTCGTATTACTCATCATTCCGTTTCTGTTTCTGAATAATGTGTTTATTGCTTTGGCTGTAACATTGGGTATTGCAACAATAATAATAGGAGTATTTACTTTCTATTATTCCGTAGTCAAAGAGGAAAGGTTTATTAAAAAATTCGTGGAGATGTTGTCGCTTAGTTTTGGAATTGCTGCTTTTAGTTTTTTGGTCGGATATATATTGAAAACAATAACAGGAATCTGAAGTGTAGAAGGATGTATCAAAAGTATTTTTTACTACAAAGGACACAAATCTAAAAATTGAATTTTGTGCCCTTTATTATTCATCGTTTTTATTTTTGACGACTTCTTAGAAAAATATTTTACTCTGTATTTTATTTATTTATTTACTGATGTTACGCATTTCAAAAATATTATCTATAAAATGTCTTTGTCAAATAAATTCAACATTGTGCCCTTTTTCCTTCATTCTTTTTTCTTGATAAAAAAGAACCAAAAAATCAAGGCTGAGCTTCACCACGACGGATTCCCCGCCTGCGAGGCAAAGGCCGAAGACGGGCATCTCAACAATAGATTTTATTCGTTTTTAAAAATATTTGTGGATAATCATTCTATTTTTCAAGTGCGTAACATCTGTTATTTAGAATAACTCCTCCTTAAAGATTAAGATTCAAAATCAATTTTTAACTATTAACTATTAATTTTTAATTGACTAAAACGCATCCTCCTTCGGGTTGAATTACCAATTCAATCATACTGTCTTTTTTTACTTTCTGTTTTTTCAGTTGAGGTGTCCGGTCTTTTGTATCGTAATATGTTGTTATTTCCGACTCGGCAAACATAGGAAGTGCAACCTTTAGTTTTAATTCCTCCTTTTGTGCATTGACAGCAGCAACATACCATTTATCGCCGTGGCGGCGGGCTAATACGCAATACTTACCGGGATATCCGTCGATAAAGCGGATTTCATCCCATGTAGTGGGAACTTGCTTCATAAAATCCATTACCAACGATGGCGTATCTGTCAGGTTATTCGGAGCAATGGCAAACATTTGCACCGGACTTTGAAATAATACAGCCGTTGCAATCTGAAAGATATCGGTAGTCTTGCGAATCCTTCCTTTGTCGTTATTTCGGCTATGATTCTTATTCAACAAAACAGGCCCAAACTCCATACAACCGATTGTGTTACGAATAAAAGGGTGTAAACAAGCATTATATGCCTCACTGTCATTGGCCGCTTGTGTAAAAATCAGGTTCTCGGAGGCCAATACAGCTTCGCTTCCTACATAATTCGGGTACATTCGTTCCCATCCTCTTGGAACAGTACAACCATGAAAAATAATCATCAATCCATAGTCATTGCCATCCGAAAGAATATCTTCGTACAGTTTAATTGTTTCCTGTTTATCTCCGCCAAAGAAATCCACTTTAAGTCCTTTGACACCCAAACTCTTCAACCACTGCATTTCTTTTTTACGAACAATGGAGTTATTCATTTTTTGTCTTGGATCTTGCGGTGCATCATTAGCATATCCGTTGGAGTTATACCACAAAAACACATCAATGCCTTTGGATTGAGCATATTTAATCAAAGAAGGCATCCGGTCATAACCAATCTGTTTATCCCACAAACCATCAATCAACACATATTCGTAACCCATAGCAGCAGCCAAATCAATATATTTCACCTGATCATCGTAGTTTACGCTATTATCCTGCCACATAATCCAGCTCCAGGTCGAACGTCCCGGTTTGTAATCGATGGATGGCTCATAAAGCGGTTTTACCACGTCGAAAGGAACAGTTGTTTCTACAATCGGTTTCAGGTTGTCACCAACAGTGATGGTTCGCCAAGGTGTTGTTCCGGGAAGTCCTATAGCCGGAGTAGAACTACCTATTCCATTATTTTCTCCCGGTTGGGGAAATGCAATTGAATACAATCCGTCTGAAGTTCCTTCGCTTAAACGAGATCCACAGTACAAGCTGCTGACTCCGGTTTCGGAAATCAAAGCCCAGCCATCATTTCCGATATGAAATAAAGCAGGGAAAGTATAGCCAACGCCATACTGAGATGGTGTTCCAACCGGAGCATCCGGCACATATATTTCTTCATAACTGGGTTTGGAACGTTTCCAACCGGTCATAGGCAATGCTTGTGGAGTAATGAATGTAGTTGTATGTTTTGGAAAATCGAATCCGGTTATTTCTTTTTCGATTACGCAAGATAATGTTGCGCCCCATGCAGGAAGGTTATAGCAAAAAGCAATATCATTGTTGCTTACCCGGAAAACAATATCTATCGTTTGTTGCTTCGGATTAGAGAATGTGCAGGTCAATTCATTTGCCTGATAGTGTATTTGGCTTGTTTTAGTACGGGTTTGGGTATACGTTTCATCAATTTCCGTTTTTTTTTGTCCGGACAAGGATAAATCTTTACTGAAATCTCCCACATTAGTTATTAGTCCCAATGGCGAATCTTCCAGAATTTGCTTCCCTTTGTAGGTAACAGAATATGAAGGTTTCCCATCATTAAGAAAAAGTTTTACCAACAAGTGTCCATCCGGGCCGGATACTGAAATATTTTCTGCCCAAATAAAACCTGAAAAAAACAATAAGCTAAGGAATAAAAGTGCTTGTTTCATGGTATTTAGGTATTATAGTAAATTTGTGTAAAAATAACACTTATTTTCAAAAAAACAATAAGAACATTTATCATTTGTCAATCAAAATATCTATCAAATTAAACCTTTATCGATATATATTGTTATTAACTAAAAATAAGAATGTATAACGATTTCGTTAAAATTAGTTTGTTATGGTACGAGATTTTTTATTTCCTAAAAACACTCACAATGCAGCAACATCTTTTGCATTGTTGATTTTGCGTATTGTTTTTGCAGGAATGTTGATAACCCATGGATGGGGTAAACTTAGTAATTTTGAAGCAACAGCACAAGGATTTGCTGAAATGGGCGGAGCTATTGCTGCCGGATTATCCGTGTTTGCTGAGTTTTTTTGTGCTTTAGGCGTTGTTGTTGGGTTACTTTACAGATTGGTTCTTATTCCAATGATTATCAATATGTCTGTAGCTTTTTTTGCAGCTCATGGAGCAAAATTAGTCGGAGAAAATAATGGAGAAATGGCTTTTCTATATTTAATTGTTTTTATTGCATTAATAATAACCGGTCCCGGAAAATATGCATTAGATCAATTATTTTCAAAAAAATAAAACAGTAAGTTTTGATCGAATTGAAATGATATCCGGAGATTTATTCTCCGGATGTTAAATTATTTTTTAATAGCAAGGGAGTTCCTTCATTTGTCAATCCTTCGGCACTGATAACTATTTGTTTACAGGTACTATTATTATAAAAATTAATAGATACTTTTCCTTCATTGTCTGTTTTTAGATTTGGCTTCCAATATAACGTGCGGCGGAAATCCTGTTCATTAGCAGGTGTTCCGGTGCGATAGTCAGCTTGATAAAATTGAGAAGGCACGGAATATCCGGTTAATTTGGTTGGCCGGATACCTTTGTGTTCCTTACGACGGCTACCATCTTTATTGGTATAGACAAACACGGTTACATAATTTGACTTCATATTTCTTACTATATCTATCATTTCCTCTAAGTAATATGAAAAATACACATCTCTGTCTTCAACGATGTAGATTGATTCTATATCAATGGTTAATATCTGATCTATCCTATCGTAAAAAGCATCTTTATTGCCAACCGGATTATTGTTCACCACAAAAGCAACTTTTCGCCCCTTATACCAACAATTAATAGATGTTGGATCTGATATGTCTCCTATTATATAGGTAAAATAAGGATTAATATCACTTAGAAATGCATAGATTTCATTGCTTTCAAGTTCCCCTTCATCCCTGATTTTATCCACTTCCGCTTTTACATCATACGCTACATTGGCTTTTTCGGCAATATCATTTTCCCTGCTGTCCCTCTTTTTTGTTACTTTCACTTCCGGTAACCAATGTGGTTGAACGTTGCTACTGTCTATCGATACAGTTTGTTCAAATTCCGTTGTTTCTTCTTCGTCAATTAAGTTTTGTATATCCTTGAATTTTTTATTCACACTTTCTTCCATAAATGAATATGCACGGGGCGGCGGACATGTTGTTACGAGTGTTCGGAAGATTGTTATAGTGCTATTTTTTGCATGTATTAAAAATGTTATTTTTTTGATATCAATTTTCGGTTTATTTTTTTAACGAAACACCAATGACGGATCTCCTCCGCTTCTTATTAC
>JAVBLR010000005.1:0-105073 GCA_031553395.1 Bacteroidales bacterium | reverse complement strand
ATAAGTCATCAGACCAATGAATAATATGTCCGATAACTTATGCAAACATTTTTTCTCTACTCGAAAATCTTCGATACTGGATAAATAGCGTTGTAATGATTTCATCCGGCAAAGCTATAAATTTCGTGCGTTTACCCTATATAAATGGTGCTTTCATCAGTATATTGGTTAATTTTTTAAACTAGTCTTTATTTTATACATTTGCAGCAGAATAATTATAAATCCTGTTAAACTGAAGAATTTTACAATTAAAACATAAGAAGAATGAAGAAATTTACTTTTTTAGCTGTATTGTGCATAAGTTTAGTTTGTATAAAATCAAATGCTCAAGTTACTCATGTGAAGACACTTCCTAGTGAGAGATATCTTGATTTTTATTTTGCTAATTATCAAGAATCATTTGTAGAAAATATATGGGAAAATGGACAAGTGGTTGGAGTTAAAATCTATGATACTGATCTTAACTTGAAAAAAACGATTCGGTTAAATATTCCTAATATGATTACCATCATTCCTATCAAGCAGATTGATCCTGTCTATGATCTGAAAACCATCTATTTTACGTATGATGTTTTTAATAGTGATGAGTTGTTGGAATTTGCTGTAACCATTAGAGATAATAATAATGGAGAAGAGAATGAGCTGGCAATTGTGAATGAGAATAATCAAGTTTTATGGAGCAAGAAATGGGAAAATGCTGCAATATTCCAAGAATTATATTTGTATAAAATCCTTAATATGTTCTCAATAAACATATATGGTACTCAGAATAACTCTGATTTTTATGATTATTACTCTTATACAGGTAATTTAAATCCATCATCACTTCGAGCAACTAAACTCTCAGAAAGTTCTTATCCTTATCCCAATCCAGCAAAAGAAAGTATTCAGCTTACATACGATTTGCAAAATGCACAAGAAGGAACAATCCGTGTTTTCAATATCAATGGACAAGAAGTAAAATCATTGAAAGTTGATGGAAATGCCGATGCCGTACAATTAAAGACATCAGGAATGGCTTCTGGAAATTATTTTTACACTGTAGAAGCAAATGGGACCGTAGTGGGCAAAAATCGTTTTATAGTACAATAGGAAATATCAAGCATATTCAAAGATAAAGGACAAGCAGAGATAACTAACTCTAGGCTTGTCCTTTTTTATATAGAGGTTATATTCAGCAAAACTATTTCAACAAACGATTAATTTCTTCATCCAGATTCTTAACCTGAGAATTTCTTTTTACTAATTCGCCATTCTTATCCAACAAATAATAAGTAGGTAATTCGGTAACGTTATACTTCGAAGCAACTTGAGAACGTAGAGCATCCTTGTCCCACACGCAAATCCATGGGAGATTGGATGCCGATACTTTCCAGAAATTTTCGTCAGTATCCAAAGATATTTGATAAATCTCAAGACCTTTACTTGCATACTTATTGTAAACTTCCCTTAAATCTAAATTATGGGCAGGAGAAAATTCTGTTCTATAAGCAGTAAAGTCCAAAATCACAACTTTTCCTTCTGTTGACGATAATGTCACAATTTCTTCTTTTTCATTCGGTAATGCGATTTCTATATTTTTAGAATATTCAGCAGCAATTTCTTTCTTTTCCCGGACAGGCCTTATTGCACTTATCGCTTGTAAAGTAAGGTTTTTTAGATGTATTGATCGTGGAGATTTCGGATAGGCAATGTCATATCCTGTTGCTACAGCAGAAAAAATTTTATTATCTTTTTTATCATACGGATCGAATATAAGGTAATCATTTATTCGTTGAAAGAGAGCAAAATAAGCGACAGAAGATTTAACTGAATTTTGTCCGGCCAATATATATTTAATAGCACTGTCTTTATATACGCTTAATAATGTACTGATTTGTTGTTTGATAGAATCTTTTGGCTCTTTTGACTTCAATGCTTCATTCACTTTTTGTTGCGTGTTATGTTGCAACAAGCACAACTCTTTAATTTTTTCAGCATTTTCAGAACCTTTAACTTCATATCCTAGCGCATAATTAGCAGAATCGGAATTAATAGTCAATACTTCAGTAGAATCAATGGAGAAAAATATACTCTGGTTATTCAACTTCAATGCATAAAATTGTGGATATTCGGGTGCAGTTTGCTTAAATTTGAATTTTCCCTTTTCATCCAATTTGCAGGAATCAAGCAATATATTTTTATCTATATCTCTCATTTCCAAGTATAATATTTTCCCTGAAGCATGAGTAATATTTCCTTCAACAGTAAATTTCGGTTCGGTTTTACATCCTGTAAGAAGTATTGCTGTAATAATTAATGTAGTGAAAAAGGATTTCATTTTTTATTTTTATTATTAAAATGCAAATATATGTTTTTTGTGGTTGATTTGTAGTTGAATATGCCAATTATCTAATATGCCAATATGCCAATGATAAATACATATTGGCACATTGGCACATTCACATATTAGTTAATTTGAAAATTAATCAAATATCTTTTTAAAATGACTGAATATCTTACTTTTTACCGAGGTATTCGGATGAAAATTGTTGGACGATGATAAATCTTCCACTACCTTTTTCTCATCCTTACTCAAGTTTTCGGGAACGTAAATACTTACATTTATTAATAAATCACCTGTTCCATACGAATTTACGCGAGGAAGCCCTTTGCCTCTTAAGCGTAATACTTTACCCGGTTGAGTTCCGGGGTCTATTTTCACTTTAGCAAATCCATCTATTGTCGGAACTTCTACCGTTCCACCTAAAACGGCTGTTGGGAAGGAAAGTAATAAATTAAAAACTAAATCATTATCGTCACGTATTAATTCGGGATGTTGTTCTTCTTCAATAACAATTAATAAATCTCCGGGAACTCCTCCTCGGCGGGCAGCATTTCCTTTTCCACCCATCGACAATTGCATTCCTTCTTCAACTCCAGCCGGAATACGGATGCTGATAACTTCTTCTTCCAACCGAACGCCTTCTCCATTGCAATCGGGACATTTTTTTGTGATTACTTTTCCCTCCCCGTGACAATTCGGACAAGGAGCAGAAGTTTGCATTTGCCCTAAAATTGTATTTTGAATGCGTGTAACGCTTCCTGTGCCTTTACATTGAGAGCAAGTAGAAGTATTATTTCCTTCGGCACCTGTTCCGCCGCAAGTATTACAAGGAATATATTTTTTTACCTTGATTTTCTTTTCTGTTCCGGAGGCAACTTCTTTCAGGTTGAGTTTTACTTTTACCCGTAGATCAGAACCTCTGTTTGTATATCTTCTGCCACTTCCACCGCCGAATCCACTAAATCCGCCGAATCCGCCACCAAAATGACCTCCAAAGATGTCACCGAAATGAGAGAAAATATCATCCATCGACATTCCACCACCGGAAAACCCACCACCTGCAGCGCCGCCTACGCCTGCATGCCCAAATTGGTCGTATCGTTGACGTTTATTGCTATCACTTAATACTTCATAAGCTTCGGCAGCTTCTTTGAATTTATCTTCTGCAACTTTATCTCCCGGATTTTTGTCGGGATGATATTGGATAGCTTTTTTGCGGTATGCTTTTTTGACTTCCTCTACCGTCGCGGTTTTGGAAACTTCTAATACTTCGTAATAATCTCTTTTTGACATCGTTTGCGTTTACTTAAATCTATCTTTTTTGAAATTTATTCCCCTACAACTACTTTCGCAAAACGAATTACTTTGTCGTTGAGTGTATATCCTTTTTGGATGCAATCTATAATTTTTCCCTTCAATTCGGGTGAAGGTGCGGGAATAGTTGTTACTGCTTCATAATGTTCTGTATCAAACTCTTTTCCTTCTGTTTCTATGGGTTTTACTCCTTGTGAATTAAGGAATGACATAAATTTATTGTAAATCAGTTCAACACCTTCGAGGTTAGCCTCCATATTGTCTGATTTCCGCATAATATCCAAACCTCTTTCAAAATCATCAATAATAGGAAGTAAACCTGATAATACATTTTCACCAGCTGATTTTAGCATCTCAGTTTTTTCCTTTAATGTCCGTTTGCGGTAATTATCATATTCAGCCATTAAACGAAGGTATGAATCTTTCAATTCTCCGTTTTTTTGTTTTTCGGCTTCCAGTTGTTCTGCTAAATTGTCAGTGCCCGTTTTTTCCGAAGCATCTGTATCCGAATCCTTATTTTCATCAGCAATTTCTTCCATTGGAAAATCATTATCCAAGTTTTCCTTCGATATATCTTTGTTTTCTCGGTTCTTATGAAATTTACTCATGTCTGTATTTTGTTATATTTATTATTTTTCAAAGCAATGCGTTACTATTCATGCAAAAGCTTTGCCAAGTTGTAAATAATGTAGTTATGGCAGAATTTCAATAAGAGGAAAGGCATTATGGCAGAAAAAATGCACAAGAATATTGACACCGATATGAATGTTTTACGTTTTATGTAATACGTTCTACGCCTCGGTAATATCAACCATTTACGTATAACGTAAAACGTACAACGTATTACATATTGGATTCATTTTGAGTTCTAATGAATTTTAAAGATTCTTATCTTCCAGATAAGAATCTTTGTATCCGAGAAAATAAAGTACACCATCAATTCCGATGGTTGAGATGGATTGCTGAGCGTTTTCTTTTACTTTAGGTTTAGCGTGAAAGGCTATTCCCAACCCGGCTATGCTGAGCATCGGTAAGTCATTGGCTCCATCTCCTACGGCAATTGTTTGGTTAATATTCACATTTTCGACTTGTGCAATCAAACGCAGTAATTCGGCTTTACGTTTTCCATCGACTATATCACCTAAATAATTGCCCGTTAATTTTCCATCCTGAATTTCCAATTCGTTGGCATAAACATAATCAATTCCATATTTTTGCTTGAGGAAGTTACCGAAATAAGTAAAACCTCCCGAAAGGATGGCAATTTTAAATCCGATGGTTTTAAGTACGCGCATCAAGCGGTCTACACCTTCGGTAATAGGTAAATTTTCTGCTATTTCTTGCATTACCGAAGCATCCAATCCTTTTAATAATCCTACCCGGCGTTTGAAACTTTCGGAAAAATCGATTTCGCCTCTCATGGCCGCTTCAGTAATTTCCTTTACTTGTTTTCCAACGCCTGCACGTTCGGCCAATTCGTCGATTACTTCCGTTTCGATTAAGGTCGAATCCATATCAAAGCAAATCAAACGACGCATCCTACGGTACATACCATCTTCCTGAAAAGAAATATCCATACCCAATGTTGTTGAAAGATTAATAAAGTTGGATTGCATTTCTTCTTTATTGATAGGAGTTCCACGCACCGATAATTCAACACAAGCTTTGGGGCTTTGATGGTTTTCATCCAACGGAATCCGTCCGGTTAAACGCTGAATACCATCAATATTTAATCCTTGTTTACTGATGATTTTTGTAACTTCGGCAATTTGAATGGCTGTCAATTTTCGTCCTAATAATGTAATGATAAATCGGTTTTTCCCTTGTTTATTTACCCATTCGGTATATTCATCTTTACTAATAGGAGTAAACTTGATAGCAATATCCAACTCATAAGCCTTGAATAAAAGGTCTTTCATGATATCTCCCGAATTTTCGTCGGAAGTCTGAAACATGATACCTAAAGAAAGCGTATGGTGAATATCAGCCTGCCCAATGTCCAGAATAGTAGCATCGTAACGAGCTAAAATATCTGTTAAGGAAGATGTAACACCAGGCCTGTCTTCGCCGGAAATACTGATTAATATTATTTCATCTTTCATTTTAATAATGTGTTGGTTTTGGATTGATTTTTCATACGTAGTTTTTTATTTTTTACACTAAGGTCGTATGGAAACTCGCGTAAAATATTATTGCCTTTAGTGAAGGCTTTTTCATGCTCGTTTTCATATTTACGATACGTATGCAAAAGTATATAAATAAATTATGATTTTATTCGTAAAATGACCTAAAATTGGGAATCACTCAAACAACAAAAGGCATATTTGTTTGTATTTTGTTTTACAAATTGAGAAATAAGTTCAAGTCCAAATTGTTTTTCGAACAAAAATATCTCTTTTTGTAACCAAATGGTTTTACATTACGTCTAAAAGTGAAAACATCCGTTTAGAAGGCAAATTATCAAATTTAAAAAAGAATATGTGATTTTTCGATGACTTTTTCGACTAATATATCAAAAACAGAATTGAAATGATTGATGAAAAATTTGCCAATGAGTTTTTGAATATAGTCGAAGAAAACAAAAAACTGATTTATAAGGTCAGCCATATTTATTGTGATTCCATTATTGACAAAAAAGATCTTTTTCAGGAGATAATTGCGAATTTATGGAAAGCATATCCTGAGTTTAAGGGAAACTCAAAAATAAGTTCTTGGATATACAGAATCGCTTTAAATACGGCAATTACTTGGTTTCGTGACTATATAAAATACAAAGGGCATGTTGAATATAGTAATTTTATTCCCAATGTTTCAACTGATTATGAGTTAGAAGATGTTTATGAACAACTCTATTCGGCAATCGGACATTTAGGGAAAATAGACAAAGCTATAATCTTATTGCAACTTGAGGGTTACTCTTACGATGAGATTTCAGAAATAATTGGTTTAACAAAAACAAATGTTGCAACAAAAATCAATCGTATCAAACTGAAACTGAAAAATCATTTGTCTGACAATTAAAACAGAAAAGTCATGGAATATAAAGAATTAGAAATATTGTGGAAGCAATATGACGAGAAACTTAATAATTTAGAGAAGATAAATAGGAAATTATTAAAAGCAACACTGCTTCAGAAGCCGCAAAAGAGATTAAATTGGTTGGAGTTTAAGACTCTATATAGTTTGATTGCACCTCTTATTCTTTTGATTGCTTTACATCCTAATTTTAAAACAGAAAATATCGACTGGAAATTTATTATTGGTTGCGCATTGGCAATTGCGGTCATTGTGTATTTGACTATTGAAAATATACGAATTTATTCGACTTTAAAGAAAATGAATCTAAATATAGATACTGTAATTCAAACGCTTGAAAAAATAATCAGGTTGAAAAAAATAGCAACTAATTTTCAAAAGAATGTTTTTGTTTATTATCCTGCGATATTTGCAGGTTGTACTTTAATTGGTTGGAATAGCTTTATTTTCAGTACAAATACAATTGTTTTTTTGAGTATTCTATTTGCACTTACTTATTATGCAAATATATGGGGCGTAGGAAGATATAAAGAAAGAATTAATAGATTGGAGAAAGATATTATTGAATTGAAAGAATATGCGGAAGTGTAATTGTATCAAAAATATTCCACTTTTGCAACCAAATGGCTTTACATTACGTCTAAGATAAAAACATCTATAATAATCTGCAATCACACCTAATAATCCCGATAGGGATTTACGCTCGGTAGAATGTCTATTTATGAACACAACCGGCATCCCGTTAGGGATGCATCCTTATGGGATGCTACGTCAGGTATTGCCCTTATTTCTACCAA
The DNA here is from genome assembly GCA_031553395.1 of Bacteroidales bacterium. Classification (GTDB taxonomy): domain Bacteria; phylum Bacteroidota; class Bacteroidia; order Bacteroidales; family WRGA01; genus WRGA01. The sequence continues at coordinate 97,600 of JAVBLR010000005.1, read as the reverse complement.
GCGATAATGCCTACGGCATTGTTTAGGAGACTGCAAATAATCATACTATCTATTTGGAAAACAAATTCCTAAATTGGATAGACGAATCTGTAACTTTTTTATAATTTTTCCGACTAATATATCAAAAGAACAAAATTAGGCTATTTATCTGTATTGTATATTTATTTACAAATAGAGAACTGATATTTATCTTATTTTTTTGGATGATTTTAAAATATAAATGATTTTAAATCAATATATTACCACTTCGTTAGCTGTAATACAATAAATTACTATATTTGCCGTTATTTTTTTAAATTTTATTAAAACTATTATTATGAAAATTTTTACTGCCCTAATTTTCTTTTTTCTTTTTATCTTTTCTGCCTCTGCCGGAGTTAATGCCAAGGCTGATGTTACTGTTAAAGGGCAATTGATAGATTCCCTACTCAATGAAACAATGCCGTATGCAACAATTAAAATTACAATGAAGGACAAACCTACCATTATTGTAAAAGCATTGGCTTCGGACCAGAGCGGAAAGTTTGATGTAAAATTAAAAGAAACAGGTTTTTATTTGTTTGCATTTCAATATGTGGGTAAAGCTGAAAGAGTTGAAATAGTAGAAGTAAAAGAAGACAGCAAAGTAATAGATCTTGGTAAAGTATTATTAAAAGATCAGAATGGATTGGAAGAAGTTACGGTTACTGCATTTAAACCGTTGGTTACTGTCGATCTAGATAAAGTAACGTACAATACCGAAGACGACCCGGATGCTAAGACAAACAATGTTTTCGAAATGTTGAAAAAAGTGCCGATGGTAACCGTTGATGCCGATGATAAAATTGAATTGAAAGGTTCGGGTAGCTTTAAAATTTATCTGGATGGAAAACCTTCGAATATGATTTCCAATAATCCTACGCAGGTGTTGAAAAGTATGCCGGCCAATACGGTAAAAAACATTGAAGTAATAACCGATCCCGGCGCTAAATACGATGCCGAAGGTGTAACCGGGATTATCAATATTGTAACAAATAAACAGCCTTTTGGCGGATATACCGGCTCGGTTAACGCAGGTGTTGACTCTCGTGGCGGATACAATGCCGGTGCCTATTTATCGTTGAAATACAATAAAATAGGTTTTACGGGGAATTACAATTATTACCATTATAGAAGTCCCGGTAACAGTGTTAGTTCTTACCGGCATGATAAAATGAGCAGTGCATATACTTACTTAAATCAAAACGGGAGCAGCGAATATAGTGGTAATGGACAATATGGATCAGGGGAATTGAGTTACGAAATTGATACATTGAATCTTCTTAGTTTATCTGTAAACCGCTATCAAGGAAAAGGAGGGGGGGATGCAAACGTATTTGTAAAAATGCAGGATATTGATAATGTTCTTCGGTATTCTTATAACCAAGAATCAACATCGTCCAATACGTATGGAAGCACAGATATAAACGCGAATTATCAGCGTACTTTCCGCAAAAAAGATGAATTATTGACTGCTTCTTACCGGTATAGTTTGTCGCCGGATGACTCTGAATCGGCCACTGCAATTGAGAATATTGTTGGATATAAAGACCAAGAAATGCGGATGTATAGCGATGCCAGTACGAAAGAGCACACTTTTCAGTTGGACTATACAACTCCTTTCGCCAAAATCCATACAATTGAAACCGGATTGAAGTATATTATACGTATTAGTGAAAGTAGCAGTAAGCATGATTCGCTGGATTTCAAAACGAATTCATGGAAGGAAATTAATACTAATAATGACATATTTAAACATCGGCAGGATATTTTTTCGGGCTATTTTGGATACAATTTGAAATTGAAAAAAGTAGGATTTAAAGCCGGAATAAGAATGGAAAATACAGATTTGAATGTTGAATTTCCTCTTGATACGGATAAAGATTTCGGAACGAATTATTTTAATCTGATTCCTTCTACAACGGTTTCTTATAAGTTCAAACCAACACAAACCTTCCGTTTAGGGTATAATATGCGTATTCAACGTCCCGGAATTTGGTATTTGAACCCGTATGTTGACAATACCGACCCTCGTAATATCCGAATGGGAAATCCTGATTTGGAGGTGGAAAAATCGCATAATTTTAATCTGAATTACAGCTATTTCACTCCAAAAATCAATTTGAATACCAATTTATTTTACAACTTTGTCAATAATTCTATTCAACGGATAACATTTATAGAAGATGATGTAAATTATACCACGTATGAAAATATTGGGAAAAATAGGAATGTCGGATTAAATGTTTATACCAATTGGAATCCAACTAAGAAATTAAGAATCAATGTCAATGCTTCAGGCGGATATGTAGATATCAGGACAAATAATACTTCGGGATTGGGAAATTCAGGATTTAACGGAAGGTTTTATAGCGGAATACAATATACTTTTCCAAAAGACTTTGTTGTAAGTTTCAATGGTGGTGTTTCTTCTTCAAGAATCAATTTGCAAGGAAAATCTTCCGGATATCATAATACAAGCCTTGGCTTGAATAAGAATTTTTTGAACAAGAAGCTTACTCTATCAGTAACCGGAGCAAATCTTTTTGAGAAAAATAGAAAATACGAATCTATTCTCGACACAGACCAATTTTATTCAAAATCAGAATCATATTATCCTTTCCGTCAATTCAGATTCGGAATCACATATAGATTCGGGGAAATGAAGCAGCAAATTCAAAAAACTCGCCGAGGCATTTCAAATGATGATACAAAACAAGGTGAATCAGGTAACTCCGGTGGAGGAGAAGGTGGTTGATGAATGGCGTAGGGGCAGACCAATGTGTCTGCCCTGTTGTTCAAATCATATTCATGGGGCAGACACACAGGTCTGCCCCTACCATTTTCAATAAATTATGATAAATCTAATTGTAATCCGCTGCTTTTATCCTAATTTTACCGCCAATTAAATTCGATAATTGACTGCGGAGTAATTATGTGTAATAAACGCTCTGTAATTGAAAGATAACTAAATGAAAGATAGGGAAAAAATACTTATTCGTACTTCGTGGATAAGTATTATCGGAAATGCCATATTATCATTGGCAAAAATAATTGTCGGGTTATTTTCTGGAAGTTTGGCTGTATTGGGAGATGGGATTGATTCGGCTACGGATGTTGTGATTTCCTTTGTAACGTTATTCACAGCCCGTATTGTAAGCCGGCCACCAAATTCGAGGTATGCCTACGGATATGAAAAAGCGGATTCCATCGCAGCAAAGGTTCTTTCCTTTATCATATTCTTTGCCGGATTACAAATGCTGATTTCTACAGGGAAAAACATCTTCTTTTCCGAACCCCGAGAACTTCCTTCCATAATCGCAATTTATGTAACTGTTTTCTCCATTATCGGAAAAACGTTACTTTCTTATTATCAATTTTATCAGGGGAAAAAGGCCAATAGTCCCATGTTGACAGCTAATGCCAAGAATATGCGCAACGATGTACTTATTTCTTCGGGTGTATTATTGGGGTTGGTTTTTACATTCGTACTGAAAATGCCTATTCTTGATGCCGTAACGGGATTATTAATCAGTATTTATATCATTAAATCTTCTATTGATATTTTCCTGGAAACCAATGTCGAACTAATGGATGGAATAAAAGACCCATCTGTTTATGAAAAGATATTTGAAGCGGTAGATAAAGTTCCCGGAGTGAGTAATCCTCACAGAGTGCGATCTCGCCAAATCGGAAATATGTATATGATTGTTCTTGATATTGAGGTGAATGCGGATTCTACATTGCGGGAAGCACATGAAAAGGCGCACATGGTTGAAGAAAGCATTAAAGATTCAATTGAGAATGTGTATGATATTGTAGTGCATGTTGAGCCGGAAGGTGTACATCATAACAAAGAAGAATTCGGATTGAACAAGGAAATGCTCTGAAGATAGTTAAGAATTAAAAATTAAGAGTTTTTGAGAAGTGTCACTTTTCAAATTTACCCCTCTGTTTTATACACCTTTTTGTATAAAATACTTTTCACTAAATCAAATTTCGTATTCAAATCGATTTTGCCATAACTCATCAAAAATAAATCTACCGGATTTTTACCTTGACTGTAAGGTGGCTGAACATAAGGAATTTTGCATAACGAGAATCCCATCGTTTCATAAAAACGAATTCGGCGGATGCTGATTTCATCTTCAGGTCTTTCTACTTCCAGAACCAAAGGTAATTCTTCTTGATGCAGTAATTCCGAAAGAACCTTTTTACCATAGCCTTTTCCACGTTGGGATTCATCTACGGCAAAATGTTCGATATAGATAAACTCGGCAAAATTCCAATATGTAATAAAACCAATGGTTTGGTTGTTATCAGTACAAATATCAACATGAAAACAAGGTTCGTATTCTGTCAGATGAATGATATCTTCAAAGTCTCTTCGTTCATCTAGTGGAAACGCTGATTCATAAATCGGACGAATAGTTGGCAATAAATACAGAATGTCTTTTGGGGTATGCAAATTCGATAATTTTTAATATGATTATCAGATGTTTTACCCAACCATGTCCTGAAGGGCCTAAATATGAATAACCGTGGGTAAAACCCACGGAAAAAAGACAAGGGACTCACATATCGTCCCCGAAGGGGGCGAACGTTGGATTGCTGCTATTCGCCCCCTTCGGGGACGCAAGAGAGGAGCTATTTTCTTGCCACGGGTTCCACCCGCAGTTATTCATATTTGCCCGCTTCGCGGACATGTTGTAGGTATAATATCTGATATTCATTTTTTTAATTAAAAAGCAATTTTATTATGGGTAAAAGATAAATAAAGAAAAGCAAACGAATGTAAATATTAACGTTCGTTTGCCTTTTGCCGTTAACCCTTTGCCTTATATTATTTTATATCCAACTCAAATGGCAACCTTGCCTGCACATAATCCATCGATTGTATTTTTTGCAAATATTCGTATTGTTTATAATTTTCTCCTAAGAATTTTTGTACCATCCGGGTTTCCATGTTTCCGTTGAAATCTTCCATTAACAGAGTGAAAAAGTCTTTCTTTTCGGGAAACCGTGTGATACTATATTTTTCTACTTTTGCAAGTTCTGCCGCTTTGTTAATTGCATCGGAAAGATTGCCAAGAGCATCGACCAACCCGATTTCCAATGCCATTTTTCCTGTCCAAACACGGCCTTGACCAATACTGTCTATTTCGGCTTTTGTTTTTTTACGGCCATCGGCACAACGGGTTATAAATGTATCATATCCTTTTTCGATGTAAGATTGAATAAGCATTTTTTCATCACCATTCATCGGGCGGGTAAAATCGGGCATATCCGAATATTTGTTGGTTTTTACATTATCAAAAGTAAGTCCGACTTTATTGATAAGCCCTGCAGCATTCGGCATTATCCCGAAAATTCCGATAGAACCGGTCAGTGTTGTTGGTTCTGCAATGATATAATTGGCTGCACAGGAAATATAATATCCTCCCGAAGCGGCGTAGTCTCCCATTGATACAACAATTGGTTTTACAGCCCGGATTGCATCAACTTCTTTCCATATTTGTTCAGAACCATAAGCACTTCCGCCCGGAGAATTTACACGTAAAACAACTGCTTTTACATCATCATCTATCCTTATTTTTTTCAAGTCTTTAATTAAATCGGATGAAACGATACCATCGGTGGAAGTTCCGTCGATATCGCCTGCCGCATAAACAATCGCAATTTTATCTTTTTCGGTTTTATCTTTTGTTTTCATACTTGCCACTTCGGAAATAGATGCTAATGTTATTTTATCTTTCTTGTCTATTCCTACTTTATCTTTTAATAAGTCTATCACATCATTCGGATACATTAATGTGTCGACCAAATGATAAGCAACAGATTTGCTTGCTTCGCGGAACATCATCATTTGGTCTGCATAAGCATTCAAACTGTCTACAGCAATTTTTCTGTCATTCGAAATATCAGATAGCATTTCTCCCCAAATAGAATTGATATATTCGGTAACCTGTTTGCGATTAGCATCGCTCATTTTGTCATTAGAATAAGTCTCCGTAGCTGATTTGAAAGTCCCTACCTTGAATATTTGCATTTCAACGCCTAATTTGTCTAATGTATTTTTCAAATACATTGGTTCGGCAGATATTCCACGAAAATCCAACATTCCTTGCGGATTTAAAATGACTTTATCGGCAATTGTTGATAAATAATAAGCATTTTGCAAAAAAGCACCACCATAAGCAATAACAAATTTGCCGCTTGTTTTAAAATCAGCCAAAGCGCTTCTTATTTCTTGTATAGATGCGGTTGAAGCGGAAAAAACATTATTTTCAATATAAATTCCTTCAATGTTTTTATTTTCTTTTGCAGTTTTTATAGCTGCGAGAATATCGTCTAATCCGATTTGGGCTTCCCTATCCATGTAATTTCCCATGATAAGTTCTAAAGGATTATCTTTTGAACGTTCTACCAATACTCCTTCCAACTTTAAATGAAGAACGGTTTTGGGAGAAGCGACATAAGTTGCTTCGGTAGAGGATAGAGCAATGCTTGCTATAAATGCAAAGCCGATAATGAAAAGTATAAGGCTTGCTATCAGTACACCAAGCACTGAAGCAAAGGTGAATTTAAAAAATTGTTTCATATTTCTTATGTTAATTATTTGAGTGAAAAAGGATTGCAAATATAATAAAATGTGCCGATGTTCTAATATATCAATGTGCCAATTGAATTGGGTGCATTTTCATTGGCATATTGAGTTACAAAATTCCTTCTATTTCTTTTAATGATTTAACGACATAAGTCGGTTGAAAGTCCATATTGGTTTTTCCTTCATGGTCCAAGAAAATCTGGTCGATACGACTGTTTTTGGCACCAACAATATCGGCATCCCAGCTGTCGCCAATCATCATAGTTTCTTTGCGGCGTGAATTGGTATTTTTCAAAGCAAAATCAAATATTTCTTTACTTGGTTTATTTGCATGAGCATCTTCCGAAAGGATTACTTTTTCGAAGTAATGGTCTAATCCCGAGTTTTTCAGCTTTTTGTATTGAACTTCTGTAAATCCGTTTGACAAAATAAATAACCGGTAAAATGTGACCAAATAATCCAGTATTTCTTTAGCGTATGGAATCAATTTGATTTTGTATGTGGTTGATTCCAAAAAATCATCACCCATTTTTAGTGCGTATGCTTCGTCATTTATTCCGCCTTGTTGCAATGGATAAAGGAAACGTTGCAATACCAATTCCTGTTTGGTAATTTCGCCGATACGATATTTATCCCATAATTCATGATTTTTGGGCATGTATATATTGTAAAATTCTTCGAAAGACGAAAAGTTATTTTTTAGTTGATATTGATCGAATGTTTCCGCTAATGCCTCTTTTCCATTTGCATGGATATCCCAAAGTGTATCGTCAAAATCTATAAACAGATTTTTGTATTTGAAGTTCATGTATTTTTGTTAAAATTACCTGTTAACGCACACGAAGATACGGATTTTTACGGACTTTTCAATCATCATTTTTATTGTTGAAATAAATGATTGGAATGCTAAAAGTTTAATTAACTTTGTGCTCTTTTTGAATAAATATGCAAAAAAGTTATTCGTTATTTGAAAAAAACATAGAATAACCAACAACAAATAACGCGCAGCGAAGCAAGCGAATAACAAAATTTTAAAAGTCAAGATAATATGCAGTGGTTTTATGATTTGTGGACGAAAGATTCCGTAGCTCATTCGGTGTTGCTGTTTGCATTGGTTATTGCTGTGGGTGTTTTATTGGGGAAAATAAAAATTAAAGGAATTTCCCTTGGAATCACATTTGTGCTTTTTGTCGGAATTTTTATCGGACATCTTGGGTTTGAGGTCAATCACGAAGTGTTACACTTTGTACGTGAATTCGGATTGATTCTTTTTGTTTATTCGGTGGGTATGCAGGTCGGTCCCGGATTCTTTTCTTCTTTTAAGAAAGGCGGATTAACATTGAATATGCTTGCCATCAGTATTGTTTTTTTGGGTGTGATTACAACCATTGTTATTCATTATGCATCCGGAATTCCGATGCCTATGATGGTAGGGATTTTATCCGGAGCCGTAACTAATACGCCGGGATTGGGAGCTGCCCAACAAGCTTTAGACCAGATAAAAGCGATTAATCCATCTCTTGAAGTCCCTGATATTGCGTTGGGATATGCGGTTGCTTATCCGTTGGGAGTGCTGGGAATTATTTCTTCGATGTTGCTGATTCGGGCTGTATTCCGGGTAAATCTGGAAAAAGAGCATGAAAGAATCGGTCAGAAATCAAAAACACAAATTCAGAAACCTTATTTGATGAGTTTGGAAGTTAAAAATCCTTCCATTTTTGGGAAAACTATCGGTGAATTAGGTGATTTACTCGAACATCGATTGGTTATTTCCCGCATTGCAAAAGATAATATCATATCTATTCCTACTTCTGAAACAACGTTGGAGGAAGGTAATCACGTATTTGTTGTTACTTCACATAAAAATGCAAATGCCGTAAAAGTATTTATCGGAACTGAAATTGAAAAAGATTGGGATTTCCTTGAAAGTCAGTTGGTCTCTCGTCGTATTCTGGTAAGTAAAGGTGAAGTAAATGGCAAAAAACTGTCTTCGCTTCGTTTGCGGAGTTTGTATGGAATCAATGTAACCCGCGTCAATCGTTCGGGAGTGGATTTATTTGCCGACCCAAACTTGATGTTGCAATTCGGCGACCGGGTTACGGTAGTCGGAACATTAGATGCTATTTCCAATGTGGAGAAATTTTTGGGTAATTCGATGAAGCGGTTGAACGAACCGAATATTATCCCTATTTTCATTGGTATATTTTTAGGTGTTGTATTGGGAAGCATTCCGTTTGCATTTCCCGGAATCCCGATGCCGATTAAATTAGGGTTAGCCGGAGGTCCTTTGATTGTGGCAATCCTGATCAGTAATTTTGGAACAAAGCTATCATTAGTAACGTATACAACGCAAAGTGCAAATTTATTGTTGCGGGAAATAGGAATAACATTATTTCTTGCGGCAGTTGGTCTGAATGCCGGAAAAGGCTTTGTTGAAACAGTTGTCTCCGGAGATGGATTGATGTGGGTTGCAATGGGTGCTATTATCACACTTATACCATTACTTATTGTAGGGACAATTGCTAAATTGGTATTCAAACTTGATTATTTCCAACTCTCCGGATTACTTGCAGGAAGTACGACCGATCCTCCAGCTTTGGCTTATGCGAATGCAATTGCTGGAAATGATACACCTTCGGTTTCTTATGCAACAGTATATCCGATTGTTATGTTTTGCCGGGTATTGACGGCACAATTATTAATATTGTTATTTGTAGGTTAAATAGATATCGAACAAAATACACAAAGGCATGGAGGATTTACACTCTGTGCCTTTTTTATTTTTTCTCAATTCCAAATTTGTAGCAATCCAAAAAACTTATATCTATTTGAAAGTGTTATAATTCAATGTAGAAATTAATCTGAATTTAGTTTGAAGTTGCTGGCATCTTTCTTATCAGATTCTGATACCTTCCGGTAACTTCTTCATTAAAAAAAATGACATTATGGATGCGAATAAAATGATGGAATTGCTTGGCAATCAAAAGGATTATTATTTGGGACATGTTTGTAAAACAATTGACAAATCGTTATTGCACACACCTTCGCCTGATACCATTGATAAGATTTGGAGTGTATCAGACCGAAATAACAAGACATTAGTTAATTATCAACGGTTATTAGGTCATGGCAGACTTGCTGGTACAGGATATGTATCTATACTTCCTGTAGATCAGGGGATTGAACATACAGCAGGAGCTTCTTTTGCTCCCAATCCATTGTATTTCGACCCTGAAAATATTGTAAAGCTTGCAATCGAAGGAGGTTGTAATGCTGTTGCTTCTACTTTTGGTGTATTGGGTGCTGTTGCTCGAAAGTACGCGCACAAAATTCCGTTTATTGTAAAGTTAAATCATAATGAATTGCTTACATATCCTAATTCGTATGACCAGATTTTATTTGGAACGGTAAAAGAAGCTTGGGAAATGGGAGCTTGCGCGGTCGGAGCAACTATTTATTTTGGTTCGGAAGAAAGCCGCCGTCAAATTGTGGAAATATCCGAAGCTTTTGAATATGCACATGAACTGGGATTAATGACTATCCTTTGGTGTTATCTGCGGAATAACGGTTTTAAGAAAGATGGTATAGATTACCATGCTGCGGCAGACTTAACAGGCCAGGCAAACCATCTGGGTGTTACGATAAAAGCTGATATTGTAAAACAAAAATTACCGGTAAATAATGGTGGATTTACAGCATTGAACTTTGGTAAAACGAATCCTAAAATGTACAACGAACTCACATCCGAGCATCCTATCGACTTATGCCGCTATCAGGTTGCCAACAATTACATGGGAAGGGTTGGGTTGATAAATTCGGGCGGTGAATCAAAAGGCGAATCCGATTTAAAAGAAGCTGTTATTACTGCCATTGTAAATAAACGTGCCGGAGGTATGGGCTTGATTAGCGGAAGGAAAGCTTTTCAAAAGCCAATGAAAGACGGAGTTGAATTGTTGAATGCTATCCAGGATGTTTATTTGGATAAATCGATAATGTTGGCTTGATAAGTCATGTTGAATTTAATATAAAATTTTGAAATATCTAGAAATAGTTTCTTCTAAAACTTGTTATTACTGCATCTGTTTTTTATCATTTAAACCACTTAAATATTTTTATAAAAGCAAGTCTAAAACATATAGTTTTGAGCTTGCTTTTTTTATTTAAAAAAATTAACTCAAAAAAACACAATAAAATAAAATTAAAAAATCCTTTAATCTTTCTAAATCTTCCAATTATCTACTTTTTATTCTTCAATTTTATACAAATTAATTAATTTAATTTCAAATTTTTATAAACTATCTGAGAGCCCAATATTCTACAAAAATTTTTTTCTTCTCTCAAATATTCAACTCTTAAATACATTAACATAAATTCTTTTTTTTTTTTTTTTGTTACATTTGTTTAACATATCTTCGCTTCCCAAATAAGGTATTGTCGTGCCTGTTCAAAGGCATGGTAATTCATTCATTTATTATTCATTCACTTTAGTGCCCTGCGCCGGGATCAAAACCAAAAATAGCCCTTGCTTATTTTTTGTCGCGATGACAAGATCGAAATAAGGCCGGTGCAGCAGGCATTAAAAAGTTAAGAATGAAGAATTAAAAGTTAAGAATTCTACTCCTGTCCCCTAAAGGGGAACGAAAATCACATCTTCAGAGCATTCCCTTTTAGGGGACAGGGGTAAAAATACACAAGATAAAAAATAAACACCTGTCACTTTTTCCCTCTCCCTTCGAAGAGGGGCAGGGGGTGAGGCTCACATAGTAATCACGAATGAATGTAACAAATGAAAAAACGAACTATTACTTTTTTAACCAATAATGTAAAGCTATTGTACCTGATGGGTATAATGGCATTTTTTTACATTATCCCAACCCAATCAAAGGCTCAACTTGTTGGTGTATTGCAGGCGCACCCCGACAATGTATTTGTAGAGCCTACTTCCGGCGGAGTGTTTTGGAATGTGTTGCGGAATGACGACCCCGGGTTGTGTCTCCCTTCCATTGACTTAAAGACGAAGATTGTAACTCCACCTACCCGGGCAGCTTATTGTGATTTTATGTCCGGTTATATTTATTATATCCCTGATGGAACGGGCTTTGCCGGCCGGGATTCATTGGTGTATGAAATTGAATGTAGTGGAACGGTAAGTAGGACGAAAGTTTACATTAATGTAAATAATATGCCTGAAAATGTATATCCGGATGTTTGTCATGTACCGATACCGAAAATTGGATGGGAAATACAGGAGCTGTCAAGAACGGATGATATTGTTACAGTTTATGGAGTTCCTTTGAGTGGAGATATAGACAACGATGGAGAAATTGAAATATTGATAAAGCAAGGAGAAGAAGTTGGACATGACTTTGGTCCCGTATCTAATATATACATTTTTGGGATGGATCAGGCTACCAATCAACTATACTTAAAATATACAGTTCAAACACCTCCGGTTTCTACAGGAACACAATTTATAATAGCAGATGTTGATGGCGATTATGCGTCTATTTTCTTGACAACGGATGGCCGTAATGGAGACTTGAGAGAACCTCGCCAATTAATAAAATACAAATTTAGTTCTGTATTATCCGAATATGAAGAGGCTTGGCGTGCTTCATATTCAGCAGATACCACGTATTCTGGTGGAATACCAATTATTGCCGATTTTGCAGGAGATGGAAATTCACAGATAGTAGTATATGACAAAGTATTTGATGCTAAAACGGGTATCTTGTTAGCTGATGGAGGATACTCGGGAAACAGTTTCTATAATTTTGGTAGGAGTGGCCATACCCCAGCTTATGATTATACCAAGAGAATACCGGCAACATCAATGGTTGCTGTAGATATTGATGGAGATGGATTACCTGAAGTAATAGGTGGAGATTGTGTTTATAAAGTCACCATCACAAATCATACAGGAACCTCAGGAAACAGCTTTACATATTTGAGGAGAGCTGATGCAACAGGCCGTGCTGATGTGGGAAATGGAGCCATTGCTATTGCAGATATGGACTTAGATGGTCAATTGGATGTAGTTGTTACTTATAAGATGGAAACAACTTCCACTGATAGTAACGGAAGTTTATATATATATAATCCGAGGACTGGAGTTATAATGAATACCAATGTAGTGGATACGATTCCTATAAGACCGGGAGGTTCTTCTGGAATACATAATGCAGCGGGGCCATCTGTTCCTTTTATTGGTGATGTAAACAACGATGGAAAACCCGAAATTGCTCTGACAGGTAGATATATCATGCAAACCTATTCCTATGATGCAGCTACTAAAATTTTGTCTAAAATATGGGAAAGGACAACAACCGATGAATCAGCTTCTACAACGATGTCCTTATTTGATTTTACACAAAGTGGCAATGCCCAATTAGTGTATCGAGACCAAGATAGTTTACGTATTATTGATGGAGCGACAGGAATAACACTTTCTGGTTTTTATCCTTCAAAATCGCCAACAGTGGATGAATATCCGATTATTGCGGATGTAAATGGAGATGGTGCGGCAGAGATCATTATTGCTTCATCAGAAGGTGCAGCAAAGGGTTCACTTCGCGTATATGCATCGGCTTCAACTCCCTGGGCATCGGCACGTAGTGTTTGGAATCAATTCAGCTACAATCCGGTCTACATCAATGATGATTTGACTATTCCTCGTTACCCGTTAAATCCTGCTACCCCATTTATCAATAGCGACACGATAACCCGCCCATTCAATAACTTTTTGCAGCAGGCTACAATTTTGAATGATAAGGGGTTGATGTTGTATTTGGGGCCTGATTTACAGTTTGATCCTTTAAAACGGCCTACTTTCGTATTGAATGATGTTACTGATGAACTTAATGTAAATATTCGAATTGGTAATGTGGGTGATGCGGATTTTATTCCACCGTTGAAAATATCCACATATGTGTATGATACCCCAACCGATACCTATAAAATGTTACATTCGGTTGTAACCAACGATACTGTCAAGGTAAACAAGACCAAGGATATTACCTATATCATCCCGGGCTATTCCTCACTTCCTTACCCTTCGAGCTTTGACCGCTGGTATATCTTTTTGAATGATAACGATAACGGGACGGATAATCCACTGTTCCCTTATGCGGCGGACGAGTGCGCCTATTGGAATAACCGCAGTTCAAATATTTCATTTACCTACGGCGAACGTGTCATGTGCCAGGATTCAACGGAGATTGTAACCCTCGACCCTTCGGGTGTTTACGATTACCGGTGGTATGATGTTGCAACAGGCGGGACACCCGTTGGAGTTGGTGACAACTGGCCTGTAACCAAGGATGCCAACGTACTTCAACGGTACTTTATTGATACATACAGTAAGACCACAGGCGTAAAACTGAATGTAGTACGCGATACGGTCAATGTCTATCTGACTCCCGATACACTTGTGTGGAACGGGAAAATCAATTCGGACTGGCATAATTTCGAGAACTGGACAAATCCGAATGCTCCAATTATCGACCCTTACCCGATGCGTAACGTTCCGCGTAAATGTACGAATGTCTTAATCCCGGACAGTCTTGTAACCTATCCTGATTTAAGCAACGTCGAAATCACAGGAACCGGGACTTCCTACGAGGATTATCTAAGGAGCGAATGTGCTAATATTTGGTTTGAACACGGCGGGGAAGTCAAACGCACGGATACGCTGGATTATGACGCGGCCTACGTCTACCTTCGACTGAATGCCAACCGCTGGTATATGCTATCTGCACCTTTAAGGAGCATGTTTACAGGAGATTATTACGAAGTCGACCCCAATCCGCTGAAAGACAATGTGGAAGTCTATACCCGGCTTTACCGCAGTGCTAATCCTGAAAACGGGGAAAGCGATACCGATGCGTGGGGCTGGACAGGCGTGTTCCATAACCCGAATGTTGAAATGCCGGCAGGACAGGGAATCTCTTTCTGGCTGGATAATAAACAGGATATAAATACGATAACCAGCCATCAGTTCCTGTTTCCGAAGTACGATGATTTTTATAATGTATATGCCCGGGCCGGACATGTCGTTTATACTGCCCCCATTAGTCGGAAGGGAATGGAAAACCGCTTTGTCTATGAAAATGACAGCAAACTTCCTCCGTCAAACGGAAAAGTTCCGCTTGCAAGTTCGTCAAGTACCTCCAATGAACAGGTGATAGTTGGTAACCCGTTTATGACACACCTTGATTTCAACCAGTTCTATTCGGCCAATTCGGCCTATATCAAGAACTATTACCAGGTACTGGATAAGACGGACGGTGTTTTTGTCACCTATACCCGCACAGGAGAAAATACGGGAACAGGCACAGGACTTCCTGCCTTGACACGTTATATCGCACCGATGCAGTCTGTACTGATGGAATCGCGGACAGCTTTCCCTTCACAAACGCTTTTTGCCGATGTAAAGAGTGTATTGAATGTGGCCGGTGCAAAACTCAGGATCAGTGAAGAGGATGAACCTAAAGCACAGACTTTGGCCATCGAAGTATCCCGTGGTACACAAATGAATAAATCCCTGTTGATGTATTCACCGGATTATGATGAAACGAACGAAAGTATCGGCAAAACGTTCCTGAAACAGTTTACCGAAGCTATCACAGTTTATACCCGCAATCCAAAGACAGGTAAATATCTGGATATCCAAAAGATCGATAATCTGGAAAATACGATAATTCCACTGGGAATCCGCACAAGCAAATCAGGCGCTTTCCGGTTGAACTTTTCCGGCCTGTCCTCCTTTGCCCCTGAATATGGTATTTATTTGAATGATTTGGAAACGCAAAAGTCCTATAACTTACGTCAAGGTTCTATCCATGTTTTTGAAAAGACGAATGCGGAGACCTTTAACAACCGATTTACACTATCATTTATCAAATACACAACGAGAATCAATACTCCGAATCAACCGAATAACACGATTGAAGTATACTGCCGCAACGGGGTGCTGGAAGTCTCAACGACAAATAATGAGAGTCTTCAAAGTGTGGAAATCTATGATTTGCAGGGACGCTTAGTCAGTACGGCAAAGCATCTTCAAAGCAAGACATATAACAAAACACTGCCAAAGAATGCGCTTTACATCGTAAAAGTTCAAAGTGATAGCCAGATACGCAATGTGAAGGTAGTGAATTGAAATTAAAAATAAGATACTGGTTACAGGTAGCTAATAGTCACTGTAACCGGTATTTTCAAATAGCAAAGAATAAAAAGTAATTAACAAACAAAGAATAACAAAACAACGATTAACAATGAAAAATTCTTACAAATTACTAAGCAGTTTATTAATCTCAGTTCTTTCGGTAACAACACTTAATGCCCAAACCATACTTATAGATGCCAAAGACGGTACAGGTATGAGCAGGCTTAATGCAACGTATAGTAATATTACGATAAGCTCGAATATGTCGATTGCAACAGGTGCAGGTGCTTGTCCTATGGATGGGGATATCTGGTGTATGGACTCCAGTACGAAATACATCATCATCCAGAATAACAATGCAAAGGATATAGAAAAAATTGAGTTGAATGGCGTATTGCTTGTTGCAACCAGCTTTGGAATAGTGTCATGCGAACGGAAAATCAACAGTGACGGAACAGGCAATTTAACTCCTCCTATTCCATTAACAGACAATTTTACTACCTATTCCGGAACCTGCGACCTTCATACTTTTACAAATACCGTGGATAATTCTGGTTATCCGAAGTATTTTAAATTTACTTCGCCTGTAATTGGAGGTAAGAATCAACCCGGCATCCAAAGCATAGCGATTTACTTAAAAGATACTCAAACAGGAATGTCCGCAACAGAACAATCATCATTCAATATTGCGGTATCAGATGGCGTATTGACTTTTAGTGAATCAGCATCACAACTATCCATTTATAATATCTCAGGCCAGTTGGTTCAAAGATCAGAAAACGTACAAACAATTCCCTTAAACACGTTACCAACAGGAATGTATGTAGTAAAAGCGACAAGCGTAACCGGAAAAAATATCATTACAAAAATTGCAAGATAATATCAACCTTATCCATTCCGGTTTAAAAGAATAGGAACAAAGTAATTTAAAACGAATGAAGAATATGAAACGGATATATGTATTATTATGTACCTTATTGATTTCGATGGGTGTGGCGAATGTAAATGCTACCTGTGGTATTTTTGAATCGGAAGAGAATAAGGAAGAAGAAATCTTAACTTTACAAACAGAGAAGGAGAGCAAGATCGACAAGGACAGTTTTTGGGAAAAGATTACCAACGCGGATAGCAAGACGTCGATTCTATCGGATGATGACAAGAAATTGTATGCTCCGCCTCCGGGAGATCCTGGTAATCCGCAGAAGATTGTGGCTCCTTTGGGTAGTGGAGAGGTAATATTTTTTCTGTTGTTGTCGGTATTGGCGATTGGAAAATACTTGCGGAGAAAAACAAAATTAGTTGCTTAAAAAGCTAGCTATACAGGTCTGATGATATTGATGCCAACATGAATTCAACAAAAAACTTCATTTAGATATCAATTAATTAATAAGCAAGTTTGGTATTTCTGATGGCAACTTTGCCACCGGAATGCCAACTTGTTCAAATGCTATTATTTTTTCTATTGCTGTACCTGTACCACTTGAAATAATGGCTCCGGCATGTCCCATTTGTTTATCCGGAGGAGCAGATTGTCCGGCAATAAATGCAACAACCCGTTTACTTATATGCTGCTTGATATATTCTGCAGTACGTTCTTCAGCATCGCCTCCTATTTCTCCAATTAAAACAACGGAATCAGTTTCAGGGTCATTTTCAAACAAATTCAGTATATCCTGATAATAACTTCCAATAACAGGATCACCTCCAATTCCTATGGCTGTAGATTGTCCAATGTTTCTCGAAGTCAGGTTATATACAATTTCGTAGGTTAACGTACCACTTCGGCTGATAATTCCTGTCTTTCCCGGTTTGAAGATTTGTGATGGCATAATTCCAACCAGACTTTTGCCGGGAGATACAAGCCCGGGACAGTTAGGTCCAATTAGTATAGCTCCCTTTTTTTGCACATAAGCACAAGCAAATATAACGTCTAATGTAGGGATTCCTTCCGTTATGCAAACAATCAATTTAATTCCCGCATCGGCAGCTTCCAATATGGCATCTTTTGCAAAACGAGCCGGAACAAAAATAACAGATGTGTTGGCATTTTCTTGTTCAATCGCATCATACACAGTATTAAATACCGGTATTTCGTCAATTTTTGTGCCACCTTTTCCGGGTGAAACTCCAGCTACTACATTGGTACCATAAGACTTCATCTTTGCAGTGTGAAAACTGCCATCTCTACCGGTAATGCCTTGTACTACAAGACGAGTATTTTGGTTGATAAGGATACTCATGGGAAAATAAAATTTAAAAAATAGTTATCTGAAAAACGTCTTAAAATATTCACAAACTCTTTTAATTACATTGTTGTATAGCAGCTTTTGCAGCTTCCTCCATCGTTTTAGCAATAATAAACGGTGTGTCTTTTAATAATTCTTGTCCTTTTTGCTCATTAGTTCCGGAAAGTCTAATTATAACGGGTATCTTTATTTCGGTTTGCTCAAATGCTTTTAATAGCCCTTTTGCAATATCATCACAGCGGGTAATTCCTCCAAAAATATTGATTAATACAACTTTGACTTTAAAATCGCTCAATAAAAATTTTACTGCCTCAATGGTTTTATCAGGATTTGAACTTCCTCCAATATCCAGAAAATTGGCCGGATTTCCTCCGAAGTGTTTTATCATATCCATTGTAGCCATGGCCAACCCGGCTCCATTTACCATGCAGCCGATATTACCATCCAATCCTACGTAACTGAATCCTTTCTCTTTTGCTATTCTTTCCTTTTGCTCTTCTATGTTGGGTTCGAATATATTTTCAATATCAGGGTGACGAAAAAGAGCATTATCATCAAAGGTTATTTTGGCATCTACTGCAACCAAATTACCATCTTTTGTTAATGCTAAAGGATTTATTTCTACTAAGGAAGCATCATTTTCTATAAACAGTTGATATAGTTTTTGTATAATGTCGGAACATTGTTTTATAAGGTCAGGATTGTCAAATAAGAAAAAAGCGGCTTGTTTAGATAAAAAATCTTGCATCCCGATTGATGCATCTACCGGAATATGACAAATCAGATTGGGCATGGTTCGGGATACAACTTCTATCTCCATACCTCCTTCACGGCTTGCAATTAATACGATTGATCTGGTATTACGGTCGATTGTTAAACTGAGGTAATACTCCGAAACTATATCTACAGCTTCACTAACTAACACTCGATCAACAAAAAAACCTTTGATATTCATCCCGAAAATTGTTTTTGCGATGTTTCGAGCCTCATCTTTACTTCTTGCCAATTTTACACCTCCGGCTTTTCCTCTTCCTCCTGTCAGAACTTGTGCTTTTATTACTACTTGAGGGATACCTATATCTGCATAGGCAACAGGAACTTCGTCAAAAGTATGACATAGAACACTTTTTTCTACAGGGATGTTGTATTTGGAAAATAGCGCCTTTGCTTGATATTCGTAAAATTTCATGTGTTGTGTTTTATTCTTATTTGCATTATTATACAAAATGAAAGTCTGCTTACTTTTAACATTCACTTTCGTATACATATAAAATTAAAACACCTGAAATAAAGGAAAAGTTTTTGTTTTTGAGATGATTGCTTTAAAAGAATACCATTTGTGAAAGAATTTAAATGATTGATATGGATTGCCGAAATCTTATATCTTCATCCATTCTTTTACATTTTTACCAAGTTCTTCAATTTCAGTTATCAATTTGGAAGTATGATATCCATCGGCAACAGCATGGTTTACGAATATAGAAAAAGGAAGTACTATTTTATCTCCATCATTGTAATATTTGCCGAATCTGATAATCGGAAATAAAAGCGTAGACTCCGAATATGTGTCTTGGCTTATACTTTGGAAACTCAACCAAGGAACAACTGAGATAGGACAAAAATTTGCAGGTCTGTTTTCTTTTGCACTTATCTTCTTTACATCCTTGTACTTATCCATGTCTTCAGTAACCTGTTTATAAAAATCCTTAAAAACAGGAGTATATTCACTCCATATATCCGAAAAAGTTTTATCGTCATTGTGAAAGATTGTGTATGAAGGAACAGTGTAATTCCAGATTCCCAACTTGTTATTTTCATCGAAACTCATCCTGAATTCTTCATTCTGATTAATAATATGTATGACAACATATAAAAATACCGGATAAAACCTCAAATCAGTTGCTTTTATCTCCTTTAATAAATCTGTTATGTCGATATGATGATTTACATTGTATTTTGTCTTGATTTTATAATAGTAATAATCGAAATATGGTTTTCTTTTCCAATCTGACGAAACGGGTTCAAAAATTGCTTTCATTTTTTAGGCTGATTAAAGAGAACAAGGCAAAGATTAGTTTTATTAAACGTAAAGGAACAAAATAAATTCATAAAAGAAAAGCCCTCGAAGATCGAAGGCTTTTTGAAAATAATGTGAGAAAAATTTTAATATGCAAATAAAGGATAATCTTTCATTGTTGAATTTACTTTTTCCCGAACGGACTTGATTACAGCTTCATTCTCAGCATTTGACAATACGGTGTCAATCATTTCTACAATTTGTGCCATCAAAGCTTCTTTTGTGCCACGTGTAGTGATTGCAGGTGTTCCAACACGAATACCTGATGTAAGGAACGGCGAACGGCTATCAAACGGAACCATATTCTTATTTACAGTAATATCTGCTGCAACTAATGCTTTTTCAGCTACTTTACCTGTCAATTCAGGAAATTTGGTGCGCAAATCAATTAGCATACAGTGATTATCAGTACCATTGGATACAACTTTATATCCGCTATCCATTAATGCTTTAGCCATTGCTGCAGCATTTTTCTTTACCTGAGCTTGATATTCTTTGTATTCGGGTTGCAAAGCTTCGTCGAAAGATACAGCTTTTGCTGCAATTACATGCTCAAGCGGACCACCT
The DNA here is from genome assembly GCA_031553395.1 of Bacteroidales bacterium. GTDB lineage: Bacteria > Bacteroidota > Bacteroidia > Bacteroidales > WRGA01 > WRGA01. The sequence goes on along the minus strand of JAVBLR010000005.1, from coordinate 76,919 downwards.
TGTATTCCAGGGAATACGGCAGAATCCAATAAAGATGACATTTTTCTGATTTCACCTTTCGGCGTAACTTTTCCCCAAGGATTATCAAAATCTTTTCCTAATAAAATAATACCTCCACGAGGACCCCTCAGTGTTTTATGCGTTGTAGATGTTACAATATGGGCATATTTCAACGGATTTTCAAGTAACCCTGCAGCAATCAAACCAGCCGGGTGTGCCATGTCGATCATTAATAAAGCTCCGATTTTATCGGCAATAGCACGCATACGAGCATAATCCCATTCGCGGGAGTAAGCAGATGCTCCGCCGACAATTAATTTCGGACGTTCACGCAAAGCTACTTCTTCCATCATATCGTAATCGACATATCCACTATCTTCGCGAACGCTATATTCCAACGGATGATATAAAATACCCGAACTGTTCACAGGCGAACCATGAGATAAATGTCCTCCATGAGAAAGATTCAGTCCTAAAAATTTATCACCCGGATTTAACACAGCCAAAAATACAGCTTGATTTGCTTGAGCACCCGAATGAGGTTGAACATTTGCCCATTCTGCATCGAAAATCTTTTTTAGCCGATCAATAGCGATTTGTTCACTTTGATCAATTACTTCGCATCCTCCATAATAACGTTTACCAGGATATCCTTCGGCATATTTATTGGTTAAGCAAGAACCCATGGCTTGCATCACTTGTTCACTAACAAAATTTTCGGAGGCAATCAACTCAATTCCCTTTAATTGGCGTTGCTGCTCTTTTTGAATGATGTCGAAAATTACTTGATCTCTTTTCATGTGTTATTATGTTAAAAAATATTCTACTTTTTATTTGGCACTTATTATAATTTTTTGAGATTTTCCTCTCGTTGTTCTTTTGATAAAGGTTCACTCAATTCATCTAAAATATATTCATCACCATATTGAATGCTCCATTTCAGGAATTTGATAATTTCCTCATTCGGTTTTTGCAAAGAAAAACAATGTATTTGTTGTTTTAGATTTTTAGGCAATGAGAAATTATTCAGTTCTCCTAAAATACCTTCATACGTATCGTGTATCATATTTTCCTTATTCGGACTATCTGAGAAAGGCATAATGGAAACATTATCTAATATCTCCTTTGTTGTAGGATCAAACAATTGATACAAAAAGCAATACCCGAGCCCAAATGTGTCTTTCTGTACAGACTTAATCAAATCCTTTTGAGATAATTCTATTTTACCGGCATATTTAACCGGATCATCTTGAGGACTTTCGCCTATGTAAGAAATTAACAGTTTTGCTGAACGTGTTCGATATAAATTAATAGATTGGGAAATATTTTTATTGTCCAAAAAATCTCCCCATGTTTCCATTTTTCCAAAAAACATCAAAGATACTATTGTATCATTGATACCATGTTTAAGTATTTCATGCTGGTAAGGATTATTTTTATTGAAAAAGAAAACTCCCATCCGCTTAGAGATGCTTATATTCCAATAATTTGAATAAGGCTGTTCTTTTAATAAAGCTTCAGGCTGTGAAGCAAAGCAAATATTTGAATTCCCGTTTTTTAGGTAATCAAAACATTGGTTCTCACTTCCTCTTTGTTTTACATCAAACACAATTCCGGGTTCAATTTGACTGTATTCATCTGCCAGCCGTTTTATTACCGGATAGGTATATACCGTTGTTGAAATAGAAATAGTATCTTTAGGATGCACGTATAATTTTACAGCTATTACGCTTAATAATAATATGCCTACCAGTATGAGAAATATATAAATTCCATTCTTCATTTCAAGAATCAACCAAATTTATTAGAAGCGTACAAAATTACTCTTTTACTTTGCAAAAAGGAATTAAAATGAACTAAAACATATAACCCATTGAAAAACTCATTGAATTCATCCTATTTTTTAAAATAATTTCACCAAAAGGATTCTCTTTATCTGAGGGTGATGAATAAGTAATTTTGTCGATAAAGTTTACTAATCCGAATTCATACCTGAAATCAAAGAATAATCCGGATATATTTATTCCTAATCCGCATACCAATGAATAATTAAGGGGCTTGAAATCATAATCCAATGGATATGTATTTCCATCAATTTCAAATGTGTTTTTTGAAGAGAATATTTTTGATATTTTCGGACCTGCAAAAATAGTAAACCCATAAGGAGGTTGTTTTATCAAATGATAGCCTAATAATACAGGAATACCAACAGAATTAAGTTCCCAAGATAATTCAGCCATATTATTTTGTCCAAGCCTGTCTGTAAATTCAAAATCAATACCACCACGGGTAAAATAATAACCACCTTCAGTTTGAATATATAACCTGTTTAAATTTAAACGCATAAACAAACTTCCGGTAATTCCAACCTTAAAAATATTTTCAGGATGTTCTATATTTTGACCGTCAATAGAAAATTCATCAATAAGGCAAAGTCCTGAGTTAAAACCGGCTTTGATTCCCCAATCAATTGTTTTATTCGAGCTTTGAGAGTAGCCCGAAGTATAAATAAAGCATGTTAATAGTACCAGTAAACAATACTTCATCCTTATTTCTTTTTTTGTACCGACCATCCGAATTTGCCAATATGTTCTCCCATTTCGTAGTAATTTCCATGAGCATAAACTAGTAGATTCGCTTCTTCCATTTTAAAACGACCTGTTTTGTCATCAATGTATGCTCCATCGGCAAGTACATTTACAACATCGGCAATAAACATGTCATGAGATCCCAAGCTTATGATTTCTTTTACCCGGCATTCTATGCATAGTGGAGATTCTTCAATTATTGGAGCATTTACGATGGTTGCTTTGCCTGGGGTTAATTTCATCTCCTGAAATTTATTAAAATCTTTCCCCGAACGTACTCCAACCCAATCGGTTGCATAAGCCATATCTTTGGTTGTAAGATTAAGTACAAACTCCATGTTTTTCTTTAGAATAGAATACGAATATCTTTCCGGACGAACTGAAATATAACACATTGGAGGATCGCTGCATATAGTTCCCACCCATGCTACAGTTAATATATTATATTCGTTTTCATTATTTCCACAACTAACCATTATGGCCGGAAGTGGGTATATCATTGTTCCAGGTTTCCAATCTTGCTTCATAAATGAGAAGTTTGAATTACGAAGTTTGAAGTTTGAATTGAGGATTAATGAATATTCAGTTGTTTTTATTCAAACTTCGTAATTCAAACTTCAAACTTCTTGTTTTTTAAAGTATTTCAATATCTTCTTTTTCTGTAACTCGTTCGCAGTAATGACATTTAATGACTACATTTTTTTTATCAGTTACATGAAAACGCGTTTCCATTGGTTCGTTATTTGTAATGCAATTCGGATTGGCACATTTTACAATGTTTACCAATTGATCCGGCAGAGTTACAGACTTTTTTTCTATAACTTCATAATCACGGATAACGTTCATTTTTACAGTTGGAGCAATCAACGATATCCGGTTTACTTCACATTCTTCAAAGAATTTATTAGCTACTTTGATAATACCTTTTTTGCCTATTCGTTTGCTAATTAAATTATTTCCAATCGTTATTCTTGATGAAATAGCGCCTAAGTGCAACAGTGAAACAACTTTGAATAGATGCTCAGGTGGAATATGGTCGATAACTGTTCCGTTTTCCAATGCTGCTACTTGTAATTCTTTTTTTATATCAGCCATTTTTGATGGATATATTATGATAGATAGATATTAGTTGGTATTAATATTGTGGCCAATCTTCAATCATTCTAATATTATTCAAATTCTTAATTCTTAATTTTATTTTACTCCCAATGCCAAACAAATAATAGCTTCCCGGGTGTATACTCCATTTTTAGCTTGTTGAAAATAATATGCCTTTGGATTGTCATCAACGTCGTAGGCTATTTCATTTACACGAGGAAGCGGATGTAATACTCGTAAATTCGGTTTTGAATTTTCCAACATTTTGTTCCGCAACGTATATACATTTTTAACTTTCTCGTATTCCATAAGGTCTGTAAAACGCTCTTTCTGTACACGGGTCATGTACAAAATATCGCTTTTATCAATTACTTCTTCCGAGAAATCGGTGTATTCATGAAATTCAATTCCCGATGTTTTACAAAAGTCTTTGTAAGAATTAGGCATCTCCAATTCTTTGGGTGCAATAAAATGGAAAACAGGATTGAAATGCGACATTGCCATCAACAAAGAATGTACGGTACGACCATATTTAAGGTCGCCAACCATTGTTATGTGCAGGTTTTCGAGCGTTCCTTGCGTTTTGTAAATGGAATATAAATCCAACATTGTTTGTGTAGGATGCTGGTTGCTTCCATCTCCGGCATTGATAACAGGCACGGAAGAAACCTCGGAAGCATAGCGGGCTGCACCTTCCAGATGATGCCGCATAACGATTAAATCGGCATAGTTACTAACCATGATAATGGTATCTTTCAGTGTTTCTCCTTTTACCGAACTGGATGTAGATGCATCCGAGAACCCGATAACCCGTCCGCCTAACCGATTGACTGCAGTTTCAAAACTCAGCCTCGTGCGGGTCGATGGTTCGAAAAATAAAGTCGCAACAACTTTTCCTTGTAGTACACGTTGATTGGGATTGTGTTCAAATGTTTCTATTTTTTCTAATAAAGACAGGATTTGCTCCTTCGAATAATCGGTAATGGAAACAAGACTTTTATTTTTCATAATGTGAAGTTACGAGTTATAAGTTACGAGTTGTGGTAATTTAAATTCTAATTTAAATTACAAGAATAAAGGTGTTTAGGTTTTTGTGTTGACTCGTATTTATCGTAGTCGGGAACCTGTAACTTGTAGCTCGTAACGATCAAAATTTTAATTGATAAAGGTAAAAATAAAAAATACATATCAGGTTTTTTCACAGCATTTTTTTTCACCCTATCTTTGTGTACTTAATTTTTTCTCTGTAAATCAATAATATGAACAAACTTCTTGTATTTTTTGTTGTCCTTGCCGGATTATTTTTTTCTCAACTTATAGAAGCTCAACAATCTCCAAAGCGCGAATTTAGAGGGGTTTGGATACAAACTGCATATCAACCTCAATATAAAAATATGTCTCCTGCCGAAATGCGTGGATACTTTATTTATATGTTGGATTGTTTGCAAAAGGCAAATTTTAATGCAGTTATTTTTCAGATTCGTCCACAAGCTGATGCGTTTTATCCTTCCAAACTTGAGCCTTGGAGCTCTCATCTGACAGGAACTCAGGGTAAATCTCCTTCACCAATGTGGGATCCGTTGGAGTTTTTGATAGACGAATGCCATAAGCGGAATATGGAATTTCATGCCTGGATCAATCCTTATCGGGTAACGACAGGCGTAAATGAATGCTTAGCGGTATCTCACATTTATTATTCTCATCCCGAATGGTTTGTTACGTATGCCGAAAAAATATATTTTGATCCGGGAATTCCCGATTGCCGGAAGTTTATCTGTAGTGTGGTAAAGGATATTGTGAATAGATATGATGTTGATGCCATTCACATGGACGATTATTTTTATCCCTATCCTGTAAATGGATTGCCTTTTCCAGATGGAAATAGTTTCAAAAAATACGGCAATACGTTTTATCCCGGACGATTAGCCGATTGGAGGCGGGATAATGTAAATATGCTTATTCAAAATGTAAAAGAATCGATTATTGGAACCGGAAAGATATGGGTTCGTTTTGGTATCGGTCCTCATGGAATTTATCGGAATAAAAAAAGCACACCAGATTTTTCGGGCAGCAATACGAACGGATTGCAGAATTACGATGATTTATATGCGGATGTTTTGCTTTGGGCGCAAAAAGGGTGGATAGATTATCTGGTTCCACAAATTTACTGGGAAATCGGGCACAATTTAGCTGATTATGAAACATTAATTTATTGGTGGAATAAGCAATCTATCAAAGGACAATTGTATATTGGGCAAGATATAGAACGAAGTATTAAAGCTAGAGACCTCGTTAATCCGTCAAAAAATCAATTATCTAAAAAAATGGAAATGGAGCGTATTCTGCCGAATATTGACGGGAATTGCTTTTGGTATGGCTCTTGTCTTATCGGCAATTATGGCGGAATCATAGATAGTTTGCAAAATAACTATCAGAAATATCCGGCTCTTATTCCTATGACTTCCCATGTTGATAAGAAAAAATTACCCGATGCTCCGAAAAAAGTTGACGCCGAATGGACTCCGCAAGGGTACAAATTAATGTGGGAAACAAAACAAAAGAAAGAAATACTTGATCGTCCGGTTTATTTCTGCGTTTACCGATTCGAAAATAAAGAAAAAGAGAACTTGAATGATGCAAGTAAAATCATCGCAATCACACGCGATTCGGAGTATCTTCTTCCTTATGACAACGGAAAAATAAAATACAAATATGTAGTAACTTCCGTTGATAGGTTACACAATGAAAGTAAAAAGGGGAAGAAAAAAGATGTGAAGTTGTAAGATTTTAATTATTTCTTAAACATCCTGTCCATCATTCTTTTATCATCTTTTTCCTTGATGGATTCGCGTTTGTCGTATTCTTTTTTTCCTTTAGCGACAGCAACTACAACTTTGGCCAAGCCTCTTTCATTGATAAATAATTTTGTAGGAATAATTGTAAGCCCTGTTTCTTTCACTTGCCGTCCTATTTTGGCTAATTCTTTTTTATTCAATAGGAGTTTGCGGTCGCGACGCGGTTGGTGGTTGTTGTATGTTCCGTAAAAATATTCGGATATATTCATGTTTTTAACCCACAATTCACCATTATTTAGAATACAATACGTGTCTACCAAGCTTGCTTTCCCAAGGCGGATAGATTTTATTTCGGTTCCGGTAAGTACAATGCCGGCTGTGTATATATCAAGAAATTCATAATCGAATGAAGCTCTTTTATTTTTGATTTGTATGTTGTTGTTTTCTTTCATTTTTAATTAAAACGGATATGGGAATTTCCGGATTATTAAATTCCCGGCAATAACATATAGAGTAATTTTTGCACCATCAAAGGAGATAATATCAGGATTGCAGATGCTCCGATGGTGAATTTTTGCTTGTCATTTTCGGCAACATTCATAAATATATCCGAACCTTCCCAAACGATATAAACAATGTAAAATAGGAGTAAATAGATAAAAAATAAGCTTGGTAAAATATTTAGAATAATGGTTGATAAATAAATAACAACGGAGGAAAATCCTGCAAACTGACGGCTACGAGAGATTCTTTTTTCTATTTTCAGAACAGAAAAAGATAGTTCGTCAATTAGAAATGCAGCGATAAAAAATCCGGCAAAACCTGCAACGAAATCTACACATATAATTTGCAATGCTTTTGCCAAATTAAAAGAATCATTATTCCACCAAATACCAAAAAAAGCTGATAATGCCACTATGCCAAGTAATGGATAAACAAAATGAGAAGCAACATCAACCTCTTTTTTATTGTTATCCTCTGCCAATTGCTTCCAAAATTTAGAAGGACTTACAAGTATCAGTTTTATTTGTTCATAAATTTGCTTGTACATTTGAATAAAATATGAATGTAGATGCAAAGGTAACGATTTACATCTAATGGGAATAATAGGATGTGTAATTTTTAAATCACTCAACGATTTAAAAATAAATTTATAAATTTGTACAAATAAATTTAACTCACTATGGCTAATAAAAGAAATTTTAAAAAAGCAATTAATTCTATTACAGATGAGTTGCTTACGGAATGCTTGTTCTGCGGATTGGATTCTCCGAATGTAGACGAAAATAAGGTTGGTGAAACTGTATCTAAGATTTTCGCTATGCAAGAGGAATTTATCAAACGAGCTAATAATACAGATGGAAAAGATAATCCGGCAGTTGTAAGAAAATATTATGCCAAACTGAAAACAGATCTTCTCAAAACAGTAAATGACATTGAAGAAGAAATGAACTCTTTCAGCCAACCGACTGTTGTAAAGTAAATAATATTGCTTAAATGCCTGATTTACGTATAAGTTTGGTGCAAACTTCCATTGTTTGGGAAAACAAAAAAGAGAACTTATCAATCTATGAAGGAAAGATAAAACAGTTGGCGGGAAACACCGATTTGGTTGTTTTTCCGGAAATGTTTACGACCGGATTTAACATGGATAGTGCTCTTTTGGCTGAATCAAACGATGGCGAAACAATCTCTTTGATCAAGAAATGGGCAAAAACGTATGATTTTGCTATTGCCGGAAGTTTTATCGCTTGCGAAAATGAAAATTATTTCAACAGAGGATTTATAATTCTTCCTTCAGGAGAATCATTTTTTTATGACAAACGGCATTTATTTGCTTTTGGTGGAGAAACCGAATCTTTTTCATCAGGAAGTAAACGTCTGATAGTTAATTACAAGGAGTGGAATATCTGTTTGCTTATTTGCTACGATTTGCGTTTTCCTGTATGGAGCCGTAATATCGATAATGAATATGATGTATTGATATATGTAGCTAGTTGGCCGGAATCCAGACAATTAGTGTGGGATACGCTTCTTAAATCCAGGGCGATAGAAAATCAATGTTATGTTTGTGGTGTAAATCGTGTAGGTAAAGATAATATGTCTCTTATCTATGCAGGTGGTTCTGCATTGATTAATGCCAAAGGCAATGTTTTATCAAATATACCAATGCATGCCGATTGTATTGAAACACTTTCTATTAACAAAGACGAGTTGGACATTTTTCGGCAAAAGTTTCCGGCTTGGAGGGATACTGACAATTTTACAATATTGTAAAATTTAAATAACTGTTATAAAACAATCGCTTATCTATTTCAATTAACAGAATATTTATATCAAAGGAATTAGTTTAACATTAAAAATGCGTTCGAATGATTGGAAAATCGTTGTTTCGTATTACTTTTGCACAAAATAAAAAAGCAGTATTTTATGGATAATTTTGAGAAAGATATTTCCTTAAAGAAGAGGATTCATATCATTTCTATAGGCAACCAAACAATGTGCGATTTGGCCGTTGCTTTAAAGGAAAAAGGGTATGAAGTAAGTGGCTCCGATTCTGAAATCAAGGAACCTTATTTTACTCAATTAAAACAGGCCGGTTTATTACCTCAAAACAATGGTTGGCATCCTGAATTTTTGGATAAAAAATTGATGGCAGTTGTTCCGGCTATGCATATTGATAAGACAAATCCCGAACTTGTGGCGAGTAAGCAGGAAGGAGTTCTTATTATGTCTTTTCCTGAATTTATTTTTGAGCGCACGAAGAATAAAACGCGAGTAGTTATTTCTGGTAGTAAAGATAGAATTTGTGTATTGTCTATTGTATTGAATGTTCTGAAGAAGCAAAATGTTAAATTTGATTATGTAATTCAGAGTCCGATTCCTGGGTTTGAACGATTAATATCTCTTGGCTATGACTCACGGATTGCCATTATCGAAGGGGATGAATTTGCTACGGCAGCAACAGAAAAACGGCCGATGTTACAATTTTACCGTCCGCACGTTGCATTAATAAATAGTATTGATGAAGCGTCCGTTAAAAGTGGAGAATCATTTGACGATTATTTCCAGGTATTTAAGGATTTTATCAATCAAGTAGAACGCAACGGTAAGTTTATCTATAATCAGTCAGATGAAAATTTGCAGGAATTAGCATCTTCTGTACGTGAGGATGTTACTGCTATTCCTTATGAAAGACATGAAATCACCAAAGTCGATGGACAAGTTATCTTGAAAACCCGTTTTGGAGATTTTCCTGTAAAAATACCAAAAGGATGTAAATCCGATGAATGTTTCCTCAGTCAAATAAACGGTTCTCGTTTACTTTGCAGGCAATTAGGCATTCAGGATAAAGATTTTTATACTTCTCTTTCAGAATATACACTTTCAAATAATTAGTTATTTGTTGATAGTTGTTGATATTTGTTGTTTTTACTATAAATCAACAGATTAACAATAAATATCAAAGAATATCCATAAATATCAAAGAATATCCATAAATAACAAATAACAGTGCTGATAGCCAATCAAAAAAAGAATGAAAATATTGCCGAATATTTGCTATACATGTGGCAGATAGAAGATATGATTCGTGCATATAAATTGGATATCGACCTGATTCAACAATATATTATTGATAAATTCAATCAACCGGATGAAGTAAAACAACAAATCAGGGAATGGTATGAAAACCTGATTGAAATGATGCGTTCGGAAAATATTGTTGAAAAAGGGCATCTTCAAATCAATCAAAATGTAATTGTAACTCTTACCGAATTGCATTTCCGGTTATTACAATCTCCTAAAGAGCCTTTTTATTCGGCTGCTTATTATCAAACATTGCCTTATATTGTAGAATTGAGAAGTAAGGCCGGTGAAAATCAGGTTGGAGAAGTAGAAACTTGTTTTTCTGCTTTATATGGAGTTTTATTGTTAAAATTGCAAGGAAAATCTGTAACGGAAGAAACGCAGGCCGCGGTTAAGCAAATCAGTAAGTTCTTAGCCGTTTTGGCGGAAAAATATAAACAAGAAAAAGAGGATGTTTTTGGCAAAGGGTAAAAGGCGAAAGGCAAAGGAATAATAAAGCTCGCTATTCTTTCGCCTTTCGCCCTTTGCCGGAATATATAAAATCATAGTCTTCATTTAATCAAATAAATCATAGTTCAGACGATGAAAAATATCTTAGTAACTGGTTCCAACGGACAATTGGGTAACGAAACCCGAGTATTGGCAAATCAATTTCGTTCGTTCCGATTTTTCTTTACGGATGTAGAAGAATTGGATATCTGCAACTTACAAGCTATAAGAACATTCTTGCAAGGAAATAATATAAGCTATATAATCAATTGTGCTGCTTATACAGCTGTAGACAAGGCTGAAGACGATACAGAGCTTTGTGGAAAAATCAATCGCGATGCTGTACGGAATTTAGGCGAAGCGGCTAAAGAAGTTGGCGCCAAGGTAATTCATGTTTCGACTGACTATGTTTTTGACGGAACAAATTATATACCTTATGTCGAAACAGACCCGGTTTGTCCTGCTTCCGTTTATGGAAAAACAAAACTCGAAGGAGAACAAGCGCTAATGGCTGCTAATCCCGACAGCATGGTTATTCGCACTGCATGGTTATATTCTACATTCGGCAATAATTTCGTAAAAACGATGATGCGTTTGGGAAAAGAACGTGATGTGTTGAATGTTGTTTTCGACCAAATTGGAACACCGACAAATGCGGCAGATTTAGCATTGGCTATTTTGCAAATTGTTGATTTTTCCGAAAATAATTCATTTGTACCGGGAATTTATCATTATTCAAATGAAGGCGTTTGCAGCTGGTATGATTTTACAATCAGCATACATAAACATGCCGGAATTACCAATTGTAGAGTGTATCCTATCGAAGGAAAAGACTATCCTGCAAAAGCTCCTCGCCCTCATTACAGCGTTTTAAATAAGAAAAAAATAAAAGAAACTTTCGGTATTTCCATCCCTCATTGGGAAGAAAGCTTGGAAGTTGCAATCGAAGGATTGATGAATCATTAAAATAATGTAAAAGGTAAAAAGTAAAAGGTGAAGTGAACGACTTTTACTTTTTACTTTTTACCTTTTACTATTTACATTAATTATATGTTAATTGACGAAATAAATCGCAGGCGCACTTTTGCCATTATCAGCCACCCGGATGCGGGAAAAACTACATTAACAGAGAAATTATTGCTTTTCGGAGGTGCAATCCATGTAGCCGGGGCAGTAAAATCAAATAAAATCAAGAAGACGGCAACATCCGACTGGATGGAAATCGAGAAACAACGCGGAATTTCAGTTGCAACATCGGTAATGGGATTCGACTATGGTGATTATAAAGTGAATATTTTGGATACTCCCGGTCACCAGGATTTTGCAGAAGATACATATCGCACATTAACTGCTGTCGATAGTGTGATTATTGTAGTTGATGTGGCAAAAGGAGTTGAGGCACAAACACGTAAGCTGATGGAAGTTTGCCGGATGCGCAAAACGCCTGTAATTGTGTTTATCAATAAACTCGACCGTGAAGGGAAAGACCCTTTTGATTTATTGGATGAAGTGGAAAGTGAACTGCAAATTAAGGTTCGCCCGTTGAGTTGGCCGATTGATATGGGACAAAGCTTTAAAGGGGTTTATAATATTTATGAAGAAAAACTTGATCTTTATACACCAAGCAAACAAACTGTTACCGAATCGGTAGAGTTCAAGGATATCAATAATCCCGAATTGGAAAAATACGTTGGACAAAGTAATGCGGAAAAACTTCGTGCTGATATTGAATTGATTCAAGGTGTTTATCCCGACTTTGATGTGAATACGTATTTAAAAGGTGAATTAGCTCCTGTATTTTTCGGTTCTGCATTGAATAATTTCGGGGTAAAGGAATTATTGGATTGTTTTGTAAAAATAGCTCCAACTCCAAGGCCAATACAAACGGAAGAACGGCTTGTTCGTCCGGAAGAAGAAGCTTTCTCGGGTTTTATATTTAAAATCCATGCCAATATGGATCCGAATCACCGCAGCTGCATTGCTTTTGTGAAAATATGTTCGGGAAAATTTGAACGGAATGAAGGATATAAACATGTTCGTTTTAATAAAATACTGAAATTCTCCAGTCCAACAGCGTTTATGGCACAAAAGAAATCGGTAGTGGATGAAGCTTACCCCGGTGATATTATCGGATTGCCCGATACCGGAAACTTTAAAATCGGAGATAGCCTCACAAGTGGAGAAAATTTGCATTTCAAAGGATTGCCAAGCTTTTCGCCTGAAATGTTTAAGTACATTGAAAATGCTGACCCAATGAAAGCCAAGCAAATGAATAAAGGAATTGATCAACTAATGGATGAGGGTGTTGCTCAATTATTTGTCAATCAATTCAATAATCGAAAAATTATCGGAACGGTAGGACAACTTCAGTTCGAAGTTATTCAGTATCGTTTGTTGCACGAATATGGCGCTCAATGCCGTTGGGATACGCTGAATCTCTACAAGGCTTGCTGGATTGAAAGCGATAATCCCGAAGAACTGGAAAACTTCAAAAAACGGAAGTATCAGTTTATGGCAAAAGATAAAGAAGGGCGGGATGTTTTCTTGGCCGATTCGGCATACGTACTACAAATGGCGCAAATTGATTTTAAAGATATCCGGTTTCATTTTACTTCGGAGTTTTAACAAGAAAGAATATTTCGCAAAATACAAAAAGTACGTAATTATTGGATGATAATTACGTACTTTGATAGAGGTTGTTATTTGTATTTTCGGGAGAATTATATTCTTTTTAATACTACCTGTCTATTAACACTTTTTCTCGCTTGGTTTCACCTTTATTATTGATTGATTCAATAATATAAATGCCGGGACTTAAATTAGCTGATTTTATATCAAAGTCAGTTGTGGAAGAGTAGACTTTCAATCCAGTAAAAGAATAAATATTGATAAGTGTTGTTTGAGATACTCCCGGAATATCCCTAATGGAAGTGATGCTTGATTCAGCAAAAATGGACTCCATTCCTTCTTTCTCGTCTTCGTCATTATTAATACTACTACTCCGCAATATTCCTCCTCCCGTAGCCTTAATAATTACTGTAGTACCTTGTTGTGCAAGGAAATTTGGAGTAATTGTGATTTTCTCTTCAGCTGTAATATTTACTGTCGCATTATTTGTAATAGAAACATTTGTAAAAACCATATTTCTACAATTTGAATAATTCCTTGAAGATGTTATCTGCATTCCGACATATGACGTATTTTTACATGGACTAATTGTAACCTTCAGTGTTGCATCATAACTCGTAGAGCTTCCAACAGCATGCACTGTAAGGCTTCCTTCTCCTTCAACATTATTCCATTTCACATAAATACTTGTAGATCCTATAGTATTTCCAGCATCCCTACTTATAGTAAATCGATTTGAGCTCGCAACCCCATTTGTTACACTTACAGTATAATCTTTATTAAGAATATATTGCATATCTGACTTACTTACTACATACTCAACATAACGGTCACCTCCTTGAACTTCTGAAGGGCCCCATATTTGTGTTGTGCCAAATGCTTTAGAGGTTATGAAGAGCAATAATATAATAACATGTATTAACTTCATAATCTTTATTTATTATTTATTAAAATTTGCATTTCTTTAATCTTCTCCTCCTGCTTTTCATTTTCTTTCTTCAAATCAATTACATACAAAGTAAGTTCTTCAATTTTTTGAAGCATTTTTACCTGTATATCGCCCAAATTTACACCATTTTCCTTAACTTCAACTTCGGTAGGAATTCCTGGTAAATGCTTATGATCTTGAATATGTGTTTCTACTTCTTTTAAACTCGGTAAATTATACGATGGATCAAAAACAAAATCTGCCCACACATTTGTTTGAACTCGAATTTCTTTTGTTATCACATTTCCAGCAACTCTTAATGTTTTATCTGTATGGTCATAGCCTCCAATGTCAACTCCATCATGTGTAATTTGCATGATGGGTTGGGACGATTTGGATTCATTGACGAAGTATAAAAAATTTGCAAAGTTTATATATGTGGCTGCTTGAGGATAATGGGTTATTTTGAAATATTTTCCATATTCATTATTTCCCATAATAAATGTTCCATCTTTTATTTGCTGAGTTCCAACAAATGTGTTTGCTTCCCTTGTTGCAAATTCATACCATGGATTATTACAATTTGGATTATTAGCATCCCTTATTACTTTTCTGAAGAACATGCGATCATCATGTGTAAAAGGTGATGATAGTTGCAATTGACAACCACCATCAGGGTGACGACTGACTATGAGATGTTTGAGAGGCCATGCAGGTATTTCATACGGGTAATTTGACTGAGCCTTATCCGTATAATACATCCCTGAAGGTAGAATTGTATTGAAATTATTGACCTCAGTTTCAGAACCAGATCCAATTTGTTGTCCTTGTAGTGTAAGACAACTTATAAATAATACGATAAATAAAAATGACTTTTTCATAAAATAATTTGTTTACAAGTTAATAAATTATAATTTAATATTTATGTATTCTTATAGGTAATAAAAAATATGTAGTTAAAAGTATAAAAATAATTTGATGTAAAAGGCATAAATTAATTCTCAAAAAGAGATTTTTTATACATATATTTACCTAAATTATATGTATAAATTTCAAATAGTATAATTTGTATAATAAAAATATATTAATTTTGTATCAAAATGCTGTAATATGAATAGAAAAATAATTAAAAACATAAAAAAAATTCGCACAGCTAAGGGATTAACTCAGGATTTTGTAGCTGATAGATTAAATATTACGCGTTCAGCCTATCAAAAGATAGAAGCAGGAGATAGTTATGCTTGGGCTAAATATTTGGATAGATTGGTAGATATATTGGATATTACTCCAAAAGATCTTTTTGATGATATTGAGCAATTTATTAATAAAAATAATAAAGCTTTTGATTTGAATGTTATTGAGTATATAGAAGTATTACATCAAGAAAATAAAGATATATATGAAAAACTTATTTCAGTAAAAGATGAACAAATAGCTTTTCTAAAAAATTTACTAGAAGAAAGATAATATTGACTATCTTTTTGTATTATGTATGCAATAAATTATTTCTATTTTTATTATGAAAGTATCTATTTTTTCAATTGTAGCTGGTATAATTCTTTTTTATTCCTGCTCAGATAGAAAATCTGAAATCGAGGATTTACCAATTCGTATTGCATCAGACTTTGGATTTTTACCGGGTAAAGCAGCCGAAGAAAATAATATTGCTTTTCAAATGCTCCTTGACTTGGGAGGACGAATAATTATTGATATTCCCGGTACATACGACTTGTCAGAAGAAATGCGAATGTATTCGAATACACATTTGGTGTTAAAATCTGATGTTCATTTGCGTAAACAGAAAAAAGATGGAGTTGGGGCTTCTTATTTGCTGATAAATGAGGGTGCATACTCTGGAAATATAAATGAAAATATAACCATAGAAGGAGGCGACATAGTTATTAATGATGTTGATGATAATGGTGAAGTATTGTTGGGATTAACCGGACATTTAGCGTTTTTTCATGTTAAAAATCTGACATTAAGAAATATATCATGTTTTGATTTAAAAGCATCTCGATATTTTTTACAAATAGCTGATTTTGAGAATTTAACTATTGAAAATTTTCAAATAGAAGGATTAAAGGATGGTATTCACTTATGCAAAGGGAAAAATTTCAAAATATCTAATTGTACGTTTAAAACGTATGATGATCCGATTGCTTTAAATGCACATGATTATTTTCCTATTGGTCAGCCTTGCATTGGTTGGATTGAAAATGGAATTATAGAAAATTGTTACGATTTGAATGATGAATCCACAACAGGTTATTTCTGCAGATTAATTTCTGCATCGTGGGTAGATTGGTATTCAGGAATGAAGGTCAGAAAAGGAGATATTGTAGTTAATAACAATAGATTATATCGAGTATTAGATTCTTACAGAGATCCTCAAATTGAATATACATCTGTAACTCCTCCAATGCATTTATTTGGAACAGAAGAATTAGATGGAATCAAATGGGTTATGTTTCAAGAAGGCGCTTTGTACAGTGTCGGATGCAGGAATATTCAGTTTAAAAATATTTTTTTGCAAAAGAAAAGACATACAGTATTTTCGCTTCATTTTGATAATGATAGTTGGTCAAGGAGTTATTATCCCAATTCTGTAATGGCAAAAAACAGCAATATCTCTTTTGAAAATATTCAAGTACAAAATGATATACAATATTTAGTAAATTGTGTTGTAGACGTAGATGCATTAAAATTTACAAATTGTAAAATAAAGAATAATGAAATAAATATATTCAGGCTTTATGAAGGAATGAATTATAGCGATACTCATGTTGCTTTTGACCGAACAACGTTTCAAGGAGAGGGAAAACAGCGTTTGTGCACAATCGGAGATGGACGAACTGGCAGTTTAACAATCACTAATAGTGTTAAATCTAGCAATACATATGAAGCAATCGTGTCAGGGGTCGTTGACATCACAGGCTATGATATTCCTATAGTAGGGTATCCCCTTCCTTAATCTTACTAATTTTTATAATTGGAGGTAAAAAGTGTCCCTGATGAGTATAAGATTTTTATCTTTACATTTGTTTTAATTCTTATTCAATCAAAAATAATGAAAAAAGCTTATTTCTTAATACTCTTTTTAGTCACATCTTTTATAGGGTGTCAAAATAATGATGAAGTAGATGAGATTGATGGTAATGTTGAACCAAAATTATTAATAACCGGATGGGGAGACAGCTTAACAGCTGGCCCATGTGCGAATGAAATAAATTATTTAAAAGTTCTACAATCATTACTTGGGTCCTCATACAATGTTGTTAATTGCGGTGTTGGAGGTGAAGATGCCGCTACGATTGCTGCAAGGCAGGGGGGGGTAAGTGCTTATATCAAACAAGGTTTTATATTACCACAAACTACAGACTGGGTTGTTATTTCTGAGTATTCATTTACTGGTGGTAATACATTTACCAATAAATATGAAAAATTAATAATGCCTCTCTTGCAAGGAGACGATAATTCTGTTAATCCATGCTATCTTCAAGGAACTGAATGTACTCTTAAATATGATGCTACAAATGAGAATTGGAGTATTCGTCGTAATACAGCATCAGATCATAATATGATAATACCGGAAAATACACCACTTTTCTTTTATGGATCAAAAGCTTACAGGAATCCTTATGCCCAAATTATATGGATAGGACAAAATACAGGTGGGCATTCATCAAATGCTCAACTTATAGAATACTATCGTCAAATGATAGATTTTTCGGGTTGTACAAATACTATTGTAATAGGACTTCATACAGAAACTGCTGTAAGTCGTGCAGAACTTGAAAAAGATATGTTTGAAGCTTTTGGGCAACGTTATATAAATTGGAGAGAGTATATTAGTAGTAGAGAAGCTTTTTATGATGCTGCTTTAACTCCAACGCAAGCTGATCTCAATGCTATTGCAGATGGTAGTTTGCCTCCTTCTTTTTGGAGTAATGCCACTGATAATGTACATCTAAATGCAACAGCTTATACATTACTTGGAAAACTGATTTATAAAAGATTTCAATTATTAGGAATTATTTAATAGCTTTAAAATCCCAAAAAAACTTATTCAATTTATAACTTGTATTTGATTATTGTATATTTTTGCATCCTTATAGAATAAATATTCAAATGAGATGAAAAATAAACAACTTCGTTGGGCTATTATTCGCGAAGCAATAACAAAAAATAGAATATCATCACAAGAAGAATTATTGCAAATTCTTGCAAGTAAAGGATTAACACTAACCCAGGCAACTTTATCCCGGGATTTGAAGCAAATGAAAGTGGCAAAAGTGCCCAATTCGTTGGGTAATTATACCTATGTCCTTTCTGATGGAATGAATCGGGTTAATCCGGAGGTAGAAGCAACCTGGCAGGAAAATCTTACACCGGCTTCGGGATTTTTATCCATTGAATTTTCGAATAATCTGGCGGTAATAAAAACATTACCCGGATATGCAAATAGTATTGCATATATCATCGATCAAAATGTAAAAATGGAGATTTTAGGTACAATCGCCGGTGATGATACAATATTGCTTATTCCACGCGAAGGTTTTTCCCGAAAACAAATTATGGATGCATTATTGGAATATATACCCAATTTGCATTGATTTTAAAATATAAATTTGAGTTTAACCATTCTGTATAGTTCAAAATCATAAATCAAAATGTTTACTGATATCCAAATAATGGTGGCAAATGAAAGCCACCTTCCGTATGTTCAAACAATCTTAGATACCATCGAAGCTGCAGCAAAGGTGCGCGGGACAGGTATTGCCAAACGTTCTCCCGAATATGTTCAACAAAAGATGCTGGAAGGAAAAGCAATTATAGCGCTTACCGATACCGGGGAATTTGCCGGTTTTTGTTATATTGAGACATGGGGAAATAAAAAATTTGTTGCTAATTCAGGACTTATTGTCGTCGATAAATTCCGCGGACACGGATTAGCTAAATCAATCAAAAAAAAGGCATTCGAACTTTCGCGCGAGCGTTATCCGGATGCGAAAATTTTTGGTCTTACAACGGGATTAGCAGTAATGAAAATTAATTCGGAATTGGGGTATAAACCGGTAACATTTTCCGAATTAACAGATGATGAAGCGTTTTGGAAAGGTTGTCAGAGTTGTGTAAATTACGATATTCTACAGCGTACAGGACGAAGAATGTGCCTTTGCACCGGGATGCTTTTTGATCCGAAAGAAAAGAAAGAATGAAAGATTTTATCATAACAAATGCATTGACTGAAAGGGCAGTATTAATTGGTTTAATTACTCCCGAACAGAATGAAGCAAAGGCAAAGGAATATTTGGATGAATTGGCTTTTTTGGCCGAAACCGCTGGAGCCGAACCAGTAAGAACATTTCTTCAACGATTGGATTATCCGCATCCTGTAACATTCGTCGGTGCAGGAAAATTACAGGAAATTAAAGAGTTTGTCGATGAAAATGAAATTGGGTTAGTATTGGTTGATGATGAATTATCTCCCAAACAATTGAAAAATATTGAAAAGGAATTACAGGTAAAGATTCTCGACCGCACAACGCTTATTCTGGATATTTTTGCTCAACGGGCACAAACTGCTCATGCCAAAACACAAGTGGAATTAGCCCAATATCAATATCTTCTTCCGAGATTAACTCGCATGTGGACTCACTTGGAACGTCAACGAGGAGGTATTGGTATTGGAATGAAAGGTCCCGGTGAAACCCAGTTGGAAACCGACCGTCGGATTATTTTGGATAAGATTTCCTACCTGAAGAAACAGTTAAAGGAAATTGACCGTCAAAAATCGACGCAACGGAAGAATCGTGGAAAGATGGTGCGTGTAGCTTTAGTTGGTTATACGAATGTTGGAAAATCGACTTTAATGAATGTGCTGAGTAAGTCGGAAGTTTTTGCCGAGAATAAGCTTTTTGCAACACTTGATACGACCGTCCGGAAAGTAATTATTCATAATCTGCCATTTTTGTTGTCTGATACTGTGGGTTTTATCCGTAAATTACCGACACATTTGATTGAGAGTTTCAAATCGACATTAGACGAAGTGCGTGAGGCCGATTTATTACTTCATGTTGTTGATATTTCTCATCCTGCATTTGAAGAACAAATTGAAGTTGTAAGCAAAACGCTTCATGAAATTGATGATAGGGAAAAACCTGTGATTTTGGTTTTCAATAAGATTGATGCCTATACGTATGTGAAAAAAGCAGATGATGATTTAACTCCACGTACCAAAGCTAATATTGAATTGGATGAGTTGAGAAGTACATGGATGAACAAGTTACACGACAATTGTATTTTTATTTCAGCCAAAGAAAAAAGCAATCTGGATGAATTAAAGGAGTTACTTTACCGGAAAGTAAAAGAAATTCATATTACCCGTTTTCCTTATAATGATTTTCTTTTTCAGGAATATGATGAGATAGAATAGATTTTGTGTGTAATACGTTATACGTTTTACGTTATACGACGTATTGCGGTAACGTAAAAGTATAACGTAATGAAAAAGCAAGAAATAGTTGTCAGTAAATATTTAAAAGATTCTTTATATGAAGCATTACAAAAGATTGATTATGACAAGCTTTTTGTATTGACAGACACAGAATCGGCTCGTTTTTGCTTTCCTTTAATTCAAGGTTTTGATAAAATTAAAAGTGCAGATGTCATTACGATAGAAGCCGGAGATTTACATAAAACATTGAATACAGTTGCTGATGTTTGGACATTTCTCAGCAAAAACGGAGCAACTCGTAAATCGGCAATGATTAATCTTGGTGGTGGAATGGTTACTGATTTGGGTGGGTTCGCCGCTTCTACTTTTAAGCGCGGAATTCCGTATATCAATATTTCTACAACTTTATTAGGTGCTGTCGATGCGGCAGTAGGTGGAAAAACAGGATTTAATTTCAATGGATTGAAAAATGAAATTGGAGTGTTCAATCCTGCTGAAGTTGTTTTGATTGATGCTAATTTCTTTAAATCGTTGAACCATGAAAATATCTTATCCGGTTATGCCGAAATGCTCAAACACGGACTTATTAGTAACAGACAAAATTTGTCGCAGTTAATTTCTTTTGATTTAGAGAATATTAATTTTGATACTTTACAGGACTTATTGGTAACGTCTGTAAAAATTAAAGAAAAAATTGTAGAGGAAGATCCGTATGAAAAAGGAATTCGAAAAGCCTTGAATTTGGGCCATACAGTAGGTCATGCTTTTGAAAGTTTTTCTTTTGAGCAAAATAGGCCTGTATTGCATGGGTTTGCAGTTGCGTGGGGAATTATTTGCGAATTGTATTTATCCCACTGTTTAGTTGGATTTCCTATTGACAAACTTCGTCAAATTAATCGTTTTGTACAGGATAATTATGGTACCTTTTTTATAGAATGTAATGATTATGAGCATTTATATGAATTAATGACTCATGACAAGAAAAACGAATCTGGGATCATTAATTTTACCTTGTTGGCAGATGTTGGCGATATCAAAATAAATCAAACTGCCGATAAGCAACTGATATTCGAAATGTTTGATTTTTATAGAGAAGGCCTTTAAGTGTTACTTGTTGTTGGTTATTTGTTATTTTATTAGCCTTGCTCCAATAACTAACAACGAATAACAAATAAAACTGATAACAAATCTCATTTAAACAATTGATCGGCTAATATTCCACCGACAAATCCGAATATCATTCCACAGCCGCTTATTGTGAAAAGAGGTATTGATAGTAGCATAAAGTAAAAAGGTTGACTTTCTCTTACCTGAAGCCTGTATTTTTTTGTATTTAGTTTCAATCCGCTTACAGGTGCTGAAATAATCTTCTCGATACCGGAAATAGAAGAGCCGGGCATTAGTTCTAATTTGTAATTTCCCGGTTCGGCTGAAAATGTAAAAAGTTCCATTCGTGCTTCACTGAATCCATTTACAGATGGCCTGAGTAAGGATAAATACAATTTTACTTTTTGTCCATTATCAACATTTGTTATGCAAGGTTTAAATTTGTCGACAGGCGTGCGGCTGAATATTTTCCCTTTTTGCCAGATTGCAAATGTTCCTTTTTTGTCAATCGTGAATACACCTTCTTTCTCTTCAAAAGGAAGCTCCAATAATATCTTCCCGTTGAATGTTTTTCGAACCATTTTTATTGTAAAAAATAGAATGCATCCGCATATGGGAATGGCAGAAAAACATAAAATGCGGATAACTTGTATTGATAATTCTATGGTGCAGATCTCCATTTTGTATTCTATTATATTGATTCAAAAGTAGTTTTTCTTGTGCGAATATAGAAATATAAATCCATTGCAGAATTACTTTTGCAGTTTTATAAAAAAAGACTACTTTTGCATCACTCTTTTCGGGATGTAGCTCAGCCAGGTTAGAGTACACGTCTGGGGGGCGTGTGGTCGTACGTTCGAATCGTATCATCCCGACTTTTTATTAAAGCAATTATCTATTATTTAGGTAGTTGCTTTTTATTTGCATATATATTTTCTTCCTTTTTTAGCTTCTTTAATTTTTTGATTTATACAATTGATTTATACATGTAACCTTTTACCGTATATTTGCACGAATTTCATTTATAGTATATGATTTGGAAATACTGTTTCTACATATTTTTATTTATCTGTTTGAGCTTTTCTGCAAAATCCCAAAACAACTACATTATCAAGGGTATTGTAAAAGATAGTTTGTCGCAAACACCTCTGACTTCTGTTACTGTAACGGTAATTGGGGAATATTATGCGAGTTTGACTAATTCAAAGGGTTTTTTTCAATTGCCTTGTAAAAAAAAGAATGTACAGGTTATTTTTTCATGCATTGGTTATTCTTCAAAGGAAATACCTGTGAATGCACTTGAAAACAAAAACCTTGAAGTTTTTCTCCTACCTTCCAGTATCAAGTTGGAGGAAGTTGTAACGAATGTAAAGCGGGAGAAATATATAAAAAAGGGTAATCCGGCAGTTGAATTAATAAAAAAAGTAATCGAACATAAAAATGATAATCGTCCGGATAACCACGATTATTATCAATATGAGGAATATAGCCGTAAGTCGGTAGCCCTTAATAATTTTAATGAAAATGTAAAAATAAAAGGGTATGAATTTCTTCATAATTATGTCGATACTCCGAAAATAGGCAACAACCCTATTTTATGGCTTTCGGTAAAAGAAAAAGTTTCGGATATATATTACCGGAAAAGTCCTAAAGCAGAAAAAGAAGTTATAAAAGGCATTCGGCGTGTGGGAATTGACGAATCCTTTAATCAGGAAGGAGTTGACAATGTGTTGAACGAAGTTTTTACCGGTATTGATATTTTTGGAAATGACATAACATTTTTAATGAATCGGTTTGTAAGTCCATTGTCTAATATTGCCACTTCTTTTTATAAATTTTATATTGTAGATACTGTATCTATAGATAATAAGCCGTTTATTGATTTGGAATTTGTTCCGTTCAATACGCGCGATTTTGGATTTATGGGCCATTTGTTTATTTCGGCAGATTCTTCTTATTCGGTTAAAAGAGTTCAAATGAGCATTCCCCACGACATTAACCTGAATTACGTCTCGGATTTATATATCGAACAAGAATTTAATCAGCATCAAAACGGAACTTGGATATTATCAAAGGAGACAATGGCGGTTGATTTCGTATTGCTTCGCTCATTGCAAGGGTTTTATGCTGAAATAAACAAGCATTTTTCCGGATATATATTTGATGAACCGAGAAAAGAGGCATATCAACTTGCAACAAAAACATCTGTTTCTCCATTAGCCGATCAATATCCGGAAGTGCTTTGGCAAGAATGGCGGCGAAAGGGAATCAGGGAGAAAGAAGTTGCTGTTACCAAGATGATGGACGAATTGCATCAAAAGAAATCATTCAATGTTGCCGGAGTTTTGTTGGATGTTTTCAGCACCGGTTATATCCCTACCGGAAAAGATACCTGCAACAAAGTTGAAATTGGTCCTTTTACATCATTTATAAGTCATAATGATGTGGAAGGATGGAGATTCAGAACGGGATTCCGCACAACGGTGAATGCTAATAAACATTGGTATCTTGCCGGATATGGAGCATATGGAATTGCCGATAAGAAGTTTAAGTATTACGGAGATTTACGATATTCTTTTATTGAAAGGGAAATCTATATTGATGAGTTTCCGCAGAATAATATAGGAATTTCTTATAAGTATGATTTGGAAGTTCCCGGACAAAGGACATTAAACGCTCTTCGGGATAATTTCTTTTTATCTTTTAACCGGGATGATGCCACGAAAATGTCGTATATAAAACAGTTTTCGTTATTTTATCAAAAGGAATTCGAGAATGATTTTTCGTATGATTTAAGGGCTGTTTACCGCAACGATACTCCGACCGGTAGTTTGCAATATTTGAAACAGACAAGCGATGGCATTGTTTCGATAAATAATATGACTACCTCCGAATTCAATTTATTATTGAAGTATTCTCCGGGACAGAAATTCTATCAACAAACAGGAAGGCGGTTGAAAGTGTCTTTGGATGCACCTACTTTTACTCTTACTCAAACTGTTGGAATAAAGAATTTTATGGGTTCGGATTATAATCTGCAGTCTACTGAAATTTCTGCGGATAAAAGGTTCTGGCTTTCGGCTTTTGGGAATATTAATGCAACTCTAAGAGCTGGAAAAGTTTGGAATACAGCTCCCTTTCCATTGCTATTTAATCCAAGTACAAATACATCGTACTTTATTGAGCCCGAGTCGTATAGCATGATGAATACATTGGAATTTATCAACGACCAATATGTATCGCTTTTTCTAACATATCATGCAAATGGGTGGATTTTTAACCGTATTCCTTTAATTAAGCATTTGAGAATGCGGGAAGTTGTTTCTTTTAGAGGATTGTGGGGAAGTTTATCAGACAAGAATAATCCGGCAAATAATTCGGATGTATTTCTTTTTCCAATGGATGAAAATGGAAATCCCACATCTTTTAAAATGACGAATACGCCCTATGTTGAAATGAGCTTCGGTATAGAAAATATCCTTAACATTATCCGGCTGGATTATATTCTCCGGATGACATATTTAGGAAATCCGGATATTTCCAAACATGGCTGGCAATTGGGATTCACATTCAAATTTTAAAAAATACGGATAACAGAGTTTAATGAATAAAACTGTTATCCGCATCCTATTTTAATATCAATATCAAATTAATGAAATACTTCTTTTGATAAAGTTGCTTAACGCTTCTCCTTTCAACATATTATTCGAAAGCAACGCTAAGTCTATCAATTGACGAATCAATTTATTACCAGAAGCATATTCGCTGTATATTTCCTTTTGTTTATTTTGCAGTTCGGAAATTTTAGCTTCAGTGTTTTTAAGTTCTTCCTTATCCTGAACCGGAATTTCTTCATCCTTTTTGCCTTCCTGAGCTTTCTGCAATTCAGATTGGCGGGTTTCAAGCGATTGTATCTTTGAACGAACAGGCGCTACTTGTTCGTTGCACGCTGCTTCTTCATCTTCGACTATTTTTTTCACCAAATGATGATCGCTATTTACAACAAGGGTGTAACTATCAGAAAGTTCTCCGTAGAAATTAAATCCGGGTTGAAATGCCGACATATCTTTCATCCGGCGCATAAATTCATTTTGGGTAATCAATACTGGAGTTCCATTTTCGCCCAACGCTTCGAAACCAACGATAAATTCTGTTTTGTCAATAGTTGGAACCTGAGATTTAAATATTTCCTGCAACGCATTTTGTTGTTCGGTAGACAAGTGAGTTCCATTCTGGTTCTCTTTCCGGATTATATTGTCGATAACATCACTGTCGATGCGGGTAAAACGGCTTTTCTCTAATTTCTGTTCAAGTATCCCCACAAAGTGCATATCCAATTGGCCGTCCATCAATAAAACATCGTAGCCTTTGCTTTTGGCCATATCAATGTAGCTGTATTGTTCTTCTTTATTGCTGGTATACAGATAAATCAGATTTTCGTCTTTATCGGTTTGATTTTCCTTAATCAGTTTTTTATATTCTTCGAATGTGAAATAAACGCCATCGACATTCTTTAACAATGCAAATTTTTCGGCACGTTCGTAGAATTTTTCATCCGACAACATTCCGTATTCGATAAATACTTTTAAATCATCCCATTTTTCTTCAAATTGCTTACGATCGTTTTTGAAAATTTCTTCTAAACGGTCGGCTACTTTTTTTGTAATATGGTTGGATATTTTCTTTACATTCGCATCGCTTTGCAAATATGAACGGGAAACATTCAACGGAATATCCGGAGAATCGATTACTCCATTCAATAATGTCAAGAATTCGGGAACAATATCTTCTACCGAATCAGTAACAAATACTTGGTTACAATACAACTGAATTTTATTGCGTTGAACCTCAACGTTATTTTTTATTTTTGGAAAATATAAAATTCCGGTTAAATAGAAAGGATGGTCTACATTCAGATGAATCCAAAACAACGGTTCTTCGGCCATTGGATATAAATCTCGGTAGAATTTTTTGTAATCTTCTTCTGTTAATTCCGAAGGTTTGCGAGTCCATGCAGGATGAATATCATTGATAATATTATCCTTATCTGTTTCAACGTCTTTTCCGTCTTTCCATTCTTTCACTTTTCCGAAAGCAATTTCAACTGGAAGGAAACGGCAATATTTTTTCAATAACTGAGAAACCCGATTTTCTTCCAAAAATTCTTTGTTATCATCATCAATATACAGGATAATATCCGTTCCACGATCGGCTTTATCAGTTTCCTCCATTTTATACTCTGGAGTTCCATCGCATGACCATTTTACAGCTTTTGCATCATCTTTGTACGATTTTGTAATAATTTCCACTTTTTTGGAAACCATGAAAGATGAATAAAAACCAAGCCCGAAATGCCCGATGATTGAGGCTGCATCTTTTTTATATTTCTTCAAGAATTCTTCGGCGCCAGAAAATGCAATCTGATTGATATATTTATCTATCTCTTCGGCTGTCATTCCTACACCGCGGTCAGAGATAGTCAGTGTTTTTTTATCTAGTTTCACATGAACAGCCAAGTTGCCTAATTCTCCTTTAAACTCTCCAACTGACGAAAGTGTTTTTAACTTTTGTGTAGCATCTACAGCATTTGATACAAGCTCACGAAGAAAAATCTCATGATCGCTATACAAGAATTTCTTGATGATGGGGAAAATATTCTCGGTAGTTACCCCAATGTTTCCTTTTTGCATATATCCAAAATTTTATGTTATTATATTTTGATTTTCTTTTTTGCCTGTAAATAAACAAAAAAAATGCCAAAATGTTTTGTATGACATTTTGACATCTAAACATTTAAAGAAATAGAGTGGTTACATTATATATTGCTATAAGTTCGACATATTGTGTATTACAGATTTAGTTAAGTATTGTAGATTTTTGATTGATAAAACTTTTTCTTGGAAAATATTTAAGTATGTTTGCTGTAGAATTTATTTATAACTAATCAAATAAAAAAATATAAAAAATGAAAGCGGTATTTATTGTTTATAATCAGGCACATGTAGAAGAAGTAGAAGCAATCTTATCTCGTGTAGGTGTTCGAGGATTTACTCGTTGGGAAGATGTGCAAGGAGCTGGAAGCAGAGGAGGAGAACCACATTTAGGGACTCACGCATGGCCGGGAAAAAATATGTCTACATTGGCAATGGTGGATGAAATGGTGGTCGAGAAACTACTTCCCGAACTAAAGAAATTAGATAAAAGCGCTGAAATGCAAGGTTTAAGAGCGTTTGTGTGGAATATTGAGGAATCAATCTAATCTTCTATTTTTTTATTGCTAAATGATAAGATATGTGCTGTTACAGACAATGCAATAAGTGATAACAGTATCTTTAGTCCTATAGGATCTACTACAAAATAGATGCAGTAAAGAATTGATATCCAAAGGACTGATATGGAAGATATCTTGGCCTTTAAAGAAATTACTTTGTACTTTCTATAATTGAGGATATAAGGACCTAAATAACGTTGGTTAATCAGCCACGAATAAAGTTTTGGAGAGCCTTTGCAATAACAGTAGGCCGTTAATAATAAGAATGGTGTTGTGGGTAAAAGCGGAACAAAAATTCCGATTATACCCAATACCAAACTAACTGTTCCTATAAAAATCCAGAGATAACGTATCAAGTTGATAAATAGCAGGTAAGGTGTATTTTATTAACTATCTCTATTATATATAGCACATATTAGATAAAAAATATGTTGCTTTAACATAATAGCAGACAAAACTAATAAAAAATTATCTACTTTTACGCCCTATTTTAAAGAATGTAAATTCTTTATTTTCAAGTTAATTTTCAGTGTTTTAAGTTGATCTTTTAATGGTAAAGCAGGCACATAGGGTACCTTTTGGGGTAGTTGGATTGATTATTGCAGTCGGGATTGTATACGGAGATATCGGAACCTCGCCTTTATACGTAATGAAGGCTATTATGAATGCTCTTCCCGGTTCTCATCCCAGGCATATTATCGGAGCGGTTTCTTGTATTATTTGGACTCTCACAATACAAACTACAGTAAAATATGTATTAATTACTCTTCGTGCTGATAATAAAGGAGAAGGAGGGATTCTAGCCCTTTTTGCTTTAGTTCGTAAAAAATATCGTTGGGCATATATCATTGCAGCAATCGGAGCATCGACGTTATTAGCCGATGGAATTATAACCCCTTCAATTACTGTAACTTCAGCTATTGAAGGGGTGAATTCATTAATTCCTTCAGTTTCGGTTGTTCCTACGACTATCGTTATTATTGTTCTTTTGTTTGCTATTCAACCTTTCGGTACGGCATGGATAGGCCGTTCGTTTGGGGTGATTATGGTTTTGTGGTTTACGATGCTATCAGTTTTAGGAGGGTACAATATGTTTTTGCATCTTGATATCTTAAAAGCATTCAACCCGTATTATGCAATTCAATTTGTAATTCTTGCCCCCGAATCTTTGATTATCTTGGGAGCCGTATTCCTTTGTACGACAGGAGCTGAAGCATTATATTCCGACTTAGGGCATTGCGGGATCCAAAATATTCGTGTATCTTGGATATTTGTCAAGGCATCATTAATCCTGAATTATTTAGGGCAAGGAGCTTGGATTATTAATCAACCAGAGTCTGCCTTAACTCCAAATATTAATCCTTTTTTTGCAATTATGCCCGATTGGTTTTCGGGAGTGGGAGTAACTATGGCAACGTTGGCTGCAATTATAGCCAGTCAGGCATTGATAAGTGGCTCATTTACTATTATTAGCGAGGCTATATCGTTGGATTTGTGGCCTAACATTAAAATAAAATATCCTACGGAAGTAAAAGGACAAATGTTTATACCGGGTATCAATTATATCTTGATGTTTTTATGCATTATTATTGTATTGACTTTCAAAACATCATCAGATATGGAAGCGGCTTACGGATTGTCAATAACTATTACTATGTTGATGACAACCTTATTACTCTTTTTATTTTTCAGAGTAAAAAATATCTCCTTGTTTATAGCTATACCTTTGACACTCTTTTTCTTTATTATCGAATCAGGATTTCTTGTTGCCAATTTACAAAAATTTGCTCACGGAGGTTTTATGACTATCCTGATAGCCGGTATTTTGTTTATCATCATGTATGCATGGCGAAATGGACGACGCATCAAAAACCATAGTGTTACTTATCAACGTAATGATGTTCTAATCCAATTATTGGATAAGATGGAGGAAGATAAGGAGATTCCAAAATATACAACACACTTATTTTATACAACACGATCAAAAAGGATTGATGAGATAGAAAGTAAAATTATTCATTCAATAATCTATAACAGTCCCAAAAGAGCTGATACATATTGGTTTGTTGCGATGAAAAGGAGTGATGACCCATATCGTTTTTCTTATAAGGTAAAAACATTTGTCCCACAGAAAATATTCAGAATTGATATTGAAGCTGGCTTTAAACTTGGAATGAAGCTCAATAAATATATACATGAGATTGTGAGAAAAATGGGACAGGATAACGAAGTTGATTTAAAAAGCCGTTATCCCTCTTTACGAGAAAAAGGAATAGAAGGAGATTTCAAATATATAGTGGTAGAACGTGTTGCAAGTGGTGAATTAAATTTACCTCTTTTGCAGAATATAACACTATCTATTTATAGCTTGATTAAACGTATTTCTACTTCGGACATTCAGATATTGGGATTAGATCCTTCTTCGGTAATAACGGAAACGGTTCCATTATACAGGACAAAGCAACAAGAAAAGGAAGACAATAAATTTCTGGATTAGAACCAATCTCTTTTGCGTAAATAGATTCCAATGATAATGCTCAAAACAATCATTGATATCCACGCATAGAGATATCCATACTTCATTGATAATTCGGGCATAAATTTAAAATTCATACCCCAAACTCCTACAAGGAAGGTTAAAGGGATAAATAGTGTAGAAACAACCGTAAGCCGTTTCATAATATCATTCATTCGTAAATCATTTCCTGCAAAATACAGATCCATTAATGTACTCAAATTTTCCCTACAAGCATTTGTTGTCTGATATGCCTGAGTAAGGTGGTCTTTTATGTCTAAAAAAAAGATATGATTCTCGGGACGAATAAGAGTTGGATCGGTTCTTATTAATCGTATAAAATCTTCGTAGATGGGAATGATAGCCCGTCTTAACAATCGGTAGTTTTTGCGGGAGTCTTGTATTTCGCTGGAAAGGCTCATATTCTTCGCACTTCCTAATTCAAGCAATTTTGCTTCTATTTCTTCCAGATTATCCTGAATGTCTTCTATTATTCGGAGGTAATTATTTGTAATGTTTGCTATCAATGAACAATATAAATAATCGACTGAACGTTTGCGAATATTTACCAGATCATTTTCAAGGGCATTTTGCACATTTTCAAAGATAGGAAAAGTAGTTTCCTGAAAAGAAATGATATAATTCGTACCTAATATCAATGTAACATGTTCCCGTTGTAAAGCCTGTTTAGCATCATAATGAAAAGCATCTAATATCATTAAGATATATTGATCATCAATAATATCTATTTTTGCAATATGCTCGCTACTTAATACATCTTTTGTATGCAATACATTTATTTTGAAATGATTGCATAACGTATTGATGCTTTTTGTATCATTTAATCCTGTTACATGCAACCAATTGATATTATCTTCTGCAAGATTCTTTATGGCCTCTTCGGCTGAGTTGTACTCCTTAGACAAAAACTTGTCTGAACTATAAGATGATAGTTGTATATGTGTAGGAGAGGAGAGTACATCTCCCGTATATATTAAACTATCAGACAGAAGATTGTTTTTCTTCTTCCAATATTTTGAAGTTTTTCGTTCCCTATTTTTTTTCCTTTCACTCATCAATTCTTATCAATATGATCTTTTGTCGGGAATTTCCCAAGCTCCGGCTTCGGCATTCCGGTTTTGCGGACGGCGTTTTCCAAGCTGATCTACAGAAAGTAACCTGTCTAAGTTTAACTCATCTTCCCATTGTTTAAGTAATGATTCGGATATTTGTTCAGCAGCCATACCTCCTGGTTTAATTGTAACTACAGGTGTACTGCCCAAATCAAAATTAAATTTTACATTATCCTTGGCATCAGCTTC
This sequence comes from Bacteroidales bacterium, assembly GCA_031553395.1. GTDB lineage: Bacteria > Bacteroidota > Bacteroidia > Bacteroidales > WRGA01 > WRGA01. Next base: position 45,130 of record JAVBLR010000005.1, on the reverse strand, counting down.
TGCAAAAACATTATAAGCAGCGCCACCCAATACATTTGAGAAGTTTGCTAGTATATTTCCATCTATATCCTTATCTTTTGCTCCGGATTTATTTCCAACAATAATATTCCCATACAGATTGATATTTGGAGAAGCAACAGCAGCGCCTCGGTTGGTTGCTTCATTTTGGGTAAATGTACAGAAAACTATGGTTGCTGCGTCCTTAGCATATATCCCACTTCCAACGCCGGCTTTATTTGCATAGAAAGTAGAATTTACAGCTGTGCATTCTGTTGCAAAAATTCCGGCTCCGTCTGATGCAATATTGTCATAAAATGCACATTGAGAAACCAATACTTTACGTGCAAATATACTACTTCCTGTTTGTGTTTTATTATAACGGAAAATACATTCGGAGAAGGTTAATAAAGCATCTGTATTACAAGATATTCCACCTCCGTTCAGTGCTATTTTGCTATCTATCCCTGCTCCTGGGCCTTCAAATACTAATCTTTCCATAGTAATTGGAGTGTTAACCGCAATTACTATAGATCTATTATTGCCTCCGGAACGTATCACTGCTTTTTCTGTAGCATTTTCATTTACAGTAAATACAAGTGGAAATTTAGCGTTACTAATGGTAATTGGCCTATCTGTAATGTATGTATCCGGAGCTATTATAAATTGAGTTTTTTGACTATTTCCGTATGAATTTAATGTATTTACAGCCTCTTCTATAGATGCAAAATTACGATTTCCTGTCGGATTCTTTGAATTAATGGTATAATCTCCACTCAATGCAGAACCAGAAGAAATTGGAGTTTGTGAAGATAGTTTTGTAGTTTCAGCTCTTTGTACTGGTTTTTCTGTATTGGCAGAAGTGTTTGTTACAGTTGGTTTAGTTGTTGAAGGTTTATCGTCTCTTGTTTTCTTATCCGGAGCTTTGGTAACCTGTGATGTTTTTGGATTTAAATCGGCATAATCGTCAAAAGTTCCCAAAATAACAGCTTCAACAATCCTATCCAGATCATCTTCCATACTGTTTTGATTAAACTTCTGTGATGCTGTTGTTGCAGCCTTTTTTACTGTTTGTTTTGATGCTCCGGGCTGAGCTCTTTGGGTTGTCGAAACAGCTGTCACTTGCTGGATAACATCTTGAGCATCAGATCGTTGTTTTGTTGTTAATTTTCGGGCATTGACATCTGCCATCAAAGATTGAATATTCACAACTGGAATTTGTTTGGGATCAGTTACAGCTGATGTATTATACAGAGCAGCTCCAAGATCGGATGCAGATGCAAAAATACGTTTATTTTTTAATTGGTCAGTATTGAATAAATCAGAAATACCCAATTCATTCTCCCATGTTACAAGTCTTCCGGCAGGGATTTTCCCGGATGCTGCTCCCATATTCTTAAGCAGAAGAAATGGGATAACTCCCGGTTTGATGGAAAGCACAACGCTTCCATTTGTAGTTGCATCCTGAAAGATATCTCGTAATGAACTTTTAGAAGAAGAGCCTATGATATTATTTTCATTAGACTTTATTTTTCCTGTTACTTTATCTTGTTCAATATTTCCGGCAATGATGCTACCATATAAAGACACCACTTTGCCATATATTGTACTACCACTCTTTAATGAAGATTGATTTCCGGATAGAGAAGACAAAACAATAGCTAAATTTTCAGTAGCATGGATAGCGCTGGCATTTTGCGCCTTGTTATTAACCATTGTGGTATTAATAATGCGAGCCGTTTCGGCATCAACAGCTCCTCCTTCAGAAGCTGCGATATTGGAATCGAAACATGTACGGTTCAATAAAATATTCTTGTCACAATATATTCCACCGCCGGAACCTTGAGAAACGTTTTGTTCAAAATAAGAATCTAAAACAACATTTGAGAGTGATGAGTATATTGCTCCACCGCTTTTTGATTCATTTTTTGAAAAAACGGAAGATTTTATAATGCTCACTTCTTCGATAGATGATTCATTTTGTACATTATATATTCCACCTCCAACATCATTTGACTTATTGGATGAAAAAACACAATCTGCAATTTTCATTAACCGTTGAGCAAATACACCACCTCCTTTTCCAATAGAAGAATTATTATGAAAGACAGATTCGGATAAGACAGCCGAATTTGTTGTAAATATAGCTCCTCCTCCATAATTTCCCGCAATATTACTTATAAATACACAAGCATCGGCTTCTACAGGATTGTCAGCACAAATAGCTCCACCTTGGTCTGATTGGTTCTTTACAAAAACAGAATTACTTAAATTGACAGCTTCTATTCTTGTTTTAGAGCGGGATTGATTATAAATGGCACCTCCAAGAGTTACCGATTTATTTTCATTAAAGAAACAGCCTATAAAAAATGCTTTTCCTCTAATGTATACTGCTCCACCATTCGTTATAGCTGTATTTGAAGATAAAAAACAATTGGTTAAAAGAAGGTTGCCAAAAGAATAAATCGCTCCGCCCTCCTGATTTTTATTAAAACGAAATTCACTGTTATTTATAATTAAACTGTCTTGTCCTACATACTCAATTCCTCCACCAAAAGCATTATTATTAGAGCCATCGAAGGTTAAATATTTGATTTGCACTTTTCCACTGTTAGCTTTTATATGGCGGAAGTTCCCAGAAACTTTTAGTGTTACAGCCGACGAATCGCCTTTAACACCCTCTAAAACAATGGACTTTATAATGCTTATACTTCCATTTAAATTATATGTCCCTCTTGAAAAACGAATGACATCATTTGTTTGTGCATTGTTTATTTGTTTCTGAATTTCTCCGGTCGACATCTGGGGGTTGACAATATATTCAGTCGCTTTCAATGAAAATGTACAAACACTGAGTAATAATAAGAATGACAGTAAAAATTTCATACGTTTATTTTTTATTAAGGCTGTTGAAAACAGGCATTCTCGTGTAAGTGCTCGTTTTCATATTAAAAAAGAATCTAAAAACTAAATTGAAGCAGTTTTATCCAAGCAGTTTATCTTATTAAGATAAGACTATCACAACATTAAGAAATTAACACGAATGTATTTTTTACAAAAGTAACCTAAAAGTTTTAATATACTTTACTAAGTTGAAAAATAAAGTATCTAAGGAGAACCCAATAAAAAAACAGTCTGTTTTTAAGAAGACTTAAAACAGACTGTTTTTTCTTATGTTGGATTCTATTTTTTTAATCGACCTGAACAACCAAATATTTTGATATACTCCAAAAATCTTTTTTATTAAGAATTGTTACCGTAAGGTTACCATCTACAGCTTTTTCCAAGGTGAATGAAGAAGCCGGATGGGTTGTCAATATCTTAGCCTTTTTTGAATATAATGGAATTTGATTCAGATTTCGGATATCAACTTTAGTAAAATAATCATGATTATATCCTTGCTGCATTACTTTGCCTTTTACCAAAATCTTTTCTTCTTCCAGTTCTTTTTTTGTACCAAATACATAAAATCCTGTATTCAACGATTTATCCTGAGCAGATATTTGTTGAGTTTGTTGATCTATAGCCGTTTTTTGTTGGTCTATAGCCGTTGATTGTTCTTGTATTTTCTGTCCTTGCTCTGCAATAATTATGTTTTGCTTTTCCAATTGTTCCTGAAGAGATGCGATAGATTTTGTTTTTTCATCAACTTCTGTAACTAATGCATCTAACCTTTTTTGTAACTCAGTAGATTTCAATCCGCTGCTTTTCATCTGTTGTTGCAACTTTTGGATTTGTTCTTTATTCTTCTTCAAAGTTTCAGTAAGAAGCTGCATGTCGTTTGTTATCCGTTCTTTGGTTGATTTGCTCAGTTCACCTCCAGCTTGACTTTGTTCAGTCAAATAATTTTCTGTTTCCTTAATTTTCCTAAAATTATCTTCTACTTCGTTGATTAAACTTAACATTTCATTATATTCGTTGCTTTGCCTTGAACCAACAGCTTTTAATGAATCATTTTCTGCTTGTAGGCGCTGATATTCATCCGATTTTTTCGGATCTTGACATGAAGAAATAATCAAAGCAGCAGTTGCAATAAAAACAAAAATCTTTTTCATAACAGTCTTATTTTTTATATAATCAATTTTAGAGTAAAACGTCGGTCAATAAGGTCTTAAATGAACAAACAAAAGTAGTAAAAACCTCTTGTTATTTCTTTTAAAATAGTATAAAATTATTATACATCCATTTAAACAAATCAAAAAGAATTTTTGTTCGGAAAATAATAATCAAACTTATCCATCATCAAGTGGATATATAATTAAATTGTGATTAATTATCTTATAATCAGTTATAAAGTTCCTTTTGTGCTAGGCAATTCATAATTAAAAATATCTCGTTTAATTGCCATCTTAATCGCACGAGCAAATGCCTTAAAGATCCCTTCTATCTTGTGATGCTCATTTTCACCTTCGGCTTTGATATTTAAATTCATTTTAGCATTGTCGCTTACCGATTTAAAGAAATGAAAGAACATTTCAGTTGGCATGTCACCGATTTTTTCTCTATGAAAAGCAGCATCCCAAACTAACCACGGACGTCCGCCGAAATCCAACGCTACCTGACATAAACATTCATCCATTGGAAGACAATATCCATAACGTTCAATACCTCGTTTGTTTCCCAATGCGTTAAGTAGAGCTTCTCCCAATGCCAATCCAGTATCTTCGATTGTATGATGTTCATCAACGTGCAAATCACCATTTACCTTTATCGTTAAATCCATTCCGGAATGCTTTCCTATTTGTTCAAGCATATGGTCGAAAAATCCTATCCCCGTCTGAATGTCAGAATTCCCTTTTCCATCTAAATTTAACCGAATATTAATATCCGTTTCTTTAGTAGTTCGCTGTATTGTTGCAGTTCTATCTCCTGCGAATAAATATTCAGCAACCTTGTCCCAATCATTTGTTCTTAAAACACAAGTTGCTTGTAATTCAGCCGGAATTTCGATAGATTCATTTAAGAGAACAGCTTTACAACCTAAGTTCTTAGCTAATTCTACATCTGTCAGTCTGTCACCGATAACAAAAGAATTTTCTAAATCATATTCGTCGGTCAGGTATTTTCCGAACATGCCTGTCCGGGGTTTACGTGTAGGTGCGTTATCCACTGGAAAGGACTTGTCTATAAGAATATCATCAAACAGAATACCTTCGTTTTCAAAGGTTTTTATTATTTTATTTTGCGCGGGCCAAAATGTTTCTTCCGGAAATGAATTCGTACCTAAGCCATCCTGATTGGTTGCGATAACGAATTCGTACGTTAAATTTTTTTGAATAAAATATAAGTTACGGAAAACTTTGGGGTAAAACTCTAATTTTTCCAGACTATCTAATTGATAATCAATAGGTGGTTCAATTACAAGAGTCCCATCTCTATCTATGAACAATGCACGTTTCATATTTGTGGTAAATTAATAAACAAGATTCAGTATAATAGTGTATCAATAAAGCCATATATCTATTCAAAAAATTCGTCTTATGAGAAAAATAAATAGATTAAAAAACAATAAGTTTATATAGAGGTATTTATGCTAAAAAATAAAAAGCAGGATCATAGACCTGCTTTTTATTTTTAGAGCTTTTTTACTTAGCTCAAAAAATGTGGTTATAAAATAATTTTTATTTCAATGTGCCACTTTGTGCTGCTTCAATCATTCTTGCACTAACTCTAAGAGTTATATCAATATGATCTCTTGTACTGTCATAATTATCATTCCCTTCAGCTCGCAATCTTCTTGAATCTATACCATCCTTGATAAAGTAGTTTTTAACTACATTCGCTTTGCCTAAAGCTGATTGAGGATTTTTAGAATAAGCTTGAATAGAAAGATTTGTAAGAGGATAACTTATTACTGAAGACGAAAGATTTCTTAATGGAGTTCTTACAAATTTGTAAGGACCACTTATTCCACCCTGAAATAATTCATTATGGAAAAAAGTAACTTTTATTCCAGTATATCCTCGTTCGTCAGTAAAGGATGAAACTAATAAGTTCGGAATTTGCTGTAATTCTTTAAATTGTTCATCCATTTTTTTATTAATAACTGTTGTAGCATCATTTACTTCATTCGATGAACTTTTCTCAGCATAAATAATTGATGGAAAGATGAATAACATACAAATTGCCATCATAAGACAGGTTTTGAATCCACTACGCATCATAATATTTAAATCATTTAAGTTGTTTTAATTGTGCAAAAATATATCTTTTTTGTGAAATTTACAATATTTTACCTAATATTTCTTCCTGAGTTGATTTTTTCCGCTTTTTGTTTATAAACATTTAGCATTTCTCCGACATTAAAATAAAGAGCTAATATTTTTTCCGGATTCTTTGATATGGAAATTACATCCCAGATATTATTCAGAGTTTGATATTCGGCATTGTATCCTAATATATTTACAATCTCGTATTCATGAGGAGTGTAAATTACATGAAAAGCTGTTCTCATACTTTTTCCGTCTCCAGATGAAAGAATCGCATCAATGATACCATTCAACATTTTACTTCTTTTGTCAGCCTCAACATGCTCCCCTTTAATATGAAGGGCGTAAATAGCCATTCTCAAATTATGAAAATTAAAGGGATAATCGATCATAGAAATATTTGTATAGTTGATGATAATGTCACAATCGCTCGTATCTAAATTTTCTTTATCCAAGTATAGACTTAACGCATTGTGTTCCATTGTGCTACTATAAGGATCGTAATTATCCTGATAAATATGTCCATAATAAAGCAACCGAAATTCATCAGCATTTAATGTTACATCATGGGCTAAATAACGTTTCATCAATTTGGGATAATAAGTTGATGAGTGTGAATCTGAAATAGCCTTTTTTATTGCTTCATAATCCGGTTCAGTAAAATTGCCTAAAACCTGAGAATAGACTGTCGAAAATAAAAAAACTGAGAAAATATGTAGGAGAAAGATTTTTTTTATCATCAAAAAAATGTTTGGGAATAATAAGAAATAATCTAATTGGAGAAAATATGTCTAAAATAAAATAATTATTGCTCGAATTAATTAATAATTCGAGCAATAATTATTTTATTTTAAAAGAAAGCTATTGATAATTTCTTCCAAATTTTCTTTTGGCAAAGCTCCTGTTGCAGCTTGAGGTTTTCCATTAACCGGAACAAATATAAGAAATGGGATTCCTTGTATGCCGAACGCTGCCGCCAATTCTTTTTCAACTTCAGTATTTATCCTATACACTATAATTTTGCTATTATATTCTTTTGCAATATCAACTAATGTGGGATAAAGTCGACGACATGGTCCACAATAATCTGCATAAAAATTTATTATACAAGGTGTTGCTCCTTCATAAGCCCAAGATTCAGCATTTTTTTCATAATTAAAGACCTTTTCTAAAAAGGTCTTTTTGTCTAGATCAACAATATTATTCGCATCATTATTACCAGTGCCTTCTGCATAAGCTGTAAACGCTGGTAGAATTAACAATATTATTAACCCAACTTTAATGAGTTTTTTCATCAAAATAACAATTAAGACACAATTTTAACGCGCAAATATATCCAAATGTTTTAATTTTTAGACCAATAAGATGTATTTGTTATGTTTTTTTATGTTTATTTTATTCAATACTGCTTATTTGGGAATCAAAAACTCGATTTCTTTGAACATGTAACTTACGTTATCTCCATTTTCTTTTTCAAGTAAAATAGTTCCGGTAGGATCTACATTTTTAATATAAGCATTGAAAGTTCCGGATTCTTTACAACGAAATTGATGCAATCCTGATTTCCAATATAGATTTTCTTTATAGATACTATGAATAGTATTCAATTCATTTTTCAGGATTTTAAGATAATTAGTATAAAGGTTTTGAATTAATTGAATGGCCAATGTATGGATATCAAATTCTTTATTGGTAATTTGCTTGAGAGAAACCGGATTCGGTAAATTTTCGGAAAAGCATTCTTGATTTATGTTTACGCCTATACCGATAATACACTGTTCGATTATATTATTCTGAATCTGACATTCAATCAAGATACCGACAATTTTTTTGTTTTTCCAGTATACATCGTTTGGCCATTTAATTGAAAAATCATCGACATAATTTTTTCCGAGTTCTTGCATTGTATTTTGCAATAGTTGCAAAACGCTGATACAAGCTATCTCCGATAAAACAAACTGATTATATGGTGAAATATTTGTTGGAAAGAAAATTGTACTAAGCAGAATGTTTTTACCTTTTTCTGACTCCCAGGAATTTTCGGCATTTCCTTTTCCTGCTGACTGAAAGGATGCAATAACGCTTGTTCCTTCGAGTAATTTTTTCGATTGATTCAAATTCTGCAAATATTGATTCGTTGAATTTGTTTCATCAATAAGTAGTAAAGATTCTCGATCTTTCATATACTATACTAACAGTTTATTTACAATAAAAAACTCCGATTTTTAGTCGGAGTTTTTATGAATTATTTATTTTCAGTCGATTCATTTTGAGGAGTCTCCGGTTTTGGAGGACGAGGAATCAATACTTTACGGGAAAGTTTGAATTTTCCATTTTTCTCAACATCTATCAATTTAACATCTATTGTATCACCAGGTTTAAGTCCAGCTTCTTCAATATTTTCAAGACGTTTCCAATCAATTTCAGAAATGTGAAGCAATCCGTCTTTTCCCGGAAGGAATTCTACAAATACACCATAAGGCATTACTGATTGTACTTTTCCTTTATAAACTTCTCCAACTTCAGGAACGGCAATAATTCCTTTTATCCGGTTTATTGCAGCCTGAATATTATCTAAATTAGATGCAAATATTTCTACACGACCTTGATTGTCAACTTCCTCAATTGTAATAGTAGCTCCGCTTTTCTCTTGAATATCTTGGATTATTTTTCCACCGGGGCCAATAATAGCACCGATATTCTCTTTCGGAATCATTATTACTTCGATGCGTGGAACATGCGGTTTCAAGTCAGCACGAGGTTCAGACATTGTTTCCGTTATTTTCCCAAGTATATGCAAACGACCTTCTTTTGCTTGAGCCAACGCTTTTTCCAAAATTTCGAAGGATAATCCGTCTACTTTTATATCCATTTGAGTGGCTGTAATACCATCTTTAGTTCCGGTTACTTTAAAGTCCATATCACCTAAATGATCTTCATCACCTAAAATATCAGAAAGAACAGCAAAATTTGTTCCTTTATTTTCAGATATTAATCCCATAGCAATACCCGAAACTGGTTTTTTCATTTTAACACCTGCATCCATCAAAGCCAATGTTCCAGCGCAAACTGTAGCCATTGATGAAGATCCATTTGATTCCAATATCTCCGAAACAATGCGAACTACATAAGGATAACCTGCTGGAATCATCCGTTTCAATGCACGATGAGCCAAATTTCCATGTCCTACTTCGCGGCGGCCTACACCACGTTGTGGACGGGCTTCTCCTGTTGAAAACGGAGGAAAATTATAATGCAAAAGAAAACGTTCTTTTCCTTGAGCTAATACATCATCCACAATTTTCTCATCCAACTTTGTACCCAATGTTACAGTAGACAATGATTGTGTTTCACCACGAGTAAAAATAGAAGAACCATGAGGGCCAGGCAAACAGTCTACTTCCGACCAAATCGGACGAATTTCAGTAGTCTTACGTCCATCCAAACGTTTACCTTCGTCCAAAATACAACGACGCATAGCTTCTTTTTCTACATCATGATAGTAACGACCGATTAATGCCTCTTTTTCTGACAATTCTTCCGGAGTAAATCCTTCTTTATATTCTGCTACAACAGCTTTAAAAGCATCGCTGCGTTCGTGTTTAGCCGAACCCGATTTTGCGATGGCATATACCTTCTCATAACATTTATTGTGAACATCAGCACGAAGTTCTTCGTCATTTACTTCATGGCAATATTCACGTTTAACGGTTTTACCAACCATTTCACTCAATTCTTTTTGAGCAATACATTGAACTTTAATAGCTTCGTGTGCAACTTTGATGGCTTCGAGCATTTCGCTTTCCGAAACTTCACTCATTTCACCTTCTACCATCATGATATTATCGTAGGTTGCACCCACCATAATATCCATATCGGCTTTTTCCAATTGAGAAAAAGTTGGATTGACAATGAATTTTCCATCAACACGAGCAACACGAACTTCTGATATAGGACCATTGAAAGGAATATCTGACACTGCTAAAGCAGCAGAAGCAGCTAATCCAGCTAAAGCATCAGGCATATCTTTTCCGTCAGAAGAAAAAAGTATGATATTTACAAAAACTTCAGCATGATAATCATCCGGAAATAAAGGACGTAAAGCGCGGTCTACCAAACGGCAAGTCAGGATTTCATAATCCGAAGCTCGACCTTCTCTTTTCATAAATCCACCCGGGAAACGACCGAATGCCGAAAATTTCTCTTTGTATTCTACCTGTAAGGGCATAAAATCAACACCGGGATTGGCATCTTTTGCTGCACAAACCGTAGCTAAAAGAACAGTATCCCCTATGCGTACAACTACCGATCCATCAGCTTGTTTTGCTAATTTTCCGGTTTCAATAGAAATCGATCTTCCGTCTCCTAGATCGATTGTTTTAACAATTGGATTAATCATAAAATTGTCTTCTTTCTTTTTTATTCTTCTAAAAAATTCAGGCAAAGATAACGATTATTTTTACTTTATTCATTGATTTTCAATAAAAAGATTTTGCTTTAAAAACAAGTGTATTAAAATAAATTCTCTATATTTTCTATGTCTAGTAGAGAGATTAATACTATTTTGAATATATGATTATTAATTAACAGTTAATCTCAAGATTAATAGGAAACTGCAATTTTCACACTTATAACATGTTTATTTTTGAATCAACTAAGTTCTAGTTTTTTTATGTTGTTCTTTCAGTTCAAATCTTATCCAGATAGAGATTTGGCAAATTAAAAAATATATATACTTTTACAAAAAATTTTATCTTTAAACCATTAATCTATAAAGAATATTTAATTGTATGAAATTATCGAAGGTTATCGGATTTTTATCTTTATGCATATTGCTTTTAACTGCTTGTGGAGGTAACTCGAAAGATGGTTCCGGATTCTCTTTGTTTTCTAAATCAGAACTAAAAAAACATTATCCTGATTTTGATGAAAAAGTTTTAGCAGATACTCTCCGGTCATTTTTTTCAGGAACAACTCGGATTGATAAGTTTTATCAAAATAATCAACATGAACCACTGTGGACAAAAGATATTTTTGAATCCCCTTCGTTGGATTCGTTACTTTCATATATAAATATTGCATCAACGCATGGACTAAATCCGGAATTATTTAGCAATAATAAAATCAAACAACTGGTTGATACTATCCGAACAGGATCCTTTAGTAACAATATGCCGGTTTTGTATAAAAATCTTGCTGAATTGGAATATCTGGCATCCAAGGCCTTTTTTGATTATAATACAGTATTGCGGTTTGGAGTCATAAATCCAAAGGAAGAATTTTCAAAAGAATATTTTATTGATTATCAACGCCCCGATTCGAATCATTTTGCAAATTTATCTGCAGCCTTAAAAAGTAATCCGACAGAATTTTTGAAAAGTTCGCAACCAACGGATACTGCTTACATAAAACTACAGGAGGCTTTGAAATTTTATCAATCAAAAGAATCATCAGTTTTTGAAGCCATTCCTAAAAAGGATAAGAAAAATTACAAATTGAATGATGCCGATCCAACGGTTTTTCCGGCAATTGCCAAACGGTTGATGTTAACAGGCGAACTCCCACAAACAACTGCTGCTGACAGCATTTATAGAACACTGACTCCAGATTTATTTGAAGCTATCAATAAATTTAGGAAACAAGCTTCTTATCCTGAAGATGATGAAGTTGGCGGACTTACAATTGATGCGTTGAATCGCCCAATGAGTTATTATGCCGAAAAAATAAAAGTAAATTTGGAGCGATTACGATGGAAAAGAGTAAAACCTTTGGGAGCTAAATTTGTAGAAGTGAATGTTGCCGCATTTATGTTGAAGGCGATTGAGCCGGGTTATGATCCTTTATTAATGAGAGTTTGCGTAGGAAAAGCAGGTACAAATCAAACACCTTTATTGGAGAGTGATATTTATTATATTAACTTGAATCCGAATTGGAGTGTTCCACGAAGTATCATTGATAAAGAAATATCTGTTCACATGAAGAGAAATCCCAATTATTTGCAACGTAACCGGATGAAATTAATCGATAAAAACGGAAAAGAAGTTGATCCGAGTACAGTAGATTGGAGTACAAGAGTTCCTTATAGTATTCGTCAAGATCCGGGAGCTGGGAATTCATTAGGCAGAATAAAGTTTATGTTTAATAATCCGTTTTCGGTTTATTTGCACGATACTCCGTCCAAATATGCTTTTGCATATAAAAATCGTGCCGTGAGTCATGGTTGTGTACGTGTGCAAAAACCGATAGAATTGAGTTATTTCCTTTTGGAAAAGAAGGATCCTGTTTATTTAGACCGGATTTTAATTTCCATTGATAAAGCTCCAGAATCGCAAGAAGGAAAAGATTTGCAGAAAAAAGGACAACTAAGGAAACTGGAGAATGTGATTAATTTGGCACAAAAAGTTCCGTTGACTATTGATTATTTCACAGTGTATGTATTGCCTGATGGTAATGTTTATTTTGCTGATGATGTGTATAATATGGATGGAAAAATATTAAAAAAACTACAAACTAATTAGTGTTTTAGTATTTGATACCAGATATTTTAAAGTTATTCTAAAGCAACATTGTTTTTTAAAAATAATGTTGCTTTTTATTTTATCATTTTATATTTCTTACTTTTGTTCATGTTTTTACTACAACTGATTAATTTTTTCCGATGAAAAAGATTGTTTTATCCTTAATAGCTTTTCTTTTTGCATTTTCTCTCTATTTATACTCTCAACCGGCTACATTGTCGAACTCGGCTTATATTAGTTTACTTACCTGCGATCCGGGTACAGAGGCGTATGCTGTTTATGGTCATACGGCTGTGCGCGTAAATGATCCTAGCAATGGTATTGATTTGGTGTTTAATTATGGTGTCTTTGATTTCGACAGTCCCAATTTTCTTTATCGTTTTACAAAAGGGGAAACCGATTATATTTTGGGAGTAAGCGATTGTGCTGCTTTTCTTGCACAATATGCTCATAGGAAATCTGGCGTTAAAGAACAGGTTTTGAATTTATCATCAACTGAGAAACAAGCTATCTGGGAGGCTTTGGTTGAAAATAGTTTACCTCAGAATAGAAAGTACCGTTATAATTTTTTGTATGATAATTGTGCAACCCGTCCGCGTATATTGATTGAAAAACATTTGGAGGAAAAAATTCAATACCCTGATATTCTTCCCGAAACAACTTTTCGCAAATTAATTCATTATTGTAACCGGAATCATCGTTGGTTGACTTTTGGAATTGATTTGGCGTTAGGCGCACCTCTTGATAGACCGATAGGACAAACGGAACAATTATTTTTGCCAGATAAACTGGAGGCTGTATTTGCCAAAGCAACTACGGCAGTTCCGGATGAAGATGGAACAAGGCAAGGGCAGATACGTAATTTGGTTTATGGCGAACCACAACAATTAGTTCCCGAATATCCGGTTGATAATACACAAAAAGATAGTAATCCGACAGTAATTTGCTGGATATTTTTCGGACTCATATTGATTGTTTCTGCAATTGAAATTCGCCGAAAAAGATATTTTCGATGGTTGGATGCTTTATTGTTTTTAATTGCCGGATTAGCCGGATGTCTACTTTTCTTTTTGGCTTTTGTTTCGGGGCATCCGGCTACTTTCCCCAATTATTCATTGATTTGGTTGCATCCGTTGCACCTTATTTTGATTTTATTATTATTAATAAAGCCACTGCGAAAATTTGCTGTTTATTATATGGGAGCAAATAGCGCTATATTATTCCTTTTTATGTGTGGATGGAAGCTCTTTCCTCAAGATTTTAATGCTGCTTTTTTTCCATTAGTTCTTACATTGTACATTCGCTCGGTTTCTTATGCGATTATCCAAACTAAATTGTTTGCTGATAAAAAATGAAAGCTCCGATTTTACAAATAACGAACGACGGTTCTTCTACATTATTTTCTCCGGATTTAAATGAATGTTATCATTCTGTGAACGGTGCAATCACCGAATCCATACATGTTTTTATCCATGCTGGATTAGATGCCTTTCATTCATTAAAAGAAGAATTGAATATATTGGAAATTGGATTTGGAACAGGACTTAATGCATTGTTGACAATGCTTGAAGCTGATAAAATTCAAAAAACAATTCATTATACAAGCATTGAATTATTTCCGGTATCACATGAAATTACGACAAATTTAAATTATGAAAATGCGGACGGGCTTTTCTCTAAAATGCACGAATGCGAATGGAATCAACCAATCTGTATATCTAATTTATTTTTTTTGAATAAGATTTGTGCTGATTTTACTACATATCAATTTGAGGAAAAATATGATGTGGTATATTTTGATGCATTTTCTCCAGATGTTCAGCCCGAAATGTGGACGGAAGATATTTTTCAAAAGCTTTTTGATTGCATGAATACAGGAGGAATTATGACAACATATTGTGCAAAAGGCCAAGTACGCCGAAATATGCAGCATGCCGGTTTTAAAACCGAACGGTTACCAGGACCTCCAGGGAAAAGAGAAATGCTTCGGGGAACAAAGAGTTAACCTTCAAATTAATAGACAATACAAAGTTCTCATTTATCCTAATAATATTTTTCTTTCTAATGAGTATGTATTGCTGTTTTTATCAACATACAGCAATATGTCTTTGCCTAAATCTTGCAAATATCTATCATCCTCCTTGTTTTCAGAAATATTATATTCTTCCAGTAAGAGAAGTCCGGTTAACTCTAATTTTTCTAGTTTCATTGGTTCTTCTTCAAAGTGGGTGATTATATCTTCAAAAGTGAGTTCCCGGAAATTATCTTTTGTGAGATTTAGAAAGCTGTAGGTTTGACTTATAGTTTCTTTTACATCTTTGTCTGATATTCCTTTACTATGTAAAAGCAATGTAAGCAATGCTCTTACAAATTCATTTAATTGCCGGATTAAAAAGTCTTTTCTCAACATAGGTGTATATTTTGTTGATAATTCTCTGCAAATAAAGCATAAATGCTTGATAATATCAAATGCTGCCAAACAAAACAACTTTGAGATATAAATGGGTTTTTGTAAGTTTGCAGTCCGAAAATAAAAATAATTATGCAAAAACCTTCAATTCCCAAAGGAACTCGTGATTTTTTGCCGCAAGAAATGGCAAAACGAAACTACATCTTTAATACAATTTCCAGTGTTTTCAAGCTTTATGGGTTCGAGCAAATCGAAACCCCGGCAATGGAGAATCTTTCTACCTTATTGGGAAAATATGGGGAAGAAGGGGATAAACTGTTATTCAAAATATTGAATTCCGGAGATTTTCTTTCGGATGTAAATGAGGAAGAGCTTATTTCACGTAATTCGTTGAAATTGACGAGTAAGATTTCGGAAAAAGGATTGCGTTATGATCTTACTGTTCCGTTTGCCCGTTTTGTTGTGCAGCACCGGAATGAGATTAATTTTCCGTTTAAACGATACCAAATTCAACCTGTTTGGCGTGCCGACCGCCCACAAAAAGGACGTTACCGTGAATTTTTTCAATGTGATGCTGATGTTGTCGGAAGTGATTCTTTATTAAATGAAGTGGAATTAGTGCAAGTAATTGATGAAGTTTATAATCGTTTTGATATTCGGGTTTGCATTAAAATAAATAATCGAAAGATTTTAAGTGGAATTGCTGAAATTATTGGTGAATCGGATAAAATTGTGGATATTACAGTTGCTATTGACAAATTAGATAAAATCGGGCTTGAAAAAGTAAACGAAGAACTTACTTCTAAGGGAATTTCTGAAAAAGCAATTGATTTACTTCAGCCGATTATTCAACTAAAAGGAGCGAATAATGAAAAAATTGCAGTTCTTCGTAATGTTTTGTCAACATCTAACGTTGGACAAAAGGGAATTGACGAATTGGAGTTTATTCTGAATAAAACGGATAAATTGAAAATCCGTTCAATTGTAGAATTAGACCTTACATTAGCTCGCGGGTTAAATTATTATACCGGTGCAATATTCGAAGTAAAAGCATTGGATGCCGAAATGGGAAGCATTTCCGGAGGTGGCCGCTATGATAATCTTACAGGTGTATTCGGACTTTCGGATGTTTCGGGTGTCGGAATATCATTTGGTGCCGATCGTATTTTTGATGTATTAAATCAATTGAGCTTATATCCAGCAGAATTAGCATCGTCAACAACAGTTATGTTTACTAATTTTGGAGAAAAGGAAGTTGATTATTGTTTGCCGATTATTTCTACTATCCGAAAAAATGGAATTTCTGTTGAAATTTATCCTGAAGCTGCAAAAATGAAAAAACAAATGGCTTACGCTGATAGTAAAAATATTCGTTATGTGGTTATTGCCGGCGAAAACGAAATTGCTGAAAATAAAATTACACTGAAGGATATGAAGAGTGGAGAGCAATTATTGATAATTCCGGATAAAATTATAGATAATATATCGAAGTAAAATCAAAAAAAGCTGCTTGATAAACAAGCAGCTTTTTTGATAAAAGTAAAAATATACTTATACTCTCTTTTCTTTGATTTTTGCTTTTTTACCTGTAAGTTTACGTAGATAATATAGTTTTGCTCTACGTACTTTTCCTACCTTATTAACGGTAATACTTTCGATAAAAGGTGATTCCATTGGGAAAATTCTTTCTACACCAACACCGTTTGACATTTTGCGAACTGTAAAACGTTTTTTATCACCATGTCCTGCGATTTTTATAACATCTCCACGGTAATTTTGAATACGTTCTTTGTTTCCTTCAACAATGCGGTAAGCAATTGTTACAGTATCGCCACTTTTAAATTTAGGATGCTCTTTTCCTGTGGCGAACGATTGTTCTGCGATTTTAATTAAATCCATTGTTATAGCTTTTTTATATATTACTTGACATAAAACGCAATATTACAAATTTCAATTCTTTTGTAAGAGATTACGTGAAAGCGGCTGCAAAGATAATGAAATGTTTGAGAATACATTCTATTCAAATAAATATTTTGATAATCATATTAGCAAAAAGGCAGTTTTATTAGAATAAAATTGCCTTTATTATTTCTATTATTCATAATAAGATCCTGCTCGTTTATACCCATAAAACATGGAATCATCTTTTACACCATTGATAATAATACCTAAGTTTTTGAATCGTTTATCTCTATATAAATCATCAATTTGTTTTATACTTTCTTTAGGCGTATAATCGTGTCGAACGATATATAATGTAATATCTGCGTGTTTTTCCAAAATTAAAGCATCACTTACCAATCCAACAGGAGGGCTGTCCATTACAATGTAATCATACTTTTCCCTAAGTTCTTTGAATAGAGAATCCATGCGTTCGTTCATCATTAATTCAATAGGATTAGGAGGAATAGGACCGCTTGGTATTATAAAGTAATTAGAGAAATTTTGTATTGGAAAAGTAATTTTATCTAATTCTGTTTGTCCAGATAAATAGCTACTTAGCCCGGTAGTATTTTTGAGTTCTAATTCTTTTTGTAATTGAGGCCTTCTCATATCAAATCCTAAAATTACTGTTTTTTTACCAGTTAGTGCTAAACTTGCTCCTAAGTTTAAGGATGTAAATGATTTACCTTCTCCACTTGTATTGGATGTAAATAGTATACACTGAGAGTTTCCATTACCCATGAATTGGAGATTGGTTCGTAATGTTCGGATTTGTTCTGCTTGCTTATTTCTTACATCTTGATTAATTGAAATAGGAGCAGTCTTATTTTCCAAAAATGAGATTTCACCAATAATAGGAATTGTTGTTGCTTTACGAACATCAGAACGGTCAGCAATTTTATTGTATATTAAATCTCGTATATAAATAACTCCAATTGGAGCGATTAATCCTAGTATAAAAAATATTAAAAAGATATTTCTTTTTACAGGTTTTACGGGGCCTTCAGAACTTATTGGATAGTCTATTACCCTACTATCAGAAACAGTTGACGCATAAGAAAGAGCTGCTTCTTCTTTTTTTGACAACAAGAACATGTATAATTCATTTTTAATTGCTTGTTGGCGAGTAACGTCTACAAGTTCTCGTTCTTTTTGAGGAACAGATTTAATAATATACTCTAATCGTGCATTATCTTGCTGGATATTCCGTTTTGTTATTTCTAAGCTTTGTTTCAGTACTTGGATGTTGGAATAAATACTACGTTTCAGGTTTTCTATCGGCTCATCCATGGCAATGATTAACGGGTTACTTGCCGGAACTGTTTGTAGCGCTTTTGCTCGTTCTGTCTCTAATGTCGTTAATTGTTTTATCAGTTCAAGTAAAGTGGGATCTTCAATTCCTAATGTTGCTGGAGCAGAAGTTGTATTATTATTTTTATTTAATACATATCTTTCTATGTTTTTTAATACATTTAATTGAATATTAACCCTACTTAATTCAGCATCTTTTGTCTGTACACTTTCTAGGAAAAGTTTCGATTCTGTTCCGATGTCTGTAATTCCATGAGTTGATTTAAAACGTTCCACAGTTCTTTCAGCATCACCTAATTCTACAGATATCAATTTGATACGATCTTCTATAAATTCTAAGGTGTTTTTAGCTACAGTGTTTTTATCCTCAATATTTGCTTCATTATATTTTAAAATCAAATCTGTTAAGATGTCGACTCCCATGGCTGGTTCTGCCGCCATAAGGTTTAGATATAGAACAGTTGATTTCCCTTTAGTTGGTGTTTCAACAGTAAGATCATTTTGTATTTGCCTCACTGCACTTTTTATGCTTGATAAATATACAGTTATTTTGTCATCTTTATCCCAACTTTTTAGAATAGAATCATTCGCAATAACTTTGAAAGCGCCTTTAAAATCATAAATAGGAGTATTAAAGGAATATGTATTTTCGTCTATTTGAATTTTATTACCTTCTAATATTCGCATTTTTAAAGGCTCTTTGAATAAAGAGTCATTGGGGGTAATAATCTCAACTTTTATAGGAGAGTCTTTGTATAGTTCTCTTTTTCTTAACCCTTCTCTTGTATAGTAACGAGCTGTTAAGTTCAGATCTTTCACAACTCTTTCCATTAAAGTATAGGATTTGAAAATTTCAACCTCGTTATCTGTTTCTTTGGCTCCCGAAAACAAATTGAGTTGACTCATTATATCATTTGTAGGAGAAGCTTTATCTCTGCTCTTTATTAAAATGCTGGATTTTACCTCAAAAATAGGAGTTGTAATTTTTGTATATAGAAAAGCCAAGATTATGAATAAAACAACAGATACAACAATCCATTTCCAATAGGATAAATATTTAAAAAATATTTGTTTTAGATTTATGCTATCTTCTTCTTGATCTTTTTCTGTAATAACAGGTTCATTGTACATACTCATAACTTATAAATCAATAAATTGTTTGGATATGTTTTATTTCAAATTTAGTGTAAATAAGAGAGGCCTGAAGCCCAATAATCATGCTGTTGAATTAATATTGCAAAAACTGTGATAATAATACTATAACAAAACTAATAATAAAACAGCAGAAATAAATAATTGAAAAAATAAATTATAATTAAATAAATATTTTATCGAAAAAATGAGAGCGCAAAGGTATCCTTTTTTGATAAAAGATAATATAATATTCTAATAAATTTGTTTAAAAGAGTTTTTGTTCTTCAAATAATGAGTGCAATTAGCACATTGTCAGTGTGTTATATTTGCTAATATTTGATCCATTTATATATTTCTTTGTAATTCACCTTCTTACCATACATTAATATGCCCGTTCTGTATATTTTGGAAGAAAACCACGTAGATACTATAAATGAAGTTACTAATAGAAAGATAGATAAAGCAATTTCCCATGCAGGAACTTCAAAAGGTAAACGCATCATCATAACAATTGGCGAAGTAAATGGTATTATCGAACACCAAAATACCAATGGTCCTTCAGGATTCTGAACACCATAAATGGCAACGTATAACGCAAATAGAAGTGGGATTGTAACCGGCAACATAAATTGTTGTGAATCGGAATTGCTATCAACAGCCGATCCTATTGCTGCAAAAAAGGACGAATAAAGTAAATATCCTCCTAAAAAATAAATAATAAAATAGATGACTAATGTAATCCAATCAATACCATGAAAAACGGAAATCATACTATTTACATCGGCATTCATTAAAGGGTTGTTAGTTTGTGTATTGTTTATTTGTTGATGAATATCGATTGATGATAGGCTATTTATTCCAAACACCAAATTGAATATTGCAACAATTATACCTGTAAATAAAATCCATAGAAAAAATTGAGTTAGCCCAACTAGAGCTGTACCTATAATTTTTCCAATCATCAATTGAAATGGTTTTACGGAAGAGATAATTACTTCGACAATCCGGTTGGTTTTTTCTTCCAAAATACTGTTCATTACCTGTGAGCCATACATAAATATAAACATATATATAAGTAGAGCACCAACAAGGGCTATTCCTGTCGCCATTTCGCTTGAAGAGTTTTTCTCAATTCCATTTTCTCCAATCTTAATGGTATTGATCTTTATTTTGATATGAGATTCTTTAATAATCTCTTTAATATTAGGAATGTTGAACGATACTAATTTCTCATTTTCCAAATATTTTTCCAATTGGTTTTGTATTATACTTTTTTCTTCAATGCCAATCGTCTTTTCGGAATATATAGTTACTGCATCAGGGTTATTAAATAAGTTCCCACTTAATACAATAAAGGCATATATTTCTTTTTGTCCGGGTTGGATGGATTTGTTGTCTTCGTTTTGTGTATAGATAAATTTGTATTTTTCAGTATCCTGAAAAACAGTTGAATAAAGTCCAGTATCATCAATAACAGCAAATACTTTTTGTTCATTACTTTTGATAGAAGTCAACCAAAGAGGAACAAAAATTAGCGCTGCAAAAAGAATGGGAGTGAGTATGGTCAGAATAATAAAAGATTTTTTATTAACCTTCGTCAGATATTCACGCCGTATGATAAGTCGTATTCTATTCATTTCGAAGCTACTTTGATAAATATGTCATTCATTGTAGGAAGTTCTTCTCTGAATGAAATAATGTCGTATTTATTTAATAGTAAATGAATTAATTCATTGTTTGAAATATCTTTGTTTTGTTGAATACGAATTTCGACTTGTTCATTTTTACGATCAACAGAAAGAACAGAATAATATTCGTTATTCTCAAAAGTGGTATCATTAGAATCTTTGATAATTAACTGGAAAACATTATTCTTATATGTATCTCGAATTTCATTGATATTTCCGCTTAATACTACTTTTGAATGATTGATAAGAGCTATATTGTCGCAAAGTTCTTCCACCGAACTCATATTGTGTGTAGACAAAATAATTGTAGCTCCTTTTTCTTTTAGTTCGAGTATTTCTTTTTTTAACAAATTAGCATTCACAGGGTCAAACCCGCTGAATGGTTCGTCAAAAATCAATAATTCGGGATTATGAACAATGGTTATAATAAATTGTACTTTTTGTTGCATCCCTTTTGAAAGCTCTTCCAGCTTTTTATTCCACCAACTTTTTATTTCAAATTTTTCAAACCATTCTGATAGTCTTTTTTTTGCTTCTTTTTGGGATAATCCTTTCAGTTGAGCTAGATATAATGCTTGTTCACCGACTTTCATTTTTTTATATAAGCCTCGTTCTTCGGGTAAATATCCAATGTTATAAATGTCGTCTATGCAAATAGGTCTGTCTTTTATAAGCAAATTTCCCGAATCGGGAGCTGTAATTTGATTTATAATACGGATGAATGTTGTTTTTCCGGCTCCATTTGGGCCTAACAATCCGAATATTTTATTTTCCGGCACTTGGATGTTTATTTTGTCCAAGGCCAAATGATTGGCATATTGTTTTGTTATTTCCTCCGCTTTTAAAAACATGCAACTTTGTTCTGATAGATAATTTATTTTTTCCCTCCGAAAATACTTCCTAATATTCCCCGTACAATTTGCTGGCCTAATTGATTCCCGATATTGCGGGTAACACTACGTTGAGTTTGTTTTGCTACTTCTCCGAACAAACCACCGAATATACCACCACCCGTATCAGCTTTGGACGTTGTTGTTCTTTTTCGAGCTTCTTTTTCGGCTTCCATGCGGCGTTTTTCTTGTTCTTTCTGAATTTGAGCATCTTGCGCTTCCTTCATTCGTTTTTCGGCTTGTTCACGCAGAATTTCGTACGCAGATTCCCTGTCTATTTCTTTTTCGTAAATGCCATAGATAACAGATCGTTGAATTAATCTATTTCGTTCGTCAGCAGTAATTGGGCCTATTTGTCCTTGTGGCGGTAAAACAAACGCCCGTTCAACCGGAGTTGGAATTCCTTTGGCATCCAAGAAAGATACCAATGCTTCTCCTACACCTAATTCTGTTATTTCTTTTTCAACATTTACAGATGGATTGGGGCGGAATGTCTCGGCTGCCGATTTTACAGCTTTTTGATCACGAGGTGTAAAAGCCCGTAAAGCATGTTGAATGCGATTGCCTAATTGTCCTAAAACGACATCCGGTATATCTATTGGATTTTGAGTAATAAAATAAACACCAACGCCTTTTGACCGGATTAACCGAACAACCTGTTCTATCTTTTCCAATAAGGCTTTGGGTGCTTCATTAAATAAAAGATGTGCTTCATCGAAGAAAAAAACTAATTTAGGTTTATCAAGGTCACCTACTTCAGGCAGCCTTTCGAATAATTCGGATAAAAGCCACAGCAATAATGTTGAATAAACCCGGGGAGAATTCATTAATTTGTCTGCCGCTAAAATATGTACCATCCCTTTCCCGGTAGAATCGGTTTGCAATAAATCTTGAATATCAAAAGCTGGTTCTCCGAAAAATTTATCTCCTCCTTGTTCTTGTATCTGAAGCAATACACGCTGAATTGCACCAACACTCGCAGCCGATATATTACCATATTCCGTTGTGAATTGGTTACGATTCTCCCCTACGAATTTTGCCATTTCCCGGATATCTTTCATGTCAATCAGTAACAATCCGTTGTCATCAGCAATTTTAAAAATCAGGGATAAAACGCCACTTTGTGTATCATTCAAATTTAGCAATCGAGAGAGTAGGAGAGGACCCATTTCCGAAATAGTAGTGCGTAAAGGATGTCCCATTTCACCAAACACATCCCAAAAACAAACAGGAAATCCTTGATACTGAAATCCTTTATCTGTCAGTTTAAAATCATCGATTCGTTCGGAAACCTTTTTGTTTTCTCCACCCGGTTTTGAAATACCGGAAAGATCTCCTTTTATATCCGTCATAAAAACAGGAATTCCCAATTGACTGAATGTTTCTGCCAAATTTTGCAATGAAACAGTCTTTCCGGTTCCTGTCGCACCTGCAATTAATCCGTGCCTGTTTGCCATTTGTGGTAGAATGAATAATTCCTTATCTTTTGATTGAGCTATATATGCTTGATTTTGATTATCTTTCATAATTATAGAATTCTTTTTTATTATTCAAATCAATGTTCAAATATAGAAATAATTTTAAATAATCAATTAGTTGTAAAATTATCGGAACATAATATCTAAAATAACTACTTCTCCGACATGCTTATTGAGGGCTTGAACTAACTTTTCGCGCGACATCATCAATTCGGCACGCAACACCGCAGATGAAAGATGAACATTCAAGACCTTGTTTCTGATGTATAGTTTTGTTGTGTATTGCGACACACCTATGCCCAATAAAGCCGGCCATGCATCAAGAAGACGCTGTTCATTCAGCTTCTCATCAAGATTTTGTTCTTTCAGTACTTGATGAAGAATTTCACTTAAGCTTTGAGTATTTACTTTTCTCATAATTGGAATTCTTGATATTTGTTGATATTGAGATATTGATAGATATTCGTTGTTTTTAATGCATTAAAAACAACGAATATCTATCAATATCAATTAGTATCCATGAGTATCAACTAATAACAAACAACTTCCCCGTCTTTCACTTGAAATATCTTATAATCATGGTTCATTTTTTGCAGGATTTCATCCAAATGATCGCGATTGGTATCAGTTATAAAAATTTGTCCGAAGGTATCCTGAGCAACTAATTGAATGATTTGTTCTACCCGTTTGGCATCCAATTTATCAAAAATATCATCCAATAAAAGAATAGGAGTTTGTTTACTTGTTTTCTTTAAAAATTTGAATTGAGCCAATTTCAATGCAATCAAGTATGTCTTATTTTGCCCTTGAGAACCAATTCTTTTAATTGGATAAATACCCAATAACATATTTAGATCATCTTTATGGATTCCCTTTCGGGTAAATCCAATAATTTTATCTTTTTCCCGTGAATTTTTCAACAAAACTAATAAATCGTCCTGCTGTAAATGAGACTCGTATTGTAAGGAAACTTCTTCACTCGATTGACAAATATATTTGTAATATTCCTGAAACTCAGGAATAAAATTTTGAATAAAATCAGTTCTTTTTTCAAAAATCAGTTTTCCGGATGAAGTCATTTGCTCTTCCCAAATATCAAACAACGTATCATCAGCATAATTTAATTCTTTTAATAACGCATTCCGCTGTTGAAGCGCTTTATTATAGTGAATTAATGCATCCAGATATTCCTTATCGTATTGGGAAATAACCATATCCATGAATTTGCGGCGTTCTTCGCTTCCTCCTTGGATAAGTTCATAATCATCAGGTGAAATCATTACCAACGGGATTAAGCCTATATGATCGGAAAGCCGTTCATATTCTTTCTTATTTCGTTTGAAATGCTTTTTCTGACGACGTTTAAATCCGCAATAAATTTCTTCATTTTTTTCTCCGGACGAATAATATCCTTGTATCATAAAAAAATCTTCGTTGTGCCTAATATTTTGAGTGTCAATAAGATTAGTGTGGCTTTTGCAAAAGGAAAGATAATAAATAGCATCCAGTAGATTAGTTTTGCCCATGCCATTATTTCCGAAAAAACAATTCATTTTCGGAGATAATTCAAGTTCGATTTGTGTCAAACTTTTATAATTGATAACGGAAACCCTGTTTAAAATCATACTCTTTTAAAGAGTACAAACTTACTGATTTTAAATTTAGTTGACAAACCTCGATTATCACATTCTTATCTCGTCTACTTGTTTACTTGTCAACTCGTTCACTAAATTGTATCTTTGCATCATATTTTTACAAAATGATTATTAATGATTTCGAAATAATGTCGCCGGTAGGTTCTATGGAATCTTTGGCGGCAGCGATACAAGGCGGCGCAGATTCTATTTACTTTGGAATAGAAGGATTGAATATGCGGGCTCGTTCGTCCAATAATTTTACCATTACCGATTTGCACGAGATTGCTGCTATTTGCAAAAAAAATGGTATAAAAAGTTATCTTACTGTCAATACCATTATTTATGATAATGATCTGGATACAATGCGCCAAATCATTGATGCAGCCAAGAATGCCAATGTTTCGGCGATTATTGCTGCGGATGTTTCGGCAATGACGTATGCCCGCAGTATTGGCGTGGAGGTGCATTTATCTACACAATTGAATATTTCGAATGTAGAAGCGTTAAAATTTTATGCTCAATTTGCTGATGTTGTGGTATTAGCTCGTGAACTGAATTTAACTCAAGTTTCGGAAATATATAAACAAATTCAACTGCAAAATATTTGTGGGCCTTCCGGAAACCTGGTTCGCATCGAAATGTTTTGTCATGGTGCTTTGTGTATGGCTGTTTCGGGAAAATGTTATTTGAGTTTGCATGAGATGAATGCTTCTGCCAATAGAGGTGCCTGTACACAGATTTGCCGCCGCGGATACACGGTTAAGGATAAAGAAAGCGACATCGAATTGGATATTGAAAATCAATATATCATGTCGCCGAAAGATCTGAAAACAATTCATTTTATAAACAAGATGATTGATGCTGGCGTTAGGGTTTTTAAAATAGAAGGCCGTGCACGTGGTCCCGAATATGTACGTACGGTAACCGAATGTTACAAAGAAGCAATTAATGCCTATATAAACAATGATTTTACTCCTGAAAAAGTAGACCAATGGGATAATCGGTTGCGTACAGTTTTCAACCGCGGATTTTGGGATGGCTATTATTTAGGTCAACGATTGGGAGAATGGAGTATGAATTATGGCTCTGAAGCGGCCCAACGTAAAGTATATATCGGAAAAGGAATAAAATATTTTCCAAATATCAATGTTGCCGAGTTTTTAATGGAAACACAATCGTTGAAAGTCGGTGATGAAATTTTGATAACAGGTCCTACTACCGGAGCAATAACAACGATAGTCGAAGAAATTCGTGTAGATTTGAAACCGGTTGAAAAAACTGTAAAAGGAGAACGTTTCTCTATAAAAATCAATGAAAAAATTCGCCCTTCGGATAAACTTTTTAAGTTAATTAACGTCTCTAATACAAAATGATTATCTTATAAAGATTTTCTTGATAATTTTAATTAAAACGTTTCACTAAAATTAGAAAAAATGAAAAAGTACATTGCGGAAATGATCGGGACAATGGTATTGGTTCTTATGGGTTGCGGAAGCGCAATATTTAATTATGGTGTAGGTTCTACTGCACAGGTACTCACAGTAGCTTTTGGATTTGGTCTTTCAGTTGTAGCTATGGCATATACTATCGGAGGAACTTCCGGATGCCATATCAATCCGGCTATAACATTAGGGGCTCTTCTTACAGGACGTATAAGCGGTAAAGATGCAGGAGGGTATATCTTGTTTCAGGTTATCGGTGCGATTATTGGCTCTGCTTTACTTTTCTTGTTGGTTTCATTTGTTGATGCAGGTGGAGCTTCTTATATTGCACAAGGTGGTGCTTTTGCGACTAAAACAGGAGCAAACGGATGTCAGCCGGGAGTGAGTGTTACAGGTGGATTGATTGCTGAAATAATTTTCACATTTGTTTTTGTATTGGTTGTTTTAGGTACTACCGATTCTAAAAAAGGTGCCGGAAACTTTGCCGGATTGGCTATTGGTTTATCACTTGTGCTTGTTCACATCGTGTGTATTCCGTTGACAGGTACATCTGTAAATCCAGCACGTAGCGTAGGACCTGCTATATTTGAAGCGGTTTATGGTAATATGGGTGCATTAAGCCAGTTGTGGATATTTATTGTAGGACCATTTATCGGAGCAGCATTATCTGCCGGAGTTTGGAAAGCTATTGGAAGCGAAAAATAAAAATAAGATATTTTCTTGTCAAACAAAAAATCCCGGATTTAAGTCCGGGATTTTTTGTTTATAAATTTTGCCAAAATAATGTCATCTTAAAATTAAATTCACCTTCGGGAGGCATATTATATGGTGTGGAAGTGTCAAGGTCTGAGTATTGGCAATAAAAACAGATAGAGCCAATATTATAATCATAACTGATAGTCCTTGTATAGGGAATGCCTGTATCAGGATCTCTATTAGTATAAATATATGGAAGTAGATATTGTACTTCATCCACACCCATTTCTCCTAAAAAAACAGAACCCAACACAGCTCCTTCTTCATAAACAAGCTCACTTAATTTTGGAGAATTTACAACGCAATAATATCTGCTGCCATCCCACTGCCAATCTTCAGGATATATGGTGTATGTTTTAACATCCCAGTCGGGGCCGTAATAGTTTTCTTCTGTAATGTACTCATCGGTGCAAGAGTAAGCTAAAGTCCCAAAAAGTGACAATAGAATGCATAGCTTGAGAGAAGAAATAATTTTCATTTTCATTATGATTTATTTTATAAAACGTTAATATTCAAAGGTAAATTCTATTAATGAATTTGTTAAAAATAAATAAATATTTTCCAAAAGTAAGGCTAAAAAAACAAAAGTCAAAAGAACATTAAGCATTTAAGTTTTTTTAGTTTTATTATTTATACATTCTTTTTATATCTAGCTCATTTACAGATTGTTGAATTTAACAATCTTGTTATTAGTTTTTTACATATATACTCCTTTATTTAAATTATTTACCTGATTTATTGTTTGTGAAATACTGTTCTTTTATTGTTTTCAGATAAAAAATAACAATGTGTAATGTCAAATGTGCTGGATGCAGATAGAAATCACAATCATTTATTTTTCATTTCAAAAATATAACGTACTTTTGTGTGTTTGTTGATTGTAGGTAATAAAACTGGTGAGGTGAATATATGGCTAAAGTTGATATTCAACAAGTAAAACAACGTTTTGGAATAGTAGGAAATTCGCCCGGACTGAACCGTGCAATTGACATTGCAATTCAAATTGCTCCAACAGATATATCTGCCTTAATTACAGGAGAAAGTGGAGTTGGAAAGGAGAATTTCCCACAAATAATACATCAATATAGTCGTAGGAAACACGGTCAATATATTGCCGTAAACTGTGGCGCAATTCCTGAAGGAACGATAGACTCGGAGTTGTTTGGGCATGAAAAAGGTTCTTTTACCGGCGCATTATCCGATAGAAAAGGTTATTTCGAAGTAGCCGATGGAGGAACTATTTTTTTGGATGAAGTAGGCGAATTACCATTATCAACACAATCGCGTTTGTTGCGTGTGTTGGAAACAGGTGAATTTATCAAAGTTGGTTCATCGAAAGTACAAAAAACAAATGTGCGGATTGTAGCAGCAACGAACTTAGATGTTCAGCAAGCAGTTGCAGATGGGCGATTCAGGCAAGATTTGTATTATCGTCTTAATACGGCAAGTATACATATTCCTCCTTTAAGAGAAAGAAAAGAAGATATTCTATTATTGTTCCGTAAGTTTGCCGGAGACTTTGCCGAAAAGTACCGGATGCCTTCTCTTCATGTAGCCGATGAAGCAAAAGCAATATTGACAGATTATTATTGGCCGGGAAATATTCGCCAGCTGAAAAATATTACAGAGCAAATATCAGTTATTGAAACAGATAGGGAAATAACGGCAGATGTATTGAATCAGTATTTGCCTGAGTATAAAATCGAAAAATTGCCTGCTATATTCAGAGGAAATAAAGATCAGAACCGTACATTTAACAATGAACGGGAAATTCTTTATCAGGTGCTTTTCGATATGCGTCAAGAAATAAATGATTTGAAAAAAATATTACACGGAATAGTTCAAGGTTCTGTAAGCCAATCTACTTCTAATAGCTTTTATTCAAAGAACAGTGATTTGCAACCATCTTCAAATATGTCGCCCATTGTAAATATAGGCCATGCTGAAGATAAGGAGGATGTTATGGATGCAGATGTTTTCGAAGAAGAAACGAAATCATTGGAAGATGTTGAAAAAGAGATGATTAAAAAAGCGCTTGAACGTAATGGAGGCAAGCGTAAAAATGCGGCTTCGGATTTAAAAATATCAGAAAGAACATTATATAGGAAAATTAAAGAATACAGATTAGATTGATTTTTATGATATTAGATGTTAGAATGAGGAAACTATCTATTTTTTGTACGTTATTATTATCGGCTTTATTCTTTGATTGTAGTGTTTCTTATAAATTTAATGGTGCGTCTATTGATTATGATAAAGTAAAAACTATATCTATCAAGGATTTTACAAATCAGGCTGAGCTTGTTTATGCTCCATTAGAATATAATTTCAATGAGACATTAAGAGATATTTACAGACGTCAAACAAAGTTGAAATTTGTTCCGCAGAATGGTGATTTGCATTTGGAAGGAGAGATTACGCAGTATTATCTAACGCAAATGGGAGCCGGAAATAATGATTTTGCGACAACAACAAAATTGACAATGGCCGTTCGAGTAAGATATACCAACAATGTTAATCATAATGAGGATTTTGAACAAACCTTTTCGGCTTCCGAGACATTTGATAGTAGTACTATGTTGAGCGAGGTTGAACAAAGGCTGACAGAAAGCATGACAAAAAATATTGTTGATATGATTTATAATGCTACTGTAGCCAATTGGTAAGAATTTATTAGAGTTCATTGAGTTTGAATATATAAAAATTGAAAAATGATTTATAAAGATATACACTCTTTGATGGTAAATCCGGTATTGTTGACTCAGGATACATTGTCGGACTTAGATGCTTTGGTGAAAACATATCCGTATTTTCAAACATTGAGGATGTTGCACCTGAAAAATATGCAAACAGTAAACGATACCCGTTTTTCTCAAGAATTAAGAAAAACAGCATTATGTGTTGGCGATAGGAGCCGGTTGTTTCGTTATATCGAAGGGGATCCCTTGAAGCCTAAAACAGAAATGCAAGAGTTGGAAGAAGCTCCGATTTCTGCAGGAAGAACATTGGCTTTAATAGATGCATTTTTATCTGATAAAGAAGAAAAAATAGCCTTACCGGAAGAGGAAATAGGAGATAATATCAAGGCTGCAGATATGCCTTTGCCTAAGAAAATGCTTGCTTCCTATGATTATCTTTCTTTTTTACTTAGTTCGCATAATAAAGAGGATGAACTTGAAAAGCATAGAGAAAGAGAAGAGAAGCCGGAAGTTCGGTTTCAACATCAGGAACTGATTGATAATTTTATATCTGAAAATAAAGAAGGGGAGAAGGTCGTAATCAAAGCAAAATATGAAGAAGATATTCAGAAAGACCCTGTAGTTCAGAAAGAAAAAGAAGAAAAAGAAGAGTTTTTTTCCGAAACTTTGGCTAAAATATATATCAAGCAAAAGCGATATGAGAAAGCAC
Organism: Bacteroidales bacterium; assembly: GCA_031553395.1. Classification (GTDB taxonomy): domain Bacteria; phylum Bacteroidota; class Bacteroidia; order Bacteroidales; family WRGA01; genus WRGA01. The sequence continues at coordinate 14,308 of JAVBLR010000005.1, read as the reverse complement.
TTGATATTATTCGAAAATTATATTTGAAATATCCGGAAAAAAATATTTACTTTGCAGACCAAATTCGATTTTTGGAATTATTAATCGCAAACACAAAAATAACATAAAAAATGCATCTGTTTATTACCATTTTAATTTTACTTGCAGCTGTAGTGCTGATATTAATAGTATTGGTTCAAAATTCTAAAGGAGGGGGCCTTGCCTCAGGTTTTTCATCATCAAACCAAATTATGGGTGTGAGGAAAACAACGGATTTCCTTGAAAAAGCAACTTGGTCTTTGGCCGCTGCTGTAATTGTTTTGAGTATTGTTAGTGCAGGAATTGCAACAAATGATCAGGTAACATCGGGAGATGTACCTCGGGTTGAACCTCAACAACAAGAGGCAATTAAAGTAGATCCGAATTTGAATTCGCCTAATTTAACAAATCCTGTAGCTCAGCCGGAACAACAACCACAAGGACAACCTGCTCCAAGTAAATAAGTAGAGAAGAAATGTCTTAAAATATAATAAGCTGTTCAAATTATTTGAGCAGCTTATTTGTTTTTGGGAGATGTCAGTATTTTTTGACTATTTGCTAAAAGGCAAATAATTTTTCTTTATATCTATTGTTTGACAGTCAAATTCAAGAATACTTGTGCTCTTTCTAATGCCTTATTGATATTATCACAAATATTTTCTTCTCCTATTTTTTGTGCAAATCCACTTCGTTTCAGAGTCGCGTGTACTTTCTCATTTACACCCGAAAGAATCACCTGAATATTTTCTTTTTCCGACAAACGGCACAAGTTTTTCAAGTTGTGTAATCCTGTAGAATCAATAAACGGAACTTTACGCATACGGATAATACGGATTTTAGGCTTTTCCTCTCCAATCTGCCGCATACTTTCATCAAACTTGTTGGCAATACCAAAAAAGAACGGTCCGTCAATTTCGTACACTTCGACACCTTTGGGTAATATTAGTTTGTCATTATCGGTTGAAGTATCAGAGTCTGCTGATAAATCTAATTCATCTGTAACAACAGAAATCTGAGTTGCATTCGAAACACGTCTCATAAACAATACCATGGCAAATAAGAGTCCTATTTCGATAGCAATTGTTAAATCAAATACTACTGTTAGAAAGAATGTTGCAAGTAATACTATTACATCCGACTTGGGATTTCTTAATATTGAACGGAATGTACGCCATTCACTCATATTATAAGCAACAACAACTAAAACACCGGCAAGACAAGCCATCGGAATATATTTTGCCAATGGAATCAGAAACAATAAAATCAACAATAAAACGACGGCATGTATAATTCCTGCAATAGGACTTCTACCTCCGTTATTAATATTAGTCATTGTTCTGGCAATTGCACCTGTAGCCGGAATTCCTCCGAAAATAGGAGTTACAATATTGGCCACACCCTGTGCAATTAATTCGGTGTTTGAATTGTGTTTATCGCCAGTAACCCCGTCAGCTACGGTTGCTGAAAGCAATGATTCTATAGCGCCCAACATGGCAATTGTGAATGCTGTGGGAAGCAATAAGTTGATTGTTTCCATGTTAATGCCTTTGAATAAGGAAAAATCGGGTGCAGGAAATGAAGACTTTATATCAAAACGATCACCAATTGTTTCTATACCAGTAATATCACAATAATTTTTCAATATAAAAACTAACACAGTCATTACAATGATTGCAACCAAAGAACCGGGAATTTTTTTAATGATTTTCGGAGTATAAACGATAATCAAAATACTTGCAATTCCTACCAATAATGACCAAATATTTATTGTTGAAGCAGCTTTTCCGTAAGCAATCCATTTGGAAATAAAGTCTGCCGGAACGGTTTCCATTGTCAATCCAAATAAATCCTTCATTTGCGTAGTAAAAATCGTCAAGGCAATACCACTTGTAAATCCTACAATGATGGGATAAGGCATGAATTTTATGATTGTTCCCAATTTGAGAATGCCCATCAGAATAAGCATAATTCCTGCAATAATCGTTGCAACAAGCAATCCTCCGATGCCGAATTGTTGAATAATGCCATAAACAATAATGATAAAAGCGCCGGTTGGCCCACCAATTTGAACATTACTTCCACCTAAAAAAGAAATAATAAAACCGGCAATAATAGCTGTAATTAATCCTTTCTCTGGACTGACTCCCGATGCGATACCAAATGCAATAGCTAATGGAAGAGCTACAATTCCTACAATTATTCCCGACATTAAGTCGGAAATGAACTTTTCTTTTGTGTAGTTCTTTAATGTAAATAGCTTGGGTTTAAAATCTATAGTCATTTTAAATTAAAATTTACGAATTTTAATATTATTACAAATTCCCTTGCAACCACTTCTTTGTTTCTTCAACCGTTTGCTCTTTATTTTTTGCGTATTCTTCCAATTGCTGCTCATCTATTTTTCCGATGGCAAAATACAATGACTGCGGATGAGCAAAAAATAATCCGCTTACGGTTGCATTCGGATACATAGCGCCATTTTCGGTTAATTTTACACCGATTTGGGACATATTTAGTAATTTGTCCAATTGAAAATTAATTGATTGGTCGGGGATAGAAGGATAACCCACTGCCGGGCGAATCCCTTGGTAATTTACCTTGAATTTATCTTCAATATCCAAACTTTCATTGCCGGCATATCCCCATAAATCGGTTCTTACCATTTCGTGCAAATATTCAATCGCAGCTTCGGCTAAACGGTCTGTCAATGATTTTAATAATAATGCTTGATAATCATCGCCTTCTTGTTCGAATTTTTTAATCAAAGAATCAACTTCAGCACCGGCAGTAACAACAAATGCACCTACGTAATCCTTCTTTTCCGTATTTTTCGGCATTACGAAATCGGCTAATGAATAATGAGGTGTTTTTTCATCCGTCTTTTTCGTTTGTTGACGAAGCATCGGGAAATATTCGTCGTTTATAACGATTTTTTCACCTTCGGAATAGGCAGGAAAAAAGTTGATAATTGCCTTTATCATCTCCCTTTTTTCGTCTATAAGATGGTTTAATAAAGCAGTTACATCTTTGAATAATTGAATGGCTTCTTTCGCTTTTTCCCGGTCATTTTCAGCGAATTTATTTAACCATTCCGATTCTTTTGAATTATCATGAATAATAGCTTCTATTCCATCATAATGCCCACCTAATTTCCATGCTGTAAAGAAATAACGCCAATTGATGTACGGAACAACTTTTTCAATCGGAATATTTTCAAATACATGATTTCCCGTTTTTTTAGGAATTGGTGCATTATAGGAATTCCAATCAATTTTTAATCTATTATTTATTGCTTCATCCAATGAAATAAGCGTCGTTTTCTTCTGCAATGAATTGCGCAAACGTTCTTGTTCATCCTTGATTTCCTGTGTATATTGTTCTTTCGTTTCAGGATTCATCAATTTTGTCGCCGCCACAGGGCATTGAGACGCATCATTGAGATGCAACACAATTCCGTTGTATTTGGGTGTAATTTTTACTGCCGTATGTAATTTGGAAGTTGTTGCGCCACCAATCAGCAACGGAATATCAAGCCCAGCTTTTTCCATTTCTTCGGCAACGATGCACATTTCTTCCAACGAAGGTGTAATCAATCCGCTTAATCCGATGAAATCGACCTTTTCTTCTTTTGCCGTTTGAATAATTTTTTCAGGCGGTGTCATTACACCAAGGTCAATCACTTCGTAATTGTTGCAACCTAATACCACGCCGACAATATTTTTTCCGATGTCATGTACATCTCCTTTTACCGTAGCCAATAGAATTTTTCCTTTGGAAGAACTATCTGAAGCATCTTTTTCTGCCTCAATTACCGGTTGAAGAATAGCAACCGCTTTTTTCATCGTGCGGGCAGTTTTTACAACTTGTGGAAGAAACATTTTTCCGGAACCGAATAAATCACCAACTTTATTCATTCCGCTCATCAATACATTATCGATGATATCAACGGCATGCGGATATTTTTTCAACGCTTCGGCCAAATCTTCTTCCAAAAAGTCGCCAATTCCTTTTATCAAAGCGTGTTCTAATCGTTCTTCGGTGGTTGCATTCCGCCATTCTTGCTGTTTGCTTTCATTTGTGTTACTAGAAAGTTCTTTTGTTCCTTGTGCAAACTCAATTAGACGTTCAGTAGCATCTGCATTACGATTTAGAATAACATCTTCGACCAACGTCAATACATCTTTCGGAATATCTTCGTACATCAAAGAGGATGACGGATTTACAATTCCCATATCCATTCCTTTTTTCGTTGCATGATACAAAAATGCCGCATGCATTGCTTCTCGGATATAATCATTTCCCCGAAATGAAAAAGATAAATTGCTAATTCCTCCGCTTATTCTTGCGCCGGGAAGATTTGCCTTTATCCATTCGACAGCACGGATAAAGTCCAATCCGTAAGTAACATCCGTTTCCATTCCGGTTGCAAGCGCCAATACATTAGGGTCGAAAATAATATCATTCGGATTGAAGTTTATTTTTTCAACTAATAATTGATATGCTCTTTTGCAAACTTCTATTTTTCGTTCGAATACGTCAGCCTGTCCTTTTTCATCGAAAGCCATTACGACAGCGGCTGCACCATACGATTTTATCAATTTGGCTTTGCGCAAAAATTCTTCTTCCCCTTCTTTTAGGCTAATGGAATTAACAATTGACTTCCCCTGTAAGCATTTTAATCCAGATTCGATAACAGTCCATTTCGAACTGTCAACCATAACCGGAACGCGTGCAATATCAGGGTCAGAAACAATCATATTCAGGAAATGCGTCATTTCTTTTTCCGCATCCAGCATTCCTTCATCCATATTGATATCTAGAATTTGAGCGCCATCTTCCACTTGTTTACGCGCAATTTCGAGTGCTTCTTCGTATTTTTCTTCTTTAATTAGTCTAAGAAATTTACGAGAACCGGCAACATTGCATCGTTCTCCTATATTTACAAAATTATTTTCGGGTTTAATTTCCAATAATTCCAATCCTGATAACCATAATGAATTTGGTTTTTCAGCAGGAATATGAGGTTTTACATTTTCTGTAAATTTTGCATATTGAGCAATATGTCCGGGTGTAGTACCACAACATCCACCCAAAATATTCACTAATCCTTCCTGGACATATTCAATGACTTGTTCCGCCATTTTTTCGGGCGTTTCGTCATATTCTCCAAAGCGATTTGGCAATCCGGCATTTGGATATGCACTGATAAAATAGGGTGCTTTTTTACCTAATTCTTTCAGGAAAGGTTTCATATCCGATGCACCGAAAGAACAATTCAATCCGACTGATAAAATATCAGCGTGTTGAATAGAAGCAAGAAAAGCATCTAATGTTTGTCCGGAAAGTAACCGTCCGCTTTTTCCGGATAAAGTAGCAGAAACCATTATCGGAATTTTCCGCCCTTTTTTCTCCATTACTTTTTCGGCGGCAAATAATGCTGCTTTCAAATTGAGCGTATCAAACACCGTTTCCATTAATAATACATCGACACCACCATCAATTAACGCATCGATTTGCTCGGAAAACGCAATTACCAATTCATCAAACGTAACCGAACGGGAAGCCGGATTATTTACATCCGAAGAAATGGAAGCGGTTTTATTAGTAGGTCCCATCGAACCGACAACAAAGCGAGGTTTGGTAGGATTTTTTTTCGTATATTCATCTGCAACTTCACGAGCAATGCGGGCTGAAGCTAAGTTTAGTTCACGAACATATTTTTCCATTCCATAATCGGCCATGGAAATTGTTGTCGAACTGAATGTATTTGTTTCAATAATATCCGCTCCGGCATCCAAATATTGTGCATGAATGTTGCGAATCACATCCGGATGGGTAATGCTGAGCATATCGTTATTGCCCTTTAATTGTCCGGGAAGATGTGCAAATTCCTTGCCGCGATAATCTTCTTCAGACAAATTGAAACGTTGTATCATCGTTCCCATTGCTCCATCGAGAATGAGAATTTTTTCTTTTAATAAATCTTGAATGGTTATTTTATTCATCATTAATTATTTACAAGTAAACTGAATGAGAATTTTCCTTTCGGGAAAGAAGTTGCAAAGGTAATGATTTTAAATGAATGATGATTTGAAGGATATTTGTATTCTCAATAAAATAATATAACTTTGTGGGGTTTGTCAATCAAAAGCCAACAATGATAGATAAAGAAAAGATACAGGAAATCGTAAAAGAAAAGTTTACGGAATATTTGGTAGCTCATGGTCATCGGAAAACTCCGGAACGATACGCAATCCTGGAACATATTTATTCGTTGAATGAGCATTTCGACATGGATACGTTGTATGAATCCATGGGGAAACAGAATTTCAGGGTAAGCAGAGCTACAATTTACAATACAATTGAGTTGTTGCTGGATTGTCATTTGGTGTTAAAACATCAGTTCGGAAAAAATATTTCTTATTATGAGAAGAGTTATAACAATGACAATCATCATCATTTGATTTGTACCGAATGTGGAATGGTGCGGGAAATCAAGGATAATGAGATTTCGCAATTAATTAAGAATAAGAAAATACCAAAATTTAAACCGGTGCATTATAGCTTATACATGTATGGTATTTGCAGCAAATGCTCGATGGCTAAACGTAAAACTATAAAAAAATAATAATAAAAAGATGAAAGTAGATGTTCTTTTAGGTTTACAATGGGGCGATGAAGGAAAAGGCAAAGTTGTAGACGTTTTAACTCCGAAGTATGACATTATTGCTCGTTTTCAAGGAGGTCCTAATGCCGGACATACATTGGAATTCAACCACAAAAAATATGTGCTTCGTTCTATTCCTTCGGGTATTTTTCAAGGAGATAAAGTTAATATAATAGGGAATGGAGTCGTTTTAGACCCTGCTCTTTTCAAGGAGGAGGTAGAAGCGTTGGAATCATCGGGGCATGATTTAAAGAACCGTTTGTTGATTTCAAAAAAGGCACATCTTATTTTACCTACTCACCGTTTGTTGGATTCTTGCTATGAATCTCAAAAAGGAAATTCAAAAATCGGAACAACCGGAAAAGGTATCGGGCCTACTTATACGGATAAAGTAAGCCGGAACGGATTACGGGTTGGCGATATCCTGTCGAATTTTGATACCAAATACAAAACTGCAATAGCACGTCATGAAGCAATATTAAAACAATATGGTTTTGAATATGATTTAGAACCAATCGAAAAAGAATGGTTTAAGGGGATAGAAAAATTGAAATCCTATACTTTTATTGACAGTGAGCATTTTGTAAATACAAAACTGAATGAAGGAAAATCAGTGTTAGCAGAAGGTGCACAAGGAACTTTGTTGGATATTGATTTTGGCTCTTATCCTTTTGTAACTTCTTCGAATACTGTTTGTGCCGGAGCCTGTACAGGATTGGGTGTTGCTCCCGGTAGAATCGGCGAAGTATTCGGAATCTTCAAAGCATATTGCACACGCGTAGGCAGCGGCCCTTTCCCTACCGAATTGTTTGATGAAACGGGTGATAACATGCGGAAATTCGGACACGAGTTTGGTTCTGTAACCGGACGTCCTCGCAGATGCGGATGGATTGATCTTGTTGCCCTTAAATATGCTATTATGATTAACGGTGTTACACAATTAATCATGATGAAAAGTGATGTTTTGGATTCATTTGATAAAATCAAGGCGTGTGTCGCTTATGAGATTGATGGAAAAGAAGTTGAATATTTTCCATACGAATTAAATGATGATGTTAAACCTGTATATGCAGAATTGGCAGGATGGAAAACCGATATGACCAAAATGCAAAATACAGATGAATTCCCTAAAGAATTTAATGCGTATTTGGATTTTCTGGAAAGTAAATTAGGTGTTCCTATTAAGATTGTATCGGTAGGTCCGGACAGGGAACAAACTATTGTGAGATAAAATTTAAAATGTTTTGGCTAAGGGCAAAAGGCTAAGGGCAAAGGAAAGACGGTGATATTCCTTTGCCCTTTCGCCATTAGCCTTTTGCCGGAATGATAATGAGGTAATATAAACGTAATTTATAGCCAATTTTGAAATGGCCAAGATCGTTTTTGAAGACTGGGGATTGATTGAATATTCCAAGGCGTGGGAGCAACAGCAGAAGCTGTTTTCTGATGCTTTGCTAACGAAGCAATCAGGAGAAGAAGTCTGCAACTATATTATTTTGTGTGAACATTCGCCGGTAATAACATTAGGTAAGAATGCCAATCGGCAAAATATTCTTTTTTCGGCTGAGGTCTTACAACAGCATAATGTTTCTTTGTTTCAAACGGATAGGGGAGGAGATGTGACATTTCACGGGCCGGGGCAATTGGTTGTTTATCCGATACTTGATTTGGAAGTTTTTCAATGGGGATTGAAAAAATATATTTCAACCATTGAAGATATTATCATTCGTTTATTGAAAAAAAAATACAACATTCAATCCGGACGATTGGATGGAGCTCCCGGAATCTGGATCGAGGAGAACAATCCTTTACTTGCCCGTAAAATATGTGCTGTTGGAGTAAAAAGCAGCCGTTATATAACAATGCACGGATTGGCATTAAATGTAAATACGGATTTATCTCCATTTTCATTTATAAATCCTTGCGGATTTACCAACAATGGTGTAACCTCAATTTCACAAGAATTAGATTCTACACAAGATTTTGAACAATGTAAAATGTATTTTAAAGAAATTGCGCAGGAATTCTTTTGTTGCAATTAATTACGCGAAGCGAATTGCTATGAATTACCGGACTTTTTACCTTTTACCTTTAAATCACCCGTTGGCGGAATTAAAATCTATCTTTTATAATTATCTGTTTTTCAGCATTAATAAAAACCTATGTTTGAGATTTTATAATACAAAATGATTTTTTAGACTTTGTACAATCACAAATTATTCGGAAATCACATTGAAAATAAACGCATTATAAATATTCAAATTTTCCAAGTTCAATGCTCAAAAATTAATTCCGCCAACGGGTTTTAAATCATATTCTTCCAATCCCGAACGCAGAAATTGAGTAAATTTTTCTACATCCTCATCATAACTATATGACTTGCCAAGTGGATTTCCTTCGTTATCCAATAAGACATAGAAAGGTTGTGCGTTAGCTCCGAATTTATGCCGTTGCAAATAACTCCATTTATCTCCTATTGTTTTAAGTGTTCGCATTTCTCCGGCATCATTTACGGTAATCGGAGTTGGTAAAGCGGCTTTGTCATCAACAAAAAGCGTTATCAAAACATAATCTTTCTCCAATAAATCTTTTACCCGCGGATTTATCCAAACAGCAGCTTCCATTTTCCGACAGTTTACGCATCCAAATCCCGAAAAATCAACAACAACAGGCTTTCCACTTTTTTGGGCGTATTGCATTCCCAAATCATAATCATCAAATTTGGCATGGACTTCATTCTTATACAAATTAAAATCCTGTGTATACAAAGGTGGTGCAAATGCACTGATTGATTTCAACGGAGCACCCCATAATCCGGGAATAAGATATATTGTAAAGGCAAATGTTATCATCGCCAAAAATATGCGAGGAATGGAAACGTATTTTATGTCACCATCGTGTGGAAACTTGATTTTTCCCAATAAATAAAATCCAAGTAAAGCGAAAATTACAATCCATAAGGATAAAAATACTTCACGATCAAGGATATTCCAATGATAAGCCAAATCGGCGACTGAAAAGAATTTCAAAGCCAGAGCCAATTCTAAAAATCCAAGTACGACTTTAACTGAATTCAGCCATCCTCCTGATTTAGGCAATTCTTTCAACCATGAAGGAAAAATTGCAAACAATGTAAACGGAATAGCCAATGCCAATGCAAAACCAAACATTCCGATTGCCGGGCCTGCAATTGCTCCCATTGATGCAGCTTGAACCAATAATGTGCCGATAATCGGTCCTGTACACGAAAAAGAAACAAGAACCAAGGTAAATGCCATGAAAAATATGCTCAACAATCCCATCGAAGAGTCGGCTTTATCGTTCATTTTATTTGTCCATGAAGAAGGAAGTGTAATCTCGAACGCGCCAAAAAATGAAATGGCAAATAATACCAGCAACGCAAAGAATAATAAATTGAAAATAGCATTCGTCGATAAATCATTTAATGCGCTTGCACCGAAAATTGCAGTAATAATCAATCCTAAAATCAAGTAAATGACAATGATTGAAATTCCATAAATAAAACTTTGCCGGATTGCTTTTTTTCGATTATCGTTCCGTTTCAGGAAAAAACTTACTGTCATAGGAATAATTGGCCAAACGCAAGGTGTAAGCAACGCTAGTAATCCACCGCCAAATCCTAATAAAAAGACAATCCACCAAGAATTATTAGCCAAATTTTGTTCGCCGTAGTTTTGTAATTCCGAAATAACCGGTTTCCATAAGATTGAGTCTGAAGTAAACGCAATTGGAGCAAGAACCTGAGTCGAATCTAATGACGGATTTATTTGTTCGGCAGGAATTGGAGGTGTCGTGTCTTTTGTCTCAACAATTAATTCGGGAGTAGTTGTTGTTTCGGTATTTACATTGGCAATATCTTTCGCACCGAAACTGAATTCATCTATTGTAGGTTGTGTACATTGTTTGTCGTCACAAGCCATAAATTCAGTACTTCCTTTTACGGAAAAAGTTTTTTTGTCAGTAATGGTTATTTTTTGTACAAAAACAGCCGTATTTTCAAACCAGCGCAAATCCATTTCGAAATTCGTGTCGAATGACTTTACAGGCGTATTCTTAGCAATAACCTTACCTTTTAATTTTGCTCCTTTAACTTCTTTGAAAGTAAAAGATGTTGAAACCGGACCATCTTCGGGCAGATTCATATCATATAAATGCCATCCTTTATCAATTTTTGCAGTAATAATGATTTCCGTTTCAGGAGTATCTGAATTTTTTATAGCATAAGACCATTTTACCGGATCATGGATTTGTGAAAAAACAGGAAGCGAGCAAAACAATACAAGCAGTATAATTGTTATCTTTTTCATACGTTATTTTTTACTTTTTACATTTTGGTCGTATGGAAACTCGCGTAAAATATCATTGCCTTTGGTAAAGGCTTTTTCATGCTCGTTTTCATCAGGCTAAGAGAATATAAATCAATATTTCAACTATTTAAGACATGTATGCAAATATAAGATGATTTTAGCGTTCGGCATGAAACTAATTCTTATTTTTGCCAAACAATTTATAAAAACATAGAAATCATATAACTGATTTAAATAATCAATCAATATTATAATATGAGCACATTGGAACGCAAATCGAAATGGAAAAAATTTCTGGGTATTTTTGTGTTAATCTTGATAGTAGGTGGTTTGGGCTTCTTTTATTTCCAATATTATTTTGTTCTTGGAGATGGAGTGAAAAACGGACAATTAAATAATTTTGTCTACAAAGGATATGTTTTTAAAACGTACGAAGGCCGGTTGATTCAGGTTGGTATTCGCCCCAACGATGCCGGAACAGGAGTACAATCAAACGATTTTGCATTTTCCGTGCAGGATGAAAAAATAGCCAAGCAATTGGAATTATTAAGCGGAAAAGAATTACAACTTCATTACCAGGAATACCGGAAACCCATTCCCTGGCGAGGCCATAGCCGGTATGTGGTAGATAGCATTATTTCGATAAAAGACCCTGGTGTGAATTCTTTAACGCCATCGATAAATCCTTCGGTAACGCCTATGTAGTTTTATCAAGGGCTCTTATTGTTTGTTGCAATTTTTCTAAACCTGTTCGCATAAGCGGAGAATTTCTGGCTATCGTCAAAAATTCTCCGTTATTCATTTTTAGCCATTCATCCGAATCTTTTTCCAATAATAACTTATTTGGATAAAATTCTTGATTTGAATGAGGTTTTGCAAATCGGTTCCAAGGACAAACTTGCTGGCAAATATCGCATCCGAAAAGTTTATTTTTTAGGATAGGATAAAAACGATTGTCAATATCTTCCTTATTTTCAATCGTTAAATAAGAAATACAGTTGTTTGCATTTAGACAAAATGGCTTTTCCAATGCTTTTGTCGGACAAGCATCAAGACATTTCGAACATCTTCCACAAGAATTCTTTTCTATCGGAGTATCGTATTCGAGTGGTAAATCAATAATTAATTCGCCTAAAAAGAAATACGAACCTTTTTGAGGAATAATCAACTGGTTGTTTTTTCCGATAAAACCAATACCGGCTTGTGTAGCCCAATATCTTTCTAAAACAGGGGCACTGTCGGTAAAACACCTTCCGGAGACCGGCGCTATATTTCCATTGATGTATGATAGCAGTTGTTGTAATTTTCCCTTGATGACCGGATGGTAATCATTCCCATAAGCATAATAAGCAATTTGTGGAAGTTTTTCATCCTGTTTTTTCTCAGGATAATAATTTAATGCAACAACAATCACCGATTTGGCATTTTCTACTAAAAGAGTTGGATCACAACGCTTTTCGAAATGATTATTCATATAACTCATTCCGGCTTGATAATCTTTTTCCAACCAATTTTTTAAGAAAACGGCATGTTCCTCAACAAAATCAGCTTTTGCAATACCATAGGCATCAAACCCTAAACGGAAAGCTTCTGATTTTATTAATTCGGTATATTTTTTGTTTGTCATTATTTAATCACTTGTAACATTATCTTCTTCTACAGGTATTTTCCCTGATTTAATTGCTTTTGTAAATTCTTCAAAGTCAATATTTACTTGTTTGGAATAATTTATAGCAAAACGGGTTATTGCCTCGCAGAATGAATCATTTTTCCCAATATATGCACTTATTATTCCGGCATTGCTTGTTTTGGCATGTGCTCGCGCTAATACTCTGCCACACATTCGAGCATATGCTGTTAATATTTGTGGATTATAATTTTCTACTTCCGGAGCAATTTTCTTATCTTTCAATTGCCTGATATAAAAGTGCCTTCCTTGCGGGCCAGTCGTCCATCCTAAAAATATGTCGCTTGCAGCCTGAATCAAACGTTCTCCTTCTACCACTCGTTGTCCATGATGTCCGTATATGCTTTTTTCGGTATAAGGAGCCAACACGCTTGGACGCGCTTCTTTTATTTGAAGAAAAAGAGGCTCATCTTTGTCATTCATTAACAATACAACATAACAACGAGTACCGACACTTCCAACTCCAACAACTTTTAACGCAATATCTACAATTCTATAATGACTTGTTAAGAAACGCCTGTCAGATTGTAATGTATCCAAATAACCATCCCAAAATGTATTGACCATCTCCATAACTTCATCCACATTAAATGGATGATATACAAGTGGTGGTTGCTCTGTAATTGAAAAATTACCCAAAACTTGTTGCGTGATTTTATAAAAAACTTGTTGTGAAGTTTTTTTATCTGCCTTAATAATCGCATCGCTCAGCATATTTTTGATAATTGGATTTTTTGCTTCCTCACGCAAGGAAACAAAATCAAATTTCTTATACCACAAATCCAACATATTCATATCAGAAAAAATCTGAAGATTGTTTTGATATTCTTTGACAAGGGAAAATGTAATTTCTTCGGCTGTTTTTTGACTCATATTGTTGTTATATGCTACCAATACAAAACTTGTAGCCAATCGTTTTACATCCCATTCCCAAGGTGCAGGATGAGTTTCGTCAAAATCATTGATGTCGAAAACCAATGTCCTTTCCGGCGTGGCATATCCCCCAAAGTTCATAATGTGACAATCACCAACTGATTGTACATTTAATTTGGTATGAGGAAGATGAGATAAATCAAAAGCCATAATGCCTGCTGTTCCACGATAAAATGCAAATGGAGACACGCTCATCCGATAATGTCGTATCGGGATAAGTTCGGGCAAACGGTCATAATTGGAAGCAGTAATCATTTCTGTTATCGATTTTCGGGATGAGTGCAAATCAAACAATGCCTGTTCCCTCCGTTTTACCAACTGCCGCATTAATTTGCCTTGTGCAATTTGTTCCTGCTTTTTCATACGTTATTTTTTATTTTTTACATTTTGGTCGTATGGAAACTCGCGTAAAATATGATTGCTTTTGGCGAAGGCTTTTTCATGCTCGTTTTCATTGTAGTAAATGTTAATACTATCTTAACAGATTATAAAAAACATTGTTCGGAAATCAATAAAAAAATTAGAATAGATTATTTAAGTAGTTTAAAATAATTATTGTCTTATTTATAGAATTTGTAACTTTGCCTCATAATACGCCAATTATGAGATACATAAAATTATCAGAAGAAGAAAAGGCTCAATTAACAAAATTGTATAAAACCAGTTTTAATTCTG
>JAVBLR010000003.1:0-173203 GCA_031553395.1 Bacteroidales bacterium | reverse complement strand
TAGGGTAAACGCACGAAATTTATAGCTTTGCCGGATGAAATCATTACAACGCTATTTATCCAGTATCGAAGATTTTCGAGTAGAGAAAAAATGTTTGCATAAGTTATCGGACATATTATTCATTGGTCTGATGAGTTATCTGAGTAACGGAGAGGATTATGAAGATATGGTTTTGTTTACCAAGACCCATGAGCATTTTCTGAAAGAGTTTATCGAATTACCGAACGGTATTCCCTCTCATGATACCTTTAATCGGGTATTTTCGCTGTTGGAACCGGATTTATTGCGTAAATGTTTGAGTGATTACGGAAAAGATATGGTCGGTCTTCTTTGCGAGAAGCAAATTTGTTTGGACGGTAAAAAACTCAAAGGAGTTTCACCTGCAGGCAGAGGCAATCAGGGGCTTTATATAGTGAATGCATGGGTGGCGGAAAACCGTCTTTGCGTTGGCCAACAACGGGTAGAAGATAAAAGTAATGAAATAACAGCCCTGCCGGTGTTAATAGATGAAATAGATATAACTGACGCCATCGTAAGCATTGATGCCATCGGTTGTCAACGGGAGATAGCCAAACAAATAACCGGAAAGGGAGGCCATTACCTGTTGTCCTTAAAAGAAAATCAACAAGGGTTGTATGAGGATGCCGTTTGTGGATTCAAAGCCTGCAAGGCTGAGAGTATTTCCGAAGAATGGGAATACGATCATGGACGCTTTGAAGTTCGTAAATGCAGTATCATTAAGTCGGAATATGCCCTATTGCCGGAACATCAAGAGGAATGGCCGGAGTTGCAAACATTAATCAGGGTCGAAAGTAGACGGATTATCAAAGATAAGGAAATGAAAGAAACCCGTTATTACATCAGTGATGAAACAGGTTTTGGAGCAGCATATTTCAATGCTCTGGTTCGAGGACATTGGGGAATTGAAAACCAGTTGCATTGGCATTTGGATGTAACATTCAAGGAAGACGATTGCCGGGCAAGAACAGGAAATGCTCCGGAGAATCTTTCAACCTTGTGAAAACTGGCGCTGCAAATAATTAAATAAAAGACAGATAATCTAAGCCTGAAGAAACGAAGGCTCAAAGCCGCCTATGATGTTGAATATTTGAAAAATTTAATTAACTGAAATTTCATGCGTTTGCCCTAGAATATTTTTACTAATTCAAATCTCTTTCGTAGCTTTGCAGTACAAATCAGTTAAGAGTTAAGAGTTAAGAATTTTGGGGAGTTGTTATTTATCAGAATAAATACTGATAAACAAATATAATTAGCCTTCAAACAACATTAACTCTTAACTCTTAACTCTTAACTCTTAATTTTATGAAGGTTATAGACTTAATATCAAACGCCAAAACAACAGCTTTTTCATTCGAAGTTCTTCCTCCATTGAAAGGAAATAGTGTTGAAAAAGTATTTAAAACGATTGACACACTACGGGAATTTGATCCAAAGTATATCAATATTACTACGCATCGCAGCGATTACATTTATAAAACGCTGGAAAACGGATTGTTTCAACGCATAAATGAACGTGCTCGCCCTGGAACCGTTGCTATTGCGGCAGCTATTCAACACAAATATCAAATTCCGGCTGTTCCGCACATTATTTGCAGCGGTTTTACCAAAAGTGAAACAGAATATGCATTGATTGATTTGGATTTTTTGGGCATTCATGATTTATTTGTTTTACGTGGAGACAAAGGACGGCATGATAAGAAATTCACTCCGATAGAAGATGGATATGCACATGCTATTGAACTACAATCTCAAATTAATGAGTTTAATCAAGGAAGGTTCTTGGATGGTTCGGCCAAAGAACAAAACAGTTCTTTTTCCTATGGTGTAGCTGGATATCCCGAAAAACACGAAGAAGCGCCCAACTTGCAAACAGATTTATATTGGCTGAAAGAAAAGGTAAATGCAGGAGCTGATTATATAGTTACCCAAATGTTTTTTGACAATACAAAATATTTTGATTTTGTGGATAAATGCCGGGAAGAAGGAATTACTGTGCCTATTATTCCGGGATTGAAACCGATTAATTTGTTGGATCAACTAACAGTTTTACCGAAAATTTTCCACATCGACCTTCCTGGTGATTTAGTGCAGGAATTGCAAAAATGTAAAACTAATGATGATGTGAAAGAAGTTGGTATTGAATGGTGTACATTACAGGCAAAAGAATTAAAAGAAAAAGGTGTTCCAAGCATTCATTTTTATTCACTGATGGCAACCCAAAGTGTAAAACAGGTTGCGAAGAATGTGTATTAGTTATTTGTTGTTTGTTATTTGTAAGAACTTGTAGCTAATAACAAACACAAATAACGAGTAACAAAACAACAAATAACAAGTTTTACTCATGTTTTTCAAAGACATTATAGGACAAGAAGAAATAAAACAGCGATTTATTCATTCCATTCAAACGGAGCAAATTCCTCATGCGCAATTGCTTTGTGGGAAGGAAGGTGTTGGTAAATTTGCTTTGGCACTTGCATTCGCTCAATATATAAACTGTTCCAACCGAACTGAGACTGATGCGTGTGGCATTTGTCCTTCGTGTTTGAAAATGAATAAATTGATTCATCCTGATGTTCATTTTGTCTTTCCCATTGTAAAAAATGAAAAATCGAAGCGGATTGTTTGTGACGATTTTTTGCCCGAATGGCGTTCTTTTTTACTTCAAAATACCTATTTTACATATAATCAGTGGCTCGAAGCAATTGGCGAAGGGAATAAACAAGGTACCATCTATACCAAAGAAAGCGACGAGATTATACGCAAACTCAATCTGAAAACATTCGAAGCCGAATATAAAATAATGATTATCTGGCTTCCGGAAAAAATGCATCAGGATTGTGCCAATAAATTATTGAAACTATTGGAGGAACCTCCTGCAAAAACACTTTTTTTCCTGATATCGGAACAACCTGATGAAATTATCATTACCATCCAGTCTCGTTCGCAGCGCATTAATGTAAAAGCAATTCCTCAGGATGAAATGATTCAGGCATTAACTGAAAAATATACATTGAATGACGATGATGCCCGTGCTATCGCACATATTGCTAATGGAAGTTTTACCCGCGCAATGGATGCTATAAACCAAAGCGAAGATAATAGCTTCTTTTTGGAACAATTCAGCGAACTGATGCGTTCGGCATACAAAGTCGGATTTATCACTATTCCGGCTGAAAAAAGCAACGGCCTGAAAGGCCTGAAACATTGGGCGGATACAATGGCTACTGAAGGAAGAGAAAGACAAAAAGCTTTTCTTTCATACAGCCAGCGGATGATTCGGGAAAATTTTATTCTTAATTTGAGTCAGCCTCAAATAAACTACCTCACTTTTGAAGAAAATAATTTTTCTTCCCGTTTTGCCCGTTTTATCAATGAGAAAAATATTTACGGATTAATGGAAGAATTCGGACTTGCCGAAGCTCATATCGGGCAAAATATTAATGCAAAAATGGTATTTTTTGATTTAGCATTAAAGGCAATTATGTTACTCAGAAAATGAGTCTGTTTTGAGTTATTCCTTGTAATTAACTCTACTGACTTTTGGCTCACTTCACACAATTAAATTGCAAATAATTGCTTCATACCTGTGCCATTCAAATATTATACCTGTATTATCATAAAAAAAGTTGAAAGTGAATTTTATCTCATCACTTTCAACTTTCCATTTTTCAGCTTATTTAAAACTAATTTCCCCGATATCGATAACTTCTTTATCTTCCGTTAATCGAAGTGTTATTGTTTTTTTCTCTTCCCGTCCGCTGCCATAACGTGTAAAAATATCCAAATATATGGTGGTTGGGCCTATCAATGTTTGTTCGCGCGAACCATAGTAATTTGCCTGAATTTGATATTTTCCGGGAACAGCCTGTTTGATAAGAAATTCCTCAGGTCCATATCCATCCGTAAAATCATCCGAAATCATTCCGCCAATACGAGTCAGGTTATTACTGTAATCACATTGTTCGCCATAAGGGTCGGTTACCCATAAATCCATATCGCTGTTGTCAGTATCCCAATTCAATACAATACGAATATCAACCGGCATATTAAATATCAATCGTTTATCTATATTATTCAATTTCAGGTTAATATTTTCTTGTTTTGCTTTAGTAATAATAGCATTTATTTCTTCAATTGCAATCACTTCTATTCCGGGAAAACGGCCATCCCATTCTTGTTCAACAATTTTGTACATCGTATTAATAGCATCCTGATATTCTTTATTTTGAGCATAAGCCAATCCTAAATCACGATATGATTGCGGTTCTTCCGGACGTAATTGCAATACCGTTTTAAAGACATCAATTGCATAATCGGTATAGTTTAATTGTTTCAATCGATGAGCCAATACACGATATAATTGGTAATCTTCGATTTCCATTTCGGCTAAATTGGAAAGGATAACCAACGCTTCCTCTTTCAATCCTCTTTCTTCGAAGAACGCCGCAACATCCAAGAAGAACGAAGGCATTGTTTTATATTGATTCCGGATATTCAAATACGCCTTATATAACTCTTCGTTGGATTTGGATTTCAATTCTTTTAAATAAGGAGTATCGGGCGACCAGTCTTTCAATGCAATATCTGCAAGTAAAGATTGAAATTCTTCATTCGTTTTATTTGAAGCTGCACCCTTTGTTGTAACTATAACTACTCCATTGGCGCCTTTTGAACCATATAATGCTTTTGCTGAAGCATCTTTCAGAACCTCGATATTATGAATATCATCCGGGCTAATCGAACTTATATCATTAACAGGCAATCCATCGACAATATATAAAGGAGCGCCAGATGATTCTGACGAAGCATTTCCCCTGATACGGGTTTCTGCATTCTGAGGAGCTACGGGAACCACTACTCCTGCCAGTTTTCCGGCCAATGCTTCTTCTGGAGATGCAATATCCTTTTGCAAATCAGAGGAACTGGCTACCCATTTATCAGCAAAGCTTTCTGTACTTTTATTCGATTCTTCCGTATAATTCCTATTATAACTCCTATCACCGGCAGGAGCAGCTTCTGCAACACTTATAGCTTCTGGCGCATAATCATCAATAAATACACCTGCTTCAGTATGATTTTCGAAAATTACCGCCTCATCTCTTTTTTTAGGTTTAGTTTTTTTCGCAGGCGGAGTTTTCGGAAATTTTAGATTCCACCATTCTTTTCGCTCTTCAAAAGAAGAAAGAATATCATCAATCCGGCTTTCCCGTTCGTTTTCCTTTTCGGTATTGATTTCATCTAACTGGCGATTGTATTCTTCCATCAATTCGGCAGGTGGAGTTATTTGATGTTGAATATAATCTTCCACACGGTCCAGCACAATCAACGAAGTATTACGAGTTACAATATTGTATTTTCTGCCTAATGATTCTATTTCGTCTTTGTTTTGGTCGTATAATTGGTCTAATTCGGTAATTCGTTTTTCTGCCCAAACCCGTTCCACAATATTATCATAATCAACAGCATCTTTTGCTCTGATAACAACTTTTTCGGAATGTAACACTTCATTTCCAATTCCAAAATTCAACGTAATTGTAGTTTCGGCAACATTCAATTTTCCGGCCATTGAAAATCCTGAGATTGCTTTGATTACTGTTCCCGAAGTGGTAAAATCGCTGATATCCGACTTATTGTAATCGGCAGAAATCAATCTGTAACTTTCGTTTTTCAGCATATTCACTGATTCCTGAGGTGTTTCCTGCATCAAATTAATAAACTTACCACCGGTTGATGATGTTATAAATTTGAGGAGAGTATGATTGGTGCTTAGTGTCGAGCTTATCGTTGATACAGGAATTGTTCCGGTTTCAGGAGTTATTTTTCCGAAATTACTTAATCCGTCGGTAAATAAAAGAATTTCGTCAGCCTTGGTGGCATTCAAATTAAGAGTGCCTAATTGTGTTCCTCCGTCATAAGCCATATTTTCCAATACTAATTTCAGTTCGCTCCAATTGCCATTTTTTATGGAGAAAGAATTGTTTTTTTTTAAAATGCAATTGAATGTATATAAGTCAATTGTCACATTATTGATTTCTTTAAAATAGGCAGATAATAATTCGGCTTCCAATTTAAAATTCCGTTTTTCCATAGATGACGAAGCATCCCAATACAAAGCGATTCGGGAAGGAAGTTGTTTTGTTTTATTGACTATTTCGGGAAATATTTGCGAATAGAAAACCGTTTCGTTGCTTATTTTCCCTTTTTCTACAAATAATTTACGGTTATCTTTCACCGGGATAGAAAAAATAAGTTGCCCCTGAGCCGAATAATCCTTTGCCGAATAAGAAGCCAAATAAGCATCTCCGGCCTTATCAAATTTGAAATTTCCCCAAGGCGTTTTATCCATTTTCGGAGTATTATCACTTCCAAAAACACTAATTGTGAGATTAAAATTCAATTTATCGCCATATTCTACAGGCAAGAAAAAACGATAATTATCATTATCCCTGCTTAGTTCCTGTTCATAAGCAATAAGAATCGTCCTATAACCTTTTGCAGGCAAAGGATATACGCGCGTCCTGAAATTATTTCCCTGCGTTTTTTCCAACAATCCGGGGTCGATGTTCTTGCGGATTGTCGATTCGAAAACCGCTTGTCCTTTTGCCTTTTCTACCACTACACCTTCACGTAACTTTCCGTTTATATCCAACGCAAAACGGAAAATAGTTTGTCCTTCGGCCAACGGAAAATTCAATTCGCCTTCCAATACACGGTTATTCGGATTGTAAAACGACATTTCAATTGTTGTAACAGCTAGTGAACCGACTATTTTTACATCGGTTTTAACTTCCGAAACTTTAACGGGGGTTTCATCTTGTTTCAAGTTATTTACACGAATATTCGGAGATGGAATTATTTCACGATTATTTTGGCTAAAACAATAGCCTGTAATCATTAATAAAAGAAAAAAAGCAATTTTTCTCATGCTATTTAATTTTAGATGTTTCTTTACTCTTTTTTAGATGATATTTCTTTCAAAATTCCATAAAGTGTAAACACTATTATTTCTATGAATTGCTAAAATTAGAGACTCTCGATGGAAGCTCTTTGCTCTTGGAAAAATTTTACCCGTTCGATATTTCCACTTTTGGAGATGCACATCGAAAATGCTCTCATAGAGTCTATCCAATCCTTATGTTCCGTGCATATTTCATTGTTTGTTGTACCCAAAAAATTTACTTCATACATACAGGTTGAAGCTATTTGAAAACCATCCGAACGTTCCATAAAAAGATAAGAAGCATCTAAATATGCATTTGACACATAAATTGTAACCGGAAATCCTTTCTCATTTTTGCCTGTTTCGGCATAAAATTCTAATGTATCAACCAATGAAGTTAATTCTTGCTTTAAAATTTCGACCTCTTCTTTGGAAATAAGTCCAACTTTAGAAAAGAACATAATATCCTTTACTATTGATGGGAATAAATTAGCAGTAAAAATAAAAAACAGAGTAAAATTGCTCATTAATTCTGCAAATCTATTTTTTTTAACTTCAACGTATTGAGGAATAATAATATCCGACATTTTTTGATATATTCCATTTTTACACATTTGAAAACTCCATTTAAACAAATTGAATTTGCCAAGTAATTTATGCCGAAATAAAAAACCTGCAGGAATATAATTTGTAGCATTGTATAAATTTGCACTATGAGGAGATTCTGTAACATACAAGAAACTCGAAAGCATATCATCAATCATGAGATCATATTGCTCCATATTCCCTGAAGCTACCTTATTTAATTGATATAGATGAAAGACACTTCGCTGAGATTCTACAAATAATTCGAAAATGTGTATTAATGGAGTTCTGAACATCTTGGATATTTCAAACGCTTCTTCCAGTGTAAAATCCATATCTCCTCTTAATCTGCGATATGCAGCTTCCTTGCTCATCGGGGTAATGCTTATCAATAAATCCACTGGATTTTCATTTTCTCCGGTATTATCCTTTATAAGACCAATTAATACGTCATTTATTCTTTTCATTATTTATCTCAAACAATATAATAAGTTATGAATTTATTTATCTTTTTAAAGTCGATAACAATAAAGGGAAGGTATAATATTAAGAAAGCCCTCATTCTGAAGGCTTTCTTAAATTATAATCTGTTTAATCTGTGATTACATGAATTTTTGCAAAATATTAGCGATTGTTTGTACTATTATTTTTGCACTATTTTCTTTTTCATCGGCATATTTAAGAATAAGCTCTGCCGAGGATTCGGATGTCGCATAAATTTGTACGGAATTTAATTGCTTGGAAAGTATTGTTGCTACTCCTAAATCAAATTCATCAGCCAAAAATTCATCTATGGCTTTACGGGATGAAGCCGGATATTTATCCAAATTCAAATTCATATAACCATAACTGAATGAATTCTTCATTTCTTTCTTTAACTCTGAATCAAACAACGATTTATCATATCCACTCTTAATCTTGCTTACAGCTAATTCATCCAATGTAAAGAAATAATATTTATCTGTTTTTCCAAAGGCAGCTTTAACCCCATCTATATCGAGCATATAAACATCCCCATCTTTAGAAACAGCACTATCTCCCATTTCTTTTTTTATGAAATTTACAACCGAATTCAATGCATAATCGTCTTTTGCTTCAGCTAAAACAGTTAATACCGGCATAGGAGAATCTACCATTACATCTTCATAATCCCCTGTATTATAATTATATTTATAACTTTTCTTAGGAATATTTATTACATCATACAAACTGAAAACAACATCTCCCTTAAATGAAGACAGTAATTTTTTAATATCAACATTAGCCTCTTTCGCCTCACTCTCAACCTGGCTTAATTCACGTTTATTTGTTTTAGAAAAGACATCATACAATTTCTCACCATTCAATGAAGCTGCAAATGCTACGATTGATTGTTCGGGTAAATATTTCAACAAATCACCGGATATTTTTCCATCCGTACAATTATATTCTTTAATATGAGCTTTAAATTCATCGCTTGCTTTTATTAAATTGGCTTCGAGTTTTGTTTGGCCTTTTTCGAAAGTAAGGAAAAAACCTACTTCCAATTCACTCAAATCAATATTAACTTCCGAACGAATTTCTTTTTTTATTTCACGAGGTACGTTGTCATAACAAAGCCAAGCCGAAACATCTTTTTTCTTTCCATAAAAATCAGAAAATCCTTTATTTGCCAAGATACTGTTTTCTTTCTTTTGTGTAAGTAAGGTTTGTGCGTAATCTTCAAGTTCATCACGTTTATCATAATCATTTGCCGAAAGGAATAGGAACCGGTCTCCATCCCATGCACAAACAGTAGAACGGTCTAATTCAACAATACTACATTTATCTTTTTTAATAATATCATCAATATCCAACTCCTTGAATACTTTCTTTAATTTATCTTCGTCCGATACTTTCGCTACAAATCCTGTATGAGTTTTTGAAACGAATAAGAACATATCGTCCATAATTGATATAGGAGCATTTTTGGGATTCTTCAAAATTTCGACAAGCGTTGTAGGAGCATTTTGATCATTTGCCAAATCCTTCATCATTTTATTTAACGGATTATCAGATTTATCTAATTCCGATTTTGAAAGGATAGATTTTGTATCAAATGCAACAACAACAACAGCATCATCCGGAATTGCCATTAATTGTTTCGGTTCGCTAGAGCAAGATGCTGCAAACACCATTATCACAGCAAAAAGCAAAATTTGGACACCTCGGGTCTTAAGATTTTTCATACCATGTAATATTTAAAAAGTTTTACAAACAAAAACGAAACTACAAATATAGATTTTTTTTGAATTTTATACAATTTATAAATCAAGAAGTTAGACGAAAGGTGTCGGAATTCGAATGCAATTAGCCTTCGATGCAATTATAACTTAATCGATAAAACTTATTGATAATCCCATTCTTATATGAAAAGGATTCAATGGATAATGTGGTAATGAGAAGTAGTGGTTACCCGGTGCAACATTATATGCCATGATAAAAAACCGGGTTTTCTTTAAATACATATTGGCATACACATTTACCAAAGGTGAATTTCCGATTTTTACTTCATCCTGCAAATAAAACTGAGTAGTAGCAGGTTGATAAGCAGGCGCATAATATTCGGTATGATACCTAAAATCTGCTCCTATCTGCACAGTCATAACTTTTACAAATTTGAATAACAGATATAAATTACTGTATATACTAAAATCGGGTAACGGCAAAATATCTTTATTACTGCTTGTTTGATATACCAATTCATTCTCTGAATTTAAAATACCAAAACGGAAATTCTGATTTAATGTTGCCGAAAGCACCTGAATGTTATTACTTGTTTGAGCAGGTAATGCATTTTTATCAAAATAAATGTAGTTTTGCAAGTTCTCAACGCCAATATTAAAGTTGAACTCTCGCGTGGGAATTGCAAAATTACCGCCGATACGTACTTGCCTTTGATCACTGAAATTATTATTCCACCAAAAGAAATTGGAATGGTACGTATTCAAGTAATAAGAAGGTTTTAAATTTTTTATATATCCATAAGCCCTCAATTGCACCGTATCTTTCCATAATTTAAATTGAGATTGGATATTTCCCTGTAATTTAAATTGCCCCAAATCATCTCCTAACACACCCAATTCCCCTGTAAAGTTATAATTCAGCAATGTTCCCTGGCGTTTTGATAACTCGGCACCAATGCTAGTCGCATTCTCCACACGGCGCGAACCGGTTGTAGGCCATTTTACCGAATTTCCATACCTTGTATTTTTTGCGACAAGCCCACTATCCATTACGTGAAAAGTGCGTATTTCATTCTCGATAAACACGCTTAATCCGGCCTTAGCATATTTATTAAAACCTTCGAGAAGTGAAATGCCAAATGTATTACGTAAGGATGAATAATTTGTAGAATCCCTTGTTGAAGCAGAATTAACGTAAGGCCCGTATTGATAATAGGATTTTGGTATCGTTTTTGTAATAAAATAACGGGAGTCGTAGGTATATTTGGCTGTCCAGATAAAACTTGTTACCGGCACAAATTCTTCTTCTTTTTCAACTTGCTTGAAAGCAGTACCAATACTGTCATTTTCGCCTTCAAATACTTTTCCTTTAACCTGAAGGGAAGAACTCAATGCATCAATTTGATTGACCGGAACAGATGCAGAATCGGGGATGTCTGCAATTCTACGGTAATAACCAACATTATAGCGTTGATTCAAATAAAATTGCCGGTTTTTAACTTTAGCAACCTCATCCTGAAAATTAACCGGAATACTTTTCGAATCTATAGGACGTTTGGAACCCTGGCCTGCACTTTCGGGACTTGTAATATAACGGTCATCGGAAATACCTCCATTTTCATAGTTCACAAGATTGTCAATTCCCCAAAAAGTATGCATTACATACTTATCCGAAAGGTAATTACTAAAAAATATAAGATCGAACATTTTAGCCGATTGTCCTACATAATATCCTTTTGCATAGATATAATCAAAGTCCATCCCTATATTCCACTTTTTATTGAAATTTGCAGAGAACATCCCCGAAAAACGTTCTTCCTTGTTGGTAGAACTTCCTGCCGTAAAATAAGATAATTGGGTAAATGGTATTTTTGTATTTGTAAAATTGAAATTACCGGGAGATTGGACGAAATGAGCATATCCATCGGCAAAAATGAACCGGTTTTGTTCTCCTCTATCGAAGAAAATTTTCGATTGTCCCGGCAACATTAAATTACCGGTATAACCGTATGCAGTGCTAAAAGCATCGGTTATATTTTTATTCTGAAAATTTAATGGTACAGTATCTATCTGCGAAGGAGTAATATTTCCCAAACGTTCTGAGATTTTCCACGAAACAATGGGTATACGTTCATTCTCTGTTTGAGAAAATACGCTCAAACATGGAAGGAACGAACAAAAAAACAGTAGGATTACATTTTTTCTCATTAGCAGAATCAATTCTGACCAGCAAAGGTAATATGAAATAGTTGAAAATGGAAAGTTGAAAGTTGAAAATGGAAAGCGAATGTTTCATTTTCAACTTTCAACTTTTATTTTTTAATTATTTTAACTTCTTACCCGCCAATATTTTGCCGTAATATCAAAAATAGTCGCATAAATTTCCCTGTCAATTTCGGTTAATGCCTTTCCTCTTCTTGCCATAACCGCCTCGGCCATTTCATAAAATTGAGAAAGTTCATGTAATGAAAAACTGACAACACTACCCTTGGAAAAGGACGGAACAAATGTTTTCGGGAAATTGGATCCGAAGAAATTAACGGCAACCCCCATTACTGTTGCTGTATTTAACATCGAATTAATTCCGATTTTCGAATGATCACCCATAATCAAACCGCAGAATTGTAATCCGGTTTTTACAAAGCGTTCTTCAGCATAACTCCACATTTTAATTTCGGAATAATCGTTTTTCAAGTTCGAAGCAGTTGTTCCGGCTCCCAAATTACACCATTCTCCAATAACGGCATTTCCTAAAAAGCCATCATGCGCCTTATTGGAATAACCTTGCATTACTACATTATTTAATTCTCCGCCAACCTTGCAATATGGGCCTAATGTTGTTGCACCATATATCTTGGTTCCCATATTTACTGTTGCATGTGTACATGCGGCAAAGGGTGCACGAATACACGAGCCTTCCATTATTTGGGCATCGCGGCCAATATAAATCGGACCATTTTGAACATTCAGCACAGCACATTCTACCTGAGCGCCATGTTCTACAAAAATAGCAGGAAGTCCATCCGGACGTACCATATTTCCAATTACCTGAACTGTAGGAGATAATGTTTGGCTTTGCTTTCCTGCAATTAGTAACTTATAATCTTCATTCAATGCTTTTTCATTATTCATAAAAATATCATACAAATAACGGATTTGCAAAGGATTAGAAACCAATTCCCGGCTTTTTAATTCTTCAACACGAGTAAAATCACTTTTCTTTCCACGTAATGCCAGTAATTCTCCATCTGCAAATAAACATTCTCCAAAATCCAATACGCTTATTTCCTTGGCAAATGAAGCATCCGCACAGATATTTCCCGCAATAAATATAGAATCATCCGATTCATTTAAGGGATATTTTTTACTCAAATAATCTTCGGTAAGGTGAGAAATCTTAGCTTCCGGCAATAATAATTCCCATTTCTCACGAATGGTTAGAATCCCAACTCTCAATTCAGAAACCGGACGGGTAAATGTAAGTGGAAGCAGATTTTTACGGTATTTTCCGTCAAATAATACTATATTCATAATTTATATATTTTGAAGTAATCCGACAAAACAATCTAAGAATATGCAAATATGCGAATATTTTTTCACACATTTCTTCCGGTATTATACGTTTTATATCACAAAAATGCAATCCGATTGCACTTTTTAGTATATATCTTTGTTCATTCAAAGTAAAACATGATTATGATGAAACTACCATTGAATGATAAAAAGTTTGTATTTCTATTAATTGCGGTTTTAATTGCAATCGTTTTGGAAATCTTATCCCTTACCGGAACTGAAATTCCGATGCCGTATGCACCTTTTATTTATGCTGTTTTTGTTTTGGGCGTTGGATATCGTGTTTTATGGGAAGGATTAAAATCATTATGCAAATTCAATTTCGGAAGTATTAACTTACTGATGTTAATCGCCGTATGTGCAGCTTTTTATTTGGGCGAATATCCCGAAGCCGCAGTTGTTATTGTATTGTATGTTTTGGGTGAAAAATTAGAGGATATTGGAATCGAAAACAGTATGTCTGCATTGGATAATCTGGTTAGTAATGCTCCCAAAACGGCGATGGTAAAATCTTCCGGACAAATAATGCCTGTCGATCAAATTGAAGTCGGAACTATTATTCAGGTAAAGCCGCATGATTTAATTCCACTGGATGGCGTTGTCGAAACAGGAGGAACTTCAGTAGACGAATCATCAATTACCGGAGAACCCATTCCGAAAGATAAAAATCCGGGAGATACCGTTTTTGCAGGAACTCTTAATCAGCGTGGATTTATTGAAATAAAAACAACAAAAATTGCAAAGGATACCACATTTGCCAAGATTATCGAACAAACATACGAGGCTCAAAACAATAAATCAGAGGCTCAAAAATTTATCCAGAAATTTGCATCGGTTTATACGCCAATTATTATTGTTTTAGCCATATTGATATTTGTCGTTCCGGTATTTATCCTTCATCAGGATTTGAATCATTGGTTGAAACAAGCGGTCACATTACTGGTTATTTCCTGTCCATGCGCATTGGTTATTTCCACACCTGTTGCTGTATATGCGGCAATTGGCAATGCTTCATCGAAAGGTGCTTTGGTAAAAGGTGGAAAATACTTGGAAGCTTTAGCCGAAATCAAGGCTATTGGATTAGACAAAACCCGAACAATTACATACGGAAATCCGGTTGTTTCAGATATAATCCCTTTGAATGGAGCAAGCAGGGAAGAATTGTTGGCATGTGGCGCCGGAACTGAAATATTCTCTGAACATCCTTTGGCACAAGCAATTGTTGATGCATCTCATAAAGAAGGATTTGAACCGCATAATGCACATCAATTCGAGAGTATTATCGGAAAAGGAGCCAAAGCCGTTTGTTTAGCTTGTGATGCAAAACCTGTTTTGGTCGGCAAATTAGACTTTATTAAACAATATCATTCTATTAAAAAAGAAGTGGAAGATATTGTAGAACAACTTTCGGAACAAGGAAAAACGTGTGTGATAGTTAGTTGCAATGATGAGATTAGAGGCGTAATTGCTTTAATGGATGAAATCAAACCCGAAAGTCCAACAGTGATTAAAAAGTTGCAAGAATTAGCAATAGAACCCGTTATGCTTACCGGAGACAATAAAAAGGCGGCCGATTATGTTGCTTCGAAAGTAAGTATAAAAACTGTTTATGGGGAACTTTTGCCTGATGATAAATCAAAAATAATAAATGAATTGCTTGCAAAATACAAATCGGTAGCAATGGTTGGTGATGGAATAAACGATGCTCCGGCATTGGTAGCCTCAACTGTGGGAATTGCTCCTGGTGCGGCAGGAAGCGATACTGCTATCGAAATTGCAAATATTGCACTGATGAATGATAATTTGTCTTTAATTCCGTTTTTGATTCGTTTAGGCCGAAAAACAGTAAAAACAATTAAAGGAAATACAATCGGCGCTATTTCTGTTAAAATTATTTTTATTTTGCTGGCTTTCTTTGGATATAGTAGTTTGGTATTTGCTATTGCAGCCGATGTTGGAGTAACGTTGGTTGTAATATTAATAAGTTTGCGGTTGATGAATTTTAAGTAGCTCGGCTTCTCGCAATTTGTAGCAATTGAATTTTGCGAAAAAAAATATTATAAAATCATGGCGAGCTTTATGCAGTTCGTCATGACCTTTCTACACTTTAAAAATCAAATCAATCGAAAACAGTTACCCAATTATCAGAACAATATGCTTTAAAACACAGACCTACTTGATCCTCATTATTTTTTTCTGTCGCTAATAAAGGGATTTTTTCCAAATCGAAGAAATCACATTCGTCGGTTTCAATATTAGGGACAAATGAGCCTCCTGTTATTTCGCACAATACAAAAACCTTACATACTCCATAAGCATATAGTGGCAGATTATGCTTATTCCGGTCTTGAATCGCAATTAATTTTATTGGAATAACGTCAAATCCGGATTCTTCTTTTACCTCTTTTATTGTGTTTGATTTTATAGATTCATTAACATCTACCCATCCTCCCGGCAAAGACCATGTGCCATTCTTTTCTTTTACAAGCAATATTTTATTATCACGAAAAATAGCTGCCCGTGTATCTAATTTTGGTGTTTGAAATCCTGTTTCATTACAAAATACGTCTTTCACGTGCTCCATGCTCAAACCTGATTTCAAACTCATTATTTCGGCTGATATTTCGCGAATTCTTTCAAATCGGAGTAAGTCAAACGAATCTTTTGAATATGTTAATCCTGCTTGTGCTATGAATTGAAGTTCAATAGCCCACTTTAGCCATGGGTTTTCTGAAAAAACATCTTTTTCTTGATTATGCATATTGATTTACTTTTAAATTTTATATACCACACAAGTTTGCTGTGAACTATTAAACTGCAAAAAAAATGTATTTATTGCAAAATTTGCAAATTTCTCGTAGCCCTTTCTTCTCCTCCTTCAGCTGCCTTTTCCCACCAATAGACTGCTTTTTGGTGGTTTCGTTCTCCACCTCTACCTGAGAAATACATATTTGCAACATTGAACTGAGCTTCGCAAATGCCATTCTCAGCAGCTTTTTCGTACCAATACAATGCTTGTGGATAATTTTTCCGGGAATAATAAAAACTTGCCAACGAAAGTTGGGCTTTATCAAAGTCTTGTTCAGCGGCTTTTTGCATCCAGTAAACAGCCTTTTCGTCATTCTGTTTTACACCAATTCCTCTCCAATAAGACATCCCAATATTCCTTTGTGCATTTTTCAAGCCTTTTTGAGCAGCTTTTTCAAACCATTTTGCAGCTTCGGGAAGGTTATTGTAAGAGTTTTGATAAAGTCCGCCTAAATTATTAAAAGCCTCTTTGTGATCCTGTTTTGCTGCTTTTTTATATAAATCTTCTGCTTTTTGAATATTTTTCTCAACTCCAATGCCATGTTCATAATACCATGCCAAATTATTTTCTGCAGGAGCAAAACCTTGTTCCGCCGACAATTGAAAATATCTGAATGCATCTTCGTATCTTTTTGCTTTATCATATTCCCAAGCAAGATCATTCTGAGCTATTTTATCTCCGGTTTTTACAGATTTTTCAAACC
This sequence comes from Bacteroidales bacterium, assembly GCA_031553395.1. GTDB lineage: Bacteria > Bacteroidota > Bacteroidia > Bacteroidales > WRGA01 > WRGA01. Next base: position 156,368 of record JAVBLR010000003.1, on the reverse strand, counting down.
AATAAATAGCTTTACTCGTATCACTTTCAACATAAAGTCCACGATCAAACATAGTCCCAATATAACGTTGAGCTTTGATATCTCCGGCTTCGGCAATCGGAATCAAATTATCATAGATTTCTTTGTAGTTAACATCTTGATCTAAATTCTTATGATACACCAAATCTCCGATATGCAGCCAAGATTCTTTATTTCCTGATTTTTTATAGAAAGAATATGCTTCGGTATAATTCTCCTTATTTTCGGCTTTTACACCTTTTTCAAAATATTTCTTCGAATTGTCTTTCGCAAAAATATTCAGAGATATTATAATAAATGATATGAAAAATATGTACTGCTTTTGCTTCATATTAATGTAGAGTATTGGTAAATATGAATCACAAAAGTAGAAAAAGTTATTAGTTATTGGTTCTTTGTTATTAATATCTAATATATAGCATATCTATCAAATAACTAATAACTAATAACAATTAACTGTCACCATCAAAGTCAAAGTCGAAATCAAAGTCATCGATAAATTCAGGAGTTGTAAAAGTATCTAAATTCCTGCGGTCTTTTTTGGTAGGACGGCCTGTACCTTTTGCACGGTTCAGAAAGCCATTGATGCGGTCGAGTTCCAAAATTTCATATTGATCAGGAGTCGTAACATTTTCGAGATATTCGGGAACTAATTTTGCACCCATTCTTTTCTCAGTAAGGGCAAGAACTTTAAAAGAATAAGTTACCGGAGGTTTACGCACTTGCAAAACATCTCCGACTTTTATCATGCGCGAAGGCTTTACAGTAACGTTATTAATCATTATCCGTCCTTTTTTGCATGCTTCAACGGCAATGGTACGGCTTTTAAAAATCCGTGTAGCCCACATCCATTTATCTATTCTTACTTCTTGTGCTGACATTTTTTTAAAGTTATAAGTTGTAAGTTGTAAGTTGTAAAGACATCGCCTGAATTAGTCTAATTTGGAAAATATAGTTAAAGTCGTAAATCTTAGGTTAATTATAAAATCACTTCTTTAACTTAAAACTCATTACTTACAACTTATCACTTATTATTATATTGATTCATTGTGATTTGTATTCCTGCAAGGCCAAAACTCTTGATTATTTCGCAGGCCTTATCTATTTTTTCAGGTAAAAGTTTTTTTTCTTCACCCAAAAAATTGCTTAACACATAATCAACCTGGTATCCTTTCGGAAAATCACTTCCGATTCCAAAACGAAGGCGTGGATATTCATCGCGTCCAAGTGTTTGTTGAATGTGTTTTAATCCGTTATGCCCGGCATCGCTTCCTCTGCTTTTTAAACGAAGTGTGCCAAAAGGCAATGCCAAATCATCTACAACAACCAACATCTTATCTACAGGAATATTTTCCCGTTGTAGCCAATAATTAACGGCATTTCCACTTAAATTCATATAAGTGGAAGGCTTTAATAAAATAAAAGTACGCCCTTTCACTTTCATTTCGGCCACATCTCCATATCTGGCTGTAGTAAAAACAATATTGGACGCTTCTGCTAAAGCGTCCAATACCATAAATCCTATATTATGACGGGTTTTCTCGTACTCTCGCCCGATGTTCCCCAGTCCTACTATCAGGTACTTCATAAACAAAGCTTATTTTCCGGAAGCAGCGGCAGCAGCAGCTCCACGAGCAGCACGTGTCAACTTAACGGCACAAACAACAGCGTTCTTAGCATCCAACAATTGCAAGTTATCGAATGATAATTGTCCCACTTGAATTGTTTTTCCTAATCCTAAACTTTCGATGTTGATAGTTAATTTTTCAGGAACATTTTTGTATAATCCTTTTACTTTCAGTTTACGTTTTTCCAACGAAAGTTTACCCCCAGCCTTAACACCTTCAGCTAATCCTTCAAGAACTACAGGAATAGCAACAGTTATAGGTTTATCTGCAGAAACTTCCAAAAAATCAACATGTAAAACTTCGTCTTTTACAGGATGAAATTGAGAATCCTTTAAAATTGCAGTTACTTTTTTACCTTCAACGTTCAAACTTACCAAGTAAACTTCCGGAGTATAAATCAATCTCCTTAATTCAGAATTATTTATTTGAAAATGAATAGTTTCTGAACCACCATATAATACACAAGGTACTGCATCTTGTGTCCTAACACTTTTACTTGCTTTTTTTCCGATTTCTTTTCTCAAAGAACCGTTTAATTCTAATGTTTTCATTTTTAATTTTTTAATTGTGTTACTCAAATTAGCTAAGCTTCCTAATTCCCATCACACGGAAGGTGTAAAAAGCGGTGCAAAAGTAGTGTTTTTTGCTGTAAAAACAAACATCATTTTTTCAATTTCTTCTAACAATAATCTATCACCTAATTATTTTGTACCTTTGTATCTTATTTTTTATTTTGTTGAATGATTTTTCAGCTATAATAAAACAGCAAATTGTAAATTATTAAATAGTAAATTCAACTTATGCCTCTCAATTTACCCGAAAAAATTCCGGCTATCGAAATTCTGAAGAAAGAGAATATTTTCGTAATAGATTCGTTGAGGGCTTCTATGCAAGATATTCGCCCTCTTAAGATTGTGATATTGAATTTGATGCCAATAAAAATAACGACCGAAACAGATTTAATTCGTTTGTTATCAAATACGCCCTTGCAATTAGAAATTGATTTTCTGAAGATAAAAAGTCATACATCCAAAAATACGCCAATCGAACATATGATGGCGTTTTACAAGGATTTCGACGAACTCAAAAAGCAAAAGTACGATGGAATGATTATCACAGGTGCTCCTGTGGAGCAAATGCCATTTGAAGATGTTAAATATTGGAACGAAATCACTGAAATTTTTGATTGGGCAAAAACACATGTAACATCCTCATTATATATATGTTGGGCTGCACAGGCCGGATTGTATCATTTCTACGGAATTCCTAAATATCCGTTGGAGAAAAAACTTTCGGGATGTTTCAAACATACGATGAATGATGTTCATAATTCCATCTTCCGTGGATTTGATGACGAATTTTATGTGCCTCACAGTCGCTATACGGAGATTCGAAGAGAAGATATAGAAAAGGTAAAGGAATTAACTATTTTGTCAGAATCGCCTGATGCGGGGATTTATATGGTAATGGCTCGGAACGGGCGGGATTTCTTTATTACCGGACATTCCGAATATTCGCCCGACACATTGGATGTTGAGTATAAACGGGACTTGAAAAAAGGCTTGCCAATCGACATGCCCGAAAACTATTACCAGGATAATAATCCGGCTAACCCGCCACTTGTAAAATGGCGTTCTCATGCCAATTTATTATTTTCCAATTGGTTAAATTATTTTATTTACCAAGAAACACCTTATAATATTGAGGATATTGGATAATAATTCCGAATAAAAGAAATTATCGGAAGTTACCGGAATTCTGATAACTTCTCAATTCTTACTTATATCATGGATACTTTAACAATAGTAACACCTTCAATTCTTTTTTCGGCAATATCATTGATTTTGCTGGCATATACAAATCGATTCCTTTCGTATGCTCAATTAGTACGGAATCTGAAAGATAAATACGATCATCATCCGGACTCTATAACAGAAGCGCAGATAAAGAATTTGCGAAAGCGTTTATACCTCACCCGTGATATGCAATTATTCGGTATCGCCAGCCTTTTCTTTTGTGCTTTAAGCATGTTTATGATTTACATCGGATCATTCACAGTGGGAGGTTATCTTTTCGGATTTGCTTTGTTGTTGTTTATAATATCAATGGGCATCTGCATACGGGAAATCATTATATCTGTAAAAGCGTTGGACATTTATTTAGATGATATGTCTGAGAAGAAATAACTTCCAACCAATTACTTTAATTTATCTATCAATAATTCAATTTGTTATCTACTAAAACTATAGAACTTCTTTCTCCTGCTAAAAATTTAGAATGTGGCATAGAAGCTATCAATCATGGAGCTGATGCAGTGTATATTGGCTCTCCAAGATTTGGCGCGCGTGCTGCTGCCGGCAATTCTGTTTCCGATATTGAGGCATTGGTGAATTATGCTCATTTGTATAATGCAAAGATTTATGTCGCATTAAATACGATTTTGAAGGACGAAGAACTTTCCGAAGCTGAAAAACTTATTCATCAAATTTACAATGCAGGTGCTGATGCTCTGATTATCCAGGATATGGGAATATTGGAATTGGATTTACCTCCAATAGCATTGCATGCAAGTACGCAAACTGATAACCGGACTCCCGAAAAGGTAAAATTTCTTGAAGAAGTGGGTTTTTCTCAGATTGTATTGGCTCGGGAACTGTCATTGAAGCAAATTGAAGCAATTTCGAAACAAACAACAGCCAAACTTGAAGTCTTTGTTCATGGAGCACTTTGTGTCAGTTACAGCGGACAATGTTATGCAAGCGAAGCTTTTTGCGGACGTAGCGCCAATCGGGGCGAATGTGCGCAATACTGCCGTTTGCCTTATACTTTGCAAGATGCAACCGGAAAAAATATTATTACGGAGAAACATTTGCTTTCGTTGAAAGACTTGAATCGCTCAGTTAATTTGGAACAGTTGATTAATGCCGGAGTTTCATCTTTCAAAATCGAGGGACGATTGAAAGATGTCGACTATGTAAAAAATATTACTGCTTTTTATAGACAAAAATTGGATGCAATTCTTTCAGAAAAAGGTAATAATTACAAAGCTGCTTCATCCGGCAAATGTATTTATACTTTTACTCCAAATCCTGAAAAAAGTTTTAGTCGTGGTTTTACCGATTATTTCCTGAATGGGCAAAAGCAAAATCTCACTTCTCCTGATACACCAAAATCTATGGGCGAATTTATTGGAATTGTAAAACGTTCAGAACGGAATTGCTTTGCAATATCAGGAAAAAAAGAATTGCATAATGGAGACGGATTGTGTTATGTCGATAAAAACGGAAAATTCACAGGATTTCGTGTAAACAAGGTCGAAGACAGAAAAATATTTCCTTTTGAGCATTCGAATGTTGCTGCTGGAATATCCATTTATCGAAATTTTGACAAAGAGTTTGACAAATGCCTTTCTGCTAAATCTTCAGAGCGAAAAATAGACCTGAATATTACATTATCCGAAAATCCGGTTGGATTTACTCTTTCAGCTTGTGGTGAAGATAACAACCGTGCTTCTCTGATGATTCCGATTAATAAAGAAAAAGCGAATAAACCTCAGAATGAAAATAATGTAAATCAGTTAGGGAAATTAGGTAATACAATTTTTAATGCCAGAAATATTTCAATTGATTTTACCCAAAATTGGTTTATTCCTTCTTCCATATTGGTGGATTACCGGCGAAAATTAATTGAAAAATTAATGAGTGTACGTAAAATCAACTATCGGCGGGAAATTCGGAGGAAAGTCAAGAATATTGCGATTTATCCATCTACTCAATTAACTTATTTGGGAAATGTTTCGAATGCAAAAGCAGAACAGTTTTATCAGAAACATGGAGTCTCAACTATCGCTCTTGCCTACGAATTATCTCCGCAAGAAGATGAAGTATTGATGTTTACCAAGTATTGTATAAAATACAGTTTGGGCTGGTGTCCGAAAGAATCTAATAAAAAGGAAAATCCATATCACGAACCTTTTTATCTGATTCATAATAATGTAAAAATGAAATTGATTTTTGATTGTAAAAACTGTGAAACCCTTCTCAAAAAAGGTTGAAAAGGGTTTCTTCAGCTATTTTCTTAATAATTATTCCGGAGTTTTCTCGTTAGCTTTTTTCTTCTTTTCCAACCTCAAATTACTTCTTTTAGTAAAGAATAAAACTATTTTATCCAATCCGAATACAAAAAATAATAGGATTAAAAATGAAACACTTACAAAAATAATCCGTGCAGTAGGATGCGGCATATTTATTTGTCCTAACTCCGATTTATCCAACGGCTCCTTTAATTCACTTTCTGTAGGAAAATCATTGAAATGCCATTTGTCATAAACAGTTCCATCTTTAATCAACATTAAACCCGGATTCGAACGAATAATTGTTTTCAATGTTGTTTCGTCTGTTTTACAGAATGGATATTCTGCACCTGTAAAATTCGACCAACGGGTAATTTGTTCGGGCGTACTTGATGTTAAACAATAAAATCCGTAATTATTTTCTTTGCAATAATCGTAAATATCATTGATACCATCAATATGATCGATATTCGCTTCCTGCAAATTTTCCGAAATCAATAAGAACACATATTGATCGGATGCTAAGATATCATGGGTAATATCATCATCCGTATTCACTTCTACAATGGAGAAATCGTGGATAGGAGCTTCATCTCCTTTTTTTACTAATGTATGCTTTGCATCAACAAAAACCCAAGTGCTATCTCCTACAGGCGCTTCGCTAAGTTGTTTAAACTCTTGTTGAACGCCATCTTTTTCATAAATATAAATAGATTCATATTCATCTTGCGGAGCGCCTTCAGGTAATTTCATCGCTTCAGGAATATTTGTTCCTATTTTATACGGACGAAAATCCAGCAGCGGTAAATGACTGTAGCCGAAAACAGAAATTCCAACGATAAAAATAATGGAAGCAAAACTTGTAAGCCATTGTGTTTTATCAGAGTAAGGAGATTTTACATCTTTTCTGAAAACGAAAACAAAAATGGCCATCGCCGAAAGAATAATATTTTTCCAGAAAGTTTCCCAATTACTGATAACCAACGCCTCACCAAAACATCCACAATCTTTTACCGGATTAGAAAGCGCTAACCAAAGGGTAAGCGGAGTCATTATTCCCATGAAAATCAACGTAAGGATGTATGTTGTACGAACGTGCATTCCCAATAACATATTGATTCCCAGCAAGAACTCGAATGCTGTTATTCCGACAGCAGCCAATAAAGACAATGGACTCAAAAAATCCAACCCAAGTGCTACCAGATATTCTTGAATTTTAATAGAATAACCGATCGGATCAACAGCTTTTACAAATCCGGAAAAAATAAATGTTGCTCCCAACAGGATTTGAAAAACCAAAATGAGTATTTGCCGTACTTTAGGAGGAATATTAATTTTCGCCATATTCTAATTTTATTAATGCAAAAAGTGCATAATTTATCATATCCATGTAATTCGCATCAATACCTTCCGAAACCAGCGTACTTCCTTTGTTTGCTTCAATTTGTTTGGTACGATTCAGTTTCATCAATATCAAATCTGTATACGAACTGATGCGCATACTACGCCAAGCCTCGTCGTAATCGTGATTTTTCGCATACATCAGTTCTTTAGTTGCTGTAAGGTGTTTGTCATACAGGGTTAATGCTTCTTTTTCCGAAATATCGATAATATTTGCATAACCTAACTCCAATTGAATTAATCCAATAACACCATAATTTACAATAGCTATAAATTCGGGTTTAATGCCTTCATCAATCATCGAAACTCCTTTTGTTTCAAGGCTACGAATGCGATTAGCCTTGATAAATATTTGATCGGTTATAGACTCAGGGCGCATAATACGCCACGAGGGCCCATAATCTTTTGACTTTTTTGAAAACAAATCCCTGCAAATGGCAATTACATGTTCGAATTGTTCTTTGGTATTTTGCATTTATTGATTATTTGTATTGTAATTATTTTTAAACAGTGTATTGGCAGTATTTTTGAAGTTACTTTCCTGCAAAGGTAAAAAAAGTTTGTTTAACATTTAAAATATGCATAACTTTACTTGTACAATTTTACATGTATAAAACTAAAAATCAAGGCTTTTAAACAAATCACTAATTTTTTATGCCATTGCCAATGTTACAACGCTTATTTTTATGTTATTTACTTGACTTAATGCCTCAGCGCAGGCTGTAATGGTAGAACCTGTGGTTAAAACATCGTCAACCAGCAATATGTGTTTTCCTTCAAATTCTTCAGAATTTTTTACGGTAAATATTCCTGAAACATTTTTCCATCTTTCGAACAAGCCTTTTTTTGTTTGAGATAAATTAGCAGTTTTGCGGTATAAATTATCAATAATTAACTGTTTTTTAATCACTTTAGATAATCCTTTAGCAATCCACTCGCTTTGATTGTAACCACGTTTTTTTAATCTTTTGGGATGAAGCGGAACCGGAACAATTACATCAATCTCGTTAATAAAAAAGCTATTTTTTAAATCTTTAGCAAAGCATTCACCCAAATATTCACCCAATTCCTTGCATCCGCGGTATTTCAACTCAACAAGTAACTGATGATAATCACTATCTTTCATATATTTAAAATAGGAAGTTGCATACTCGATGTCAAACTTTCCAAAAAAACGCTTTTCTACAGGATTGTCTTTTTGTAAATGATAATTGGTTTTGGGCAAATGATAAAAACATGATAAGCAAATGTGCTTTTCATCACCGATTAGCCTATTTTTACAGACTTTGCAAAGTTCGGGAAAAAACAAATGAAGAAAGTTATTCCAAAAATACTTCATAAATCGAGGTAAAAAAATACTTTTGTAAAAGTAAATAGAAACCAACAACCTCAATTGTAAAAATAATTACAAAAATTAATCTTACAGTTTAATGATAGAAATACTCAACATATCAAAAAAGTATAAGCAAAATCAGGTATTAAAATCTGTAAGTTTTACGGTTAACGACAATGAAATAGTAGCTTTTTTAGGAGCCAATGGAGCCGGAAAATCTACAACATTGAAAATAGCAAGCGGATTCCTTACTCCCGATTCTGGAGAAGTAAGAATAAATGGTAAAAATATTGCCCAAAATACAGAAAATGTACAGAGCATGATAGGTTATCTTCCCGAAAACAATCCGCTTTACCCTGAGATGTATGTAAAGGAATATCTGGAATATGTTGCAGGACTCTATCAATTAGGAGAAAAAACAAAAGAATGCGTAGAAAAAGTTATTGAACAAACAGGCTTGCAGGCCGAATATCAAAAAAAGATAGGACAATTATCTAAAGGATATAAACAACGGGTGGGGCTAGCACAGGCTATTATTCATAACCCACAAGTATTATTATTGGATGAACCGACAACTGGATTGGATCCAATTCAGCATATAGAAATCAGGGAACTTATCAAAGAACTGGGAAAAGAAAAATCCATTCTTTTTTCTACCCACAATTTAGAAGAAGCTGCATTGCTTTGTAAACGCGTTGTTATCATTAATAAAGGAAATATTGTTATTAATGATTTTATAAAGGAATTATCTCGAACAAAATCATTAGAAGAATTGTTTTTATTATAGACAGGTATCTTTAATATTCTTAAATAATTGCCTTATAGTAAATAAATAAGAGGAATGTATTAAGCTTTTTAATTAAAAAAAACAAAATTAAAATTTAACCGTATTCGATTTTAACTTTTCCCTTCTTAGAAAAAGTTAATACTAAAGCAATAAAAGTATAACTAACCAATCAAGTTTACATCACAATATAATAGCAACAATCTAACAAATAACATATTAAACATTATTTAACAAGCAATACAGAGTAAACAAAATTACATTTTTCATCCATTTTTTAATTAAAAAATTTGCTATTCCGAATTAAATACTTTCCTTTGCAAGGAAATTTGATTGATATAAAATATTAAATAAATACTAAAAACCATATTTATTTATTATCAAAAACAGTCTTTTTATTGAGTTTTTATTTTCTTATTTTTTAATTTTATTTCTTTTTATGAACATTTACATTGGAAACTTGAACTACAGAGTTCGAGAAGACGCATTGAAATTAATTCTTGAGGAGTATGGAGCGGTAGACTCTGTGAAAGTAATTAAAGACCGTGAAACCGGTCGTTCTAAAGGTTTTGCTTTTGCAGAAATGCCTGACAATGGTGAAGCTGAAAATGCTATTGAAAGACTTAATGGTACTGATTACGAAGGACGTACTATGGTTGTAAAAGAAGCTCGTCCAAAAGAATAAATTCTTCTCGAGATCTCTTTAAATCTAAAAAGGCAGCTTTCTATAAATAAGAAAGCTGCCTTTTTGGTTTTTATCTACTATTCTATTTATTATAGAACCTTAATTTCGCTCAAAACATTATTGGTAGCACGAACAGCATCTGCACTTTTATTGAATAAAGCTTGTTCTTCGGCGTATAACTTATAATCGATGATTTTTTCACATCCGTTTTTACCTATAACAACAGGTACTCCGATACAAATATCTTTTTGGCCATATTCACCATCCAAAGCAACACAACAAGGAATAACTTTCTTTTGATCATGAATAATTGATTCTGCCAAATAAGCTGCTGCAGCTCCGGGAGCATACCAAGCCGAAGTTCCAAGTAATCCCGTCAAAGTAGCACCTCCAACCATTGTGTCAGCTACGACTTTATTCAATTTATCAGCATCCAACAAATTTGCAACAGGTTGTCCTTTGTAAGCAGCAAAACGTGTCAAAGGAATCATGGTAGTATCACCGTGTCCACCAATAACAAGACCTTCAACTTCATTCGGGTTTACATTCAAAGCCTGGCTTAAATAACATTTGAAACGAGAACTATCCAAAGTACCACCCATACCGATAACACGATTTTTAGGAAGTCCGGTAGCTTTTAATGCCAAATAAGTCATTGTATCCATTGGATTACTAACTACAACTATAATTGTATTAGGAGAATGCTTCAAAATACTTTCGGCTACACCTTTAACAATCCCCGCATTAACACCAATCAATTCTTCCCGTGTCATTCCCGGTTTACGAGGAATTCCTGAAGTAATAATCACAACATCCGATCCTGCTGTAGCAGCATAATCATTCGTTACTCCTTTTATTTTGGAATCAAATCCAAGAAGGCTTGCGGTTTGAGTCATATCAAGCGCTTTTCCTTCGGATATTCCTTCTTTGATGTCGAGCAATACAATTTCGTCGGCAACTTCATTAAATAATAACACATTGGCACAGGTTGCACCTACATTTCCCGCACCTACAACAGTTACTTTTGACATAATGATTCTTGTGTTTTTAATTAGTTTGTATAAATGTTTATGTAAGAAACTACTTGATAGCCTTTTTTGAGGGGCCTAATGACTGACTAAGGCTGTCAGTTTTTGAGATGTGCAAAGTTAGTACTTAATATCTGTTTTTCGGAAATTTTCCGTATTTATTTTTGAAGTAAATTGCTAAAATTTGATAAACAAAAAAGATTAAGATAAGTATCAATTTTTTTTATTTACAACCTTTTCCTCCCAGTATATCCATAATAAAAACATCACAACATAAAATCCATATTGTGTTATTTTATGCAAAAAATCAAAATTATTCATATTCATAGAACTGCCAAATGCAACAATATCAATACGGATAATATTAAAAATTTCAAGAATGAGGCAGCCAAACAAGGCATAGAGAATTTTTTTCTTCCACGAAGCATGCGGAAAGAATAGTATTAGGCATATAAACATGTATAATTGCTTCACAGCCGAACATGCCCAAATAATGGTAACCGACTGTGTTCCTTTTAAGATGATTTCTACACCATTCAACTTAAAGTCTTGCATAAAAATATTATTGAGGGTCCACCATGCAATCTCAGTAGTAAATAATGATATTTTATAAAAAAAGGAAGTAACGTCTATACCTGCAAATGCAACTTGATGTCCATTTTCATCTCCGTTTATCAGTATCTTCCATAGAACATGCGTGATAATAATCACTCCCATGAAATAAATAATCCCTCCAATCTTATTATCCCGGCTTGTCAGTTCTTTAAATGATGTTTTTATTGACATGTATTTCTTTGATAAAACGTATTTTTCGGTGCAAAATTACGATATTTTATTTGCACCTGAAAAATGAAATAATATTCATTTTTTATTTTACACCTTACATAATCAAATTCTATACTAATCAGATAAAAATAAAATGTAAAAACAAGCTTACATTCAACTTATTAGCATTTACTTTTTAAGTATACACTGCTGTACTTTATTATTCATCCAATGCATCCATATAAATATTTGCATTATTTTTGTGGAAAATTAATCCTTGTGAACTTAATTATCGACAGAGGCAATACTATTTCTAAGATTTCGTTATATGAAAAAGATGAGGAAATCTTATATCAAATAACTGAAAATGGGTTATTAGCCTTGGTTACTGATTTGTTAAAAACATACAAAATAGACCAGGCAATCTATTCATCCGTTGTTTCCGATAACTTTGATGTAACGCACTACTTAAAAGAGAATATTCCTTTTTTCATAGAGCTTGATGAAAAAACTTCACTTCCAATAAAAGTTGCATATAAAACTCCTAAAACACTAGGTAAAGACAGGCTAGCAGGTGTAATTGGCGCTAATTATTTGCAACGCGGAAAAAATATTTTGGTAATAGATGCCGGAACTGCCATAACATACGATCTTATCGATTTTGAAGGTATTTATTGGGGTGGAAATATATCGCCCGGACTGCAAATGCGCTTTAAAGCAATGAACCATTATACCTCAAAATTACCGTTGCTTACTCCCGAGGGTGATATTCCGGCAATGGGTTATTCTACCGAAACGGCTATTCGTAGCGGTGTAGTAAATGGTTTGATATATGAAATTGATGGTTATATTAATGATTTTAATAAAAAATATGCAAACCTTTTCATTTTTTTAACGGGTGGAGATGCTTTTTTCTTGGCTGCAAAGTTAAAAAATAGCATCTTTGCAGACACAAAATTATTAATCAAAGGATTAAATAGAATACTTAATTATAATGCTGACTTATAAGAGATTATTTTCCTCTTTCTTTTTTTTGTTGATGTGTGTGCCAATGGCATTTACCCAAAACAATACAAATTCACCCTATACTCGTTATGGTTATGGCAAAATTGCCGACCAATCCTATGGACAAAGCTTAGCTATGGGAGGTATTGGTTATGGATTACGAACACCAGGGCAGATTAATTCGCTTAATCCGGCATCCTATTCAACTGTGGATTCATTGACTTTCCTTTTCGATTTCGGATTGATGGGAGAAATTTCCTGGATGAACGATGGAAACAGTACTCAGCGGGATTATAATGGAAACATATCATATCTGGCTATGCAATTCCGTTTGATGAAACAATTAGGAATGAGCTTAGGGGCAAGACCTTATTCATATGTTGGCTATAATTATGGTGTTCAAGAAACAATAAAAGACACTTATTCTCAAACTATTTACCAGGGAACTGGTAGTTTAACCCAAGCATACGTAGGGTTAGGCTATGAATTGATTAAAAAACGTTTGTCTATTGGAGCCAATGTCGGATTTACTTTTGGAAATATAAACAGAGATATATACTTAACTTTTCCGGAATATTCAACCACATCAACAGGGACTCAAACCAAGGCATATCCCGTTACACAACTTGCAACAATAAACGCCCACGATTTCTTTTGGGAAGTTGGAGCTCAATACACTCACCCTCTTAATGATAAAGACAGGATTACTGTTGGAGCATTATTTAGCCCGAAAGAGAAATTCTCTGCCGGAAATTCTATAACAAGAACTATATATGATTATACAGGTTCAAGTACTTCAACTATAGAAGAATCTGACGTAACTTCTTTTGATCAAGAGTTATATATGCCGATGAATATCGGAGTAGGTTTTTCTTATGTAAAAAACAATAATCTTACATTAGGAGCTGATTTTCAATATCAAGCATGGTCTAAAGTTCCTTATCCATCCGAAAATTACAAATTCAAAGATCGTTTTAAATATTCCATCGGTGGTGAATATGTTCCCAATCCCTATTCTTTGAGAAATTTTTGGAAAAAAACGCGATATCGTTTTGGTGCATATTATTCCGATTCTTATGTAGATATAAAAGGTTCGGGTATAAATGAATATGGAGCAACAGTAGGGCTTGGACTCCCTTTTATGATTGGAAGAAGGGAATCATTTCTGAACATAGGAGCCGGATATATCCGTATCGTACCTGAAAAAAATCTTATAAAAGAACAATATTTTCAACTGACAGTTGGAATGACATTTAGCGAATTGTGGTTCTATAAACGCAAATTTGAGTAACAATCCTCCGGGCATTCTTATTAAATATGCGCTTAATATCAAAAAAAAATAATATCACAATATCAATAGTGATAGCAGGTTTGTTATCAACATTTGTTTTGGTATTATTAGGTTCTTGCTCCGGGAAACAAAAAGAGGAAGTTGTTGAAGTACCCAATTTAGATAGCTTACCTGATATGGCAAGCTACAAAATAACTTCATTAATTTCTGATTCAGGCGTTATACGTTATCGGATTCTCACTGACGAATGGTTAATCTTTGATAGAGTAAAACAACCTTATTGGTACTTTCCCAAAGGATTATATGTTGAAAAATTTGACTCTGTTTTGCATGTTGACGCCCGAATAAAAAGTGATACGGCTTATTTTTTCCAACGAGAACAGCTTTGGAAATTGAAGGGACATGTTCATCTCGAGAACCTTCAGGGTGAAAAATTTGATACGGATGAATTATTTTGGGACCAAAAACGGGAAAAAATATATTCCGATAAATTTATTCACATAGAACAAAAAGAACGGATAATAACAGGATTTGGATTCGACTCGAATCAATCAATGACTATATATACAATCAGACGACCACAGGGAATTTTTCCTGTCGAAGGTGGAATACATAATGCTACAGATTCCTTGGCCTCTAAAAAAGATACAACTGTTGTAGCAAATCCAATTCCGAAACCTGCGAATAATACACCAACATACACACCTGCAAATCGGAATGACCCGACCACACCAAATAGTCCTTGATTGATTATAAAAACTATTATCTATGGCTGCCGATATTACAATATGCATCTCTTTATTATTTTATGCATTTTTTGCAGGGATGGAGGTTGCTTTTGTTTCATCCGACAGATTCCGTTTTTTAGTAGAAAATAAACAAAGTGGATTCTTGAATTTCATTCTCAATATTTTTTATAAAAAACCTGAACAGTTTATTTATACACTTTTTATAGGAAATATCTTATCATTAATTATTTACGGAATATTAATGATGCAAAAAATGGGTCCTGTAGCAGCTCAAATTATAGATAATACTGCTTTTATCATCATTTTTCAAATTATAATAACAGGGCTTATTCTTTTTATTGTTGCGGAATTCATTCCTAAAATGCTTTTTCGTGTCAACCCCGAATTATCCATTCAAATTTTTGCGATACCAATACTTCTTTTTTATTATTTATTTTATCCAATTGCCAAAGTTTTTGAATGGTTATCCCTTTCTTTTTTCAAGATTTGTGGAACTTCGGTTAAAAAGAAATTTGGGAAAAACAGCTTGGGAAAAGGCTATTTGGATTATTTTATACAGCGTAGTATTGATGAGCTACCGGAAGATTCGGAAGTAGAAGCTGAAGTTAAATTATTTCAAAACGCATTGGATTTTTCCAGTGTTAAACTTCGGAATTGCATTGTTCCCCGCACAGAGATTGTGGCAGTTGACATGTCGGCTACAGTTGAAGAATTAAGAAATTTATTCGTCGAAACCGGGTTGTCTAAGATTTTGGTTTACAAAGAAGATATCGATAATGTGATCGGATATATCCATTCCTCTGAAATGTTTACAAAATCCGAAGATTGGGTAAAATCGATTAATCAAATACCAATTGTTCCGGAAACAATGGTTGCTCATAAACTGATGAATATCCTGATGCAGGATAAAAAATCGATTGCTGTTGTGGTAGATGAATTCGGTGGAACTGCAGGAATTGTTACATTAGAAGATTTGGTGGAAGAAATTTTTGGAGATATAGAAGACGAACATGATCCTCAATCTTATCTTGCAAAACAGATAGGACAAAACGAATATATTCTTGCCGGCCGCAACGAAGTGGATAAAATCAACGAACAATTTAATCTGGAACTTCCCGAATCGGATGAATATATTACCATTGCCGGACTTATTTTGGAACATCATCAACGATTTCCCAAACTGAATGAAGAAGTTCAAATTGGGAATTATTTGTTCAAAATCGTAAAACTTTCCTCCACAAAAATCGAATTAGTACGATTAAAAAATAGTGTAAAAGAATAAAATCTATCGGTACTTTTCACCTTTTACATTAAATCATATTGTTTTAATAATTCTGCCATTTCTAATTGCACTTTTTCGGCTTCAACTCTGGCTGTTTGTGCAAAAGTCTCAGAACTATCAGCATAAATAATTGCCCGGGATGAATTTACCAACAATCCACATTGTTTATTAATTCCGTATTTTACAACCTCCTGCAAACTGCCTCCTTGCGCTCCGACGCCGGGAACAAGTAAAAAATGATTGGGGGCAATTTTCCGGATATCTTCAAACATTTTACCTTGCGTTGCTCCCACAACGTACATCAACTGATTTTCGTCAGCCCATTCTTGCGAAGTTTTAATTACTTTTTCAAATAACCGCTCTCCTGTCTTATCTTCTGTTAATTGAAAATCCTGCGAACCTTTATTTGAAGTTAATGCCAACAATATTACCCAACTTCCGGGATAAAGTAGAAAAGGCTTCACACTGTCTTCGCCCATATAAGGCGCAACGGTTACTGCATCTAAATTAAGTTCGTCGAAAAAAGAACGTGCATACATTTCAGATGTATTGCCAATATCTCCACGTTTAGCATCTGCGATAATAAATTGATTCGGATAAGTAGTCCGGATGTAGTTTACCGTTTTCTCAAAAGCAATCCAACCTTTTACACCTAAACATTCGTAAAAAGCTAGATTAGGCTTATATGCCACGCATAAATCGGCTGTAGCATCAATAATTGCTTTATTAAAAGAAAATATCGGGTCTTCTTCTTGCAATAAATGAGAAGGTATTTTTTTAATGTCAGTATCTAATCCAACACATAGAAATGATTTCTTGTCTTGAATATTTTTAAATAATTGAGCTGCAGTCATTTTTTTGAAATCTTGTAGTATGTGAAAAATTATCACAAACTTACGATTCTTCCCTTACATATGCAAGTTTGAACATTCTTAAAATACCATCTGATTAAGAAAAATATATAAAATACAAACAATTCTAAGTGTCTTGTGTTAGTTTATTTTAAGCCTCTTTTTACGAAAAAAAACAAAAAAGTAAGTCTCACACTCAAATATTCTTAATTTTTAACAAAAAAGTTATACTTTATTAAAAACTTTTCTATTTTTGTATTGTTTTATCTTTATAATGTTAAATTTTTAACTTAATTCTTTTTCACAAATAAAATTCTTATTATTTTCTAAGGTTGAGGGTTGTTTTATCAAAAATTAATTGCGAATTACAAATGAAAAATATTATATATATCATCTGTTCTGTTTTTATGGCTTGCTTGCTCATTACCTGCAAAGAAAAAACAAATCATTTTTCCATTGAAGGAAAGGTTGCGAACGCTGAGACAAAGAATATATATGTAGTTTATGTAGATACCAGTAAAGGCTTTCAAACCGACACGATTCTATTGAATAAGAATGGCTACTTTAAAATGGATGGGGCCATTGATAGCATAGGAGTAGTTACGTTATTATTAAATAGGTCTGAATGGACGTCCGTATTTGTACGTTCAGGAGATGATATAAAAATTTCTGCTGATGCAAGTTACATTGAGATAGCTGAAATTAAAGGTGGAAAATTAAACAAAGAACTAAATCAATTTAAACAAGGAATCAAAAATATTCTTATTGAAAAAAATGAGATAGATAAGGCTATTACCGAGGCATATATAGAAGAAGAAATGGATTGGGCAATTATAGAAACATTGGAGCCTAAATTGGCTAATCTAAATCATTCTATTAATATAGTTGCTGAACAGTATATTAAGGAACACCCCGCTTCATTAGTCAGCGTGGTAATCATGCTGGATTATTTGTATAAAAAAGAAAGTATGGATAAGTTGAATAATTTATTACCCATATTGGAGGAACCTGCAAAAAGCTTTTACCTTACAAAATATCTACAAGAAATGTCTGATGGATTTCAACGTGTAAAAGTTGGCAAAAGAGCTCCCGATTTCACATTGCAAGATACGACTCTAAATAAAAATATTTCGTTAGTTGATTTTAAAGGAAAAAACGTTTTAGTTCATTTTTGGGATTCAAGAGACCAAATGTCACGAGTAAATAATCAATATGAATTGAGTAATATTTATCTTGAAAACAAAAAAAAAAGGCAGTTTGCCATGATTGGAGTTTCCTTGGATCATAATATAAATGATTGGAAAAAAGCAATTACAACAGATTACATGCCTTGGGTTCATGCCTCAGACCTGAAAGGATTAAACTCTGAAATCGCTCATACATATGGGGTTGTTTCTATTCCAACTAATTTTTTAATAGATACACAAGGTGTAATTATAGGTCAGAATGTAAAATTAGATGATATAAAAAGATTATTACCTAACCTCAATTAAAGTCTGCTCTACTTTATCTTATTGTTATCATTGTTGCTCCAAATCCGTATTCTTTGAAAGAAGCATCTTGATAAGTATAATGCTTATAGTTGGATTTTAATTCATTAACAAGAGCATTTCTCAGTACCCCCTCTCCTTTTCCGTGAATAAATACAATTTTTTGTCCTTTTTTATTTTGATATTCCTGTAAGATTTCCCTGAATTTTTCTAATTGATAATTTAAAATATCGGCATTACTTAACCCCGAAAGATTATCTAACAATTCGGCTGCATGTAAATCTATTTCAACAACCTGTGCTGGTTCTTTCTTTTTGATAGGCATTTGACGGGGACGTTCGGAAATTTGTTTTTCCTTCATTGCCTGCTCCAAATCTGCCATATCTATGTGGAATGTTCTTTCCGGTAAATCATTTTTTACCAATGGAAAAATCAATGCTTCTTCATCAAAATAATCATTTTCACGGAAACTGTGCAATTTGTAAAATTTTACAGTATCAATTTTCAAATCAACAGATATTGTATTTTTTATATCAAATAGTTTATCGTATTTATAAGCTATAAACTGAATACAAACACGTTCCAAATCATTCAAATCTTCCTTTGAAAATTCTTCGACGAATATTTTCATATTTGGTTCAATTTCCCCTTTGTAACGGCTATTCCATTGTTTTCCGGTTTTATTCATATAATTGGCAAACAAATAATAATTGCTGTCATTTATCAAATAACAATCGAAAGTAGTGTTTTGGAGACTTTTAGGTTCGTTGGGTAAAAAAGCTAAATAGACATTCAATTTTTCACCTTCAGGGGTTTCTACAATCTCTGCTTTTTTTTCAACAACCGGAGTTACATCTTTTGATAGTACTGTTGGAACTGACTGTTTTGTAATTACTGGTTTCGATTTTGTTTCGACAGATTCTATAACTACTGCTTCTTTTATCAAAATCGGAACCTCAAATCCGTCTTCATCTTCCACTGCAACTAAGTTTTTATCGATAAAACGAGTTACAGTTCCTCCTCCCACAGCATTCAAAAAGCGCACTTTATCTCCTATTTTAATACTCATAAGTCATTCCTTTTATTTATCGAACAAAGTTGATTATTTTTGTGGAAAAAAACAAGATAAAATGTGCCAATTGTCTAATATGCCAATATGCCAATTGAAGCACAACTAAAAGAACAGAGCAATTTGTCATAAAACGCACTATTTATTGGCACATTGGCATATTGGCACATTTTATTCTTTTCACATTAATATGGTTGATATTCAAGATATTCGCATTGAAAACTACACTTATAACTTACCGGATGATAGAATTGCCAAGTATCCATTAAAAAAACGAGACGATTCTAAGTTGTTAATTTACAAGGATAAAAATATTTCAGAAACTATTTTTAATCAAATTCCAACTGAAATCCCGGCAAAAAGTTTATTGATTTTTAATAATACGAAAGTTATTCAGGCACGATTGCATTTTTACAAGGAAACTGGCGCCAAAATTGAGATTTTTTGTTTAGATCCCATTCAACCAAATGAATACGAATTGGTTTTCGGACAAAGAGAAAGATGTGTTTGGTCATGCTTAATCGGAAATTTAAAAAAATGGAAAGAAGGGCCTCTTGTTAAAAATATCAAAATAGATAAAAATGAAATTACTCTGAAAGCAATCTTAAAGGAAAACAAAGGAGATAGCTTCTTAGTTGAATTTTCATGGAATAATCCATCTTTTACTTTTGCCGAAATTCTTGAAAGTGTTGGCGAATTGCCGATTCCTCCTTATCTAAACAGAGAAACAGAAGAGGCTGATAAAGAAACCTATCAAACTGTTTATTCCAAGATAAAAGGTTCGGTTGCTGCACCAACAGCGGGATTACATTTCACTAATGAGGTTTTCGACCAATTGAAAGAAAAGGATATTGATTGCGAAGAAATTACGTTGCACGTTGGAGCAGGAACATTTAAGCCTGTAAAAAGTGAAATTATCGGTGAACATGAAATGCATACCGAGCTATTTTCTGTTAAAAAAGAAACAATTGAAAAATTATTGCATCATCAGGGGAAAATAGTTGCAGTAGGAACAACAACTGTTCGCACATTGGAAAGCTTATATTATATCGGAAAAATGCTGGAAAATAATTCTTCTGATAGCATTCAATTAAAAGTAAATCAATGGACTCCTTATGAATCCACAAACTATATTCCAGTTGAAAAATCATTACAGAATATCATTAATTATTTGTATAATAACAAGTTGCAACAATTAATTGCTTCTACCCAAATTATGATTGTACCTGGATACCAGTTCAACATTGTTGATGGAATGATTACCAATTTTCATCAGCCACAGAGTACTTTATTGTTGTTAGTTTCTGCTTTCTTAAATGGAAACTGGAAATCTGTTTATGACTATGCTTTATCCCATGATTTCCGGTTTTTGAGTTATGGAGATAGTTCGTTATTATGGCGGGATCATAAAAAATATAAAAATTCTTATTTAGAAGGAATTTAAGTAACTTTGAGCCGTTTTTATTAAAAAAAACAAATATTATGTTTGAATACATCACTTGGACAGCCGATCCGGCTATTTTTACTATTCTCGGGCGAGAAGTTCGTTGGTATGGATTATTTTTTGCCATTGGTTTTTTAATTGGTTATAAAATGATCGAATACATGTTCAAAAAAGAACAAGTTCCTCCGGCATGGGCTGATAAATTATTTATATATGTCATTATAGCAACCGTAATAGGCTCACGTTTAGGACACTGCCTTTTTTACGATTTTTCATATTATATGAGCCATCCGATTGAAATTCTTAAAATATGGAAAGGCGGATTGGCCAGCCACGGTGGAACAATCGGTATTATTATTGGCGTATGGCTATATTCCCGCAATGTAACGAAACGCAGCATGCTTTGGACATTCGACCGGTTGGTTGTACCAACTGCATTGGTTGCATGTTTTATACGTTTGGGGAATTTAATGAATCACGAAATTTACGGATATCCGACGAATGTACCTTGGGCATTTCGCTTTATAACAAACCTCCATGCTTACGAAATGGGTGCACAACCTATTTTTTCAGCACCATCCCACCCTACTCAGATTTATGAAGCTTCGGTATATTTGCTCACATTTATATTATTGGTGTATTTATATTTTAAAACAAATTCGAAAGACAGGCAAGGACTGATATTCGGTATCTTTATGGTATGTGTATTCTTGTCTCGCTTTTTTATCGAATTTATCAAAGAAAACCAAGAAGCGTTCGAAGACGGAATGTTGCTTAACATGGGACAATTGCTAAGCATTCCTTTTGTTATTATTGGAATTGTATTTATTTACTTGGGTTTAACAAGACCGCCTATCGTATATAATGCGAAGAAGAATATTCCTGAGGTAAAGAAAGCAAATCCAAAAAAGTAAGTTTAAATTATTAATTAATCGGCTATGTTTAAACCAGTTTCTATATCTGATCATATTTATTATGTGGGTGTTAATGATCGCACCAAACATTTGTTCGAAGCATTGTGGCCACTGCCTTCGGGTGTATCATATAATTCTTATCTTATTGATGATGAAAAAGTTGCTCTGATAGATACGGTAGATATTTGTTATTCGGATATTTTCTTTAAAAAAATCGACAAAGTATTGGACGGTCGTCCTATCGATTATTTGATAATCAATCACATGGAACCTGATCATTCCGGATCATTGCGTTTATTAAAGAAATTATACCCGAACATTCAGATTGTCGGGAATAAAAAGACTTTTGATATGGTTGCCGGATTTCATGGAATTGAAGACAATTTTTATGAGGTAAAGGATAATGACGAGCTTTCTTTAGGTAAACACAATCTTCGTTTTTACATGACTCCCATGGTACATTGGCCTGAAACTATGATGTCTTACGAAACAACGACTGAAACGTTGTTTTCGGGAGATGCATTCGGTTCGTTCGGTGCGCTTAGCGGAGCAATCATGGACAAAGATTTTAATGCCGACCCGTTTTGGGAAGAAATGTATCGTTATTATGCCAATATTGTAGGAAAATATGGTTCTCCAGTTCAAAAAGCATTGCAAAAACTTTCTGGGGTTTCTATTAAAACAATTTGTTCGACACACGGCCCTGTATGGCAAGAACATATTCCTCAGGTAATTTCGGTTTATGACAAATTGAGCCGTTACGAAGGTGAATCCGGCGTTGTTATTGCTTATGGAAGTATGTATGGAAATACCGAACAAACTGCCGAAGTTATTGCGAGTGAACTTGCAGCTTGTGGAGTCCGGGATATTGTGATGCATAATGTAAGTAAAACGCATCTGTCTTATATTATTAAGGACATATTCAAATACAACGGATTAATTATCGGTAGCCCAACATACAGTAATGAATTGTTTCCTCAAGTTCAATCCCTTCTGGATAAAATTGAAACACGGGATATCAAAAATCGGTATTTTGGATATTTCGGTTCGTTTGCATGGGCCGGAGCTGCGGCAAAACGATTAGGCCTTTTTGCCGAACGTGTTGGTTGGGAAGTTGTGGGCGATCCGGTCGAACAAAAATTCACATTAACACCTGATAAATACGAAGCTTGTATTACATTAGCCCAAGCAATGGCTGGAAAAGTAATTTAGTTACGAGTTACAAGTTACAAGTTACAAGGAGAAATCTTTAAAGTTATATTCAAATTTCAAAAGAAGCTACCCTGTAACTCGTAACTTGTAACTTGTAACCATAGACTAATTTTATGGTTCAAAATAAAGACATTTATATTCTCGGAATTGAATCTTCTTGCGACGATACTTCTGCAGCTGTTATTAAAAATGATATTTTATTGTCGAATGTGATAACAAATCAGGAAGTGCATCAAAAGTATGGCGGTGTAGTTCCGGAACTAGCTTCCCGCGCACATCAACAAAATATTATTCCGGTTGTACATGAAGCATTACAAAGAGCTAATATTTCGAAAGATCAATTATCAGCCGTTGCTTTTACTCGTGGCCCAGGATTAATGGGTTCTTTATTAGTAGGAACTTCATTTGCCAAAGGTTTTGCTTCAGCATTACAAATTCCAATGATTGATGTAAATCATTTGCAGGCACATGTATTGGCTCATTTCATCAAACAAAACGAAACCGATATACACCAACCACAATTTCCATTTCTCTGCTTATTGGTTTCCGGTGGAAATTCCCAAATCATTTTGGTAAAAGCTCCGGATGATATGGAAGTTGTCGGACAAACCATAGATGATGCTGCCGGAGAAGCGTTTGACAAATGTGCAAAGGTAATGGGGCTGCCATATCCTGGCGGACCGGTTATTGATCGTTTGGCCAAAGAAGGAAACCCGAATACTTTTAAATTCAGCAAACCACAAATTGATGGTTATAATTACAGTTTCAGCGGATTAAAAACTTCATTTTTATATTTACTTCGAGATAAAATAAAGGAAGATTCTCAATTTATCGAAAAAAATCAACATGATTTGTGCGCTTCATTGCAGGCAACAATTGTAGATATTTTGATGAATAAATTGCAAAAAGCAGCAACTAATTTAAAAATCAATCAAGTAGCTGTTGCCGGAGGCGTTTCTGCCAACTCGGCTTTACGAAATGCATTTATCGATTACGGAAAGAAAAATAATTGGGAAGTTTTTATTCCGCCATTTTCCTTTACAACTGATAATGCGGCAATGGTTGCAATTTCAGGGTATTTTAAATATTTAAAAAAAGATTTTTGCCCGATGGATGCTACTGCTTTCGCAAGGGTGGAAATTTAGGTCTGCTAAGAAATCATAATTTATCCACATTTTAGTTATTGGGTAGTTGGTTATTTGTTATTTGATAATAAATGATAGTCACGCTATAGCAACGAACTAAAAATCAAACAAATAACTAGCAAACAAATAACTTTCTAAAAAACTCCTCTTTTTTCGTCAAAAATTCCACATAAAAAGTTTTTTTACATCCAATCTTTGCATCAATTAATTTTAACATTAAAATCTAAATTGAAAAACCATGAAAAGAAATTGGACTAAACTAATTTTATCTGTATTTTTTCTTTCAGTTTTTACTTATCTCCCGGCAAAAACGTACTTTGTTTCCACAACGGGTAACGACAACAATCCCGGGACAAATGAATCTCCTTTCCTAACTCCGAACAAAGCTGTGGACGTTGTACAACCCGGCGATAGTATTTTTTTGCGCGGAGGAACTTACATGCTTACCCAAGGGATTAAACTTAAAGCGAAACATTGTGCTCGTGCCGATGCCCGTATTTATATGTGGGGATATCCGGGCGAAAAGGTTGTTATTGATGGTAGCCAAATAGCTACAACAACAGAGGCTGAATTTAAAATGGCTCGTTGTATTTATGTAAACCATGAAGCAAACTACTGGCACTTCAAAAATCTGGAATTATGCAATGCCAAAGACAATGGAATGAAATTGGAAGGCAGTTACACCATTGTGGAAAATTGCAAATTTTATAGAAATAATGATACCGGACTTCAAATCGGTATGTATAAAGATTTCAAAATAGAGGAAACTAAATCTCTTCCAAAAGGCACTCCCGAATTTAATCCCGGATATCAATTCTGTAAATATAATATTATTATCAATTGTGATGCCTATTATAATTACGATTCCAAAACTTGGAATGGTGGAAAAGATGATGGCGGTGATGCAGACGGATTCGCAGCTAAATTATTCCCCGGTCCGGGAACCGAATTTCATGGATGCCGTGCATGGCAGAACTCTGATGACAACTGGGATTTGTATATGGTATATCATCCTATTATTATTGATAATTGCTGGTCTTGGAAAGCCGGATATTTGGAATCCGGTGCAGCAGGTGTAAATGGTAACGGATTTAAATTAGGTGGTGGCGGTACTGCTGGCGGTGCAGCTTTTGCTCAATCAGTTGGTGCTCACGTTGTAACAAATTGTGTTGCATTTGATTGTCTGCATAAAGGATTCGATCAAAATAATGCGTATGAGGGAATGTATTTGTTTAATAACGTATCATTCAACAACGAATACAACTACCGTTTCCCAACTATTTTCCAATATGGAAGCATGTATATGAGAAATAATATTGGATTCAATGCAAGTAAAGAGAATCATGAATTTTTATCGGCCGATAAAGACGGTTCCGTAGTTCCTAACACGGATTATAATTCATGGACAACTTTAGATAATTCAAGTCCATATAAAGAAAGTACAAAAGTGGGTAAAGCTGCCAATAAAACAAAGGATTATACAAGTGAATTCAAAAGTTTATCATCTGCATTATTTTTAGCAGAACGCCAAGCTGACGGAAGTTTACCGGATAATGACTTTGCAAAATTAAAAGCAGGAAGTGTATTTATCGATAAAGGACAAATTATCAAGGATTTTATACCTGCGGCACATAGTCCTAATGGTTTGACTCTTCCAAATGTTACAATTTATTATAATGACGCATCAGCCGATATGGGTGCTTTTGAATCGGGAATAGCTTCTTATGCAACATTAACAAACAACAGCAACAATAAAACTCAACGGGTATATACAGGAACTGCTATTCAGCCGGTTACTTTCACTTGGGGTGTTGCAGCTACCGGTGTAACAGTAAATAATCTACCTGCCGGATTGGAAAAGGTAATTGATAACGACAAAAAAACGCTTACCATTACAGGAATACCTACTGCCGAAGGAACATATTCTGTATCTACAACAGGAGGAAATCCGGATGTTACGCTTGAAGGAAATGTTACTATTGCAACCGAATTAGCAGCCACTTTAGTTCATAATGACAAAATAAGTCAAGTAGTAGAACAAGGTAAATTTATCAGCCATATTGTTTTCACTTGGAGTGGAGGTGCAACAGGCGCTATTGTTGAAAATTTACCGGCCGGACTAAGTGCGTATGTAGATGCAAATAATAAAATAGTAACCATTGCCGGATTGCCAACAGCTGAAGGAACTTTCAAAATCCACACAACCGGAGGTGATGGCGTAATTACTTACAGTGGCGCTATTTCAATTAAACAACCTTCTGCTATTCTTGCAGATTGGTATAATTTCCAAAATCCCGAGATACCTGATAAAATTGCAGAATTCTTGTCATACAATACAGAATCTCTTTGGAGCAATGAATATGCAGGCGATGGAAAATCATCTTTAGGAACTTGTTCAACAGGAGCTTTACAACTTTCCAAAGGTAACGGAATTATTACGTTAAATTTCCCGAATGGTGTCGACGAACTGAAATTCAATTGGTACAATACAGGTGACCGTCAATTAACAATAAAATATTCTATCGACGGAGTGGAAGGAGAATCATATTCTTCGGGTGACAGTAAGAGCTTTAAATCAGGAAACGGTACTATAGATGTTGTTGCATTGATACCTGCTATAAATGTAAAAAAACATGTAGTTGTAAAAATATGCAACACACGTTCTGATGGTGGAAACTTTAATATTCATGATATTTTAGCAGTTACATATGCTGATCTGGAACCGGAAACCGTCGATCCCGAAGGAACTCCTACAGAAAGTGGTTATTCTGCCATCGAAAATATCCAACAAGAGATGATATCTTTCGATTTTTACCAAACAGAGACCGGATTGGTTGTATACGGAGATGTTGCTTCTTTGAAGATATTCAATTTATCAGGACAAATAGTTACTCAATCAGCTATGTCCCAATTTGTCGGAACACAACAACTTGCAAAGGGCGTATATGTTATTTGCATTGTAGATAAAATGGGTAATAAGGAAGTGAAGAAATTTGTCAAAAAATAATATTTTTTGATTTTAAGTAGAAAAAGTTGCTAAGTAACCTTAACAACTTTTTCTACTTTTATGATACTAATTATCTCCATAAGATTTATATTTCAAGTAAGTATTGACAATTAAAGATAATGTTCTATTTTTGCTTACATCAAAATAAGTCTAAAACAATCCACTTATGAAATCAAAAGTTTATTTTACCAATTTGCGAACCAATTCATCCATCAATTTATTGGACAAATTGAAAAAATTGGTATATGCAGCCGGTATTAAGGATATAAATTTTAAAGACAATTTTACAGCAATTAAAATACATTTCGGAGAACCGGGAAATTTGGCATACATTCGCCATAATTATGTCAATTGCATGGTTGATATTTTACAAAATTTAGGCGCTAAAGTATTTATTACTGATGCTAATACATTGTATTCAGGCAGACGTTCGAATGCGATAGATCATTTGATTAGTGCAGGAGAAAACGGATTTAATCCTATTTCTGTAAAAGCACCGGTGATTATCGCCGACGGATTAAAAGGCACCGAATATCGGGAAATTTCGGTTAATTCTGACATTTGTAAATCAGCAAAAATTGGAAGTGCCATTGCCGATGCCGATATTATTATATCCATGAATCATTTCAAAGGACATGAACAAACCGGATTTGGTGGAGTTTTGAAAAATATCGGAATGGGTGCTGCCAGCAGAGGTGGAAAATTGGATTTACATTCGTCTTCCAAACCCAGAATAGACAAAGAGAATTGCACTGGTTGCCGCCAATGCGTAAAAGATTGCAATTATGGTGCAATTACGTTAAATGAAGAACGAAAGGCTGTTATTGATTATGATATTTGTGTTGGGTGCGGACAATGTATCGCTGTTTGCCGATACGATGCAGCACAACCTGTTTGGGATAATTCCGTTGATATTTTGAATAAAAAAATAGCAGAATATACATTGGCTATTTTAAAAGATAAACCTCATTTTCACATTAGTTTTATAATGGATGTTTCTCCGGATTGTGATTGTTGGGGACACAATGATATGCCTATTGTTCCGAATATCGGAATTGCAGCTTCTTTTGATCCTGTTGCGTTGGATTATGCTTGTACCGAAATGGTAAAAGAAGCGCCTGCTATCAAAGGTAGTGCCATTAACCTGAAAGAAAAGGAAGACTTAGCCGGAGAAGATAAATTTCATCATGTTCATCCAAATACAGATTGGAGAGTCGGGTTAGAACATGCCGAAAAAATAGGCTTAGGTTCAAGTAATTATAAGGTAATAATTATTTGAGGAGGTTATTTTTTTGGTTTGAACGTGATATTATGAAAAAAACAATCTTAGCAATAACAGGAATAATCATAGTTGCATTGTTACTCTTTACATTGTTTAATTACAAAACTGAAAGAGATAGCATCAGGGAAAAACTTATTGCGACTAAACCGGGAACTATTTTCACATTCAAAGATCTTACGACTAATTCTTGGGATACACTTTATATAATGTATCCTTATCAATATTTTATTCTGAAAGAAAAGAAACTAACTATACCAGAAATAGTAAAGGAAAAACTTCGTCACAATTCTGATAATGATGGTATCATTACTCTACTTTTTACAAAAGAACACGAATTGGTTGATTATGTGTCTATTTCTCGAATGGGTATTAATTTTGATTCTATCAACAAAATATCAGATGAAAAATTGTCGATTCCGGTCATATTACCAAATGAGGAATTTAGAATTTGGGACAATAGATTAATCTATAATGATCTTTACTCTTATACACAAATAACAACATTTGTCGATAAAATTCAAACTTATCAAAAGGGTATTAAAATCAAACACAATGAGCAAAACTACTACAATACAATTGATCTAGAGACTTTTGACATAACAGAGTACATGAAAATGTTTAATTCTCTGTCTTTAGATAACTATCAACTAGAATATTACTGCTATTATTATAATACCCTATATGGTTCGAGCCCTCGCATTTATGCAAAAAAGAATTCCGAAGATTTAAACATTAATGATCGCGATTATTTATACAAATTTCTGAATGATAAAAACAATAGGGCATATAATCATATTGTTCCCAAAGACAATGAAAAAGGATATTTTCAATATTTATTTTTTCATGAATTCGGAGAGCAATTCGCATTATCGTGGCATGAGTTATACCGTGAAAAATATCTGATTTGTACAAAAAATCAAATCGATAAAATCATAAAAGAATACAAAAACAATAGACTATTTAGCTGCGACACGCTAAAATTGAATGAACTAAAAGGAATAAACCCTGAGCCAATTATCTGTTTATATGAAAATTATTGCTTTATTACATGGTATGAAATAAATACACATTTTGGTATTTCCAGAAATATGTATGTAATAAATCGATCAAATCCTTACGAAATCAATTTGGCATGTGAAGTACCATTACTTGAAATTAGACCTAATTTCATCTATTAAATTTTAGTTTTCTACTCAATCATTTTCAAGAATTCATCTTCATTTATCATTTTAATTTTAAAGGCTTGGGCTTTTTCTAATTTTGATGGGCCCATATTTTCTCCGGCTAATAACAAGCTGGTTTTCTTGGAAACAGCTCCGGAGCTTTTTCCGCCGTGTTGTTCAATCATCGCTTTGTATTCATCCCGGGAATATTTGGAGAATGTTCCACTGATAACTATTGTCAAGCCTTTCAATTTCTCAGTTTGATTGGCTAAAATACTTTCTTCCAGTTCAAATTGTAATCCGGCTGATTTTAATTTATCAATTAATTCATTATTATAATCCTTCGAAAAATAATCTTTCAAGCTTTGAGCTATGCGAATGCCTACTTCATCAATTTCTACTAATTCTTCAACTGTGGCATTTTTGATAGCTTCAATATTTTTCATATTTTTTGCTAATCTTTTTGCAACAGTTTCTCCGACAAAGCGAATTCCCAATGCAAATAATACTCGTTCGAAAGGTACTTGCTTAGACTTTTCAACCTCATTAATAATGTTTTGAGCTGATTTTTCGCCTAATCGTTCCAATCTTGTCAACTCTTGCCATTTAAGGTGATACAAATCGCTCGTATTTTTCAACATACCAATACGGAAGAGTAAATCAACCGTCTCCTCTCCCAGCCCATCGATATTCATCGCCCGGCGGCTGACAAAATGCTCAATTTTTCCTTTTATCTGAGGAGCACATCCGGTTTCATTCGGACAGTAATGTGCAGCTTCTCCTTCATAACGAATAAGAGGTGTTCCACATTCTGGACAATTCTTGATAAATTCTACCTTTTCACCTAAATCAGAAGTCCGAGCATCAAAATCAACGCCTACAATTTTGGGTATTATTTCGCCTCCTTTCTCTACGAATACCTTATCCAATACATGTAAATCCAACCCTTCTATTATATCAGCATTATGCAAAGATGCTCTTCTAACCGTAGTTCCGGATAATTGAACAGCATCTAAATTGGCAACCGGAGTTATAGTGCCTGTCCGGCCAACCTGATAAGAAACCGAACGTAACGTAGTTAATGCTTGCTCTGCCTGAAATTTATACGAAATTGCCCATCGGGGAGATTTTGCCGTAAATCCAAGGTTCTTTTGTTGTAAAAGCGAATTTACCTTCAATACAATCCCATCTGTAGCCACCGGTAGATTTTTTCGTTCTTCATTCCAATAATTAATATAAGTATATATTTCATCCAATGTGGCGCATTTTTTCATTGTATCCGGAATCTTAAATCCCCATTCCCTGACCTTTTGAAGATTTTCATAATGTTTATCTCCGGGTAAATTCTCACCCAATAAATAATAAAAATAAGCATCTAATTGACGAGTTGCCACGACAGAAGGATTTAGTAATTTTAGTGTTCCGGCAGCAGCATTCCGGGGATTGGCAAACAGTGGTTCTTCTTGCTCTTCCCGTTCTTTATTCAACGCATCAAAAACTTTCCAAGGCATCATTATTTCCCCTCGTATTTCAAATTCTTCGGGATAACCGCTTCCATGTAATTTTAACGGAATTGATTTTATAGTACGTACATTATCTGTAACATCATCACCTTGTATTCCGTCTCCACGGGTTACAGCTTGTACAAGAAGTCCGTTTTTGTATGTCAGAGAAATAGATGTTCCATCATATTTTAATTCACAAACAATCTCAAAATCTTCGTTTAATCCTTTCTTTACACGATTATAAAAGTCGCTTATTTCTCCTTCCGAATATGTATTCGCCAGCGACAACATCGGATAACGATGTTTTATCTGTTTAAACTCGCTATTTAAGTCGCTCCCTACACGTTGTGTAGGAGAATTGGCATCATACAATTCGGGATGAGCCACTTCTAGATCCTGTAACTGCTTCATTTTCTGATCAAATTCATAATCAGATATCATAGGGGTTGATAAAACATAATAATTATAATTGTGTTTGTGAAGTTCATCTCGAAGTTCCTGTATCCTTTGCTTAAAATCAATCATATTTTCTTTTTTAAAATCAGTTCTGACTTACAAAGATAACAAAAACGATGTATCTCCATATGAATAGGAAGGGAACAATAAATTTGTATTTTAAAAAAACATGTATACTTTTGTTGATGATTTAAGTTTGTCCTTTAACATAAATAAATACGAATATGAAGCATATCGTCTTAACCATAGCAAGTAGTTTTATTTTTCTGTTGACAGCAAATGCACAACAAGCTTTTCGTTACGACACAATAAGGACGAATACTCCTGCAAACAGGAATACTCCGCAAAGCCCTGTATATGGGGAACCGTCATTTCGTTACGATACAATCAGAAGTTCGAATTCTTCTACACAAAACAGGTACGGAAATCAGCGGGTAACTAATTCATCTGCAAGCAAATCCAAATCATCAATTCCTACGCAAACCAAATCATCATTCGATAAAAATAAATTATTCTTTGGGGGTAATTTGGGATTACAATTCGGCGATTATACATTGGTTGATATTTCTCCACAAGTAGGATATGCTTTTAATCAGTATTTTGCCGCAGGATTGGGACTTACTTATACTTATTTGAACAGTGATTATTATAATTACGAATACTCTCGTAGTTATGCCGGAATAAACCTATTTGCACAGGTTTATCCTATTCGAAATATTATTTTGGCTGTTCAGCCTGAAGCTAATTATTTATGGGGAAAAGATAAATATCCCGGATATGAAGTTTCTGATAACAGATTTGTACCTGCTCTTGTAATTGGCGCCGGGGTTCGTTTTCCTGTAGGCAATGTAGGTGGAATGGTTATGATGTTACAATATGATGTGATTCAGGATGATTATTCGCCGTATGGAAACAATGTCTTTTATACGGTAGGGTATACTTTTGGTTTTTAATGAAAATTTATTCTGAATCTTCTGCAAAAGCTTTTTGCATTTTTTCAGCAATTTTAGTCATTCTTTCGGCGTGTTCCGGTGTCATTCCGCTTGCATTATCTTGCAAAACTTGGGCAATTTCTGCTGCACGAGATGATAACGATTCAATCTCTTTATTTGCATCTGTGTCTCCGGATTTTATTCTGTTATAAATTATAATATAATCATCTACAAGTTTTTCGTAATCGGATATTGCCTGATCTAAAGCCTTTGCTGAAAAGATAGATTGCTCTCCTTCTGATTGCTCATAGCCATCATCTTCTACATCTTCAACTGAATCAGAATCAGAATCGTCATTATTTTCTTCAGCAAAAACTTCCTGCATCTTTTCGGCAATCTTTTGTAGTCTTTTTGTTTGTTCCGGCGTCATTCCATTTGCATCATCCTGAAAAACTTGAGCTATTTCTGCCGCCCGGGATGAAAAAGCTTCAAGTTCTTTATTAGCTTCGGCATCTCCGGATTGTATTCTGCGATAAATTACAATATAATCATCAATCAATTTCTCATAATCATCAATCGCTTTATCCAAAGCCGTTTTTGATGAAATTACATCTTCGGATATGTTTTGCTCCCCCGCTTTGATTACCGGAGAACAAAACATAATGCTTATAAAAGCTATAATGAATGCAACTATAAATCTTTTCATGAGTGATTACAATGATTTAATACGCTATCTAAAAATTAATATGCTATCAGAATTTTGGAAAATTCTGATAACTTCCGGCACCTTCCGATTAACTTCTCTTATTCCAAGTATGTATATCCATATAATCCCGAACGATAATTCGACAAAAATTCCCGTCCTTCTTCTGCCGTAATAACGCCTTCTTTTACAGATGATGTTACCCAAGTTTCTACTGTACGAACTAATTTCTTCGGGTTATATTGTACATAATCCAATACTTCGGCAACCGTTTCACCATCAATAATTTTGTCCACTTCGTATTTATCTTTATAAACACTTACATGAACAGCATTCGTATCTCCAAATAAGTTATGCAAATCGCCCAAAATTTCCTGATAAGCACCAACTAAAAATACACCTATATAATAAGCTCCTTTTTTCGGCAGTGCATGAACAGGTAAGTGATAGGAGAAATTTTTGGTTGAAATGAAATTATCTATTTTTCCATCCGAATCACATGTAATATCTTGTAATGAAGCTGTTCTATCCGGCTGTTCATTCAGAAAAGAAATCGGCATAATCGGAAATATCTGATCAATAGCCCAAGAATCCGGTAACGATTGAAACAATGAAAAGTTGCAAAAATATTTATCCGGCAACATTTTTGATATTTTTTTTAATTCATCCGGAGCATGTTTTATCTGCATTGATATTTGATGAACTTCGCGAGCAATTGACCAAAACAATCGCTCCACTTGCGCCCTTGTACGCAAATCAACCAATCCCAAACTAAATAAATCCAATGCTTCTTCCCTGATTTGTAGGGCATCGTGCCATGTTTCAAGTACACGAGGTTGATTGAGGTTATCCCACAAATCATACAATTCTCTTACCAATTCATGATCTTCTTCACCCACTTCTTCATCATCATCCCATGAAGGCAATGTGGCTGTTTCCAATACTTCAAAAATCAAAACTGAATGATGTGCCGTCAGCGAACGTCCCGATTCGGTAATGATATTCGGTTGAGGAATATCATTTTTTGTACAAGCATCAACCAATGTTGCTATGGAGTCATTTACATATTCCTGAATGGAATAGTTCATGCTGCTTTCGCCCGAAGAACGGGTTCCATCGTAATCGACCCCCAATCCGCCACCAATATCCACAAACTCAACATTGTAATCCAAATTTCTCAATTGTACATAGAATTGGGATGCTTCGCGAAGCGCATTTTTAATCCGACGGATTTTTGTAATTTGGCTACCTATATGAAAATGAATAAGTTTCAAGCAATCACGCATCGAATTTTTATTTAAAAAATCCAATGCTTCGAGTAATTCGCTGGAATTCAACCCGAATTTACTCACATCGCCACCCGATTCTTCCCATTTACCGCTTCCCGAACTTGCTAATTTAATCCTAATTCCAATATTCGGTTTTATTTTTAATCGTTTGGATATCGTGGCAATCAGTTTTAATTCATTTAATTTTTCAACTACCAGAAATATCCTTTTTCCCATTTTCTGGGCTAAAAGCGCTAATTCTATATAATTTTCATCTTTATAACCATTACAAATAATTAATGAATCGGCATCTGTATTAATCGCCAATACAGCATGAAGTTCGGGTTTGGAACCTGCCTCCAATCCAATATTGAATTTTTTCCCGTGGCTCACAATTTCTTCCACCACAGGACGCATTTGATTTACCTTAATCGGATAAATGATGAAATTATTTGCCTGATAACCATATTCTTCCGAAGCCTGTTTGAAACAATTCGAAATCTTTTCAATCCGATTATCCAAAATATCAGGGAAACGAACTAAAACAGGTGCACTGACATCCCGGATTTGCAATTCATCCATCAAATCTTTCAAATCAACAGCAGTGCAGTCTTTTTTAGGTGTTACAGCAACATTCCCTTTTTCATTAATCGAAAAATAATTTAATCCCCAACCATTGATGTTATACAACTCGGTAGAATCCTCAATACGCCACTTTCTCATTCCAACTATAAGATTACAAATTCACAATTAAATTTTTGTAAAAATTGCAGCAAAACTACTTATAAAATATGGTAATACAAAGACTTTGCTCCTTTTTGAATTCAAATATACATCTGTTTTTTACTTTTCGAATTCCGAATAAATAATTACTTTTGCGAAAAGAAAAGGAAACTGCGATGAAGTCTTTGTTCAATCCCCGTAAACCACGCCAATTTACCCATAATCCAATTTACTGGAATCCTCAAAAAGAAGAACGGAATGAACGTGAACAAAGGATATCTTCCCAATTAGGGTTGACAGAGAATGATAATTTTCCTAAAAACAACATAAAAGGAACTTTTGTAAAATCATCCATACACTTGCGAAGGAAAAAGAATTCCGGAAATATTCGCCGGATATTTTTTAATGGAACATATCTTTCCATCCTGATTGCATTGTTGGCAATATTGTTCTTTTTGCTGATAAGAAAAGGTATTCTTTAATTGGAATTCAGACAAAAGACACAAGACAGACGAAAAAGATATAAAAGACAGCGAGACCTTTGTTACTTGTCTTCCAAAATCTATTTCTTTCTTCTTTAGTCTTTGTTCTTTTATCTAAAAAATGAAAAACCAAAACAAGCTTAAATAGTAAATATATACATGGATATTATTCGTTTATTACCCGATTCGGTAAGTAACCAGATTGCTGCCGGAGAAGTGGTACAGCGCCCGTCATCTGTTGTAAAGGAATTGGTCGAAAATTCGATCGATGCAGGTGCAACAGACATTCAGGTAATAATCAAAGATGCAGGAAGAACGTTAATTCAAGTTATAGATAATGGTAAAGGCATGTCCGAAACAGATGCCCGCATGGCTTTTGAACGGCACGCTACATCCAAAATAACATCAGCACATGACTTATTCGCCCTTACAACAATGGGATTCAGAGGCGAAGCATTGGCTTCCATCGCAGCAGTATCGCAGGTGGAACTCAAAACCCGTTTGGCGGAGAATGAGTTAGGAGTAAAAATTTGTATCTCGGGTTCTGCTATCGAAATATCCGAACCAATAGCTTGTGCTACAGGCTGCAATTTTATGGTAAAGAATATTTTCTTTAATATTCCTGCCCGACGTAAATTTTTGAAATCAAACGAAAGGGAATTTGCGCATATTTTATCTGAATTTCAGCGAATAGCATTGGTTAATCCGACTATTTCTTTTGCATTAATTCATAACGATACGGAAATATTCAATCTTCCGGCAGCAAATATTCGCCAACGAATTGTAAAGATTTTCGGAAAAAGTATTAATCAGCAAAAGCAACTAAATCAGCATTTATTGAGTATTGATGTTGAGACTTCTATCGCAAACATATCCGGATTTATTGGCAAGCCTGAAACTGCAAAAAAACGGAATGATCAACAGTTCTTTTTTGTTAATGGACGTTATATGCGGCATCCGTATTTTCACAAGGCTGTGATGCAAGCATACGAGCCACTTATTCCTCAGGGAGATATGCCTTCTTATTTTATCTACTTTACCGTTGATCCATCAACAATCGATATAAATATTCATCCGACTAAAACGGAAATTAAATTTGAAAATGAACAGGCTTTGTGGCCAATCTTATCAGCTGCAATAAAAGAAGCGCTGGGAAAATTTAATGTAGTCCCAAGTATTGATTTTGACAGGGATGATGCTCCGGAAATTCCGGTTTTTTCTTCGCATATACCACCTGCTGCACCACAACCAACGTTTAATTCCAGTTACAATCCATTTAAATCATCACCGGATTATAAGCGTCCTGATATGAATTGGGAAAAGCTTTACGAAGGATTTGAAAAAGATAAATCCGAACCTCAAACATCCGTATTGGATTTGAAGAAATTTGAAGAAGAAGAGAAGCAGTTGTCTGCAAATTTAGAAACAAACGAAATATCCAGTCAACATCTGCAATTTAAAGGAAAATATATCCTCACTTCGATAAAGTCGGGATTGATGCTTATCGATCAACGCAGGGCGCATATCCGGATTTTATATCAGGAATATTTGTCTTATATTCAACATAAAAAAGGAGTTTCTCAACGTTTACTATTTCCCGAAACTGTAGAATTTACACCAGAAGAAGTTGCGTTATTTCCTGTTTTGTCCGAGGATTTGCATTATATGGGCTTTGAATTGAATAATATGGATGATAATTCCTTCAATATAACCGGCATACCATCCAGCATTTGCGACCTGAACCCCGTTGAAGTCATCAAAGATATGATTCATTCCATCAAAGAAAAAGAAGTGAATATTAAAAATGAGTTAAGTGAAAGTTTGGCTTTGAGTTTAGCTAAAAGTGCGGCTATTCCTTATGGCAAGAAAATGACAACTGAAGAAATGCAACATTTAATTGATTCGCTTTTTTCCACAAGCATGCCCAATCATACGCCTGATGGTAAAACTATTATTCATATACTTATCAATGAGGAAATTGACAAATGGTTTAGATAAACCAACTATTAGAATAACAAAAAACTGCTGACAGGATAAACCTTCAGCAGTTTTCTATTTTTAAATTGTTTCTGTAATTAAGCGATTCTTCTTGCTCCGTCACTGATAACAACATCATAAATTTTAGGTTCTTTTCCGAATTTTGCTTTGAATGAGGAAACAGCATCTGCAATAAACGCATCATACAATTCTTCTTTCACCATGTTGATAGTACAACCGCCAAATCCGCCTCCCATTACGCGAGAACCGGTAACACCGTTTTTCTTAGCACAATCATTCAAGAAATCAAGTTCTTCACAACTTACTTCATATAATTTGCTCATGCCATGATGTGTTTCGTACATTTTTTGCCCAACGGTTTCATAATCACCTTTCTTCAAGGCATCACAAGCGTCCAATAAACGTTGAATTTCTTCAATTACATATTCAGCACGCATGTAATCTTCTTCCGAAATAACACTTTTTACTTCTTTAAGCATATTCATATTTGCATCACGAAGTAATTCTACATTCGGATGATTTTTTTGAATAGCAGCAACCGCTCTTTCACACGATTCACGTCTTTTGTTATAAGCAGAAGAAGCCAATTCATGCTTTACAACCGAATCAATTAAAACCATTTTGTAACCTTTTGGATCGAATGGTTCATATTCGTATTCCAGTGAGCGGCAATCCAACTTAATCAAATGGCCTTTTTTACCGAATAAAGATACAAACTGGTCCATAATACCACACTTAACACCAACATAATTGTGTTCTGTAGATTGACCTATTTTTGCCAATTCGAATTTATCAATATTCAAATAAAAAATATCATTCAATGCAAATGCAAAAGTGCTTTCGAGAGCTGCAGAGGATGACAATCCAGCACCAAGAGGAACATCACCGGCAAAAACAGCATCAAAGCCACTTACTTTGTATCCTCTTTTTTCCATCTCACGAACAACACCAAAAATGTATTTTGCCCAACCTTTTTCAGGAAGGTCTTTTTCACTCATTCCAAATTCGCACATTTCATCATAATCCATTGAGAAAGCACGGATTCTATCAGTATTATTCGGCTTAATTTCAGCTACCATACCTTTATCGATAGCGCCGGGAAGAACGAAACCACCATTGTAATCAGTATGTTCGCCAATTAAATTAATACGGCCGGGAGATGCATAAACAACACCTTCTGTTTTAAATAATTCTCTGAATTTTTTTCGAATTTCGTAAATATCCATGTTATTTTTTTAGTTTGTTTTGAATTCCTCAAAGAGAACAAGACGAGAGATTCAAATGGGTTTAATAATAGTTAAGTATTAAGTTATAAGTTTTAATTTCATTAAACTTCGCACAACTAATTGCAATAATTGCGCGAAGATAATTGCTATAAGATTAATTAACAGGAATGTCTTTATTTACATTCTTGCATCCAATCACTGCATAATATAACATATATGCCACGCAAATAAACATTACCCAGTAACTGGTTAGATATCCTGCATTATCGGCAACAAATCCTTGAATCAAAGGAACGATACCTCCACCACACACCATTACCATGAAAATACCGGATGCTGCAGCTACATATTTTCCTAATCCTTCGACTGCAAGGTTAAATATTCCGCCCCACATTACCGATGTACACAATCCACAAAGAATAATAAAAATAATATTGATAGGAACATTTACAACACCTGAACCTCCGACCAATCCCGAAATATTAATAGTGCTTGCTTTCGGATCGATAAATATTGCCAACAATAAAAGAATACATCCTAATGTTGAAACAAAAATCATCATGCTTCTACTGGAGAATTTCGCTCCAAGCGCACCACCAAGTAAACGGCCTACTAACATTAAGAACCAATAAATACCAACGATAAATCCTGCTATTCCTGCATCGATGCCTAATCCCGGATTAAGCTTTCCTTCTTTTACTTTTACCGCTTTTTCATACGAACTCTTATCGATAACTTTCGGTGCGTAACCCTTTGTTTCCTTATTGGCATCATCCACAGTTTTTAATGAAGCAAGATAATCTGCATCCGCTTGTTGCTTATTGTATTCGTCTATTTTCTGAATAGCTGTTTCTTCTGTAAAAGTTGTCATGTATAAGTTTGCTGTACTTGGGATACCAATTTCAACACCTACGTATACAAAAATCGCAATTATACCTAAAACAAAGTGACGGAATGAAAGAGGACTGTATTTGTCTTTTATTTTTGGAGTATCCTTTTTTTCCACTTCAACATGAGGTTCCGGAATTTTCACAAATGAAAGAACGATAAATGCCAATGCAAAAATACCCATCGCCAAAAATAATGCCGGATTGGCTTTTTCAATGGTACGTCCGGCTTCTGCTCCCATCAAATATCCAACAAGCATTGGAGTGATAGTCGCTGCGATTGAATTGATAGAACCTCCGAATTGCAATAATTGATTTCCTTTTTTTCCTTCGCCTCCAAGTGTGTTTAACATTGGATTTACTACTGTATTCAACATACACATAGAGAATCCAGAGATAAAAGCACCTGTTAAATAAACGGAAAAACTACCAACAGCTCCGGAAAGGTATTGTACACCTACTCCAACAAAGCCTACAACAATTGCTGCTAAAGCCGTTTTTTTGTAACCAATCTTTTTTAGCATTAACCCTGCAGGAATTCCCATAAAGGCATAAGCTAAGAAATTTGCAAAGAATCCAAGTTGGGATTCAAAATTGGAAGCTCCAAATTGCTTTGCCACAATTACCCCCATCGGACTGGGTAACCCTGTAACAAAAGCAATCATAAAGAAAAGAGCGAACATCATTGCAATAGGCAATGCGTAACTTTTTTGTTTCTGTTCCATGATAAAAATGTTATTTTTTAAAATTGATATTGGATTATGAATTATTTGACAGAAAATTTATAAATAGTCTTTGATTCGAAAGTTTCTCCCGGACGAAGGATCACAGATGGATATTCCGGTTTATTAATGCTGTCGGGAAAATGTTGTGTTTCCAGGCAAAATGCAGAACGCATCGGATAATGTTTTCCTTCTTTTGCCGCAAATTCGCCAGTCATCCAGTTTCCTGTGTATAATTGTACTCCGGGTTCTGTTGTGTACGTTTCCATTACAATATTTGTTTTTGGAGAAACTGCCGTTGAGCAAAGTGAAAGTTCATCTTTTTCTTTATTCAAAATATAGGTATGGTCATACCCTTTTCCAAAAATCAATTGTTGAAAATTTTCTTCTATGCGGGCACCTATTTCATGTGGAGTACTAAAATCCATCGGAGTTCCTTTTACTTTTTCGGGCTTACCGTAAGGAATTGCCGTATCATCGGTTGGAAGGTATGTATCAGCATTAATTGTCAATAAATGATCTCCAATATACGAATCTCCAGCTCCGGAAAGATTAAAATAAGAATGATTTGTAAGGTTGATGATAGTAGGCTTATCGGTAGTTGCCTTGTAGTCAATTTCTATGGCATTATCATCTGCTAATGTGTAGGTAAGAATCGTGGTAAGATTTCCGGGAAACCCTTCT
Organism: Bacteroidales bacterium; assembly: GCA_031553395.1. GTDB lineage: Bacteria > Bacteroidota > Bacteroidia > Bacteroidales > WRGA01 > WRGA01. The sequence continues at coordinate 115,164 of JAVBLR010000003.1, read as the reverse complement.
TCTCCATCTTTCGACAAATACGTTAATTGAATGGTTTGATTATTAATTTGTTTAGCATCCCAAACAACAGCATTGAAACCTTTTAATCCACCATGCAAGTTATTAGGTCCATTGTTGATCGCTAATGTATATTCATTGCCATCTAAGGTAAATTTGCCTTTTGCTATACGATTTCCTGTACGACCACAAATAGCTCCGAAATAAGGTTCTTGAGAAGTTAAATATTCATCAATGGAAGGATGTCCCAATACAACATCAACCATTTTCTTGTTTTTGTCGGGAACCATTACCGATACGATTTTTGCACCGTAATTAGTGATGCAAACCTCCATTCCTGAGGTGTTTTTCAATACAAATAAATCTGTTTGTTTTCCATCAACTAACTTCTGAAAATCTAATTTATTTAAGCCGGATAACATGTTTGAATTTAAATTCATATTACAATTTGTTTTTCATGTTAATAAAAAGGATTAAGATTGGATAAAATGCCTGTAAAGGTAGTAAATTAACAATATATCCTCTTTGCAAGTACTATGTTATATAGCATAATATATGTGAATTTTTAAAAATATAAATTTAACACATAGATTAGATTAAAATATATTTTACACTTTAATGTTTTAATAAACTTATCATTGACTATAAAAACAGAAATAATTCATACATTTTTATATTATTATGACATTTTTCACACTTAATACATAAACAACTGATAATAAGAAATAAAAAACAAAATAATTATACATTTTCATTTGTTAAAATTACATAATATTACATTATCATAAGGGGATGTAATCACTCACAATAGTTTATCACAGGCAACCAATAAAAACCACTATAATAAAACGTGAATCTATGCTTATTTTCGAATTTAATTAATTCATGGTAAATAGCAACCTTAACAAGGCCGATAAATTATCCTTATGATAAAAGTATCTACATTTTAAGAATTTTCATAGAAACATAACAACAATAAATTACTACTTTTGCAACTTAAATTTAAAAACCCAAATTAAGGATTTAAAAGACTCTTTTGGTTAATGTATTATATTTATTTATATTTGTTTCATAAAACCATACAAATACGATTTAAATCATTAATTATCAGAATTTTGATAAAAAGATTAATTACTGAATGAAGATTATAGTTATTGGAACAAGAGGAATACCGAAGATACAAGGAGGTGTGGAAACTCATTGCGAAGAACTTTATCCTCGTTTAGTAAAAATGGGATGTGATGTAACTGTTGTGCGTAGGTCTTGTTATGTTACGTCTGATAATAAAGTGACAAGTTATAAAGGTGTAAAACTCAAGGATATTTTTGCTCCAAAAAGAAAAAGTTTGGAAGCTATTACTCACACTTTTTTAGCTGTATGTTATGCTTGGAGAGAAAAAGCAGATATTTTGCATGTTCATGCTATTGGGCCGGCTCTAATGATTCCTTTTGCTCGGTTATTAGGATTAAAAGTTGTAATGACTCATCATGGACCGGATTACAATCGCCAAAAGTGGGGAAAACTTGCAAAAACGGCACTTAAGGCTGGCGAATACATGGGTGCTAAATATGCTAATAGCATTATTGTTATTTCTGAAGTTATTAATAATATTCTAAAAATAAGATACAATAGAACAGACGCTACGTTGATATTTAATGGCGTTAATATTCCTGTTAAATCTCAGCAAACTGATTATATAGAACGATTAGGGCTTAAAAAAGATAAATACATTTTAACTGTAGGAAGATTCGTTGAAGAAAAAGGATTCGACATTTTAATAGACGTTTTTTCAAAATTGCCTTTAGCTAAAGAATACAAATTAGTTATTGCAGGTGGAGCCTTGCACGAAACTGAATACACACGAAAATTGGAAGCCTTAGCAAAAGAAAAAGGAACAGTTCTGCCTGGTTTCATCACAGGAGAAAAATTAAATCAGATTTATACAAATGCCCGATTATTTGTATTACCATCTTTCCATGAAGGATTGCCTATTTGTTTGTTGGAAGCTATGAGCTTTAGTTTGGATACATTAGTTAGTGACATTCCTGCCAATTTAGCGGTAAATCTTCCGGCAAAAGATTATTTTAAAACTGGAAACAGGGAAGAATTATCTCAAAAGTTAATGGAAAAATTATCAGAAGAAAAAAGAGATGTTCCATACTCTTTGGATTTGTATAATTGGGATAAGATAGCATCCCAAACTTTATCTGTTTATAAAAAAGAATTCCCGTATGTCTAAAATTAAGAGAGGGTTAGGTCCGTTTATTTCTTTTGGAGTAAAAGTCGGTGACTTCGTGTTACTGAATCTACTCTTGATTGCTGTATATTTTATCTTTAAAAACTATTTTTCAACAGATGTTGCCTACAATGTCAAAGCTATTTGGATAGTAACGAACTTATGTTATGCTGTGTCTGTATCAATATTTGGAGTTAAATTAGTTGACAGGGTTGTCGGTGTTGAAAAAATTGTAAAAAACGCCTTCTACATTGTCCTCCTTCATTACATTCTCGTCAATAGCTGTTTCGCTCTATTAAATATAATTGGTGTATCCCGATGGGTTAGTTTGATTTTCTCTGCGCTCATGTGTTTGCTATTAATTGGCTGGCGAGTATCAATGCGTTTAATTTTAAAAACTTACCGAAAAAAAGGTGGAAACTTTATTAATGTCGTAATCATTGGAACCGGGGAAGTTGCAAAACAATTATATGAGGAAATGAAAGGAGATGTATCTTCCGGATTCAAAGTCTTAGGTTTTTTTGACAACAATAAAGATTCGAAAGTAAATTTGCCTAATTATTTAGGTACCTTGCAAGATTTACCTACATATAGTCAAGAGAATAGAATTGATGAAATTTATTATACATTACCTATCACAACAGGACAAAATTTCACTCCTCTTATCCGTTTTGCACGGATAAATATGATAAATTTCTTTGTCGTTCCTGATTTTAGCCGTATTCTAAAAAGAAAAATTGATTTATTATTTCTAGACAATATACCTTTATTAAAATTTAGTTCGGAACCTTTAGCTAAAAGGGGTAACCGAACAGTCAAAAGAGTATTGGATATTGTCTTTGCACTTGGAGTTGTTGTTATTATTTATCCGCCTCTGTTTTTAATTTTAGTACCATTAATAAAACTATCATCTCCCGGTCCGATTTTCTTTAAGCAAGAACGAACGGGATTAAAAGGTGAAGATTTTGTTTGTTACAAATTCAGAAGCATGTCAGTAAATAAAGATGCTGATAAACTTCAAGCAACCAAGGGAGATGCTCGTATTACTAAGGTTGGAGCTTTTTTAAGAAAAACGAGTCTAGATGAAATGCCTCAATTTATCAATGTGATAAAAGGAGATATGTCGGTAGTCGGTCCACGCCCACACATGACAAAACATACGGAAGAGTATTCCCAATTAATTGATAAATATATGTTCCGTCACATGGTAAAGCCAGGTATTACCGGATGGGCGCAAGTTACGGGATACCGAGGTGAAACCAACACATTAGACCAAATGGAAGGACGTGTAGAACGGGATGTATGGTATATTGAAAACTGGTCGATATTATTGGATATAAAAATTATACTTACAACTGTAGTTAATGCAATAAGTGGGGAAGAAAATGCATATTAATAGAATTCCCTAATTACCAATATAGTCTTAGATCAAAACTCAGCACATTTCTCACAAAGTCCTTTAATTACAATATTTATTTCTTCAGCCTGAAACCTCACAGGTAATTGAATTTCTGGAATGCCTGTATTCGGCATACAATACGTTTTCTTGCATTTGGTGCAATGAAAATGAATATGCAAATCATCCGGATTACAATTACAATCATCTGCACACAAAGCATACTTCAACGCTCCGGTTCCATCATCGATATGATGAATTAGCCGATGTTCTTCAAATGTCTTTAATGTTCGGAATAATGTTACTCTGTCTGCTTTATCAAACAGCATTTCCAAATCACTCAGCGTTATTGCATATTCTTGTTTCAACAGGGTTTCTAAAACCAATATACGCATAGCAGTTGGTTTTATTCCTCTGTGTTCCAATTTGTCTATAATCTGCTTATCCACGTTTACAATTAAATTCGAAAAAATTCAATACGATATTCTCAGGATTTTCTCCCATTTTCTTTTTGTTGCAGTTGATATTCCGTAGGATTTACCTTATATTTTTGTTTAAAGCATTTTCTGAAATAACCGGAATCGGAAATTCCAACCATATAAGATACTTCCTTTACAGAATATTCTCCTGTAGATAAATATTGAGCCGCACGCTTCATTTTTATATCACGGATGAACTCGATAGGAGAAAATCCTGTAAGGCTTTTTATTTTTTTAAAGAATACGGTCTTTCCTATTCCAACCGAATTATGCAAACCTTCAACTGAGAAATCGCTATTATCCATATTTTTCTCAATTTCCCGAATTACTCTTTCCATGAAAAGATCATCTTGTGATGTAACCATAGGTATTTGAGGTCCATAATCTTTCCTTGCAATCTGTAAATTAGAATTATACAACTCCTGCAAATGTTTTCTTTGCTCAAGTAAATTTTTAATCCGAGCACGAAAATAAGGGACACTGAATGGTTTTGTGATATAATCATCCGCACCGTATTCCAATCCTTGCAGTTTACTTTCAATCGTTGTTTTAGCAGTTAGTAATACAACCGGAATATGACTGGTGTTGATATTATCTTTCAAGTTTCGAAGCAATTCTACACCATCCATTTTGGGCATCATAATATCACTGACAATAAAGTCAGGAATAAATTTTAGTGCTTTTTCAAGACCATCAATTCCATCCGGCGATTCATAAATTTTATAATCTGATTCCAAAACAGTCTTAAGAAAATATCGCAAATCTTCATCGTCTTCAACAATCAACACCGATGCTTTTTCGTTCTTTTTTGCCGGTTCGTCTTCGATTGTTCCTATAGTTGATACAACATCTTCGTGTTCTTCATCGCTTGTTTGGTTTTGATTTTTAATAACAACGTCAACATCATCTCCAAAATGAGCCAATCCATCCTGAAGACAAATACCAAAAGTAGTACCTTTTCCTAATGAACTATCGACCGAAATGCTTGCTTTTAATTTATCGGATAATTCCTTCACCATAGATAACCCAATTCCCGTACTTGGATTATTCTTATCTTCGTTGAAAGAGGCAAAACGTGTAAAAAGTGTTTTTTGCTTTTCTAGGCTTATACCTTTTCCTTCGTCTTTTACATAAATGCAGATACCTTTATTATTTTTACTAATAATAACTGAAATCTTCTTCCCCGGTGAGGTATATTTGAATGCATTCGAAAGCAAGTTAAAGACAATCTTTTCCAAACAATCCTTATCAATCCAGATTTCTTTATTTTCTACTTGATTAATAAATTGGAAATCTATTTGCCTGTCAATGGCTATTTTATCAAAATTACTGCAAACATCTTTCACAAACGGAGCGATTTCCACCAACTCAATTTTCAATTTATGATGTTGCATTTTCCGGAAATCCAATATTTGATTTATCAGGCGGAGTAGCCGATTTGTATTCGTTTCAATCAATTTAAGTTGAGACTTCACCTTTTCGGGAGTTTCTTTGTCCTTTAGTAAATAATCGACAGGCGCAGTAATCATTGTAAGCGGTGTCCTGATTTCATGCGATATATTTGTAAAAAAACGAAGTTTCATTTCCGAAATCTGATGTTCCAATTTAACTTTATCTTTCAATCGATAAATAACAAATAAAATACGGACAGTAACAAAAATCAACAACGAAAAAAGAAGCAGATAAATTAAATACGCCCATGCTGTTTCCCAAAACGAAGGCAAAACCTCAATTTCGAGCCGACGTTCGTTCTCAACCCAAACTCCATCGCTATTGGTCGATTTTACACGAAAAACATATTTTCCTTTGGGAATATTCGTATAGTTGGCAATTCGCTGTTTCTGCACATAGTTCCATTCTTTATCAAAACCTTCCAGTATATAGGCATACATAATATTCGTAGGATCTACATAATCCAATGCTGCATATTTAATGCCAAAAAAGTTTTGGTTATGTTTCAAAGTCAATTGTTCCGTATCATCAATATTTTCAGATAGCGGAGAGTTATTGCCAATACCGGGTTCTTTACTAAACAACAGAAAACTCTCGAAAGCAATATATGGTTTAAAGGTATTTTTATTTATTTCATTTGGAAAGAATGATAAAATACCATTGGAAAACCCGAAGATTATTTCGTTTTGATCTGTGCGCAAGCTCGATGCTTCCGAGAAACTTGCAGATTTCATCTGTCGTTTAATTTCTCCGAAGGTCTCGAAGATTTCATTTTTCGGATTAAATCGTGTCAGATTATTTTCGGTAGAAATCCAAAGCATTCGCTTTTCATCCTCTTCGATAGAGAAACACACATCAGAAGGAAGTCCCTCCCGTTTGGTATAGGATTTGAACCGGGTGGGAAATCCTGCTTTATCATATTCCAAAACTCTATTTAATCCGCCACCGAAAGTTCCAATATACATATCACCCGAAGACGTGTTTTTTATACAAAGAATATCGTTATTACTCAAACTTTCACTATTGCCGGGAATTCTTGAATAATATTTATAATCGATATTTTCGGGAGAAGAAAAAGACGATGAAAACATAATCATTCCTACTGTAGTGCCCACACACACATTATTATGTTTGTCTTCGGTAATAGTTCGCACACGATATCCGGCTTCCTGCGGATAATTTTTCAGGTTGTTGCGATGGTTGATAAACCGGATTTTTTCTTCATCCGGCTTTTCTATTAAATTCAATCCGCCTCCAAAAGTTCCAATCCATATACGATCTTTTTTATCCTGAAAAATACTATACACCGAATTTTCAGTCAGGCTGTAAATGTCATTTATATTTTTCTTATATTGAGTTAATTGAAAGGATAAATGAGGTGTATTTTTTCTCCGGGCAATGTAAATACCTTCTCCCCTGGTACCAATCCATATATTTCCAGTTTTATCCTGAAGCAGACAATATACAGTTCCAACGAAAGGAGTTCCATTTCCAATATTACCATCATTCTGAAGATGCCCGAGTAAATGTTCTTGTTTATCATATACCCTGAGTTTTTCATCTTTTGTCGATATCCACCGATATCCGTCTTTATCTTCATAAATTGCCCGGACATCGTTGGAAACGGCTGATTCCTGATTTGCATCAAAAGTTTGTATCTGAAAATCATTGCTGTCAAATACAACCTTTTCAAGTCCATGTGTACGTGAACACAGCCACAAATTCCCCTGTTTATCGGAATAAGCCGAATGAGCTATATTTGAAAATTTAAAATCAATGGATTTTGGATTATTGTGAAATGGTTTTAAATCATCAGTTTCACTGTCATATAAAGAAAAACCTCCGCCTCTGGGATGCACCCAAATTCGTCCTTTCACATCTTCAATTACAAAAAAAGCAGGAGGAAATATAATACTGTTGAGACCATCCAGTTTTACAGTAAATGTTTTGAGGGAGTATATATTTAAATTGAATTTGGAAACACCTAAATAATCGGTTTCAATCCAAAGATTATCATGACTATCTATATATGTAGAGACAATTGTGTTAGATAACAAGTCGGGATAGTTGGTCTTGTTAAAATATTGAAATGTTTGCCCTTTTTTATCATATAGTAAGAATCCATTCTGGGAAGTAACCAATAAGATTTTATTATTCGGAATTTGTTTTATTTCGATGATGCCCGACGAAACGCCGCTTTCCAATAAACGAAATGCTTTGCTTTGCTGATTATAAATCCAAATCCGTCCGTTATCCGCGCCAAACCAGATTTCGTTATCAAATTCTGTAGCGCAAAAAAAGGACTGCCTGAGTGAATTCTTATATTCCTGTTCGGCAAAAAAGAAAGTAGATTCCCCGCTTTTCGAAGAAACCATATTGATTCCATTATCGGTAAGCAACCAACTATTTTTTTTACTGTCTTCAAAAACGTCAAATACCTGCTTGCCTTTCAATCGCCCGTTTTCCATATTATACATGGTTGTTGTCAATATGGAGTCTTCTACACAAATACATCCGGTTTGTTCGGATAATAACCAAACTTTTCCTGATGGTGTTAATTTGACTTTTGACCTGAAAAAATTGAAATTACCATATCCCTCAACCATTTGTAATCCTTTAAATGACTCCGTGTGCGGATCAAATCGATGTGCCTCACCGTCGTAGGATTGCAACCACAAATAGCCATATTTATCCTCATAAACATTGTCTATCCGATTATTTTTCATGTAATATGCATTCTCGGAATAAATCTTATAGGAAGTAAATTCATACCCATCAAAACGGCATAAACCATCCCATGTTACAAACCACATAAATCCTTTTTCATCCTGCAGCATGTCCATAATTATATTCTGAGGCAATCCATCTTCTGTTGAATAATGGACAAAATAACAGGGCGGCAACGAACTTGCTTTACTTAAAAAAGACAAACAAAGAAAAAGGAATACGATTGTTTTTTGTTTCATGGTAAATATTAGGAAAGTAGATTACTTCTTGGGTATTATCCCTATTTCGGAAAGCCAGGCTTCACATAATTGTGACCAACTGTCAGTTGTTCCCGGATTGTTACGTAAAGCTATGCTGTGACCTCCTTCAGGATAAATATGTAATGTTGATAGTTTTATTTTATTTTGAATCAAAGCTGAATAATATAAAATACTATTCATTGGAGACACCGATTTATCATCAGATGCGTGTACTACGAAAGCCGGTGGCGTTTTTTCCGTAACCCTCAAATTACATGAAAACATATTTTTCAACTCTTGAGATGGTTCTTTTCCTAATAAATTATCCCGGCTTCCTTTATGTACATATTCATCCATTGAAATAACCGGAGAAATAAGAATTGTGAAATCAGGAATATGATTAGTAGTATCTTTTGTATCAGTCCAATCCTCTTGAAAATTAGAAACACAAGCCGACAAATGACCTCCGGCAGAACAGCCCATTACCCCAACTTTATCAGGACTTATATCCCATTTTTTTGCATTTTTTCGGATAAACTTGATAGCTTGCTGTGCATCCTGAAGCGGAGCTTTATAACTTTCAACAACGTCCGGCGATTGAGGTAAACGATGATTCAGCACAAATGCCGTTACTCCAAAAGTATTGAACCATTTTGCCAACTGAAACCCGCTTATCTGATAGGCCAAACGAGCATATCCGCCTCCTGGAATTATCAAAACAGCCGCATGCTTATTTTCTGCCTGAGACGGTTCAAATACATAAACTCCGGGAATTGCAACCTGATAAACCCGCTCATTGGCAATGCTATCTTTTAAATGTAACCCTTTGCTATTGGGCATTCTGCTATTCCATACAGGCATAAAATCCTGTGCAAACAAACTAATAAACAAGCAACAAAAAAAACTTGTGATAATAACTTTTTTTCTCATACAAATATTTTTAAATATAATTGTCATACAAAGTGCCATTAAACTCCTGTATCACAATTATTCGTCTAAATTATAATTTTACTTTGAAGAAACGGCAATATTAAAGCTACTTTAACAGATTTGAAAAAATACCATTCTTTCCTGTACATTATAACAATAACACTCTGTCATAACAATAACACTCTGTCGTATGCTTTCGACTGTTTTTTGAGTAAATCCTACTTTTTATTAACAATAATTCCATTCCAATTATTATTTGCAAAATCCAATACAGTTTCTTAATGCAATATTAATCTTTTTCGCAGAATTGACGAATGTCAAATTGCCTTTTTATCATAGATAAATTGACATTATGTTATAAAATGTAAAATAAAATAAGCATAGTGTCAATTTGTCTATGAGAAAAAAGCAAAATTAACCTGCTCCTTTTTTTCTAAATGCATTAACATTGCAAATGCTTAACATTCAATCTTTTTATTAAAGTTAATCTTTAAATATTTGTGTAAATAAAAAAAATACATCTGTTTTTTACAAATAGCTAACGCCCCTAAGTGTTATTATATGTTTTTTATCTAAAATAGCCTAAAATACGAGAATTGTTAAAAGTATGCACTATGAAAACTTTCAACTATTTTAAAATGTTCAATTTAAAAATAGATATGCATAATAAAATATCAAAATGTCAAAAGAAGCTAATTTTTTATCATAAAGAAAAACAAATATCCTATGCATAATTTTCATCGTGAAAAACAATTTATATAAACCCTATCAAATTACGAATAAATACTAATCTAAAACTCAATTAAATCTAAAACAATTATGCAGAAACTTAAAAAGAAAACATGGAAGTTGCTTCTTACATTCTCATTCTTGTTTTTTTGTTGTATAAATACATTTGCTCAACAAAAAACAGTTACGGGAATAATAAGTGAAGCAAACGGAGACCCAATCATTGGTGCTTCTATCATGGTAAAAGGTACAACAACCGGTACAACAACGGATATTGATGGAAAATTCAGTATAAATGTTGAGCCCTCAGCTAAAACACTTGTAGTTACCTATGTTGGAATGAAAGACAAAGAGGTTGCTATTAAAGGAGATGTACTTAACATTACAATGGAAAGTTCGTTATCGGATCTTGATGAAGTTGTTGTTATCGGATACGGAACGGTTGCAAAAAAGGACCTTACTGGAGCTGTTTCTTCTATTGGTGAAAAAGTATTGAAAGATATTCCTGTAACCTCTGTATCAGAAGCAATGACAGGGCGACTTGCCGGAGTAAATATTACCAAAACGGAAGGTTCTCCTGATGCCGAAATCAAAATCCGTGTGCGTGGTGGCGGCTCTGTTACACAAGACAATTCACCCTTGTATATTGTAGACGGTTTTATTGTAAATTCAATCAACGATATTCCGCCAACTGATATTCAATCTATCGACGTATTGAAAGATGCGGCTTCTACTGCTATTTATGGAGCGCAAGGTGCAAACGGGGTTATTGTGGTTACAACCAAAAGTGGAAAAGCGGGAAAAATTACCGTTAATTTCAATGCGTATTGGGGAATGAGTAAGGTATATAACCTAACACCCGTTATGAGTCCCTACGAGTATGTATACATGCAAAAGGAACTGGATCCGGGAGCGTCTGTCGAAAGTACCAGCTATTATGCGTATTACGGACTTTGGCAGGATAAGGATATATTCAAATCGGATCCGGGAACAGATTGGCAGAATGAATTATACGGCAATACCGGAAATCAAGCAAACTACAATGCAAGTATAAGTGGAGGTTCCGATGCTCTCAAATATAATCTGAGCCTTAATCAGGTTAATGAAGATTATATCATGCTTAATTCGGGTTTTAAAAGGACTAATATTAATTTGAAAACAAATGCGAAAATCAGTAAAACAATTGATTTTGATTTTGCAACCCGCTTATCTTATGCTACAATTACCGGACCGAGTATATCCTCCGGAAGAAAATTGAGAGATGGAGTTAAATATACTCCAACAGCGGGATTGACTGGATTTTCAGAAGATGTTCAGGATACACAGGATGATACTTCACCTGAAAAAATAAGCACATTGCAGAATCCTTTGTTTGATATTGAAAATGAATACAAAAAACAATATCAATTCAATAATACATATAATGCGGGCATTAACTGGAAAATTATAAAAGGATTGACTTTTTCAACAAAAGGAAGTTATTCTTTTATAACAAATCATACAGATAATATCTGGACAAAAGGTACCGGAGAATCGAATGCAAACGGTGGCCAGCCTGTTGCAAAGAAAACAAATGAAGAAAAAGACCAATGGAGTTTCAATAATACACTAACGTATGATTATACCCTAAAGGATATTCACCGTTTTACTTTCTTATTGGGGCAAGAAATGAGCAACAGGAATAATGACCAAACTGTTATCCAATCCAAATATTTTCCGGCAAACATGACAGCCGAGCAAATTCTAGCTATGTGGAATTATGGCGACCCTCTTCCTACTTATACTACATTAGGTGAACCGACCAGATTATCTTCCGTATTCGGACGTATCAATTACACACTCAAGGATAAATATCTGTTAACCCTTACTGCTCGTGAAGACGGAACGAATGTATTTTCTCCCGATAATCGATGGGGATTCTTCCCGGGTATGGCCGCAGGATGGAGATTATCCGAAGAAAGTTTTATGGAATCACAAAAAGATTGGCTTTCTAATTTGAAATTACGCTTCAGTTATGGTAGTGTAGGAAATGCCAGGGTTGGCTCTTACTGGAGACAGGAACTTGGCTTTGAAACCGGAGCTACCAAATTATCTTATCCTAGTGAAGAACCGGCCAGCGCTTTGAAACCAAGCACTACGTTATATAATGCTGGATTAAAATGGGAAACAACAATAGCTACAAACTTCGGAATTGATTTTGGCGTATTGGACAATCGTTATTCAGGTACACTCGAAATTTATAAAAACACAGTCAAAGATTTGATTATGGCCGTACCATTGCCAGCTCATTCAGGTTATACGCAACAATACCAAAATGTCGGACAAACTTCCAATAGAGGTGTGGAATTAACATTGAACGGTTATATCGTAGACACCAAAGACTTTACCCTATCAGCCAATTTTAATATATCAATGAATAGGAATAAAGTTGACAAATTTGTAAGTGCCGAAGGTAATTACGCAACTTATTCTTCGGGATGGGGATTAACAACCTCTGCTTATGATTATTTGGTTGAAGTAGGAGGCCCTGTTGGTCAAATGTATGGTTATGTAACAGATGAAATGTACTCGTTTTCTGATTTTACATGGAATCCCTCAGCAAACAAATGGGTTCTTAATCCTACTGATGCCGATGGTAATAAGATTCCTGACATAACGACATTGATTACTACTTCTAAAGATACATATTTCGGCCCGGGACATTTAAAATTAAAAGACTTGGATGGTGATGGACAAATTACGGAAGCCGACCGTAAAGTTATCGGAAATGCGCAACCACTTAGCACAGGTGGTTTTGGATTAAATGCTACTTACAAAGGATTTGATGCTTCTGCATTTTTCAACTGGTCATACGGAAATGATATTTACAATGCTAATAAAATCGACTATAATACATATTCCGGTTCAAAAAGGTATCAGAATATGAGTACGGAAATGGGTTTAGGTAAACGCTTTACAACAATCGACCCCGAAACAGGGTACAATATTTATTACGGGGCTTATGCCGATCCTGTACGGTTACAAGAGTTAAATCAAAATGCATCCATTTGGCATCCGATTATCAACTCTACCGTTTTCCATTCGTGGGCGGTTGAAGATGGCTCTTTCCTAAGGTTAAACAATTTGACTGTCGGATATACCTTACCGAAATCAATTTCACAAAAAGTACTTATTGAATCTTTAAGGGTTTATTTTACAGGATATAATTTATACTGCTGGACTAATTATTCAGGACAAGACCCTGAAGTAGATACAAGAAGATCTACTCCTCTTACTCCGGGTGTTGACTATTCAGCTTATCCCAAATCCCGCACCTTTATTGCCGGGGTTAATATAACTTTTTAAATAATATAAAACATGAAAAAAACAATTTATATATTTATTGCAGCACTTGTTTTAGTAAACATTTCTTGTGATGATTTCTTGGATACCGAAGCCGAATCAAAACTAACGAAAGAGACTGTTTTTGAAACAACCTTTTTTGCAGAAGCTGCTATCAATGGCATCTATGCGTCATTGACCGACACATATGTATATGGGCAAAAAATCTCCACCAACTGGCCTACAAATTCAGATGTTGAAATAGCAGGGCTTAGTACTGATAATTACAAATCACCAACAAGGGATGCCGGAGCTTCCAACTATTATGCTTCTGCCGAAAACCAGAACTTGAGGTGGGATAATCTCTATAAAACGGTTGAATATGCAGCATTAGCTATTGACGGAGTTCGAAATTCGCCGTTATTGCAAACAAGCGACTCCTTAATAATGAAAGCCTATTTAGGCGAAGCATTAGCATTAAGATCTTTGGCGTATTTGGAATTATTAACTCATTTTGGAGATATTCCTTATAAGGATGCACCTTCCAATAGCGATTTGAGCAATGTTTTTATAGGAAAAGTTGATAGGGATACCGTTTATAAGTACATTATTCAGGATTTGCTTGAAGCTGAGCAATATGTTCCCTGGTTGGGAGGAAGTGTTGGTACTACATCGTATGGAAGCGCCGACAAGATTACAAAAGGTTTTGTTAAAGGATTAATTGCCCGTACCGCATTATTTGCCGGGGGATGGTCTATCAGGGACAGGAATCAATTTCCTGAAACAACGGCTGAAGTAAATCCCAATATACCTGAAGTAAACGGTTATTTTACAGGAAGATGTACAAATTGGAAAGACTATTATGAAATAGCTGCTCAAAAATGTGCCGAAATAATCGGAGATCCAAGCAATCCGCATCATTTGGATGATTTTGAAAATTTATGGAAAACAGTCAATCAATTACAAAATAATGCTGTAAATGAGAATTTATTTGAAGTTGCATTCGGACTTTCCCAAAACGGAGATATAGGAAATTTGATTGGAATGCGCCTGGATGGCGGAAGTAAATACGGAGCTATTGCCTTAGGCGGTGGAAACGTTGTTTCAACATCTTATTACTTCTATTCTTTTGATCCGGAAGATAAACGTCGAGATGTTACATTAACTTGTTTTTCTTATTCTGCTGATAATAAAGAGAAAATCAATAGCAATCCTACTGATTGGAAATTTGCCAAATGGAGAATATACTGGATGACCGACGCTTATAAGGCCGCGCACAAAGCTGCCAAATCCGGTCGTGTTCCAACAGGAATAAACTGGATTGTAATGCGTTATTCGGATATTTTCTTGATGTTTGCCGAAGCTCAAAATGAGTTATATGGACCAACAACAGCAAATACAACAGCAGGAATTACGCCAAAACAAGCCTTGGAAAGAGTACGGGAGAGAGCTTTCGGTTTGGGAAATCCTAAAGTTACTGATTATGATGCTGATTTTTTCAAAGCGATTGTTAATGAACGGGCTTGGGAATTCGGAGGAGAAGCATTGCGCAAATACGATCTGGTACGTTGGGGGATACTCAATGATAAAATAGAAGAACAAAAAATGGCTCTCTGCAACATGATTAATGGAAATAGAAGTGTGGAAATATTTGGAAAAACATATCCGTCTACTTATTTTCCAACTACGGTTTACTATAAATATACAGCTACACCCGAAGAATATGTAGACAGAGCAAGTATAAACTATTATGAAGATGTACCTGATCCGGGCGCAAGTATCGCAGGTTCAGGATGGTACAAAACTACATGGTTGAGTGAAGCAGCTAAGTCAGGTACAAACACAAAAACATGGACTACACGAATTTTGATTGCAAGTACAGGACTAAATGTATCATACGATTACTCGGCATTGATTGCTTCGATGGACAGTGCTACGGTTATTAGTGACATGATGAAGGATTATCCGATAGGAAACGGCGTTTGCAACAACCGTCATCCATTCTCTATTTACAATAAGAATATTACTGATTCGAGAAGTATGCTTAAAAATTCTTATGGTTATTAATCAAATGTAGTTATTAAGCAGTAGTTAGAAGTAGCTATCATTTCAATGATAAACTTTCTGAATAATTACCTCTAACTACTCTTTACTACTTTTTGCGTCATTTTACAATTGATACAACACTAATTAAAATTATACATAATGAAATATACAGCTAAAATAAAATACATGATAGGATGCTTATTATGCCTGCTGGCTACAAGTTTCATATCTTGCAATGATGATTCAAATGACTGGCCGGTAAATCCGGATGATTCCCAAATGTTCCGGTCTTTGATTTTTAGATCGGTTGTTGTAAATCCGACAGATATTCAAATCGAATTTTCCAAGATGCCAAGGGCATCTTCATATGTTTTTGAATTCAGTACAGACAGTCTGGAGTTTAACAATATATTTAGCACTGTTGAATTACTGGCTGATACATTAACTGCTTATTCAACAGGAAATCCGGCAACAAGAACACTTTTCAGGCCAATTTTCGGAGATATGCCCAGAGATACGACAGTTTCTGTAAGAATGCGAGTTATGAGTGCCGATGGAACGCCTCCTTCGGAATATGTAATGTTTGCATTCGTTACTCCGGAAGAAAATTTATTTTTACCTGAAATGTACACCGAGTTAACTCAAGCCATTTTATATTGGACACCAACCAATGAGCTCGATAAGTTGGAATTGATAAATAATGTAACTGGAGAACAAGTAGGAGATGGCAGTTTGACACCAGATGAAATTGCATTGGGAAGTAAAACATTTACTGGATTAGACCAAGGTACTTCTTATACCGCGACACTCTATTATGGAGACATTAAACGAGGTCTGAAAGGGTTCTCTACCAAAGGAACTGCAGGAAGTTTCGTTTACGAGGTGCAAGATGCGGATGATTTAAGTACTGTATTGGCATCGCTTTATGGAGGAGGACAATCTGCTGTAACATTAACATTTGCATACGGTAAAACATACAACGCAGCTAGCATTACCGTTCCTGCAGGTATGACTTCTCTTACATTCACCGGATTATCAAGTCAATATTCAACTATATTGAATACAGATAATTTGGCTGTTTCCGCTCCTCTTACAACAGTAAAATTTGAGAATATAAACCTTATTGGGTCTGATAATGCCAGCAAACGGTTTATTGACACGAATCAGCCGATTAGCAATATTGTTTTCGAAGGTTGTAAGATTCAGGATTATAACTGTGTGGTTCGTTTGCAAAATGCAGCAATGACTGTAGAGAAGATTAAGGTAAATAATTGCTATATCTACAATACTGGAGGTTATGGTGTTTTCAATACCGCAGCCAGCGCTACACTTACTTTAGATAGCTTAATTCTTACAAACAGTACATTACATGAGATAGGCACACAATTAATGGATGTTCGTTGTGTTACAAAAGAAATCAATGTATCCTATTGTACTTTCTTCAATAACACAAGTAAACTGTCTCAATTAATGCGTTTTGATACGAATTATTTGCCATTGACTGTATCTGTTAATAAAAGTATCTTTTCAGGTCCAAACGGAGGAACTTTGGCAAAATCAACTGCGGGTAATTATTCAGGACTTCTTATTACCTTTGGCAGTTCTTACAAAACATCTGATTTTAAAGAAGGGGCACCTGCTTTTACAGATATTATGAATTACAGTGGTACAGCATACAACTTATTTGTTGATCCTGACAATGGCGATTTCCATATTAAACCGGGAGCCGGATTTGCCGGAACAGGTTCTGTAGGAGATCCGAGATATTGGCAATAACGAAGATTGTTTTTAGGTTTGTAATATTGAAAGCTTACCGGGCAAAATAACCCCGGCAAGCTTTCTTATTCTATTTCGATTATTAAATTTAAAAATTAGAATACATGAGACACAACATTTTTTTATTGATTGCCTTATTTATTTCAAGTTCTATTTTTTCACAGGAACAAAACCTCAAGCTTTGGTATAATCAACCAGCCAAACTTTGGGTTGAATCTCTTCCTCTCGGAAACGGGCGTTTGGGTGCAATGGTATTCGGAGATCCTGTTCATGAGCAGTTCCAACTGAACGAGGAAACCATCTGGGGTGGAAGTCCTTACAACAACACAAATCCGTTGGCAAAAGATGCATTGAACGAAATACGTCAATTGATTTTCGATGGAAAATATGCCGAAGCCCAAAAGCTTTGCGGCACAACCATCTGTTCGACAACTGCTAATGGAATGCCTTATCAAACAGTAGGAAGCCTTTGTCTGGATTTCAAAGGACAGGAAAATTACCAGGATTTTTACCGGGATTTGGACATTCAACAGGCTGTTGCAACTACTATGTATACTGTCGATGGTGTTCAATATAAACGCGAGGCATTTACGTCCTTTACCGACCAGTTAGTAATTATAAAATTAACGGCTTCGCAAAAAGGAAAAATTTCATTTGATGCCAAATATACGACTCCTTACAATGAACCGGATAAATCGGTTTATAAGAAAATGTTGAGATTGGATGCTACAGCCAACGATCATGAAGGAATTAAAGGCAAAGTGAATTTTACAAGTTTGGTTAAAATTGTAAATGAAGGCGGAAAACAAGAAGTTGCTTCCGACAGCATCATTTCGGTTAATAATGCAAATACTGTAACTATCTATATCTCTGTTGGAACGAATTATATTAATTACAAAGATATTTCGGGAAATTCTCTGCAACGTGCCGAACAATTTATGGCAAATGCAGAAAAAAAGAAATACGACAAGGCATTAACTGAACATACTGCCTTTTATCAAAAATCCTTTAACCGGGTATCGTTGGATTTGGGCACCAATGCTCAAGCACAAAAACCGACAGACCAGCGGGTAAAAGAATTCGCTTCTAACTTCGACCCGCAACTTGCCTCTCTTTATTTTCAATTCGGACGTTATTTATTGATTTGTTCTTCCCAACCCGGAGGACAGGCTGCCAACCTTCAGGGAATTTGGAATTATCAGTTACGTGCTCCTTGGGATGGTAAATATACTACCGATATCAATGTAGAAATGAATTATTGGCCTGCCGAAGTTACCAACCTGATGGAAATGCACGAACCTTTTCTGCAACTGATAAAAGATGTCGCTGTTACCGGACAAGAAACTGCAAAAATGTACGGTTGCCGCGGTTGGGCATTGCATCACAATACAGATATCTGGCGTTCTACTGGAGCTGTTGACGGTCCTCGTTATGGTGTTTGGCCAACTTGTAATGCATGGTTTTGCCAGCACTTGTGGGATCGGTATTTATTTTCAGGCGATCAGAAATATCTTTCCGAAGTATATCCATTGATGAAAGGGGCTTGTGAATTCTTCCTTGATTTCTTAGTTCAGGAACCAAAAAACGGTTGGATGGTTGTTGCACCTTCGTATTCTCCTGAAAATATTCCTGCAATTAATAAAAAGCAAGATGCTTCAATCATTGCGGGTTGTACAATGGATAACCAGATGGTATTCGATTTGATGAGCAATACGATCCGTGCTGCAAAAACATTGAATATGGACGATTCGTTTGTTAAAGAATTACAGAATATGGTAGTTCGTTTAGCTCCCATGCAAGTCGGACAATACAGTCAGTTGCAGGAGTGGATGGAAGATTGGGATAATCCAAACGACCATCACCGTCATGTTTCTCATCTGTGGGGATTGTATCCCGGTTATCAGATTTCCTTATACGATTCTCCTATGTTGTTTGATGCAGCCAAAAATTCTCTGATTCAACGTGGAGATGCTTCTACCGGTTGGTCGATGGGTTGGAAAGTTTGTCTTTGGGCTCGCCTGCTGGATGGTAATCATGCTTATAAATTAATAACAGACCAGATAAAACCAACTACTGAAGAACGAGGACAAAACGGAGGTACTTATCCGAACTTGTTTGATGCACATCCACCTTTCCAGATTGATGGAAATTTTGGTTGTACTGCCGGAATTGCCGAAATGTTGGTACAAAGTCATACTGGCGCTATACATTTATTGCCTGCTCTCCCCGATGTATGGAAATCAGGAATTGTTAAAGGTCTTCGTTGCCATGGTGGTTTTGAAATAGTCGAAATGTCTTGGAAAAATAATCAAATAGATAAACTAATCATAAAATCCACTATTGGAGGAAAGCTCCGGATAAGAACTTCCGCTACTTTACAATGCGATGGTAAGTCGTTGGAAAAAGCAGACAAAACAATTGACAATCCATTTTTTGAAGTTCAACAAATTCGCAAGCCATTGATTTCACCGTTAGCTCAATTAAATACGGATAAGCAAATCAATATTCCGGTAGTAGAAATGGATACGGAAGCCGGAAAAGAATATATTTTTTCGGTAAATAAATAAAAAACACAATTAAAATGTATATGAATCGATTATTTTTTTTGTTACTTATAATTGTAAGTTGTATTTCTTGCCAAACAGAAGAATCATATCCTTATGGGTATCTATATAAAGACTTATCCTTTGAAATGCCAAAAGTACAACGTCCGGTATTTCCCGATAAGAAAGTTTCAATTAAAGATTTCGGAGGAATAGGTGACGGAATCACATTAAATACCGAAGCGTTTAACAAAGCTATGAAATCGCTGAACGAACAAGGCGGAGGAATATTGCTTGTTCCCTGCGGCGTATGGTTTACCGGACCTATCGTTTTTCAATCGAATATAAATCTTCATTTGGAAAAAGGAGCTTTAATCCTATTTACTCCCGATTTTAATGCTTATCCATTGGTAAAAACATCCTTCGAAGGAGAAGAAGCATACCGTTGTCAATCGCCTATTTCGGGAAGAAAACTGAAAAATATTGCTATTACAGGAGAAGGAACAATTAATGGTTCGGGCGGAGCTTGGCGACCATTGAAAAAAGCCAAAGTTACGGAAGCTCATTGGAAACAGGTAACTACTTCGGGCGGTGTTTTGATGACCGATGATTATTGGTTGCCTTCCGAGAAAGCAGCTAAAGGAGAAGTTTGGGCAAGGGCAGGAAAAGATAATAACCTGACTGAAGCTCAATGGGATTCAATTAAAGATTACTTACGCCCTGTTATGGTTAATCTTGTCGAATGTAAAAATGTATTGCTCGAAGGAGTATTGTTCGAAAATTCTCCAGGTTGGAATATTCATCCGTTGATGTGCGAAAATGTGATTGTTGATAATGTATTTATCCGGAATCCGGCGTATGCTCAAAACGGAGATGGGTTGGATTTGGAATCTTGCAAGAATGTACTTGTAGTTAATTCCACATTGGATGTAGGAGACGATGCTATTTGCCTTAAATCGGGAAAAGATGCCGAAGGGCGTAAACGGAACCGTCCGACTGAAAATGTAATCGTTGATAACTGCAAAGTATTCAAAGGACACGGCGGTTTTGTTGTCGGCAGCGAAATGTCGGGTGGCGTACGCAATGTATCTGTCAAGAATTGCCAGTTTATGGGAACGGATGTCGGACTACGTTTCAAAAGTTGCCGCGGACGAGGTGGCGTTGTTGAAAATATTTATGTCGAAAATATCAGTATGATTGATATTGTAACCGATTCGTTCCTGTTTGATTTGTATTATGGTGGAAAATCGGCATCAGAAGTTTTGGAAGAAGGAGATACAATTTCAATCCAAAACACAATTCCTCCTGTTACGGAAGAAACGCCTGTTTTTCGTAATATTTATGTAAAAAATTTGGTATCTAACAATGCAAGGCGTGCCATGTTTTTTAATGGACTTCCGGAAATGAATATCACAAATATCAATGTGGAAAATGCAACCATAACCGCAAAATTCGGAGCTGAATTATCCGAAGCAGACGGAGTTAAATTCAAAAATGTAAAAATAACAGCAAAAGAAGGAAAGCCTGTTATTTTAAACAATGTAAAGAACTTTAATCAATATGATTAATAATGTGCCAATGTGCCAGTATTCTAATTGGCATATCTGCACATTGGCACATTAATTTCTATATTCTTCTTATATTTATACCCTTAATTTTAAATCTCATCATCAAATTTCTTAATACAATGAAAAAGCTTTTAATTCCCTTTTTGATTCTGTTTGTTTATACTTTTTCCACTTATGCAAATACGATTGTAGTTGCTCAAGATGGAACAGGTAATTTCAAAACTGTTCAGGATGCAATAAATTCTGTTAGTGATGCGAATCCTGATTATACGATAATCTTCATTCAAAATGGAGTTTATAATGAAAAGATAGTTCTACCTGCAACCAAATGCAATATTATATTGCGTGGAGAGAATATGTATGAAACGGTTATATCCTACAATGATTATGCTGCATTAAACAATATGGGCACCTTCAAAACCTATACTTTTATGATTGCAGGAAATGATATAACAGTAGAAAATCTTACAATTGAAAATACGGCAGGACAAGTTGGACAAGCCGTAGCATTACATACGGAGGGAGATCGGTTGGTTTTCCGCAATTGTCGTCTTTTAGGAAATCAGGATACAGTTTATACCGGAGGAAAAGATAATGTTGCCCGTCTGTATTTTGAAAACTGTCATATTGAAGGTACTACCGACTTTATTTTTGGGCCTGCAACTGCATGGTTTGAAACTTGTACCATTAATTGTAAACGGAATTCCTATATAACAGCTGCAAGCACGCCCGAATCTTCACCATACGGATATATATTCAACTATTGTAATGTTACGATGGACAACGATGCTACATCCGTTTATTTAGGAAGGCCTTGGAGGCCTTACGCCATGGTGCTTTTCATGAATACGGAATTACCGAAAGAAATAAAACCATTGGGTTGGCATAACTGGGGAAAAGAGTCAAATGAAGAAACTGCCAGGTACTTGGAATACAACAATTCCGGTGAAGGAGCAGATACTGCAAACCGTGTCAAATGGTCGAAAGTTTTAACAGACAAAGAAGCAAAAGCTATCGTAGATGGATTCTTCTCCGATAGCTTTTTTGCAACATGCAAATGACTTTAGGGCAAAAGGCTAATGGTAAAGGGCGAACGAATTTCCTTTTGCTATTAGCCTTTCGCCCTTTGCCTGAATAAATATATTTGGTTATAAAAAAGTAAAAATTATTTTATGTAATTTTGTCCGAATATTTTTCAAGATTACATTTTTATTAAGAGTTTAAAAATTAATCAGTTGGATAAACCCAATTCTTAATTCTTAATTCTTAATTCTTAATTCTTAATTCTTAATTAGAATAAGTCTATGTCGAGTTTACGGTTTAAGGTAGTAAATGAAGCTTTCAAAAGAAAGGCTGTAGAAGTAAAAGCTCCGGAAGGGAAAACTTCGGAATATTATGCCAAATATGTTTTTAACAGGGCAAAAATGAATCAATATCTTTCGCAGGAAACAATGAAGATATTGACCGAAGCTATCGACAAAGGAAAACCTCTCGGCCGTGAAATAGCTAATCATGTTGCAGCCGGAATGCGGATGTGGGCTATGGAAATGGGCGCAACACACTATTCTCACTGGTTTCAACCATTGACCGACGGAACTGCCGAAAAACACGACTCGTTTGTAGAACATGACGGAAATGGCGGAATGATTGAAGAATTTTCGGGTAAATTATTGGTACAACAAGAACCCGATGCTTCAAGCTTTCCATCGGGCGGGATTCGTAATACATTCGAGGCACGCGGATATACAGCTTGGGATCCTTCTTCTCCTGCTTTTATTTTGGATGGAACGTTGTGTATTCCAACTGTTTTTATCTCTTACACTGGCGAAGCATTGGATTATAAAACACCGTTGCTTAAATCAATTCAAGTATTAAATACAAGTGCAACCGAAGTTTGTAAATACTTCGACCGGAATGTAAAACGGGTTTATGCATACTTGGGCTGGGAACAGGAATATTTTTTGGTTGATGAAGCTCTTTGGGCTGCCCGTCCTGATTTAATGCTTACCGGCCGCACATTGATGGGACACGAAAGCGCCCGGAATCAACAATTAGAAGATCATTATTTTGGCTCTATTCCTACGCGTGTTTCAGCATTTATGCGTGATTTGGAGTATGAATCTTATAAACTAGGTATTCCCGTAAAAACACGCCATAATGAAGTTGCTCCGAATCAATTTGAATTGGCGCCCATATTTGAAGAAATGAACTTGGCAAACGACCATAATTTATTATTAATGCTAATAATGAAAAAGGTTGCCCGCCGTCACAATTTCAGGGTTGTATTACATGAGAAACCATTTAAAGGAGTAAATGGTTCGGGAAAACACAACAATTGGTCTATCGGCACAGATACTGGTATTGGACTGCTTTCTCCCGGAAAAACATCCACTGAAAATTTGCAATTCATTACTTTCTTAGTAAATGTATTAATGGCCGTTTACAAGAATGATGCCTTACTAAAGGCAAGTATTTCTTCCGCAACAAATGCACACCGTTTGGGCGCAAATGAAGCTCCGCCGGCTATTGTTTCCGTGTTTTTGGGAAGTCAAATTTCAGCCATATTAGACAAGTTGGAAGCAAGCAATGGAGAGCAAGCCATTGAGGTAGGCGATAAAGTTGGATTAAAACTGGACTTGAGTCATATTCCCGATTTATTGATTGATAACACCGATCGTAACCGTACTTCCCCATTCGCATTTACCGGAAATCGCTTTGAATTCCGGGCAGTCGGTTCTTCTGCCAATTGTGCATCAGCAATGATTGCATTGAATACATCCGTTGCACATCAATTGAGAATATTCAAAAAGGATGTGGAAGCTCTTATTGCTCAAGGAGGAACAAAAGAAAGTGCTATTTTTTCCGTACTACGAAAATACATCAAGGAATCGAAACCCATTCGCTTTGATGGAAACGGATACAGCGAAGAATGGAAAAAAGAAGCTGCTCGCCGTGGATTGGATTGTGAAACTTATGTTCCGTTGATATATGATGCTTATTTAAGTCAAAACAGCATCGATATGTTCAAAGAAACAGGGGTATTAAGTGAAACCGAATTGCATGCACGCAATGAAGTAAAATGGGAAATTTATACGAAGAAGATACAAATAGAAGCTCGTGTATTAGGCGATTTGGCAACAAACCATATTATTCCTGTGGCAACTCGTTACCAAAATATTTTGCTGGATAATGTGTATAAAGTAACAAAATTATTTCCTCCGGATAAAGTTGCAAAGATAGCGCATCAGGATATGGAAACAATTGAAGAAATAGCCGAACTTTTATCTTCGATTAAATCCAATGTTACAAAAATGATTGAAAATCGAAAAGTTGCCAATAAAATCGAAAACGAACGGGAAAAAGCTATTGCGTATTGCAGAAATGTAGCGCCATTGTTTGATGTTATCCGTCATTACATAGATGAACTTGAACTAATGATTGATGATAAAATGTGGACTCTGCCTAAATATCGGGAATTGTTGTTTATCAGGTAAAAATTACTAATAAATAGATTAAAGTAAAAGGTAAAAAGTAACAATCACTTTTTACCTTTTTTCATCTTAATGAAAATACAATCCATTATGGCAGCAAAAGCCGTGCCTACTGTATAGCAAACCATATCACTCCACAAAAATCCATGCCCCAATACCAAGGCGCCAAACGGATTATTCCGGATTGAATCTATCCACGGTGCATGGTAAAGTTGTGTTACTTCTATAAAATATGAGAAAAGCAATGTTGTAATGCATGCTTTTTTAATACTTACAGATGGAAACAACAAACAAATTCCAAAATATACCATCGAACTCCAGAGAACATCTCCTAAATATTCAACTAAAAAGTCAGGAAAATATCCGGGGAATTTTCTGGAAGATAAACCTATTATTATTGTAACAACAATCAAAAACAGGTACAATAAAGGGGAGCGTAAAGTCTTTTTTCTCATATGGTAAATTCTAAAACGTACAAATGTAGTTGTAAATCAGAAATATTTCGATTTTATTGTGGAACAAACGTATAAAATATTCACATTGACGCCGATTTGAAGGTTTTACGTTTTACGTAATACGTTCTACGCCTCGGTAACATCAACCATTTACGTATAACGTAAAACATACAACGTATTACATATTGGACTCATTCTGTATAAAAAAAATCCAAAAAATTTTCTTATTTCAAATATAGTTATTTACTTTGCAACTCAAAGTACTTTTATATGAAAAATAAAGAAGCATTAGACACGTTGAAAGATATTAAAGGCATGATGGAAAAATCCACTAAATGCCTTTCATTAAGCAGATATTCAGGAATTTTCCTTGGTAGTTATGCTATTTTAGGAGCTGTTATTGCAAAATCCCTGATGCAAAATCCATTTGGATTAAGCGATGATGGAAGAAAATTGTCCATTGGTTTAGTTGCAATAGCAGTTCTTTTCTTAGCAATTGCAACGGCTGCATTCCTTTCCGAAAGAAAAGCAAGAAAATCAGGTGAATCCATTTTTTCAGGAGCAGCCAAGAAGATACATGCAAATATTTTTATTTGTTTATTGCCCGGCGGCGCTTTATGTATTGCGATGGGTATAAACGGAGATACTCAATACATCACAACAATCATGTTATGCTTTTATGGATTGGCATTGATTACCGCTTCCCGTTATACTTTCAAGGATATTTTATATTTGGGGTATTCGATGTTAGCTTTAGGAATGATTAATAGCTTTCTTACCCAATACAGTTTGTTTTTCTGGACTTTCGGTTTCGGCGTTTTGCATATTTTCTACGGCATACTAATGTATTTCAAATATGAAAGAAAAGCAAAATGAAGAATCCTGTCGAACATATAAATAAAGCATTCGAAAGTAAAGTCAGGTTAGGCATAATGTCAGCATTGATGGTAAATGAAAATGTCGATTTCAAAACACTGAAAGAATTACTTCAGCTTACCGATGGAAATTTAGCGAGCCATATCCGGGGATTGGAAGAGCTGAATTATATCCAAGTACAAAAACAATTTATTGGCCGGAAACCCAATACCTCATACGTAATAACAGAAATAGGAAAACAAGCATTTATCGAACATCTGAATGCATTGGAAAATTTTCTAAAAACAATATCATAATTTTTTTTACTCAAATACTTTGAAATTCAAAGTTCTTTTAAAAAATATAATAATACATCTAAAAATGAAAAATTTAAAATTATTTGCAGGATTATTAATAGGAAGTGTTGCTTATTGCTACTTAATGTGGTATCAACATTTAGGTTTAAATGCAGTTATTTTTGCTGCTTTACTGATACTATCGGTATTCTTGTGCAGGAAAGATTTACGTAATAATACATTACTAAAATGCCTTGCCGGAGTTTTTTTTCTCAGTGCTGTTTCAGTAACTGTTAATGGCATTATTTTCAGTATGGTAATGTATTATATAAGTTTGGTTGTTTTTATAAGTTTTGTGCAAATACCTTCTTTACGGTTTTTGTTTTTTGCATTTATTTCTTTTTTGCTGAATATCCCCAAAAGTATCAAACTGTATTTTAAAATGATAAAAGACGCGCTTGTTTTTCCGTTTGCAAAAAAGGAAAATGGTGAAAAAATAAATTCCCGAAACGCCAAAGCTCTCTTTTCCCGTATTCTCATCGCGAGCATATTTGTCCTGATATTTTTAGGATTATTCTTAACAGCCAATGCGCAATTTAAGAAGTTGGCAGAAAGTGCATTTAATCCTTTATTTGACTTTTTGGGAGAAGTATTTTCCCATATATCATTTCTCGATATTTTTCATTTTGCATTCATCGTTTACTTTTTGTCATTATTCTTTTTATCATTCGAAAAGAATGCAATCTCAAATTATGACAATAGCTGTAAAAACAATTTTGTACGAGAAAAAATTCGCTTTTATCAAAATGGATTAAGTGTAAAATTAAAAGACGAATACAAAACAGCATTATTAAGCATCTCTTTGATAAATATATTGCTTTTGCTTGTTAATTGTACCGACATATTTACGGTTTGGTTAGGACAAATTCCCGAAACAGCCGGCGAACTTTCAACATTTGTTCATCATGGTACATATTTATTGATTTTAAGCGTTTTAATATCTGTCGGAATAATTTTATATTTTTTCCGGGATAATCTGAATCTTTATAGTAAAAACAAGAACCTGAAATTTGTATCAACTGCATGGATTATTCAAAATGCTTTTCTATTATTGTCAGTAGGATTACGTAATTTTCATTATGTTACGCAATGTGGATTGACTTACAAACGAATTGGCGTATTTATTTTTCTTTTTATTGTCGGATTAGGACTTTTCTTTTTATATTTGAAAATCAGAAACAAAAAGACATTTTATTACTATAACCGGGTTTGCGGTTGGGGTATTTTAGGAACATTATTATTTGCAGGATTTTTCAATTGGGATGTAATTATTTGCAAGTACAATACCTCTCAATCGACTGTAAAAATCGATTATAATTATATGAGAAGCGACCTTTCTTCTCAGGCTTATCCGTATGTTTATAAGGATAAAGATGATTATCCATTTTGTGTTGATGAATATATGACGGAAATGGAAAATCGGGATTGGCAATCGTTTAATTTCGGTGATTATTGGGCGGTAGAAAAGTTAAAGAAATAACGTTGTGATGTTTTTCATGCAAAATTAGCCATTCTTTTTACCGGGAATGGCTAATTTTGTATTCAGACTGATATGGAAGAAAAAAACAGAAATATTACATTAAAGGTTATTTTGGGATATATCTCAATTATATTAATTGCGATATTTTCAATAACTTATGTCTATAATACTATAAAAGAAGTAGCAGGAGAAGATGAACCTGATAATAAATCACGACTAAAGGTATACCTGATAACTAACACATTAGCTCTTTTATACGAAAGTGAGGCCTTAGGAGAAATAATTCAGCCGGGACATAATGACTTCAACTACATCAATCAACCGTTTGACAAGGCGCTCCGCAACATGGATACCTTACGTACATTAATTACAGATTCTACCCAATTAACAAAAATCGACACCATTAATTTATTGATAGAACAAAAACGGAGAAATACGCGCCGTTTATTGCAAACATTGAATGAAATAAATACCGGAAACCTTTATTCAAGGAATATTGAAAAAGCAATTGCCGGACAAGACACTGTTAGTGATGATAAACAAAAAATTGAAATCCGACGGGATTCTGTATTAGTTCCCGGAAAACAACGCAAATTTTTCCGTCGTTTGGCAGATGTTTTCGACCCTCCTTCTAACAATTCCAATGTGGTAATAAAATCGAGCCGGAAAGTAGTTCCTGATACTACAGCTATTGCTTCTTCCGAAAAAGTTGTATCTGTTTTGAAAGATATCAAAGATAATGTGGAATTACAACGAAAAGAAAGCTCAAATTTATTACTTCAACGGCTTGGTAGCATCCAATATAATAACAATACAATTACCAACAAAATAAACCAGTTATTGCGGGCTATTGAAGAAGAAGAAGTGAATGCTTCATTCGAACGTTTCACGAAAAAGGAAACGTTATTGAAAAATTCTACAAAGCTACTTGCTTTCATAGCTGTTTTATCCATCATAATAACAGCCATCTTTTTATTCATAATAATAAGAGATATTTCGCGAAGCAGATATTACCGAAA
This sequence comes from Bacteroidales bacterium, assembly GCA_031553395.1. GTDB lineage: Bacteria > Bacteroidota > Bacteroidia > Bacteroidales > WRGA01 > WRGA01. The sequence continues at coordinate 86,069 of JAVBLR010000003.1, read as the reverse complement.
ACAATTGGAAAAATCCAACCAATATACCGAGAATTTACTGCATGCCCGCGAAAAGTTAATGTTGATGATTAGTCATGATATCCGGGCTCCACTTTCATCAATTATCGGATACATCGAACTGTTATCTCGGTTGAATCCTGCCGAACGGCAACGATATTACCTCGATAACATGACTGCTTCATCCAAGCATATCCTTGCATTGGTGAATAATTTATTGGATGCTCACCGGTTGGAATCAGGAGAAATGGAAGTACACCTTGTTCCTTTTAATCTCAAAACATTGATTAACGAAATATATGCCGGATTCGAACCGATTGCCGAGGCTAAAGGATTAAAAATCCTTCTTGAAACCAAAGGCAATTTGGATCTTTCATACGATATAGACCCAATACTTTTGCGCCAAATTGTTGGTAATTTATTATCTAATGCCATCAAATTTACTTCGGAAGGCAAGATTACATTAAATGTATCTATCAGGGAAAAAAGTATATCGGAATATTTTCTGACAATTACAGTAAGCGATACTGGACCCGGAATTCCAAAAGAAGAACAGGAAAGAATCTTTTCTGAATTTTCCCGCCTTTCTCAGACAGAACAAGTCGAGGGATTTGGATTGGGCTTATCAATAACATGGAAACTTGTCGAATTACTGAAAGGAGAACTTACATTGCAAAGCATTCCAGGAAAAGGAAGCGATTTTGAAGTTATATTACCCATTACTAAATCAGAAACAGATCAAATATTCGAAACGCAAGATAAAGAATTAGTTATCCAAAAAAATAAAGAGATTCATTGCCTTTTGATTGACGATGATCCGTTCCAATTGGCTTTTACCGAAGAACTATTAAAACAACTTGGAGTAAAAGTTACTTCTTGCTTAAATCCTCATTCTATATTGGATTTATTGAATAATACTACGTTTGATATTATTCTGACTGATATTCAAATGCCGCATGTTGACGGACATCAATTATTGGAACAGATTCGAAATTCGAATATTCCCAATACGGATAAGATTCCGGTTATTGCGCTATCGGCAAGTATCGATAAAGATTCTGATTATTATATAAAAATGGGCTTTAATGGATTCTTGAATAAACCATTTTCTCCGAATCAGCTAATAACAATGCTAAATAATACGCTATCTACTGGCATTCAACAAAAACCGGCATTTGATTATTCGCCTCTTACGGCTTTTGCCGAAGATGATAAAGAGGCAACACATTCAATATTAACGACTTTTTTTGAAGAAACGAATACAAATATTTCCATGTTGGAAAAGGCTCTTCAGGAAAAAGATCGGAAAAAAGCATCCCAAATCGCTCATAAAGTAATCCCGGTAATTACAATGATGGGAAATTCCGAACTTGTTGCTTCTTTGCGTACCATCGAAGAAAATAAAGATAATCTTTCCGAAGAAAATTGGAGTGAATTACTTATTTCTGTTATAAAACAATTGGATTTATTAACGGCAGATTTAAAAATAAAAATAGCGACATTGGGTTAAATCTATTTCAACAACGTTGATAAAATGATTCCCAAATTAGAGGTTATCAATTTCACTGAAATGGCCAACAAGATAATTCCAAAAAACTTACGCATGATGTAAATTCCTCCTAATCCCACTTTTTTCTCAATCCAATCGACATTTTTCACAATTATATACACCACTATCATATTGACAACTACAGCTAATATGATGTTTAAGTAATTATATTCTGCCCTTAAGGACAGCAACGCAGTAAATGCACCGGCGCCGGCAATCAACGGAAAAACCAATGGTACAAGTGTTGCGGTCTTAACTGGACCATCGTTCTTAAAAATTTCAATACCCAACGTCATTTCCAGTCCCATAATAAAAATAACAATTGCTCCGGCAACGGCAAATGAAGATATATCCACTCCGAATAATCCCAACAATGCTTCTCCGACAAACAAAAATGCGACTAAAATTATTAGTGAAAAAATCGCTGTTTGCTCGGCATTGATAGTGCGGTGTTTTTGTCGCAAATCAATAACAATAGGTATGGAACCCGTTATATCAATCACGGCAAAAAGCACAACAAAAGCACTTATAAATTCTTTCCAATCAAAATATAGTTCCATGAAAAAAGGTAAAAGGTAAAAGGTAAAAGGTAAAAGGTGTAGGATTATTCCATTTTTACCTTTTACTTGTTACTTTTTACCTTTCAATGCATTATTTTGTACATTAATTCTTTCAGCAAATCTCCTTCAGATACTGCAACACTTTGAAATCCTTTATATTTAGCATCATATTCTCTAAACAACGAAATGATTTGCATGGTTTTCACAGCATTGTAATTTCTCATGGCAGTACTATAATCCTGCGTTTGAAAAGCAGTTCTGAATCCCAACTCATTCATTATTCCGTTTTCGGATTTATTTACAGCATAATGGCAAATCATCAGATTTGAAAAAAAGGAAAATAATAAACTCATTGTCATTACCATCGGATTATTTTTTGTATTTTTTCCGAAATAATCGACAATTCTGTTTACTCTGAGAATATCCCTGTTAGCCAACGCTTTTTGTAATTCGAATGTATTGTACTCTTTGCTTATACCGATATTACGTTCGATTAAACTGTCCGTTATTCGTTTTTCTCCTTGAGGAAGTGTAATAATCAGTTTATCCAATTCTCCGGCTACACGACTAAGGTTTGCTCCCAAGAATTCGGTAAGCATTGCGGCTGATTTACCATCGATAGTATAACCTTTCGAAGTAACATATCCATTAATCCAAGTCGGAAGTTGGTTATCATATAACTTTTTCGATTCGAATAAAACACCAACTTTTGCAATATCCGTTGATACTTTTTTCCGTCCGTCTAATTTTCCGTATTTATAATTAAAGACCAGTACAGTTGTAGGTTGAGGTTTTTGCAGATAATAGGAAAGTTCATCTATATTTTTCAGCGTTTGAGCCTCCTTTACAACAATTAATTGCCTTTCGGCCATCATCGGATAACGTTTCGAAGCATTGATGATTTCAGCAATATTAGTATCTGCACCATACAAAATGGTTTGATTAAAATCCCGTTCCGATTCCGCCAATGCATTATCTATTATTGCATCGGTCAATAAATCAATATAATACGATTCTTCACCCATGAAAAAATACACAGGCTTGAACTGTTTTCGTTTGATATCATTTAAAATTTCGGTGTGCGTTACACCATCCTTTTTTGCCATAAAAAGTTATACTTTATACTCTTTCACGTAATACGTATAACGTAAAACGTATAACATAATCTACCAATCGAACCGTAAATGTTTTACGGTTGTTCCGTTTTTGATTAATATTTTTAATGATTCGATGCCGATAAGAACATGTTCATTAACATAATTCTCGGTAATAAGTTTATCACTTTTATCGGTTTTTACCCCTGATGAAATCATGGGTTGGTCGGAAACCAGCAATAATGCGCCTGTTGGAATTTCGTTGGCAAAACCGACACTGAATAGCGTGGCTGTTTCCATATCTACCGCCATACAACGAATTTTACGCAAATAATCCTTGAAATGTTCATCATATTCCCACACCCGGCGATTAGTTGTGTAGATTGTTCCCGTCCAATAGTCGCGACTGTGATCCCGAATGGTCGATGAAACAGCACGTTGCAGGTTAAATGCCGGCAAAGAAGGAACTTCCGGCGGAAAATAGTCATTCGAAGTACCTTCTCCCCGAATGGCTGCAATCGGTAAGATATAATCACCCAACGCATTCACGTGTTTAATTCCGCCACATTTTCCTAAAAACAGTACTGCATGAGGTTTTATCGCTCCCAGCAAATCCATTACCGTAGCAGCATTTGCACTTCCCATGCCAAAATTGATAATAGTAATTCCCTCGGCGCTTGCATTAGGCATATTTCCATCCAAACCTAATACCGGCACATTAAAATGCTCGGCAAATATTCTTACATAATTCGAGAAATTTGTCAGTAATATATATTTTGAAAAATCCTCCAATGGACGTTTGGTATACCGGGGAAGCCAATTTTCAACGATTTCTTCTTTTGTCTTCATTTTTATGTACTTTTGTCTAAGAAAAAACAAATGTAAGAAAAAGTAAACGACTAAACAAGTTGACAACTAAGTGTCAAATAAATATCTAAAGATGCCGAAAAACAGATTTTTGAAAATAGTGCTTATTTCAACACTCGTCATCTGTGGATTGTGTTTGTTGGTCAAATCCTTCTTAGCCATCCACACCTATCGCGAACAGGAAGGTGGTCCGACCGTAAACCTAATGCTCAAACTCAATCCGTTTGGAGCAAATTTTGTTCGAGAGGATACGTTCGAGGCCGACATGGCGAGCCCGTTGCGTATTTGTACCGATGAAATGATGTTCATCGGACAGGATACTCTCGAATACATTTTTTGTGTTCCGTTGCTTACTTGGCTTTTGTTGTTATTATTACCACTTTTGGCTATTTGGCCCAAAAAGATATATCCGGCGATTAAAAAACGGTGGTTGATCATTGGGGTTATCGTCCTGCCTTTATTGGTGTGGGTAATCTGGTTGTTTCAATCTCACAGTCCCGGCGAGAAAACATATAGCGGTGACCGGCAATATTCGTACTATATAGAAACATATAACTATGACTATATTAATCAAAAGTTGTCGCCCTTTTATGATACCGAATATAAACTGTTTATCTACGACGAGCAACGGCAAAATGTATTGCATACTGCAAATATCGGCACTTGGGAATCTTGGCGACACGATATAGGTTTTTCAACCGAAGACAATAGGTTGTATTGGACTAAATTCGATTGGTATGACCTGCCGCGCCCGATCGACAAAAAAGCCGCCCGACAGGAAGAACAGAGAGTCCGGGCCGTCCGCGATTCTATCCGTCGGGAGAATGAGTGTGAGCGGGCGCGGCAACTGTTTTGTGAGCAGCGAACCGAGTCTCCGATCACCAATCAAGAGGTGGCGTATATTCAACCTATTATCCAAACGTGGCTCGACTTTTATAGCATAGATCTTTCGCGGGCACGTCAGGCGAGTGTGATCGAAGGCGCTTGTTTCACCTGTCCGCACGACTCAGCAGAAGATCCCTATTACTGGGAATTCGGATCGGAAGATGACTCTCCGTCTTTGGTGCAGATGTCTTATTCGCCCAATAAGCAACGCTATGTGGATATGATGCTACCTGTCGAGATGCGTGACGGTGTATGGTACGATACGGGTGATTATGATGTTGATCAGCAATTATATCTGGTCGACCGTCGCCAAAGAACCAAGAATAGCCTTGTCTATAACGGTCCTTCGGTAGGCGTGGAAGATATTTTCTGGAAAGGTAACGATGTGTTCATCATGGTCGGTTTTTCATACAACAATGTATTGTTGTTTCAGATTGACGTTTACGACATCCCCGGCGGAACACACAAAACCTATGAAGCGTTGTTTGAGGGGGATTCGAAAACGCGGTACGACCTCTTTGGTTCGTATCACAATGAAGTGTATCTGTCCTCACGCGGGATAGTTCCGTATAAACAGTAAAATGTCTTCCGGATGGCGTAAGATGAAAAAAAATATTCGATCAATTAAGTCAAACCGATGAAAATCTAAAATAAAATGGCAATCAGTTATCAAGCAGAAGAAATAAAAGCTCCCAAAATCCGCAAAAGGGAAATCTCAAAATGGATTAAAAAAGTAGCAGAAACTTATGGCAAAGAAGTAGAAAATGTTGCCTATATTTTCTGTTCGGATGAATATATTCTCCGTATTAATAATGAATATCTCAACCACGACTATTACACCGATATCATTACTTTTGATTATGGCGTGGAAAATGATATTTCGGGAGATATATTTATCAGTTTGGATACGGTGAAAAGTAATTCCGAAAAATTCAATACAGATTATGATGAAGAATTACACCGTGTAATCATTCACGGAATACTGCACCTTTGCGGCATCAAAGACAAATCGCCCAAAGAACGCGCAGATATGACGGAAAAGGAAAATGAGGCATTGAAAATGCTAAAAATAATTCTTGACTTTTAATTCTTAATTAACTACGTGTATTGTATGACAAGCAACCAATGCGGCTGTTTCTGTGCGTAGGCGTGAATTCCCTAATGAAATCGGAATAAATCCGTTTCCAATTGCCAATTGAACTTCTTCCTGACTGAAATCTCCTTCAGGGCCAATTAATATCAAAGCATCCGAACCTTTTGTATATAACTTTTTTAATTCTTCTTTTTGTCCTTCATAACAATGTGCAATAAATTTCTGTCCTGGAAATTCTCGTTTGACAAAATCTTTAAAATCAATTATTGAATTCAAGACAGGCAAATTCGTTTTTTGGGATTGCTTCATTGCCGATATCAGAATTTTTTCGATTCGCTCGTTTTTTAATTCTTTTCGTTCGGAAAAACGACATCGCAATGGAGTAATTTCATCGATACCAATTTCGGTAGCTTTTTCGGCAAACCATTCGATCCGGTCTAAATTCTTTGTTGGTGCAACTGCAATATGAATGCGAAAATCCCTTTCGATTTTCTGAGGAATTGTTTCGATTATTTCGGTTATGCAATGTTTTGAATTTGCACTGACAATTATTGTTCTGTAAAAAAATCCTTTGCCATCAGTTTGCAATACTTCATCACCTTCTTTCAATCTCAAAACTTTTATTGCATGCCGCGATTCTTCTTCCGAAAGGCTATTGCTTGTCGATATATTAGGAGTATAAAAAATATACATTTTAAGAATAAATTAAGTATCTGAAATGGCAAAGTTAATTATTATTCAGCTTTGAGATATAAATGCATATAGAAGGCTGCTTTTAACCGCAACGAAGCGAAACGCCGAACTTGCACTCATCACCCTTGGCATGCTATAATGAGTAAGAACTCTCTTATTTTTCCATTTCTTCAAAAAGTTTCTGTGCCCGTAAATGATACCGAGATGCAAATGATATCGGAGTTCTGCCAAAACCATCCTTTAATCTTATGTCAGCCCCATACTTTATCAATAATTCTATCACATCAATGCGAGGTTCTTTTTCTCCATGATACGTATAATCGCTTTCTTCTACAGCTATTTCAATAGCTTCGATTAAAGGTGTATTGATTTCTTTTGATAAAAAATTAGGATTAGCCCCATGGTCTAATAAAAATTTAATCATATCAAGATCTCCAGTATCAATCGCTACCAATAAGGGAGTTCCCCCTTTATTGTTAATATAGTTCAAATCAATACTATTCTTTATTACATAATCTTTGGCTTTTTCAAAATCTTCATTGAAAATCAGTGTTGTTAAATCATAGTTTTCCATAACTTAGGGATATTCATTTTTATATACAACTTCAACTTCAATACCTGGACGTTGTTTCCTAAATTCATCTAATGCATCAGAACATGAATCACAAAGATCTCTCTCAGAAACAATTTTAATATTTCCACTTGATTGTGGATTTGTATTATCCAGTATATCTTCAATAAACGAGCCAAGTGTAATACAGGCTCGTTTATCGCTTATTTATTTATCAAAAAGATTATTCGGCATCCTGTTGAGAAGCTTCGTATTCTTTTAATAGTTTTTCTTGAACATCAGATGGTACAAGTTCATAACTTGCAAACTTCATGGTAAATGAAGCCCGTCCACCGGTTAAAGAACTCAATGCAGTTGAATAGGATGACATTTCTTTTAAAGGAACTTTAGCCATTAATTTCTCAAAGCCTTTTTCGCTGCTCATTCCCATAATAATAGCACGACGTCCTTGCAAATCGCCCATTACGTCTCCCATCCTATCACCGGGAACTAATACTTCCACATCATAAATCGGTTCCAAAATTTTGGGGTTAGCTTCTTTAAACGCCTGACTGAACGCATTTCGTCCTGCCAACCGGAAAGATATTTCATTAGAATCTACCGGGTGCATTTTTCCATCGTAAACAATTACACGAACATCACGTGCATACGAACCGGTAAGAGGACCTTGCTCTATCCTATCCATCAAACCTTTTAGTATAGCCGGTAAAAAACGTGCGTCAATCGAACCTCCAACGATACTGTTTACAAACACAAGTTTTCCACCCCAATCCAAGTTATATTCTTGTGTATCACGTGCAGTTATTTTGTACTCCTGCCCATTGAATTTGTATGTTCCCGGTACCGGCATGCCTTCGTGGTAAGGTTCAATAATCAAGTGAACTTCGCCAAACTGCCCTGCCCCACCCGATTGTTTTTTGTGACGATAATCGGCACGTGCAGCTTTCGTTATCGTTTCGCGGTAAGGAATACGCGGCTCGATATATTCAATCATTATTTTGTCATTATTCTCGATACGCCATTTAAGCGTTTTAAGGTGAAATTCGCCTTGCCCGTGAATAATTGTTTGTTTCAATTCTTTTGATTGCTCAACAATCCATGTTGGATCTTCTTCGTGCATACGTGTAAGCACCTCACTTAACTTTTCCGTATCTGCTTCATTTGCAGCACGAATTGCTCGGCGATACTTCGGCTCCGGATATTTAATAAAATCAAATAAATACTCACATCCTTTTTCATTTAACGTATTTCCGGTGCGAACATCTTTCAATTTAACTGAAACACCAATATCTCCTGCAACCAATTCTTCTACTTTACTCCGTATTTGTCCTGCTACACAGAATAGTTGAGCCAAACGTTCTTTCGAACTACGGTTTACATTTACCAAATCATCTCCTTCTTTTACTTTCCCCGACATTACTTTGAAGTAAGAAACCTCTCCAATATGTGGTTCTACCGTTGTTTTAAAGAAATACAGACTCGTCGGGCCATTTGCATCCGGAGCTATTTCTTTTCCATCTTTGGTTGTTGGTTTAGGCATTTCACTTACAAAAGGAGCTACATTGCCTACAAATTCCATCATGCGGCGAACACCCATATCTCGTCCGGCACAAACACAAAAAACGGGAAACATCCCTCTCGTTATCAAACCTTTGCGAATTCCTTCACGCATTTCATCTTCGGTCAAGGAACCTTGATCAAAGAATTTTTCCATCAAAGCTTCGTCGTTTTCAGCAGCAGCTTCAACTAATTTTTGATGTAGCTCCTGCGCTTTATCCATTTGGTCTGCAGGTATATCAAGAACTTCAGGAACACCACCTTCTGGCTTCCATTTATACATTTTCATTTTCAACACATCGACCATTGCGTTGAAAGATGCTCCACATGAAATGGGATATTGGATTTGAACAATCCGTCCGCCATAATTTTCGCGAAGTTGTTCAATAATATTATCATAATCAGCCTTATCATTATCCAACTGATTAAGAGCAAATAAAACAGGTTTATGCAATTTATCTGTATAACGGAATAGGTTTTGCGTTCCAACCTCTATTCCATATTGAGAATTAATTACCATAATTGCAGTGTCGGTAACATTTAATGCAGTAATAACACTACCAACAAAATCATCCGAACCCGGGCAATCTATTACATTCAACTTCCGGTTCATCCATTCAACATGAAAAACCGTGGAAAAAACCGAATAGCCATATTCTTGTTCCACCGGAAAATAATCCGACACGGTGTTTTTTCCATCTACTGTCCCGCGGCGTTTTATCAAGCCACTCTCGAAGAGCATAGCTTCTGCGAGGGTGGTCTTACCTGATCCTGCACTTCCCAATAAGGAAATGTTTTTAATTTCATTCGATTGATATACCTTCATGATAAATTAAAATTAAGAGTTAAAAAATAAGAATTAAGGATTTATGAACATCTTTAATTCCGTATAAGTTCTCTGTAATAAAGTGTATTATCCGTTTTTAAGCAAATGCTCAATACGATTTAAAACGGTTTGCAAATTATAAATAAAAAATGCAAAAAGCAACCTCTAAAAACATGTTATAAAACAATGTTTTGAAACATGTTTTTCGCCGTTATATAGACTGTCATTTTTGCAGGAAAAACGATTTTACTATTATCAAATTGGCATATAACTGTCAGAAAAATGATTATTTGAAAAATATTAAATTAACAGAGAATTCGACAAAACTTATATTTGTCTGAAAACAAAACATTTATACGGATAGATAAAGAATATTAATCGATAATGAGATTTTTTGGCATACAATTCGCTCATAATAAAATCGGATTTTTAAATTTAAACTTTACTAAATAATTTCTAAATTAAGCAATTATGAACATTAAACTATTAGCAGACAGAGTTTTGATCAAACCGGCTGTGGCAGAAGAAAAAACAGCGAGCGGAATTATTATTCCAGATTCAGCTAAAGAAAAACCATTGAAGGGAGAAGTTATCGCAGTAGGAAACGGTACAAAAGACGAAGAAATGGTATTGCAAGTAGGACAAAACGTATTGTACGGTAAATATGCCGGAACAGAACTTGAATTCGACGGAACAACTTATCTTATCATGCGCCAATCTGATGTTTTGGCAATTATTTAAGTAAAACGTTTTACGTAACACGTAATACGCTTTGAGTATTGCGTTTTTTCTATTTTAAGTTACGTAAAACAAAAATATTCGATTAAGAAATTAAAAACATTCCTACGTTTTATCACTCTTACGTCTCCAAAACGTAGGACGTAAAACGTATAACGTAAAACTTTAAAAAAATGGCAAAAGAAATTAAATTCGATACTGATGCTCGCGACCTTTTGAAAAAAGGTGTTGACGAATTGGCAAATACAGTGAAAGTAACACTTGGACCTAAAGGCCGTAACGTAATTATTGAAAAAAAATTCGGCGCTCCACAAATTACGAAAGATGGTGTAACTGTTGCAAAAGAAATAGAATTGTCTGACCCATATCAAAACATGGGTGCTCAAATGGTTAAAGAAGTTGCTTCTAAAACTGGTGATGACGCCGGTGACGGAACTACAACTGCAACTGTGTTGGCACAATCAATCGTTAGCGTAGGGTTGAAAAATGTTACTGCTGGTGCTAATCCGATGGATTTGAAACGTGGTATCGACAAGGCTGTTGCTAAAGTTGTTGAAAACATCAAATCTCAGTCTCAAGAAGTTGGTGACGATTTCGAAAAAATCGAACAGGTTGCTCGTATTTCTGCAAACAATGATGCTGAAATTGGTAAATTGATTGCAGAAGCAATGAAAAAAGTTAAAAAAGAAGGTGTTATTACCGTTGAAGAAGCAAAAGGAATCGAAACTACTGTTGAAGTGGTAGAAGGTATGCAATTCGACCGTGGATATATTTCTCCTTACTTCGTTACAAACACTGAAAAAATGGAAGTGGAAATGGATAATCCGTATATCCTTATACACGACAAAAAAATATCTTCTCTGAAAGAAATGCTTCCTATTCTTGAAGCAACTGTACAAACAAGCCGTCCTTTATTGATTATTGCTGAAGATGTAGACAGCGAAGCATTAGCTACTTTAGTAGTCAACCGTCTTCGTGGTTCATTGAAAATCTGTGCAGTAAAAGCTCCGGGATTTGGTGACCGTCGTAAAGAAATGTTGGAAGATATTGCTGTATTGACCGGCGGAGTTGTTATTACCGAAGAAAAAGGATTAAAACTAGAAGGTGCAAGCATCGATATGCTTGGAACAGCCGAAAAAATTACAATTAATAAGGATAATACAATCATCGTAAACGGTTCGGGTGACAAAAGTGCAATTGCTGCACGTGTTAGCCAAATCAAAGCTCAAATCGAATCTACAACTTCCGATTATGATCGCGAAAAATTGCAAGAACGTTTGGCTAAATTAGCCGGTGGTGTTGCAGTTCTTTATGTTGGTGCTCCTTCTGAAGTAGAAATGAAAGAGAAAAAAGACCGTGTTGATGATGCATTGAGTGCAACTCGTGCTGCAATCGAAGAAGGTATTGTTCCCGGAGGTGGTGTTGCTTATATCCGTGCAACAACTTCTTTGGAAAATTTGAAAGGTGATAATGATGACGAAACTACTGGAATTGAAATCATCAAACGTGCAATCGAAGAACCTCTTCGTCAAATTGTTGCGAACGCAGGAAAAGAAGGTGCTGTTATTGTACAAAAAGTAAAAGAAGGCAAAAACGACTTCGGATACAATGCTCGCACGGATGTTTTTGAAAACTTCTTTGCAGCCGGAGTTATTGATCCGGCAAAAGTAACACGTGTAGCTTTGGAAAATGCGGCATCTATCGCAGGTATGTTATTAACAACCGAAGCCGTAATTACAGAAAAGAAAGAAGAAAATCCGGCACCTATGATGCCTAATCCAGGAATGGGTGGCATGGGAGGAATGATGTAATTTCTTTCGATTAATAAAACTATTCAGGTTTTCATTGTAAATAAAAACGAGCAGATAACTATTATTAGTTTATCTGCTCGTTTTACTTTTAAAAATATCAGAAAATTATAGAGTAATCAATAATTCGGCACCATTTTCTGAATGCCTTTATTGTTGTTATTTCCACAAATAAACAATCCCACCGGAGAAATAAAAGCCTTCGTTATATAGCTTCCATCTGAAGCAATATCTTTCCAGGTATCTGAAGCTCTATTATAACCAATAACCTTTTCTCCAAATAAATATATCCATCCGTCATATTCTTCGATTTCAGTGAAATAACCTTTATCCTTTGAAGCCCAAACATTAAAAGTGGAAGATGCTACATCGAATTTTAACACACCTGCACTATTAAAACAATATAAGTTATTTCCGGCAACTCGTAGCATACCTCCGGTCGAATGTATTTTCACGAATGAACTTCCATCCCAAACATAAACTCCATCTTGTCCCTGAGCATACATTTTATCATTGAATTTAGTTAATGTATATACTCCTGATGTCAGGTTGGTTGTCATTATTTTTTGCTGTGGTCCATCCCATCTTACAACTCCATAGTTTGCAGACACATGGCTCGCTCCTGCCCCAAAAAACACATTATCGTCATCCAATGCCTCAATAGAATACCAACATCCAAGCGATTGATTTGTATCTGCAAACCAATATCCTGTAAATCGGAAAATACCATTTCCATTTGTACCTCCTGTCGAAAAATAATATTTACTACTTCCACCTAAGGCTCCAGCAAGATCTCCTTTTCCATTCAATGCTACATGAAAGTTATTCCCATCATTCGGGCTTTGCGCATAGACACCATCAGATGATGCAATTAAAATACTTCCTGAATTCTCTCCTATAATTGGATAATTATTTGCGCCACTGAATCCTGTATTTAGCGTAACCCAATTACCATCTATATACTCAACCGTTCCAGAAATCATATGAGTAGCGAAAAGGCGATTTTTACAAAGAGCAATATTATCCCAGCTCCCGGATGTTATATTTGTATTTTTAAAAGCTGGTGTATAATTAAATTCCTGAAACGTAATACTATCTACATCAGCAATATCATATTGGATAACATTTCCATTTTTTGTGTGTATATGCATTATTGTCGATTGAGCGGCTATCTTCGTAGAGAATAGTGATGCTATCAGAAATATAACTAAAAAGCACTTATTATTCATTTGTCTATTTTTTTAAGATTTTTACAGCTTGTTGATTTGTTCTCACAAAATAAATCCCCTTCCTTAGCATTGAAAGATCTATAGAGGTTTGCATCTCATCAGACTCCTGACTAATAATCAGTTTTCCATTAATATCATAAATAGAAATAAGCCCGATAGGGTTGTTACTATTTATATACAACAGATCGGATACCGGATTTGGAAATACTTCAAAGGAATCAGAACTCATTACCTTATCTATAGATGAAGGAGAATCTATAAAGTAACAAGTCAGACAAGGAGAGAAAAAGTGTTGAGCCCCGTTTTTAAAACTCACCAACATAGTATTGTTGCTGGAAAGAGTAATATTTTTGATAGCATTTAAAGGATATAAATCATCTCCTATTTTTAATGTACTTTTTTGGGGATATGCTGCCGCATTCCATAATGCAATTAATCCTATTATAATTGTTGTGTAGAGTTTAATCATATAGTTGATTTATTAAAAAATGTGGGTTGATGCAACCCACATTTATATTCAATTAATTATAGACTTTATCCATTATCTGAATACCTTTATTATTTCCTAATCCCCCCATAAAAAGACCAGGTGTAGAAGCAATACCGGTCGTTATTTTTGTTGCAGGAGTAGAGATATTTGTCCAAGCATTGTTTGCATAAGCCTTAACACCTGTTTCTCCAAAAGCATACGTAAATCCGTCTGAATAAACAATATCATAATAAATACCTGTAAGAGCAGGTTTTGTCGAAGTGAAAGTTTTTGCAGTTTCATCATATACTAAAACTTCGGATGCTGTAAGCAAATACAAAGCACCTCCGGTAACACGAAGGGTTCCCCCCTTTTCATAAATTGGATTAAATGTTGTTCCATTCCATAGATATACTTTCCCTCCTCCTACTGCATACATTTTATTATTAAGGGTAGCCAGATTATACGAACCATCTTTAAATCCATCAATAGCAACAATAGATGATCCATTATAACGACGAATACCATAAGTTTTTCCCGGAGTTCCATCCGATTCTGTATGTGAACCAAAAAAGACATTATTATCGTCTAATGCTTCAATTGAGTAAAAGCATCCTTCAACTTGGTTTGTTAGAACAAATTTAGATACACCATCCCATTTATAAATACCTCGGAAATTTCTTCCTGCAGATACAAAAAAGTTTTTATCTGTTCCACCTAAAGCGCCGGCCATATCTCCTTTATCCCAAGGACTGGTAGCTTGTTTGTATACATTATCGCCAGCTTGGTAATAAACTCCTTTAGATGTAGATATAAAAAATTTGCCGTTTGCACCTTGCCTCATCCGAGCATAAAAGATATCATTTTTTACGGCGTCAGACATACCAAGAGGTGTATCCCATTTCCCATTTACATATTCCAATATACCTTCTGTTACTCCTGCTGCAAAAACCCTGTCTTTTCCATAAAGGGCAAAACTGACATAGCTACCAGTAGATATATTTGTAGATTTGAATACTGGTGTATAACCCACGGCACATTTTGTATTGTCTTTGGATGCATCTCTTACATTCCGATAAGTTGGGGTAGAGGCATTCTTATCTTCTTCCTGATAGAAAAAATAAGGACCGCTCTCATCAGCAGCCTTAGCTGGGTCTGTCGATTTCGAACAATAGGTTTGTCCGGTAGGTTGCCAATTGGCTTTATATCCTCCGGTATCATCACTTCCACAGGAATGAGCAACAATCATAATTGCAGCTACTGCTGCATATTTGTATAAGTTGAATAGTTTCATAAATAATATAATTAAATTAAAATTATCGGGCGCAAAATTAATATATATAAATGATTAATATGCAATTCATTCATAAAAAGAATTAAAAATGAGGAGAAAATAGATAAAATTTGTTCCTTTTGTAATGATTATAATAAACTCCTTTCAGCCGAATGTCCTAAAAAAAGTAAACATTAATAGTCTGTTCTTATTTTTGTTGTACTTTTGCAGATTATAATTCTTATTGTTAGACACTTTTCTTTTTATTATGTCAAAATTTATGCATAAAATCATCATATCTTTATTCATTATATTGTACACTCTACCATTAGTTTCGTTACATGGGGCAACTAATGATAAAAGTCAAACGAATAAAGTAAAACAATCAACATTAAATAATGAAGACAAACGCAAGTTTGATTACTTCTTTTTAGAATCATTAAAAGCTAAAAATAAAGGGGAATATGACCGCGCATTTGATTTGTTGCTGCATTGCAATGATATTGATTCGGCAAGTGCGCCGGTAATGTATGAAATGTCTTCCTATTATAAATTAATGAATAAAAATAAGGCTGCTGTAGCAGCCTTACAAAAGGCCGTATCTTTAGATCGTTCAAATTACTGGTATCTTATTACTTTAGCCGAGCAATGCGAAAAAATGCATTTATTTGCTACAGCCATTGAAACTTATGAGCAAATGATACCGTCTTATCCCGAAAAGCCCGAGTTAAACTATAACCTTGCTTCACTTTACGCCCAAAGTGGAGATACAGAAAGTGCCATAAAATCTCTTAATAAATTAGAAGAGAGCATGGGCATTTCAGAAGCTATCAGCTTGCAAAAATATAAGTTATACCAATACATGGGAAAAGAAAAAGAGGCTTTCAATGAAATTCAACAACTTATTAATAAATATCCTTATGAATTAAAATATGTTGTTTTGTTGGGCGATTTATATTTAGATGCAGGAAAAAATAAAGAAGCATACGATTATTACCAAAAAGCATTGAAATTAGATCCCGGTAATTCATATTTGGCTGTATCTTTAGCTAATTATTATGAAGCTATCGGAGATAAGGAATCGGCTAAGAATCAAATGAAAAGCGTTTTTGTAAATCCTAAGATTGACATTGAAAATAAGATTGCTTATTTAAGTCATTATTTGCAACATAATGTAAAGGATTCTACTGATTTACCACAGGCCGAAGCCTTATTCAGGCAACTATTGGAGGAATATCCACAAGAAGTGGATTTACACACCATGTACGGGGGATTACTTTTATCTCAAAGAAAAATAAGCGAAGCTAAAGAGCAATTCGAAATAGTAACAGGATTACAACCTGAAAATAAAGACATTTGGATACAGTTGATATCTCTTGACGGACAAAATAAGGAATATCAGGAGATGGTTGAAACTTGCAACAAAGCGTTGGATTTATTTCCCGAATCGCCTGAAATATTTTTTTATCAGGGAGTCGCTTATTACCAATTGGCTGATTATGAAGACGCATTAAGAGCTTTTCAAACCGGGGCATTATTTGTTCCAAAAGAAAATGTGATGATGCTTTCCGACTTTTACGGACAAATAGGCGATATTAGTTACAAATTGAATAAAAAAGAGGATGCTTTTGCTGCTTACGATAAGGCGCTCACTTACAATGAACAGAATATTGGCGTTTTGAATAATTATGCCTATTTCTTATCGCTGGAAAAGAAAGATTTAGACAAGGCTGAACGAATGAGTGGAATTTGTGTAAAATTACAACCTGATAATAGCACTTATTTGGATACATATGCATGGATTTATTTCATGCAGGGAAATTACACATTAGCTAAGTTTTATTTGAATAGTGCGATGAAAAATGGTGGCGACGACAACGAAGAAATATTAGAACATTATGGAGATGTTTTATATAAAGACGGAGAAGTTGACGAAGCTGTTGAATATTGGAAAAAAGCATTAGAAAAGGGTTCTGAATCAGAGTTATTGAAGAAAAAAATAGAAACTAAAACTTATATAGAAGAATGAAGTCTTATTGGACATTATTAGTATCTTTAGTCCTAATAATTGTATTAAATAGTTGTAAATCAGGGAAGAGTTCTATTGCTAGTACAGGAAGCTTAGCTGGAGTTACAGCCTCTGAATATTTTGACACAATACTTGGTAATGAGTTGCAATATAACACTTTATCAGGAAAAATGAATATTGAATTAAAAACAGGCGATAAAAAAATAGGGTCAAAAGCTACCTTAAAATTACAAAAAGATAAAGCCTTACAAATATCGGTATTGATTCCTATTTTTGGTTCTGAAATGTTTCGCCTGCATGTAACTCCTGATAGTATTGTAATAATAGACAGACTCAACCAACGATACATCGCAGAGGACATATCTACCTTTAAAGCTCAAAATGCCGACGTGGATTTTAATGTTCTACAATCATTATTTACAAATAGTTTGTTTATTCCGGGACAAAAAAATGTTGCAAAATCAGACTTTTCATCTTTTAAAATAAAACAAAAAGATGATCAAATGTTTCTGACATTGAAAAGCAATCAAAAATTAAATTATACTTTTGCAGGAGATTTTGCACATCATATTATGTCGACTTCAATCAATGCCGAGTCATCTGATTATAATATGAATTGGAAATACTCCGATTTTCAAAATGCTGTAGGTGTTCAATTTCCTTTTAATATCGGTGTAGCTGTAAATGGCAAAAATAAAAAGATGGATGTTAATTTTTCTTTTTCTAAAATTGAAAAAGATACTAAATTAAATATAGACTTTTCTATTCCATCAAAATACAAACGAATAGGAATGAATGATTTATTAAATATCCTTATAAAATGATAAAATACATTTACATTATATTGCTTTTATTTAGTTGTATTTCTTTTTTGCATAGTCAAAACGACACCCGTGATTTGCAAAAAAAGCAAAAAGAAATGCTCTTAAAGATAGAAGAAACAACAAAAAAGCTGGATGAAGCCGATAAAAACGTTGCAGTATCTTTACAACAATTAAGTGCGTTAAGCCAAAAGGTAATGTTAAGAAAACAATATCTTGCTGGGATTAATAATGAAATAGCGGATATTGAAGATGAGATTTTTATTGTACAGGAAGATACAAAAGAGCTTGCCGAGAGTTTGGATGTAGAAAAGCAACGTTATGCACAAATATTAAAAGGATTGCAAAAAGGTAATTATTTTCAGAATAAGTTGCTTTTTGTTTTATCTGCAGGTTCGCTTACTGAATCTTATCGGCGTTTTGAATACTTGAGAGAAATTTATGCCTGGCAAAAAAAGCAATTAGAAAGAATCAATCTTTCTCAGCAGGAATTAGTAAACAAAGAAAAAAAACTGGAATCGAAACGATCTGAGAAGTTAGCATTACTTAGTTTGCAACAAACAGAAGATTTAAAGCTTTTTGCAGAAGAGAAAAAACAGAAGGCAATTGTAGATGATTTGCAAAGCAAAAGAAACGCATTGCAAGCCGAATTGAAAAAACAACAAAAAGAAGCTATTGAACTAAATAACGCTATCGAAGGTGTGATTGCAGGAGAAGCCGATTTGTCGGTAAAAAATCAAGAAAAGGAAAACAGGACTCCGGTTGATAATAAAGGTGATTATGCGATGACAGCAGCCGAGCAAAATGTCTCAACTTCTTTTGAAAAAAGCAAGGGTAAATTGCCATTTCCTGTTTCCGGACAATATCTGATTACCGGAAGATTCGGAGAACAACAATATGAAGAATTAAAGCAAACTACAGTAACCAACGGTGGGATAAATATTCAAGCTTTATCAGATACCAATGTGAAAGCCATTTATGATGGCGAAGTGAGTGCCGTTTTTGCTCTTTCGGGTTATCATAACTCAATTATCATCCGCCACGGAGATTATCTTACCGTGTATGCCAATTTAGCTTCTGTTTCTGTAAAAAAAGGAGATAAAGTAAAAATCGGGCAAACAATAGGGAGCATTTATTCTGATGCTGATAATGGAAATATAGCTACTTTATACTTTCAAATAAGAAAAGGAAAAACAAAACTGAATCCTGAGGCTTGGCTTAGAAAGTAAAGTATTCTTATTTTTTTCTATTCCTATACACTTCTTTTCTAAATATCAATTCTAAAAACAATAGATGCGAATAATGAAGTTGGGCTTTTTTATCTTGAATTGCAATAAATGATGGATAATAATTTATTCCGATGTTAAATTTTTTTGATATTCGATAATAGGTCGAAAGCGCAACTCCAAAATTTACTTGTTTTACTGAATACTTTAAGGTGTCAATATACTCAGGAAATAGTTCGATTGTTTCCCTTTCATAATATGATGTTTTATTAAATTGAAATCCAACATCATAATGCATTCTTTTATAATCACTACCAAGTTGAATATCTCCATATACAGCAAAAGAACTATTATAGCTTCCTCCATAATCAACTGGGGCGGGAACTGGTAACATAAAATCAGTCAATCCTCCAAAATCAATATTTAAACAATATTTATTCGTGAGATAATATTCAATACCGGCAGAAATACCTAAGAAGCCAAATCTATTACCATAACCATTTCCGGTATTAAGATAAAGCCAATTTCCTTCGGGAATGGAAATTTTAAAACTCAAAAGATTTTTTACGGGATTCAGCCATGTAGCATATTTTACAATTGAATAAGATGTATTATTATTATCTAAATCAATAAAAACAGCACTTGGATATGAATACCGCTTGGAGTTTGTCAAATCTACTGCATAGCCAATAACACCAGCTCCGTTAAATAAATTCCCTAACCAAAAAGCTGTTGATAAATAACTCTTAATATTTAACTGTTTTTGAGTTGTATCATTTCTTACAGTAAGTACTAAATCTTCTTTTGAACGTTGAACTGCAATAGTTGCAGGAATAGTATGCCAATTAATAGTATCATTATTTACACTTACTTTGACATCTTCATCAGAATGTATATTTATAGTTGTCGTTGATTGATTTATTAAAGTTGAACAAGATACAAATAATATTCCTATCAATAACAATAAATAGTATTTCTTCATGGTACAAAACTTTAAGATTTCAAAAATCTGACTTATAGCTATTTACCTACATCATTTCACTCAATTCAAGCCAGCGGAATGTTTTTTCATCTATTAAATCAATCAGTTCGCTAATGCGCGTTGAAGAAGCAATTAATTCATCTGAAGAAAGATTTCCCGAATTGAGTTTAGCCTCCAATTCACTTTTTTCGAGTTCCAATTTTTCGAGTTCCTTTTCTAATAATTCAAACTCTCTTTTTTCATTAAAAGTGGGTTTCTTTTTTTCGGTGGTATTTCTATCCGGTTTATTTTTATCTTTTTCCTGATTTTGCTTTTTGGATGAAGGATTCGTTTTTTCCAAACGTTCTTGTTCGTCCTTCCAATCACGGTAATCGGTATAATTTCCAGGAAAATCCTTGATATCGGCATTCCCTTTAAAAACAAGCAAATGATCAACAACCTTATCCATAAAATAGCGGTCATGGGAAACAACAATAACGCAACCCTTAAAACTTTGCAGATATTCTTCCAACACATTTAATGTAACAATATCCAAATCATTTGTCGGTTCATCAAGCACCAAGAAATTAGGGTTTTGTATCAATACAGAACACAAATACAAACGGCGTTTTTCTCCTCCACTTAATTTATATACATAATTGTATTGCGTTTCGGGAGTAAATAAAAAATGTTGCAGGAATTGCGATGCCGATAACCGTTTTCCATCACCCAACGATATTTCTTCGGCAATATCACGAATTACATCTATCACTTTCATCTGGTCGTCGAACTGCAATCCGTCCTGACTGTAATAACCAAATTTTACCGTTTCTCCGATATCAATCTTTCCTCTATCGGGATTGACTTTTCCCATCAGAATTTTAATAAATGTCGATTTTCCGGTTCCATTATTGCCGACAATACCCATTTTTTCGTACCGGGAAAAAATATAATTGAAATCTTTCAAAATTTTTAAATCGTCATAACTCTTATATAAATGCTCTACTTCAAATATTTTAGAACCTATATAAGCTGCTTTAACGTTTAATTTCACATTTCCCGAATCCGAACGCTGCTTTACTTTTTCCTCCAAATCATAAAAAGCATCGATCCTTGATTTTGCCTTGGTTGCACGTGCCTGAGGCTGACGGCGCATCCAATCCAATTCTTTTCGGAAAAGATTATTCGCCCTTTCCAGTTCGGCAGACGCGGCATCCATCCGTTCTTGTCTTTTTTCGAGATAATAACTGTAATTTCCTTTATATTGAAATAACTGTTTATTGTCGATTTCTATAATTTCGTTGCAAACCCTATCGAGGAAATAACGGTCGTGCGTAACCATCAACAAACTCCGGTTATTCCGTTTGAGGTACTCTTCGAGCCACTCCGTCATTTCCAAATCCAAATGATTGGTCGGCTCATCCAATATCAACAAATCCGGTTCGGTAATTAATACATTTGCCAATGCTATTCGCTTTAGTTGCCCACCGGAAAGCTCTTTTACCTGTTGTTCGAAATTTGTAATTTTTAATTGAGAAAGAATTTGTTTGGCTTTTTGCTCATAATCCCATGCTTGCGAATGGTCCATTTGAGCAGAAAGACTATTAATCTCTACATGATTATTGGATGCAACAGCTTTTTCATATGCTGCAATTAATTGAACCATTTCATTTTGAGAATGAAAACAAGCCTCCAAAACAGTTATATTTCCGGGAAACTGAGGATCTTGTTCCAAATACCCCACACGAATCCCTTGTCTGAAAACAATCTCGCCCGAATCGTAATCTTCTTTTCCTGCTAAAATATTTAATAAAGTAGTTTTTCCCGAACCATTTTTGGCAATCAGCGCAATCCGTTGCCCTTCGGAAATTCCGAAAGAAAGATTTTCAAATAAGATTAAACTACCGAAAGATTTTGTCAATCCATTTACCTGCAGATAAGTAACCATAAGCGTTTTTTGAATATTCTGCAAAGATAAAAAAGAAGTTTGGAGTATGAAGTATGAAGTATGAAGCGGGAAAAATTTACATATATATGCAAAATACATAAATCATTGAATTAATGAATATTAATAAAAAATACCATTAGAATCGGATATTTCTTCACACTCCAAAATTCAAACTTCTAACTCCATACTTCTTCTTCAAATTCTCCCTTCATCAGCATAACTGTAGTATTTATTATCAGAAATAATTACATGATCGATAAATCTGATATTCATCACTTTGCAAGAATCCTGAAGTTTTCGTGTTAATGCATTATCACTCGAGCTTGGCTTCTCGAGTCCCGACGGATGATTATGGCAAAGAATAATCCCTGTGGCTAAATCTTCAAGTGCATATTTAAGAATCAGACGTATATCTGCTGATGTTTCAGCAATTCCACCTTGACTGATTTTCCGCTTATTTATGATTTTGTTTGATTGAGATAAAAGGATTATCCACAACTCCTCATGTGGTAAGTCTCCAATAAGCGGATGAAAATATTCATAAACATCTTTACTTGCCAATATTTGTCTTCTCTCTATCACCGACGATTGATTTCTACGCCGACCTAGTTCAAGTGCTGCGATAATGGTAATAGCCTTAGCATCACCAATTCCCTTAAAATCACATAGTTCTTTAATTGTACATTTTCCTAATAAATTGAGGTTATTTTCATAATATTGCAGAATACGCTGAGATAATTCAACCGCTGTTTCATCCCGGTTTCCTGAAGCTATTAATATCGCCAAAAGTTCGGCATCGCTAAGAGAATTTACACCCTTTAATAACATTTTCTCTCGCGGCCGGTCTTCTTCCGCCCAGTTGTTGATTGTAAGTTTTTTATCTTTTATCATATTTTAATACTGAAAATCAATTAGAAGCAAACAAACAGCTTTGATTCATTCATTAGTTACAAAAATACAAGGCATTGTTATAGATTCGATTAACTCAAAGTTTATTTATTTAACTTAATGTAAGAAAGTGTTTAAGTTACAAAACGATAAAATAATGAACTAATGTGCCGATATGCCAATGTGTCAATGAAGAGCGCATTCATAACAATTGGCACATTGGCATATTAGAATATTGTCACATTCATATCGGTGTCAATACAAAAATTAAACAGATTCTCAGTTAACACCATATTACAAAACTCTTTTAAAGATTTATAACACTCTATATATAGAATACATGTTAAAAAGAATTAACTTTGCGCCGATTTTAAAAACAACAAATGCTGTTCTATGAGAAGATACAAAACATTTCTAAGTATACTTATTTGCTCAATTTTTGTTTTATCATCATGTGTTAGTCGTAAAGAAATAACCTATTTTCAACCCGTTGATGAAAATACAGATTCTACTGTAACTGAAATAGCAAACACTTATATACCTCGGATTCAAGAGGGAGATATCCTTTCTATTGCGGTAAGCAGTATAAGTAAAGAAGCAAATGAAATGTTTAATCCGTATCCGGCAGCAAGTGTAAATGCTATGTATCAAAGTGCCGGAACAATTGCTCCAGCCCCGGCTATTGGTTTTTTGGTTGATAAATCCGGGAACATTCAACTTCCGATGGTTGGAAGTTTGTATGTGAAAGGAATGACCATTACAGAAGCTACAAATAAAATAACAGCTGAACTGGAAAAATATTTAAAATCACCAACAGTTAATATATACATCGCCAACTACAAAGTCTCTGTATTAGGAGAAGTTGCCCGCCCGGCTGTGTATACTATCCCAAATGAAATAATGACATTACCGCAAGCCATTGCTTTTGCCGGTGATTTAACTGTTTATGGAAGAAGGGATAACATATTAATAATAAGAGAAGAAAACGGAAAGCGTATCTTTACCCGTGTAGATTTAAGAAACAGAGATATTTTTGATTCCGATTATTATTATCTCCGCCCCAATGATATTGTATATGTTGAAGCCAAAAAAAGTAAAGCAATGGGAACAGACCAGCTTTATTTGTTGACGCCGATTGTAATGAGTACATTGACGTTGGTATTGACGTTGGTAAATGTTTTTAAGTAGGGAAATATTATTTTATAGTTTATTTATTAGTTTACCATTAAGATTCTGTAGATGAATACTATTCAGTTAATCCCACTGCCTAAAATAATTGACCCTAGAGGTAACTTATCTTTCATGGAAGAAAACAATCATCTTCCTTTCAAAATTGAACGTTGTCATTGGATTTATGACGTACCTGGTGGTGAAAAACGAGGCGGGCATGCCTACAACAAAAATCAAGAGTTTATTGTAGCCTTATCCGGAAGTTTTGATGTAGTTATTAGTGATGGAAAAGAAGAAAAAACATTCCATCTAAACCGTTCATATTATGGGTTATATATCCCAAGTATGGTATGGCGGGAAATGGATAATTTTTCTACCAATTCATTGGCATTGGTAATATCATCAACTATTTATGATAAAAATGATTATATATATGATTTTGAAACTTTTAAAAACAAAAGCAAATGAACATATATGATTGTGCCATAGTAGAATTACCTCGGATAGAAAATCCTGCAGGAAATATTACGCCTGTTCATAATTCTGAGAATATTCCATTCGAAGTAAAACGGGTATTTTATTTGTATGATATTCCCGGAGGAGAAAGTCGAGGAGCGCATGCTCATAAAGAATGCCATCAGTTTATTATTGCAGCAAGTGGCAGTTTTGAGGTTGTTTTGGATGATGGAAAAAATAAGCGGACAGTTACGCTCAATCGCCCTTATTACGGACTGCACATTCCTCCGGGTATTTGGGCTGCAGAGCAAGGTTTTTCATCAGGTGCTATTTGCTTAGTATTGGCCTCACATAAATATGAAGAATCTGATTACATTAGAGATTATGATGATTATTTAAAGTGTAAGGCAGTAGTATTATGATTAGATTTGAAAAATATAATATGCTATTCAGAAGTGTATCTGTTGAAGATGCAGCATTTATTCTCTTATTAAGAACAGATGAAAAACTTTCTCGTTTTCTTTCAAAAACGAATCCAGACATTAAAGAACAAGAAAACTGGATACGTTTATATGAAACGAGAGAGAAAGAAGGTCTAGAATATTATTTTATTTCAACATCCTTGGATGGTGAGAAATACGGACTGAACCGGATATACAATATTCGTCCTGATTCTTTTGAAATTGGAAGTTGGTTATATAAATCGGGACTTAACGTTTACATACCGATACTTGGTGATTTAGCAGTTCGAAGTTTTGCTTTTGATTTATTAAATGCTGAATATTGCACTTTTGAAGTCAGAAAATTAAATTCTTCTGTACTAAATTACCATAAACGCTTTAATCCTGAAATTGTAGGGGAAGATGAACTTAATTTCTATTTTAAGCTGTCTAAAGATAATTTTCTTAATTATAAAAGTAAACTTTTAAAAACAATTGGATATGTTGATTGATACATTTGTAAAATTATTTAAAGATCAATTTATTGATGCAGATGAAATAGAAGTCTCTGCAGATACTGAATTTAGAACAATATCTTCTTGGGATTCTTTAACCGGTATGGCTATACTTGTTATGATAAAAGATGAGTATAATGTTGATATGACAGATATTGATTTTAAAGCATGTAAAACAGTTCAAGATGTGTATAATTTTATTGAAAAACATTTAGCTTAAAATTCAAAAATGGATGCCAATATTATTTCTATATCCTATTATGTACCAAAAGACATTCTGTCGAATGAAGATATTGCTAAAAAACACCCAGAATGGAGCATTGAAAAGATAGCTTCAAAAACAGGCATATATACACGGCACATCACAGCAAAGGACGAATTTGCAAGCGATATGGCATTCAATGCTGCAACTCGATTATTTGAAGAATGCAACATTGATAAAAGTAAAATAGATTTTATTATTTTGTGTACCCAAAGCCCTGATTATTTTTTGCCAACCACTGCTTGTATTTTACAGGATAGATTAAAATTGTCTAAAAAATGTGGAGCTTTTGACTTTAATTTAGGATGTTCCGGATATGTATATGGATTAGGCATTGCAAAAGGATTACTTCACAGTAGTCAAGCAAAAAACATTCTTCTATTAACGAGTGAAACATATTCAAAATTTATACATCCGGAAGATAAAAGTAACAAAACTCTTTTTGGAGATGGAGCCACAGCAACACTTTTATCTACAGATCCAATAAATACTGATTTTCAAAATATATTACCTGGGAAAATCGGTAATTTTGAATATTCTACAGATGGTGCCGGATATGAATACCTCATTGTAAAAAATGGAGGGATTAAATACAAAGATCATACGAGCGAATCAATTTACGAAGACAATAACTTTGTAAGAAATGATAATAATTTATATATGGATGGGAAAGAAATCTTTAATTTCACATCATTCTCCGTACCAACGCTTATTAATACTACATTAGAAAAAAACCAATTAGCACTAAACGATATTGATCTTTTTGTGTTTCACCAAGCCAATGAATTCATGTTAAATACAATACGAAAGAGAATAGGTATTCCTACTGAAAAATTTTATATTTGTTTAAAAGATTTTGGAAATACAGTTTCTTCTACAATCCCGATAGCATTAAATCACGCCATTCAAGAAGGAAAAATACAATCCGGAAATAAAGTCCTTATAGCGGGTTTTGGTGTCGGACTTTCAATGGGTGCTACTGTTCTATATTTTTAATAAAATCAATTATGATAAAATTTCTCGATATACAAAAGATCACTCAAAAAAATGCGGCTGAGATAAAACAAGCCGTAAACAGGGTTATCGATTCCGGATGGTATTTACTTGGAGAAGAGGTAAAGTCATTTGAAAAGAGTTATGCCAATTATATCGGAACCAAATATTGCATTGGTGTAGCAAATGGATTAGATGCACTTCGCCTTATTTTGCGAGCATACATAGAAATGGGAGCCATGAAAGAAGACGATGAGATTATTGTACCGGCAAATACCTACATTGCATCCATTTTAGCGATTACAGACAATAAGCTAAAACCTGTATTGGTAGAGCCTGATATCAATACATATAATATTGATTCATCAAAAATAGAGCAGGCCATCACTTCTCGTACCAAGGGGATAATGATTGTTCATCTTTATGGGCAAAATGCGTATGATGAAAAAATCGGAGATATCTGTAAAAAACATAATTTGAAATTATTTGAGGATAATGCTCAGGCAGCCGGATGCGTATATCAAAATAAAAGAACAGGCAGTTTAAGTGATGCAGCCGGACATAGTTTTTATCCAGGTAAAAACTTAGGGGCTTTTGGTGATGCGGGTGCTGTAACTACAAATGATGAAAAATTAGCAGAAATGGTTCGCACTTTAGCCAATTATGGTTCTGCAAAAAAATATGTGTTTGACCATCAAGGATTAAATAGCCGGTTAGATGAAATACAGGCTGCCATTCTAAGTGTCAAACTCAATTATTTGGATGAAGATAACAATCGTAGAAAAGAAATTGCAAGATATTTTATTGAAAATATAAAATGCAATGAGGTAATTTTACCACAAGTTAAAGATTGGGATGCACATGTATTCCATATATTTCCGATCTTAGTGAAGAAAAGAGATGAATTTCAAAAATATTTGACGGAT
Organism: Bacteroidales bacterium; assembly: GCA_031553395.1. Lineage (GTDB taxonomy): Bacteria > Bacteroidota > Bacteroidia > Bacteroidales > WRGA01 > WRGA01. The sequence goes on along the minus strand of JAVBLR010000003.1, from coordinate 58,225 downwards.
AATCAAATTCAAACATTAATTCACTACCCTATTCCACCTCATAAACAGGAATGCTATAAAGATTGGAATAACCAAAGTTTCCCAATAACAGAACAAATCCATGAAGAAGAGCTGAGTTTGCCAATTAGCCCGGTGATGACCAATGAAGAAGTAGAAGGAATCGTATATGCAATTAACAGTTATTGCATATAATGCTTGCAAAAATAAGCTCTTTATATAAAAAGTTTTGGAAGGCTGATATTGTTAAAGTTTTTTCTCTTACATCCGTTTCCACGTTAGTAAAAATGCTAACTGGACTGATAAGTGTAAAAGTTGTATCTGTCCTGATAGGACCTTCCGGTATTGCATTATTAGGACAATTGAATAGTTTTTCTACTATTGCTATGAATTTTGCAACTGGTGGAATAAATAATGGTGTTACAAAATATATCGCAGAATACAAAGATTCAAATAATAAAGTAAAAATATACCTTTCTACTGCCTTTAAAATTACATTATTCAGTTCTTTAATTACGGGAGTTTTGATGATTATTCTTCACAAATTTCTGAGTAATGTAATAATGCGGTCACCCGATTATGGTTATGTTTTCATTGTATTCGGATTAACAGTTATTTTTTATGCTTACAATAGTCTAATTTTATCAGTAATAAATGGCTTTAAAGAATTTAAAAAATTTGTAAAAGTAACTATTGCCAATACAATAGTTGGATTGATTTTTACGCTGTGTTTTGTTTATTTTTGGGGACTAAAAGGGGCATTAATTAGTGCTGTAACTTATCAAAGTATAATGTTTTTTATAACCTCATGGATGATTTGGAAACAACCATGGGCCAAATGGGATTATTTTAAAAATAAATTTGATAAAATTATAGCAAAAAAATATTTGCATTATGCATTGATGTCATTTGTTTCTATTGCGACTGTTCCAGTCTCTCAATTAATTATAAGAGGATATGTCATATCCTCTATATCCGCGACACAAGCCGGTTGGTGGGAAGCAATGAATCGAGTGTCCGGAATGTATTTAATGGTTATAACATCCTCCTTTGGAGTTTATTATTTGCCTCGATTATCTGAAATACAAGAAAAAAAAGAATTACGAAATGAAATATTTAAGGCCTACAAGGTTATAATACCAATGCTCACTGTTGGTTTTATTATTATATATTTTTTAAGATTTTTTATTATAGAAGTACTTTTTACGCCTGATTTTTATCCAATGGAACAACTTTTTATTTGGCAATTAATCGGTGATTTATTTAAAATAGCCAGTTGGTTATTAGCTTTTTTAATGGTTGCAAAATCAATGACTAAAGCGTTTATTAGTACAGAACTTATTTTTTCCATTTTGTTTGTCATACTATCCTTTTTATTGATCAGACTTAATGGTGTAGTTGGAATTACTCAAGCATATATGATTAATTACATTGTATATAGTTTGGCAATGGTTGTTATATTTAGGGGAATCATATTAAATTCAAGACCAAAGGTTTCATGAAAATTAATTTTACTCATAATGATATATTACGATATTACCGTAAAATTAAGAATTATGCTTTCTTATCATTTCATAAAAATAAATATGATCAATCTTTAAAATGGATTAATATTGCTGCACAAATAGCTTATAATTTTAATTTCATTTACGCTGATGAAGATCTAGAGAAGTTGATATATGAAATATCATCTAAAATAATAACTAAAAAAACTCTCTTCAGAACAAATCCTAATCGTTTTGTCTTTTATGATGTTTTTGGTAGTAGTAGTGTATTAGCCATACAATATGTTCAAGCACTAATATCTCATGGTTATGAATTTCTTTTTATCCTAGAATTTATAGATAATAAAAGATCTAAGGAACTACTAGACATACTAAATAGATATGATAAGGCTGAAGTCTTTTTTATTAATCACAAGACTCCATATAAGGAAAAAATTCAAAATGTTTATGATAAAATAATAGACTATGCTCCTCATAAGGCCCTATTACACTTAAAACCATGGAGCGTTGAAGCAATCTGTATATTTAACGCTCTTTCAACAATTAAACGCTATCAAATAAATCTTACAGATCATGCTTTTTGGCTTGGTGTAAATTGTACCGATTTTTGTATTGAATTTAGAACATATGGAGCAACTATATCCATTGAAAAAAGAGGTATACCTGCCAATAAATTGCTAATGTTGCCATATTATCCAATTATAAAAACAAGTCAATTTGAAGGATTCCCCTTGGAGTCTAAAGATAAAGTTATAATCTTTTCTGGGGGAAATTATTATAAGATATATGGTGAACAAAAAAAATATTTTAATATTGTTAAAAAAATATTAATGGAGCATCCATCTTCTGTAATTTTATTTGCTGGAGATGGAGATAGTTCTGCTATAAAACAATTTATAAGAAAATACAACTTACAAAAACGTTTTATCTTATTAGGGTACAGAAAAGATATAAATGAAGTTTTTGCCAATTGTGATATTTATCTTGCAACATTTCCTATTACTGGTGGATTAATGAGTCAATATGCAGCAATAAATGGTAAACCAATACTATCTTACACAGATGCAAATATCCCATCAAATATTGTTGAAGACCTTTTGCCTGGTGTACAAATTCAAATTACACACACTAATCTTGAAGATTTTTTTACTGAAGCAGCTCATTTAATTACAAATAAAAAATACCGAAAAGATACCGGTGAATTATTAAAGTCACAATTTGTCACTACTCTTCAAAAGTTCAACATGGATTTTCAAGATCTTATTTTAAATACCCCTAAAATAGATAACCTTAACACCAATTCTAACATTAAGCTAGTAACGATTGACTATAATAAATTTTCAGACATCTATCTTGAGGTAGAAAACAAATTCTTTTATGCATTACAAATTCTTATTTTAAAAACATTTAAGTTTAAAGCATTCTTTATATTTCCAAAATCTACTATTAAGTTCTTTATACAAGGGAATGTATTTAATTTTATAAAATTAAATGTAAAAAAGGCTCATAACAAAATTATCAATATTATTAAATATAATATTTAAAATACAAATGAAACATACTTTAGTTATTACATCAACAGTTCACGTTAATAGTAATTTTGTGACACTAAAGGACCCAAATATTCGTCTTCAGCAATATATAGATAGTATTTTATTTTATTTAAAATCAACAAAAATTGGAAGTATTATTGTTTGTGATAATAGTGGATTTGATTATGCAAAAAATAAAGAGTTAGAAAGTGCCATTCTGAATTGTGGCAAGGAAGTTGAACTGTTAAACTTTATTGGAAATTCGGATATCATTTTTACACAGGGAAAAGGATATGGAGAAGGGGAAATTATGAAATTTGTACTTGAAAACAGTATTTTAATTAATAAAAACTCATCATTCTTAAAAGTTACAGGTAGAATATTTATCAAAAATATAGACATAATATTAAAGAAAATAGATGCAACTTATCCTTACTTCCAAAGGAAAAACATGAATCCTTTTATTAACACCAAAGAAGTATCTAGTCTATTTTATTCATCACCTGTCAACATTTTTAAGAATTATCTATTAACTAGTTATGAGCAGGTAAACGATAATACCAAGATGTATCTGGAGCATGTTTATTATCAGGCATTAAATGATGCGCATATTAAGTATAAAAATTTTGAAATTTACCCTTTTTGCATAGGAACATCTGGAAGTACTGGATTGTTGTATTCTGACAATTTAGTTCGACATTCCATTAAACATTATTTAAATATTGTATTAAAAGCACTTTCAATTTGGAGTTAATTATTACATATTATTAATGTAAAAAATGCTTCTTAATCAACCCACCACCCAACATCATTATAAATAAACAAACTCGATTATTAAAATTATAAGTGAGTTTATAGTATTGAAAAAATTGTTCAAATTTAAAAAAGGTAGTTCTCAAAATTATTAATTTATGAATATAAATGTACCCTTAGTTTCAATAGTTACAGCTACTTATAACGCTCAATCCACATTGGCACGTTGTATCAACAGTATACTGTCACAAACTTATCCAAATATTGAATATATTATTATAGATGGGGGATCAACAGATGACACTATTAATATCATTAAAGAATATGAAAATAGATTAGTTTATTGGACAAGTGAGCAGGATGATGGTGTCTATGATGCATGGAATAAAGGTTTAAAGATTGCAAAAGGAGATTGGATTTGCTTTGTAGGAGCAGATGATGAACTTTATCCAAAACATACTGAAACATATATGAATTTCATATTATTAGCCAATCAAAAATATGATTATATAACATCTAAGGTTGATGTTATCAATGCAAAAGGAGAAATATTCAGAACAATAGGAAACCCTCACTCATGGAAAAGATTTAAACAACGTATGTGTTGCATGCATGTTGGTTCAATGCATTCTGCTGATTATTTTAAGAGGTTTGGTAATTTTAATACTAACTACAAGATTGTAGGTGACTATGAAATATTATTACGAGCAAAAGATCAGTTGAAAGTTGGATTTATTGATCAATCAACGGTAAAAATGCAATCAGGAGGTCTCAGTGATAGTAGTAAGCTTTTTAAAGAAATTTCAATTGCTAAGATACAAACTGCTAAAAGAAATTCCTTTGTCGTTAGAATTGAGGATTTTTGGTTTTACAGTAGGTTTTTAATTCGAAAATTTTTATTAAGCCTTGGAATTACTATTTAACATGTTTACATTTTGCACATGACAAAAATTAGATATTCATTTTTATGCCTAAAAGGTAAAATTTTCAAAAATATATGTAAGCGAAATACAACTTGTGAATTGGAAAGTAAGAAGGTCATTACCTTTTTCATTAGTTGATAATCTACGGTGATAAAAAGGCTTTTCAAGCTCTTATGAATGTTTCTTGTCATATACTAATTCATAATAATTTTGATAATTAAACAATATATATTAGTTTTGATATAATTTTAATAGAATAATAACTCTTCATGAAATAATGTATCTAAGCATTATTTAGTAATACTCATTAAATGAAAATAAAACTCATTTATTATATTTTTGCTTTTTTGATTGTGTCATCTATGCAGATGACTGATTTAAAAATAAATGAGATCAAATTTGGAGATTTTTTTTCATTATTATTGATCTTATATTCATTAATTAATATAAAATCAATCATAGTTACAAAATTCTATCAAAGAATCCTGATATGTTTTTCTTTTTTTCTGATTAGTTCTTTTATTGTATTGTTATGGTTGAACTTTTACCCACCAAATTCAAATTTAGGCACTCTTAAACAAATTGGAATAGTTAGTATATCTAGATTTATTCAACTAACAGGATGCTTATGTTTCAGTTTGTTCATTCATAATATCCTAGTTAAACATTCAATAAATTTCAATAATACCTTTTTGAGGATTATTGATAAATTCATGTTTTTATTTTTTATAATCTTTCTTCTTGCCTTTTTAGTGAGTTTAGCAGGAATTAATGCTCCATTTGTAGATATGAATCAAGGAAATCGATTGTGTGGAGGTTTTATAGAGGGTGGACCATTTGGGTTGTTTGTTGCTTTTTATTTTTTATTTAGAAGCAGTTTATTTAAATTTAGTATTATTTGGACAATACTTTCAATATCCTTAATATTAGCATCTCAATCAAAAGCCGCGTTTCTTTTTATGTCTGCAATGTTTATCATTTATCTATTGATATACAATAAATTAAAAATAAAATTTGTAATTCGATATGGATTCTTTATTCTACTCACATTTCTTATATTAAATAACCATTTTGATTTACTAGGCAGACTATCCCTCTATTGGGATAGTCATGAGAATGCAGAAGAAATACTTAGCGCAAGACCTAATGATACTAATCTGATTATGGGGCGGATTGCAGCATCTTATATTGTCCCTGAAATAATCAAAGATAACCTGATGCTAGGAATAGGACTCGGGAACTATTCTTTAGTAAGAAATGATCCTAAATATCGCGGAATTTTTCCCTCTGTAACAGAGTGGGACCTAACTGGATTAGGAGGAGTTGTCAACCTCTTGGTTGAAGTAGGAATTATAGGCTTATTGTTATTTATTTTCCCTTTTTTTCAAATGTGGAGAAAATCAAAATTAAACATAATTAAGTATTTTATTATTCTTTTTATAGCAGCTCAAGCATTTGGTGTTCAAACCTATTTTCAATACATATGGTTTTTAATTGGAATAATGACAGCTATTCTGTCAAAAAATAATGTATCAATAAATAATAGATTTAAATAGTCCACAAGTTAATTTTAAATTTGCTCTAATATAGTTTTTAGTGAACAATCAACCTCAAATAGTAATCGATGCTAGAATGATAAATTCATCAGGGATAGGAAGATATTTACAAAATATTTTACCTGAAATGATAAATTATTTTCAAAGAATTGTCTTTCTAGGCTCCCCTCATTTATTAAAGGAAAAATTAAATAATCAGAATTTACAGATTATTCCTTTTGATAAATCAATATATTCAATATCAGAACAATTAGAATTTTCAAAAATTATACCAAAATGTGATATATTTTTTTCGCCTCACTATAATATCCCATTGTTCTCAATAAAAGCAAAGACGAGAATTGCTACAATACACGATGTCTTTCATTTGGCCTTTTATAAAGATTTAAGCATTCCTCAAAAAATATATTCAAAAATTGTTATAGATCAAGCTTTAAAAATCTCAGATCATATTATCACTGTATCTAATTTTTCAAAGAATGAAATACTTAAGTATACAAAAAAAGAATATGAAAATAAAATATCCACAATTTATAATGGAGTAAAACCAATTGAAAAAGATCACACTACTAATATACACTCAATAGATAAAAATCCTTATTTTTTATTTGTAGGGAATGTAAAACCACATAAGAATCTAGTTAGGACTATTGCTGCATTTAAGCTATTATTATTAGATTGTGAAAAGAACAAACAAGAAAAACCCTTTTTTATTATAGTTGGAAAAAAGGAGGGTTTTATTACTGGAGATAATAATGTAATTGACTTGATAGATAATGACCCATTACTGAAAAACCATGTTATGTTTACCGGATGGATTTCGGATAATGAATTAAATATTCTATACGCTAATGCTTTGTCCTTAGTGTTTCCTTCTTATTATGAAGGATTTGGCTTTCCACCATTGGAGGCTTTATCTTTAGGCTGTCCGGCAATTGTTTCAAATGCAGCATGTATGCCTGAAATATGTGATAATGCAGTTTTGTATTTTGATCCCTTTAATGTTAATGATATATATGATAAAATGAAACATATCATTATTAACGAAAATTTTCGAAACAATCTTATAACCAATGGATTAGAGCATGCTAAAAGATTTTCATGGCAAATATCTGTAAATAAGCATATTAAATTATTTGAAGATTTACTAAATAGAAAATAAAATCAGATGAAAATAGCCCTAATACATGATTGGTTAATTACTTATGGTGGTGCGGAAAGAGTGCTCAAAGAGATTTTCTCATTATTTCCCGATGCTGATGTATTCACCTTAATATCAGATGCTGATTGTTTAGAACAAATTGGAATTCCAGCTCTAAGGGTGAAAGATTCATTTATAGCAAAATTACCCAAAGCAAAAACAAAATATCGATCATATTTGGCATTGTTTCCTTTAGCTATTGAAGATTTTGACCTTTCAGAGTATGATTTAATTATATCTTCTTCTTTTTCTGTGGCAAAAGGTGTGATGGTAAATAGTAATCAGCTACACATTTGTTATTGCCATTCTCCCGTACGGTATGCATGGGATTTATATCATCAATATCTTAGAGAAGCAAATCTTGAAAAAGGATTAAAAAGCTGGATAGCAAAAAGTATTTTACATAAAATAAGGGTATGGGATGCAATCTCATCAAATAGGGTTGATTATTTCATTGCAAATTCCAATTATATAGCAAAACGTATAAAACGAGTATATAATAGGAATGCTGTGACAATATATCCAAATGTTGATGTTGAAAACTTTCAATTAGTTGAAAAAAAAGAAAATTTCTATTTTACATGTTCTCGCCTCGTTCCTTACAAAAGGATTGATTTGATAGTTGAGGCTTTTGCTTTAATGCCTGATAAGAAACTAATTGTAATAGGAGATGGACCCGAAATGAAAAAGATAAGGTCCAAAGCAAAACCGAACATAACTTTAATGGGATTTCAACCAAATAATGTTTTACACGAATATATGGGAAAGGCTAAAGCATTCGTTTTTGCTGCTGAAGAAGATTTCGGAATAGTTCCCGTAGAAGCACAAGCATTTGGAACACCTGTTATTGCATATGGAAAAGGAGGCGTATTGGAAACAGTTAAAGATGGAGAAACCGGATTGTTTTTTGATTCTCAAACGACAGATGCTATCATTAATGCTGTAAATTTATTTGAGAAAAGAAGTATGGATTTTTTACCAGAATCAATAAGAAAGCATGCGGAACAATTTAATACAACTCGTTTCAATTCTCAATTTAAAACTTTTGTTGAAAGCTGTATTACTGCATCCAAAATATAGCATTTTTATGATTTGTGGAAAGAAATTCATTGCACATCAAAAAATTAAACAGTTTTTCTAAATTAAATAATGCGTAAAAATATCATCATATTTGGAGGAGCCGGGTTTATTGGTACTCATTTAAAAAACTATTTAAAAGAGACAACAGATTACAATGTGTTGTCTTTTGATCTGATAAAAACAGAAACAGATAATTTTATTGATGTCAGAAATAAAATAGAAATAAATCACACGTTTTCATCTGATGATATTATTTTTATTTTAGCAGCAATACATCGTACTCCCGGACATAAAGATTACGAATACTTTGAAACGAATATAAAAGGAGCGGAGAATATTTGTGCCTTTGCCGAAGAACATGGTATTAATAATATTATTTTCACAAGTTCTATTGCGCCCTATGGAACTTCAGAGGACTTAAAATCAGAAGATATGTTACCAACGCCTAATACACCGTATGGAATATCCAAACTTACTGCTGAGTATATCCAACGAATATGGCAAGCTAAACAAAAGGAACAACGAAAATTGTTGATTATTCGTGCTGGTGTCGTTTTTGGTAAGGGGGAAAATGGTAATAATACAAGACTTTTCAAGTCTATCAAAGGAAATGCTTTCTTTTATCCTGGAAGGAAGGATACAATAAAAGCCAGTGTTTATGTGAAGGATTTTGTTCGGTTGGCAATAGAAATTTTCAATTCCTACAATAATGGCGTTAGATTGTACAATTTCACTTATTGTCCAGCTTACTCCATTGAGCAGATTGTAGAAAGTATGTCTGAAATTGCTGGAAAAAAACCTCCAAAATTGGTTATAAATGGTAGTCTTTTGAAATTTGCAGCAGCAGTTCTAGGATTTATTGGGTTCAAAAAATTAGGAATTCATCCGGATAGAGTGAAAAAGCTAATGATTTCTACAAATATCGATGGTCATAAACTGATCGAAGATAATTTTTCACTACAATATGATTTAAAATCAGCACTGAATGATTGGTATGCTGATTGTGATCAAAAAGGGTTATTCTGATAAATATAACCACAAAGAACGCAACGTTTTTCGCAAGGTGCGCAATTTTCTTTAACTTTGTGTTCCTTGCGTTTTCTTTGAGGCCTTAGCGGTAAAAAATTTTCTTTAAATGCAATGTGCTATAAACTTAAATTCTGTAATTCCTGTTCGAGCCAATCCTGGTGAAACAAACGAGATGGTTACTCAGTTGCTGTTTGGAGAATTGTTTAAAATAACTGAAACAACCTCCAAATGGTGTAGAATTGAAAATCAGCTGGATGGATATTCTGGTTGGATTGATGAAAAAATGGCATCCTATTTATCAGAAGAAGAATTTAAGGAACTTTCTCAAAGCCAATCCCATATCGTAAATTCACCTTTTGCTAAAATTCTAACGGAAACCCAAGAATTAATATATCTTAGTGCCGGAAGTATACTTTGGCAGTATAACGATAACCAAAATACTTTTTCAATAGCCGGCCAATCATTTCGTTGCGTAGAAGGAGAATTTATTCAACCTTTTAATAATCCTTATCCTCTTGTTCAAACCGCACAAACATTTTTGAATGTTCCTTACCTTTGGGGCGGAAAAAATATCTTAGGAATGGATTGTTCCGGATTTACGCAAGTCATTTTCAGACTACATGGGATATCTCTTCCCCGAGATGCAAAAGATCAATTTAAAAAAGGAATATCTATTCCATTTCAAGAAATTCAATCAGGAGATTTAGCTTTTTTCAAGAATGAGAATGACAAGATAATCCATGTTGGAATTATTTTAAATAACAAGCAACTAATTCATGCTTCAGGAAAAGTAAAGATAGACCAATTGGATGAGAAAGGTATTTATTCGAATGATTCAAAGAAATATACTCATCTTACTGCCGGAATAAAACGTTTATAAGCTGAAAAATGGAAGAATGGTTTTCAAGAACCGAATTATTGTTAGGAAAAGATAGGCTTAATTATTTAAAATCCAAACATGTATTAATTGCCGGAGTCGGCGGGGTTGGCGCTTATGCTGCTGAAATGATTTGCCGTACCGGTATAGGTAGAATAACAATTGTTGATGGAGATATAGTCCAACCTTCCAATATCAATCGGCAATTAATAGCATTACATAGCACTGTTGGAAATATAAAAGTTAATATTTTAAGAGATAGATTATTAGATATAAACCCTGACTTAAATCTTACCACAATAAATACTTTTCTACAAGATGAACGTATTCCTGAATTATTAGATGCTACAAAATACGACTTTGTTGTAGATGCAATTGACACTCTCAGCCCCAAAGTTTTCTTAATTTATAATGCATTAATTCGGGAAATCCCTCTTATTTCATCAATGGGCGCAGGAGGAAAACTTGATCCATCTAAAATAAAAGTAGCAGATATATCAGAATCTTACAATTGTAATTTGGCAAGATTTGTTCGTAAACGTTTAAGCAAATTAAATGCAAAACAGAAATTCCCGGTAGTTTTTTCTTCTGAACAAGCCAATCAAAATGCAATCATTGTAAGTGAAGAAAAAAATAAAAAATCAACTGTTGGTACGATTTCTTATATGCCGGCAATATTTGGATGCTATTTGGGTGCGTATGTAGTGAGGAATTTGTAATATAAATAATTTTCTTCCTTGTATAAATGGTTTTTCAATGTAATTCCAAGATAAAATAGCCAAAAATATTGAACAAACAAAACATAGTAATAAAGCTCCCCAATAATTGTATTCATGAACTCTAAAATATACCAATAATTGTACTATTGGGAAATGCACCAAGAAAATACCATAAGAAATATTTCCTAGCTTCTTGAAACCATTTAAAAAGCGAAGGCTGTATACGCTACCTATAATTAGTGAAGAAAACGCTATTGGTTCAAGAAAATAAAAATAACTTATATCTTTCAATAAACATATTATTAATGAAAAGGGAAGTATCCAAAGTCTATATTTATAAAAATGACGAAAAAAAATTAATATTGCACCAGCTGAATAAAAATATGACATCTGCCCTACAAATTGTTTTCTTAATAAGAAATAAATATCACCCCCAAACTTATTGCCAAATAAAGTGAAGATTTGATATGATACTACGGATATAATATATACAGATAATAACACAATTTTTTTATTCCATTTACTCATAAAATAACAAATAAAAGGAACCGAAATATAAAGAGCAAGCTCTACTTTTATTGTCCAAAGAGAGCCATTTACTGCTTGAATTGGATTTGAGATAAAAACACCAGGTAACGTTGGGTGTAAGAAATTCAATGTTGATAAATTTGCAACAAGGTATTTGCAAAAATCAGATGATAAGTAATAATCTTCAAAATCATATATACTAACAAACATGCATAAAATCGCACATAGCATAACAGCTACTATATAAGCGGGAAATATCCTTCTTAATCTTTTTTTAGCATAAGTAGTGATATTATCTGATCGTAAAAAACTAAATAATATAAGAAATCCACTTATAACAAAAAAACCTTTTACTCGATAATTCCCAAAAGATGTCCAAAATTGTGTATTACTTCCTGTTAACACACTGAAATGAGATAATAAAACTGCAACAGCTAAAAAAAAACGTAAAAAATCGAATGCGTTGTTTTGTTTAACAAGACCAATAGTTTCATTATCCATATAGAAACTTTTATTTTACCAACATTATTTTACTGACAACACTTTGACTTCCATCACTATTTGATCCATATACAAGATAAACTCCTGTACTTACCCTTTCTCCATTTCTATTTTTACCATTCCAACTAAATTGACCACCTTGAGAAACACCTTCACAAATTAGATTTCCACTAATATCCGTAATTTTTACATTCGCATTTTCAACAAGCCCTGTAACAGAAATTATTCCGGTATAGTCAGGTCTAACAGGATTAGGATAAACATACACATTTGAAAAATCCGATTTACCTTCAATTGCATCGCCCTGATATGATATAACACCTTTATCAGTACCTATAAAAACCTCTCCTGTATTTGGGTTAACTGCCAATGAAAAGATATTATTAGAAAGCAATGGACTATTTTCGCTTGTAAAATGATGAATCGTTTGCAATCCATCTGCACTAACTAAATAGAGTCCCGAATTAGTAGTTCCAATCCATTTCCTATTTCCTCCATCAACTGCAATTGCATTTATACGTTCTCCATCCAACAAATAATCAGCTAAATTAGTACCGTCATTCCTTGGTATTTTTATCCTTGTACACGTTAAATTTGAGGAAAAAGCAATATCCGGATTATTTTTCACATTATTAAAGATTATTGGCCCCCTATCTGTCCCTATCCAGATCGCACCATTTCTATCTTCTACGATTGAATAATAATTCGCCGCATCTGCTAAATTACCATCCTGATCGTAAAATTTTAAATAGTCCTTATACGAAGCTCCGGAACTCTGATCTTTAAGCTCACCTTTATCATCAAGTATAATAACTCCTGTGTAACTTTTATAATCAGAGATTATCCATTTTTGGCCAAAAGAAGTTATTAAAATCTTTGTTGCTTCTCGCTTCGATAAATTACTAAAGTATAAACTTTTATGTGTTCCATCCTTTGTTAATACTTTTATTCCATTCTGAACCAGTACATTTATCATCCATAAATTAGCATCCTTATCATATGCTGTTCCACAAACCCAGGCTATTCCTCCACCGTCTACATCATCAATCCAGCCATCTTTATAATACCTCTTTTTTAATTCATTATTTTCATATTCCAGCAAACCATCCTGCCATGTTCCTACAAAAAAATGGTTTGGATTCCGAGGATCTATTGACATACCTATCATGTCATTATAAGGACTTCTTATAAAAGTCCAATCAGATCCATCATATCCCATTATGTAGCCTATATTTCCCTTACTATATCTTCTTGGACCTCCACTAACTACGTATAACTTATCATAACTTGGAGAAAACAACACCTCTGACATTCGATTTGTTGCAGGTCCATCCGGTTTAATTCCTGTTGTTACGACTGTTCCATCTCCTTTCACACATACAAGTCCATTATCTCCCGAGGCTACCCAATAGGTACCATTATTATCAATTGAATATACCGATGCTGAAACAGAACTTAATCCTGAAATAATATTTCTATTCGTTGGCGAATCATAGGAATATATCGCCCAAGGAGCTACTGCAAGTAATTTCCTATTAGAAACAGCTAAATAATTAACATTGGTATCATCTACTAATTTTGACCAAGTAGAATTGGCATATCTATAGACTCCATCTGATATTTTTAATAAACATAACTCCCCTTGAAATTCGACTAATTGAGTTCCAACGGGTGACCCTTCTATTAATTTCCAGTTTTGATAATCTAATAAATTATCGCTTTTATTAGCCTTATATAATCCGTTCGAGGTAGAAGCAAATATTTCCGAGCCAATTTCTGTAACACCATATATGGGAAGAGTTACCTTATCTTTTTCAAGACGGTATGTTGCCGGAATCTCTCGTTTAACCATATCTACAACAACAATACCAATACCTGTCGAAAGATATGCCAAATTCTGAGAAAAATATATATTGTAAATTGTTTTATCACCTGACCTTACTGTATTCATAAAATCAGGAATATTCACAATCCCATCATTCATTAATAAATCAATATTTGCATTCTCGTATGCAATAAAAAGTAGGTTTTGATCTTTATTATATGCTATTTGCCTGATCGTATTATCACTCAATCCGGTTATTTTGGAATAGGTTTTTACTTCGTTTCCTTCTTTATCATAAGAATAAAGCGATCCGTCCGCAAAACCAAAAACCTTATTATGACTTTCTGCCACTTGTGTTACCGCCGTATAAGCTAAATGCGTTTGCCATGAGCCTACAGGCATTTGAGAATGTAAGTTGAATGAGATAATAATCCCCAATAATACCAAGTATACCGTTTTATTCATTATTCTGATTCTTTTAAAAACTTTGTCAATTTATTAATAGCTTGAGCTCTATGGCTTATTTTATTTTTAAGAGTTAAATCCATTTCAGCAAATGTCTGATTATATCCTTCAGGTTTAAAAACAGGATCATATCCAAAACCGTCAATACCCTTTTTTTCTTTTATTATTTCCCCTCTTATTATTCCTTCAAAAAGAAATTCTTTCCCATCAACAATTAATGCAACTACTGTTCTAAACTGAGCATTTCTATTTTCAATTCCTTCAAGCTCATTTAATACTTTATTCATATTTGCTTGCGGATCCTTTTCTTCTCCGGCATAGCGGGCTGAATAAATTCCAGGTGCATTATTCAATGCTTCAATTTCCAAGCCTGTATCATCGGCAAAACAGTTGCAACCGTATTTTTGATATACATAACATGCCTTTTGCAACGCATTTTCTTCTAATGTATTTCCAGTTTCTGGAATATCATCAAAACACCCTATTTGGGATAACGTTAAAACTTCAAAATTGTTGTTTAACAACTGAATTATTTCCTTTAACTTATGCTCGTTATTTGTAGCAAATACAAATCTACTCATATATAAATATAATACTGAAAAAATTAATTATTTTTATGATAACAAAGTAGTAAACCACACAAAATCAGGGTTTAATTTTATCAAATCCTTTTCCATATACTCCAATAACCGAACTCTGAGAAATGAATGCATCCGGGTCTATCTGTTTTACTAAATGAAAAATTCGAACAGATTCACTTTTCTTTGCCATTACCATCACTATTTTAACCGGTTGCTTCGAGTACCAACCAACTCCATCGACAGTAGTAACTCCCCTATTTACATATTTATTTATATTGTCGGCAATTTCCTCATATTTAGTAGAAAATATAAAAAACTGGACCGATTGACGCACTCCATTTACAACCAAATCAACAGTATAAGAGCTTACTGTCATCACGACCAAGCCATATACTATTTTCTCAATACTGTGAAAAACCAAATAAGAAGAACTTATTATCAATACATCACAATACAGCAGAACTCTTCCAAGCGTAATATTCCTATATTTATTTATAATAGCTGCAACAATATCCGTGCCACCTGAACTTCCATTTGCAGTAAAAACGATTCCGGTACCTGCTCCACACAAAATTCCTCCAATAACACATGCCATAAATGCTTCTTCCGTAACAAATGGTTTTGTTATTAGATGTTGAAAAATGGATAAAAACAATGTTAAAACAATTACGCCATATATGGTTCTGATACTGAACCTAAATCCCATTACTTTAATTGCTGCTATAAGAAGTACAACATTAATTGCTAAGAAAGTAACCCACATTGGAATGACTGAAGAATAATAAACCAATGCTCCAATACCACTAACACCGCCACTGGTTATTTGATGAGGTAGTAAAAAAGCTGTCCAACCCAGTGCATATAAAGCCAACCCAAACGTAATGATGATGTAATCTTTTATATCCTGATTCTTGGTAAAAAGATTTTTTTTAACATTCAGATTAATAATATCTTTATTCGACTGCATAGAGAATTCTTTTTATAAACAAGAAAGCTTTTCTATCCAATATTAATTCGTTCTGCTTTTACCTGCTTTTGTAAAAAAACAGACGACATCTCTGCAAATTTTTCAGGAGACTCTGTTGTACAAAAAATTGTCTCTGAATTTTTTATACATTTTTCTTCTATTTCCGGATGTCGATTCAGATAATCAGCTAAACTACCGGCTACATATTCACCTTGAGAAAGAAGTGTTACGTTATCCGGAAGATACTGTTTTATCTTTTTTATTAATAACGGATAATGAGTACATCCCAAAATCAACAAATCAATATCCGGGTCTTTGCTCAATATTGCATCTAAGTATTTTTTTACAAAGTAATCGGCGCCTTCCTTATCATACTCATTATTTTCAATAAGAGGAACCCACATAGGACAAGCCATTCCAGAAACCTTGATATCCGAAAATAATTTATTTATTTCAATCGGGTAGGAATTGGAATTAATGGTTCCAACAGTTCCTAAAACACCAATATGTTTCGTTTTAGTTAATGAATTCACGGTTTCTGCAGTTGGACGAATAATCCCCAATACTCTCCTATTCTTATCCCATAGTGGCAAATCTTTTTGCTGAATCGTCCGAAGCGCTTTTGCCGAAGCTGTATTACAGGCCAAAATAACCAAATGACATCCTTGTTCAAATAAATTCAAAACAGCTTGTCGCGTAAATTCATATACAACATCAAAAGAACGGGAACCATACGGTGTTCTGGCATTATCACCCAAGTAAATATAATCATATTGAGGTAAAATTTCCTTTATCTTACCATAAATAGTTAATCCGCCATAACCGGAATCAAAAATACCTATCGGACCAAGAGAGTTTGTTAGTTGCATACAGATACAAAAATACAAAAAAGGATGAATCTTCGATATTCATCCCTTTTTAATTTCTTATATAAATAAATCTTATTTAATGCCTAATTTTGTTTTAACCAAAGATGATACATCTGTCATTTTTGTTGGTGACAAATACAATGCTGCATTTACATCAATAATTGAGACATAGCTATTCTCATCTCCAACAGCTTTTATAGCTTTTTTAATTTTTTCTTCAATTGGTTGCATCAATGAAACTTGCAACTTTTGCATATCCTGACGGGCTACTTCGTAATAATTTTGAGTACGTTGATCCAACTCGTTTATTTCTTTCATCCGCATTGCTTTTATGGTTTCCGACAATGTATCTTGTTCGGCCTGAAATGAAGTAAACTTTTTATTCAACTCATCTCGCATTTTATTTAATTCATTTTCGAGTTTCGTTGTTTCTGCATCGATTTTCTTTTGAGCATCAATTCTTTCTGGCATTACTTGCAATATTTCCGCTGTATTTAAATAACCGAATTTTTCTTGAGCAAAAGAATTAAATGAGTATACAAGCGCTACAGCTACAACTATAAAAACTTTTTTTAACATAGCATGAAAATTAAAATGATTTGTATTTTTTAATGATAAAAATTTTCGCAAAAGTAGGAAATTATTTCGAATATCCTAGCTTTGTAAGGACTTCATTACTAATATCTATTCTTGGAGAAGCAAAAATTATATTTGAAGAAGAGGCTCTATCCATTATCATTTGGTATCCTTTTTCTTCCGAAACTTGTTTTACAGCATTATAAACCTCTTCTTGAATCGGGCGCATCAAACTTTCTCTTTTTTTGAATAATTCGCCATCCTGTCCAAAATATTTGCGTTTCAGTTCATTGGCACTTTTTTCTTTTGCAACAATTTCCTCTTCCCGTTTTTTCTTCATGTCTTCGGATAAGAATACCAATTCCGATTGATAATTCTTATACATATTTTGAGCATCCTGAAATTGTTTTTCTACTTCAACCTGCCATTTTTTCGATACTTGATTCAATTGTTCATTGGCCATTTCATACGCAGGAATATTTTTCAATATATATTCCATATCCACCAGTGCAAATTTTTGGGCCATCCCCGAAATCGAAAAAGCGGTTATAGCTATAATTGATAAAATAAATTTTTTCATATCCAAATTTTTAAATTGAGTTAAACACTATCTTTTCGACTTGTCTTAAAATCAAAAGTTTAAGTTATTTTCAATTTTTTCGTTTTCTATTTTTATTTTAGCTTAATGGATTAGAATTCCTGTCCGATTATAAAATGCAATTGGCTTCCGCTATAATCTCTTGAATTTCCGATTTTATCAAATCCATACGCCCAGTCAAGCCCCATCAATCCAATCATAGGTAGCATAATACGTATTCCAAGCCCTGCTGATCGTTTCATTTCCATCGGATTGAACTTACGCACATCAAACCAAGCATTTCCTCCTTCTACAAATGCCAACGCATAAATGGTAGAAGTTGGTTGTAACATAAATGGATAACGAAGTTCGAGTACCATACGAGTGTATGCCGATGTTTGACTACCCAAAGAACTATCTTCATATCCACGCAAGGCTACAGTTTCGGTAGCATACATACTGCTATAACCCGACATACCCGAACCTCCTACTGTAAACGTTTCAAATGGAGATTTTTTGTCTTTATTGAAATACCCTAACAATCCAAAATCGGCCCGGGTCATCAAAACTAGTTTATTATTTATTAAAGGAGTGAAGGTTTTGGAGTTGAACTTCCATTTATGATATTCAATCCATTTATATTTTTCTTCGGTATAATTATCCTTCAGAGCTGCATAATCTTTTCCATCCCACAAAGAAAACGGAGGAGTTATATTAAGAGATAAAGAGAAAATAGAACCACTTCGGGGATAAATTGGATTGTCTGTGGAATTTCGTGTCACATTTACACGGAAACTAAGGTTATTACAATTCCCATTTTGAACAATAAAATAATCCCAATTCTTCATCCTGTACTGTTGGAACGAAACCTCACCATATATGGTAAAATAGTCATCCGGCCAAGTTAATCTTTTTCCTAAACCAACAGAAGCTCCAATTACCTGAAACGACGTATTCGGGTCGGCATAAGCATACATTGAGGTATCATCATAATAATTACTATACAACGAATTGTAATAATTATTGGCATAACTACTGCTAATACTTGTTTGACGCGAATAGTAAGCGCCTACAGAGAATGTATTCGGACGTTTTCCTCCAAACCAAGGATCCATAAAAGATACACTATACGATTGATAATAACGACCATTGGTTTGTCCACTCAGGCTCAATGACTGTCCGTCTCCTTGTGGCATAAATCCTTTGGAATTGCTCGGATAAAATAAATTCTTTATTGAAAAGTTTGTGAATCGTAATCCTAATTTTCCAACTAAACCGGTTTGCCCCCACCCCATTGAAAATTCAACCTGGTCATTAGCTTTGGATTCGAGTTTATAGGTTATATCAACATTCCCATCTTCATAGTTGGGATGTATATCTGGCACCATACTTTCGGGGTTAAAATGCCCTGTTTGAGCAATTTCACGTAGAGAACGCATCACATCATCTTTGGCAAATAATGATCCTGGTTTTGTGCGGAGTTCCCGGCGAACAACATGTTCATACAACCGATCATTTCCCTGAATTTCAACTTTATTGATAGAAGCCTGTCTTCCTTCGGAGATACGAATTTCCAAGTCTACCGAATCATTTGCAACATTTACTTCTATCGGATCTATTCTGATAAATAAATACCCATTATTCATATATGTATTAGCAACTGAACTTTCGTCTCCCTCTGCCAACAAACGTTCATCTATTTTTTTCTGATTGTATACATCCCCTGCTTTCATGGATAATGCATCATTCAAATACATTGAAGGATAAAGTGTGTTTCCAACCCATTGTATACTGCGAATATGATACAACTCACCTTCTTCCACAGACATATAAACATCCACCGATTTATCGTCATATTTAACAATACTATCTGAAATAATTTGCGCGTCCCGGTAACCTAACTCGTTGTATCTCTTGATTATTAAATCCTCATCTTTTTTAAATTCATCAACAACAAATTTCTTGCTACGAAAAAGATTCATGATATCTCCTTTTTCGTTTGTTTTCTTCATTGTTCGTTTCAGTTTTTTATCTGAAACAACCTCGTTACCGGCAATATATATCTTATGTACTTTTATTTTCTCCTTCTTATCTACAATTATATCAACAATATCTTTATTTTCTTCCTTGCTATCAGGCTTTTGCAAGATTGTAACATCAGCATCCCTGAAGCCTTTCTCATCAAAATATCTTTTAATGTATGTTTTGGCACGATTGACAAGATTAGGCGTAATTTGATTACCAACAACCAATCCCAATCGAGCTTCCAAATCTTCCCGTTCTGATTTTTTCATCCCGGAATAATTTATTTGGGAAATACGTGGACGTTGTTTCAGGTCTATCAAAAGCCAGATTTTATCATCCTCGATTTTAGTGGCCGATATTTTCACATCTGAAAAAAGTCCATGTCTCCAAAAACGTTTAATGGCTGTCGAGATTTCGTCTCCACCAGGAATTGTAACTTCATCTCCAATAGAAAGTCCTGAGAGTCCGATAACAATAAAGTCGTCGTAGTTATCTGCGCCTGAAACTTTTATATCTGCAATGGTGTAGGTTTTTGGAGTAGCGGAATAAGAAATCACCGGAAGGTTATCCGATGCAATAGAATCATTTTTTAAATCTTGCGAAAATGAAAATATTGTTGAAAGTAGTATACCTATAAGAGCAAGTGCTATTTTTTTATGCATAATTTAATTGAATCGTCTTATAATCAATCGTTTCTTTCTTAGAGTTGTTCACTTGTTTTTCCAAAACGACGTTCCCTCGCTTGAAAATCGACTATTGCTTTAAATAAATCTTCTTTTTCAAAATCAGGCCAATAGGTTTCTGTGAAATATAATTCGGAATACGATAATTGCCACATTAAGAAGTTGCTAATGCGGAACTCTCCGCCTGTCCGGATTAATAAATCAGGATCCGGAATACCTTTGGTTGTCAAGTGATTTGATATTATATCAGCATTTATATCATTTATATTTAATGAATTACCTTTTACTTCTGTTGCAATCTGCTTTACAGCATCAATTATTTCACTTTTAGATGAATAACTTAATGCAAGCACAAGAGAAACCCCTGTATTACAAGCTGTTTGTTCGATGCATTTTTCCAAACGCAATCGCGGATTTTCGGGCAGCATGTATTTGTCTCCAATTGTAAGCAAACGTACATTGTTTTTCATCAAATCCGGTGTTTCTTTTTCAATTGCCCAAACTAACAAATCCATCAATGCTTCAATTTCCTGCTGAGGTCGATTCCAATTTTCGGTAGAAAAAGTATAAAGTGTTAAATAAGAAATACCTATTTCCGATGCTGCTTCGGTTATGGTACGTACAGCCTCAACACCCTTCTGATGTCCGGCACTCCTATCTAAGCCTCTTTTTTTAGCCCAGCGTCCATTGCCATCCATTATCACAGCAACATGCTTTGGAATACGGGTTGCATCTAATTTTTCTTTATACGACATAATTTTTACTAAAAGTAGTAGAGGCAGTCATTCAAGAGCCCATATAATGGCTACTTCTTACTTCCTTACAACTACTATATTATATTATATTATTTACAGAAACCTCCACATTCGTAAAAATCATACGTAATAAATAAGAATGTGAAATTATACCAATCTTTGTTCTTAAATGCTGAACTATTTATCCCATAAGGATCATCCAATGAAAAATCCGATTTATTGACAACATCCAAATTATCACTAAATGTTTTCCTGAATGAGAATTCAAATCCCACATTCCAACGTGGTTTTATTTTATATTTTATACCTACTCCAAAGGGAACACTCATTCCAAAAATACTTCCGGTATCTCCGGGAGAAGGTGAAAACAACATTCCTAATCCGGCAGAAATATAAGGAGACCAATTCTTGGTTTCCAAATACCTGAAACCATCACTATAATTAAAGAAATTAAATTCAATTTGCGCTCCCAAATCAAATAAATTCCGGCTAAAATTAACTTCGGCATGATCAGGAAAAACATTCGGATAATCCCGTGTATCACCGGCTATTCCAGCTATTGCCAAATTCATCTTCACTGCATATCGAAAACTGTGATTATAGCGAAAAAGAGCTCCAAATGACTCTCTTACATTGCCAAACATCGAATGGTTTGCTTCACCCAAATAAACCGATGTACCTAGCATTCCTCCTATTTCATATCTATAAGACTGCGAAGATGCCGAAATAAACGGAAAGACTATCAACAATCCCGTAAACAATATCTTTTTTATTTTGGTAAACACCATTTTTACTGTCTGTTTATTTGTCAATATAAAAAGAACGTTTCCGGTTGCGGAAAATTATATCTTTCCGATTTTTTGTTATTAAGTTATTCAGAAAGTTGGTTCAAGTTTTTATTTCACTTTGAATCCTAACTTATTCAAAAATCCTGACCATACATCGTCAAACCAAGAATTACTATTTGTTCCTCCAAATAACATCAAATGATTGTCTTTTACAATAATAGATGCATTGGCTCTTGGCGAATACAAATCCGTCATTGTATTTAAAGTATCAGCTTTTATCCACGTAACACCATTTGTAACGGAAACAAACATGGCATCATAATATGTATCATTAGCATCCCTACCTCCTATCAAATAATACTTATCGTCGTAATATGCCAAAGAAACTCCTTCCTTTTTATTGAAATTAGTTGCTTTTTCATCACCCAATTGCACCCATTGCAATCCATCGGATGTTCGCCACGTAGTATTAAGCAGGTCATCTTGAGCAGTTCTTCCTCCGGCAACAATTAATCCTGTATAACGAGCATCTGCATTATAATTTGAGGCAGCGCCAAAACCGGAAATCGGGAAATTAGCCGGTATTGAAACTGTAGCTGTATCTGATTTAGCTTTTAGGTCAGATACCCACCAATAATATTCACCTCCAATATTCAAAATTGCACATAAAAATGCTGAAGCTGTAGTTGTTGCAGGGATATTTCCCAAAAAGGTCTTTACTGTAGGTGCATCTGTTTTTTTCGACCAACGCCTTCCATCCGAAGATTCGTAAACATCTAATGTTTTCGTTGCAAGATATAATTCATTCTGAAATTCTACCATTGT
This sequence comes from Bacteroidales bacterium, assembly GCA_031553395.1. Classification (GTDB taxonomy): domain Bacteria; phylum Bacteroidota; class Bacteroidia; order Bacteroidales; family WRGA01; genus WRGA01. The sequence goes on along the minus strand of JAVBLR010000003.1, from coordinate 35,088 downwards.
CGATAAATCAGCGTTTGCAGGAAAATCTGCCAGCGTTTGCTCCGTCCATGCTTTGCCATCAAGAGAAGTGTACATTGCAAAGCCTCCGGTTGTACTAATATAAGTACAATAAACATCATTCAAAAGAAGTGTCTTTTGTGAATAAATAACCCTATTTGTCGCTCTATTTGTTAAACGAGTCCATGTTATTTGATTGCCTTCTTGCTGATGCACATTCAGTTGTGCCGTATATGTTTTTTTAGTTGTTCCGTCAGAAGAATAAACATCTATCATTACCGGTTTCGAAAAATCAATAGAATCAGATGAAGCCCAAGTAATTGTATCACCTGTGGCTTCTGGCCTCATTACAATTGCTGAAGCTGAATTAACTGTTATAGAACAAAGCACTTTCGAAAGATCTGTGTCATACGCCAACGAATCGGAATTATATATCAATCCGTTTAGCTGGTCGATTGAGAATGTAATTTCTGATAATTCGGATATATTATCAGAAGACATTGAAAAAGCGTAGATTTGAGCATCATGTGTATTGGTTGTTGTAGTTGTACTATCATCACCAAGACATGATACAAACCCAACCAACATTAAAAAAGAGAAAAAAACCGAAAATATTTTAAATTTCATACGTTAACTTTTATTTTTTGCATTAAGGTCGTATGGAACTCGCATGTTTTAAAATTATCATAATCGTGTGGCGAAAACTTCGTACTCATGCTTCGTTTCATCTGATAATGTTTTTTATGCCAAAACAAATAAAACCCACATAGAATCACTTTCTTGAAAATCAATGATTCCCTGCATGCTTATTTCATTTAGATAAATTTACAAAATGAGTTGCAAATGTAGAAAAAAAAATGGTCTGGGCGTAATTGGCATGTAGTTTTATGAAAAATTAGAGATTGAATGTTAAATACATTATTAAAATTAACAATTTTAATTAACATTTATTTTTCAAAACAGTATCCTTTATTCCTTTTTCCGCATACTTATTAATGTAGAATCCTGATATTTATCAATATAAACTATATCTCCCGACAAAACAGGCGCGGGAATTCCATTTCCAAAATTTTTATCCGCTATTTCAATCCGAACCTCATCCCAAAGTTTTTGTTGTATAAAATTATCCAATATTTTCTTTCCTCCTTCAACCAGAAGAGATTGAATATCATGTTTATACAATTCATTTAACAATTGCGGAAGAATATTCACAGAAAAATCAATTTGAATATATTCTATATTCGGATGTGAAGATCCTTTATCGACCGATGTGAATACAATCGTTTTGGTTTTTCCATCCAATAAAGAGAATGTTTCAGGCACTGATAATTGCCTGTCTATGAAAATCCGGACCGGGTTACGGCCTTTCCACAGACGAACTGTAAGAGATGGATTATCTTTTAATACCGTATTTGTACCAACCATAATTCCGGCAACTTGCGAACGGAATTTATGCAGTTTTATTTGCGTAATTTCGTTGGAAATAACAGCTGCATTGGGCTCATTTTCCGGATCTCTTAATACATCGATAAATCCGTCATTGGTTTGTGCCCACTTTAATATAATATATGGCCGATGTTTTGTATGAAATGTAAAAAAACGATCATTAATTCTGTAACATTCTTCCTCTAATAGTCCGACATGAACAACAATTCCGGCATCTTTCATCATTTTTATGCCTTGTCCTGCAACCTCAGCAAATGGGTCTTGAATGCCAACTACAACCCTCGGTATTTTTTTCTCGATAATCAATTTCGCACATGGCGGCGTTTTACCGTAGTGCGCACAAGGTTCGAGACTTACATAAATTGTCGAATCTTTTAAGAGTTCTTGATTTTTTACCGAATTGATTGCATTTACTTCTGCATGTTCCCGGCCTGAAAGAGAATGATACCCTTCGCCTATTATTTTCCCATTATGCACAATCACTGCTCCTACAACCGGATTAGGAATGGCATTCGAACGGCCATTCCTTGCCAATTGCAAGCAGCGTCTCATGTATTTTTCGTCAATAGGGAACATAAAAGGTAAAAGGTAAAAGGTAAAAGGTAAAAGGTAAAATTACATGACGTTTTTTACTTTTTACCTTTTACTTCTGGTATTATAGACTACCACTTTGAGTGGTTACCGATGCATCTATTTTCTTTACTAATCCTTGCAATACGCTACCCGGACCAACTTCAATAAAATCAGTTGCTCCATCAGCAACCATATTTTTCACACTTTGAGTCCAACGAACCGGAGCTGTTAATTGAGCTATCAAGTTAGCTTTAATTGTTTCCGGTTTTGTTTCCGGTTTTGCATTTACATTTTGATAAACAGGACAAACAGGAGTATTAAATGTAGTTTTTTGAATAGCCTCGGCAAGTTCCACCTCAGCAGGTTTCATTAATGGAGAATGGAAAGCACCGCCGACTTTGAGCTTTAATGCGCGTTTTGCTCCGGCTGCCAATAGTTTTTCGCAAGCAATATCAATTCCTTTTTCCGAACCGGAAACAACAATTTGTCCGGGACAATTGTAATTAGCAGGAACTACAACTTCATCAATAGATGCACATATTTCTTCGACTTTCTCATCCGGCAAATTCAATACGGCTGCCATTGTAGAAGGTTCTGCTTCACAAGCTTTTTGCATAGCCATAGCCCGGGCTGAAACCAATTTTAAGCCATCTTCAAAAGATAATGCATTTGCAGCAACCAAAGCTGAAAATTCGCCCAATGAATGTCCTGCAACCATATCCGGCTTGAAAGCATCACCCATTGCTTTGGCTAATATAACCGAATGCAAGAAAATTGCCGGCTGCGTAACCTTGGTTTGACGAAGATCTTCGTCCGTTCCTTCAAATATTAAATCGGTAATGCGAAATCCAAGAATATCATTGGCTTTTTCAAATAATTCTTTTGCCAAAGGAACATTGTCATACAAATCTTTTCCCATACCTACGAACTGCGCTCCTTGCCCGGGAAATACATACGCTTTTTTACTCATATCAACTTTGAATTAAATTTGGCTGCAAAGGTAAGAAAAATAATGCGCCAATAAACTAATATGCCAATGTGCCAATGAAGCATGGATATGCTTTTTATTGGCACATTGGCATATTGGGTAATTAATACATTTATATGGATTATCTTTCAGCAGTTTGTTTATTCAACAGTTTATCTATATTGTCAAATTTTATATTGCGTGATAGTTCTCCTTTTATTATAATAGGTTCTTGTAAACTTTGTGGATATGTGAATTTTTCCGCTGTCAGATTCTTCACATTATTTAATAAAATTGCAGCTCCCGATTTAGGCATAATTTGCACGTTCTTCAACGTAACACCATCAGATTCATTTAATTCTGCTCCTTTATCCGAATAAATAAACGCGTTTTCAATATGTATATTTTCAATATTCATCTCCGGCAAACCATTAAAAAACATAGCTCTATCAGCTCCACGACAAGCAATGTCTTTAATGAAAATATTTTTAAAAGCCGGAGTTTCTTCAGTTACAGGAGGAAGTTGTTTATTTCCACCATCTGCAATTGGTGCTCCATTATAATATAAATCGAATAACAATGGTTCAGCCGGAATATTAATCATATTAATGCGATTAATATAAATATTTTCTACCACACCACCACGACCACGGCAACTCTTGAAACGTAGGCCAACATCCGTTCCCAAAAACTGACAATCTGCAACATCAATATTACGAACTCCACCCGACATTTCGCTTCCTACAACAAATCCTCCATGTCCATGATAAACAACACATCCACGTACTACCACATTTTCACAAGGAACTCCACGTTTACGTCCGCTTTCATCTTTTCCCGATTTTATGCAAATAGCATCATCGCCTACATCAAAGCTACAATCAACAATCAATGCATTTTTACATGATTCCAAATCCAATCCATCTCCGTTTTGAGAATACCACGGATTACGCACGGTTAGATTTTCCAAAATCAAATTTTCACAAACAAAAGGATGTAAATTCCATGATGGCGAATTTTCGAAAGTAACGCCCTCCAACCAAACATTTTTACATTCCCTGAAACTAAGCATTACCGGACGTAAAAAATCTTTTACAGCAATCCATTCTTCTTCGGTTGTTGCATTCGGAACATTCATATTGGAATTTAGATTTCCTTTCAATGACTTTTCGGTAGGAAACCACATATTTTTTTTGTCGTTCAAAATTCCACCCGACGCAACCAAATCATTCCATTGGTTATTTGTCATTTTTTCCTTTTTTACCGGACGCCAAGCATCTCCCGAACCATTAAAAACACCTTTACCTGTAATTGCTATATTTGTTGCTTTCAATGCTGAAATAGGGGATTGGCAACGTTTTGTATCCAATCCTTCAAAAACAGTATAAATCAATGGATAATCATCAAAATTATCACTAAATACAACTAAGGCACCTTCCTCAGTATATAAGTTGATATTGCTTTTTAATACAATAGGACCTGTATACCATACTCCACTCGGAATAACAACTGTCCCTCCGCCTTTTTTTGAAACTGCTTCTATTGCATCAGCAAACGCTTTCGTATTTAATGTAATCCCATCTCCAACTGCACCGAAATCGGTGATGATTACCTTATTTGCAGGAAATACCGGCTTTTTTATCTCATCCATCTTGAATGGTAAATTCTTGTATATATCTGTCATTTCCGTTTTTGCTTCTGCTTTCGCACATATTCCTATCACAAAAAATACAGACAGAAAAGAATGGAATAGATTTTTTCTAAACATACAATTATCGTTTTCTATTTTATATAATATTATTTTAAGTCTGCGAAAATAAGTTGAAAAAATGCATTAAAGGGGGAGGTTTTGTTCAAAAAGGTGTACTATTTGTCAATTTTACGAATCTTGAAGTATTAGATTTTATTCTTGACTATTTTTTTGTAAAAAGCTAACTAATAAAACAATTGTTATTCGATTTTTAAAATCCCAATTCAGTAGTTTTTATGTAGCTTTGCAATTTAAAAATCAAAAACTAAAAAGCTTTGAAATATAATTTAGATGAACTCAACGCCCGTTCTTCCGAGACATTAATGGAGAATTTGGGAATCGAATATACACATGTATCCGAAGGATATGTAGAAGCAACAATGCCTGTTGATAAACGAACCTGTCAACCTTTCGGTGTATTGCATGGGGGCGCTACATTAACATTGGGCGAAACAGCTGCCGGATTGGGTTCGATGATATTATGCAACGATGACGAAATTGCCGTAGGAATGCAAGTAAATGGAAATCATGTATCTCCAGCTTTGGAAGGAGATACTGTTTTGGCAAAAGCCGAAATCATCCACAAAGGCCGGACATCCCATTTATGGAATGTAAACGTATATACCTCTGAGAATAAACTTGTTTCTTCCGTACGTGTATTAAATAGCATTATTAAAAAGAAATGACTTCTGAGGATTGTTATAACAAAATAAATAACCTCATTGAGCAGGATATGCCTTTTGCTATTTACCGGATTCCGGGTGAAAATAAATTGCATTTCATTGAACGACCTGCTGGTTCTGTTCAGATTTTTAATTCCATTGAATCATTAAATGGTCAAAACGGTTTCGTTATTGCACCTTTTCAGATTTCGGAAAAATGTCCAATTGTTTTAATAAATACAGATACTGCTGTTGAAATTGAAATACCGGATAGTTGGACAAATGAACAAATAAATGATGTAATTCATTTTTCGCACGAACAACCATCGGAAGAGTATAAATCTGCATTTACCATTTTTAAAAACTCATTATTAAATGAAGAATTTGACAAAATAGTTTTATCCCGCAACATAACAATTGAACGAAAAACAGATTTTTCCCCGGCAAACATTTTTTATAAGGCGTGTAAACGTTATACCCGTTCGTATGTATATTTATGCCATACACTACAAACAGGAACATGGATGGGAAGTACACCCGAAATACTATTGTCCGGAAAAGAAAATAATTGGCATACAGTTGCTTTAGCAGGAACCCAACCTTTACAAAACGGAGAATTACCTGAAACCTGGGATGATAAAAACCGGAGGGAACAATTGTTGGTTGCAGATTATATTCGCAAACAACTAAATTCTTTCGATATTGAACCGGAAGAAAATGGACCATATACAGTCAGAGCCGGAGAATTGGCTCATTTAAAAAGTGACTTTCTATTTTCATTATCTCACAATAATGAATTAGGAAATATACTAAGTTTATTACATCCAACACCAGCGGTATGTGGCCTTCCGAAAGAAAAAGCATTTCAATTTATAGCAAATAACGAAGGTTATAACCGGCAATATTACTCCGGATTTATCGGACGGTTAAATCCCGATGAACAAAGTGATTTATACGTAAACCTCCGTTGCATGCGAATAGAAAAAGATTTCCTTACATTATACGCAGGCGGCGGACTATTAGCATCCTCTTCATTAGAAGAAGAATGGGAAGAAACGGAAAATAAAATTCAAACAATGTACAGAATTATAAATTAGGATATTTGCTTCGCGATATTTATTGATATTAATGGATACTCATTGAGATTGGAATATTCATCAATAAATATCGCGAAGCAAATATCAATAAATATCGATTAATATCAACAATATGTATTCCGATAAAAAAAATGTACTCCAACTGGTTTCATTGCTAAAAGAATACGAAATCAACGATATCGTTTTATGTCCCGGTAGCCGTAATTCGCCAATTGTACATACATTGGCGAATCATCCGTTTTTTCATTGTTATGCCGTTACTGATGAGAGAAGCGCCGGTTTTTTTGCAATGGGATTGGCTTTGCAAAGTAATAAACCGACTGTTGTTTGTTGTACCTCGGGAACTGCATTGCTGAATATTCATCCGGCAATTGCCGAAGCATATTACCAGCAAATACCATTGATTGTTATATCTGCCGACCGTCCAGCTGCATGGATTGGACAAATGGACGGACAAACGCTGCCTCAACCGAATGTATTCGGGACATTGGTTAAAAAATCAGTCAACCTTCCTGAAATACAAACACTGGAAGATGAATGGTATTGCAACCGGTTAATCAATGAAGCACTATTGGAATTAAATCATCATGGAAAAGGGCCAATTCATATCAATATAGCTTTATCCGAACCCCTTTTTCAATACACAGCCGAAAAATTACCCGCAACAAGGGTTATTTCCCGTTACTATCATTCGGATGTAGAAGATTTATTTATTCGTTTGAAAAAATATAATAAGCAAATGATGATTATCGGACAGACAAATGAGGATTATTTTGAGAAAGATAATTCCAATATTCTATCTTCTCATTTTGCTTTATTGGCAGAACATTTGAATAATCAGATTGCATCATCAAGTACAATTATTAAAAACGTTGATACGCTTTTATATGCTTTACCTGAAGATGAAACGGATACACTGGTTCCCGATTTAATCATCACTTTCGGTGGACATATTGTATCCAAACGATTGAAAAAATTTCTTCGTTCAAACCCGCCTAAAGAACATTGGCATATTTCTACCGATGGCAATGTCGTTGATTTATATTGCTCACTTACAGCAATTGTTGAAATGAAACCTGCTGAGTTTTTAACAAAGATGATTCCTTTTTTAACTAATAATTCCTCAGAATATCCGAACCGTTGGAAAAATCTATCCGAATCCATTTCCGAACCCGAAATCGATTATTCGGAAATATCTGCAATAGGCGATTTAATAAAATCTTTGCCTGAGAATTCTGTTTTACATCTTGGAAATAGTTCTGTAGTAAGATATGCTCAATTATTTTCCATATCAAACTCGATAAAAGTTTTCTGTAATCGCGGAACTGCCGGAATCGAAGGTTCATTATCCACAGCTGTTGGATTTGCAGCATCTTCCGAAAAATTGAATTATGTAGTAATTGGTGATTTGAGTTTTTTTTATGATATGAATGCACTTTGGAATAATCATATTAAAAGTAACCTTCGTATTTTATTATTAAATAATGGCGGAGGTGAAATATTTCAAGCATTGCCCGGATTGGATATGACGGAACAAACACATCGTTTCGTTACCGGAACACACTCGACTTCAGCCAAAGGTTGGGCTATCGAACGTGGATTTCAATATACAGATATACATAACCAAAAAGAACTGAAAGAAGCATTAAAAACCTTTACTCAATCAACACAAACCGAGAAACCGATGTTGTTGGAAGTTTTTACGGATAAGGCGGAAGATGTACGGTTGTTGAAAGAATATTACCAGCAAATTAAAGTAAAAAGTAATAGGTAAAAGGTAAAAAGTTTTCTTCGAAGATTAATTCATCATCCTAATATAGCGCATTGTAAGCATTTATTCTTTTAACTTTTACATATTACCTTTATAATAGATTCATTTCAATTCTTAATTTTTAACTCTTAATTCTTAATTAATTTAAAGATATGTCACAACGAGAATGGAAAACCATCAAAGAATACGAAGATATTCTATTTGATTTTTATAACGGAATTGCCCGTATTACTATCAATCGTGAGCGTTACCGCAATGCTTTTACGCCCACGACAACCGGGGAAATGAGCGATGCATTGCGTATTTGCCGTGAAGAAGCAGATATTTGTGTAGTTGTAATTACCGGAGCCGGAGACAAAGCTTTTTGTTCGGGTGGCGACCAAAACGTAAAAGGACGTGGCGGATACATCGGAAAAGACGGAGTGCCACGTTTAAGTGTGTTGGATGTACAAAAACAAATCCGCTCCATTCCCAAACCGGTTATTGCGGCAGTCAATGGGTATGCCATCGGTGGCGGACATGTGTTGCATGTAGTTTGCGATTTATCGATTGCTTCCGATAATGCCATTTTTGGACAAACAGGTCCGCGCGTCGGAAGTTTCGATGCAGGATTCGGTTCTTCTTATTTAGCTCGAATTGTCGGACAAAAGAAAGCCCGTGAAATATGGTTTCTCTGCCGACAATATAATGCACAGGAAGCATTAGATATGGGATTAGTAAATAAGGTTGTACCATTAGCTCAATTGGAAAATGAATATGTTCAATGGGCAGAGGAAATGATGTTGCTCAGCCCATTAGCGCTTCGTATGATAAAAGCCGGACTAAATGCCGAACTCGACGGACAAGCAGGAATTCAGGAATTAGCCGGAGATGCAACCATGCTTTATTACATGACGGATGAAGCACAAGAAGGTAAACACGCTTTCCTTGAAAAGCGCAAACCCAACTTCAAGCAATATCCGAAATTCCCTTAATTAGTTGAAAATGGAAAATTGAAAGTTGAAAATGATAATATTTGAAAAATTAAACAGATAATGACTGATAAACAAACACATATATATAAATCCAACGAACTACATAACTTTCAACTTTCAACTTTCAACTTTCAACTGCATTTTAAGCTGCCTGCCGGAACTTCACGTGGCATATATAATACCCGTAACGTTTGGTATGTGAAGATGTTGTCGAAAGAAAATCCCAATCGATGGGGAATTGGAGAATGCGCTCCCCTACCCGATTTAAGTTGCGATGCGTTGCCGGATTACGAAAAAATTTTGTTGGAAGCTTGCCGGGATTTGGAACAAAAAGGATATTTAGATACCGAACGTTTACGTCCTTATCCTTCCATTTTATTCGGATTGGAATCGGCCATTCGTCATTTCGAAAGCGGAAGTTTTGCTTTGTGGAATACTCCATTTTCACGGGGAGAAGCAGGCATTCCTATCAATGGTCTTATTTGGATGGGTGATTACCGGAAAATGCTGGAACAAATCGAAGCAAAAATGGCAGCGGGTTATCGATGCATCAAATTAAAGATAGGCGCCATTAATTTTGATGAAGAATTGGATTTGCTTCGTCATATCCGTACCCATTTTTCGGTAAGAGATATTGAAATCCGTGTAGATGCCAACGGCGCTTTCTCTTCGAATGAGGCTTTGGAAAAATTAAAACAATTATCCGAATTGGATATTCATTCAATCGAACAACCCATTCGTGCAGGACAATGGGAAGAAATGACTCGTTTGACAGCCGAAACGCCTTTGCCGATTGCATTGGACGAAGAACTGATTGGCGTTCATTCTGTAGAAGATAAACGCAATTTATTAACAACCATCCATCCACAATATATTATCTTAAAACCATCTCTACATGGCGGATTCTGTGGTTGTAATGAGTGGATAAATGAAGCTAAAAAACTCGGTATTGGTTGGTGGATTACTTCGGCATTGGAATCCAATATCGGGTTAAATGCCGCTGCTCAATGGGCTGCTACATTTAATAATCCGTTACCGCAAGGATTGGGAACCGGACAATTATTTACCGATAACATCGAAATGCCGTTATCCATTCAAAAAGATTGCCTGTGGTATAATCCTAATAATCAAAAACCGTTTATTTCAGATGAGATTCCTTTTTTTGCTGATAAAAGGGAGATTTTTATCCGGAATAATAATGCTGATTTACAATCTTTTTTATCGGAATGGCACGATGATTCTCCAACAATGACTGTACAAACCTCCGGTTCAACGGGGAATCCGAAACCAATTACAATCAGCAAAGAAAAAATGAAACAAAGCGCTCGACTTACCTGTTCGTTTTTAAATCTGCAAAAAGGAGATAACGCATTGCTTTGTATGCCGTTGCAATACATTGCCGGAAAAATGATGGTTGTGCGTGCAATAACTGCAGAACTTAATTTAAATGTTAAAAAACCATCCGGACATCCGATGGCTGATATTGAAATGCCTATCCATTTTGCTGCGATGACTCCGATGCAAGTGTATAATTCATTGCAAGTTCCGGAGGAAAAAGAACGATTGAAACAAATAAAAAATCTATTGATTGGAGGCGGAGCAATCGATATGGATTTGAAAAATGAATTGCAACCATTTCCAAATGCCATCTATTCAACGTATGGAATGACGGAAACGCTTTCTCATATTGCCCTTTGCCGGTTAAACGGGTCGAATGCTTCTGATTATTATACTCCTTTTCCTTCTGTAAAATTATCTCTTTCGGAAGAAAAAACACTCATCATTGAAGCTCCATTGGTTGCCGACGAAATCATTTACACCAACGATATTGCCGAAATTCTTCCGGATGGACGATTCCGTATTTTGGGACGAAAAGACAATATTATCAATAGCGGAGGAATAAAAATACAAATCGAAGAAATCGAAGATATTCTTCATTCGATAATTAATAAACCATTCGCCATAACATCTATTCCTCATCCGAAATTCGGAGAAGCAATGGTTTTAATCCTATCAAAAGGAGAAAATTTATCAAAAGAAAAAATAAATGAACTTTTGCCTTCTCATCATCAACCAAAATATATCGTAGAGACAGAAAATATTCTCTTTACCGAAACGGGGAAAATAGATAGGGCTGGTTGCAAAAAATTGGCAGTGATTTTATTGAAAGACCTTTCCTGAAAATAATATTCGAATAGATACAACGAGTATTTAAAGCCGGATAAAGGAAAAATAATCCTCTATTTATTCTTTTCATTCAAACCCAACAACCTTTCGATCTCCGGCAACAACGCGCTTGCCAAGATCCGTTGACCTTGGTCGTTTATGTGAATCACATCTCTGAAAGAACTTTCTTTCTCATATTCCATTCCTTTCAGTAACGGAATAGAATTCTTCATACAAAAATCAATAATTTCATCTCCCTGAACATCATATTTCCTGGCAAACAATTCATTTTTATTGGGATGTAAATAAATAAAGAACGGGATTCCTTTATGTTGAGCATATTCATGTAACGACGAAAACCCCGGATTAAACGTATCACCTTTCACGAAATTATCCTGCCAGCCGGTCTTCATGAAAAGATGAGGATATAAATATCTGCCGAAAAGTTCCGAGACAGCAAATTTATACTGCGATGAAGGATAATATAAATGTTTGCCGACAACCTTTCGAAAAGTCATATTGTCATACGCGTCGTGACTGCTGACGACCAAAAAGATCAGTTTTGCATCAAAATCTCCGTATTCTTGTAAATACGCATAACAATTATCTGGCCCCCAACTATTACTGGCGATATTCAGACAGCGATATCCGTCTCCGTAAGTTTCGTTCAAGTTTTTTTCGATGAGGCTTGTGACTAGCGAATCCTGATCCGTTCCGGTTCCTCCATTAATCACCGAATCGCCAAGCCCCAATATTCTGACTTTATCTCCAGACTTCAGTTTATCGCTCCGCATGGAATACTCATTATATCGAATATGCTTCCGAAGCCTGAATCTGTCTTGATTCGGTTGCGCAATATATTCAAACTTATCGCTCTCCGAGTATAAAACATCATCACAAAATCCCCAGTAATATCGCAAGTATATTTCCGACGCTGATACGAGAAAAAACAACGAAACGATAACGATAATAATCTTTTTCTTCATGAATTTATCCAATCAATATTTTTGTGTAAAAATAATGTTTTTTTATCTTCTCATCTTCAACCTAAATATATAATAGAAATCGAGAATATTCCTCTTACCGAAACCGGGAAAATAGATAGAGTTGGATGTGAAAAATTGGCAGTTCTAAAATTAAGCAAGTTTAAGAATATACGATAAGAAGCTGTATCAAAAGCTTTCTTACCGCAAAGGGCGCTAAAAATGCTGCAAGGAACACAAAATAAGGTGTTTACTTACAACCAATTGCGTACTTTGCAAAAATCCTTGCGCCCTTTGCGGTTATATTCTTTTTTGCTTTTGAGACAGCCTCTTCACTAATAAACAAGTGATACGTCTTTATTCCAACTTTTTCCCTTTTGCTTCTATATCCTGCAAAAAATATAATTGGAAATACAAATAAAATCAAGATAGCAGCCTAAATCAATCCTCCGATTACAACAATAGCCAAGGGTTTGAAAGTTTCAGAGCCAATACCGGTAGATAATGCAGTCGGTAATAATCCGATAGCAGTTACCAATGCAGTGATAATAAATGGATAAATACGTATTCTTAACTTATCTTTAGACATTTCCCAACAACTGATTCTATTCCTTCGATATTCTTCCATACTTTTTTAAAACCTGTTAAATTTAGCTGGCAAAATAACAAAATGGAGTATTCAACCAACGCCTAAAGATATCTTTTAAAAAAATTAAAATATATGTAATTTAAATATATTTATTTAAATTATACTATTTAAAAAGAACTTATCCAATTATGGTATTTTATTTTGATAAAATTAACTAAAAATAAATAAATTTTAACTAAAAATTATAGAGACTTGTAGAGTTTTTTTCAAAATAAAGGGTGTAGCTTTGTAATAAATATTTTTTGTTTTTAATACAAACATTAACATTATTTTAATTCGAGTTTTTTGAACGTTAATGATTCGTTATAAAAAACTTTTTTTTAAGCAGCGATAGTTCCATATAGTTTGAGTTGATCTCTTATTTTGTATTTTTCTTGGAGTTTGGCAAAATGCCGAACTTGCCAAAAAAGTGCATCAGCAGTAATGCATTAGAGTTATTGTAGATTTAATTTTGTATGGAGACAAAATTCCCATCTTTCAACTAATTGATTTTCAATACCAACAAATAAATTTACATAAACTCTATTGTAAAAATGAAAATCAAACTTATTTACAGAGTGCACCTGTAAGTCTAAAATATTGAATATAAATAATCACTGAGAAAAAACAGGGAAAATCTATTTTCCCATTGTCGTTCTTGCTATTTTTTTGGCTTTGCCATCAAATTTTAAAACTATATATTTATGAAGACTAAAATCATTTTAACAGCATTAATTACAGCATTTGGTTTATTTCCGGCTTTATCACAAGTCAAATTGATTAACACCAACATTCAGAACTGGACCGCCCGCTCTGTTTCGGGCAATTACGAACAGGCCATATCGGTCAATGGCGTTACCAAATATATTTCGTTAACCGATTGTATAGTACAACCCACCCAATCATCGGGAGCGGCAGGTGGCGACTGTTCGAATGGCCGCATCAGCTGCGGACAGAGTGCAGGTGCAGTCATTCTTCCGGAAATGGGAAACATCCGGAAAGTAGTTATTCATGCTACATCCGGAGGAGATAATAAAATAATGCTCGTTGAAAAACAAAACGCTTCAGGCACCTGGAGCGTGATCAGAACTTTTATCACAGGAACTTCCTGCGGGGCGCATGAATTCTTCCTCAACTCGCGGGAGAATACCAAATTAAGAATCCGCAGCGGTTCGTCATCCAGTACCTTATATATATGGGATTTATATGTCGACCAAATGCCGGAATACTCGGATATTTCCATTAATGAAGGAAACTTACAATTGGGTAATAACAATGATATAGTCACCGGACTCGGGAAAAAGCTTATATTTTCAGGAGTGAATGAAAATACAGATCCAATATGGATGGCACGCTATAATCCCGGGAATAACGAATCGGAATTAAGAATCAATATCGGAGATGATCAGGACGATGATGACCGATTTGTTATTGGCAAACATCTTTACGGTAATGAATGGCATTCTCATTTTATTGTAACAAATACAGGTAAAGTTGGGATAAATGTGTATAACCCCCAACATGCCCTTGAAGTCAACGGAACTGTCCGGGCTAAAGAGATAAAAATCGAAAGCACCAACTGGCCGGATTATGTTTTTGCTCCCGAATACCAACTCCCCACTCTCGAAGAGGTTTCAAACCACATCAAAGAAAACAAACATTTGCCAGGAATCCCATCAGCTAAAGAAGTAGAAGAATCAGGAGTAAATCTGGGTGAGCTGAATGCCAAGCTGCTTCAAAAAATCGAAGAGTTGACCTTGTATGTGATTGATTTGAAAAAAGAAATCAATGAACTGAAACAACAAAAATAACTAACCACAAACATCATACGTATGAAAACAATTTCAACATTCCTGCTTGTGCTCTTTTGGATTGCAGGCATACAAGTCGCATTTTCTCAAAAAGTAACGTATGGATATGATGCAGCTGGTAACCGTGTTTCGCGCACCATTGTCATCACTCAATTGAAATCGGCTCCTGCGCCCGAGGAAGAGCCTGTGGTTTATTCCGAAATGTTATCCGAAATCAAACTGAATATCTATCCTAATCCCACTGACGGATTATTAAAAGTGGAAATCCGGAATTTACCCGATAAACAGACTGCCGATATTATGGTATACAATCTCTCCGGTCAGTTAATACTCACCAATAAAGGTGTGGAATATTTTACTGAAATTGACCTGAGTGGCCAAATCGCAGGGACTTATCTGATGAAGATTGTGGCAGGGGAATATCAGACAGAATGGAAAATCATTAAAAAGTGAGTATTATGAAACGAGCATGAATCAACAATCCGGAGCTAAAACGAGGCTTACGCACAAGATTATGATAATTTTGAAACATGCGAGTTCCATACGACCAAAATGTAAAAAATAAAAATTTACGTATGAAAAAACGACTATACAATATACCCATAGTATTGTTGCTTGTCCTACTATACTCTGTTGGAGGACGTGCACAAACTGCTGAAAGTTGGACATTAAACACAACTCAAACCGGAACAAAAGAATACATTGCACGGGAAAGCATTACCCTGAAATCTGGGTTCAGTTACACCTCAAGTCCGGGGAATACTTTCACTGCAAAGATTGATCATACTCTTTTGTTTCCACCAACGACAAATACGTATGCAAAACCGGATGGAACGATTACGTCCGACCCTGCTTCCGGAAGTATCGTTGGAAATATTCCCGGTCAATTCGATGTCAGCGCCATGGGGGCTGCGACCCACACTGTTCCTATTGACTTACCCTCCGGTATAAACGGAATGCAACCCTCAGTGGCGCTTGTTTATAATAGCCAGCTGGCTTACGGGTTGGGAGGAAAAGGTTTTGATTTGGCAGCTACTTCTTTTATTACCAGAGTTCCTCATAATCTCTATTATGAAACGGTTGCACATGGTGTTTCTTTCGATGGAAACGATCGTTTTGCATTGGATGGTATGAGATTGATTTGTGATAATATAGCTGATAATGGAAAAAATGGGACTGTATACTTCACAGAAAACAATCAAACGACACGCATCATATCGTATGAAACTTTAGGAGATGGGCCTAAGCGCTTTGTAGTGGAAACTCCCGATGGCAAAAAAATGGAATATGGTACGAATGACAATTCACGTTTGATCCCTGCAGCTGAGACAGGTGCATACCGCTGGTACTTGGAAAAAGTAACCGACAACAACGGGAATACCATAGAATATACCTATAGCATTGTTTTCGGCCAGTTTGTTTTATCTGCTATCCATTACAGTGGAGGTTCCGTTGAGTTCGCTTATGTACAAGGAGAAGGGAACAGTTATTATATACATGGCAATGAGATAAAAAACAGCGCTCGACTTATTCGCATATCGACAAAAGGAAAAGGAACGAATGAAGACCTGAAACAATATGTATTAAAACCTGATAATGATGCAGGAAGCGCTGAAATAGAAGTCTATGCAAACAATGAGAAGTTGGAACCGATCCGGTTCAACTTTTCAACTGAGGCTGTATCCGGAAATAATTTCACCTACCAGATGCTTCCTTACATGGAAACCCCTCCCGATATACTGGATTTTAACAGTGACGGATATGACGACATGGTATTTGTGGGTAAAAAGGGTGATTCTTATGTACAGGAAATTTTCCTGAACAATGCCGATGAAATGCAATCATTCCATAGCCAGGAATTGGATATGCAAAGTGAAGAGAAATTTACCAGTACGTTGATAAAGAATTTTGCAGATATAGATGGCGATGGAAAGAACGACTACCTGTATCAGGTAAAGCGCTTGTCATCATTTTTTATGGTGAAAGAAAAAGTGAAAGTGAGAGTGAATGGAAAAGAAGTAGAAATGGAAGTAGATGTAATAAAGGATATTTACAGTTACGAACTTCGTATCAGGACAATCGACAAATCTTTTGGAACTTTTACTATTTATACCGATACGACTGCTACTTTCAGCAATAAAAGCTACGGAGTAGTAACCGGAGATTTTGATGGGGATGGGAAAGCCGAAATTGTCGTAATTAAAGACAAATGTTACAGCGGATTGTTTATCAAATATGAAAACGGACAATTTATCAGTTCGCCGTTGAGTTTTCCTTTCTTGGGAGGAATACAAGTCTATCAGGGCGATTTTGATGGCGATGGTAAGGTAGATGTAGGTTTTAAGGATCTCAACAGATTCGCAGCATACCGGGCAATAAAAAACGGAGCTGAATATGCACTTCAGGAAATATATTCTATCACCGACGGCTTTTTTTATGATCATTTAAGTGTTGCGGACTTGAATCAGGATGGGGTAACAGACTTGTTTGCCGCAAGTATAGAAGGTGTTGTTTTAGACCCGATTGACTATGATATTTTAGATGATGCCATTTGTTATAAGGCTTTTTTCCGGAATAAGAATAACAGTTTCGATATTGTTTCGGGCACATTGGTAACAAGCGACAAGCTTGTTACTCACTTCCCGTATTTTATTCCCGACAGCTGGGGTTACGATATCGACTATAGCAATGAAGATATAGTACTGAAAGATCTGAGGATTGATGACTTAGATGGGGATGGATTTTTAGATATCGTGGTATTGTTTGATCGCAAGTATCGCATTCAAAGCCTCGGAAGTACATTTAACAATGAATCTAAAACTATATTATGCGATTTTTTCAACAATCCGAATTTATTGAATGGCAATAACAATACCGGTTTCATAAATGCAACTTTTTCCGGAAATATTGCACTTGGTTCGTTCGTAAATAATCAGGTAAAAATGCAACCAATCAATTATGGTAAAGAAACTTCCTATTTGGAAAAATGTTTCGGAGCATCTTATTCAACAGATTATAAATACTTGACCATAGCGCATTTTGGCGGCACCGGAAGAAAGAGTTTATACCGGTCGGGGCATTATAAAGATATATTGGAAAAAGAACATTTTTCAATAAATCAATATGAGCACGATATGTATCGTTTCCTTTTGGGAGAAATTAAAGATTCTTATGGGAATAGCCTCTCCATTCAATATATACCGCAAAAAAGTGAAACAAACTTGAGTCCAATGGTTACTCCCTATTTCAGGTATACAACAGGAATGCCCTTAGTACAATTTGTTAGCGAATCAAATTCAGACTTAAATTACAGTCGGACTTCTTCCTTTGGTTTTGGAAGTTTAGTGCTTCATCCATTTAAAGGAGTTCTTGGTTATTTAGGAAGCACTATTACAAATGCGGATGGAATTATTAATTATACACTGAATGGGTTTGAACCTGATTTTGCATGTATCATTCCTAGCTCGACATATTCCCGGCTTTACGAAGGAGTCGACATTAACCGGACGAAAACTACTTTTGAATTAACAAATAAAGGGAATAAGCGTTATTCGATGCAAGTAAAAGAGATAACAGAAAGAAATGGATTGAATGGTACAATGTCTATCAAAACATTTAACACGTATGATGCCTATAATAATCCTACAAAGATTACTACACAACTTGGAAGTGGAAATTCTGCGCTCTCTTCCGTTGAAGAAATTGCATACATACAGAAAGGAGGCTGGTATCCCAACAAACCGTCTTTCAGGCAAATCACACAAAAAACAGTGGGACAGGACGATATTGTCAGAAAGGAACATTTTTTCTACAACGATACCGGCAATATGCTTCAGCATACAAAAGATTCGACAGACGTTAATCAGGTACAAACTTTTTACACAGAATACAACGGCGGTAATCCGGGAAAAGTAACCGTTAAAGCGAAAGACGGAGACGGCAATCCGGGTTCCAGGTCTCAAACATTTACGTACACTCGTTCCGGGCGATTCGTTGAAACGGAAAAAGATGATCAATTCAATGAAACAATTATGTACCATTACGATGAATCGAAGGGGCTGTTGATGAGTAAAGTTGACAGGATGGGAACTACAAGCTATCAATACGACGGATTCGGACGGCTTACACAAACAACTTATCCCGATGGGATAAAGACCGTTAATGTCTTGCAATGGGCAGGAACAACGCCGGGAAAACCGGTTAATGCCAAGTTTTACAGCTATTCCGAAACTTCCGGCCAAGCGCCGGTTTGGGTTTGGTATGATGCTTTAGGCCGCGAAGTCAGGAAAGATTCGTATGGGTTAAACAATAAGAAAATAATGGTTGATACGGAATACAATGCCAAAGGGCAGGTTTATCGTGTTTCCGAGCCTTATTTCGAGAACACAGGCAAAACATGGGCTGCTACTTATGCTTATGATAACTATGGGCGAATTTCAAACGTGGCTACTCCCATGGGGACAAACACGTATGCTCATGGCTCAACCACTACCGTTACGTCTCCTGCCGGCACAAAGAAAACAACGATAAATTCGGCAGGCTTGGTAATTGAAGAAGAAACCAACCAAAAGAAGGTTAATTTTACATATTACGCCAATGGCTTGCTCAAAACAGCCACGCCCGAAGGGGGTACCGGCAGTTCCCTTACCGTCGGTATGGAATATGATTTGCAAGGCCACCGCACAAAACTGACCGACCCAAGCGCCGGAGTAATCACTTCCAACTACGATGGTTGGGGACAGTTGGTATGGGAAAAACAAGCAGTGCACAATGCTTCTTTAATTACCACAAATTATCATTACCATCCTTCCGGCTTGCTGAACTACAAACAGCGAAACGGAGAAACAACCAATTATGCTTACGATAATCTATATCGCCTGCAACAGGTATCAATTGCCAATAAACATTCCCAATCCTATCGATACGGCCCGATGGATAGAATTACCCAAGTAACCGAAGTAGTCGAAAACAATAAAACGTTTGTAACGGGAACAGAATATGATATATATGGGCGAATAAAAAAAGAAATCCATCCGACAGGTTATTACACGATCAACGAATACGATAAATATAGTTTTCTAACTTCGGTAAAAGACCGTTCCGGACGGTTGATTTGGCAAGCGTTAGAAGAAAGCGCGAAAGGGCAAATCACATTAGAGAAAAAAGGTGCTGAAGAAATACAACGATGGTATGATTATCGAGGCTTTTCAACCGGTTTATATGGTGGGCAGATTGATATGAGTTGGAATTTTAACAACAAAGGAAATTTATCAAATCGTGTCGACAACTATGTGAAAGATCAGGAGGAAAGTTATATATATGATGTCCAGAACAGGCTTACCAATTGGAATGTGTATGATTATTCCGGAAACTTAACCAAACAGTCCAATATTGTTTATAATACGACTACCGGTACTATTTCTCAAAAAAGCGACTTGAGTAACTTTACTTTTAATTATGGGGAAAACGGCAAATCGCCTCATGCGCTTACATCCATTTCGGGAGTACCCACACAAATGCCTGCTGATGGTTTAAGTATTACATACACCGATTTCAAGAAAGTAAGTACGCTTGCGCAAGGCAACAAAACATACGCACTGATGTATGGTATTGATGAGCAAAGAAGAAAATCGGTATACAAAGTAAACAATGCAATACAGGAAACCCGTTACTACCTGGGCAATTACGAAGAAGTTACCAATGCTGCCGGTATTACAAAAAAAATACATTACCTTAGTGGTGGCACAATCTTTATAACAACAGGCAATACAGAAACCTTGTATTATGGGTATTACGACCACTTGGGTTCTTTGATGGCATTGGCAAATGAGCAAGGCCAGGTAGTGGAACGTTACGCTTACGACCCGTGGGGCAACCGGCGCAACCCAAATGATTGGTCCCAACCCGACACCCGCACCTCATGGATTATAAATCGTGGATTTACCATGCACGAGCATCTGGATGCGTTTGGAATTATCAATATGAATGGCCGGGTGTATGACCCATTGACAAGCATGTTTTTGAGTCCCGACCCACAATTGCAATCACCCGGAGATTGGCTGAATTACAATAGGTATGGGTATTGCATGAATAACCCAATGATTTATGCAGATCCGACGGGAGAGTTTTGGTGGTTGATTCCAGTTGCCATTGGAGCTTATTTGGGCGGTTCTTCTGTAAATCATAGTTTTAATCCTTTCAAATGGGATTATAAGAATTGGCAAACTTATGCCGGTATCGGAATTGGAGGCCTTGCTGGTTGGGCTGGTGCCGGAATAGGGGGCAATATTGTAAGTTCGGCGATTGCCGGAAGCTCAAGTTCCATAAGTGCAAGTATAGTTGGAGGTGCAATTGGTGGAATGCTATCCGGAGGAATTAGTGGCGCCGGAATGACAGCTTTGATGGGAGGTAATTTTAGCGATATCATGAACAGCATGATTAAAGGTTCGGTTATGGGTGGATTTGGAGGAGGTATTTCTGGTGGTGTTGGTGCTGCTATCGGAGATTTTTCAGGTGTAGCAGGAGGTGCCTTAAAAAATGGCATGTATGAATTAGGACATTCTGCATTAAAAGGCGCAGCAGTTGGACTTTCTAGTGGCGCAATGATGGCTGCAATGGAACAGGATGCCAGCTACATGTGGAAAGGGGCTCTAACAGGAGCTGCGCTTAGCACTGGTATGGCAGGATTAAGAATAGGATTAATGGGAAGTATAAATCTTCCTCCTGGTGCGAGAGAACGTTTTGCTGATGATGATGCCGCTTTTGGAATAAAAAATAGTTATCCACGCTACAGACGTGGTGGACTCCTTAAATTTTTCACTCCTGCTATAACATTAGGAAGAGATATGATGGTAAATATTAAATACTTAAACTCTAAAGATCCAAGAGAGGTGCAGTGGTATCATGGAACTTTAGCACATGAACGATCTCATGTTTTTCAACAAAAAGTCATAGGTGGGTTTAATTTTTACAAAAGAACTCTATATGAATATATCATAGATCCTGGATATTCTGGTAACAAAACTTATTATGATGACAGATGTTTGGATTATTGGGCAGATCAATATGAATACTTAACTCCATAATATTTAAAAATGAAAAAAAAAGTATTTTTTCTTGTGATGATGTTATCTTTAGTGTTTACATCTTGTTATCCGCCCCAAATAATATATTCTATAGCGGATATTCAACCTCCTTATCAGAAAGATTCGATCGATGTACGATTAATTGAGGGCAATACGATTGCGACGGGATGCACCTCTCTCCATTTAGGTGTGCATTTAGAAATATTAAACAACAAAGAGAATAGTATATTAATTGGACAGAATCCTTCTTTAGAATTACGAACAGATTCAGTAGTTTTGAAATATGAAATATTTTCGGATTCTCTTAATTATCAATTAGGTGAGAATGAAAAAAAAATATTATACCTATATTTTCAAGTGACAGATTTTGATTGTATTACTTATAAAACCGTAGAGTGGCCATCTATTTGGAATTTTCGCACATTGAAAATAAAAAATCCACAGCATAAACTTTTCTTATTTTTGGATTTGCGAAATGAAGAAGGTGCAAAAATAGAAAAGTGTATTATATTAAAGCCAACGGGAACGAGAAGAATGTAGCATGAAAAATCACCTTTTTAAATTTGGACATTTATTATTGTTCCTCCCCCAGCTCGCGCCAATTTGTAATTGGTGTGTAATTAACGCACAGTTTACAAAACCGCGCGAGTGGCGCAATATATATAACAACAGGCAATACAGAAACCTTGTATTATGGGTATTACGACCACTTGGGTTCTTTGATGGCATTGGCAAATGAGCAAGGGCAGGTAGTGGAACGCTACGCCTACGACCCGTGGGGCAACCGGCGCAAACCAAATGATTGGTCCCAACCCGACACCCGCACCTCGTGGATTATAAATCGTGGATTTACCATGCACGAACATTTAGATATGTTTGGGATTATCAATATGAATGGCCGGGTGTATGACCCTTTGACAAGCATGTTCTTGAGTCCTGATCCATTTGTGCAGGCTCCGGATAATTGGTTAAATTTTAACAGGTATAGTTATTGCCTAAATAATCCCTTTTCATATACCGACCCAAGTGGGGAGTTTATATTTTCACTTTTCTTGCCTGGCATTGGAACTATTTTAGATGCCATGTGCTGGGGTGCTGTCATTGGAGGTGCTGGTTATACAGCTAGTATAGCATTTAGCAATGGTGGATTTAGTAACTGGAGCTGGAGTGGTTTTGGTCAGGCTGTTGGTATTGGCGCTATTTCTGGAGCTGTAAGTGCAGGAATCGGTTCAGCCTTTGGACCTGTAGGTAGTAACGGAATTATGGGTGAAATAGGCAGAGCATACACACATGGCTTTGCAAATGGCATGCTATCTGAGCTTACAGGTGGAGCTTTATTTCTGGTTTTGCTTCAGCTGGTCTTGGCTCTTTGGCAGGTTCAGGCTTTTCTGCTTTTGGGGGGAGTTTTGCTGAATCAGCATTAGGACAAATAAGTTTTTCATCACTGTCTGGAGGGGTTGGAGCGAAACTATCTGGCGGAAATTTCTGGCGTGGAGCAGCTACTGGGGCAACCATAGGACTATTGAATCATGCAAAGCATATTCAACAAAATAATATGCAAACAAATCTACAAGTTAGAGCACTTAGAGCATTTTTAATAGATTCAGGTTATTCAGAAGAACAAGTAAATCAGGATGTTGTTGTTCAAAAAAATGGTTTTTTTAGCAAATATTATGCTAAATTGAAAAATTTTGATAACTATTCTAAATCTTTCACAGGGGGGCAATATGATTCATATTCTGGCACAAAGGATGCTTTTATTTCTGAATCAAGAACAATAACCGTTGCTAAAATTTTAGGTATTCCTATAACTGAGACTTATGCAGCAAAGTATTATCCATCAAGGAGTTTTAGTATTGGATTAGTTCAGACAGGCTTGTCTCATTATGTTGAAGCTAGTCGGGAAGCTATGGATGGTGCGGTTAGAAGTATTACAGGACTAGATAATACGGTATATGATATGCATACAATTAACGCTAAAAGATATTTACAATACAGATGAAAAATACAATATATTTGATATTAATTATGTTCTTTACAACCAGTTGTATGTTTGTTAAAAGACCTGCAACCCCTTTGGTTTGTACAGAAGATATTGAATTATTAAAATCAAGAATAAAAGAGGAATTAAAGGCTGATTCTGTGATTATTTATACAAAAAGAATCCAAGAAGAAGTATATTTTCCTGAAATTCATGCTCCAATAATAATAATCTGTAATCCAACTACTAATGTTTTAGATTTTAAAAAACTTCCAATAGATCATTTTGTACGTTTGGATAGTTTAGATCAAATAGAAGATAACCTGAGAAAAGAAACAACGTCAATAGCACAAGAGTTAATAAATATTTGTGATATGTCAGAGTTTAATGATTTAATTGTCGAATACCATAAAAAAGATATAGAAGGTAACGCAAGGTATCGTTTCATATATCATTATAATGACTTATTAGAGAATAAATAAATAAATAAAAATTATGATTATCCCCCCAGCTCGCGCCGATTTGTAATCGGTATGTAATTAACGCACGGTTTACAAAACTGCGCGATCGGGGGGGGTTTGGAATGGTTAAAGCTTTCGGCTCAAACAATGCAGTTGCTCAATTTGGAGGTAAATTAGGTTATCAAATGATTGGAACAGCAGGAGGCTCTATTGGAAATAATTGGGCGGCAGGCAATGACCCTTTTTCAAAAGTCTCTTTGGGCGTAGGTCCTGTTAACCTTACACTTGGTAAAGGTCAGAAATTATTGCAATGGCAGAATAATTTAGGAAACATTATAACGAATACTTTGGGATTAGGCAATCGTGCATTTTTCGGAGGAAATGCCACCTTTGACTGGAAAAACTTAGCATCTGTTTACTCCGGTGGATTAATGGAGTATATGCAAGGTTCTTGGGGTCCATATTCTGTTATGGGACCAGATGGGTATGCAAATGGAATTCATCAATCGCATGAGATGCATCATATTTGGCAGTCAAGGTCTTTCAGTGTTAATTCATTTGTGCAAAATTTCGGATTTCTATCGAATTATGGATTGCAAGGAATTGATGCTATCTTAATGAAGCGAAGTCCTATTTTAAGGGCAAATTATTTTGAAGCACAAGCCTACGGAGCCTTTTGGTGGTAAAAACAAAAATCAATAAAATGAAGACAAACACTTATATTTTGTTATTATTCTCTTTTTTATTATCATCTTGTGATCCTCATTGGTTTAACATTGAGATAGATGGTAATGGTTTTCAAAAAAGCTTTGCTTTTGAATGTGGAGAAATTGATGTCTCTGGTTCTACAATTGGTGAGCAGATTCCTATACTTCTGAATTTTAAATTAAATAATCCCATAGTCTTAAATCCTGAAAAATTTGAGATAAAATACAAGGGAGAAGAAATACCATATTCAAGGATTTATTTGAATGAAGTTCTTTTGAAAGAAACAAAAAGCATTAATAACAATAGTAAGGTTCGAATAGTTATTGACCTGAAAGTTCAAAGTGGTGATACTATAAAAATCAATGTTAATGATTTTATCCTTTGCAAGGAACAACCTCTTGGAATTGGAGATATTAATTTGATTCTTGTACGTCGCAAGTAAATTAATAATCAGCTTGAGCTTTGATCTTCACTTCGCTCGCGCCGATTTGTAATCGGTGTGTAATTAACGCACGGTTTACAAAACCACGCGAGCGGAGGCAATATGTATAACAACAGGCAATACAGAAACCTTGTATTATGGGTATTACGATCACTTGGGTTCTTTGATAACATTGGCAAACGAGCAAGGACAAGTTGTGAAACGCTACGCCCGGTTCTCTTATACGACACGGGGCAATTCAAAGGCAAACGTACGAAATTATCCGAATTGTGTCCGTTTTTATATTTTATTTGAATAAATTACTTCGATTGAGTAAACTTTGCATTAAACATTTTCTTACAAAACACTTTCCTTATAAAACCAAAGAAATACCTGAATACAGATACACAAAACTCTATTATACCAAGAATTTTACATTTTCTATAATTTAGATATCTTCATGTTAAATTTATTCTGACAAATGACAAAATAGAGTGTTAAAATAATATTTAAATAAATATGTGTTTTAAATATATTTTCTTAATTTTAACTATTTAAAAGAATACTACTTGATCGTAATACATTTTTTAATATAAGTTAACTTTAAAAATTGAAATTTTTGTGAATTTTGTAGAGATTTGTATACATTCTTTTTAAAACGAAAGGTATAGCTTTGTAGTGAACGACTTCTTTTTTTATCAAAAATTAACATTAATAAATACACTTGAACTTAATAAGATTTTTTACAACCACAATGTAAAAATGGTTGAAACAACATAACCTGAACATTAAAAACAAACTATTATATGAAAATCTCACTAAGCCATTTATTAAAAATCCTTTTAATAGTATTCTCAATAGCCACAACAAAAGCTCAAACAATTGAGTATACCTACGACAAATCCGGCAACCGGACTTCAAGAAAGGTTATCTTATTAAGATCGGTATATTCTGCTCCGGAACAACCTGAACAAAAGGTTGTATTTACAGATTTGTTTGCCGATATGAATATCAGTATCTATCCCAATCCTACCAAAGGGCAACTTATCGTTCAAATCATGGGAGTACTACCCGAGCAACCGGTCAACATCCTTGTATACAATATGTCGGGGGTTTTATTGCAGAAGAAAGAGAAAGTTTCGGCAACTACCGATATAGATATAAGCAACCAACCTACAGGAACTTACATTATGAAGATTGTTTGTGGAGAAAGTACAAGCGACTGGAAAATTATTAAAGAATAATCTTAAATCTACAATTATGAAGCAACATAAGCCTATTATAATTATATCGTTTTTACTATTAATTACTATACTTTTTCCTCAGTTTGTAATCGGGCAGCAGAAAGAAATTACATTAAACACTTCGATATCCAATACACAGACAGTAACTTATACAGCCCGGGATGCAATATATTTACAACCCGGATTCAGTTATTCAGGAGAAAACCCGCATACATTCACTGCAAAAATTGATGAAAACATTTTGCTTTCGACAGAGTATCTGGCTTCTGCTCCATCTGCAAGTAACCGTACTCTGGATTTGTCAAAATCCGTGGGATCAACAGCCGGGAGTGCAACTGTGGGGTTAACAGGTGCAGCAACCTACCAGATACCAATAACTGTTGCTCCGGGAATCGGTGGAATGCAGCCGAATATTTCGTTGGTTTACAACAGCCAGGGTGGAAATGGGCCGGTAGGATGGGGATTTAATATTGCCGGATTATCTGCAATTACCCGTTCTCCAAAAACAATTTATGCCGATGGGGAAGCTTCGGGGCTTAAAAACAGCAGTGCCGACAAATATACATTGGACGGCAACCGCTTGTTTGCCGTAAGCGGAACTTATGCCTCCGATGGGACTGAATATGCCACAGAAACAGCAAATTTCTCAAGAATATATTCCCGTGGAAATTATGGAGACAACGGTCCTGATTGGTTTGAGGTAACAGGCAAAGACGGAATTATTTACAAATATGGTAGCGCCTCGGGAAAAATAACATATAGCGATGATACGGGAAAACAATCTGTACAATACTGGTTATTGGATTATGTAGAAAATCCGGCAACAGGGCAAACAATGGTTTATGAGTACGAAACATCCAATCTTTGTGCCTATATCAAAAGAATAAGATATGGGGATAATACAGTTGAGTTTTTCTATGAAACCCGGACAGATGTTGTGCCTATTCATTTTGACCGTGTAAATGGGCAAATGAACCGTATTTTGCAAAAAATTACAACCCGGTGTGCAGAAAGCGTACTCCGGCAATATCAGTTGGAATATACCAAAGATATATATTCCCGTTTGGCAAAAATAACGGAGAACAATGGTAATGGGGAATCATTTAATCCGACTGTATTTGAATGGGGAAGTTCTCCAGTGAATTCAAGTATGAATACATCGGATGTTTCTGTTCAGAAATATTCAGGAGATGATTTCTCTGAAATGTATTTTTTAAGTGAAGATATAAACGAAGATGGGTTGAGTGATTTAATAGGAATATATCCCACAAGAGTGAAGATTCCTCAAGCTGGAAGTAGAGATAGTAACGGTAATCCTACTATGCGTGAAACTGATGGGGTAAAAATCAGAGCATATATTGCATCAAAAAATGAGAACAATGGAAAAATTAATTTCACTCCCAAAGATTCACTTGTTTTTGAAGATTCGTTTATTAGATCTCGCCAATATAATCATTTTGGAGATTATAGGTATGCTAAGATAGACTCGACAAAGGGTGTTTTTTATGCTAATTATTATTATGATATTAAAGATAATGAGGCAAATCCTAAAGGGATTAGTTTTAAAATGCTTACTCCTCTCAAAATCCCAGGAAATGTTATTTTTAATAGAGCACTGACTGTTGATTCACCTGATTTTCCAGAATATGTCTTAGCGGATATTGACAACAACGGAAACGATGAGTTGATACTCATTGAAAAAGGAGTCAAAGAAAATGATTATTATCCCGGATGTATTGTCAACTTTAAATTGGTCGAAACATACGATACTAGGACTGATAGGGAAACTGGTCAGAAAATAATATATCCTTATATAGGTGTCAATCATTTTGAAAACGAATTTAATTTTCAATTGTCGGCAAAACCTGAAAGAATAATCCCTGCTGATTTTGATGGCGATGGATTGCAAGATATCATGGTTGTAACAAAAAAGGGATATACTATTTTTTGGAATCAAGGCGGAGGATCGTTATCTGCCAACTTCTCCAATAGATCCAATAGACACACAACAACAAACTCATTATTCAATAGTGAATACAGTAGGTACGAAATAGGTGATTTTAATGGAGATGGATTACCTGATTTTATACTGAATGAACATGGTAATAATAAATGGTATTTAGCAATTAATGACGGGAAAAAATCATTTATTAAAACTGAACTATCAAATTTTACAGGATATAATTTAATCGAAGAAGATTTTACAGATAAGAATGATGATAAAGATCGTTGTATTGTTGTAGATTTTGACGGAGATGGAAAATCGGATGTGATAATATCAGATTCAAAATACTCTTTATTTCCATTTTCTCGCTTTCAATCTCATTCAGTCTATTGGTTTCGCTCAAATGGAAATGGATTTGATTTAGTAAAGCAAGCCCGGTATGATAAAGAAGACGCACTCAATAAGTATTTTACTGTTGGTGATTTCAATGGGGATGGTAATCAGGAATTAATGTTTTATGGCTATGATTGCTTTGAAAATGATATTGCCGCTACCGGGAAAACTCAAAAATGGAGGATATATGAAAAAACAGGATTTACAGAGCAAGCCGGAAAGATAACTACTATATCCGACGGCTTGAATAATAAATCCCAATTTGAATACACTCCTTTAACAAACAAAAAAGTTTATACCAAACAAAATACGGCCGTATTTCCTGTAATGGATATTCAAGCCCCATTATATGTGGTGAAACAAGCAACGGATAATGTAGGTTCTAATACACAAAATACAACTGTTTTTACATATAAAGGTGCTAAAGTTCATACAGAGGGGAAAGGATTTATAGGTTTCAGTGAGGCTTCTACATCCAATTCTGTATTGGATCGTAAAACCACTGCAAAATATGATTATCACAAATCCTACTTTTATCCGTATATGACGGAACAAAAAGCAACAACAACTTCAGGAGATCCTATAAGTACTACTAGTTACGTTAATAGTGTAAGAGGATTAGGTGGATTACGTATTTTCCCTTATGTTAGTGAGGTTATTGAAGAAAACCATCTGAATGATATTCGTATTTCGAAAAAGAATGAAGTCAATTCAAACGGGAATATTACGAAAGAAACAACTACTTATGGATCGGACGCAACACTTGTTACCGATTATACTTATATCCATAAGGGAGGGAATGGGGTTACACCAAACAGGGTATCCTCAGTAACAACTACTAAAACATACACCGGGCAACCGGCTTTCACAACCAAACAGGAATTCGAATACGATGCAAAAGGCATCTTAACCATACAAACAGATTTGGCTCATACAGGTAATAACAAATTGATTACAGAATACTTGAAGCCTAATGCATTGGGATTAGCTCAGGAAGTAAAGAAAAAAGCAGGAGATTTACCAGCCTTATCAACCAAATATGAGTACGATTCAAAAGGCCGTATTACAAAAGTAACAGATGCGCTGAATTTATCTTCAACGAGTGTATATGATAGAATGGGCAACCTCAGTTCGGCAACAGATGCATTGGGTAATACCGTTTCTTATGGATATAACAGGTGGGGGCAACTGATACAGACTACTTATCCTACCGGAAGTGTCGAGGCAAAATCCCTGCAATGGGCGGCTTCCGATGGAAATAGGGCAACAGACGCAATTTACAAGACAACGGCGAGCGTTACCGGGAAACCGGATGCTACAGTATTTTACGATGCTTTGGGGCGGAACCTGCGTAGTGTAACACAAAATATATCCGGGCAAAATGTATATATCAATAAATTCTACAATGTCAAAGGTCAATTGCGCTTAACAAGCTATCCGTCATTTGAAAAGAATAATGGATTTGGGACAGCTTACTTTTATGATAAATACGGGCGGATACAAAATGAAAGACCACATGACCATACTATAAACATATCTTATGCATACAATAAGCGAACTACAACTATTACAAAAAATCTACAAGTCTCAATAGATCCTTCTGATGATCCTACTATTAAACGAAAATCTGTAAAAACCATAAATGCATTGGGGGATTTGATTTCTTCCGAAGATGATGCCGGGAATAAAGTAACATATACATATCACAGTTCGGGGCAGCCACTGGAAATATCAGCGGCAGGTGTTGTAACTAAAATGGAATATGACAATTGCGGCCGCCAGAACAAAATTATAGACCCCAGCGCCGGAACAAAAACATACAAGTACGATGCTGCCGGAAATGTAATAGAAGAAATAGATGCTGAAAACAGAAAAATAAGCATGGTATACGACCAGTATAGCCGGTTGGAGAAAAAAATACACCCTGAGTTTACTGTAAACTATACGTACGATAAATACAGCACACTTACTTCTGAATCCACCACGAATGGAAACCCTACAGCGTATGAGTATGACAAGTTGGGACGTATTTTAATGCAAAAAGAAATTACTTCGGGAGGAAAAAGCCTGACGAAAACATATTCGTACAGCCGGGATGATTTAAGTTCGGTTACATATAACAGCCAGAGTGAACAAATAGCTACCGAAAACTATGTATATAAAAACGGATACCTGCATCAGGTAAAATTGAATAACGGCACGGTTATCTGGCAATTAGACAGTGAAAATGCCGAAGGAAAACCAACCCGGGTAACCACCGGAAACTTAACACGGGAATATACATATGATTATTATAAGTTTCCCGAATACAGGACTGTAAGAAACACATCCGGTTATATACAGTATGCCAAATACCGGTTCAGCTTATTAGATGGAAATTTAACAGGAAGAGCCGATTATTCGCGCAACCTTTTCGAAACATTCGGATACGATAACCTGAACCGGCTGGTTTCCTGTACGGAAGAATCGCCCCCAGACAAAATTGTAGTATTCTCTCAACCCGCACCGATAGAAGAAATGGTAACAGTACAAAGTGATGCTACACTTCCAGTCTCACAAGCTATGCTAATGGCCGCACCTCCCGGATTTGGGCCTATTACTTCTACCATATCGTATGATAATTTGGGAAATATCGAGAATAAAAGCAATATAGGTACGTTTGTTTATAGAACGGAAGGAAAACCATATGCCGTTTCGGGTGCAACACCTATGACCAATGCCATCCCGTTACGAGAACAAACTGCCACGTATACCTCATTTATGCGTCCGTCTTCCATAACCGAGGGTAGCGTATCTTCGGGAGGAGATATTTATTATGCAACATTTGTATATAATGGAGCCGGAGAACGTGTACGGATGAACGTTACCAAAAACGGGAATACGTATTTAACACGTCATTATGTGTCGGGACGTTACGAGTATGAAAACACGCCAACTACAACAAAAGAAAGGTTATACCTGGCCGGTGATGCCTATTCTGCTCCTGCAGTATATGTAAAACAAAACAATGGTAACTGGCAAATTTATTATATTTGCAGGGATCATTTGGGAAGCATTACGCAAATTACCGACAGCAATGGTTCATTGGTTCATGAACAAAGTTACGATGCCTGGGGCAGGTTAAGGGATCCTTCTTCACAAACAGCTTATTCTCCCGGTAGTGAACCGGAGCTATTCCTTGGGCGTGGGTATACAGGCCACGAGCATTTATCAATGTTTGGATTAATAAATATGAATGCCCGGCTGTATGACCCTGCTGTAGGGCGATTTTTGAGCCCCGACCCCTATGTGCAAATGCCTGATCTTGTACAGAATTATAACAGGTATAGTTATTGCTTAAATAACCCATTGTTATATAGTGACCCAAGCGGAGAATTTCCCTGGATTTTAGCTTTATTTGCTTTGCAAAACGGTCTAATGCAAGGAGCAATGGCTGATATGAATGGAGGAAACTTCTGGGCAGGTTTTGCTAAAGGAGCTGCAATTAGCACTGCAAGTTCATTACTAACAGCAGGAGTTGGTGATGTACTTGGGCATACTGTAGGCAATTTCGGGACAGAATTAGTTCGGGCTGGAGCTCATGGCATGATTGGAGGAGGTGTCAATGCTATACAGGGAGGAGATTTTTTGCAGGGTTTTGGAACAGGTTTTGCCTCTTCATTTGCAGGAAGTGGTATGATGGCGCTTGGAATGCCTGCCGACATTTTACCTCTCGCTACAGGAATAGTAGGAGGAAGTTCTTCCTGGCTATTGGGTGGTGATCCTATAAATGGGTTTTTTCAAGGTTATGGAATTGGAGCTTTGAACCATACAGGAGGCAGAGGAACATTTGAAGACCCTTATCAATTGGAAGAGGTAACAGTAGCTACCCGTGCTCCGATGTATATTGAGAGAAATGGAATAATCTATGCTCGGGGTCTAAATAGTACTTTTTATGGTACGGTTGTAGGTGAAAGAGGGTTGAATAATGTATACCCTGAATTTGATATCATGATGTTGGGAAGAGGTATTTTTAACTCTGTTAGAGGTTTGTTTACAAATACAGCTCCTAAGGTTGGAACTCAGGTTGGAAAAGAAGCAATCACTGTTACACCAGAAGGAGTAGCATTGCCTAAGGGTGCAAAAATACCAAGTGAACTTGTAAAAAATCCATATTATAAAGGTTCTAGTTATGGTAGTTTTGAAAATGGTAAGTTTATAGAGAGATTACGAATAGATCAAGCAACACCTCCAGGCTTTAAAGGGCCTAATCAAAGTCATTTTCATTTAAATAATGGAGGACACATCTTTGACTCAAATAAATGGCCATGGTGGTGGTAATTATTTAAACAAAATAAATTATGAATTTTGAAGACTTTTATTGGCATGATGCCATAATAAAAAACATTACAATAAATCGTGAAGATCCGGGCAAAAGAGATGAAATAGAAATAGAAATTATATGGCCTGACAATGATGAAAAAATTAATTTTATTTTTGAAGATGTTTATTGGGCAAAAATGGAGCTAAATTTTGGAATTATCGCAAACGAAAATATTGCTCAAGCTTTTCTTCTGAAAAATAATGATGAAGATTTAATTAATTTTTATTCTAAATGGAACGGTCTTATGGATGATATAAATCTTAATGTTTATGAGATTTTATTAAGTTCAACAGGAGGACGAATAAAAATTATTGCAAAAAATTATCGAGTTGATAAATTGTAAGGAAGGGGCCAAAGGCCCCCGTCGAGGCCAGGGTTGTTAAATTATTTTGTTAAGTTCTTTGAAATAATTATATTAGCGTCCAAAAAAGTCTATGACATTAATTGAACTGTTGTCCAGCGTGAACGACCCACGTTCCAAGCACGGGAAACGGCATCAATTGCCAGATGTATTACTGATGTGTATTATGGCAATGATGAGTGGTTTTCAAGGTTACCGGGAAATCAGCCGCTTCCTGAAACGGAATCAAAAAGAATTCCAACAGGCTTTCCCCATGTTCATCGTAGCGTGTAAAAGATGATGATTGTGAGTTCGGCGAAGCATCTTGCTTCGTCGGGTTAAAAGCAGGCCTCCGGCCGATAAAACAAAAAGTGCTATTTAAAAATAAAAAAGAACAATCTAAATGAATGATATAAGAAAAATACTGCTTATAAGTACCTTTTTTGTATTTTTTGTAGGTGCCAATGCTCAGTATAAACATGCAATTGCTATAAAAGGAGGATTAAACGCGCCAATAGATAATAATGGTGGTGCAGGATTCCATATAGGTATTATGACGCAATTCGGACTGTATCGAAACTTAGGGCTGGAGTTGGGTACTTATTATACTTCGATAGGTTTTTCAGAGGCGTATATAAATTATATTCAACTTCCTTTATTGGCAATATATAAATTTAAACTAAGTCCTGATGTATATATCTGGCCATCAACCGGAGTTTATGGAGCTGTATGTTTTGATATTGGAGATTTTTTTAACACAGAAAAATATCAGGCCAGTAGTGATTATGACTATGGGTTTAGTTTTGGAGTTGGATTAGGAATTGAACGTATTGTTATAAACGCTGGATATGATATGGGAATGGAAACAATTATCGGTTCAAAATATTCTTTTTTTGATAGTCAAAGCCATTCGGGAAAGAATAAAGTTGTCAAATTATCTATTGGATATCTATTTTAATTAAATATTTTTTTGAATTTTATTATGACGAATAGATTGAGAATAATGCAAACAAAAGGAATCTAAAGTCCATTATCATAGTCAACATATCTTAATCAATTAATAAATAGCAATAAACAAACAACAAATAACTTTATAATAAATAAAAGTCATGAAGAAAATCCAATTAACACTACTAAGCATTCTTATTGCTTCATCTGTAGCATTTTCCCAGACAGTGCTGATTACATAAATTATATTATTAAATTACACAAATAATAAATATCTTTGTACCCGTATTATAAAAACGTAATCATTATGGGTCGTAAGGTAAAGCAACTAAAGAATTACACAACCGAACAGGTTGAGTCGGTCTTTGAAAGTG
>JAVBLR010000043.1:0-10504 GCA_031553395.1 Bacteroidales bacterium | reverse complement strand
CTTTCAAAGACCGACTCAACCTGTTCGGTTGTGTAATTCTTTAGTTGCTTTACCTTACGACCCATAATGATTACGTTTTTATAATACGGGTACAAAGATATTTATTATTTGTGTAATTTAATAATATAATTTATGTAATATATTAGCTTTAATTTACTTGAAATGTAATATTCTCATTTTCTTCCAAATAATCAATTAAATCTTTTGTAAGTTTGATTTTGCTATTTCGTGCAAACAACTGCACTTTCATATTTGTCTCTCCGTCTTCAATTTTAAAAAACAACGAAGAACTACCTGGATGAGCGTTCAAAAATACAGATAATTCATTAATAAACTGTGAATCTAACAAAGATAACGGAATTTGAATTGTAATTTTCTCCACCATTTTTTCGTGAACATCGTTCAACAGCTCAATTGTACCTATCGACAAATCATATTCATTTTCGTTATACCTGCGTGGTTGATACCGTCCCTTAATCAACAGATAATAACCCACAAACAAATATTGCCTGTATTGAACGTAATCATTCCCAAAAAATGGAATCTCGCCACTTCCCGAATAATCCTCGATTTTTACAATCGCATAATCACGTCCCTGCTTGGTTTTACCTTCCCTGACACCTGTAACAATTCCTCCAAAAGTTAAGTCTTTGTTTAAAAGGCTGCCTTTGTCATCAAATTCTTTCATCTTTACATTACAGCCATAATTCAACGCAATATAGAATTCATCCAACGGGTGAGCCGAAAGATAAATACCTACCAATTCACGCTCCTTATTTAACCGCTCCATATCACTCCATTGTACAAACAAAGGAACATCCGGACGAACAACACTGATGGAATTATCTCCACCAAACAACGAATTTTGGTTTGTCATTTTATCTGTTTGGTACTTATTTCCATATCGAACAAGAAGTTCGACAAAGGTTTCATTCGGATTTGCTTGAGCAAAATATTGTTCCCGTTTTAATTCGGTAAAATTATCGAAAGCTCCAGCCAAAGCTAATGCTTCCAAGTTTTTTTTATTACATGCATTTAAGTTGACGCGCTCAACAAAATCAAATATATTCTTATACGAACCGTTTTTCTTGCGTTCTTCTACGATACTATCAACAGCATTACCACCAACACCTTTAATAGCTCCTAATCCAAAGCGGATATTTCCCTTTTTATTTACCGAAAATTTTAAATTACTTTCATTTACATCTGGACCTAGCACTTGGATTCCCATAGCTTTACATTCATCCATAAACTTGGTAATTTCAGTAATCTGGGATAAACTCCGGCTCAATACCGCAGCCATATATTCGGATGGATAATTAGCTTTCAGGTAAGCCGTTTGGTAAGCCACCCACGAATAACAAGTTGCATGAGATTTATTAAAAGCATATGAAGCAAATTTTTCCCAATCCGCCCAAATTTTCTCACAAATTTTGGGATCATGCCCGTTTGCTTTTGCACCATCGAGAAATTTTATTTTTAAAGCATCCATTTTGTCCTTAAGTTTCTTCCCCATCGCCTTACGTAATTCATCCGATTGGCCACGCGTGAAATTAGCTAACAAACGGGAAAGTAACATCACTTGCTCTTGATAAACGGTAATCCCGTAAGTATCCTTCAAGTAACGTTCCATAATGGGAATATCGTACGTAATCGGCTCGCGACCATGTTTTCGTGCAACAAATGATGGAATATAATCCATTGGTCCGGGACGATAAAGTGCATTCATTGCAATCAAATCTTCGAAAGTTGTCGGTTGCAATTCCTTCAAATATTTTTGCATTCCGGGTGACTCAAACTGGAATGTACCGGTCGTTTTTCCGGCACTATACAATTCGTATGTTTTTTCATCTTGCAAAATTCCTCCCATATCAGCAAGATCTATTACCTTACCTGTTGTTTGCTCAATATTTTCAACAGCTTCTTTAATAATAGATAAAGTCTTCAGTCCCAGAAAGTCCATCTTCAACATTCCGACTTCTTCGATTAGCGAACCCTCGTATTGAGAAACCAGAATCTCTTCATTCGTTTCTTTATCCTTGGTTATGCCAATCGGAATATAATTAGTCAAATCATCTTTTCCGATAATTACGCCACAAGCATGTACTCCAGTCGAACGAACTGTCCCCTCCAACATTTGAGCATATTTAAGCGTATTGCTCAAAAGCGGATCACTGGAATTTGCCGCTGCTTTTAATTCCGGCACATATTCTATCGCATTTTTCAGATTTATTTTTTTATCAGGAATCCTATCCGGCACTAATTTTGATAATCTATCCGATTCCGACAATGGCAATTTTTGTATCCGTGCAACATCTTTAATTGAAGATTTGGTTGCCATTGTACCAAATGTAATAATATGAGCAACTTTTTCCTTTCCATACTTGTCAGTAACCCAACGCAAAACTTCTCCCCGGCCGTCATCATCAAAATCAATATCAATATCAGGCATCGAAATACGATCGGGATTCAGAAACCGTTCAAAAAGCAAATCATATTTAATGGGATCTATATCGGTAATTCCTAAGCAATACGCAACAGCCGAACCTGCAGCCGAACCACGTCCGGGCCCTACAGCCGTACCCATATTACGAGCTGCCTGTATAAAATCCTGAACAATAAGAAAATATCCTGGAAATCCCATATTTTTTATGGTTTCCAATTCAAAATCAATCCGCTCTTTTTGTTCATCAGAAAGAACTTCCCCATAGCGTTTTTTCGCTCCTTCGAAAGTAAGATATTTTAAGTATTCATCATCATTTTCAAATCCTTCGGGCAAAGGGAAATTAGGCATAATCGGCCCACTATTGATGTCATAAAATTCAATCTTATCCGCAATTTCCAATGTATTGTGTAATGCTTCAGGAATGTCAGGAAAGATTTGATTCATTTCTTCTTGTGTTTTCAACCATTCCTGTTTTGTGTAACGCATCCGATTGGGATCGTCCAAATCGGCATTTGTAACCAAACAAATCAATCGGTCATGCGCCTCGGCATCTTCTTCTTTTGCAAAATGAACATCGTTTGTTGCAATAACTTTAACGTTGTGTTTTTTAGCTAATTCAAGTACAACCTTATTTACTTCTTTTTGAAGTTGATATGTTTCAGTAGAAGCCATAGGGTCATGTGTTTCATGTCGTTGCAACTCCAAATAATAATCATCTCCAAAAATTTGTTTATGCCATTCAATTGCCTTATCCACATCATCCATGTGTCCGGCACGAATTAATTTTGGAATTTCACCACCCAAACACGCCGAAGAAGCAATCAAACCTTCGCTATATTTTTTCAGTATTTCCTTATCAATACGTGGACGACCATAAAAACCTTCAATGAAACCCAACGAAATTAGTTTTACCAAATTTTGATAACCTTTTTTATTCTTTGCCAACAAAATTAAATGATAACCGCTCAAATCTTCCTTTCCATTCTTGGTAAATCTTCCATTTCGGGCAACGTAGGTTTCGCAACCAAGAATCGGCTTAAATAAATCCGATTTTAATTTATCCAAAGAAAGCTGTAATTCAGCCAATTGACTTTCAGTATCAGAAGATTGTTCGCCTTCTTTCAATACTTTAATTTGAGTTTCAATATTTTTAATTTCACTCTTTACAGAAGAGTTTTTTTTATTTACATAATTAAAAAAATCTTTTATTCCGTACATATTTCCATGATCGGTAAGAGCAATTGCCCGCATACCGTTGGCATAAGCCTTATCAACCAACGATTGCACACTTGCCTGTCCGTCAAGAACAGAATAATACGAATGGACATGAAGATGAATAAATGGTTCCATAATTTATTTATAATACAGTAAAATACTGTAATTTAAGATGGCTATCAAAAGATTAAAACAAGTATATATGCAAAACAAAATATCTCATAATTTGGCAAAAATACTTGAATTATTTGTGACAAGAATCCAAATACTTGAAAACTTTTCAACATTTCCACAAGATAAACAAGTTGACGAATAAACGAGATAAAACCCATAATACCCAAAACTTGTTTACTCGTTTATTAACTTATTCATTTATTCAAAATTATTGCATGTATAAAACAAAAATGTTACATTTTTTGTTAATAACCTATATTTATTCTTTGTTTAAATCTGAATAATTGTGTGTTTATATTAATTTTGCAAAAAATACAATTTATAGCATCTGTTCGTATTTCAATTTAAAAAAATGATTCTAGGGAAAATAAACAATATTGAAAACACAACATGGAATAAGTTAATTTTTACAATATCATTCTTTCTTATTCTATTTTTTCCGGAAAGAAATCTAGCCCAAACAACCTCTGACGGACAAATATGGTTAGATACCGAATTAAACTACACTTATAAATTACGACATTTATTCCAAGATGAGATTAGCTATCAAACACTAGTATCAGGAGAAACAAGGTGGCAAAGTATCAACATGACTCCTGTTTACGAATATAATGTTAACTCTTATCTTGATTTAGTTTCGGGAATACCTTTGTCGTATACAATTCAAGACAAGGCTATGAGTACTTTTGAAGTTCGTACAATGGTTGGAGCAAGAATATATTTTACACCATATAAACGTTATCAGACCAGACTTTTATCTCGTTGGGAATACCGTTGGTCATATGATCACGAGTCTGATAGTTGGGAAACCGGCAACCGGTTTCGTTTCAGAGGAGAATTTCTTTATCCTATTAATAGGCCAAGTTTTTACAGCGATAATATGTGGTATACAATTACAGATGCCGAAGTTTTCTTTTCTTCAGGAGGAGATATATCAGAACGGTTTGCTAATAGAACACGACTCAGAGCTGGTATTGGATATCGCCTCAATTATAAACTTCGTTTTGAAGCCATTTACACTTGTCAAATTTCGCGGAATACAATCAATGATAATTTTGATGCCATAAGTAATATTCTCCGGTTAAGATTTAAGTATTATTTTAAATAAGGACAACCGGCATTCCGGCAACTTCTTTTACTTCTAAATTATGATAGAACCATTTGAAAAAAGTCAAAAACTGTTCCGTGGAAAACCCATGGTACGGATGCATGTAATGATAAAAGCTACAGGACCAATTTGTAATCTCAATTGTGATTATTGTTACTACCTTAGTAAAGAAGAATTATTGTCAACCGATAGCAAATGGCGCATATCCGAAAACACACTCGAAAATTTTATTAAACAATATATTGAGCAACAAAACGCACAAGAGGTCGTATTTTCATGGCAAGGAGGAGAACCATCATTGATGGGATTGGATTTTTTCAGAAAAGTTGTTGAGATTCAGAAAAAATATATTCCGCCACATGTTCGCTGTGAAAATGATTTACAAACAAACGGAACATTATTGAATGCCGAATGGTGTGAATTCTTGCGTGAAAATAATTTTTTGGTCGGATTAAGTATTGACGGGCCAAAAAAACTTCATGATTCCTACCGTACATACACAAGTGGCAAAGGTTCATTCGATAAAGTACTTGAATCAGCCAGATTGCTGAACAAGCATAATGTTCGCTTTGCAACATTAACGGTTGTGAATGATATAAATGCAAAATATCCATTGGAAGTCTATCGTTTTTTGCGGGATGAAATAAAAAGCAAACAAATGCAATTTATTCCAATTGTTGAGCCAAAAGTATTTACAAATACAGCTCCTCAACATTGGAATATAAACGATATGCCGGATGAAAATTCGCCTAGGGTCAATCCGAAACATCCCGATTCATTTGTATCTTCATGGTGTGTAGAACCCGAAGAATATGGAAATTTTCTGATAAAAATATTCGACGAATGGTTTAAACATGATTTGGGAACAATTTATATCCCATTCTTCGACAGCGCCGTAGAGCAATGGATGGGGCGCCCTTCCCCACTCTGCATTTTTTCGCCCATTTGCGGGAAAGGACTTGCAATGGAACATAACGGAGACGTATATGCTTGCGACCATTATGTCTATCCCGAATATAAGTTAGGAAATGTTAACGAAACACCATTGATTGATATGGCATTATCTCAGAATCAGGAAAAATTCGGATATGCCAAAGATTTTACCTTGCCGGGAAAATGCCGCCAATGCCGTTACTTGTTTGCCTGCTCGGGAGAATGTCCCAAAAACCGATTGTTAAAAACGACCCAAGGCGAACCCGGTTTAAATTATTTATGTAAAGGATTATATAACTATTTCAGCCATATCGACCCATACATCCGCAAAATCGTTCACCGCATGGGATACGAAATTGCAGATGATGTACCTCCTTTAACAAATTAAAATTAAAAGTTGAAATATTTATATTTAAGTATATGTCAAAATTAGTTTAATTTAAAATCGAATTGTTTTCTTTACCCTGTCCCCTAAAGGGGAACGCACTGATATAGAAAATTTCGTTCCCCTTTAGGGGACAGGGGTAAGAAAAATAATATAACCTAATTCAGATGATGTACTTAGAACTTAATACTTATAACTCCTATAAATATGAAAATAACAGTAACCAATATCAACGAGCAGGAAAAACAATTGGAAATCATTACTCCATGGGAAATGATTGAGGAAGAATATAAAGACCTTTTGAAAAGATATTCCAAAGTATCCTTTAAAGGATTTCGTCCAGGAAAAGCTCCGGTAAGTGCAATTGAATCATTTTTCAGGAATGAAATTAAAAGCGATTTGGCTTCGGCAACTTCTACCCGTTTATGCAGAAAAGCTTTGAAAGAAAAAAAACTGGAAGCAGGCACACCTATCGAAATATCCGAAATAGAAATAGAAAAAAATAATTTTCTCAAGTTCAAAGCCTATTTTATAGAAATGCCTCAATTTGAACTTCCTGATTACCGGAATCTAAATCTGCAATCGGAAAAAGAAGAGGATAAACTCGACGAGATATCAGAAAAAATCCTTGAACAATCTTCTATCTCACTGCATCCTTCATTTATTGATAATGAATTGAAATATTCCGAACCTTCCGAGGAAATTACCGATGAAGAAAAGAAAGCGGCAGAAGACAGAGTGAAATTAATGTTAATCTTGAAAAAAATTGCAGCTCAGGATAATATTGAAATTAGCGACACTGATATAGACGAACGCATCAAAGACATTGCTTTAGAAAATGATGCTACATTTGAAGAACTAAAAGAGTTCTTAGTTACAAACAATGGATTGCCTCGTTTAGCCGATTCACTATTGGCTGAAGATGTTTTGCAATATATTATTAGTGTGCAGGAAAAATAATCGTAAGGGCAGACCTGTGTGTCTGCCCTTGTTGTGTAAACACATATCTGTCCAATTAAAAGGCAGACACACAGGTCTGCCCTTACATCATCCCCCTAAAATTATAAAATTTTTAAACAAAAATCGTTCTTAGTTGTTAA
Organism: Bacteroidales bacterium; assembly: GCA_031553395.1. Classification (GTDB taxonomy): domain Bacteria; phylum Bacteroidota; class Bacteroidia; order Bacteroidales; family WRGA01; genus WRGA01. The sequence goes on along the minus strand of JAVBLR010000043.1, from coordinate 3,143 downwards.
TAGATTTAAAAGCAAATTAAGGTATTTATAATATCTTATGTGAAAATCAGAATCTATTTAACAATTAATGATATGAAAACAAGTATTCAAATTACATTCAGTATATTTCTTCTTATCACAGCTGTTGCATGCAGCAATACCAATAATAAACAAAAAACAACACAAAATACTCCTCAATCCGATTCCACTACTGTAAATATGATTTGGATTCCTGCAGGTGAATTTGCCATGGGAACCGATGATGCAAACAGTATGGCTAATGAACGGCCATCACATCATGTAAAAATAAACGGTTTCTGGATGGATAAGTATGATGTTACCAATGCCGACTTCCGAGAATTTGTAGAAGCAACCGGCTATGTAACTACTGCCGAAAAACCCGTCGACTGGGAAGAAATAAAAAAACAACTTCCTCCCGGAACACCAAAACCAGACGAAGCCTTGTTCAAACCTGGTTCTATGGTTTTTACCCCACCCAATCATCCTGTTAATTTAGGAGACATGTCCGGATGGTGGACATGGACTCCTGGTGCCGACTGGAAGCATCCCGAAGGTCCAAACAGCAATATCGATGGAAAAGACAATTATCCGGTTGTGCAAGTTTCCTGGGACGATGCTGTTGCATATGCCAAATGGGCGGGAAAACGTCTGCCTACAGAAGCCGAATGGGAATATGCTTCACGTGGAGGAACACAAGGAACTCGTTATTATTGGGGAGATGAGCTGAAACAAAACGGCAAATATATGGCAAATACATTCGTTGGAGATTTTCCTTATAATAATACTCTAGCAGATGGATTTAAAGGTATTGCACCGGTAGGTTCATTTCCTGCCAACGGATACGGTTTATTTGATATGGCCGGAAACGTTTGGCAATGGACTGCCGATGAATACATAGAAGAAAATCATACTCAAATGGCTGCCATGAGTTGTGATATGACCAAAGAAGGAACGCCCGAACCAATAAAAGGAACAGCAGGAGAAGTTCGCCGGGTTACCAAAGGAGGTTCTTTTTTGTGTAATCCTTCTTATTGTGAAAGTTACCGTCCAACAGCACGTCGGGGTACACCTTATGATACCGGAATGGGGCATATTGGATTTCGCTGTGTAAAAAGTTATACACAAACAAATAATTAAAAACCCTTGTTTTATTTTTATTAAAACAATTCTTAAAGTAGAATTGTTATGCTAACAATAGAGATAAATTAATTTAAATTAATAAATCTCTTATTCTTTACAAGATTGAATCAACATATTTCTTATATCATTAACAGAATGAATTTATGAAACTAAATTTAAAACAATCGTTGAAAAATTGTGGTAGAGTTGCAGCAGTCGGAGCTGTTCTTGCAGCAGGAGCAATAGTCACTTCTACCGATTCTTTTGCACAAAAGAATAGCAATGTAAAACCAAACATCATTGTAATCATGACAGATGATGTAGGTTATGGAGATTTAGGATGTTATGGAGGTGGCATAATGCGTGGCGCACCAACTCCCAATCTGGATAAAATGGCTACCGAAGGCATGCGATTCGTTGATTACTACGGACAAGCGAGTTGTACTGCCGGACGGGCATCGTTTATTACCGGACGTATCCCTATTCGTACTTCGATGTCTTCGGTGCTGGCACCGGGTGACCCGAACGGATTGAAAAAAGAAACGCCTACAATTGCCCAAGCCATGAAAAAATTGGGCTATAAAACCGTACAATTTGGGAAATGGCACTTAGGTGATAAAGAAGAGAACTTTCCAACATCCATTGGATTTGATGAAATGTATCACATGACTCCATATTATGCCGGAGTATATGCGTATGAAAATGTTGATCTGCATCCAAACTTTCCTCGGAACGATCCCGAATTTATGAAAGAATGGCATGCTTTAGCCGTACTTTCCGAATTTGAAGGTAAAGCCGGAGAAAAGCCAAAAGTAGTTACCGAAAATTTCAATTATGATAATCTGAAAACCGGTGATGACAATATGCGGGCTGATGCTATAAAATGGATTAAAGAAAACAATAAAAAAGACCAACCATTCTTTATATACTTAAACTTTTTGAAAGTGCATAATCCCAATAATCCTTCCGATCGTTGGAAAGGTAAAGCTCCTGGAGGTATGCCATATCAAGATGCTTTAATGGAAATGGATGATAATAGTGGACAAATTGTTCAAGCCATTAAAGATTTGGGTATTGCAGAAAATACATTGATTGTTTGGACTACTGATAATGGTGCATGGGTAGACGCATGGCCTGATGCCGGATATACTCCATTCCGTGGAATGAAAGGCACTCCATTTGAAGGTGGATTCCGTTGTCCCGCTATTGCATGGTGGCCTGGTCATATTCCTGCCGGTACGGTAGCAACTGATATGATGAGTCACATGGATTGGTGGCCTACATTCGTAAAAATTGCCGGAGGAACACCTCCTTCTTACAAATGGCAAGATAATAATGGCAAGCCGATTATTTTCGATGGTATCGACAATAGCGATTTACTATTAGGCAAAGGTAAAGGCAAACGTGATTTCTTTGCATTCTTTAATGATCAGAAATTCGGTGCAATTCGTTATACCAACTTAAAAATGGTCTTTACTGCAAAAGACACATGGTTGGGACCTGAATTAGACCTGAACCCACCGGCTATTTATGACTTGTGGCAAGACCCAGGTGAAAATTACGATTTAATTTTCAATGGTGCTGCTCCAACCCGTGGTGAATTGAAATCATCTCCCGGACGTTATTCTGGACAAGACAATGCATGGATGGCTATTAAAATGAATCCTCCTTTGATTAATTTTTTAACAGAATTTAAGGATTATCCAAATATACCATACCAACCTTGGGGAATGGGGTTAACTAAAGTTATTCCAGAAGATTTCAAATAATAGGAATAAATTAAATTGATTATCCGCAATAATCACCCCCTTACTGAGAATGATAAATGCATAACTCAAAAATACAAGTTTAATTTCAATAATACAAAAAATGGGCAAACCTAATTAGGGTAAACGCACGAAATTTATAGCTTTGCCGGATGAAATCATTACAACGCTATTTATCCAGTATCGAAGATTTTCGAGTAGAGAAAAAATGTTTGCATAAGTTATCGGACATATTATTCATTGGTCTGATGACTTATC
>JAVBLR010000004.1:0-122216 GCA_031553395.1 Bacteroidales bacterium | reverse complement strand
CTTTCAAAGACCGACTCAACCTGTTCGGTTGTGTAATTCTTTAGTTGCTTTACCTTACGACCCATAATGATTACGTTTTTATAATACGGGTACAAAGATATTTATTATTTGTGTAATTTAATAATATAATTTATGTAATATGATGTCAAATTAATTTAATGAGATTTGATTATATTTTTTAGATATAAGAACAAAGACTAAAGAAGAAAGAGTAAATTTTGAAGACAAAGTCGAGCATCTTTCAGTCTTTTATAATCTTTTTCGTCTGTCTTTCGTCTTTTCTCTCTTTGTCTGAAATGACCCCTAATCCAATTCCAATCCAAATAAATCCTTTAATTGTCCCAAGGCTGGATTTTTTTCCTGCATCATGGCAAATTGTTCGTTTTTGCTGTAAGCTTTGCGGTTTTCCTGTTGTTCGCGTTCGCGGATAGATATTTTGAATTGATTGTTTTCTAATTTTTTATAAAGAAAAGACAGAATATTAACCATTTCGATAGTTAAATCATTTACCTGAGTTTGGTTAAAAACGATTACTTCAAAGGCCGTGTCGGATAGGCGTTGAGGAAGGCAACTCGTTATTGTATTAATCAAATTTATACGTTCATTAGGCAGTGTATTGGCAAATTCTTTCCAGGCATTAATCAAAGTATCGTCGGAAAAAGGTTTATTAACAACAATGGTTTCTTCTTTTTGCGTAGTAACTTCCTGTTGTTGTTTGTTTTGTGAAATATCTTTCAAAGAAATAGTCGAAGGCCTTGTGCGGGAAGCATGCGGTGTTGAAGCAGACGGAGTTATATTCGTCTGTGTTTGAGGTGGCGGAGTTTGCGGAATAATCGTTTGTTGCTGCGGCGCACTTGCCGCAGCTTGAGGTTGTTGCCCCTGTTGTGGTTGAACAGAGGTTTGTTGTTGTGGATTTACCTGTTGCGATTGAGTTTGGATTCTATCAATCGATGGTTTTTCCGTAGGAGAAGTGGGTGTACCGTTATTCAATTGACACAAACGGATTAAAGCCAATTCGACCAACAACCGTTTGTTTTTGCTTAAACGATAATCCAATTCAGTTTGATTGCTTATTTCCAACGATTTGTACAACATTTGATTGGAACAGGCTTTTGCTTGCACTTTGTATTTTTCACGAATGCTCGCTCCAACCTCCAATAAAACCAATGTCGCTTCATCTTTACAAACCAATAAATCTCGGAAATGCGAACTCAATCCGGTAATAAAATGGTATCCGTCAAAACCTTTATTCAGAACTTCATCAAAAATTAATAACGATTGGGTAACATTCCCTGTCAAAAACGCATCTGTTAACCGGAAATAAAACTCATAATCAAGCACATTCAGGTTTTCGATAACGTCTTTATAAGTAACATTTCCTCCGGTAAAACTTACAACCTGGTCAAAAATGGATAATGCATCGCGCATTCCGCCGTCTGCTTTTTGCGCAATAACGGTCAACGCTTCGGGTTCGGCTGTAACATTTTCCTGCGAAGCCACATATTGCAAATGCTCAACAGTATCATTTACACTAATCCGGTTGAAATCATAAATCTGACAACGGGAAAGAATCGTTGGCAAAATCTTATGTTTTTCAGTTGTTGCCAGAATAAAGATGGCATGTTTAGGCGGTTCTTCCAATGTTTTCAGGAAAGCATTAAAAGCACCGGTTGACAACATGTGAACCTCATCAATGATATATACTTTATACTTTCCAATTTGCGGCGGAACCCGTACTTGCTCAACCAACGAACGAATATCATCCACCGAGTTATTTGATGCAGCATCCAACTCATGAATGTTATACGAACGATGTTCATTGAAAGCAACACACGATTCGCATTCGTTGCAAGCTTCGCCTTCGGGAGTAAGATTTAAGCAATTGATTGTTTTTGCGAAAATACGTGCACAAGTAGTTTTTCCCACTCCACGCGGCCCACAAAACAAATACGCATGCGCAAGCTTATTGCTTGCGATTGCATTTTTAAGCGTTGTTGTAAGAGACTTCTGACCTACCACCGAACGAAAAGTCGATGGGCGGTATTTTCGAGCTGAAACAATATAATCCATTCAGAACTAAGAGTTAAAATTAAAAATTAAGAATTGGAGTAATTCTTGATTTTCCATGAAATGCAAAGATAATTATTTTTATAGTTTTTAGGTATACTTTTAGTTAGACTGGTTAAACTTGCATTCATGTCTTTAAAAATCAGACAACTATTGAAATGTTAAAAATTTATTATTGCAAATTGCTTAGCTATTTTAATATTATTCATTATATAATTAATAATATTGATATTAATTTTTATTTTATTAAACAATGTATTATCTTTGCTGAATAATTACTCAAAATATTTACAAAAATGTTACCATGTAAATGCCCAGCCTGTCAATCGCAATTGAAAGTTAAAAGCTTGAAATGCGAAAATTGTGATACAGAGGTAATTGGTTTATACGAATTGCCTATTTTGGCTCGTTTATTACCTGATGAACAGGATTTTATCCTGCAATTTGTAAAAAACAGCGGAAGTTTGAAGGAAATGTCCAACCATTTAGGCCTTAGCTATCCGACTGTAAGAAACTTATTAGATGAAATTATCTATAAAATTGAAAATTATGAAGAGTAAAAATTCTATTCAAAGTTATTTGTTTACTCCTTTCCGTTACATTGCCGGAACAAAATCGTTGATTATCGGAGTAATCATTTTATTGCTGTTATCCGTATTAGGTTATTGGAGTCATACATTTTTCGACGGAGCGTTAGACGCACATTATGGCTGCTTAACATCGCCTTCGTTGTATCGTGTTCATCTTTTGTGCATATTATTATCCTGGATTTCGGTAACAGTTGTTTTGTATATCGCAGCACGGATTTTTTCTTCGTCATCTGTGCGTTTAGTAGATATGGCAGGTACATTGGCAATGGCGAAATGGCCGATGATTTTTATTGCACTGTGGGGATTTGTTCCTTCGGCACATTTGTGTCTGGAAGGAATCAATTTTATGGATACGAAAACAATTTTAGTTTTAGTTCAGGAAAACCTATTTGGAATGTTGTTGACAGCATTAGTTGCCATTGTTTTTGCAGTTTGGTTTGTTGTTTTGATGTATAATGCATTTTCAGTTTCTGCTAATCTGAAAGGAAGTAGAGGCGTGATTATTTTCATTGTAGGATTAGTAATAAGTGAAATTATTTCTAAAATTTTGATATATTGCTTTGTATAATCAATCTATCTATATTACTATTTAAAGAATAAGAAAACGCAGGAGTTAAAAAATTCCTGCGTTTTTACATTATAATAAAATACCATAAAGTAATCTCATTTGACAAGGATATGTTAATTTTGCAAGAACAAAAAATCAGATTCGAAATGAGAAAAAAAATTGTATTTCTTATATCAATAATTGCATTGCTTTTTTCTTTTTCCTGCAACGACAATAAAAGAGAAGTTATCGAAGTAAAAGGAAAACCTATTGACTCAACGTTTTATTGGGATAATAATACAGAAATTTATATGCGGAATAATTGCTTCTATTGTAGTGAAAAACAAAGCGATTCGACCTTTATTTGCCTGTATGTTCTTCCCGAAAATAAGCGCACCTATTTCTTTTCCGACACGCTAAATCAGATGTATGTAAGTAAATGCAGATTATCGGTTAATGGATTGGATACGCTTAAAACTGTTTTGATTTCGGAAGGTGAATGGTCGTATTTAGCGATTGACAGTTTATCGTTCAAAAATGTAGATATGAATGATGTTCCATTCCTGTATTTTTCTTATCAGCAAAATTACATGGGAACTGCAATTAGGGAACGAAATGTAAGTTTTTGTCTGATAAATATGATAGATTTGTCTGTCCATACCCTTGGATATTCCGGATATGATACTTTTAAATGTGAAGATTGTATTGATGGTGATTTCAACGATGAGCCAAAATCGAATAAAAATCCATTGATATTGAAAAAGTTAAAGGAGTTATCAAAAGAAAGCAAATGGATTTATCAAAAAGGGCCAAAAGATGAAGACCCGTATTATTATATGAATTACGAAACCAAATGGCGTAAAGAGAACCATGAAGAAACTTTTTATGCCAATGGACACTCAGATATAAAAACTCCCATAAAATCAACTTATTACAAAACAAATTTATTTCGGTTTAATTCCGGTGTCAATGATTCAATTGAAACCGATAGGTATATTTTGGTAAATTATATGTATGGAAATATTGTTGGATACGACAAGGCAAGAAGCATGTATTTTCCTTTATTGATAGAAAGTTGCAATGGCTTTTGCGATAAGAAAATCAACTTTGTAAGTGAAGATTCGTTGAAAATCAGTTATGGAGATAAGCCGGAAGATGAATACGAAATCTCAATGAATGATATCATTTTCGATGGAAAAAGTGGAGATTAAAAGCCTCTCCCCCGCCCTCTCCCAAAGAGAGGGAGCTGCAGAGTAGCATTTGATAATGCACTTAGCATTACTCATTTTTTTCAATTGCAATTAATTGCTACAAATTGCGTGAAACGAATTTTATGAATTAAAAATAACAACCCAAAATTTTAAACATTTCACTTCTCTAAGCTTCCTCTCTATGGGAAAGGACAGGGAGAGAGACTTATTTATATTTACAATGAATTATACAAATAACGAAATACCGGTTCTTGTTCCCCCTTGGGAGGATAGGGGGCTTTTACATATAGCTCAGATAATAAATGCTGATGCCAAAATTAAGACAAACAGTCAAATAGATTTTTTATTGACAGATAGCCGTTCGTTGGCTTTTCCCGAAAAAAGTTTGTTTTTTGCTATCAAGACCAATCGAAATGATGGACACAAATACATCGAACAGCTTTATAATCAAGGTGTACTAAATTTTGTCGTCAGTGAAAAAATTCCTGCTTTTGAAAAAATGCAAGATGCCAACTTTTTATATGCTGAAAATGTGTTGCGGGCATTGCAACATTTGGCAGCTTATCATCGAAAAAATTATTCGATGCCGGTAATAGGTATAACCGGAAGTAATGGCAAAACGATTGTAAAAGAGTGGTTGTATCAATTATTGCACGAAGACAAACAGATTGTTCGTTCGCCGCGCAGTTACAACTCGCAAATTGGTGTTCCTTTGTCGGTATGGCAACTCAATGAACAAACCGAATTGGGTATATTCGAAGCCGGAATTTCCGAATCCGGAGAAATGGAACAGTTGCAGAAAATAATTCTTCCGGATATTTGTATTCTGACGAATATCGGCGAGGCACATCAAGAAAATTTTTCTTCGTTAAAGGAAAAATGCCTTGAAAAATTGAAATTGGCAACGAATTGTAAATTATTAGTTTATAATCAGGATGATAAATTAATTCAAGAAACTGTTAAAGAACTGGCTTTTCCCGCGCAACAATTAGGATGGGGAAAAGATGATAAAAATTCGGATTTATTTATCAAAAATATTATCAAAAATTCGGATTTTACAACTTGTATTACATATACTTACAAACAACAAACAAACTCTTTTTCTATTCCTTTTGATGATGATGCTTCGATTGAGAATGCCATTCATTGTTTGGCTATCATGTTGCATTTGGATATTTCGCCTGAGGTTATTTCTGCAAGAATGGCATGTTTGGAGCCTGTTGCAATGCGACTTGAGGTAAAAGATGGGAAAAATAATTGCTTAATCATCAATGATAGTTATAATTCAGATATTCATTCGTTGGATATTGCACTTGACTTTCAATGGCGGCGAGATTCTGATAAAAGTTTGAAACACACATTAATATTATCTGATATTCTGCAAAGTGGAATTCCTTACAGCGAATTATATACAAATGTCGCATCCTTGATTGTTCAACGGAAAATTGACAAATTAATCGGTATTGGAAAGTATTTGATTGAAAATGAGAATGTCTTTCAATCTATCGAAAAGGAATTTTATCCAACAACTGCTGATTTTTTGCAATCGGAAAGTATCCATAATTTACGCAATGAGATTATATTGATTAAAGGTTCGCGCCAATTTCATTTCGAGGAAATATCCGAAGCATTGGAATTGAAAGTACATGAAACCATTTTAGAAGTAAATTTGGATGCAGTGGTGCATAACTTCAACTTTTACCGTTCGAAGCTAAAGCCATCCACCAAAATGATTTGCATGGTAAAGGCATTCGCTTATGGAGCTGGCTCGTATGAAGTCGCCAAAACATTGCAAGACCATCAGTGTGATTATTTAGCTGTTGCTGTTGCCGACGAAGGTGCCGCCTTGCGTAAAGCGGGATTAACAATTCCTGTTATTGTGATGAATCCCGAAATGAATGCTTTTCAAACTATTTTTGATAATCACCTTGAGCCCGAGATTTATAGTTTTCGTTTGCTGGAAGCATTTGCTAAAACGGCCGATAAAGCAGGAATTACCAATTATCCGATTCATATAAAAATTGATACGGGAATGCATCGGTTGGGATTTTCACCATCTGAAGTAGAACAAATTGCAAATTTATTATGCAAACAAAATAATTTAGTTGTACGTTCCATTTTCTCGCATTTGGCAGGAAGCGATGAACAAAGATTAGATGGCTTCACACACGAACAAATCCAATTATTTGAGAATTGTACAAAAAAAATGGATGCCATTTTAAAATACCATACATTAAAACATATTTTAAATTCAGAGGGAATTATTCATTTTCCTGAATCACAAATGGATATGGTTCGTTTAGGATTAGGGCTTTATGGGGTAAATCAATCAGGAGGATTAAAAAATGTTACAACGCTTAAAACAACTATTTTACAAACACGGGAAGTTCCGGCAGGAGAAACAGTTGGTTACGGACGTAAAGGAGTGATAACCCGTCCGTCGCGTGTAGCAACCATTCCTATTGGTTATGCTGATGGATTGGACCGAAAATTAGGAAATGGAAATTTGCAGGTATTGGTTAATGGTAAATTTGCTCCGACTATTGGCAATATTTGCATGGATTTGACAATGATTGATGTAACGGATGTTATTTGTAAAGAAGGAGATATGGTGGTTATTTTCGGAGAAGAACAACCGGTTACCGTATTGGCCGAAAAATTACAAACGATTCCGTATGAAATAATTACTTCCGTATCCGATAGAGTGAAACGGGTTTATTATGCAGAATAAATTACCTCGCACAGATTTGGCTCTGCCGATTTTCAATTCACAAATTATCACAGATTTTTATTTTAAAGGTTATATCAAAGTTAACATTATATCCCTTATATTTAACTATTTATTTCTCAGATGTATTGGATAATATAATTTTTAAATCTGTGATAATTTGTGAATTGAAAATCGGCAGAGCCAAATCTGTGCGAAACCAAATGGATTGACAAAGTCAATCTCTGTGAAATAATAAGTAAAAAATAAAGTAAATAAATGGAACTAAATATATTAGGTTGTGGTTCGGCGCTTCCGACAACACGGCATTATCCGACATCACAAGTATTGAATGTGCGGGACAAATTGTTTTTGATTGATGCCGGAGAAGGCGCTCAACAACAATTTCGAAGAATGGGGTTGAAATTCAGTCGCTTGCAGCATATCTTTATCTCACATTTGCATGGAGATCATTGTTTTGGTTTATTCGGATTGATTTCAACATTATCGATGCTGGGAAGAACAGGCGAATTGGTTATTCATGCGTATGGCGACTTGGAAATGGTTTTACGTCCGATGCTGAATTATTTCTGCAAAGATATCTCTTATCAGGTACGGGTAAATCCGATTTCTCCTTTTAAAAATGAACTGATTTACGAAGATCGTTCAATGACGGTTTTTACTATACCTTTGAAACATAGTGCTCCAACTTGCGGTTTCTTATTCGAAGAAAAAAAGAAATCGGCTCATATTATCCGTGAAATGATAGATTTTTATCAAGTTCCAGTTAAAGACATTGTGAAAATAAAAGAAGGTGCAGATTTTGTAACATCCGAAGGAGATATTATTCCAAATAATCGTTTAACACTACCTTCTGAAGAACCAAAAAGATATGCCTATTGTTCTGATACAGCTTATACCGAAAAAATAATCCCGATAATCGAAGGCGTGGACTTACTTTTCCACGAATCAACTTTTATGCAGGAAGATTTGGCACGTGCAAAAGAAACCTCGCATTCATCTGCAATACAAGCTGCTGAAATTGCAAAAAAAGCATCTGTAAAGAAATTATTAATTGGACATTATTCGGCACGTTACAATGACATTACTCCATTATTAAAAGAAGCGCAGAGTGTTTTTTCGAATACCGAAGCTGCGAATGAAGGAATGAAGATAACTATCTAATGCCTATTTTGGGCTAATGACAAAGAGAGACATATATAGACATTCCTTCGCCTTTCGCCATTAGCCCTTTGCCAAAAAACATTTACAATAACGGACTGAATAACCTTACCACAGATTCGAAAAACTTTTGCATGCGTGGACGCTTTTCCCAATTATTCAATGTTATGCGAGATGAATGTTTTATATCTTCCAAAAATTTACTTTTTAGATTTTCGGCGATTTGTTCGTCATAAATAAAAGCATTTATTTCAAAATTTTGGTCGAAACTCCTGAAATCCATATTCGTAGAACCTATCGTTGAAAAATAATCATCTATCACCATCATTTTTGAATGAAGGAATCCTGATTGATAAAAATATACTTTTACTCCTATTCTTAATACTTCCCTAATAAAGGAATGAGTTGCAGCACGGGTTGCTGATGAATCAGTTTTTTCGGGAATCATTAATCGTACATCAACACCGCTTACTGCAGCTATTTGCAATGCCATAACTAATGTTTCGGTTGGAAGAAAATAAGGTGTTTGTATGTATACATAATTACGGGCAGTAGTAATTGCTTTCAAAAAACCTTGTAGTATTTCTTTTCGCTGACTGGTTGGCCCTCCTGCAACCATTTGTATTTTAACATTTCCGGGGTGTTTTGGTTCGGGAAAATATTTTTGATCGTTTAGAAAACTTCCTTCATATAACGACCAATCAATCAAAAATATAGTCTGTAATCCAAGAACCGAACCTCCTTCTATTTTGGCATGCATATCTTCCCAATCGCCTCCCCATGAAGTACCCGAAACATATCGTTGTGCAATATTCATTCCACCCATATAACCGATGCATCCATCAATTACAATAATTTTGCGGTGATTTCGATAGTTTATTTTGCTTGTAAAGCTGGGAAAACGCACTTTCAAGAAGCTATAAACCTGAACACCGGCATTTTCCATTTCTTTGAAGAAACTATTCTTTGTAGTCCAACTGCCTACGTCATCATAAATTACCCTTACTTCAATACCTTCCTTAGCTTTGTTTATCAGTATTTTCTGAATTGTTTTCCCGATTTCATCATCAGAAAAAATATAATATTCCAGATGAATATGGTCTTGGGCGTTATTCAAATCCCTTAAAAGTTCTTCAAATTTTTCTTTTCCGGAAGTATAAATTTTCAATGAATTCTGACCGAATAAGGGATATAGATTCTTATCATATAGCTTTACAAGTCGTTCGTATTCAGGTTTTATATCTGATGACTCTTTGGATAAGCTTTGTCCTAATTTTAATTCCCGTAATTTTTTTATATCTTTTCTCGGCAAATATCTCCGGCGAATATCCTGACCAAAGAAAAAGTAAAAGATCAAACCTACGACAGGCAGGAAAATAAGGACAAGAATCCATGCAATAGTCTTTACCGGATTCCTATTTGCTGATATAACTATAATAATGGCTCCCAATATTGTAATTACATACAATACTTCCCATACAATTTTCAATGTATACTGTGCACTTATATCTAAAATGAGGGAGTACATATTTTGTATATTAAGAATCATATACCTGATTTAACACAAAATTACAAGAATATTTGAAATTAGCAAAATAGTTGCATTAACAGAAAGTGTTGTGTTACTCGTTATTTGCTATTTTTGCAACTCGTATTTAATCTTATTTTATGATAGAAAATATTATTCGATTCGGATTTACAGTATTATTACTATTGAATTGTACATACAGTTTCTCGCAATTAACTAAAGTCGAAGATAAGAAAGTTGTATCTGATTTTATCAACTATATAAAAACAAACGACATAGAAGAACTTGCCAATAGAACGGCGTATCCTTTTAAAAGAGAATACCCTATTCCAACTATAGGAAACAAGCAAGAATTCATAGACAGATATAATGAAGTTTTTGATGATAAACTCAAGAAAATGATAACTGATTCGAATCCTGCTACAGATTGGTCTGCTGTGGGATGGAGGGGAATTATGCTTTTCGATGGAGATATATGGCTTGATTATGATGGTTCATTGATAGCTGTAAATTATCGATCGGAGCTTGAAAAACGAAAAAAGAAAGAATTAATCGAAAAAGACAAAAATAAGTTGTATTCTGCCATAAATGATTTTAAAAATCCGGTTCTTATTCTGAAAACTTCGAAATTTAAGATACGAATAGATGAAATGAATGATGGCAGTTATCGCTATGCTTCATGGCCGATAAACAAAGAAATGAATGAAAAACCCGATTTAATTTTATATAAAGGAAAAGTTACATTTGATGGTAGTGGCGGAAATCATTCTTACAAATTTAAGAATGGGATTTATGTTTATGAATGTATTATCAATGTTATCGGTACGGCTGATACACCTCCGGCATCATTGATAGTTTATAAAGGAGAAAAAGAGGTTTTAAAGCAAGATGCAAAGATTATACGATAATGTAAAAGTAGCTCGTTATGAGGAAAATAATTCCGTTTTTGATATTTCTTTTATTTTTTGCCTCGTGCATATCGCGGCTTAGGCGTCCTGCAATGGATGGTTTTGTTGTTGATTATAATAATCAAGCAATAGAAGGCTGCATTGTCGGGGAAACAATAACAGATTCGACAGGATATTACTACTTGAAGGAACTGCGTTACAATCAGTTCTTATTGACGGAATTATTTGCAATGGAAGCACCTCCGTTACACGTTTACGAACCTGTAGAAAAAGATGGATATATCGGGACTTCCATATCTGCGCATTCTACTTTTGGCGGTGGAGCAGGAAAGGGTGCTCATTGGAATATGGACACTATTTTTCTTCGAAAAAAGAATGAAGTATTTGATGTTGATAAAATGGTACAAAATCATTGGAGTTTCTCGGCAAATAAATATTTGGATACACTTTATTGTATTAATGCAAATTTTAACCCGCAAGCACGAGATAAACAAGATTTTTATTATGAATATATGAGCCATTGCGATGATTATTACAAGAAGTTTAAAAACCCAACATTGCCTGATAGTATTATAAAACGGAAATACGAGGTTACATTGGATGATACCGGTCATTTTATGGCTTCTAAATATGTTATGTATCGTTATTATGGCATTGGAAAATTCAATCGTCCACCCGATACTACGAAGGTAGTTGGAACATATAAATATGAAAACGGGAATTTGGCATTCCATTCTGCATTGAAAGAGTTGAATGCTATTTATAAAATAGATTCCATTGACAGGGACTTATTGATTTTAAGCAAAATAGCTCTATCAAAATAAAATGAAAACGAACATGAAAATAACCAAAACGAATGCCGCTCGCTTACTTGACAAAGCTAAAATAAAATATGAATTGATTCCGTATGAAGTAGATGAATCAGATCTGAGCGCCATTCATGTTGCCGAGCAATTGAATGAATCTATCGAACAAGTTTTTAAAACACTTGTCGTAAAAGGAGACAAAACCGGTTATTTTGTTTGTATTATTCCCGGAGCTGAAGAACTGGATTTGAAAAAAGCTGCAAAAGCCTCTGGAAATAAAAACTGTGAAATGATTCCAATGAAGGATCTTTTACCTGTAACAGGCTATATCCGTGGAGCTTGTTCTCCGATTGGCATGAAAAAAAATTTCCCAGCATTTATCCATAATACTTGTTTAGATTTTGAATATATTTATGTCAGTGCAGGAATGCGGGGACTGCAAATACAGATCTCTCCTCAGGATTTGGTAAATGCAATAAAAGCAGATATTCTTTCATTGATTATGAAAGAAGAAGAAGAAGAAGAAGAAAAGTAGACAAATTTTGGATTTAACCTGTCTACTCGTATCTCGTTTACTTATTTACTATATTATCAATCAATTCATTTGCAAATTCCTTTGTAGAAAGCATTTTGCCATTCTCCATAAAACGGGCTAAATCTACCGTTGCTTTTCCTGCAAGGAATGTTTTTTCCATCGCTTTTTCTATCAGACCTGCTGCTTCTTTCCAACCGATATATTCCAGCATCATCACTGCCGACAATAACAGAGAAGAAGGGTTGGCTATGTTTTTTCCCGCAATATCAGGAGCAGTTCCGTGTGTCGCTTCGAAAATGGCATGCCTGGTTTGATAATTGATATTTGCACCCGGTGCAATACCTATTCCACCAACCATTGCTGCCAATTGGTCGGAAACATAATCGCCATTCAGATTTAATGTTGCAATTACAGAATAATCTTCGGGTTTTAATAATGTATTTTGTAAAAAAGCATCAGCAATAACATCCTTTATTATCAATTTTCCGGATTTTATTTCATCGCTGAATTCCCGTTCAGCCAGCGCATACCCCCAAGTTTTGAAACCACCTTCGGTAAATTTCATGATATTGCCTTTATGAACGATTGTTACCGATGGCAAGTTATTCTCCAACGCATATTCGATTGCCGAACGGATTAATCGCTCGGAACCTTCAACTGAAACAGGTTTTACTCCAAATGACGATGTTTCGGGAAAGCGAACTTTTTTTACATTCATTTCATTTTTCAAAAAATGATAGAATTTTTTTGCTTCATCCGTCCCTTGCATCCATTCGATTCCGGCATAAATATCTTCGGTATTTTCACGAAAAATAACCATATTTACTTTTTCCGGATGTTTGATTGGTGATTCAACACCTTTGAACCAGCGTACTGGACGCAAGCAAACATACAAATCCAAATCTTGCCTCAATGCCACATTCAACGAACGGATTCCGCCTCCAACAGGAGTTGTTAATGGGCCTTTTATTCCGACCAAATATTCACGAAAAGCATTCATCGTTTCTTCCGGCAACCACGAACCGTTTTGATTGAATGATTTTTCTCCGGCCAACACTTCTTTCCACTCAATACGCCGTTTTCCGTTGTAGGATTTTTCAATAGCTTTATCAATTACCGATTGAGCCGCCGTCCAAATATCTTTCCCAATGCCATCTCCTTCAATAAAAGGAATTACCGGACAATCAGGGATAGTTAGTTTATTGTTTTGGAATGTTATTTTTTGCATAATAATTTTTATTTTTTCATTTTATTCAATGCACTTCCGGCTTTAAACCATTCAATTTGAGTTTCGTTATACGTATGCAATACATCAAACGAATCTGTTGTTCCGTCAGAATGATGTAGCATAACTTGTAATGGCTTTCCAGGTGTAAATGATGTTAGTCCATGAATGCTGATTTTATCATCTTCCCTGATTTTATCATAATCATTTTTATCAGCAAAGGTAAGTGCAAGCATTCCTTGCTTTTTCAAATTCGTTTCGTGAATGCGAGCAAACGATTTTACCAAAATTGCTTTCACATTCAAAAACCGAGGTTCCATTGCAGCATGTTCGCGTGATGAACCTTCGCCATAATTTTCTTCAGCAACAACAATCGAACCGATTCCGGCTTTCTTATATTCTTTAGCTAAAGCAGGAACAGCTTCATATTGGCCTGTTTGTGGATTAAAAACCGAATTTGCTTTATCGTTAAATGCATTAATCGCTCCAATCAACATATTATCAGAAATATTTTCCAAATGTCCTCGGAATTTCAACCATGGGCCGGCCATAGAAATATGGTCGGTTGTACATTTTCCTTTAGCTTTTATCAATAAAGGAAGTTTCTTTATATTTTTTCCGTCCCATTGAGGAAATGGTTGTAATTTTTGCAACCGCTTGGAATTCGGGTCTATTTCAACCGTACTATTTGCGGCATTTGCAGCAGGAGCAATATATCCTGCATCCTCAACCGCATAACCTTTGGGAGGAATTTCAAACCCGTTGGGTTCTTGCAACTTTATTTTTTCTCCGTTTTCATTGATTAAACTATCAATCAAAGGATTAAAACATAAATTGCCGGAAATAGTAAAAGCCATTACCATTTCGGGAGAAGCAACAAATGCATGGGTATTCGGATTTCCATCATTTCGTTTAGCAAAGTTCCGGTTAAATGAGGTTACAATGGAATTCGGACGTTCGGGATTATCCGTATCCCGCTGCCATTGTCCGATGCAAGGGCCACAAGCATTTGTCATAATAATTCCACCAATGGATTCGAATTCAGGTAAGATTCCATCTCTTTCGGCTGTATATCTCACTTGCTCGGAACCCGGATTTATAATCAGCTGGGCTTTTACTTTCAACTTATCATTTTTTGCCTGACGGGCAATGGAAACAGCACGGCTCATATCTTCATACGATGAATTCGTGCAAGAACCGATTAATCCCACTTCCATTTCCTGAGGATAATTTTTTTCCTTTACAATTTTTACAAATTCTGAAATCGGATAAGCGGCATCGGGAGTAAATGGTCCGTTTACATACGGTTCTAATTTATCCAAATCAATTTCAATAATTCGGTCGTAATATTTCTCTGGATTTGCAATTACTTCCGAGTCAGGTTGTAAATTTCCGGCAATTTCCGAAGCGATTTTTGCAACTTCTTCTCTTCCGGTGGCAATCAAATATTCAGCCATTTTTTGATCATACGGAAAAACAGATGTTGTTGCACCAACTTCCGCCCCCATATTACAGATAGTCGCTTTTCCGGTTGCCGAAATACTTTTTGTACCCTCTCCAAAATATTCGATAATGGAATTTGTACCACCTTTAACTGTTAGAATTCCAGCTAATTTAAGGATTACATCCTTAGGAGAAGTCCATCCATTCATCTTACCGGTTAGTTTTACACCAATCAGTTTCGGCATTTTCAATTCCCATGGCATTCCGGCCATTACATCCATCGCATCAGCACCGCCAACACCAATGGCAATCATTCCCAAACCTCCGGCATTCGGTGTATGGGAATCGGTTCCAATCATCATTCCGCCGGGAAATGAATAATTTTCCAACAAAACCTGATGAATAATTCCTGCTCCGGGCTTCCAAAAACCAATTCCGTATTTATTGGAAACCGAACTCAAAAATTTATAAACCTCATTATTGGTCGTTTCTGCCTGTTTTAAATCTTCCGAAGCATTGTGATGCGCCAATATTAAATGGTCGCAATGCACAGTCGAAGGTACTGCCGTACGTTCCTTACCTGCCGTCATAAATTGCAATAATGCCATTTGTGCCGTAGCATCTTGCATAGCAACACGGTCGGGTGCAAAATTTACATAATCTGTGCCTCGTTCGTAGTTTTTTAATTCCATACCTTCTGATAAATGTGCATACAATATCTTTTCGGTTAATGTTAACGGACGTTTTACTATTTGCCTTGCTTCTGCTATTTTACTGGTGTAAGATTGATACACCTTTCTGATTAGTTCTATATCAAATATCATAAAGTGTTTATTTTTAGTTTAAAAATTACGGAGACAAAATTAATCATCTCCGCAACGCTAAATTTCTTATTTCTATTTTTTAACTTTCTTCAACACCAATGCTGTTCTCGAAGGAATATACAACTTAAGCCATTCTTTTCCTTCTTTTACATATAAAGGGTCGGGAATTGTAAAATGTTCGATTGAATCATCCACTAAATTAAATCCTCCAAATTTATCAGAATCAGTATTCAATACAATTTTATAACTGCCTTTTTCAACTAAAAAACCATAATCGGTGAAAGATTTATTCGGATGAAAATTAAATACAAATACCAAATCATCCCGTCTATATGCTAAAATCTGATCTCCGTCATTATCCCAAACCTTGTAAATCGGTGTTTTTTGAAAATTCTTCACGCTCTTAATTGTGGAAAGCATTTCTTTATCAAAATCACCTAGATAATGATATTTCAACTCTTTATTATCGACTAAACTCCATTGACGGCGGGCATATTTACACGACCAGCCATTACCTTCACGCGGAAAATCAATCCATTCGGGATGCCCGAATTCATTTCCCATAAAGTTGAGATAACCACCATTCATCGTTGAAGCTGTAACCAATCGTATCATTTTATGCATTGCCAAAGCCCTGGAAACCACATAACTGTTATCAGACTTCGTCATATGCCAATACAATTCAGCATCAGCTAACCAAAAAATGATAGTTTTATCACCAACCAAAGCCTGATCGTGACTTTCGGCATAACTGATTGTTTTTTCATCGGCGCGGCGATTTGTTAATTCCCACCAAATACCCGACGGATGCCAATCTTCATCTTTTTTCTCCTTTAGCAATTTTATCCAGTAATCGGGAACTCCCATTGCCATACGGTAATCAAATCCAACTCCGCCATCATCGAATTTTGTGGCTAATCCCGGCATTCCGCTTACTTCCTCAGCAATAGTTATTGCATTCGAATTTACCTCATGAATCAACTTATTAGCCAAAGACAAATAACAAATTGCATTATCATCCTGATGTCCATTATAATAATCTCCGTAACTTCCGAAACTTTCGCCCAATCCATGGCTGTAATATAACATGGATGTTACGCCATCAAACCGGAATCCATCAAATTGATATTCATCCAACCAAAATTTACAATTGGACAATAAGAAATGGATCACTTCATTTTTCCCGTAATCAAAACAAAGCGAATCCCAGGCTGAATGCTCCCTGCGATGATCTCCATAAAAATATTGATTATAAGAACCGTCAAACCTACCTAATCCCTCCATCTCATTTTTAACAGCATGAGAATGAACAATATCCATAATTACAGCAATTCCCATTCCATGTGCCTCATCAATCAAGTGCTTCAATTCTTCAGGCGTACCAAAACGGGAAGATGTGGCAAAAAAACTCGAAACATGATAACCAAATGAACCGTAATAAGGATGTTCCTGAATGGCCATTATCTGAATGGCATTATATCCGTCTTCTTTTACGCGAGGCAATATTTTCTCACGAAATTCATTGTATGTCCCTACTCTTTCTTCTTCCTGCGCCATTCCGATATGGCATTCATAAATCAATAACGGAGAAGTATCGGGTTTAAATTTTTTATTCTTAAAAATATATTCTTCTTCCGGACCCCAAACCTGTGCACTGAAAATTTTGCTCGAATCATCCTGTACAACACGGCGACTCCAAGCCGGAATACGCTCCCCTTCCCCACCCTGCCAATGCACGATGAGTTTATATAAATCTCCGTGTTTCATCGCTTCTTTAGGCAAAGAAATTTCCCAAACGCCATTTTCTTTCCGGACGAGTTTATATTCTTCCTTTTGCTGCCAATCATTAAAATCTCCAACCAAATAAATTTCGGTGGCATTTGGCGCCCATTCCCTGAAAATCCATCCTTTAGGAGTAGGATGTAACCCAAAAAACAAATATCCTGTAGCAAAATCAGATAAACCGATTTTCCCATCCTGAGTAAGTTCTTTTTCCTTATTTACAGCATATTGATGACGCCCCTCAATTGCCTCTTTATAAGGCTCAAGCCATGGGTCATTTTTTACAAGATTAAGTGTATTCATACTATTTTAGTTACAAGTTACGGGAAAGTTTGATTTAAAAGAAGTTAGATGTAAAGAGTAGTTAGAAGTAGTAAAAACAAGATAATCAAAGTATAAAAATTTGAATTTCAAAGCTATATCTAACTACTTTTTACTACCTTTTTACTACCTCTAACTATTTCCAATACTATACTAATACTATACTAATACCTTAACAATTGCTTTTTTAATGGTTCCTTCGGCAATTGCCGGAGCATGTCCGTCTTCGGGAAAAAAGATAGCAAACTCATACGGATTTAATTCAACGTATGTTGTAGGTTTATCAGTAAAGAAAGTAATATCTCTTTCGGTATTGTATGGATCAATTTTGTTTTTGCAGTTCTCTCCGGCTAACCAGCCCATTGTTTCTTTTCCTACTACAGGCATCTGAATATCAATGTATTTGTTGTGCGTTTCGAGTTTAGCTGTTTCTTTTGTTTTTCCTTGAGTTTCAACAATTGAAACAAACAACTTGTCTCCGTCCAATACAATTTTCCCCGGTTCTACTTTTGAAAAATCTGTTGATTTTAAGAAATCAAACGCTTGTTTAAATAACGGATGTAATTTTTCCGCAGCTACGGAATTTGATAAAGCATCTACAATCATGATAGTTTAGTTATAAGTTGTTAGTTTTAAGTTATAAGTTTGAATTGATGTAAGTTCATCTGGATTTGAAAAAATATTTTACCTTTCTGATAGACATTCGTCTACTGTAAAATTCATAAAACGATTATATGGATATAAAGCTTTGCAGCGTTTTACAATTTCATCCAAACAATCCTGTTTTTTCCAAAAATCAGGCGAAATCGGTGATGCCGGAGAATAATGCCTACATTTTAGTAATTCGGCATGTTCAAAATCTTTTGGAAAACCACGCGGAACAGTTTTCAATGATTCCGAAAAAAATTCGGTAAAATATTGCTTATAATCCTTTTGATTGATAATAGACAAATATTCGTCAATATTATGATAAACCGCTTCCCGAAGGGCTTTCAAAACAGCTGGTTGAGGACAATAAATTCCTCCCGATATAAAACTTTCTTCGGTTGAAATATGAACATAATAACCGGCTCGCTCACTTTTCCGGCCTCCACCCGAAGCAATATAAGCGCCAACATGGTTTTTATAAGGTGTCTTATCCGGTGAAAAGCGCGTATCCCTATATATTCTGAATATACAATCTTTTGCTTCCAATCCTCTGATATCACTATCAAATTCTGAAATTTTGGCTATCAAATAAGTAACCATTTTTTCATGTTCGGACTTTACTTTTTCATATTCCGATTTATGTTCCTGAAACCATTCCCGATTATTATTTGCTACTAATTTCTCCAGAAAACTATAAATGAATGTTATATCCATATTTTATTTTATTAAGAATCATACAAACCTACAAAAAAATGAATCGAATCGCAAACGAAAAGAAATAAAAAAACGCATACTTGCCATTTATGCAAATATGCGTTTTTTTAAGATAATATTATTGAACAAATTACAGAACTTTAAATTACTCAAACTTGTAACTCGTAACCTGTAACTTGTAACTATTTTTTAATCATTCATCGAATATAAAAACTCTTCGTTGCTGGATGTTTTATTCAAGCGATCAAGCATAAACTCCATTGCTTCAACGGAATTCATATCCGACAGATATTTGCGAAGAATCCACATTCTGTTCAATGTATCTTTATCAAGCAACAAATCGTCTCTCCGTGTACTGGAAGCCGTAATATCCACCGCCGGGAACATCCGTTTGTTCGACAATTTGCGATCAAGTTGTAACTCCATATTTCCCGTTCCTTTAAATTCTTCGAAGATAACTTCATCCATTTTCGAACCGGTATCAATCAATGCTGTGGCAATGATAGTCAAACTTCCACCGTTTTCGATGTTACGTGCAGCTCCAAAGAAACGTTTCGGCTTATGCAAAGCATTTGCATCCACACCTCCGGAAAGCACTTTTCCTGATGCTGGAGAAACGGTGTTATATGCGCGAGCCAAACGTGTAATAGAATCAAGTAATATCACAACATCGTGTCCACATTCAACCATACGTTTTGCTTTTTCCAATACAATACTGGCAATTCTCACATGGCGTTCAGCCGGTTCATCAAAAGTTGATGAAATAACTTCGGCATTTACGCTGCGAGCCATATCGGTAACTTCTTCCGGACGTTCGTCAATTAATAAAATAATCATATATACTTCGGGATGATTGGCAGCTATAGCATTCGCAATATCCTTGAGCAATACCGTTTTACCTGTTTTTGGTTGAGCTACAATCAATCCACGCTGACCTTTACCAATTGGTGAAAATAAATCAACAATGCGTACTGATTGATTATCTCTGGGACCACCACTTGTTAATCTGAATTTTTCATCCGGAAATAATGGTGTTAAAAAATCAAATGGAATACGATCCCTTACAAATTCGGGATTACGGCCATTTATCTGTTCTACTTTTACTAACGGAAAATATTTTTCACCTTCCTTTGGTGGACGAATAGGGCCTTCTACAACGTCTCCGGTTTTTAATCCGAATAATTTAATTTGCGATTGGGATACATAAATATCATCCGGTGAATTCAAATAATTATAATCCGACGAACGAAGAAATCCGTATCCATCCTGCATAATTTCAAGAACACCAACACCCATCAACAACCCATCGAAATCGAATGATTTATCATGATTGCTTCCATTTCCATTGGTATGGTTATTTCCATTATTTCCGTTAGAAGATTGGTTCGAATCCTTTTGTTGTTGAGGCATTCGTTGTTGAGGCAGGTTTCGTTGAGGTTGAGGAGCCGGAGTATTCGAAGAAACGTTACTTTGTGACTCGGGTGTATTTACTTTCTCAACTTGTGAGGCCGGAATAGTTGACTTTTGAGGTTGTGTTTTTTGAGGAGCTTTTTCACCCTTAGCCTCTGTTGGCTTTACCGGTTTCGTATTCTCTTTTTTTGCATCTTTTTTTACCTGTTCATTAGGTACAGCTGGCTGAGATATTGTTTTTGCAGGTGCATTTTGAGCTTTAGGCTTTTCCTGATTTGGATTTTTAGAACTTCCTTCCGGCTTTTCATTGATGCGAGAACGGCGTTCTCTTCCGTCTTTTTTTTCTCCTGCCGCAACTTTCTGCTTAGCTTTGGTAATCGCTTGTTGGTCTATTATTTCGTAAATAAGTTTATCTTTTTCCAAAGATGTGGCTTTTTTGATGCCCATATCTTTGGCTATGGCCTGTAATTCAGCCACGTCCTTTTCTCTTAACTGAAGGATATCGTACATTAACTAATTAAATATTGGTTTATTTTTTTATTGAATATTTTACTGAGAATATTTATGAAGTAGTTTCCTTTTCCGGATAAAACGGGGGAAGTACACAAAATTCTTTTATAAAAGAATGGAAAATTTTCTTTTCTGAATAAAAATCAAGAATAAAGGATGATTATATTAAGAATGTTCAATTACTGAAACATGGAAGAAATATGATGCAAAGATATATACAAATTTGAAATATGCAATATTTCGTTTATTTTTTTATCCAAAGAAAAGATAAGAATGTGTTATTCTTTAAAAATAGAATCAATAACTTATTGAATCTTTGTCTTCAGGATTATATGAAATGAAAAACCGTCTCAATGCTGCCGGATAAAAGAATGGAATGGATAAAACCGAGATTGAAAACTCCTCATTCGAAATCCATCCCTGATTAGGGTTGTCTCCGAAGCAAATACCTTCGGCTTGCCCAATAGACAAGGGTATTCCTATACTCTTAGTAAAAACAGTTCCTGTACTTATATCATTTCCTATAAAATCGGAATAAATCTTTATAAAATGAACTCCAAAATTTTCACTATCCTGATAACCAATTAGCGCTACCTGACGTGTCTTTTCGGAATAATCGGCTCCTGTTACCAAAAATCCCATATTGTTATGCCGTTTATAAAACTCTGCAACATATTTTAATCCTTGAGGATTCGGAACAGTTGGCAATATATATTCGGATGAACCATAACCGGAAGCCTTACTTGTCCAATCTTTTGTAAACAAATGAATTTCATCATTCATTATAAAAATTGCTTCACAATCATAGGCTGTGCTATTGCCTTTTACAGCTATTGGAGTAATGCCTTGTTCCGGATAATAAAACCGGATAATACCTATTTTATTGTTGGGTATGGTTGCATTTCCGGTTGCGGGAATATCTGCCAAACGGATTTTATAAATTGCTAGATTGGTTCGTGCTCCATCCTGATTATTCCCTGTATCGGCAATATACAAATATTCTCCGGATGCAGTTATGTCTTCCCAATCATTATTATTTACCCCTTCCAATGTAATAATCTGAGTAACAGAACCATTATTAGGATTTATTGCATATATTTCGGGTTTTCCGCCCCCATCGTTATGAGACCATAATCTCCCCGATGCGTACGTCAATCCGGAACTTTCGTCTACTATCTTATTCAAATGGACAGTATCCGAAAGTAAAACATTTGTTATCTGTGAATAAGCAGTTGTTCCACAAAGAAATAAGAACAACAATAAATATGAGAATTTTAAATTCATATTCTTCTTAGTAATAGGTTATATATTCAGATAACATTGTTTGAATTAAAACCTAATTTTAGACATATCAACTGTTTAAAAATATCAAGAAAAGATTTATAGAATAAAAATAAATATTTTGCACTAAAAATGATCGATAATAATTGGCTGTTTGAAGATAGTCTTAACATAAAAATAACATCTTTAATTCTAACGTATTTTGTAGAAAGTTTCTTAACAATTTCTAAATTAATCAGTACTCATTCCTTCTTTTTCCTCGAAGTAAATGTATTCAAACTTCCATGATGCTGTTTCTGTATAAGTATCGTTATTCTTACTTTTCTCAATAGACATGATATTATCTCTACCATCAAGAACGATTTCGTAATAGCCGACAGGGATTAGATATACTTCATCATAATTACGCCCTCTATAAGATATTTTATTAATCGTAATAGTAATGATATTCTTTTTTCGAGCAACATTATATTGATAATTGCTGCTTCTTTTCTTTTTCTTTTCAATATCAATGATACTAAACGGAATCTTTCCACGATTTGTATACCTGTAAGAATAGGTATCTATTTCACCACCATTACCGGGTCGAGTATATGTACAAGTAAGAGTTTGGTTTTCTTTATCAAAATCATTAATGGCAACAGCAAAGCCATCATGCCACCACATACTTCTTTCTATCAGCTGTAAAGTACTATCTGTCTCATAATAAAAAGCCTGGTTAATCGGCTTTGTGTGATTATTTTCATAAATTCCATCTCCTTCATCCTCTAGATCTTTCGTCTCTAATATGTAATTATTCTTTGCATAAAAATTATATGCACGATCATCTTTTAGTATTTTGATGGGAATATCATTTTCGTACTGAATCTCTACTCTTTCGCGATAATATGTTCCACCCCTTTCTACTGTTGTTATTAATCCTTTTTTATCAAAATGAATAGTAGTGGTAGTAACATCATTATTTGTTCTACTGCTGTTATGGTATATTACAAGCGTTTTTACTTCCGAGAAATTGAATTTTGTAATGATATTCATATCAAAAGGAAAATCTCTGTACACGTGAAACTCCGGATAACTATACTGTTGCGAATTATATATATAGTTGGAAATAAAATACTGTTGCGCTATGTTTTTTGTATTATGAGATGGTTCAAACACCCTCAAACTATCAAACCTAATATTAAGTGATAATAAGTCTTCTCGTTTAGCACTTAGCTGAAAAAAAGATGATATGCCCAAAAACAAGAGTATGAATAAATAATTAATAGAATTCATATGTAAAAATTAATATATATAACTGATCCTTAATACACAAGCCATTTTTTATATTCGCCACTAAATATCAAACTTGATGATATATACCAAAACTATCACTCTTCCTACTTATAATGACTTACGTAATATTCAAAGTATTTGCAATTTGTTACAACATCTTTATAGAAATAGGTATTCTGGTATTTGACTAATTCTTTGAAATATTTTCTATCCTTAATCAAAATATTATCGCTATCATTATACCAGTATTTAGGACCAGTTCCCTCGTCATACATTTCTTGTTCACATTTGGATAATGCAAATACAATCCGGGCTTTCAGTTCGTTATTTGTACTTGTATTTAATGCCTTTTGCAAATATTGCTGCGAAAGCGATACCGGATTATCATAATGCATCGGATAATTGTAAAAGGAAATACCTGTTGTAAAAATATCTTTAACTTTCTCATTAGATAGATAATACTTCGTGCAGAAGCTGTTATCATTATCAAACCGAAGAACGTGGCGGTAATAACCGGTTGTAGTTGTATTGTAAACAAAATTACCTATCAAATAATTTGCTTCGGCAGCCTGTTCATCACTTTTTTGCCCTACTTTTTGCAATTGGAGTAACGTTTCTGCCAATTCTTTTTCATCCATTTGTTTTTTAATAAACGAAAAATCAGTCAGATAGTCACTTGCTACCACTTGCCGTTCGCTGCATTCAAAACATTCGATTTTATTATATCCGAATATCTTTGAAGGAATCTGGTCGCGCGTTTGATAACCTTTACTGTTGAATGTTTCAAGAGCTTTATTATAATCTCCTTTTGTCAAATAAACGATTCCTCGAAGGTAATATATGTAATTCTGAACGTTATCCGGCTTTACTTTATCCGTGTACATCCTTCCTTCGATATATTTTTCCAATCCGTTTTTATTTGTCTTATGATAAAAATCTTCAACATATTTCAACATATCCAATTGCGGATAATACTCTAAATCTGTTATCCTATGACTTAAAAAGAACGATTTGGCATAATCTTTTTGAAGAAAATACCGATTGGCAAGCACATCAATAATAAAACTTTTAGATTTATATCCAAAAAATTCTTCATAAAAATTATCATTGTCGGAATCTGTACTTTTAGTAAAAACATCATTATATGTTTCAAATAAATAAGTTTCTACCTGACTTGTAATTTCGGGAGCTTCACAAATATCGATATACATTGCCAAGTATCTTTTATGCCAAGAATATATATCGTCGCTTTTCTTTACTAAGTTCAAATATTTTTTTGCTTCCGTAAATCTTTTATCCAAAAACAACAGATAAGCAGTTGTTATTTCCCAATAATCTTTATCCTTAACTGTTGAAGATTCGGTCATTTTTATGGCTAAATTCAACGTATTATCAAAAAACTTCCTTGTTTCATTTTTAATTATCGGGTACCGTTTATCATTGATTACTTCTTTATCCGAATAATTCCATCGCCACAAAATATCATTCTCCAAAAATTTAATGGCACGCATCATTAATACTTTAGCCTGCACGGCATCGGGAGTAATTGCAACTATCTTCTCTATTTCGTTTAAGGGATTGTTAAAGGCAATAAAACCCAACAACAAATACGCATCATTTTTCTCTTTTTGAGTCTTCGCATTGAGCAGAAAATTATTAAAATCGGCATTATCTCCAAATTTTATAGAAGTAAGCGCCGATTCCTTTAGATTTTTGGAATGAACAAATACCTGAAAAAAATCGGAATTTGCCTTCATCACATCTCCCAACCCTTTTTCGGCTCCGGCCTTTTGACTCAACGCATGATAATACATTGCAGGTTTGTAATTGAGAGCCTCGACATATTTATCGAAATAACGAATAGCTTCGTCGTATTTTCGATTGTAATGTGCAAAACGAACCAGCTGATAACCATATCTTAATTTGAGTTCCTTGTCACTTTCGGCATTCCAACTTCTTTCTAAAACCGAAATTACTTTACTATAATTGAGTTTATCAACCGAAACTGCATCTTCTGGTCTATAATATCCCCAACTATCAGAACCGGAAGAAGTTATCATCATATAAGGTTCTAAATATTTGGCATAAGACAAATATAACAATGCTTGTTTATATTTACTTGTAAACGAAGATGTTGCAAAACCAAGACTATCACCAACCGATTTTCCTGCGAGCAAATTATCTACATCTTCTTTACTTGCTTTAAATACCAAATAATAAGCATCATCGTAACTCAATCCAAGATATTGTTGCCACTCTTCGATATTTTCATTTTTCAACTTATAGTCTTCTTTCGAAGCGTAATAAGCATAGTTCAACGACAATAGAAATGGATAATATTGCGGATCATCAACGATTTCCTGCATAAATAATCCATAATACTCGTAGCCATCTTCATCATAACCGACATCTGCACATGCCCAAAGTTTATTGGTTGTAAAAACAATTGCGAGAATTAAGAGTAAAAGTATTTTCTTCATCGGGTTTTGTTTTTGTTTTTTTGGATATTTGTTTTTGGTTATTTGCGAATAACAAACAACTAATAACGAATAACAATCTTTATCTAAGTTCTTCTATTGTAAATCTTTCTAAAAAAGGTTTATCTAAATGATAATACACAATGTTGTATGGTCTTTGTATTTTTTCATTCAGGTAATTTCTGGCTTCTTTTAATAATCCGGGCATAATTTGCTCTATTCTAAGGGTAAATCCTTTGTTGATATACATTCCTTGGAGAAAGCAATCTTCTTCCACTTCATATATATTTTCCCCTATTTTCTTGAAATAAGAAGCTGATAAATCTTTTTCCGTAACACCATTTATCAATTTTATCCGTCCTAAATGATTGGTTACTACAGCCCAAGAATATAACGGCAAAGCAATGTCAAACTGCAACGGATAATCATTGATATTTTGTGTATAATCTTTCAACAACGGAATGTCCAAAATTGAATTACTAACGGTTGACTCCGTCGGATTTGATGTTGCATAACACATCAAATATGCCTTAAATACAGGTGGAATACCTGTTTTGCTTTTATATTTTATTTGATGCAAACGAACGGTGCAAGATATATCTTTTTTTGTAATTTTCTTTAATTCAGAAATAAAAAAGAAATAATTTGCGCGGGTTTTCTCAGTCCAATCGCAATCTAACTGGATTTCATTAGATTCAGGAATTTGATTTTTCTCCTTTATTTCAGTTATTAATTGTAGAAATTTTTCGGTTAAACGTTTTAATTCTTCTTGAGATTGATTTTCAAATGTGCGGTTGGTAATAAATACAACCGGAATATATTCTGCTGCTAATTCTTGCGCATTAAATGGTTGTATTTTAGCTTTTGGAAGTATTTGAGCATCTTCTATATCTACATCAAAAAAACGAATATATAGTTTTTTTGATTCTAATTTCTTGAAATAATCTTTCTCCGTATCTCCCAATGAAATATTCGATTTCCAATAATAAAAATTGACAGGATGATTCTCGTCTTTCCTGCAACTTGTTATTATAAATAATAAGGATAATAAAAATAGATAAAAATATTTCATTTAATAGAATTTACAAAAAAGCATCCTATTAAATATAAAGGATGCTTTTTATAAATTAGTGAATTTATTCAGAATTCTGATAACTTCAGTTTAACTTCCGATATCTTCTGATAATTCTTCTCTTATTTTACTCTTTTATAGCCATATACAGCTCTACTTCCCAATTCTTCTTCAATGCGAAGCAACTGGTTATATTTAGCCATACGGTCTGAACGGCTCAATGAACCTGTTTTGATTTGTCCTGAGTTTGTTGCAACTGCAATATCAGCAATTGTAGCGTCTTCAGTTTCTCCCGAACGGTGAGATGTTACAGATGTATAACCGTGACGGTGAGCCATCTCAATTGCATCTAACGTTTCAGACAATGTACCAATTTGATTTACTTTAATTAAGATTGAGTTAGCACAACCCATTTCGATACCTTTTTTCAAGTATTCTACATTTGTAACAAATAAGTCATCACCTACCAACTGGCATTTATCCCCAATTTTGTCTGTAAGTAATTTCCATCCATCCCAATCGCTCTCATTCATGCCATCTTCGATAGAATCAATTGGATATTTGCTTACCAACTCCGCCAAATAATCAGCTTGTTGAGCAGAATTACGTTTTGCGCCATTAGGTCCTTCGAATTTTGAATAATCGTAGATACCGTCTTTATAGAATTCAGAAGCAGCGCAATCCAATCCAATCATTACATCTTTACCTGCCTTATAACCAGCATTTTCGATTGCTTTGATAATTGATTCCAATGCATCTTCTGTTCCGTTCAATGCAGGAGCAAAACCTCCTTCATCACCTACAGCTGTACTTAAGTTACGGTCATGAAGCACTTTTTTCAATGAATGGAAAACTTCAGCACCCATTCTTAATCCTTCTTTAAATGAAGGTGCTCCAACCGGACGAATCATAAATTCCTGGAATGCAATCGGTGCATCAGAGTGAGAACCACCATTGATGATATTCATCATCGGAACCGGCAATACGAATGTATTTGTTCCGCCAATATAACGATATAAAGGCATATCCAACGCAATTGCAGCAGCTTTAGCTACAGCTAAAGAAACCCCAAGAATTGCATTTGCACCTAATTTAGATTTGGTTTTAGTTCCATCCAATTCCAGCATTTTTTGGTCGATGAAACGTTGTTCCAAAGCGCTAATACCCATTAATGCAGGAGCAATCACTTTGTTTACATTATCTACAGCTTTTAAAACGCCTTTACCTAAATAACGTTTTTTATCGCCGTCGCGCAATTCAATAGCTTCGTTTTCACCTGTTGATGCTCCTGATGGAACAGCTGCACGTCCCATAACGCCACATTCCAAATATACATCAACTTCTACTGTCGGATTACCTCTTGAATCCAAAATCTCACGTCCAACGATTTTTTCAATCTTCATAATCTGTTTTGTTTTAATATGTTATTGATTACTAAACTGCGATTTTGCATAGTCTTTATCGGAAGATAGACACATCGGTCTATCCTTACATTTTGGCACCGCAAAGATAAAAAAAAGGGACAAGTTTTTGCTTATCCCTTTCAATTATTTTAAATAAAAATAAATCAATTATTCTTATTCTGCAGCTTCTTTATTTTCCTCTTTTGCAGGCTCTTGAGATTC
Organism: Bacteroidales bacterium; assembly: GCA_031553395.1. GTDB lineage: Bacteria > Bacteroidota > Bacteroidia > Bacteroidales > WRGA01 > WRGA01. The sequence goes on along the minus strand of JAVBLR010000004.1, from coordinate 93,528 downwards.
GGGAGCTTCTTGAGTTTCTTGAACATTGTTCACTTCCTCTACTGCTTCAACTTTCTCTTCAACTACTTCGGGTTTTTCTTCAACAGATGCTGCTTTTGGAGCTTTTGCCTTAACTGGTTGCTCTTCTACTGCATCCTCTGCTTTTTTCTTTGAACGTCTTGTTCTTGTAGATTTCTTAGCAGATTTACCTTTCAACATATTTTCGTTGTAGTCAACTAATTCGATAAAACACATTTGTGCGTTATCTCCTAAGCGGAAACCGGTTTTAATAATCCGAGTATATCCTCCGGGGCGATCTGCTATCTTTTGAGAAATTTCTTTGAATAATTCTGTTACTGCATTTTTATCTTGCAAATAAGAAAATGCTGTACGACGAGAATGTGTTGTATCCTCTTTCGACTTAGTAATCAGCGGCTCAATGTATTTCTTTAAAGCTTTTGCTTTAGCCGTAGTTGTATTAATCCGTTTATGTTTAATCAATGAGCAGGCCATATTAGACAACATTGCCTCTCTGTGTGAATGGGTACGGCCTAAATGATTAAATTTTTTATTATGCCTCATTTTGCTTTATTCTTTATCTAATTTATACTTCGAGATATCCATTCCGAACGAAAGGTTCAAATTATCAAGTAAATCATCAAGCTCTGTCAATGATTTCTTACCAAAATTACGGAATTTCAATAAATCGGTTTTATTAAATGATACTAATTCTCCAAGAGTTTCCACATCCGCAGCCTTCAAACAATTTAATGCACGAACAGACAAATCCATTTCGATTAATTTTGTTTTCAGCAATTGACGCATGTGTAATACCTCCTCGTCGAATTCCTCATTTCCATCAACATCTTTAGTTTCCAACGAAATCTTTTCATCAGAAAATAACATGAAGTGATGTATAAGGATTTTTGCAGCCTCTTTCAACGCATCTTTCGGATGAATAGATCCGTCTGTAGCAATCTCAAGAACCAACTTTTCGTAGTCGGTTTTTTGTTCTACACGGAAGTTTTCAATCACATATTTTACGTTTTTGATAGGCGTATAAATAGAGTCGATAGGAATAACGGTAACTTCATCATTTGCATTGCGATTTTCTTCAGCCGGAACATATCCACGGCCTTTGTTTATCGTCAAATCAATTTGGAAGCTAACGCCTTTATCCATACGGCAAATAAGCAAATCGGGATTTAATACTTTAAATCCGGTCAGGCTATTGCCAATATTTCCGGCTTTAAATTCTTCCATACCCGAAACGGTAATACTTACCTTTTCCTCTTCGATGTCCTCTCCAACTTGTTTTAACCTAACTTGCTTCAGATTCAAAATGATATTGGTTACATCCTCTATCACTCCGGGAATTGTAGAAAACTCATGTTCTACTCCGTCTATTCTGATTGAAGTTATGGCAAAACCCTCAAGTGAAGAAAGTAGAATACGGCGTAAAGCATTACCAATAGTAATACCATAACCGGATTCCAGAGGCCTAAATTCAAATTTACCGTAATTGTCGGTAGCCTCCAACATCAACACTTTATCAGGTTTCTGAAATGCTAATATCGCCATTATAAGTTACTTATTATTTAGAATACAACTCTACTATCAATTGTTCTTTGATATTTTCAGGAATATCAGCCCTTTCAGGAATATGTAAAAATTTTCCCGCTTTTGAACTTTGATCCCACTCCATCCATGGATATTTGCTATGATTAAATCCTGACAAAGCATTATCAATCACTTCAAAGGATTTAGATCTTTCACGTATTCCTACTATTTGTCCTGGTTTTACTGTGTATGAAGGAATATTTACAACTTTTCCATCTACAACAATATGTCTGTGAGACACTAACTGACGAGCTGCTGCTCGAGTTGGTGCAATTCCCAAACGGAAAACAATATTATCTAAACGAGACTCAAGCAACTGAAGCAACACCTCACCGGTAATTCCTTTTGAACGGGAAGCTTTTTCAAATAAATTACGAAATTGTTTTTCCAACAATCCATATGTATATTTTGCTTTTTGTTTCTCACGAAGCTGAATACCATACTCCGAAGTCTTTCTCTTTCTTGAGTTTCCATGTTGTCCGGGAGGATAATTCTTCTTAGACAACACTTTATCTGGTCCGAAGATAGGCTCTCCGAATTTACGAGCAATTTTTGTTTTTGGTCCTGTATATCTTGCCATTTTTATTTAGAATTTAACTTATTTGAGTCAAATCCGTAGTGGTCAGCCGCGATTACAGAGAGGCATTCTTGTAATCTATTACCATATACGATTCAACCTGTGTAAGAGAATTACTTAATTATACTCTTCTTTTCTTTGGAGGTCTACATCCATTATGAGGAAGTGGAGTAACGTCTACTATTTCAGTTACTTCAATACCTGCTCCATGTATGCTTCTAATAGCTGATTCGCGTCCATTACCAGGACCTTTTACATATGCTTTTACTTTTCTCAAGCCTAAGTCATACGCTATTTTTGCACAATCTTGTGCTGCCATTTGTGCAGCATAAGGAGTATTTTTTTTAGAACCTCTGAATCCCATTTTTCCAGCAGAAGACCAAGATATAACTTGTCCTTCACCGTTTGCTAAGGAAACAATGATATTGTTAAAAGAAGAATGAACGTGCAATTGTCCGTTAGCATCAACCTTTACATTTCTTTTTTTAGCTGCGACTGTTTTTTTAGCCATATCAATTTTTATTATTTAGTAGCTTTTTTCTTGTTAGCAACAGTTTTCTTTTTACCCTTACGCGTACGGGCATTATTTTTAGTACTTTGACCTCTCACAGGTAATCCGATACGATGGCGAACGCCTCTGTAACATCCAATATCCATCAATCGCTTGATGTTTAATTGTACTTCCGAACGAAGATCTCCTTCTACTTTATGATCCCTTCCAATAATTTCTCGGATTTTCGCAGCTTGATCGTCATTCCAATCTTTTACTTTGACATCCCTATCTATTCCTGCTTCTAGTAGAATCTTATTCGCACTGCTCCGACCTATTCCAAAAATATAGGTCAACGCAATCTCGCCTCTTTTATTTTGCGGCAAATCTACACCAACTATTCTTATAGCCATAAATTTAGATTATATTTTTTTTTTGCAAAAATAATAAATTATCCTTGACGTTGTTTATACTTTGGGTTTTTCTTGTTAATAATGTACAAGCGGCCTTTCCTTCTTACTATTTTACATTCAGGTGTACGCTTTTTTAATGATGCTCTGACTTTCATTTTATTATGTTTTTCTTATTATTTGTATCTAAAAGAAATTCGTCCTTTTGACAAATCATATGGAGACATTTCCACCCTTACCTTATCACCGGTAAGTATTTTGATGTAATGCATCCTCATCTTTCCGGAGATGTGAGCAATAATCTCATGGCCATTCTCCAGCTCTACGCGAAACATTGCATTTGACAACGCTTCTACAATAATTCCATCTTGCTCTATCGCAGTTTGTTTAGCCATATATCAATTTTACAATTACAAAATTTAATGTTTATCCTTTTCTGAAAAAGTTTTTTATTAGAATTCTCTTTCTCCTAAAACTTTCTCTACAAATTCAAATGATGATAAAATATCCGCTTTTCCTTGTTTTACAGCAACTGTATGCTCAAAATGTGCCGAGGGCTTAAGGTCTTTAGTGCGTACTGTCCATCCATCTCTTTCCATGACAATACGTTTTTCTCCCATATTAACCATCGGTTCTATCGCAATGACCATGCCTGATTTTAATTTAACTCCCGAACCTTTTTTTCCATAATTTGGAACTTCAGGCTCTTCATGCATGTCCTTCCCTACTCCATGTCCAACCATTTCCCGTACAACCGAAAAACCCTTCGATTCGCAATAATGCTGGATAGAATAACCAATATCTCCTATACGATTACCTTCAATAGCTTGTTCAATTCCTATATATAAAGACTCTTTTGTTGTTTTTAAGAGCGTTTTAATTTCAGAATCAACTTCACCTACACAAAATGTATATGCAGAATCTCCGTAAAAACCATTCTTTAATACTCCGCAATCCACCGAGATTATATCTCCATCTTTTAAGGTATAAGCTCCCGGAATTCCATGCACCACTTGGTCATTAACAGAGGTACAAAGTGTTCCCGGAAATCCATTATATCCTAAAAAACCGGGAACAGCTCCATTGTCTCTGATAAATTCTTCGGCTATTTTATCCAATTGCTTTGTTGTACAACCCGGTTGGATATGTTTGGCCATTTCGCCTAACGTTTTTCCAACCAACAGATTGCTTTCCCTCAGCAATTCTATTTCTTCATCTGTCTTTAGATAAATCATTAAATCTGCCTTAATATGCTGCTACAGACCCTGTGCGTCCTTTTATTCGTCCGGATTTAAGTAATCCATCATAATGACGCATCAATAAGTGACTCTCTACTTGTTGCAATGTATCCAAAACAACTCCTACTAAAATCAATAAAGAAGTTCCTCCGAAAAACTGTGCAAATCCGCCTGTTATGCCAACTACATTAGCAAGTGAAGGCATTATTGCTACCAATGCTATAAATAAAGATCCAGGAAAAGTTATGCGAGACATAATTAAATCTATATACTCAGCCGTTCTTTTACCCGGTTTTATGCCCGGAATAAAACCATTATTCTTTTTCAAATCTTCTGCCATTTGAGTAGGATTAATAGTTACAGCTGTATAGAAATATGTAAATGCTATAATCAATATTGCAAATACAAGATTATACCAAAAACCATGCATATCCATAAATGAACGCAAGAATCCACTTGCAGTATTTTCAGGATTTGCATAACTAGCCAATGTGATTGGAATAAACATAATTGCCTGAGCAAAGATTATAGGCATAACTCCTGCAGCATTTACCTTCAAAGGTATATACTGACGAGCACCTCCGTATTGTTTGTTTCCAACGATACGTTTTGCATATTGCACAGGAATCTTACGTGTTCCTTGTACCAACATGATACAACCGGCAATAACAAACAATAATAGTAATATCTCACCCAAGAACATTACTAATCCTCCACTTGTAGCATCCGTAGTGCGGGAAATAAATTCCTGAACCAAAGATTGTGGTAGCCGGGCAATGATACCTACCATTATTATGAAAGATATACCGTTTCCAATTCCTTTATCGGTTATTCGTTCTCCAAGCCACATGATAAACATACTACCAGCTGCTAAAATAATGGTAGATGTTATCCTAAACCAAAGGTTATCTACCGGCATAATAACACCATTCGCTTTTGCATTAATTAAATATACAGGACCTTGTACTATTAATATAGCAACTGTTAGATACCTTGTATACTGATTAATTTTTCGCCTTCCACTTTCACCTTCACGTTGTAATTTTTGAAAGAACGGAACAGCCATCGTTAAAAGCTGAATAACAATAGATGCCGAGATGTACGGCATAATTCCCAGCCCGAAAATCGAAGCATTAGAAAAAGCTCCCCCTGAAAACATATTCAACAAGTTCAATAAACCTTCACTTGTTTGATGTTTCAATGTAGCTAAAGAAGCAGTATCTACCCCCGGCAACACAACGTATGTTCCGAAACGGTAGATTGCAACCAAAGCTATAGTAGTCAGGATACGATTCCTTAGTTCTTCGATTTTCCAAATATTCTTTATGGTTTCAATCGCTCTCATTGAATTACAATTTTACAACGGTTCCACCTGCAGCTTGAATTGCACCTTCAGCTGATTTAGAAAAAGCGTGTGCCTCAACTTCTAATTTAACAGAAAGTGTTCCTTTTGCTAAAACTTTTACCAACTGATTCTTGTTGATAAAACCTGCTTCAATTAAGGTTTCAATACCTATCTTTTGTAGGTTTGATTTTTCTGCAAGTTGTTGTAATGCATCTAGATTGATAGCTTTATATTCAACACGGTTTCTATTATTAAAACCAAATTTGGGAAGACGTCGTTGCAAAGGCATTTGACCTCCTTCGAATCCGACTTTCTTAGAATAACCGGATCTTGATTTTGCTCCTTTATGTCCTCTTGTTGAAGTTCCACCTAACCCTGAACCTGAACCTCGTCCTATTCTTTTTCGGGTTTTGGTTGAACCTTCCGCGGGTTTTAAATTACTTAAATTCATATAATATAAATATTTTTATCAAACAATATTAGCTCTGATTATTTCTCTACAACTACCAAGTGTTTTACAACTTCCACCATTCCTAAAATCTGAGGAGTAGCTTCATGCTCTACAACACTGTTTAGTTTTCTCAACCCCAAAGCGTCCAGCGTTCTTTTTTGATTCTTTGGGCATTTAATTCTACTTTTAACTTGTTTTATTTTTATTATAGCCATAATTATTCCTCCCAATTATCCTTTAAACACTTTTTCTACTGAAATCTGTCTGTTCTGAGCAACCATAATAGGATCTCTCATTTCATTTAAAGCCTCCATCGTTGCTTTCACCAAGTTATGAGGGTTTGATGAACCTTTGGATTTAGCCAATACGTCTGTAATACCTACACTTTCAAGTACCGCACGCATCGCACCTCCGGCTTTTACTCCGGTACCATGAGAAGCTGGTTTCAAGAAAACTTCCGCTCCGCCAAATTTTGCAATTTGTTCGTGAGGAATAGTTCCTTTAAACAAAGGTACTTTAATAAGGTTCTTTTTTGCAGCTTCAACACCTTTAGCTATAGCAGTTGTTACTTCATTAGCTTTACCTAACCCCCAACCTACTATTCCATCTTCATTTCCAACAACTACAATGGCAGAGAAACTAAACGCACGTCCTCCTTTTGTTACTTTAGTAACGCGGTTTATAGCTACCAATCTGTCTTTCAACTCTAAATCGTTGGTCGATTTTACTCTGTTATTTATTCCTGCCATCTTGATTAAAATTTAAGCCCTCCTTTACGAGCAGCATCAGCCAATTCTTTTATTCTACCATGATACAAGTATCCGTTACGATCAAAAACGACTTCATTGATTCCAGCTTCCTGAGCCTTTTTAGCAATTAATTCGCCTACTTTTGCAGCTTGTTCTTTTTTAGCTACTTTATCTTTAACGGTAAGTGATGATGCAGCAGCAATTGTTTTACCATCTACATCATTTATTACTTGAACATAAATTTGTTTATTGCTCCTGAATACACTCATTCGAGGTTGTTCCGCTGTTCCGGAAATTTTATTCCGTACGCGGTATTTTATTTTTTGTCTTCTTTCTACTTTATTAGTTGCCATATCTTCCTAATATTTTAATTATTTAGCACCTGCCGATTTACCGGATTTCCTACGGATAACTTCTCCGACAAATTTAATACCCTTTCCTTTGTAAGGTTCAGGTTTACGGAAACTACGAATTTTAGCACATATTAACCCGATTAATTCTTTATCACAAGATTCCAAAATAATCAATGGGTTTTTATTTCTTTCGGATTTAGTTTCCACCTTCACTTCTTTCGGCAATTGCATCAAAATATTATGAGAATATCCTAAAGAAAAGTCTAAAATTTGGCCGTTGTTAGATACACGGTAACCAACACCTACCAATTCCAATTCTTTACGAAATCCTTCAGATACTCCAACCACCATATTATTTATCAAAGAACGATACAATCCATGTAATGCTCTATGATTTTTTTCATCAGAAGGCCTTTTAACTTCCAACTTTCCGTCTGCTACATCAACTGTTATATCTGGATTGATCGCTTGCTTCATTTCGCCTTTAGGACCTTTCACTGTAACAACATTGTCTTTTGTAGAGACTGTTACTCCTGCCGGAATTGTAATTGGTAATTTTCCTATTCTTGACATTGTCTTACTCCTCCTTTTTTAATTAGTACACATAACACAATACCTCACCGCCAACCATTAAGTCACCAGCTTCTTTGTTTGTCATTACACCTTTGGAAGTGGACAATATCGCTATACCCAATCCATTTAATACTCTCGGCATATCTTTGTATCCTACGTACTTACGCAAACCCGGAGTAGAAATCCGAGTTAGTTTTTTGATTGCGTTCACTTTGTTCACAGGATCATATTTCAAGGCTATTTTTATAGAACCTTGAACTGAATCGTCTACAAACTTGTAATTCAAGATGTAGCCTTTTTCGAAGAGAATCTTCGTAATTTCCTTTTTCAGATTTGACGCCGGAACTTCCACCACTCTGTGATTGGCTTTGATTGCATTCCGCAAACGGGTCAAATAGTCTGCTATTGGATCTGTCATGATTAAAATTGTTTAAATTGATCCCGACTTTCGGGACAATATTTGAAACTAAAAAAAATAAATTCTTACCAGCTTGCTTTTTTCACGCCGGGGATAAGCCCTGCTGATGCCATTTCACGAAATTGAATACGTGAAACTCCAAACTGACGGATATATCCTTTCGGACGGCCAGTTAATTTGCATCTATTATGCAAGCGTACAGGTGAAGCATTTTTTGGTAAACTTTGCAATGCCTCGTAGTTGCCTTCAGCTTTCAATTGTTCTCTTTTGGCTGCATATTTCGCTACAAGTTTTGCTCTTTTTACCTCACGAGCTTTCATTGATTCCTTTGCCATAATTATATCTTAATTTTTACTTGTTCTTAAAAGGTAATCCAAAATGTTTCAACAAGGCATACCCTTCTTCATCTGTTTGTGCAGAAGTTACAAAAGTAATATTCATACCCAAAATTTTTGAAATCGAATCGATATTAATTTCAGGGAAAATAATTTGCTCTTGAACACCCATGGTATAATTACCCCTTCCGTCCAATTTACTTTCGATACCTTTGAAGTCGCGGATACGAGGTAAAGCTACACGGATTAACTTTTCCAAAAATTCATACATTTGCTCACGACGCAATGTTACCATTACTCCAATGGGCATTTTTTTACGAAGCTTGAAATTAGATATATCCTTTTTAGATACTGTAGCCACAGCTTTTTGTCCGGTTATATTTGTCAACTCGTTAATAGCGACATCAATAATTTTTTTATCGGCAACAGCGTAACCCAATCCTTGGTTTATTACTATTTTCTTTAGCACAGGAACTTGCATTACAGATTTGTAACCGAATTCCTTCATTAAAGCAGGAACAATTTGTTCTGCATATTCTTTTTTAAGACCGGCAGTATTGCTCATTACTTAATCTCCTCCCCTGATTTTTTAGCATAACGCACCAATTTGTTAGTCTTTTCCGAAAGTTTGCGTCCGATGCGAGTCGGTTTTCCGGATTTAGAATCCAACACATTCAAATTTGAAATATGAATAGATGCTTCTTTTTTAACAATTCCTCCTTGTGGACTTTGAGCATTAGGTTTTGTATGTTTCGACACCATGTTGATGCCTTCTACTATAGCCCGTTGCTTTTTTACCAACACTTCCAATACACGTCCGGTTTTACCTTTGTCTTCGCCGGTATTTACGTATACTGTATCGCCTTTTTTAATATGTAACTTACTCATTACGTTTACTTTTTTTAATTAAAGCACTTCAGGAGCCAATGATACAATCTTCATGTTTTCATTACGCAATTCCCTTGCTACCGGCCCAAATATACGGCTACCGCGAATTTCCCCTGCATTGTTCAATAACACACAAGCGTTATCATCGAAGCGGATGTAAGAACCATCCGGACGGCGAACTTCTTTTTTGGTACGAACAATGATTGCTTTTGAAACAGATCCTTTTTTAACATCACTTGAAGGGATTACGCTTTTAACCGAAACCACAATCACATCTCCAACAGAGGCATAGCGTCTTTTTGTTCCGCCTAAAACACGAATACAAAGAGCTTCTTTTGCGCCACTATTATCGGCTATTTTTAATCTTGATTCTTGTTGTATCATAGCTTATTTAACCCTTTCAATTATTTCAACTAATCTCCATCTTTTCAATTTGCTCAGCGGACGAGTCTCCATAATTTTGACTGTATCGCCAATATTGCAATCATTTTTTTCGTCATGAGCATGGTATTTCTTCGTTTTACTAACGAATTTACCATAGATCGGGTGTTTTTCTTTATATTTAATTGCAACAGTAATGGTTTTATCCATTTTGTTGCTCGAAACAACCCCAATTCTTTCTTTTCTTAAATTTCTCGTTTCCATCAGAACAATTTACTTATTGTTGATTTAATTCTCTTTGACGCAATACTGTTTTTATGCGTGCAATCATCCTACGTTGTTGTTTAATTTGAGTAGGATTATCTAAGGGCGAAATACTATGATTAATTGTCATTTGATCCAAACGAGTAACTTCCGCATCTACTCTTTCGAGTAATTCCTTAGTACTTAATTCTTTAATTTCTGAAATCTTCATAACAATTATACATTTTGAGTTTCGTCATAATCACGTCTTACTACAAAAGTTGTAGTTACCGGCAGTTTTTGAGCAGCCAAGCGTAATGCTTCTTTAGCTATATCAAAAGGTACTCCTTCCACTTCTATTATTATCCGTCCCGGAGTAACAGGAGCTACAAATCCTTCTGGAGATCCTTTTCCCTTACCCATACGTACTTCGGCTGGTTTCTTTGTAATCGGTTTATCAGGAAAAATCCGTATCCAAATTTGTCCTTGACGTTGCATATAACGTGTTACAGCAATACGTGCAGCTTCAATCTGACGTCCGGTAATCCATTTCGATTGTAAAGATTTTATGCCAAAAGAACCAAAAGCCAACTGGTTGCCACGTTGAGCCAAGCCCTTCATGCGTCCTTTCTGTTGCCTTCTGAATTTTGTTTTCTTCGGTTGTAACATTACTTAATAACTTATAATTCGTTTAACGATTATTTTTTCTTTTTCTCGTCCGATCTCCACCTCCACGGTTGTTTCCAGCATTATTGCCAGAACCTCCGGAACGAGTGTTTTCTTTAGACGTTGCAAATGAAGGAGCTAAATCTCTTTTTTCATAGATTTCTCCACGACAGATCCACACTTTAATACCAAGTAATCCTACTTTAGTAAGAGCTTCTCCTCTTGCATAATCAATATCTGCACGAAAAGTATGAAGTGGTGTACGTCCTTCTTTATACATTTCAGAACGAGCCATTTCAGCACCATTCAAGCGACCCGAAATTTGAATTTTAATTCCTTCGGCACCCATACGCATAGTTGATGCAATAGCCATTTTGATAGCACGACGATACGCGATTTTGCCTTCCAATTGACGAGCAATATTATTTGCAACAATTACAGCATCCATTTCCGGACGTTTTACTTCAAAGATATTGATTTGAACATCCTTATCTGTAATTTTCTTCAATTCTTCTTTTAACTTATCAACTTCTTGTCCACCTTTACCGATAATAATACCCGGACGAGCAGTACAAACTGTGATAGTAATCAATTTCAATGTACGTTCGATAATAATACGAGATACACTGGCTTTAGCAAGACGAACATTCAAATATTTACGGATTTTACTGTCTTCCAACAATGTATCTCCATAATTTTTGCCGCCATACCAATTAGAATCCCAACCTCTGATGATTCCTAAACGGTTACTTACCGGATTTGTTTTTTGTCCCATCTATGCCTTAATTTTGATTTTTACTACTTAGTGTATCCACGAACAATGTTACATGGTTAGAACGTTTACGGATTCTATGCCCGCGGCCTTGCGGAGCCGGACGAAGTCTTTTCAGCATTGTAGCCGAATCTACGTCTATTTTACTTATGTAAAGCTCTCCCGAATCAGCTTTGCGTTCGTTCTTTTCTTCCCAATTTGCAATGGCAGAACGAAGCAATTTTTCAACTCTGCCGGAAGCTTCCTTAGAAGAAAACTTCAATACACCCAACGCTCTGAATACTTCCATTCCTCGTACCATATCAGCTACAAGGCGCATTTTGCGGGGAGATGTAGGTACATTCCGCAATTTGGCAAAGTACATTGCTTTTTGGGCTTCTTTTCTGGCTTCTGCTGCTATTCTTTTTCTTGCACCCATTTTTATAAATCTTTTTTATTTTATCAGGTTAATATGCTTCCCGTTTATTTTTTTCTATTACCTGCATGTCCACGGAAAGTACGAGTAGGCGCAAATTCACCTAACTTATGTCCAACCATGTTTTCAGTAACATATACGGGGATAAATTTATTACCATTGTGAACAGCTATCGTGTGACCTACAAAGTCAGGAGAAATCATTGAAGCACGAGCCCATGTTTTTACAACAGATTTCTTGCCGGCTTCATTCATTGTCAAGACTTTTTTCTCAAGCTTCACATTTATATACGGTCCTTTTTTTAATGAACGACTCATAATTCTTTCAATTAATCAATTACTTTTTCCTTCTTTCAATGATATATTTAGTAGAAGCCTTTTTCGGAGCTCTTGTTTTCAAGCCCTTAGCATATAATCCCTTACGTGAACGAGGATGTCCTCCAGAAGCACGTCCTTCACCTCCACCCATCGGGTGATCAACAGGGTTCATCACAACTGCACGAGTACGAGGACGACGTCCTAACCATCTGGAACGACCAGCTTTTCCTGATTTCTCAAGAGCATGGTCTGAATTTCCAACACTACCTATAGTTGCTTTACAAGTACACAAGATTTTTCTTGTTTCTCCGGAAGGTAATTTGATTGTTACATACTTATCTTCTCTCGAAGTCAATTGAGCAAATGCTCCAGCCGAACGTACCATAGCTGCACCTTGTCCAGGACGAAGCTCGATATTATGAATAACTGTTCCGATAGGAATGTTCTGCAATGGTAATGCATTTCCGATTTCAGGTGCTGCATCTTTACCTGACATTACTGTTTGGCCAACTTGCAAACCATTCGGTGCAATGATGTACCTTTTCTCTCCATCAGCATAAAATAACAATGCAATACGAGCCGAACGATTCGGATCATATTCGATTGTGTTTACTGTTGCAGGAACACCGTCTTTATTTCTCTTGAAATCAATAATTCTGAACTTGCGTTTGTGACCACCACCAATGTAACGCATAGTCATTTTACCTTGGTTGTTACGACCTCCGCTTTTCAGTATTCCTGTAACAAGAGATTTTTCCGGTACGCTTGCAGTAATGTTTTCAAACGAACCGATAATTTTGTGTCTTTGCCCCGGTGTTGTGGGCCTTAATTTACGTACTGCCATTTCTATTGAATATTGCTATAAAAATCTATAACGTCACCTTTTTGTAATGTAACCATGGCTTTTTTGAAAGCTGATGTTTTACCTGTAATCAAACCTGATTTGGTATAACGGCTTTTCTTTTTTCCATCGTAATTGATTGTATTTACGTCAATTACAGTTACATTATACATGCTTTCTACAGCTTGTTTAATCTCTAATTTATTAGCATCAGGATTGACACGAAAACCGTAACGATTTAGTTTTTCGGTAATCGTTGTCATTTTCTCTGTAACTATTGGTTTTATAATAATTCCCATTATTTTAGCCTCCTATGCTTTAAAATTTTCACTGATTGTTGCAATGGATTTTTCAGTAAATAACAAACATGAAGCATTCAAAACTCCGTAAGTATTTACATCTGAAATAGTTGCAACTCTTGCCTGCTGCAAATTTCGAGCCGACAAATATACGTTTTTATTTTGTTCCGGTAAAACCAAAAGTAACTTTTTATCAGCAACTTTCAGGTTTTTTGCCATTGCTGTAAAATCTTTTGTTTTTGGAGCTTCAAAAGAAAAATCTTCCAACACAACAATTGCATTTTCCGAAGCTTTGTAAGACAACGCCGATTTACGAGCCAATTGTTTTACTTTCTTATTCAATTTAAAGCTATAATCTCTTGGTTTTGGGCCAAATACACGAGCTCCACCTACCAATACTGGTGAATTAATATCACCACGACGAGCGCCGCCACCACCTTTTTGACGTCCTAATTTGCGCGTACTTCCCGACATTTCACTTCTTTCTTTCGATTTGTGAGTTCCTTGTCTTCTGTTTGCCAAATGTTGCTTTACGTCCAAATAAATAGCATGATCATTAGGTTCAATGTTGAAGATAGTTTCGTCTAACGTAACCTTTCTTCCGGTGTCTTCACCTTTTATGTTATATACGCTTAGTTCCATTATTTCTCTATTATTACAATTGAACCCTTACATCCCGGGACAGAACCTTTTATCAATAATAAATTGTGTTCGGGAACAATCTTTAATACTTCCAAGTTTTCGACGGTAACGCGATCGCCTCCCATTCTTCCACCCATACGTGTTCCTTTGAATACTTTCGCAGGATAAGAACATGCTCCGATAGCACCCGGCGCACGCAAGCGATTATGTTGACCGTGAGTACTTTGTCCTACTCCACCAAAACCATGACGTTTTACAACCCCTTGGAATCCTTTTCCTTTAGATGTTCCGATTATGTCTACATAATGAGCATCTTCAAAGAAATCAACTGTAATTACATCACCTAAATTGAATTCTTTTTCATAATTTTTGAACTCAGCCAAGTGTCTTTGCGGAGCTACTCCTGCTTTTTGAAAATGTCCTGCTGCTGGCTTTGTGGTATGTTTTTCCTTTTTTTCCTGAAAACCTACCTGAACAGCCTTGTAGCCATCATTTTCAATAGTTTTTACTTGAGTAACAACACAAGGACCCACTTCGATAACAGTGCATGGTACATTTTTACCATCGGCACTGAAAACGGATGTCATTCCGATTTTTTTTCCTAATAATCCCGGCATTTCTCTTTATTTATTTATTGTTTTACTTTAAGTTATAGGCTTAAATTTTAAGAAACAAGAGCATTCATTAAAAGAAAAAACAACTTATTACTTAAAACTTACTACTTAGAACTACTACACTTTGATTTCTACTTCTACTCCACTTGGTAATTCAAGTTTCATCAAAGCGTCTACTGTTTTTGCAGTTGAACTGTAAATATCAATCAAACGTTTGAATGAAGATAATTGAAACTGTTCTCTTGATTTTTTGTTTACAAATGTCGAACGGTTTACAGTAAAAATACGTTTGTGTGTAGGAAGAGGTATCGGACCACTTACTACTGCACCTGTTGCCTTAACAGTCTTCACAATTTTTTCAGCAGATTTATCTACCAAATTGTGATCATAAGATTTTAATTTAATTCTGATTTTTTGGCTCATTGTTTAAGTTATTATTAACTGGTTATAAATTACAAATTTCGGGAAAGAGCCATTTCCTCCCCGAAATTCAATTTTATAATAAATCTACTCTACCTTTAGCTTCTGTTAAAACTTGCTTAGCAATTGCAGTCGAAACTTCGGCATAATGTGAAAACTCCATGGATGAAGTTGCTCTACCGGATGTAATCGTACGTAAGGAAGTTACATAACCAAATGTTTCGGCCAACGGAACTTTTGCTTTTACGATACGTCCACCAGAGCGACTGCTTTCCATACCTTCCACTTGACCACGACGTTTATTCAAATCCGAAATTACATCCCCCATGTTTTCTTCAGGAGTTACAACTTCAATCTTCATTATCGGTTCAAGAAGTACAGGTTTTGCTTTTGCACAAGCATTTTTATATGCTTGAATAGCACAAATTTCAAATGATAATTGGTCTGAGTCAACATTGTGATAAGAACCATCAAAAACTGTTACTTTCAATTTATCTAAAGGATAACCGGCTAATACACCATTACGCATTGCAATTGTAAATCCTTTTTGAATAGAAGGTATAAATTCTTTCGGAATGTTACCCCCTTTTACTTCGTCTACAAATTGAAGTGCTCCTTCAAAACCTTCGTCAGCCGGACCTACTCTACACATAATGTCGGCAAATTTACCACGACCTCCAGATTGTTTTTTATAAACTTCACGCAATTCAACTTCACGAGTAATTGCCTCTTTATAAGAAACTTGTGGGCGACCTTGATTACATTCTACCTTAAATTCACGACGAAGACGATCGATGATAATTTCAAGGTGAAGCTCACCCATACCACTGATAACCGTTTGTCCTGTATCTTCATTTGTTTTAACAGTAAATGTAGGATCTTCTTCAGCCAATTTACCAAGTCCAATTCCTAATTTATCCAAATCTTTTTGAGTTTTAGGCTCAACAGCAATTCCGATTACAGGATCAGGGAAATCCATTGATTCTAAGATGATCGGCTTGCTTTCATCACACAGCGTATCTCCTGTGCGGATATCTTTAAAGCCTACTCCTGCACCAATGTCTCCACAACCAATAAAATCTTTCGGATTTTGTTTACTGGAGTGCATTTGGAATAACCTTGAAATACGTTCTTTTTTCTCTGAACGAGCATTGTAAACATATGAACCAGCTTCCAATTCTCCTGCATACACACGGAAGAAGCACAAACGGCCTACATACGGGTCTGTTGCAATTTTAAATGCCAATGCTGTCAACGGTTCTTCAGATGAAGGCTTGCGAATAATTTGTTTCTCAGGATCTCTTGGGTCTGTACCAACAATTTCTCCTGTATCAATTGGGCTTGGTAAATATGCACAAACAGCATCCAATAATTTTTGCACTCCTTTATTCTTAAAAGAAGAACCACAAACCATCGGAACAATTTGCATAGCAACAGTCGCTTTGCGAATAGCTGTCAAAATATCTTCTTCAGTAATTGTAGCAGGATCGTCAAAGAATTTTTCCATGATAATATCATCAGATTCTGCAATTGCTTCAAGCATTTTATCTCTCCACTCTTGAGCTTCATCTAATAAATTTGCCGGAATTTCTTCTTCTTCGTAATCGGCTCCCATTGTTTCATCATGCCAAAGAATAGCACGCATTTTCACTAAGTCAACAACTCCTTTGAATGTTTCTTCTGCTCCGATAGGAATTTGAATAGGACACGGATGTGCTCCTAACATTTCTTTTACCTGACGAACTACTTCAAAAAAGTTAGCTCCCGAACGGTCCATTTTATTTACATAACCGATACGAGGAACATTATATTTGTCGGCTTGACGCCAAACAGTTTCCGATTGAGGCTCAACACCACCTACTGCACAAAAAGCAGCAACGGCACCATCCAAGATACGAAGCGAGCGTTCTACCTCAACAGTAAAGTCTACGTGTCCAGGAGTGTCTATTAAGTTAATTTTATATTTATCGTTTAAATAATTCCAACTGGTTGTCGTAGCGGCAGAAGTAATGGTAATACCACGTTCCTGCTCTTGTTCCATCCAGTCCATTGTAGCTGCTCCATCATGCACTTCTCCGATTTTGTGTGTCAAACCGGTATAGAAAAGAATACGCTCTGATGTCGTAGTCTTTCCGGCATCGATGTGAGCCATGATACCAATGTTCCTTGTAAATTTTAAACTTGCGTCTGATCCTTTAGCCATCGTTTTTATTTTAAAACCTTCTTTTTTTGATTAGTTATTAGAAGCGGAAATGAGCAAATGCCCTGTTAGCTTCTGCCATTCTGTGCATATCTTCTTTGCGTTTATATGCAGCTCCTTGTTCATTAAATGCATCAATGATTTCAGCAGCCAATTTATCAGCCATTGATTTTCCGCCTCTTTTACGAGAGTACAGAATTAAATTTTTCATTGAAATGGATTCTTTTCTATCGGGGCGAATTTCGGTAGGAACTTGAAATGTTGCTCCACCGACACGGCGAGACTTAACTTCGACTTGAGGAGTGATATTGTCGAGTGCTTTTTTCCATACTTCCAAAGCAGATTTATCTTCGTTGGGAAGTTTGGTTTTTACTGTTTCGAGAGCAGTATAAAAGATATCAAAAGCGGTGCTTTTTTTTCCGTCATACATCAGGTGATTAACAAATCTTGTCACCTTTACGTCATTAAAGATAGGATCTGGTAATATGATCCTTTTCTTAGGTTTTGCTTTTCTCATCTTTTTGCAAAATTTTTGTTTTTGTTTTTGGTTGCCTTTTTTTGCGTCTTCAACAATCCCACCGGACTATTTACTCAACCTGTTGTGAAGCTTTATGCCAATAAACTCAAACGAATTTTTTAATTGCGATTTTTTACTTTTTTAATTAAAACTAAGAAGCATCGTTACTTTTTCAATTACTTCTTTTTACCTTTTGCTGCTGCAGCAGGTGCTTGTCCTGGTTTCGGACGTTTTGCTCCGTATTTAGAACGACGTTGTGTACGTCCTCCTACTCCGGCAGTATCCAATGTTCCACGAACGATGTGATAACGAACTCCCGGAAGGTCTTTTACACGACCACCACGAACCAAAACGATTGAGTGCTCTTGCAAGTTATGTCCTTCTCCCGGAATGTAAGCATTCACTTCTTTAGTGTTTGTTAAGCGAACACGAGCTACTTTACGCATCGCAGAGTTAGGTTTTTTAGGTGTAGTTGTGTAAACACGCACACAAACGCCACGTCTTTGAGGACATGAGTCTAGTGCAGGTGATTTACTTTTGTCAACCAATACCGTTCTTCCTTTTCTTACTAATTGCTGAATTGTAGGCATTTTAGAACTTTTTTATTCCTATTATTTTTACGTTAATTATT
The DNA here is from genome assembly GCA_031553395.1 of Bacteroidales bacterium. Taxonomy (GTDB): domain Bacteria; phylum Bacteroidota; class Bacteroidia; order Bacteroidales; family WRGA01; genus WRGA01. Next base: position 75,144 of record JAVBLR010000004.1, on the reverse strand, counting down.
TTCACAAAATCCACAAATTGGGTTGCAAAGGTAGTTATTTATTTTATTCATACAACTTTTTGCGAGAATTTTATTTGAAAAAATATACTCATTCATTTTTCAATAACAATTAATATTTAAAACATTCACATCCAATTATACAAATAGCAAGCTTAAAATGAAAATAACAGATTCGAAGCTTTTAATTATCTTTGTCCCCATAAATAAAACAAAATGAATATTCAATATATAAAACATAACAATATTGACTTAAAAAAGTATGATTACTGTATTGAAAATTCTACTCAAGGAACTATATATGCAATGTCTTGGTATTTAGATGTTGTTTCTCCCAATTGGGATATTTTGATGGCTGATGATTACAACTATGTAATGCCAATTCCTGTCAAAAAAAAGTTTTTTTTAAAATATGCCATACAACCATTGCTTTGTCAACAGTTAGGTATTTTTTCATTAAAAAGACTAACCTCTGGCATCTTTTCTTTGTTTATAAAAGAAATTCCGTATTCTTTCTATAAATTACAATTCAATGCAGGAAATATTTTTGAAGATTATCCCAATTTAAGATTAAGGTCTAATTATACATTGGATTTAAACCAGTCTTATGAGGAAATAAAGAGCGGATATAGTAAAAATTGCTTGAGAAATCTTAAGAAGGCGGAAAAAGAGAAATTGGAATTAGTTCGAAATACTAATGTGGAAATTCTTTTAAAAACAGTCGTTGAAAATTTAAGAACCCTTTTAACTAATAATTCATTACATATTTTTTTAAATATTTTTGAAAAGGCTAAGATACATGCTCATGCAGAAATCTACTCTGCTAATAAAGAAGATACCCTTTTATCCTGTGTGCTTTTTCTTAAATGGAAGAATCGTTATTATTATTTACTACCAGTGTCTACAAATGAGGGAAAACAGAAACAAAGTATGACATTTCTTTTAGATCAATTTATCCAAAATAATATAAAAAATAAACAGTTTTTAGATTTTGAAGGATCCTCAATTTCAAGCATTGCTGAATATTACAGGAAATTTGGATCTAAACCCGAATTGTATCCGGAATTGACAAGTAATAATTTATGTTCCAAAATATTTTTATTTTTAATACGAATTAAAGGATTAAAATACTGATTTACAAATCCGTACATCAAATAAATCTACAAAATACAAATGTACTCATATCTGTCTGAAAAAATAAAAACAGGACTATAATTATGATGGGAAAAGTCCTACCTTTTCAGGCAAATGCCGATAATGTTGCTTGTTTGATTATTATAGTAAAACAATTCAATATATCAACCTTTGATCCACATTATTAAAACGTTTAAATTTTTAATTCGTCTATATAAATAATTTTATCATAATATGGAAACTATATCTTTCACTAAACAATCACTATTTCAATTCATAAATTCCCAACAATATGAAAACTTAGAAAATATACCAATAAGTAAACACAGAGCTATCTCTCAAATTAATAATCCAAGAGCAAATGATGATGATGTAATCCTAGTGGCCCAATTTGACAATAACAGAACAGTTGGTTATTTAGGAATATTACCAGATTATGTTTATGAGAAGGAGGAAGAGATCAAAGTTGGTTGGTTGACGTGCTTTTGGGTTGATGATAATTATAAGTCACAAAATGTTGCTGCATCTTTATTTCTCCGGGTTATTAGAAAATGGGAGAAAAGAATACTGATTACAAATATAGTTCCTTGGCTTGATCCTGTTTATCAAAAAACAGGGCTATTCTTACCTACTCAACAAAAAACAGGATTTAGAGGTTATTTACGTTTTAACACTGCAGAAATTCTTCCTCCTAAAAAAAACATATTTAAGAAAATAACCCCTATGTTAAAAACTATTGATTATGCCTTAAATTCTCTTATTAGAATTCGACTTTCTTTATACAAAAAGCAATCTTTATGCAATATAAGATATGAGTACCTATCTTCTTTTGATGAAATAAATGATATGTTTTTTGAGTCTCACAATACAAATTTATGGAATAAACGAAGGAAAAACGAATTGAATTGGATAGTTAAGAATCCATGGATATTGCAGAGTGGAAATAATGACTTCAATAGTAAGCGATACTATTTTTCATCATTAGATAAAAGTTTCTTTTATCAGATAATCAAACTATCAAATATACATAACGATATCGTAGGTGTAGCATTAATACTTATTCGCAATAAGAACTTAAGTGTTCCATTTATTTTTTCAGATGAAAAGGGTTATGAAGTTATTTCAAAAATTATAGTAAATATAATGTTGGACTTAAAGCTAAATATGATTACAACCTTTAATGATAAACTTATAGAAAATTTTCACAAAATAAAAACACCTTTTATTTTTTCTAAACAAATCAAAAAACCATATTTCATATCAAAAGATTTGAATTTCATAAGTAATTTGAATTTTCAAGATGGTGATGGAGACTGTGCTTTTTATTAAAGAATGCCTTTAACAATATTAATCAAATACGCTTTCTTCACACATTCCTCTGCATTCCTTGCATAATTTTCCATATCGATGCGTCCAATGTGACAACCATTTTGTTTTGCATTTATTCCTGAAATTCCAAAAGTTAAGGATACAGAATCAAATATTTTTGAAAAAAAAGAATCCTTAATTCCAGCATCCGAAAAAGGAAATGCAAAATAGGCATATTCTTCATTAAAACTTTTCTGTGCAAAAGAACAAGAATCTAATGTTTGTTTTATTTGCTTATCTTCCGAAATAAGTGAATAAAGAGGATGATCTATGCTATGTCCACCAATAGCAAATCCTTTGGAATGAAGCTCTTTTAATTCTATAGAAGATAAATAAGGTTTTTTATTTTGTAAATAAGACTGAAAATCTATTCCTAAGAATGATGCAATTTCATCTAAAATATGACAATTCAAATAATTAATTTTCAGAATTTTTGAGGTTATGTTTTTTTTACTTTTATCAAAAGGCATGAGTAATTTAGAAATTTCTCGTACCTCATTTATAGAAATTCCTTGGTTAATCTTATCAATAATCAAAGCTGCTTTATATCTATAAAACAAATTTTTATTATCCACAAAATCACTATTTACAAAAACAGTAGCCGGAATTCCTTTTTGATAAAGTATTGGAAAAATAATATCATAAACCTCCCTCAAACCATCATCAAAGGATAAATGAAAAGATGGTTTGGTTATTTTAATTTCGCCTTTTGCTGATAAATAAACATCTTCTGCACTTATTGGAGAAAAATGTTTTAGCAGAAAATCTATATCATTTTGAAACTCTTTTATGGTTTTAGGCTTATATAATGGAGAAATATGTGGCAAATAATCATCCGTAACAGTATGATAAAAAGGATAGATGGTGTATTGTTTTGAAGTGCTAACTAACGTATTGATATTTATGCCACTTGCAATAAATGGTATAATCTTTTGTTTGATAAAATTCATCTTGTAATCTTTATTAGACAAAGGTATAAATTATTTTCACGTAGCTCTTCCTTTAAATATAAGATTATAATCTCTACGGATCAATTCCCGACAAAAGAGTTTTTTCAAATCTCCATATATTGAAATTAATTACCTTTGTAACTTTATATTCTAACATTGTGAGTGACTACATTTCATATATTATCCGTTTTCTACTTGGGAATAGCTATTCTGAGGAAATTGCTCGACACATCGGTTATACAGACAATACGAATGAATTTCACAGATATAAACTTGTAATTATACCTTCCGGATTTTTTCGTAAAGAAAACTATGGATTGCCTCATTCTTTACCTACCCTTCCTTTAAAAAAGATAGAAGAGGTTCCTCTATTGTATGGATCACCTGATATTATCCAAAAAGATGATAAATTAATAGTTAGTGCCGATATTATTGCATCTTCCTATTTTTTATTATCAAGATATGAGGAATATATAAGAAAAGATGTAAGGGATATTCATGGTCGTTTTCCGGGAAAAGAATCATTACCTTATAAAGAGGGTTTTATTAATCGACCTATTGTTGATGAATATGGAAGTTTATTGAAAGGATGGCTAAAGCAGGTTGGATTTTCTTTCCCTGAAACTTCGTATCACGTTAATACAGTATATCTTACGCATGATATCGACATTCCTTTTCACTATAGAAGTATACTAAGTTTTGCAAAAGGAATGCTTTTTTCCAAAAATCGAAAAATTGTTATTAGAAGTTTTTTTGGAAATATTGTAGATAATCCGGCATATACATATCCATGGATTATTGAACAAAACAACAAGTTAAAAAGTCGATTAAAGAATTCACATTATCAGTCTGTCTTTTTTTTCAAAGTAGGAGGAAAAACAAGAGAAGACAGGCCTTTCTATAATCTTTATTCAAAAGATATTCAAACAATATTTGCTCTTTGCAGGGAAAATGATATCGATATTGAGTTACATGCAAGTTATCAAGCCAGTTTTAACCCTCAATTGATATTAAATGAAAAAGAACAGCTAGAAGAAGCTACAAAAAGCAATGTAAAATTAAACAGGAACCATTTCCTTTGTAGCCGGGAACCGGAAGATATGATTCATCTAATAAATGCCGGAATAACCGATGATTTTACAATGGGATATGCAGATGTATCCGGATTCCGATTGGGAACGTGCCGGCCGGTTCATTGGATTAATCCGGCTGATAAAAAAGTACATTCATTATTACTCCATCCCCTCACAGTTATGGAGTGTACATTAGATCGACCTGAATATATGGGATTGGATTATGATTCTGCTATGACTTATTGCAAGGGTTTGATTGATCAAACAGCAAAATTTAATGGAGATTTGGTTTTATTATGGCATAATACAACTCTTATTGACTCTTCCGAAAGTTATCAAAAAAAATTATATCAATTTGTATTAAACTATGTTGAACATTAACCACCTCATATTATAAAAAACTTCTTAATTTAGATAGTTCAAAACATCTTTACCGCATGAAAAAAAACGTAATAATTTCTGTCACAAACGATTTAGCTACGGATCAACGTGTTCATAAAAATGCATTAACTTTATTTCAGAATGGATACAATGTTACTCTTGTTGGTAGAAAATTAAAGAACAGTCCAAATATATCCCGTCCTTATAAAACAATACGATTTTCTCTCTTTTTTAATCACAAAATCTTTTTTTATGCAGAATATAATTTAAGACTTTTCTTCTTTTTAGTATTTTCTACTGCATCTATATTTCTATCTAATGATACCGACACATTATTAGCAAACTTTTTAGCATCGAAAATCAGAGGAAAAAAGTTGGTTTTTGATGCTCATGAAATGTTTCCAGAGACTCCGGAAGTTTCACATAGGCCTGTTGTAAAAAATATCTGGACAAAAATAGAAGATTTAATTTTTCCAAACTTAAAGTATTGTTATACTGTTTGCAATTCGATTGCTGATATTTACAATAAAAAGTATAATATTTCAATGCAAGTTGTTCGTAATATTCCGAAAAGTAACAAAATATCTGCGAATAAGAATATATTCCCAACCAACAAAAAAGTCATATTTTATCAAGGGGCGGTAAATATCGGTCGGGGAATAGAACAAATCATTGAAGCAATGCCCTATATTGATGATGCTGTGTTTTATATTGCAGGAGATGGAGATATTCTGGAATCTATTAGAAAGTTAGTTGACAAAAAACAATTGCATGAAAAAGTATTTTTTCTTGGAAGAATACCCTTAGAAAAATTACGAGAGTATACGGTATCCTCAAATCTTGGTGTTTGTTTGTTAGAAAATATGGGCAAAAATTATTACTATTCATTGCCAAATCGAATTTTTGATTTTATTCATGCTGAAGTTCCTATATTAGCTACAAATTTTCCTGAAATCAGAAAGATAGTTGATTCATATAAAATTGGCTCACTAATAGACAACTATGATCCCATTTTCTTGGCGGATACAATACGAAAAACAATTGCTTATTGGGAAAATAATCCTGAAAAAGAATTATTATTTGAAAAAGCCAAACAAGACTTATGTTGGGAAAAGGAAAGTATTGTTTTAACTGAAATTTTCAAAAGAATCGAAGACTAATACCTCACCTCATGCTATCCATCCTCATTCCCATATACAACTACAACTGTGTAAAATTAGTACAAGAACTTCAAATTCAATCATCAAAAGAAAGTATTGATTTTGAGATTATTTGTATGGATGATGCTTCGTTTTTATTTAAGGATGAGAATAGGAAAGTTAACTCTATCGATAAATGCAGTTATATCGAACTGGAACGAAATATCGGCCGTTCGAAAATCCGGAACTTATTAGCGGGAAAAGCAACCTATGATTATTTGCTTTTTTTGGATTGTGATGTAGAAATAGCTTCATCCCACTATATCAAAACATATCTGTCTATTTTAAATAATTATGAAATCATATCCGGCAAACGAATTTATACAAATCTACCTCCAGATGATAAAAACTATTATTTCCATTGGTTTTATGGCGTTAATAGGGAAGTAAAGTCACCCAACTTCATGTCTAATAATTTTCTTATGAAAAAAGACATTTGGGAAAAAGTAAAATTTGACGAAAATATTACCCGCTATGGACATGAAGATACTTTATTTCAAATTCAACTGGAAGAAAAAGGAATTCAAATACATTTTATAGACAATCCGGTAATTCATATTGGATTAGACAGTAATGAAGCTTTTGTAAGAAAACATAATGAAGGTATTGAAAATTTGCTGTATATATTCAAAAATAGAATACTTGCAAATCAATATTTGTATCGATTCAGATTACTTGAGATATATCAAAAAATCTGTCGTTGTAATTTGAATAAAATAATCGGTTCTTTATTTCCTTTTATGCAAAAGGTTTTTATCAAAAACTTTACAGGGAAACGTCCAAATTTATATCTTTTTGATATTTATAAACTAATATACATTTCTTACATCGACAAGAAGTGATTTACTTTCCTGCTATTACCTCGTAAAATTCTTCTTTTACATAATATTTTCGGGCTAAATCTCCAAGTTCTGGAGCTGTAATATTTTTAATCACATCAACCCGTTGTTGATAAAAATCTTTATTAATTAAATTCACTTCCAACAAATTAAGGTAAGCATCGGCAATAGCAAATAAATTATCGAATCTCCGGGCTGTTTCTCCCAACAGGTAATTGCGAACTGTTTCCAGTTCATTTTCAGGAATCTGTTCATTGCAAAGTTTATCCATCTCGGTATAAATTTCTTTTATTACCGGTTCGACATATTCTGTTGCAGTTTGGGTTGATATATTCAAGGAGCCTGCATGCAAATACGAAGTCATTGATGAATAAATGCCATACGTATATCCCTTATCTTCACGGATATTAGACATTAAACGGCTTCCAAAATATCCTCCGAATAATGTATTCAGCATATACAATCCATGATAATCAGGATGGTTTTTTGTAACAAATTGTTTTCCTACACAGATTGCCGATTGCAATGCATCCGGCTTTGAAACCAATATTCTTCCCTTTTCAGAGGATTGGATTGTAAAGTTTTTTTCTACTTTTAATATTTGATTCCTCCACGCCGAATTTCCGAAACAATTTTCTACCTGCTTCAGCATGTCTTTTTCGATTTTGCCGAATAAAACAACTCTACAGTTTCTCGAGTTGTAATTATCGGTATAATACCTCAGTAAGTCCGAAATTGTTATTGTGTCAAAATCCCCTAATTCTGCAATACGTCCGTATGGATGATTTTTCCCGAAGATATTCCGGATAAAAGCCCTTGCTGATAGATACTGCACTTTATCCATATCTACCAGAAATTGTTGTTTGCGATTTCTACATAATATATCAAATTCTTTTTCCGGAAATACCGGCTCTTTCAGAATCTTCTCCAAAATAGCGATTGTTTCTCCGAAGAATTTATTCAAGGAATACAATGTCAGGTAAGAGCATTGCTGAGTAGTATAGGTTTGAAGCCATGCTCCATAATAATCCAATTTTTCGGCAATTTGGGCTGAAGTTAGAATACCAGCGCCTTCTTTCAATATCTGGTTACAAAATTCCGTTTCTAGCGCTCGATTTGCATCCCATTTCCCTGATTGAACTACAATATCTAACCGCACAACATCTTCATTGCCCATGTTTAATGAATGTAACTCAACTCCATTCGGCATTATATATTGTTCAACTTCCGGAATATCAATTTGCTCTATTGGAAGAATAGGTGGCTGAATCGTCCTTTCCGGCAACTGTGTATAAGAATGTAATATCATAATAAGCAATAGATTAGTTAACAATCATTATTAACTGAGTATCAGGCAATAATTTCATTCGTAGAAAATCGATATTTTCAATTAATACCAACTTTATATTTTTTGAAAATACATTTATATCGTTTTTCTTAAACAGCTCGAGAAAATCTATGATTTCTTTATTTCTGTATAAATCAAGCTCTTTATTTATTTCCGGTAAAGATATAGCATCTGAAAAAACAACAATTATTCCATTGAAAAACTCCGTATTTGAATATTCTTTATCCAACGAAAAAATACGGATTATAGAATTATCCTTTGTTTCTATTTCTACAACATGCCGGGGAAGCATCTCCCCTGAAACGTAAATATATTGGGCAGCAAACCTTCGTACCATAGGATTCCTATCTAGAAGGAATATCTTTTTTCTGAAGCAATCTATTGGATTCAATGCGAGGTGAAATTGGCAAGTCTTTCTTTTGTTCGGGTTTTTTATCTTGATTTATTGAATCCGTTTTCGCTTCATTCTTTTTCTCTTCGTGTATCCGCAACAATTGAATATTGTCAATTAATATGCTTTTAGGATAAACTGATTCTTTTATAAGAATAGATCCCAAAATTTTCTTTGGAACAAGTTTTTCCGATTCAATTTTTAATGAAAAGTGCCCGTTTGCATCTATATCTTTTCTTACAACAAAAAATGAATCCTTCTTATATTTCAGCATTAATGAGGCTTGAGATAGATTTGTAGAATCTTTTGGAATAATTCCGGACAGGTTCATTCTTAATTCGTAAGAATCTTTTACATGGAAGCTTGTATCTGTTTCTATTTCAAATGAAAGCACATTATTTATTTGTGGAAGAACAAAAGCATAACGCATCTTTTCATTCCAAATATTCATTGTATCTCCTTTTTGTTTTTGAATAAGAACAAAAGACTCAGCTAATAATATATTCTCCATCATGCCTTTATCGGCATTCAGGCGAAAGGTTACTTTCTGGTATATTTTATTATATAATTCAATGTGTTGCCCATACCAATACAATGATGTATCGACCTGTTGCCTCGTTACTTTGTGCTTTTTTAGAATAGCTTCATATAAAGCATCTCTTTTTTCTTCTGTTCTGAATGATTCAGGATTATCTTGTATCAACGCCTCCGACAAATGAATATCAATCAATAAATTTTCCATATCGTTCTTGTCAATCACCCAAGAAGGTGTTGGTTTGCAAGAGACAATACAGATTGCCAATAAAACAAGTAACGATATAAAAAAAGGCTTACGCATTTTTTTCAGGTTCGGTTTTTTTATCAACCAAATGTTTGCGTTCGAATAATAATAACAAAATTACGCCCACTGTAATAGCAGAATCAGCTAAATTGAAAATCGGACGGAAAAATACAAAATCACTTCCACCCCAAAACGGAACCCAATCAGGAACATTATCTATTTTTATCAATGGAAAATAGAACATATCTACCACTTTTCCATGTAAAAATGAAGAATATCCGCCTTCTACCGGAAAAAGTGTAGCTAATGAATGTGGTGTGCTTTCATTAAAAATAACTCCATAAAAAGCACTATCAATAATATTACCCAAAGCACCTGCCAATATCAACGATAAGCAAACAACAAATCCGGTATTGACTCCCTTCTTGATAATTTTATACAAATAATACCCAATGGCTATAACGGCAATAATACGAAACAATGAAAGAAACAATTTCCCCAATACTTCAATTCCGAAAGCCATTCCGTTATTCTCAACAAAGCGAAGAATAAACCACGAAGTTATCTCAATATCCTCATATAAAAACATGTGCGTTTTTACCCAAATCTTCAGGATTTGATCTGCCAGCAATACTAAGAATATTACTAAGAATGCTATTTTTCCGTTAGAAAATTTTGCCATTTTTTTAGTTACAAGTTACAAGTTACAAGTTACAGGATTCAAAACACATTATTTTGCAATCTACAACAAGAACTCATAAGATTAATAAAAATAAAGCCGCAATAGGTGTTTTTCCAAACGCTACAGCGGCTTTTTATGAAATATGAGTTTTAAGTTCTAAGTTTTAAGTTCTAAGTTAAAGGCAGATTCCTCAAACTTAAAACTTATAACTTACGACTTAAAACTTATTTATTTTTGACTATTTTTTGCGTCTATACTTAATGTTGCGTGAGGTACAGCGCGCAAACGTTCTTTCGGAATTAATTTTCCTGTTTCGCGACAAACGCCGTAAGTTTTATTCTCAATGCGCACTAATGCCGCTTGTAAATGTTGGATAAACTTCATCTGACGTTGAGCCAAACGGCCTGCTTCTTCTTTCGACAAAGTTGCAGCACCTTCTTCCAACACCTTGAATGTAGGCGATGTATCAGAAACATCATTTCCGTCGGAATTCATTATTGTAGCCTTGAGCAATTCATAATCTTTTTTTGCTCTATCTAGTTTATCTAAAATAATTTCGCGGAATTCTTCCAATTCTGCATCTGAATATCTTGTTTTTTCTGCCATGATATCATTCCTCCTTTAAGGTTTATAATCAATCTACTCTTAACATGAAAACAATAGAAATTGTTCACAATTTTTTATAGCGTGCGAAGGTAATATAAATACATATAAAAAAAAAGGAAAAAATCATTTTTTGACTGTAACCGAACCTGTCCAAACTGTATGTGCGCTGAAATAGCCTAATGATCCACCAACTATATTACTTGGAGGATTTGATAAACTAGATGAAAATCCGCTTCCTGTAATCGTTCTTTCCAATTCGAAAAAGTAGGAATAAACGGGTTTATCGATACATTGAGCTTCGATTGTGATAATATCTCCATCTTTTAATTTCGGAGAGTCATCATCTTCATCATCTTCATAATAATCAAATGTGTTGATTACTAATTTTCCATCCGTATATTCATCTGAATCAGTATAAATCCTTTTGCGCTTTTTTTCATTCAGATACATAATATAACGGAAATAATTTTCGATACCTACCGGATCCTGATACTCAATTATTATAGAATAAATCGTATCTCCTCCAAACGGAGCCTTCCTGTAATTCATATAAATCGTATCTATCGGAACAGGCTGTGGCATGGTAGATACTGCCGAAAATTGTTGTCCGTTTATATCAACCAACAATGAATAGGTTGTTCCCGGAATCCCTTTTAATTCAGTCGATTGATAAACTCCTTTATCTACATATGTTAATGTAACAACGTTCCCATTATCATCCGAAATTGTTACAGAGGCATCTTCAATTCCCGGGAAATCATTATCTTCATCGAAATCCTTTGTCTGCGTGATTTTCACAAAAACAGGCGCATCTAAATCAGTAATAATCCCTTCGATTACATACTTCGGATCGGCTGAATTTAAATTTACATCAATAATCTTCTCGCACGAAGCTAAAGGTAATAATATTAATATGAATAATAAAATATTTTTCACTTTTTCTGCTATTTAATTAAGTGTGTCGATTAAAATCTTAAAATCTAAAATTCCATGAAACGGAAGGAACGAAACGAAATAATGAAATCTGATATGCATCTGTTCTAGTCGGATCGTCTTTATTTTCCCTAAAATCAATCATATAAGCATTTTCCCTGCCATAAGCATTATACAAACTGAATGCCAATTCGGAATAAAACTTCTTCGTATCTTTCAATTTCCATGTTGCACCCAAATCAAGCCTGTGATAAGCTGGCATACGATAACCGTTGCGTTCGGTGTAATACATTGCAACCTGATTATCAATCGTATATTTTCCACTCGGAAAAGTTACTGCATCTCCCGTATAATAAACCCATGCAGCAGACAATGACCATTTTTTAGTTAATTCATACATTCCAACAATAGAAACATCATGCGTACGATCCTGTTTTGCAGCATACCATTTACCATCATTGATTCCATCAATCTGTTTTTCGCTACGAGATAAGGTATACCCCAACCAACCATTGAATCGCCCGTATTTCTTTTTCAGAAAAAATTCTACACCATACGCTCTTCCTTTTCCAAAAAGTAATTCGGTTTCTACAACATCTGTCGTTTGAATATCGGCTCCATCTTTATAATCTATTTGATTCTGAAGATTTTTATAATATCCTTCTATGCTAAATTCAAACATATTATTGGCAAAATTGTGAAAATATCCCAACGAAACCTGATCGGCAATTTCGGGCTGAATTATATTTGATGTCGGCACCCACCTGTCTACCGGAGTAGAAACAGACGAATTGGCAACCAAATGCATATTTTGCGTAGTTCGGGCATAAGCAGCCTTTAACGAAGAATTTTTATTTAATTGATAAGCTAATGACAAACGCGGTTCGATATTAAAATATGTTTTGACAAAATCTCCTGAACCATACGATATTGTATCTTTTACCTGATGTTTATCATCCAATGTATAAATATCGCCCGGACCCAAAACACTAAATGTAGAAAACCTCAATCCATAAATGGCAGATAATTTATTTGAAACTTTCCATGTATTCGTTCCATAAAGTGCATTTTCCCAAGAATATTTTTTTTGCAAGGATTCAACATTAAATTGATACGGATTATCAAATGAAACCTGCCCCGGCAAAACGGTGTGATACGTAGTGCTTAAACCAAACCGAATCGAATTGGAGGGATTAGGAAAATATTGAAAATCCTGTTTCAGATTCCAGTCCCGTATGCGCGAAAGAATACCCATTTTATTATCCCTTTCGGTCATATATACCGTAACCTTATAATCGTAATCACTGTAAACAAGGGAGGTGTTGGAAAATAACTTATCACTGAGAATATGATTCCAACGCAAAGTACCTGTGGCATTTCCCCATTCGAGCCCGAAAAAATCTTCGGCAGCCAATTTGTCCCTCCCAAAATATCCGGATAAATAAATGCGGTCTTTATCCGACAAAATATAATTTGCCTTGGCATTCAAATCATAAAAATATAAAGAAGCATTTTCAAAACCTTCAACACCTGATGCTTTTGCCATTAAATCGGCATATGTGCGACGACCTGTTATCAAGAAAGAAGATTTATCTTTTTGTATCGGACCTTCAATGTTTAATTTTGTCGAAATAAGACCGATTCCTCCACTCACGTGATAATCCTGATTATTTCCTTCGTTCATTACAATGTCCAATGCCGAAGACAGACGTCCACCATATTGGGCAGGCATAGGACCTTTATAAATAGTAGCATCTTTGATTGCATCGGAATTGAATGTTGAGAAAAAACCCATTAAGTGAGATGCGTTATAAACCAATGCATTATCCAACAAAATCAAATTTTGATCGGCAGCGCCTCCACGTACATAAAAACCGGTATTCCCCTCCCCTGTCGGTTTAATTCCGGGCGTAAGTTGCATTACTTTTATCAAATCCCTTTCTCCCATTAAAACAGGAATCTGAGCAATCTCTTTCATTTCCATTCTTTCCACACCAACCTGGGTGCGGGTTACATTTTCATCTTTAACACGAGTGGTAACAACAACCTCCTGTAATTCACGAGGATCTGTAACCAGAGAAAAATCAATTCGCTGACTTTTATCCAGATTCAATGATATCTGTTGAACCTGATAACCCATCCCGGAAACGGATAGTTGATAATTATCTGATGGAATAGTTAAAGAGTAAAAACCATGCTCATTCGTCAACGTTTCAACCGGCTTTGTTCCAGAAACACCAACAATAACGCCAATAAGAGTTTCTCCTGTATTTTTATCCTTAACAGTTCCACTAACTGTATATTTGGATTGAGAAAACAAAGTTATTGGGAAAATACAAAGAAAAATGATTACAAAAAACCTAACTATTATAGCCATTTATGTCGATTATGTTTTAATGTCAATTATTTTAAAGGTGGCAAAAGTAATATTATTAAGTAAGAGCCCGTTTAAATTTTATAGAAAAACGCATTTAACATTAAAATATTGTAAGCTGGAATATTCAAAAACAAATAAAATATGAAACTTATGAAATTCTTAGCAAATTACCACATCGGCAATTCTAACAACTTCCGATTAATTCCTCTAATTTATCTTGTGTATTAAGAAAAAACATTGTAATTTTGCGCCAATTTTGAGAAAGCAAATATAATGTCTAACTCACTAAATTTAACAACAATTTTATTTAATGGAAGAAAAACAACTAAAAAACGTAACTCCCAATGCTGATTTCGATTGGGAAGGCTACGAGCAAGGTGATTCTTACACAAATGTAAGCAAAGAAGACCTTACAAAAGCTTATGATGAAACCCTCAACACCGTAAAAGACAAAGAGGTGGCTGAAGGTACTGTAATTTCGATGAACAAACGCGAAGTCGTTGTTAATATCGGTTACAAATCGGACGGAATTGTTTCTATGAACGAATTTCGTTATAATCCTGATTTAAAAGTAGGTGATACTGTAGAAGTTTACATCGAAAGTCAGGAAGATAAAAAAGGACAACTCCTTCTTTCTCACAAAAAAGCTCGCGCAACCAAATCTTGGGAACGTGTTAATGCTGCTCTTGAAAACGACGAAATCATTAAAGGTTTTGTTAAATGCCGTACAAAAGGCGGTATGATTGTAGATGTATTCGGTATCGAAGCATTCTTGCCGGGATCACAAATCGATGTGAAACCAATTCGTGATTACGATGTGTTTGTTAATAAAACAATGGAATTCAAAGTTGTGAAAATCAACCAGGAATTCAAAAATGTTGTAGTTTCACACAAAGCGCTTATCGAAGCTGAACTTGAACAACAAAAGAAAAATATTATCTCAAAACTTGAAAAAGGCCAGGTATTGGAAGGTACCGTTAAAAACATCACTTCTTATGGAGTATTTATCGACTTGGGCGGTGTAGACGGTTTGATTCACATTACCGATCTTTCTTGGGGACGTGTTTCTCATCCGGATGAAATTTTACAATTAGACCAAAAGTTGAATGTTGTAATTTTGGATTTCGATGACGAAAAGAAACGTATTGCTCTTGGTTTGAAACAATTAACTCCTCACCCATGGGATGCTTTGAACGAAAACTTAAAAGTTGGCGACAAAGTAAAAGGACGCGTAGTTGTAATGGCCGATTATGGTGCATTTATCGAAATCGCTCCGGGCGTAGAAGGATTGATTCACGTTTCGGAAATGTCTTGGTCTCAACACTTGCGCAGCGCTCAGGACTTTATGAAAGTTGGAGACGAAGTGGAAGCTGTTGTGTTGACATTAGATCGCGACGAACGCAAAATGTCTTTGGGTATCAAACAATTGAAAGCCGATCCATGGGAAACTATCGAAACTAAATATCCGGTTGGTTCTCGCCACACTGCAAAGGTTCGCAACTTCACCAACTTCGGTGTATTTGTAGAAATTGAAGAAGGTGTTGACGGATTAATCCATATTTCTGACCTTTCTTGGACTAAAAAAATCAAACATCCGTCGGAATTCACACAAATCGGTGCGGATATTGATGTACAAGTATTGGAAATCGACAAGGAAAATCGCCGCTTGAGCTTAGGACACAAACAATTGGAAGAAAATCCTTGGGATGTATTCGAAACTATCTTTACTGTAGATTCGGTACACGAAGGAACTATTATCGAATTGCTTGATAAAGGTGCTGTAGTTGCTCTTCCTTATGGTGTTGAAGGCTTTGCTACTCCAAAACATTTGGTGAAAGAAGATGGTTCGCAAGCACAAGTTGAAGAAAAATTACCATTCAAAGTAATTGAATTCAATAAAGATGCAAAACGTATCATTCTTTCTCACAGCCGGATTTTCGAAGATGCTCAAAAATCTGAATCTCGCGAATCATCTGCACCAAAGAAAACTACACGGAAAAAGAAAGATGACGAAAATGCAAATGAAGACAATAATGCTTCAAACTCCAAAATGGAAAAAACTACATTAGGAGATATTGAAGAATTGGCTGCATTGAAAGAAAAGCTTTCTGAAAAATAAGATTTTCTTTTTTATAAATATTGTAGGAAAACTGCTTCTCAAAAGGAAGCAGTTTTTTATTTTTCACACCCCTCAGACCTCACCCCTGCCCCTCTCCGAATGGAGAGGGAGGTTGTAAAAGGAATTTCATCTTCTGATAGGTTTATGATAATGGGTATTCGTTGAATTATTATTCACTTCTTATTTCTTATACAATGACTATCAAGTTTCATCAACTACTCCCCTCTCCATTCGGAGAGGGGCTGGGGGTGAGGTTTATCTGCACCTACGGCTTGCAAGGGGTTATCCAAATACAACTCCTTCCGGACTTAGCTTCCGGTATTTCAAACTTTGGTTTGCGTACATAAATGACAAAAAGCTAATGGCAAAAATATATTCTTCGCTTTTCTTTTATTTTTCACCAAAATACATTTGATAACAGCCAAGCCAAGTCCGGAAGGACTTATACTTGGATAACCCCTTGCAAGCGAAGTGCAGCTCGGGGTAAATCAGACAACTTACCAAAAAATACACCATAAAAATCAAAAACTCCACAACGATTATTTCCCTTAATCGTATGTTTGCTGCTGTTATTTTTTAATTATTAACCCGCTGCTTTGAGTTTTTATTTGGAGTGGCAAAAAAACAAATAATATTATGAAGATAATTACAAGATTTAGCTTGATGCTTGTCATACTGTTGATAACAAACATTGGGGCAAAAGCACAATTGCAACCTACAGGCACAGGGGTTACTACATTCAGTTTTAATGCGAACTTGCCTGCATGGATAACAGGAGGAACAGGACTTGATAAAACAAACGCAACAGATGGTTGCTCTACAGGACGAATTACATTAAAAAGTGCCTCCCCAATATCATTTGCAGTTAACACATGTTCTTCCATTACATTTTCTCTCTTTACAACTTCAAACGGAACAGATGCCGAAAGAACAGTAACCGTAAAAATATCAGGAAGTTCTGGAGAATTAGAAACTCAAACATTTATTCTTGCAAAAGGTACAAGTTGCGAAAGTAAATCTGTTGAATTTTCGTCTCAATATAGAAACTCTGTTACAAAAATTGACGTTTCTGTCTTAAAAGATACTAGACTACATGAAGTAATAGTTGTTCAACCCATATCTATAATTCCTACAGTATCTCTAACAACAGCTATTCTTCCAATAGGAGCTGGAACTATCACAACTGGTCAAACTAATAATACTGCTATTCCTGAAAATACGGAAGTTGCCCTTACTGCAATTCCTAATCATGGTTATACTTTTGCTTCATGGAGTGGAAATGTAACAGGTACAACAAATCCAACAACAATAACTATGGATATAGACAAATCAGTTACTGCAAATTTCTCAGGATTAACAGAACGTACAATTAATGTTGGTGCTACAGGATGTGATGGTGTTAGTGCACAAATAGATCCTACATCCATAAATACTGATGGAAAAATATTTGATGGTGATGTTATCAAATTAACAGCTACAGAAACTGCGATATGCAATTTCACACAATGGAATGATGGAAATACTGATAACCCAAGAACAATTACAGTAAGCGGAGATGCAACTTATACTGCTACTTTTGCTAATGATATTACAGCTCCAACTCTTAGCTCCATAAGCCCAACTGGTACAATATATATAATGGGAGCTACTTCTAAAACAGTTACATTAATTTTCAACGAAAATATTGCAATCGCAAATGCTACAGGTATCACAGTAAACGGTGTTGCTGCAAATGCTCCTGTTATTAATGGAAACAAAATTACATTCGACATTCCTGTTAATTTTGTAAACACGTATGATATTGCTGTAAGTGCTGATGCTGTTACAGACATTGCAGGAAATTTCTTCGCAGGATTGACATCTTCAATATTGACTGTAGAAGAATGTGTTCTTACAATTCCTTATATTTGGGATAAAGAGTCTTTGCCTTGTTGGACATCTTGGAGTAAAGGTGCAGGTTCTTACAATGGAAATTATACTGGTAGTGACGCTGTATGCACTGGGAATAAAGTAATAAGAATGGATAGCAATTCTAAATTAGGGTTTTATTTACCAAGATGTGGTACCTTCTCTATAACATTAGGAGCTACTGGATCTAGAACTTTCAATTTATATGTAGACGGAGTTGATACTGGAAAATCTGGTACTGTAGCAGGAAACAAATGTACAACAATTACACATGCTATAAATAGTTGTGAACCTGTGTTTGTTGAGATTATAAATTCAAGCACTAGTGGTGGTGCTACAATTTCTGACATTTCAATTACAGATTACGATGCTTGCTATACTACTTTAGATATTACTCCATCCTCTACTGATGGTAGTGTTTCAATTGAACCGCAATCTGCTGATGGAAAATACTTGTTAGGTTCTGTTATCAAATTAACTGCAACTCCTACTAGTAGCGATTACAAATTTGCAAACTGGACAATTGGTGCTCTACGTGCAGTTGGAGATGAACTTTCAACAGATAATCCATTCTACTATACAGTTGATGGAACAATAAGTGAAATCGCTGCTAATTTTACAATGACTACAGGTATTGGTTCTGTAAACGCATCTAAAGCTATCGCATCAGAAACTATCTATACTTTAACAGGTATTCAAGTAAAAGAAGCAACTGCAGCTGGTATTTATACTAAGAAAGTTGTTTACGAAGATGGTTCTGTAGATACATTTAAATATGTGGTAAAATAAGATTCTTTTTCGTAAGGATATGAGAGAGCCCTGCCAAGAAATTGGTGGGGCTTTTGTTTTTGAGGTATTACACCTTTCTTTTCTAACCTCACCCCCTGCCCCCTCTCCGAATGGAGAGGGGGGTAGTTGGTGAAACTTGATTAGCATTGCATAAGAAATAGGAAGCAAAAATGAATAATAAATTGAACAATATCCAATATTCATAAACTTATCAAAAGATAAAAATCCCTTCCACAACTCCCCTCTCCATTCGGAGAGGGGCCAGGGGGTGAGGTTCGAAAAGCGAAAGTGATGTCTAAAAGTACCGAAATAAGGTTTAAAATTTCATCCTCAATCAACAAAATATAAACGTGCAGTTAAAAATTTGTTATTCAGATATATTAAACTGGTATATTTGTTACCAAGCAAACTTATACAAAATGCAAAAAGGGAAATCACATCAAAATTATAGCTATCAAACAACAGATTATAAAATTTGGAAAAATGCAAAAATAAAAGCTCGGCAGATGCGAACGGCACCTACCAAAGCCGAAGATGCTTTATGGAATGTAATTCGGAATAAAAAAACAGGATATAAAATCCGTAGACAACATTCTATAGATATCTTTATTGTAGACTTCGTATGCCTTGAAAAGAAATTGGTAATAGAAATTGATGGAGAAATACACAATGATAAAGAAATTGTTGAGTATGACAAAGAAAGAACTGCTATCCTTAACTTATGTGGATTTGAGGTGATTCGGTTTTCAAACGAAGAAGTATTGCAGAATCCATATAAGGTGGCAAAGATGATAAAAGAGATATTGGAGTCTATCACTTCATTCGAACTTTAAGAGTAAACGTATTGACACTGATATGAAGGCTTTTAACCTCACCCCTGCCCCTTTCCGAATGGAGTGAAATTAGTAGTTATTGCATAAGAAAAATGAATAATAATTCAGTTAATATTCAACTTTCATAAACTTATCAAAAGATAAAAACTCCTTCTGCAACTCCCCTCTCCATTCGGAGAGGGGCCGGGGGTGAGGTCTGATAATCATGACCTAAATTTCCGTCTTTAAAATCGATTCTATCTTCTTTTGTCTTTGTTCTTTTCGTCTGAAACAGAAATCACTCCAATACCGTCCAATGTTAATATTACACATGTTTTACACATTTTTTCCCTAAAAGAATAAAAAAAGAGAGTATTTATTCTGTTATATGATAAAATATTGCTTTATTTGTACTAATTTATTTAAATAAGTATGCTTTTTTAATATAATATTTATACTATGTTGGACACACACGAAACCGGATTACCCGGCAAGGCAGATCAGATTGATATTGAGAATGTACAGGAGCCTATCAATAATGAAATGGCAGTAGAAGAACCTCAAAAAGAAACAGAAAATAATGATGTTTCCAAAGAAGAACCGGTACCTGCTACAGAGTCTAAATCAGACAATACAAATCCTGTAAATAAAGTTGAGGATACTTCTTCCGAACCAAGAGAGGAAAAACTAACTAAGGAGCAGATTATTAGTAAATTAAAAACTGTCATTCAGGAATCTTCCGAAGCAATAAAAGATGAAGTGGATTCTCTGAAACGCAATTTCTACAAGCTCAGAAAGGGTGAAATCGAAGAACAAAAAAAGTATTTTATCGAAAATGGCGGAGAAGAAAAAGATTTTGTTCCTTCAGAAGAAAAACTGGAAGTTGATTTAAAAGAATTGCTAAATTCCTTCCGCGAAAAGCGAGCTGAATTCCTCGAAAAACTCGAAAAACAAAAAGAAGAAAATCTCAAGAAAAAAGAACAGTTAATCGAAGGAATCAAGAATTTAGTTGAAACTTCGGGAGACATTAATAAAGCATATAACGAATTTAAAAAGATTCAGCAGGAATGGAATGAAATTATATTAATTCCTCAAACTAAAATAAATGAAATCTGGCGGAATTACCAAGTTCAGGTAGAAAAATTCTACGATCTGGTAAAAATAAACAATGAATTCCGCGATTACGACTTCAAGAAAAACCTGGAAGCTAAAGTTGCGCTATGTGAAGCTGCCGAAAAGCTAGATGCCGAAACGGATGTAATTTCAGCTTTCTATCAACTGCAAAACCTACATCAACAATGGCGGGAAATTGGTCCTGTTGTGCGGGAGCAACGCGAAGAAATCTGGAATCGATTCAAAGCTGCTTCTACTGTTATCAATAAGAAACACCAAGACCATTTTGAAATATTACGGGAAGGCGAGACGAAAAACTTAGACGAAAAAACGGTTATTTGTGAAGCTATCGAAGCCTTCGATACAAGTTTATTGAAAACATTCAAAGATTGGAATGATAAGACCACTGAGGTAATTGAGTATCAATCAAAATGGAAAACAATTGGTTTTGCTCCAAAAAAAGTAAACGAAAAAATATTCGAACGTTTTCGTGCTGCTTGTGATAAGTTTTTCCAAGAGAAAGCTGAGTTTTATAAAACTGTAAAAAGCGATTTAAACGAAAACTACGAAAAGAAAAAAGCGTTGTGTGAAAAAGCCGAAGCGCTAAAAGATTCTACAGATTGGAAAGCAACAGCCGACGCTTTGATTGCCATACAGAAAGAATGGAAAACAATTGGAGCAGTCCCAAAAAAATATTCTGAAATACTTTGGCAGCGGTTTATTGGCGCTTGTGATTACTTTTTCGAACAAAAAAATCAGAATTCGTCTTCGCAACGTTCGCAGGAAACTGAGAATTTGGCTCGTAAAAAAGAAATTATTGAAAAAATCCGTAATCTGGATTTAGCATTAAATAATGATGAAGCCTTGCAAACATTACGAGCATTGGCAAAAGAATTCAGTGAAGCCGGACATGTACCGTTTAAAGAAAAAGATAAGGTTTATAAAGAATATCATACTGAATTAGACAAGCAATTCGACAGGTTGAATGTAGATCAAACAAACCGGCGTCTATCTTCGTTTAAAGATTCTTTGAAAGATATTCCCGAATCAAACAAAAGCAGGTTATTCAGAGAAAGGGATAAGCTTTATAAAACGTATGAAATCCTGAAAAGTGAAATTCAAACATACGAAAACAACGTTGGTTTCTTATCGGCATCATCGAAAAACGCAAGCAGCCTTATCAAAGAAATGGAGCGTAAAGTGGAAAAATCTAAAGAAGAGTTGGAATTGATTGCAAAAAAAATCGATGCAATTGACGAAAAGTTGAAAGATTAGATTATTCTTTATAATTATGAAGAAGGAGAACTTTATTTTTTTTAATGTAGTTCTCCTTTTTTAGTTAATTTTCTCTAGGAAAAACACTCTAAAATATATTATATGAAAACGATTAAAGATTGTATCCAATTTACAAATGAAAATCCGGTATGCTATTTAGCTACTGTTGAAGGAGATCAGCCACGTGTAAGAGCTTTGGGCTTTTGGTTTGCAGATGAAACCGGATTCTATTTTCAAACGGCAAGCATGAAAGAAACCCCTCATCAATTGGAGAAAAATCCAAAAGCCGAAGCTTGCTTCTATAAACATGAAGGAATAACAGGAACTATGTTAAGAATCTCGGGAAAAGTGGATTTTATCTCTGACCGGGAATTAAAAGAAAAAGCATTAGCAGACAGACCTTTTTTGAAGTCATTTGGATTAACACCCGAAAGCCCTGAATTAGTTATATTTCGAATTGCTCATGGAGAAGCTCATTTTTGGACAATGGAGAATAATTTGAAACCTAAAGAGACAATCTCATTTTAATACAGGAGATTTTATATACAAGTAAATGCAACCTATGATCGTAAAATAATTCTTTCGCCTAAATTTTTTGCCAAAGAAGCTTTCACTTGGTTTAATGTTTTCATTTTTTCCATTAAGGTAAGTAATTCTGAATCAGACGTTGCATTTTTTATTTGAGTACGTAAGTCCTTTATTTGTTCATTTACAATTGCATCTTTCAGTTCCATGATGGAGCGAGGAATTAATTCTTTCAACCTATCCTCCTCTGTTTCAATTCGCTGCATTTTTGTATGAATTTTGCTCAATTGATACCGGTCGTCAATCAGATTCGATGCAATCTTGCTTATCTTTATATCCGGATGATTGGAATAATAACGGGAAGCAACAAAACCATCATCATTGAGGTGCATTAAACCTTCTTCTAATATTTGCTTATACAACGAATTCTGAAGTTCAATTTCATCGTGTTGCAATTCGGCATTTATAAACTCAATTACTTTTTCGGCAAAAGTAATCTGTCCCGATTCATCTTTCTCTTCGTAACAATTTCGTTCTCCATACCGGATAATATACCGGATAATGGATAATTCGAATGATTCGTAAACCGTTTTTTTAGCTGTTACAAATACCGGTACTTGAATAGATTCTTCGCCTGTTGGAAATTCGGGTGGCAGAGGCGGTATATCATCCGAAGAAATAATGGGTGGCGGAGTATTTGCATTTTCAGATTTTTTCTTGTCTAATTCTTTTTGCGCCTTATTTCGGAATATCTTATTCAGCTCATTATAAATAACTTTCTCATCGATATCCATCAACCGACTACATTCTTTTACATAAACCGAACGGATAATCGTATCTGGAATCAATGCGATACTACGAACGATATCCCCTATCAACGCCGCACGTTTAATCGGATCATTTCCTGATTCATCCAATAATAAATTTGTTTTGAATTGGATAAAATCAGTTTCGTGTTTGGAAATATATTCGATAAATTCAGACGAAGAACGGCTTTTAGCAAATGAATCGGGATCTTCTCCTTCCGGAAGCAATACGACTTTAATATTCATTCCTTCTTCCAGCAACAAATCAATACCACGAATAGATGCTTTGATTCCTGCTGCATCACCATCATACAAAACTGTAATATTATTTGTAAAACGATGGATCAGATTGATTTGTCCTTGTGTCAATGCTGTTCCCGACGATGCAACGACATTTTCCACGCCCGATTGATGCATGGAAATTACATCAGTATATCCTTCAACCAAAAAACATTTATCAGCCTTAACTATCGCTTGTTTGGCAAAAAATATTCCGTATAACTCCCTGCTTTTATGATAAATGGACGATTCGGGTGAATTGAGATATTTGGCAGTTTTATCATCTTTCTTCAGAATTCGTCCGCCAAATCCGACAACTTTTCCGGATAACGTATGAATCGGAAACATTACCCGGCCATGAAAACGGTCGAATAATTTATCATCCCGCTCAATTGATAATCCGGTTTGCAGCAAATAATCCTTATTATAACCTTTGGCTAAGGCTGCCTGAGAAAAAGCATCCCATTTATCTATGCTGTAACCCAATCCGAATTTACGGATTATATCATCCCGAAAACCCCGTTCTTTGAAATAGGATAATCCGACCGATTTTCCTTCGATATGTTCAAATAAAGTCTGTTGGAAATAGTTGGACGAAAAATCATTCAGAATCAATAAACTTTCCCGTTCGCTTTGTAGTTTTTTCTCTTCGTCTGTCAACTCCCGTCCTTCAACTTCAATATTATATTTCTTCGCCAAATACTTAAGCGCTTCGGGATAAGACATTTGCTCATGTTCCATAATGAAATGCACGGAATTTCCACCTTTTCCGCAACTGAAACATTTGCAAATTCCTTTAGAAGGAGAAACACTGAACGATGGCGTACGCTCATTATGAAAAGGACACAAACCAATGTAGTTTACTCCGCGTTTGCGCAAAGTAACAAAATCCGATACCACATCTACAATTTGTGCGGCATTCAGAATTTTATCTACAGTAATTTGGTCAATCATTGAAAGTTAAGAGTTAAAAGTTAAGAGTTAAGAGTTAAAAACCGTAGCTTAATGAACTCTTAAAACCTAATCTTGAAGTAGTGCAAAAGTAATATATAAATTGGGAAATTGCAATTTAATAAAACACTTTTAAAACTCTAAATATCAACATATTACAAATTAAAGCAATCCTATTTGATTGATTTCTAATTGGATTTAGAATTCTTTAAATTAAAGAAAAAAGAATTAAATTTGAGATCTCGAAAATTACATATTTTATCTTAAAAAAATATAAAATACTATTTACAAACACATTAATACATGAAAATAAAAAATATACTACTATCCTTACTTCTACTCCTATCTTTAAAAAACGGAGCCCAAAACCTTTCCCTCAACATTCCCTTTGTAGAAGAAAGCATGCAACCGGAAATGTTCTTCCTTGCGCCTCATTATGATAGTAATAACCAACTGACTTACTACAGTTTTGGTGATTTTTTGAAAGTCGCATACACATTCGATAAGCAAAATCGTCCTCAAAAGAAAATATTTTATACGTGGGATAAATATGATTACAAATGGGAAACTCAAAATGAGACATTTTTTACTTACTATGGTAATCGCTTGATAGAAGAACGTACCGAACAATTATATCCAAAAGTAGAAGGTCAAAGCGTTACAAAAACAAAATTGTCCATCATATCAAAACAATATTCCTTTAATCCTCAGTTGAATACCGAAAAGATAATACATTCTATTGATATGCCCGAAATTAGTTTTGTCTATTCGGGATATTCTACGTCCACCATTTCTACCAAGTATTTGAATAAATACAATCTGCCTGATTCTATGATTGTTGAAGGAGTTCGTAATGGTGAAACTTGGTGGATATCAAAGGTTATTTATTCGTATGATAACAAACAGCGTAATACCCGTACCGAAGCATTTTATAAATATGAGGATTTCTGGACGCCAACTTATTCATTCAATGTAAAATACGAAAAAAATAAAATCATTTATACTCAATTTTTTGCTCCCCGGAAAAAATGGAAAGAATACGATGAAGTCGCCCTGTTGGACTCTGCCGAGGATTCTGAATTGGAAAATATGGTCTCAGATGATTCTGAGGAAGAAGACGAGGATGAATTCGAATATGAATATCCCGACACAGTGCTTTTTACAATCTCCTTTGATAATAAAAACCGGATAACTTCTCAATATCTTCAATCGAGAAAAAGCGTTATTTTGGATACGAGATATTCGTATGATACACAAGGACGTACATTGATAAATCACGAGCAAAATTTTGATGAATATTTGCTAAGGTCTATCGTAATGCCCGGTGTGAATGTAATGAAAGGATTGGAATGCCTTAGATACTCAACTATTTATGATAAAGACAATTGCAGTTATTCAATTTATCATAAAAAAAATGAGGAAGGCAATATGATAAAAATGGCTGAAATCAATAATTGTTATTCTCCCGAAGAAACGTTGTTATCGCATAAATTTATACGATATGAAGATGATGGTGATGTCGATGATTTTAAACAAATTGACTTCAAGTACAATGCCGATGGATTGTCGGGAGAAAGCATCGAATATCGCGATTACAGGGATATTGATGAAAATGAGAAAAAAATTGAGCCGGATGAGAAAATCATATTCAGAAATAATGCTGCGGGGCAACGTATCTATGAGGAAAAATTCCGTTACAGTGACGAAAATACATGGAAGCCTTCTGATAAATATATTTATGATTATGACGAGAACGGATTCGAAAAATACGCAGAAAACCTCAGTTACAGTACGTATGATAAAAAATGGGAAGGAAAATATTGTTGCAGTTACAAACGCGATGACAAAAACCGTATTTTATCCGAAGAAAATAAGCATTGGTATGATGGAAAATGGGAAAACAGTACACAGGAAAATTTCTCGTATGATACAAATAACAATAAAATATTGATTGACAAATACAAATGGGACAGCCAAAACATCTGCTGGAAAGGAGTTTACCATGACACCTTTGTGTATAATGACAATGGCGATAAAACGGAAGAAGTTGAATATGGATGGGATGAAAACCAAAAACAATGGAATCCGAAATGGAAAACTGAATATTATCAGACTCCAAAAAGAGAACTAAATTCCGAAGAAAAGAAAACAATCTATAAATGGGAAGAAAATCAATGGATTCCCAATCAACAGTCGTTTAACAAGAAAACCCGGGACTCGGGTTATACCGAAATTTCCAGTTATTCCAAATGGAACAGAGAGCGAAAAGACTGGGATATGCACAGTTTGGACAATAGATATTGGTCTGAGAATGTAGAATCGGAAGAAGAATATGAGTGGAATACTTCCTTAAATATACTTGAAGGCAGAAGACATATTCTTACACAAAAATCTTCGGCACGCGATAGTATTCAACGAACTTACTACTTATGGAATTACAATACGAAGGCTTGGAGAAATGCCATTCGTACTTCTACGTTAAATAATGAAAATAATAACAGAGTTATCACTTTTGAATCATACAATACATCTTCGGATAAATGGATTCCTGAACGGAAAGTTGATTCATATTCTGTTAATGACACAATTGATTGCATGGAGCAATTTATTTGGAATAAAGGAACAACTAATTGGATGAAAGATAGAAAAAACGAATTTTATTATTATAATAGTGATAATAGCAGCAACCGAAAAAGTTACAAATTAATTTCTTATACATATGATAAACAGTCGGATAAATGGACTCCTCAATATCATTATGAAGATGCAAAATTTGACGGTAATAAAGGAACAACGTATCTCAAATGGAATAATTCTACTCAAAAATGGGAAGAGTATTGCCGGATTATCAGTCAGACTTTCATAGGAACTAACTTTTATACTTGGGACAAAGCAACCGGAAAATGGAAAGAACCTTCGGATTGGGCAATAGAAGGCAAAATAAATAAAGAACTGGATTCTATTTCTATAGAAAACGAAGTGGATTATTATACATTGGTACGCGAAAATGAGCAACCGAAAAAAGATTATGAATAAATAATAACTCTTTTATTTTTCCAGATTTTGTTGTAATTTTGTGTAAAATCACTACTTAATATGATTCCTTATAGATTTATTTTTAAAAATCTATAAATCAAGCCTTTTACTCCATTACTATATTCAATATATTACAGATTTTTCACAGAAAATATATTATATAATTTATGACAGAAAAGAAAATACTTGGCATGATTGCTGGTGCAGGAATGATGCCGGTAGAAATTATCAAACATTGTAACCAACACAATATTGATATTTTTGTAGTAGGGTTAGAACCATTTGCTACCGAAGAACAATTGAAAGACGTTCCTCATGTTTTTGCAAAAATGGGAGAAGTTGGTAAAATATTAAAAGCATTCAAACAAAACAATGTGTATAATATTGTTTTAGCCGGAGGAATTAAACGCCCTGCATTAAAAGAACTAATTCCCGACTGGGAAGGCACTAAATTACTGGCAAAAATAGCTGTCAATATCAAAAAAATGAGTGACGACGGTATGTTCCGGATGGTGATAAATGAAATTGAACGTCACGGATTTCATATTGTCGGAATTGAAGAAGTTGTACCCGAAATGTTATTCTCCGAAGGTATTTACGGAAAAGTAAAACCATCGGATGAAGATATGGACGATATACATCGAGGCATTACAGTTGCTAAAGCCATTGGAGCAGTTGATGTAGGCCAAGCTGTAGTTGTTCAGGAAGGAATTGTATTGGCAATGGAGGCTGTAGAAGGCACCGACCAGATGTTATCTCGTGCAGCATCGTTGAAAAAACCGGGAAAAGCGCCTGTTATGGTAAAAGTGTTAAAACCCGGACAGGATATGCGTGTAGATTTACCGGCTATTGGTTTGCAAACAATTGAATTGTTAAAGAAAAACGGTATAAAAGGAATTGCCGTAGAAGCTGGCGGAATTTTATTAATAGAACGCGATGCTGTAATCGAAATGGCCAATCGCGAAGGCATTTTTATAATAGGAATGAAAATCAATTAAGGTAAAAAGTAATAAGTAAAAGGTAAAAGAGAAACGTTTTTTACTTTTTACCTTTTACCTTTTTACCTTTTACCTTTTACCTTTCATGTCTAAACTCGTATATATAATTGCAGGAGAACCTTCTGGAGATATTTTGGCTTCTCGTTTGATGCAAGCCCTAAAGAAGCAAGATTCACAAATTCGATTCTGTGGCATCGGTGGTGAAACAATGATAGAACAAGGTTTTACTTCATTGTTCGACATCAAAGACCTTTCGGTAATGGGTTTTTGGGAAGTCCTCCCTAAATTACCTGTTATTTTGAAGTGTATGAGTTTGGTAATGAAACACATCAAAGAAACTCAACCCGATGTTATTGTAACTGTTGATAGTTGGGGCTTTGTAAGTTCTATTCTGAAAAAATTAAAGAAATCGAACAGCCAAATACCAACCATACATTATGTTGCGCCGCAAGTTTGGGCATGGAAAAAAGGACGTGCTAAGAAAGCTGCAAAATTGATGGATCATTTGATGACATTACTGCCATACGAACCTCCTTATTTCGAAAAATATGGATTGCCTTGCACTTTTGTCGGACATCCGGTTATAGAAAACACCGCTAATCTTCCGGAAGATACAGCAACATTGCGAACACGGTATAGCATTCCAGAAAGTGCGCATGTATTATCTGTTTTACCGGGTAGCCGCCACAATGAAATAAAGAAATTAACTCCTATCTTTATTCAGGTATTAGAGAAAATACGCACAAAATTTCCTGATTTATTTTTGCTAATTCCAACTGTTGCTGCGATGGAAGACGAAGTCCGGAAGATATTTTCAGGTATTGATATTCCCTATAAAGTAATTGTAGGGCAACGAAACCGTTACGAGGCTTTCCGAATGTCTGAGTTTGCATTAGCCGCATCCGGAACTGTATCACTCGAACTCACAGCTTGTAAAACTCCACATATTATTGCGTATAAATTCAACTTTATTACGAATAAAATTATCGAACGCCTGGCAATTACAAAATATGCAAATCTTATAAATATATTGGCAGATAAATTTATTATCCCTGAATTTGTTTTAGCTAATTGCCGTGCCAATTTAATATCTCCTGTTGCACTCGATTTTTTACAAAACCCTGAACACAGGCAATCTCAGATTAATGAAGCAACGATTTATCTGCAACAACTAAAACCGGCAGATATGCTTCCTTCGGAAAAAGCAGCGGAAGTGGTTTTAACAATGATAGGTTCTATTTAAAAAATTTGGGCAAAGGGCGAATGGCAAAAGGCAAAGGAAAGGAACCATACACTTTCTTTTGCCTTTTGCCATTAGCCTTTCGCCCCAAATTATTCTTCCAATTCTTTCAACTCTTCCAAGCTTTTTGTGATTGATTGAATATTGGTATCGTAAAATCTCTTGTATTGCCAATATAACATAACGCCTGAAAAAACAAATGCTGATACGACAGCAATCCACCGCCACGTTTCCACTTTTTTAAACCCTGCAAGTCCGCACAATATCAAACCAAAAATTATTGGTATTATAATATATGCATATTTTTTTTCCTTATTAATAAAAATAGTATATTGTTGAACAAATTTGATATCATCGGCAATGGATTTTGAAAAATCAATTTTTGATAATAAATACAATTTGTAAGGATTTGTAATGCAACCGACAAACAACATTGAAACAGCAATGTAAAATGTAATATCCGCAAATAAATTATGTGCCATTTTTCCTTGCATGAAAAAGAAAAATGGCAACATAATAAAACAGAGTACAGCACCCAATAATTCAAAATTATTTAATCGACTCAATGATTTATTCGCTTTGGATTGCAGCATTTCCTTAATAATAGTACTTTTAAGAGATTCATTTTTCATCAATATAGTATCCAATGCTGTCCACGTGTTTTTTAATTCATCTAATTCCATGATTTTTTGATTTTAATTTTCCGACATTTTTCTTAGTTTCTCTTTGATACGCATCAACTTTATGGCCACATTGTTTAGCGTTAAACCGGTAATATCCGCAATTTCCTGATACGATTTCTCTTCAAGATAAAGTAATACGATTGCCCGTTCGAGGTTTTTCAATTGATGGATGAGCTTATACATTTCTCGGATATTTTCTTCCATCGACTCCGGTTCGACCAGGTATTCCTTTAAATCAACCAATGCTACATGCCGGGGTTTTCGCAATTCTTTCCGCATCCCTGAGATACACGTATTCAGCGCAATCCGGTAAATCCATGTAGATATCGAACATTCGTTCCTGAACTTAGGATATGCTTTCCATAAATTACAAACTACCTCCTGATACAAATCTGCCAATGGAAATTCATCGGAAATATAGAAAGAGCAAACCTTGTAAATCACCCATTCGTTTTCCTTAATAAGGCCGACAAATGCTTCTTCTTGTTTTGAATTACTCATCAATAATTGCTTTTTCTATATTAGTCGAACATAAAGATAAAAAATTACAAATTAAAAAATAATTATCTCAGGAGGTAAGGTTTAAAATCCTTCAAAACTGTGTCATTTTAATTTCTTTTTTAATTTGTCATAGTAGAACTAATTATATTTGCATCTTCATTTGAAAATCCATTAAAGTCGAATTATGAATCAAAAAGAAAAAGTATTGGAAATACTTCAACAATTGGATATTACGTATGAAATATATGAACATCCGGCAGCGCCGACAATAGAAATTGCGCGGGAATATTGGTCGGTTATACCTGGAAATGTACAGCATTGTAAAAATCTATTTTTCCGCAATCACAAAGGGAATAAGCATTATCTGGTAATATTCGATTGCGAAAAGAATCTGGCTATATATGACTTGGAACAACGCCTGAAACAAGGAAAACTATCTTTTGCTTCGGAAGAACGAATGATGAAATATCTCGGTTTATCACCAGGTTCGGTTTCTCCATTTGGATTGATAAATGACGAATTACATCATGTGTATGTCTTTTTAGACAAAAATTTGGAGAATGTAGAAAAGTTAAGTTTTCATCCGAATGATAACACAGCATCGGTTGTAATTAATAATGCTGATTTTATTCGTTTTTTGCAACATTGCGGAAATCAATATGAACTTATAACACTATATTGATACACTATTTCTTTGAATTATCCGTTTCCTTTACAGTTTTATTCAATCAACTATTTATTTTGAAATTCTACTTTCTCATTCTATCTAGCATACTTATTTTATTCTCAACCAATTGTTTCGGCAAAACGGACAGTACCTACGTCGGATCTTTTGATGAGAACTTGATGATAAAGGTATATCTTTCCCGGGATTTTATTTTTCTGAATTATAACACTCCCGAAAATGATTTAATGTATATGCCGAATAATCCGGTAAATATCGGCCTCGGATTTGCAAAGAATAATTCTGTTTTGAGTTTCTCTTATGGATATGGGTTCGATTTTTTGAGAGATAAAAGTTTAGGAAAAACAAAATCATTCGATTTTCAATATCACAACTATGGCAGAAAATTTGTTTTTGATATATTCATTCAAAAATACGAAGGATTTTATGTCGACGAAGGAAATAGTATGAAAGAATATATACTTTGCCCTGATTTAAATATCCGTCAGTATGGTGCATTCGGGCAATTTGTACTTAACCATAAAAAATTTTCTTATAAAGCAGCTTTCAATCAAAATGAGAAACAACTGAAATCAGCCGGAAGTATTTTGTTGGGAATCGGTTGTTATAATACTGATATAAAATCCGACAGTTCGTTTATATTTAATGACAAGAACAGACTTCAGAATTTCCAATTCGGAGTAAGCGCCGGATATGCTTATACATGGGTAATAAGCAAAAAATGGTTTTTAAATGGTTCTGTAACAACGGGTATAAATTTTGGAAGTGAAACAGTTAATAAATTCGGCAAACAACGATTGGAAGTCTATCCGACTGTTTTTCCGCGCATGTCGGCCGGATATAATCATAAATCTTGGGCATTGGGTTTTTCTTATATCGGCAACATGATATTTCCTTCTTATTTGGATGATATGGAGGTTGGAGTAATGTCGGGAAATTTTCAGTTTACATATATAAGGCGATTTGGCGATTTGCCTTTTTTGTCGGGAAAAAAATGATTTTTTTAAGTTAAATTACGAGTGCTTACCACGGCGGTTTTTATGGAAAAATGACTACTTTTGGCTTTTATAAATAAAACTATTTATCTTAAACTGAATGACATACATCGCAATAATATTTTCAATACTATTCCTTTTTAATCTTAATATATCAGCACAGGAAACAATACCTCCGGATTCCATAATAAGTATATATGGCGAATCTTTAGAGGCAATACCTGTACTCACGATCTCAACTGATGTATATGGAGGATATGTTGAATGCAGATCTGACAATATTCTCCTTTCTTATAACATAAGAGGAGATCAGGTATACTATGAAGAAACTTGTGGACATAGGATACTAAAGAGAAATCATCTTTTTGCCGCTGATACAAAAAGTTTTAGACAAATAAGTGATAAGTATGCAAAAGACAAATACTATGTGTATTATGAAGGAAAAGTTCTTCCGGGAGTAGATCCAAAAACGTTTGAATTAAATGTATCCGGAAAAAATAATGGCGGTATAACGAATCCGATTTTTGCTAAAAACGGGAAATATATTATGATAAATGGTGAAACGGTATTAAACTCCGACAGTAAAACATTCTGCCGGATTTCGGATGAATACTATGCCGATAAAAACAATATATATCATAAATGGGGCAATATACCGGAAGATGCCGATCCTAAAGATATAAAACTGATAGGAGATGATATACTGATAAGCAACAATCATGTTTTTTATAATTCCGAGACTGTAAGATCTGCCGATACAGGAAGTTTTCAAGCCACAGATATTGCCGATTATTATAAAGATAAAGAGCATTATTTCTTTCTGGACGAACTGCTGGAGGACTCTGATTCAAAAAAAGAGCTGAAAGAAATTGGATCATCATATTCTAGTAATAATGGAAATGTTTATTATGGCGGTGATAAAATAGAAGACGCTGATATCTTTACTTTCGAGTTAATGGATGAAAGTGGATTTTATGCGAGAGATAAGAATCATGTATACAAGTACGGGGAAATTATGGATGGCATAAACACCAAGACCTTTAGACCGGGAGATGAAGCGGGAGAAAAATCGAATGAATCGGTTTTTTCTGTAAAAGATGGAAATGTATATCGTAAAGGAGAAAAAATTGAGTTGGATGCTGTTACATTCAGGATTATAAATGAAGAATTTGCTTGTGATTCTTCAAAATTATACAGTTATAGACTTATGGCTCATATTGACGGAAAATCCTTTGAGAAAATAGACGAAAATATATACCGGGATAAAAATACCCTGTATCTTGTCAAGGGTTCACATCTTGAATCAAGCATGGAGATAGATGGGGAGTCATTACATCAAATATCAAAAAAATACTATGCGGATAAAAATAATGTTTATGCGATACTGGATTATCCTGACAAAATTCGAATTGTAGAAGATGCAGATCCATATAGCTTTGGAGTAATTGATGAACAATATGCTAAAGATAAAACTCATATTTACGCGGTGAATTGGCCGTTAGATGGAGCTAACCCTGAAGACTATAAAACCGATAATGGCTATCTGTTTAGTAATGGCAAAGTCTTTTTTCAAAGTTTCCTTATTGAAGATGCTGATTTTAGTACATTTGAGCCAACGGAATATGCTAAAGCAAAAGACCGGAATAACCTGTATATAAGATCTTGGAAAATTCTATATGCCAATCCCGAAACATATAAAATATTTGACGAAGAAATCAGGTATGATGATAACCATATCTGGGATAAAAACGGACATTTTCTCGGAAAAGCTGACGGCAAATCTTTTTCCCGAATCCAAAATTCGATAAGCAACAATATATTCAAGGATAATGATTATTTGTATCTGAATAGTATGTTTAGTATCGAAAAGAAAAAGATTCCGGCGGATGGCAGAACTATAAGATTGGTTGAAGATAATTATTTTATAGATAAGAATCAAGTTATTATCGGTATAGTCAAATATGTCAACGAGGATAATGATAATCCTATCCCTCGAGACTTTGCTTATATCGATCATTTTAAGGTAATTGAAGGCGCTGATTTGGCATCATTTACTCCCATAGATCAATATTTCGCTAAGGATAAAAATCATGTTTACTACAATGGCGAAATTATTGAAAAAGCTGATTCTAAAAGCTTTAGAGTCATATCCACAGATACAAAAAGAAGCTATGATAAGAATCATATTTATGACCGCAAACGGATAGTGGAAGATATTCATTCCTCATTTTTCTATCTGGGAGGAAGCTTTTTCAAAGACAAAGACTATCTTTACTATATTGAAGGCTATCTGATCAAGAAATTCCGTTTTGGAGAAGAAACCGGCATTGACGGCAAAAGTCTGAAATTAATAACAACGGATATGCTCCGGGATAAAAAGAGAACATATAAATGGGAAAATTTTGATATTAAACCATATAATCAACCATAAAATCCCTTCGCTCTCGCGTTTTTGTAAACCAGGCGTTAATTATACACACCGATTACAAATCGGTGCGAGCAGGGGACAAAAATAGGACGTATGAAAAGAAACAATGTGTGTTTTTTGGCAAAAAGAGTGGATTTTTTATTACATTTTCAAGAATTATTCAATCACAAAAAAGCCGGTATTAAAAAAATACCAGCTTTCCATTCGTCTAAAAATAGAACATTTACAAAGGATTTTTAGCCAAATATTTGTAAATAGTATAGAACAATCACACGAAATTATTCATCTTGACACTGATATGTCCGAATTGAGAATTCATACGAATATGTTTTATCCAACATCCGGTATTTATCAATAGGCCGAGCTTCTATATTCCAGCTATTGGCTCCACCTACACCGGTTTGCATCAAATCGATATTTACCGTTAAATTTCCGGATTTTTTGAGATCGTATGTATGTTTTGCTTCTTCATAATTTTCCTGGGTATAAGGCCAAACCGAAATATTCAACGGCTCATTTTCTTTCGAGAACAAGATTCCACCTTGATGGTCGGATAAATTCAACCAACGGACCTGTGTATGGTTTCCATTTTCCTGAGGCATGATATACTGATATATAAAATCTTCGGATTTGCCTTTATAAACATCTATTTCGGCAGCCTGACAACGATCGGAATAATTCTCGTAAGGACCTTTTCCAAAGAAAGACATATCATTCAAATTCCCATCAATTTGAGTTTGCATTCCAAATCGTATCATTTCGGGCATAGATTTATCAATATCAATCTGAGAAGAAATATGGATAATTCCATCGTTTGTAAAATTATAAGTCAACTGATAATTAACTTTATTATCAGCATCTTTTTTTACAACATGTACCACAACCGATTCAGGAGTTTTTTTCTCTATTTCGATTTTTGTATTTTTTAATTGTTCGGAGAAATCTTTCCAGATCATCATTTTTTTATCAGCCTGAAACCATCCCAACCGGTTGTTATCTATTTGCGCCCTCCAAAAATTCGGTTTTAATGGTGATTTAATTATTTCCCTATTGTCCTGTTTTAACGAAACAATATATCCCGAATTTTTATCAACTGTTGTTACTTGTTTTCCGGTTTTAATTTGAATTGAATTATCATCTTCCGAAAACAATACATCATTTTTCTTTGATACATCTTTTGATTTATCATTGTAAATAGGTAGCAACAATTGCTCTTTCGCAACTTCATGCCCAGCATTTGCCCAATTTGTTTGTTCTTTCAGGCATGCCGAAATCCGAAGAAAATATTCCGTTTCAGGTTGTGTTTTAATTGTTTTAAACGGTATTTGTACAATTGCGTTCTTTCCCGGTTCGATATTCACTCCAGAAAATGCATCTTTCTGAATAACTTTTCCATTTCCTTTTATTTCCCATTGAAAGTCATATATATCTGTGTTTAGAAAGAAATTTCTGTTTTTTATCCGGATATTTCCTTTTTGCAAATCGGCGTCACTTTCAACAGAAAAAACGATTGGCTGAAATACATATTTACATTCCCAAAGAGCCGGTTTAGGCGTACAATCGGGAGCCACAATCCCGTTTATGCAATAATTTCCATCGTTGGGCGTATCTCCATAATCACCACCATACGTCCAATATTTCTCTCCGGACGGAGTAGTTTCGAGTAATCCGTGATCTTTCCAAACCCAGATACAACCGCCAATTATACGTTTATCCGAATTAATCATATCCCAGTATTCTTTCAAATTCCCGGTGGAATTTCCCATAGAATGTGCATATTCACACAAAAAAATGGGTTTCTTATCTTCCTTAGAATCTTTCAATTCCTCCAATTTTTCTAATGTCGGATACATACGGCTGATATAATCCTGAAAATCAAACGGATCTTTCCCAAATCGGCCATTTGCTCCTTCATAATGAACTGAACGAGTTGTATCAAATGCTTTTACCCAACCAGCCGTTGCGCTTAAATTTGGTCCGTAACCACTTTCATTACCCAAAGACCAAGAAAATATGCACGGATAATTTTTATCCCGTTCAACCATCCGCGTTACCCGATCCATAAAAGCACTGCCCCAATCGGATTTATTTGCAAAAAATCCTGTCCAAACTCCATGATTTTCGATATTGGCTTCATCCATCACGTAGATTCCATATTTATCGCAAAGTTCATACCAATACGAATCATCAGGATAATGCGATGTTCGTACACAATTGATATTGAAGCGTTTCATTGTCAAAACATCCTGCAACATTTCTTCTTTCGATACACTCCTGCCTCCTATCTCACTGAATTCATGTCGATTAACACCATATAATTTCACGGGAACCCCATTTACCGTAAATTCACCCTCGAAAGTAATATTAAATTCCCTGAAACCTACTTTACAAGAACGACTTTCACATACCTTTCCTTCGGAATTTTTCAGATTTAATACAAGTGTATATAAATAAGGCGTTTCGGCAGTCCATTTATTCGGATTTTCAATATCAAGTGACATTCCGGCAAAAGGCTTGGCGTAACGTTGTTCGTAAAGAGGAAACGCAGCATCTTTTGCTTTCATCGAGAGTGTCCTGCCAATTTGATTATTATCGGCATTAAATAATTTTCCTTCCAATATCCATCCTTCAAAAGAATTATTATTTTTTGATTTTACCGAAGGAGAAATTTCGAGTACAGCATCTTTGTATTGGTCATCCAAATCGGTTCTGACTGCAAAATCAAAAATGAAATTCTCAGGAACAGCTTCCAAGTATACATCGCGTGTAATTCCACTCATGCGCCATTGATCCTGATCTTCGAGATAAGAACCGTCGGAAAAACGAAAAACCTGTATAGCAATAGTATGTTGTTTTTTTCCTTTATCTAAATAAGAGGTAATATCAAATTCCCCCGGAAGGCAACTATCTTCTTTATATCCGGTAAATTTTCCATCAATCCAAACATAATAAGCCGAATAAGCGCCTCCAACATTCAAAAGAATCTGTTTGTTATTATTCCAATCATCGGGAATTTCAAATATTCTTCGGTAAGAAGCTACATAATTCTTATTATGCCCTGTAATAAAAGGCGGATTAAAATCAAACGGATAGGGTTGATTCGTATAAATCGGTTGTCCGTAACCGGCTCTTTCAATAGAAATCGGAACCTGAATTTCACTCCATGAAGTTACATCAAAATCGGGTTTGTAAAAATCAACCGGACGAACATCCGGTGTTTCGGAAAATTGGAATTTCCATTTACCACTTAAAAGAATGGTGTCTTGATTTAGTTGATGCAGCGCATCCGATTCATTTTTAAAAGAATACGATATGCAGCGTGCCGGAAGAAGATTTATTTGATTGATATATTGATTTTCTATCTCGGTAAATTGCTGTGCATTTGATAAACTTAACAACGACAAAAAGAAAAAGAAAATTAAACAGGTTTTTTTCATGGAATAAAGTGATTATAAATGGTTATCAATTAGGGTGAGAAATATTTATGCTGAGTTCATTTTGAATATTTCGGCAAAAGGCTAATGGCGAAAGGCGAACGAAAGCTTATGAACGCTTCCCTTTGCCATTAGCCTTTCGCCGTTTGCCGAAAAACTTTCATATTATAAGCATCTTCAAATTAGTTTAAATATTGCCCGTTGTAAATCAGAATCCCGGGATGAGTTCCCAATCATAATTTCAAAATCGCCTTTTTCTGTTGTATAATTCATATTTATATCATAAAACATCAAGTCCTTTTCCGAAATTTCGAATGTAACCGTTTTTTTCTCTCCCGGCTTGAGATATACTTTCTGATAGGATTTTAGTTCCTTCAACGGACGGGTTACAGATGCAACACAATCCCTCAAATAAAGTTGAACGACTTCACTTCCGGCCATTTTTCCCGTATTGACAATATCTATGGTTGCTTTCAATTTCTCTCCGGATTTCATTTCTTTCGAAGATAAAGTAACCGGACTTATATTAAAATCGGTATAACTTAATCCATAACCAAATTCGTACAGCGGAGAACTTTTTCCGGTAGCATAGTTAAACCATTTTGCTGTAAACTTATGACTGTAATAGGTATGGATTTGCCCCGAATGGCGCGGAATAGTTATCGGTAATTTTCCTTCGGGATTTACTTTTCCAAAAAGAATTTCGGCAACGGCTTGTCCTCCGAAACAACCGGGTTCCCATGCTTCAACTATGGCCGGAATACTATCAGCAATCCATTCTGTCGACAATGGGCGGCCATTTACCAAAATCACAACAGTAGGCACTCCGGTTGCATGAATCGCTTCTACCAATTGCTCTTGTAATCCGGCTAAATTAATATCATACCGATCGGAATTTTCACCACATGTTTTTTCTGCTTTTTTATAACGTATCGAATTTTCACCTACAACAACAACAGCTAGATCGCACGACTTTGCTTTTTTCTGAGCTTCTGCTATTTGCGCATACGTCATTTTACGAAAATTTTCGGAAACAGGATAATAATCGAAAGTGGTATTTGGAGAAACTTTTTTTAATCCTTCGACAATAGTAACAATATTATCATCAGGTTGTTGGAAAGTCCAGTCTCCCAAAATGGTTTGATTATCGGCATTCGGTCCTGTTACAAATATTTTTTTGTATTTGGATCGATCGATTGGCAACAGCTTTTCATTTTTCAACAAAACAATACTTTTCCGTGCCATTTCAAGGGCTGTTTGTTGATGTTCCGGAGCAAAAACAACCGATGATACTTTGGATTCATCAATATACGGATTTTCGAATAAACCTAATTTGAATTTGGCCTCCAATATTTTTCCTACAGAAGCATCAATCCGTTCTTCTGTTAGTTTTCCTTCTTTTACAGATGCAATAATGCTTTCGGCAAAACCCGGTCCGTGCATGTGCATATCCATACCCGATTCAACACTTAATGTACAAGCATCTTTTACAGTCGGAACAATGCCATGATAATCCTGCAAACGTTCGATATCCATCCAATCACTTACAACAAAACCGTTGAAGTTCCATTTATTTCTTAGCACATCAGTCATCAAATATTTGCTGGCATGACACGGAATACCGTTTAATTCGTTATGTGCCTGCATAAATGTATATGCTCCGGCATCGAGACAAGCTTTAAATGAAGGCATAAAAACCTCCCATAAAGTCCGTTCGGAAATATCACAAGGAGCAGCATTAATTCCGTTCTCCGGTTGACCTCCACCAATAAAGTGTTTTGCACATGCAATTACATTATTGTATCCGGCATAATCGTTACTTTGTAATCCTTTAACAGTTGCAGCTCCCATTTTT
Organism: Bacteroidales bacterium; assembly: GCA_031553395.1. GTDB lineage: Bacteria > Bacteroidota > Bacteroidia > Bacteroidales > WRGA01 > WRGA01. The sequence continues at coordinate 34,653 of JAVBLR010000004.1, read as the reverse complement.
GAAACCAAATACGGATCTTCGCCAAAAGTTTCACCTACACGACCCCAGCGAGGATCCCGCGTAACTTCGACATTCGGTGTAAATGCCCAATGCATTCCGGCAGCTCTCATTTCCAGAGCAGTTTCACGGGATGCTTTTTCAACTAAATTTTCGTCAAAAGTCGATGCTTGCCCGATACAAGTCGGATAAATCGTTGCGCCATTGTAAAGTCCATTACCATGAATGGCATCAATACCAATCAACAAAGGAATTTTCAACCGGGATTGCAATGCTAGGGATTGAAGATAATTTGTTTCCTTAGCAGTTATTACATGTAAAAACGAGCCTATCAAACCCTGTTTTGTCATTTCTTCCACATCGGAAGCCGACAAACCCGGATAAAATCCCATATCCTGATGTTCTTTCAACTCTTTTGCCGGAATCAGTCTTTCAGCTTTCCTGATATGTTCAGGCCCAACAAACTGGCACATTTGTGCGACTTTTTCCTCCAATGTCATTCTTGACATTAAATCGGCCACACGTTTTTCTACCGGCTGTTTGGAATCAAGATAAATTGGGATAGTAGATTTTTCTTGTCCGCAAACAACACCTACTTCAAATAGTATTATAAAAAGAATCAATACTTTTCTCATATTATTCGTTAGAATAGTATACAACGGCTTGCTGTTCCGAAAGATATTTTTGAACTTAATTCCTGAAAAGCAAATAAAAACCTAAAAAACAATCTAAAACAAAACACTTAACACTCATTTGCTTCAACAAGATTCCAGATTCAAAAAATAAACAACTTTCGGAGCATCAACCCATTGTTAATAAGTATAATAATTGTAACTAATTATATTTTTTCGATAGCAACATCATCTATTAAAAGAGGATCGGCAGAATTTACACATATAAATATCTGATAATCTGAGCTTTCTTTTATATTAAAATTCAATGAATGAGTTGCCCATTCTTTATTATCAACGCTTCCTATTACAGGAGTTCCTACAAGGTTTACGTTTGTATCTTTACCACCGGCATTTTCGCCTTTTTGTGTTAAGGAAACAAAACGAATATCCGCCTTTCCCTTCATGTAAAGGGTTACCTTATAATTTCCAGGAACAAGAGAAACCGGATAACTATAAAAACGACGGTTATCGTTTTCCTTTTGAGGTTCAAATTTTATCTGAAGAGCATATTTTCCCGAATGTGCATTGGCCGAACGAGAAAATATTCCTTCCTTAATAACTGTGTAATACGATCCCCACTGTGCAGGTAAGGCACTGTTATCTTTCCAGATTTCCATGTCTCCGTTTTTCAATATCTGTTGCTCTTGTGCAAAAACACTCACTATACTTCCTATCAAAAGGAATAAAAACAAACTAATTTTTTTCATGACATTAAAAATTTTAATTAAACAAATTTGTTGTTGGTTGTTTGTTATTTGAACGAATAAAAAATAACAAATAATCAGCATGCAAAATAAATAACAATACCTCTCTCAAGAAGGTAAAATTGTCCAAATGATTTACCAAAATAGTACAACTTCAAAATTTAAAATACAACCTTATCCGCAAGATGTTGATTGTCTACAAAAATGCGAATGATATACATACCTTTCGCTTGCAATGGAACTGAAACAGGATTATCTGATGACTCAAACGATGAAATCATTTTACCATCGAGACTGTAAATATTTATTTTTTTTTGTTCGTCTTGATATACTGAGAAAATGATGTTCACACCATTTTCATTTATCAGTAAAGAATAACATTTTTTGTCGCCCTCGGGAATTGGTATATCCGAAGGAATTAACCGGGCATTTAATTGGGCTTCGTACAATGACGGAATATTTTCAATCGGTTTATTTTGGGATTCTACATATCCGATTGGAAAATCTGATTCTGCAATTGGTTTTCCGGTTATGCTTCCTGCTGTGCAACCTATTGCATAATTCTGAGAAGTCGGAGGATGTTGTAGCCCGATTACTCCTTCATCCGTAACATTACAATTCCATAAAACCGACTGAACAGCCGACCATCCATGTCCGGTGCCCATATCTACACGATTGTAAAGGCCTAATACGAAATTTCTGATCAGATTTTGTTCGGTATAATTATCATAAAGTAACCCCTGCGACCACTTCTGATGGGCTTCGCTCACATTATAAGCCGAATCCGAAATACAATTCAAAAACACAATTCCCGAAGCAGAAGACATTCCATTGACAACGAAATTATGCCGTCCTTTACTTGCAAAACAATTTTTATATAATATCAATTGTGCATTATTTCCAGCATTGAAATTATAGCGCCTTTCGCCTGTAAGCTCCGAAACCGGATCAATCGCCTGACAATTTTCTATCGTACTTCTTGTGGTACATTCCGTTGAAATGCCGTATAATCCGAATCCTTTCACAATCACATCTTTGGCATGGCAATAATCCGTAGTTCTAAAACGAACGGCGCTCCATGCATGATTTTCATCCGTTCCTCCTAGACTTTCAATTTCAATCCGCAAATTTTCGATTCCGATTCTTTTGCGGAAATTTGTTTGATCGTATTTATAAATATAGGATTGAGATAATGATTTATCCAATGTACAATAAACAGGAGCATCTACCGTAACTTTCTCACCTTCGATTTGGGTAATAATACGATTATACACGATTGGAAGTTCGCCCACAGTCCAGCGTTCATCCGGCTCGCCCGGCGCTGGCGCCGGAACGCCTCCAAAATTTACTGCCTGAAGCCATTGCTCGGTACAAGGATGATAAATAACAATCCGGTCGCCAATTTTGTACGGAGAAGAATCCGCTACACTGAAAGAATTAGCCCCAACCGGAATTACATCATCCATAATATCTTGTTGCGTTCCGGATATAATATTGCTCCATGTATTCTGGGAAGGATATCCCAATACAACTACATTGCGTTGATGCGGCATATCTCCGGTTGCATAAATAATAGTAGAATTATCTTCGGAAGTTCCATTTCCTACACCTCGAATAACTACGCCGGAATACTTAACATACAAGGTTCCTGCAACAACATATTTTCCCGCCTGCAACAACAATGCTCCCCTAAAACCCGAAGCATCGAGAGGCAATTGACCAACTTCATCAATTGCAGTCTGAATATGCGCTGTATTATCTCCAGCAACAGGAGAAATCGTTTTCACAACCGGAAGCTGAGGAAAATCAACAATACCAATTTCATACCCGGCAAAACTAAAATCGGGTAAATAAAATCCATCTGGATCAGGAGTATATACCAATTTCCCTGAAGTATCCATATCAACCAATGTTGTGCTTCCCGGTGTATCATCTCCCGATTTATATCCGAGTGCATCATTCCAATTGTCAGCAAAACGCAATCCGCCCAATGTTAAAGAGAAAAATGTCGATTGACGTAGACTGATCCCTCTGATGTGAGCAAGCATATCTATTCCTTCAAAATCTAATTTTAAATCGGGAACAACCGGCTCTCCATCCGTTATAACAGGATTTATGTAAAGAGAAGTAGATCTGTCGGAAGTAAAAAAATTATACTTTAAAACGATTAATAAAGTTTGTCCGGTTTTATATGTAGTTGTTTGTTCTTGCCCGGCTTCTAATCCACCCAAAGCAAATGCAAATTCATTCGAAGCAGGAGTCTTACGAAGAATTAATCTTCCTCGCAAATGATTGCCTGTATAATTGCCGTCAAACGAAATAAAATCATTATCATTATTTTCCGGAAGAGAAGAAACATCATCAACCCGCAGCATAAATGCCAGATAATAAGGTTTCATAGAATATTCGGAATCCGACAAGAGCGAATAAACCGTCATTCTTCCGCCGGAGGAAAATTTATTCAGTTTAATGGCATTAATCAACGAATCAGGTTCAACATAACCCGGATAAAGCAATTTATCCGTTACAACCGGAGAACTTCCCGACCTGAAATAATGTGCATCTTCTCTTCCCGAAAGATTCCATTGGTTTATCATTATCGGATTGGAATCATCTTGTATAATTGATGTGTAAGTTCCTTTTTCTATCGGGTCGTTAATTGCTAATCCGGTCAAAAAATCCGACACCAATACGTTGGCTTGAAGTGTTGTAAAGCCAAATAGGATTATCAATATTGAGAATAAATTTTTCTTCATGGCCAGATTAGCTTGTAGGGTAATAAAAATTTTGGGCAAAAGGCTAATGGCTAGTGGCAAAGGAATGTATGGTGACAAATTCATTTGCCTTTTGCCTTTCTCCCTTTACCTTAAATTATTTTGCAAAAATCAATGTCTGTTGTCCTGCCATTGTTATATTCTTTACAGCATTTTCTCCTAATCTATTCTTTAATTGTGTATAATAAAGATATTGCGGAACAACATACGCTGTTGGAGATTCTATATATCCATTACCTACAACGGGAATTCCTTCATATTTCAGACTATCTCCGGATGCTTTATTTATTTGATTGATGCATATTTGAATACTTCTGAGAGAAATACTTGGGTCAGTTCCGGCATTTCCAATACTGAAATTCTGTGCCGTAGGCGGTTGCATTACAATTGAAACCGGAGCTTTGCAATTCCATAAGACCATTTGTGCGCCCGACCATCCATGCCCGGTACCAAAGAATCCACGGTTTGCAAGATTAAAACATGTTCCATATCCGGAAACCGAACAATTGTCATACAAACAACCTGTTGCCCAACGTTGATGAGGTTCACTAAACGAATATGATTGTTCACCTTTACTATCAACAAATGCATTTGGCCCGGCAACTGTTGTTCCCAAAACAAAATCATGCCGCGCATGCCGTCCATAGCATCGCTGTACCAACGCCATTTGTCCCCATAAATGATACCCGTAACGCCTTCCTCCGGTAATAATGGAAACCGGATCTAAAAATTCACAATCTTCAATTGTTACAAACTTGCTCCAAATACTTGTTTTGAAACCATGATCGATATATTGGGAAGTTAATTTCCTTACCCATAAATTTTCACCTGTTCCAAAAGTAACAAACTGATTTACATGTTTTTCATCAGAATAATATTCTTCCATTGTTGATGTTAATTCAACTTCGTCTTTGTTGAAAGTACATTCTCCTCTAAGATTTTCAATTCCAATATTCTGCGGACGATTTTTGATTGTGTATTTATAAACAAAACCTCCGCCGTAAATCTTCTGAAAAGCATTTGTTAATGGAATATCTAATGTCAATTTATTTCCATTGATGTCAACGATTGTTCGTTCAAAATACAAATTCTTACTTCCCGGTTCCCATTGAACGGTCGTATTGTATGATTTTCCGTCTTCGCTTAACTTTCCTTCTTTTCGGTATTTTTCAATTGTTGCAGGAGATTCATTTGTTATCTTTACCCAGCAGGGAGGAATCCTGTCCATACCAAGTACCTGAATCCACTCCTTGGTACTCGGACGTTCAATCATTACTGCATCTCCGTTTTTGAATTTACTTGCATCCGCAACAGTAACAATCTTTGTTCCCGAAGGGATATATTCATCCACTATCATTTGTTGCGAAGATTCGTCTTTCTTTGGTTTGTCGTATGTTCCGATATAAAAGATATTGTATTGTGCTGCTTTGGTTCCGATGAGTACTGTTCCGTTTTCATCATTTCCTTCTCCTTTCAACACAATGCCCGAATCTTCCAATGTAATTGTATTCTGAATATTGTATTTTCCTTTCTTTAGTAAAATAGCGCCTCTGAAGCCTGATGCATCAGGCTCTGTTTTTGACAGTTCATTTATAGCTGCTTGAATCCGTTTTGAATCATCGGATGTAAAATCGCCGGCTTCCAATGTTATTTTTACAGGTACATCGGGAATAGCTACTCCACCCGATTTATACCCACAAAACGAAAAATCAGGAATAATATCACCTTGTTCGGTATAAGGTGTGTAAACAGCTTTTCCGTCTTTTTCTATATTGAATAAATTGCTGGTATTTTGAGCATTCGCATTCATTAGAAATGATGCCGAAATGGCTACGAGTATCAAAAATATGTTTTTCATTTTCAAGGATGTTTTTGATGTTGTTTTTAAAATCTCAAAAAATATTTTAATTCGAAATTACATACGAATAAGTTGCCTTTTTGGATAAATCTTTTGCTGTTAACGTTATCCGGTAAATCTTATCACCCCAAACCGTCGAGAATTTTGGATCATCCAATGTTACTGTTTCGACAGAGGGTTGCAATTGTTTTGGGTTATATTCCAATAGAACCGTTTTTCCGGATATCGTAAGTTTGATTTTTCCTGATGTTTGAATATCCGGCTCAACACAAACCATGAAATTAATCCGGTTGTTTTTTGTAGGATTTTCCATTACAAATGAATCTGTAATTTTCAATTTATTTTTTTCTAATTTATATGCCCGTATCCACTCCGATGTTTTTGATTCCTGCGGATAAGCCGATGATATATCTATCGAAAAGAATTTATTCTTCTTTTCAAATACAAGGTCTTTTGCTTTAAAAGATTTTCCATCTTTTTGTAATATTCCATTAATTTCCGGTACATTATGATAATCACTACGCATATTCCAAATCGTGTATCTTTCCGGGCCAAACGTTTTCCGGGTATATGTACCCACACCTGTATCAATAAATACAGGCACACCGTTCATATACAAAGAAAATGTTCCTACATCGTTGTGGTTGTGGCTTTCGCCGTTATTTCCACCTTTTGCTGCCAGAAACCAATTATTGGTATTGCTCATAAAACACATGCCCGATTCGGGATATGCCACATACGGCTTAAAGATATGCTCTGGTTTACAGGCAAGTATTTCCGGTTCGATTTTTAATGCCTGTAACCCTCTGAATGTATCCGCTGTTTGCCGTTTATTTGATTTAAGTGGATAAATATCAGGATTGTATAACAATGCAGCCAAATGCATCATTTCCTGACTGTTCACTGCTTTTCCGTAACGAAACCAAAGTTGCGAATCGGCTGAAGATTTGGCCGATGCATCTGCAAAGTTTACCGTCCATCCGTTTCCGGCGTATGAATTTGAAATATATTCGGCAAGATTCTTAATTATAGGTTTGTCGAATATGGATATTTTTCCATCGGTAACTATATACAGCAAGTCCAGATAATCAAACATTTTGCCGGCGGCCAAGCCCCAATATGAAGGTCCTTCATCGCAAGCTCCATCTTCTTTATTGTAGTTGATAAATTGATCAACTGACTGCATCGTTTGCCAAACTTCATCCGCCAACCGGTTTTTATCGTCTTCCATTAATAAAAAACATTGCAGTACATTGCTATTACACCATGTATTCCAGTTATTTACCATATTCGGCTTTCCATTCAAAGCAGACCATCCCGGTGCCGGATTTTGCATATACACATCCAATACCCGCCTTTTTATTTCCGATTGCAAGTATTTGGAAATAATAGGATTAACCTTATCAAATTCATCGTGTAGAAAATAATATGTCCAGGAAAGAAAAGCGCCCACATCCGCCACTTGTAAATCGATGATATTCTCCCGGTAATCGGGAAGGATTTTTTCCTGTTTTTGCATATTCAAATGAGCAGATACCGCCCAACTTGTCATTTGGCAATACTGAAATACACCATTGATAATCTGATCGATAAATCGTCCTTTACCTTCGGCTAGTTCTGCAAATACCAATCGGGACAAAGCATCGTTATTTTCTCCATACGGAACTTGCATTGCATCACGGGAACCCGTGCGTTGATATTCCAAATATTCAGTTGCAGTAATCAATTGCCATTGATAATTAAGCATTTCTTCTCCGGATTGAATGTAGTAGGATTTTCTTTTCCCGAAAAGCTTATCCCAACCGGCACGGTCTTCATAACCGGGATAGCCAAACCGGTTTTGATTGTAATTCAATACTTTTGCTAAAGAATCTTTACTTACCCCTTCCTTTTGCAGAAGATTTCTTTCGGTATAAGCATATCCGGGCAATGGTAAGTTTGAAAGCAAACAAACCAACAAAAAGCCAATGTATGTATATTTAATATTTGTCATCTCATTAAATCATTATAAGTATTGAATATGAATGTGCCAACAAAAGTGCATTTAGTCCAATTGGCATATCGGCACATTTACACCACAGGTTCACCTTTCTTCAATCTATTATATCTTATCAAAGCTTCAAGATAATAATAATCGGCATATACCAATGGAACATCTATTTCTGAGTTTCGAGGATAATCTCCTACTGAATGTTCCAGTATAAAATTATCTTTGCCGGGTGTAGCTCTGTATTTATCTTGCAAGGAATCCAATATCTTTTCCGCCGACTTATAATAACGGTTATCTTTTTCATTTACATAAGTGCTTAATTCCAACAATGCACTTGCCGTTACAGCCGCAGCCGATACATCCCGTTTAATTTCCGGAAACTCATCCGAATTATATCCCCACGGAGATTTATAACCGGGCTCTCCGGCATTAAAATCCCAATAAGGAATAAGGTCTTTGGGTAAGCGAGGATGATTCAAATAAAAATCGGCTGCCTTTTTTGCTGCATCTAAATATTTTGGGTCTTTTGTTTCTCTATAAATCATTGTAAATCCATATATTGCCCAGCTTTGCCCTCTTGCCCAAGCCGAATTATCGGCAAGTCCCTGACGAGTACCTCTATCTGTCATTTTCCCACTCAATGTATCATAATTTACAACATGATAGGCGCTATAATCATCCCTTAAATGATTTTTAAGCGTATTATCTGCATGACTTACAGCAATTTTACGATATTTGTCATCATTGGTTATTTTAGAAACAAAAAACAAAAGCTCCAGATTCATCATATTGTCAATTATAACCGGACAATGCCATGGCGTTCCACTCCAGGAACGGCTGAAATCCCACGATTTAATAACTCCTGCTGCCGGAACAAAACGAGTGGACAAAGATTTTGCACTATTAGCCAAAATAACTTTATACTTTTTATCTCCCGTTAAACGATAAGCATTACCAAAACTGCAATACATCATAAAACCCAAATCGTGCTGTTCGGTATAATGTTGTACCGGAACTAATTTTTCGGTATATTTTTCTGCTGATTTTTTCCAAAAATCATCGTGTGAATATTCGTATAAATACCATAAGTTTCCGGGGAAAAATCCGCTTGTCCAGTCGTAAATACCAACTGTTTCCAATTTTCCGTCCGGATTAATACTTCGAGGCATGTTTTTTATGGTATCTAAATCCAACAACATTTTTTTTGTCTGTTTTTCGGCAAAATCAAAATCTTTTTCTACACTAATTGTCTCCTTGCAAGAAGGTAAAAGAAATAAAGTCGCAATAATTAAAATAAGTATCTGCTTATACATGTTAATATATTTAGGTTTGAGGAGGTAAAAGTAAGTATGCCTAAAAAAATTTACCGAAAATATTATCTAAATCATTTGATAAAATCATCCAAATTCTTTTTCCGGTATTCTATCGGTGCATATCCAAATAAATCTTTGAAACATTTATTAAAATACCGGGGACTACTGAAGTTCAATGTATATGCTATGTCGCTGATATTTAATTCGGGATTATTCAATAATAATTCGGCTGCTTTTTTTAATCGGATATTTGAGATAAAATTATTGGGCGTCAACCCTGTAACTCCTTTTAATTTATTAAATAATGAAGACCTGCTTAATCCTACCTGAGCTGCAAATTCATTCACATCAAAATCATTTTTATCCAAACTCTCTTTAACTATTGATGTCGCTTTTTCGATGAATTTACGGTCTATTTCGGTTGTTGCCACTTGTTGCTGCGACGATAAATCGATTTGACGAGCATATTTTGCCTGCATCATTTTTCGGGAAATTACCAGATTATTGCATCTCAATACCAATAATTTAACATTGAACGGTTTGGAAACATAATCATCTGCACCAATGCGCAATCCTTCGAATTTATGTTCCAATGCTGTTTTGGCTGTAAGTAAAATAACAGGAATATGGCACGTATCGAAATTGTTTTTTATTTTGGAACACAACTCTATTCCCGACATACGCGACATCATAATATCACTTATCACAATATCGGGAAAAAACGTTCGTACTTTTTCGAGTCCATCGAGTCCATCGGCAGCAACTTCCACTTCGTAAATCGGGTTAAATGTTTCTTTCAAAAAACTCCTTAGCTCATCATTATCTTCTACAATTAATAATTTGTCTTTTTCATCGTGGATCTGTTCCGCATCAACAAAATCAGATTCGGAAATCGAATTTTCATAATCGATTACTTTCGGTTCTTCCGGATTTATTCGTATAACATCTTCCGGAAAATGAGTATCTCCTTTTTTCAATATTACCCGAAATGTCGAGCCTTTGTTTACTTCACTTTCAACTTCTATCGTACCCGAATGCAATTCTACAATACCTTTGGCCAATGCCAATCCAATACCGGTTCCCGGCATTTCATCCGATTCTTCCGCCTGATAGAAACGATCGAAGACAGAACCTATATCATCCGATGAAATTCCTTTTCCTGTATCTGATACGGATATAATAACATGTTGTTCGTTCTCTGTTGCAGAAATCGAAATTTCACCATTTTCCAGAGTAAACTTAAAAGCATTGGATAACAAATTGTTGATTACCTTCTGCATTTGCTCCATATCAATCCAAAGATTTATTTTATCGGAATTGTGATTAAATTCAAATGAGATATTCCTATTTTGGGCATATTCTTTGAAAGTGAGATAAATTTCATTCAAAAAATCAATGATATTTAATTCCGAAATTTTCAGGTTTAAATATCCTTGCTCCTGTTTGCTAAAATCCATCAACTCGTTAATTAAGCTGCTTAGATTAACTGCATTCTTATTAATGCTGATGATTTTATTATAAACCGAAGGGTGAATATTGCGGGAATGCAACAGATTTTCGGATTGCCCCATAATTAAAGTAACCGGCGTTCTGATTTCATGTGAAATATTGGTAAAGAAACGCAGCTTCGATTGCGTTAATTCATTCGTTCTTTCTTTTTCCCTTTTTTCGAATTCCAATGATTTTTTCAGATAAAAACGCATTTTATCCTGACGAACAATCCAGTACAGCAATCCTCCAAATAAAAGGAAATAAACAATATACGCATACCACGTATTGTAAAATGGAGGAATAATCTCAATAGACAACGCCTTTGTTATTTCGGGAAAACTCTTCAACCGCAATTGAAGTTCATATTTTCCCGGATTAAGGTTGGTATAAGAAAGCATTTTTCCCGAATGAGGATTTAGCCATTCCGACTCATATCCTTCGAGCCGGTATTCCACTTCATTTTCTTCAGAATAGATATAATTGTCTGCTGAAAATAAAACGGAAAACACAGAATATCCCGGTTTAATTTTTATTTCCTGCACATATGGAAGCGCTTCCTTTAATATTCCGGTTTTATCTCCACAAGTTACTTCGGTATTGTTTACATATAATTTAGAGAATTGTAAATCAAATGGTTTCTTAACAAAATACAAGTCTTCCTCTTTTAAAACGACCATACCGTTTATTCCACCAACATAAATATCCCCTTCTTTTGAAACAAACAAACTCCTGTCATTAACCATCAATAAAGGGAAGTTCTTATCAAAGCGATAGTTTGAAATCATATAATTATCAAACATATCACAAATGGATAATCCAACGCCCGTTCCTATCAGTATTTTTCCCGATTTGGTTTGCGATAATGCAACAATTGTATTATCTATCAAATTATTATTCTCTTTTGTAAATGCTTTAAATTCGTTTGTTTCAGGAAGATATAAATTTAATCCGTAGCCGTTTGTTCCAATCCACACCTGCTGTTTATCATCCTCAATGATACAATTGATATTATTGGAACTTAATCCGTTACGGTTGTTTTTATTGTATTTGAATGAGGTCGTTTTTCCCGTTTTTATGTCATAACAAAGTAATCCTTCGTTTTCAGTACCTACCCACAACCGGTTATGGGCATCGATTATCATACTTGTAACCAAACTTCGAAGTTCGGGAAAGAAAGGAGTTGAACCCCCGGTTTCAGGGTCGAACAATGTAACTCCGGCGGTCGAACCCAATAATAATTTATTTTCGAAAGGAACAATTGAAAGTATATGCTGCCCGAAATAATGAGACATCTGATTCGGATTACTTTCATATGTTTTTATATTCTTCGATTCGATATCAAATTTTATTAGATAAGATAAATGAGTTCCCAGCCATAAACAATGCCTGTTTTTGTCGTAATAAATAGATTTAAAATTGCTTCCGGGAATTTTGTAGTTTGTAAATGTATTACTCTGTCGATTAAAAGAAGTTATGTATCCGCCGCCTTCGGTACATATCCAAATTAATCCGTTTTTATCTTCTATGAAATTTCCGATTACAGGATAAGGAAGCCCGTTTTTTTCAGGAGGATAAAAATGAAAATTTTGCCTTTTCGGATTGAAATAGTTTACTCCGCCAAAGAAAGTTCCAATCCAAATATTTCCTTGTTTATCTTTAAATAAATCGGTAATAGAACTTGATGTTAAACTGTTATTGCTTTCCAACGAATGGGTATATGTTTCGAATTCGCCGGTAGATGAATCCAACCGACAAAGTCCAAACTGTGTAGCAATCCAAAAATAGCCAAGATTATCTTCACAAATACTTCTTACATAATTACTTGCTATCGTTTTTTTATTTGCCGGGTCGTGCCTGAAATATTCTACATTTCCATTTTTTGATAATTTGATAAGTCCTTTATTATCGCTTCCCAGCCATAAAGTTCCTTTTTTATCCTGATGTATTGCCCGTATTTGAGATTCGTTGAAAAGTGTCTGTTGGATATTATTGTTCCGAATGATAATTAGTCCTTTATTTGTTCCGAGCAAACAAACATTCTCTTCAGATTCCAAAATGCAGTTAAACGATATATCTTCGAATGTTTTGACTAATTTCAGTTTCTTATCTTCCTGATAGTAAAAATAGAGATGGTTACGCACACCAATCCATATTCCGTTTTTTCCTTTTCCCAGTGCACCATTACCTATATTCAGGAGATTTCGAAATACTTCTTTCTTCATGTCGAATTGTACAACAGCTCCTTGCGTTTGTATGTACAAATGCCCGTTCCCATCTCCCAAAATGGATTTAATATCAACTTTAGAAATGGATGTTGTATCGCCGGGAATAGGTTTGAATATGTTGACCTGATTGCCATCATACCTGTTTAGCCCATCCCGTGTTCCAAACCACATCATCCCCAATTCATCCTGGTAACAACAATTTACACTGACCTGGGACAAGCCCGACTCGATACCCAAATGCTCAAATGCATACTTCTGCCCTTTTGCAAAATAACTGATTGCAAAAAAACACAATATCATTATCGTCAAACGGCATCTCATCGCCTGAAAATTGAGTATTAAAAAACAAAGAGTAGATTATTATAGCGAAGGGTTAAAAGCAAAAGGCTAAGGAAAAAAATATGAGTACATCCATTTGCCTTTCGCCCTTTACCTTTTGCCGAAGTATTTTATTTAACAATTACTTTCTTTGCCCCCGCATCTGTTTTTACAACATAAATGCCTTGTTTCACAGAAATAGTTGCAGATTTATCATAATTATTGGAATCTATCAATCGTCCAACAATATCATAAACAGCATATTTCCCGTTTGAAACATTTCCTTCGATATATATTTTTCCATTTGAGGGATAAATATTTTCATCAAATTCCTCAACTGAAGGTACTGATGATGGCGTACCATAAGGAGTAATTACAATATCATCCAGTCTAAAATCATTAAGGCCGGTTTGAACTCCATCTTTTATAACCACTACTTGTATTTGAGTATTGGCATCATTCAAACTAATGTCAAATGATTCTTTATTCCATGTTCCGGCTGCAGGGAATTGATATGTAGCAGCTTCAATAGTTGCTACAGCCGTCCAATTTTGACCTCCATTTGTAGAAGTTTTTATCTGAAGCTTGGATTGCAAATCTGAAGTTTCGCTGTAACGGGTAAGCCACAATGTTAATGATCCTGCTCCTACTGGTAAAACGGGAGTTGTTAAATAAATTCCTTTGGCAGTACTTTGTGCACGGCAACTGCGGTCACCCCAACATTCGCCATGATTGTTCGTTCCTGCACCGTCGTTATAAGAGCCGCTCGCCTGCAAAAAAGAACCCGTCTTATTTGATCCATCATCTGTAAAACCTTCAATAAAGTTGTCTGATTTTGTAAAAGTTACAGAATATGTAATTTGAGCGCCTCCGGCAGTAACCAAAACCGTTGCAGTACGTTCTGCTTCTGCTCCTGTTATAGATGTAGCCTGAGTTATCGATGTAATCGACGAACCTGCTGCCGGTTCCCCTGCTACTTGCGGAATAGCAATTTGTGTAGATGATAGCTCTATTGTATAATTTAACGTTGCAGGATTAAAATTAAGTACGCTGTTTTGATTACCACCTCCTATGTTTGCCGTAAGTTTCGACAATTCCTGTGCATGTATGGTTGATATTTCCAACAATGCAACAAATACTGTTAAGTAATAAATCTTTTTCATTTTTTAATTGATTATTTATGGGTTATTATTAAAATTTGCATTTATTGTACACGTATAATCCGGATTCATAAGTGTTTTGTATTTGCAAATGCGTTGAGTTCTTATTTAAAGTCGTCTTGACTTTCTATTTTTTTAATTCAGACATGAGAAAAAAGACATAAGACAGATGAAAAAGATATAAAAGGCTGAAAGATTCTGATTTTGTCTTTAAAATCTATTCTCTCTTCTTTAGTCTTTGTTCTTTTATCTAAATAAAGTGTAAACAAATTGTTTTTATTTACACTTTATCAATTTGTCAATCAACTACTTTTATAACTACTTCTTTTATAATTTCCTTTTTGTCGGAATACTGAGAGTTAATAGCTAAGAAGCTGACAGTAAACGTTCCTGTCGTATTATATAGATACTGAAATTCTGTAACCCTGTCATCCGAATAGCTTTTTATTCCCTGTCCTAAATCCGGAGAAATGGATGTAAGGTCGATTGGCGCAGTAATAGCCCAATCATTGTTATCTATATCACAGTTATAACCTATGTATATTCTGTCGTCGCTTGATGCGTTCCGAAAATCCCAAACCCGGTTACTATTGCCACCTCCATTTGCCAAATAAGGGTCTGTTCCTTGTGGTGCAAGGAAATCAAAAGCTGTCCAACCTGCATTTCCAGTATTGAGTATCGGATAAGATGTTCCATCAGCGTCATTAAAAACGGTAAATTTTTTAATTTGATAACGAATCCAACTACTCTTGTTTGCAGGACGTGTATATCGGAAAGCAACATACAAGGGACTTCCGGCATAAGCCGATAAATCTATTTTGGGAGTTGTAATTTCCGTTATTGCTGTCGGAAGATTACATTGTTCAGTAATATCTGTCCATGTTGCATTTTTAATATTCCCGGCATCAGTTAAAGAATCTTTTGTAAAACCTTTAAAATCGGAAGACAACAAAACAGTTAAATAATTTTGAGACAATACTGTACCTTCCGTTTGAGCATTAAACTGCATATAAGGCAATCCCTGTATCTGGGTTCTATCTTTATTTTTATACATCATTCCCGGTTCTCCCGAATAGAACGTAATCATATCCGCATCCGCATTAATAAGAAACTTAACCTGAGTCCCTTTCTTAAACACAGGAAGCATATCACCTTCTACCTCTACAGCATTTCCGGTATCAACAGAAACCGTTAATGCGGGAGTTGTTAAATCCATATCATCACACGCCACACATAAAAGTGCCGCCATTATTGTCGATAAAAAAATATGTCGTTTCATTTCTGTTTCAATTTAAGATTACCAATATTTGTTCTGATCCATTTCATTGTTAAGATTCAACTCACTTTGCGGTATCGGGTATACTAAATATTTATCCGACATTTTTCCAGCAATGGCAGCCATCCGGGTTCGTTGAGTAGCATCACTCGTTCTGCCATTTCCAACATTTTGTGTTAAATAAGGCTCTGACGCTGCATTTTGCATTTCCTGAACAAATATTCCCCATCGAATCAAATCATGTTTTCTGATACCTTCGAAACAAAGTTCACGGGCACGTTCATCCATTATTATCTGACGAAAATTGTCTTGCCCTGCCAAACCTCCGGTAATTGCAATTTTATCCGTTTCAGATGCATTTGTTGTATATAATTCTATACCAGCCCTTGCCCGAACCTGATTCAATGCCGATAATGCAATATCATCCGCTCCATTCAATTCATTTTCGGCTTCGGCAATCATCAACAATACATCGGAATATCTTATTATAGGGAAATTAGTAGCATTGTAATTTTTATTTTTGGGTTTTAATGTTTCCTCTTCCCTTTTCCATTTTGCAGCGCAACGCTCGGCGACAGAATTGAAAGTTGTTGTTTTTTGATCATATTTGGTATTATCGGAAACATTGAATTTATAAGGTGCAATACTTCTATATTTCCGTATATCAGTTTCATCAAATAAATCCCACAATTTTAGTCGAATACGAATATATCCGTAGCAATATCCCAAATCGTCGGTTTCGGCATAACATGTTATACCATTGGTTACGCCAATCCAACTGTATTTATCGCCTTTTCCCGCATCAGTAATGGAGTTTCCCACAAAATTTGCTTCCCACATGCTTTCCCTGTATTGTACATCTTGTATATCCTGAGAATGATTGATAAAAATCTGATCATAATCGGGATTCAACGAATGGAAACCCGAGGACTGTACTTGTTGTGCATGATAAAGGGCTTTTTGATACATTTCATCCCCCATATTCAAGGGGTCTCCTGCCATTTTTAAATAAATCCGGGCAAGAATTCCTTCGGCAACGGAACGGCTTACACGCGACACATGATCGAATTGATCGGCTGTTGCAAGTGTATCATTTGCAAGAATATCCTCCATTTCGTTAGTTATCATCGTAAATACATCTTTTTGCGGTGTCGGAGCAATATTCACATCCGTAACTTTTTTGCTCGAAACCAATTTCACCGGAATATCTCCCCAATTATCTGCAAGGAGATAATGATAATAAGCTCTCATAAAACGCACTTCGCCTTTATATTTGCCACGAATGCTATCTAATTCAGGATTACTCAAATTTTCTAATAAGACATTAGCTCTATCAATTCCTTCATAAATTAAATCCCACATACTGCCTATCTGTGGCTGAGATGCCGTATAATTCCAACTGCAAAGGCGGTTGATTATATCCGCTTCGTTTTGGTTCCAATAACTTAAATCATCCATTGCACCATCAATTACCATGTATCTTCCGTACGTATTGTAACTACCAAGTGGTGCATAAACCGCTCCCAACGAATTCATTACGTCATCCTCTGTTTTATAATAGTCATCGGGCGACAAAAAATCTTGCGGATCTGTATCCAAGAAATCACTACAGGACATAACTGACCAAACAAGTGAAATCAATCCAAAATATATAATTGCTTTTTTCATTGTATTTCTTTTTTTATTTCAAGTTTAAACTAAGGCCTATACTTATAGTTCTTGCTCTTGGATAAGCAGAGAAGTCGAATCCCGGTGTAAGTACATTATTACGAACATTGACTTCCGGATCCATGCCCGAATAACTTGTCCATGTTAATAAATTCTGAGCCGACAGATATACTCTGATACTTTGCATGAATAGTTTTTCTGAAAACTTCTTCGGAACATTATATCCCAATGTCAATGTTTTCAATCTCAGGTAAGAACCGTCTTCCACACCATAAGTAGAGTAATAGGAACCTGTACCTTCATTCACACGAGGAATATTACTGGTAGGATTGTCCGGAGTCCAATGGTTGGCATACGATGCAAACATGTTTGAATTTGGCATATAATAACGCTCGAACATATATTTATTTGCATTCATAATATCATTTCCAAACGACCATTGGAAGAAAATACTCAAATCAAAGTCCCTGTATGTAAATGTGTTGGTCAAACCTCCGGTACTTAGTGGAGAACCTCGTCCGATAATAGTACGGTCATTATCATCGATTATCCCATCGTCATTAATGTCTCTGTATTTCATATCGCCCGGTTGAACATTTTTACGCGTTCCGGCATACGGAATATTATCTTTCAGGTAATACGTATCTCCGGTTTTTGTAAAGTCTTCGTATTTGTAAGTTCCTTCATAAACAAATCCGTAAATTTGTCCGAGCGGTTCTCCTATTCGTGCTATATAAGCCGGTTGAGATTCCCAATTTGATTCCCACCAAACAGAACTTACAATTGTTTCCTGATTTTCAGTCAATCCCAATACCTTATTTCTATTGAAAGCTATATTGAGGTTTGTTTCCCAAGAGAATTTTTCATTCTTTATATTTACTGTATTAAATGTAAATTCAAGGCCTTTATTTTGAACCTCACCTATATTCTTATAAGAAGAAGGATAGCCAAATGAACCCGGCAACATTGCATTTAACAACAAATCTTTTGTGCGTTTCAAATAGGCATCGATAGTAATATCCAGGCGATTGTCAAAAAGTTGAAGATCTGTTCCTATATTTGATTGCATGGTTGTTTCCCATTTCAAATCCGGATTTCCCAAAACAGTTTGAGCTGTTCCGTCAATCGGCGTATTTCCAAAATAATATTTATTGGTTTTATCAGTAGTAATCTGAGGTAGAGAAGCATAGTCGTCGACACGGTTATTTCCTGTCAATCCCCAACTCAATCGTAATTTTGCATCACTTACAAATTCGAGATTTTCCATGAACTTCTCTTTATTGAATCTCCACATCAGAGATGCTGATGGGAAATATCCCCACTGGTTTCCTTTGGAAAATTTAGATGAACCATCGGCACGTATAGTTGCAGTCAGGTAATATTTCCAGTCGTAATTATAATTGAACCGAGCATAATACGACATTAAAGCCCAGTCGTTTCTGTATGTCTTGAATGAATAAAAAGTACCTTCGTCCAATCCGCTCATACCTAATTCTTCATGAGGAATTTGCTGCATTCTGAGAAAACTATAGTTTCTATTTTCCTCTTGCATTGAAAATCCACCTAATGCTTCAATCGAATTTTTACCCGTCGTTTTTTTATATGTTAATGTGTTCTCCGAAATCCAACTTGCCTTTTCATCATATGTTAATCCTCCGTTTATTCCTAATGTAGTTGTAACAGGATTTCCACTTCGTGTTTTGGAATTATTGAACAAATCATTTCTCGAGTTACTTTTTGAGTAACCAATTGTTGAACGGAACGTTAAATCATACGGTAATAGAATATCTACATATCCATTTGCATTAAAATATTCGTTGTATGTATCATTCACTTCATTTTCCATAGCAATAACAGGATTAATCCGGTAGTTATCACTTGTATTCAACATCGGGTCAAACAAATCGTCTTCTATATTAAAGTCGCTGGAACCTGTAACAGGACGATAAGCCCATACATTTTGCAATAAACTGTACGTTCCAGAACCTTCGGAAAGCCATGTACCATAATATTTTGTCCGTGAATAAGATGATTTTAATCCCATTTTCAACCATTTGCGCACATTCTGGTCTAATGAAATACGTCCTTGCAAGCGGGTAAATCCTGAGTTGATTACAACACCTTCCTGATCTGTATATGATAATGATGCATTGTATTTCGTATCATTATTACCAGCCATCAAAGAGATTCCATGCTTTTGTATCGGAGCCTGACGAAAAAATTTATCTTGAAAATCAAATCCCGTACCACGATAACTGTCCAAGGTTTTTCCATCAAAATAGTAGTACTTATTCATCATGTCGTCGGAATATATTTCATCCTGCATCTTCACAAAGTCGTATCCACCCATCAAATCCATTTTCTTAATGACATTCTGAACACCGAAATAACCATCGTAAGTGAGAGTTGGCTTAGAAGACTTTCCCGATTTTGTAGTAATCATAATCACTCCATTTGCACCTCTTGCTCCATAAATAGCTGTTGCCGAAGCGTCTTTAAGAATCTCCATAGATTCAATATCTTTCGGATCAATAACACTACTAACCGAAGTTTCTACAGGAAATCCATCGACAACATACAATGGCGCATTGTCTTGTGTTATTGAATTGGCTCCACGGATAATGATCGAAGCATCTGTTCCGGGTGTTCCGTCGGCTCCAACAACATTAACCCCTGCAACACGTCCTGCCAAACTTTGATCGAATCCGACAACAGGTGCTTTTTGCATTTCCTTTATATCTACCTTATCTACTGCACCAGTGAGGTCCCGGCGCGTAACAGTGCCGTAACCTACAACCACTACTTCTTGCAACGATTTGGATTCTTCGCTTAACGTTATGTCAATCTTATTTTTTCCGGCAGCATTTATTTCTTGTGTTCTATATCCTATATAAGAAAAGACCAAGACAGGTTTTGGGGGAGTCGGCGAAATAGAGTCAGTCTGAGGTACTGAGATAGAATAATTTCCATCAATATCAGTAGCAACGCCTACATTTGTATTTTTTACCATTACTGCAACACCAATAAGTGGCTCGCCCGAAGAATGATCGGTAACTTTACCTGTAATGGTTTGTGCAAATGTTTTTTGCATAAAAAGGCTGAACAGGCACACAAGAATACCCGGAAAAAGTATTTTTATCCTTTGAAGAGTTGTTTTTTTATTTTTCATGTGTAACTTGATTAAAGTTTAATAAATACGCATATAATAAGGGATTTTGAATTAATTTTACAATTCAAATAAAAAGAGAAGGTGTGTTCATATCATTCATGGTTATTCGTTTATATTCTGAGACAAAAGAACAATATATGTAAAAAACCGATGTGTAATAAAATCCAATTTATTTGATAAAATTCGGTTATTAAAATAATGTATATACTCATAAAGAGTTTATTAGTTAGTAAGAAATACCTTTATAGACATAACTACAGAAATAGCTTGTGCTATTATACACGTTGAAAAATTATTCAAATTTGTAATAAGCAAAAAGATTATTCAAAGAGCATTATGTTATTTTTTCACTATCAATTATTTAATAAATTATCACTAAGTACATGACAAAAATTTGGATATTCCTTATTTTATGCCTGAAAGGCAATATTTTCATAACCGCATGTAAGCGAAGCGCAACTTGCGGATTGGCAACTAACGGTAGCTATTGCCTGTAAGGCAAGACCAAAAAAACATATCTTGCCTTACAGGCAATAATTGCTCACAGTGTTTTTGTCGTAGGTTGTTGACCTATGGTTATGAAAATCAGGCTTTTCAAGCCTTTGTTGATAATTTTTTCATGTACTTAAAAATTATCATTTGAACTTATAACAACCATCAATATGATACGTGAAAGGAAACGTGGTGTTTTTACGTAAAAACAAGTATTTTTGCAATTCATTTGGTTAAAGCCTTATTTTATATGCTTTAATAGTGAAAAAGTATCATCAAAAACAAACATTATAATATTTTTGTTAAGATTACATAGTATGTCAAATTGCTAAAAGAAAAAAGATATATCTTTAGCTTAAAAAGAACGATTATGGATAAGAAAAAAGAATTTATGATTTATAAGTTGTCGGAAAGTATAAAGACAACCAGTCGTATTGACACTGAACTGTTTAAACAATACAATGTAAAACGAGGATTACGTAACGAAGACCATTCGGGTGTATTGGTAGGATTAACAAAAATCGGAGACGTTGTTGGATATGAACGAGTTGAAGAAGGCGGACTAAAGGCTATTCCCGGCAAATTAGTTTACCGTGGCATTGATGTGGAAGATTTAGTATACGGCCTTCGAGCCGAAAATCGTGTAGGCTTTGAAGAAACGGCATTTCTATTATTGTCGGGAAATCTACCCGACGAAGAAGAATTAACTACATTTTCCCAGATGCTAAACTATGCAATGCCTTTGGAACAAAAAGTAAAAATGAGCATTCTGGATCTTGAAGGGCAAAATATTATGAATATTCTTTCCCGGTCGGTATTGGAAATGTACACTTTCGACGAGAATCCCGACGATACTTCACGGGAAAACCTGATGCGCCAATCCATCGATTTGATTGCAAAATTTCCTACAATTATTGCATACGCATATAATATAATGAGGCATAGTTCATTTGGACGTTCCTTACACATCCGCCACCCAAAAGAAGATGCATCATTGGCCGAAAATTTCTTATTTATGTTGAAAGGACCGAAACGTTATACCGAATTGGATATACGAATTTTGGATTTAGCCTTGATTCTTCATGCAGAGCACGGAGGTGGAAATAATTCAACTTTTACCGTTCGGGTTACAAGTTCTTCAGGAACGGATACTTATTCATCCATTGCTGCGGGAATCGGTTCATTAAAGGGGCCACTTCATGGAGGTGCAAATATCAAAGTGATTGATATGTTCAACCATTTGAAGGAAAATATCAGCAATTGGAATGATGATAAGGAAATCAATTCTTATCTGAATAAAATTTTAAATAAAGATGCTTATAACCGTACCGGATTAATTTATGGTATCGGACACGCTGTATATACAATTTCCGATCCGCGAGCATTGTTATTGAAAGAAATGGCGAGAGAGCTGGCTATAGAGAAAGGGCGTGAAAAAGAATTTGCTTTCCTCGAAAAATTAGAAAAATTGTCGGTTGATGCATTTATGAAATTCAAAGGCTCAAAAGTAAACAAGCAAGTTTGCGCCAATGTCGACTTCTACTCAGGCTTTGTATATGAAATGATTGGCTTGCCAGTTGAGGTTTATACCCCTTTATTTGCAATGTCTCGCATTGTAGGTTGGGCTGCACACCGTATCGAAGAATTAAACTTCGATAGCAAACGTATTATTCGTCCTGCTTACAAAAACGTTATAGACAAAAAGGAATTCATTCCATTAGATAAGCGATAATGTATTATAAATCATAAAATTACGATGATTAGCTTTACGAATTTAAAAACAATCAAATTCGTAAGGCTAATTATTATGTAATCTGTATTTTTACGTTTGTATTTTCCAACTATATGAACATCTTTTCTGCATTACCAAAACAAATAAATAAGTATATATTTTTATTTATAATAAAAAAATCAATCAAATAGAGAATATTAAGATAGAATGATTCTAAATAAGGTAAAAAATATATTTTTTTAAAACACTTTTTAAAAGAATGTAACTACCCACATCTAAATAAGATAAGAGGAATTTAACATACTTCAAGCCTACTCCTACCCTATTTAGATAATATACTTAAAATCAACAAATTAAACTATATAAAGGGCTGCACAATACACTTATTATCAGTTCATTGAACACAAGTGTTTGATTATAAAACGGATATTTCTTTTCTGAAAAAGCAATAGCAAAATGATTTTTTTTTTTAAATAAAAATTCCAATTTTTGTACCCACAAAGACAGCTTGTCTTATTCTTTTTCAAATAAGAATTCTCTTATTCAAATATTGCAACTATAATATTTCGGTTTCAATAAGTTTTAATTTTTATAGTGTTTACTAGATAGGCACATCTCATTAGCTAATACTTTAAGGGTAAATAAAATAAGTAAGCGAATCCATTGTTAGTTTAAACCATGGAAGAGGGGTGTTTTATCTCCCTCTAAAAGTTTTTGTAAAAATAAGATTTTGATATATTTCTAAAGAAAATGAACCAGGATTACAAACATTTGTGGAAAAATTGCTTGGAAGTAATAAAGGATAACGTACCTGAGGCAACGTTTAGAACGTGGTTTCTGCCTATCGTTCCTTTAAAATACCAAAGTAATACGCTTATTGTACAAGTTCCCAGTCAGTTTTTCTATGAATACTTGGAAGAAAAATTTATTGATTTACTACAAAAGACTTTGTGCAGAGTTGTAGGCCCTAATGTTAAGTTGATGTATCGCGTTGTTGTTGAAAATACAACAAATACAACCGTTGACTTAGATAGTGCAGGAAAGGCCGGCAGCGTAGAAAAGCATCGTGCTGTAAAAAATGCCAATAAATCTCCTCAAGTATTCACTGAATTAGATTCACAATTAAAACCAAATTACAGTTTCGATAACTTTTTCGAAGGAAAAAGCAATCGATTGGCTCGTACTGCCGGAATCACTGTTGCAAATTCGCCGTTAGGTTCATCTGCTTTCAATCCTTTATTTATTTATGGTCAATCGGGAGTAGGAAAAACCCACTTGGTTCATGCTATTGGCGCTGAAATTAAAGAAAACAACCTCAATAAACGTATATTATATGTATCTGCCTATTTATTTCAGGTACAATATACGGATGCTGTAAGGAATAATACGGTTAACGACTTTATTGCTTTTTATCAAAGTATTGATGCTCTAATTATTGATGATATTCAGGAATTTGCAGGAAAAACTGCAACTCAAAATACATTTTTTCATATTTTCAATCATTTGCATCAATGTGGCAAACAATTGGTTTTGACTTGCGACAGAGCTCCTGTTTTGGTTCAAGGATTGGAAGAAAGATTGTTAACCCGCTTCAAATGGGGATTAACTGCCGAATTGGAAAAGCCTGATTTGGAATTACGTAAATTGATTCTGAAAAACAAAGTACGGCAGGAAGGTGTAAAATTACCTGAAAAGATTATCAATTATATATCCGAACATGTAACAGAAAGTGTCAGGGATTTGGAAGGAGTTATAGTTTCCCTTATGGCTCATTCGGTTATAAACAATAAAGAGATAGACATGGATTTAACCGAAAAGGTGGTAAAAATGTCTGTCAAAATAGAGAAAAAAGAAATTACTGTTGAAAGAATACAGGAAACAGTTTGCAACTATTTTTCGTTAGACCAAAGTTTGATTTACACAAAATCACGAAAAAGGGAAATTGTTCAGGCAAGGCAAATTACCATGTATTTATCGAAAAAATACACTGATTTTTCACTTTCGAGAATTGGTAGTTTAGTTGGTAAAAAAGATCATGCTACTGTGTTACACGCCTGTAAAATAGTAAAAGACCTTATTGATATAGACCAATCGTTCCGTTCGGGTATCGAAGATATTGAAAACTTATTACACGGAAGAAAATAAATTATCTTCTACATTTTCATAAAAATATTGAAAAAGAGATTATCAAACAGATAATCTCTTTTTTATTTTTCAACACACACTAATCACTGATTATCAATACAATAATATCAAGTGTAAATTATATCTATTTTATCTTAAATAAATTAAGATATACAGCAAGATTTTTTGTAGCTTTGTGTGTTCAAATAGTATAATAACACATTAACGCATATTACTAAAAATGAAGGTTTTAAAGTTTGGTGGTACTTCTGTAGGTTCGGCACAACGGATGAAAGATGTTGCCAAATTAATCTGTAATGGAGAGAAAAATATAGTTGTACTTTCAGCAATGTCGGGAACAACAAATACATTAATCGAAATATCCGATTATTTGTATAAGAAAAACCCCGATGGAGCCGGCGAAGTAATTAATTCACTTGAAAAAAAGTATTTTGCTATAATAGACGAACTATACAGCACAGCCGAATATAAAACGAAGGCTACCGATTATGTAAAATCGCATTTCGATTATATCCGTTCGTTTACAAAAGACCTGTTTACGCTTTTTGAAGAAAAAGTTGTATTAGCGCAAGGCGAATTGATTTCCACAGGAATGGTTAATTTTTATTTGAACGAATGTGGCGTAAAATCAATATTGTTGCCAGCATTGGATTATATGCGCATTGATAAAAATTCGGAACCCGATCCGATTTATATCAGTGAAAAATTAACAGCATTGTTGGAAAAACATGCTGATGCCGATTTATTTATCACACAGGGTTTCATTTGCCGGAATGCGTATGGTGAAATAGACAATCTGCAACGTGGAGGAAGTGATTATACAGCTTCTCTTATCGGTGCTGCTGTAAATGCTGCTGAAATACAGATTTGGACTGATATTGACGGAATGCACAACAACGATCCTCGTATTGTGGAAGGTACAAAACCGGTAAGGAATCTTCATTTTGAAGAAGCTGCGGAATTAGCTTATTTTGGCGCTAAAATTTTGCATCCGACTTGTATTTTACCTGCAAAATTGGGAAATATTCCTGTTCGGTTGTTAAATACAATGGAACCTGAAGCTCCCGGAACCCTTATTTCTAATAACTTAGAAAAAGGAAAAATTAAAGCAATTGCTGCAAAAGATGGCATTACTTCCATTAAAATAAAATCCGGACGTATGTTGCTTACATACGGATTCTTGCGTAAAGTATTCGAAATATTCGAAAGCTATCAGACTTCCATCGACATGGTAACAACATCGGAAGTTGGAGTTTCTCTGACTATCGACAATACAAAAAACCTTGATAATATCTTGGATGATCTGAAGAAATACGGAACAGTAACCGTTGATAAGGATATGGTTATTATTTGCATCGTCGGCGATATGGAATGGGAAAATGTTGGTTTCGAGTCCAAAGCTTTAGAGGCAATGAAAGATATTCCGTTACGAATGATTTCCTACGGAGGAAGCAATTTCAATATCTCTCTTTTAGTAAAATCCGAAGATAAAAAACGGGCTTTGCAGGCGTTAAGCAATCATCTGTTTTAAAGTATTTCTTTTTTTTCATAAAAGAGTATAGAAATAGTTTTTTGAATCTGTCTATTTTTAATTGACTTTCCGTTGATTCTTCAAATTCTTAATTTTTAACTCTTAATTTTTAATTTCAATCAATGAAAGGTATTTTTCCTATAGATAAATTAAGGGGGCTTACTACTCCCTTTTATTTTTACAATACAGAACTTTTGCGGAAAACGTTGAATACGGTAACGCAAGAAGCCGGAAAATATGAAAATTATCATGTTCATTATGCTGTAAAAGCCAATGCAAACCAAAAAATATTGTCTATTATTGCAGCAAGTGGATTAGGTGCCGATTGTGTGAGCGGAGGAGAAATCAAAGCTGCAATTAATGCCGGATTCCCTGTAAATAAAATTGTTTTTGCAGGAGTAGGAAAAGCCGATTGGGAAATCAATTTGGGATTGGATGCTAATATTTTTTGTTTTAATGTTGAGTCCAAAGCCGAATTGGAAGTTATTCAGGATTTAGCCGCAGCAAAAGGAAAAATAGCCTCAATTGCATTACGCATCAATCCCGAAGTAAAGGTCGATACACATCATTATATCACAACCGGATTGAAGGAAAATAAATTCGGAATCAACCTTGATAAATTGGATGAAGTGTTGGATACGTTGCAAAACTTACCGAATATTAAATTAATTGGTATTCATTTTCATATCGGTTCACAGATTCTTGATATGGAATCTTTTACCGGACTTTGTGTAAGGGCTAATGACATTCAGAAAAATCTTTTTGCACGAAATTTGATTGTTGATCATATCAATGTTGGTGGTGGATTAGGAATTGATTACAGCCATCCAAACAGGCAATCTGTTCCCGATTTTGAAGATTATTTCCAAACTTTCAACAAACATTTGAAACTCAATCCAAAACAATCTTTGCACTTTGAGTTGGGACGTTCTATTGTTGGACAATGCGGTAGTCTGATAACCAAAGTTCTGTATGTAAAAGAAGGTTCGAATAAGAACTTTGTCATTGTTGATGCAGGAATGACCGATTTAATTCGTCCGGCATTATACGATGCTTATCACAAAATTGAAAATATCACATCGGAATTACCTATTGAAAAATATGATGTTGTAGGGCCAATTTGTGAATCGTCTGATTGTTTTGGTAAAGAAATGGATTTAAATAAAACCCAACGCGGCGATCTTATTGCTTTACGTTCGGCCGGCGCTTATGGAGAAATAATGGCTTCTCAATATAATTGCCGTTCATTACCGAAAGCCTATTTTTCTGAAGAGCTGATTTAATTTTATAGTACAAGTTTCGGGTTACGAGTTACAAGGCTAATGATTTTGGATTTTTTAAAGCCAACAGTAATTCTTACACAATTATCAACCCTGTAACTCATAACTTGTAATGTTACTAACAAAATAAACCGTACTGAATTATGGAAAATGTATTGGACATATTACGTCCTTTATTTAACTTTACAAAAATTGAAATAATCGCATTACTCGTTCTTTTACTTTTTTTTGGAATACAACTCTACTACTATCTGGCTCATTACCGCAAAATACTTCGTTATGCCAATCGAGAGGAAGATGAAAAGCCGAACTACACAGGCTCGCTTCCCTCTGTTTCTGTCATCTTATGCTCTATGGATGATTCGGAAAACTTAAAAAAATGCTTACCTACTATTTTAGAACAAGATTATCCGTCTTTTGAAGTTATTGTTGTGAATGACAGTTTTACCGAAGAATGTCAATCTCTGATTCATGCTTATACAAAAAAATATTCAAATTTATATAGCACTTATATTCCAGCCGATGCAAAATATCTGAGCCGTAAAAAATTGTCCATTACAATTGCTGCCAAAGCCTCAAAAAATGATATTTTATTATTCACAGAACCCAATTGTTATGTTGAAGATAAACATTGGATACAACGAATGATGCAGAATTTCACAACTGAAACCGAAATCGTACTTGGTTACAGCCGCATGGAAAAAAAGAAAGGATACAGCAATAGATTGGCTGCCTACGACAATTTGTTCTCGGCGATGCAATATTTAGGTCAGGCTATCACAAATAATCCATACAGAGGAATCGGGCGCAATTTAGCTTATCGTAAAGAATTATTCTTCAGGCATAAAGGATTTTCAAAATTTCTGTATCTGCAAGTCGGTGAAGATGATTTATTTATTAATCAGGTTGCAACAAAAAACAACACCAAAGTTGAAGTCGATGTTGCAGGAATTACAACTTGCAATATTTCCCGTTTCGATTGGAAAGTACAGAAAATGTGCAATGCCTTAACTTCCGGGTTTTACCCAAAAGGCATTCGGTACTTATTTGATTTCGAAGTTATTACCCGCTATATTTTTTATGCATTGTTTATTGGAATAGTTACACTTTCTTCTTTGCTTTATTTTGCATGGATGGTTGCAGTAATTGCCGGAATCATCTTTATCACCCGTTTTATTATTCAACTAAAAACAATTAATAAAACCGCAGCAAAATTGAAAGATCGAAAATTCTACACTTCAATTTTATATTTCGACCTAATGCTTCCAATTATAAACTCATACTACAAACTGTATCGCAAATTTGGAGGAAAGAAAGATTATACGTATAGTTATAATTCGTAAAATTAATAATACATTTTATGAAAGAAGAACTTACTCCTGAAGAGAAAAAGAAAAAAAGAAATGCATCTATTGCTTCAATTATTGGCGTATGTGCCACAATAATTGCCACAGCACTATTCACACAAATTCAAAATAATAACAGATTAGACAAAGAGTTGCTTAAAGAAGTACAAAATGGAAATAGCTTATGTCCAATAGTAATTGATGAATTTGCCAGAATTGATAGTCTTTCAACACCAAAAAGTAAAACTATTATGCAACACATTACTGCAATTAATACCATTAAAGAAGATGTTAATCTTGATACAGTAAGAAAATACATTGAACCTGAATTGTTAAAAAATGCAAGGAATAATCCTCTATTAAAATCTGCTCGCAAAAATAAAATAACTATTATTTATTCATTTAATGATATGAACGGTAACGTTTTTTATGAGTATATCATTACCCCAGATATGTATAAATGATTTCAATCTCAAAATTAGGATAGATAAAATTGTAACTATCAGTCTTTGCATATTTTGCATTCAGCATATCTCATCAAAAATTCTTATCTTTAAATTTTGAAATTGATAAGAACCATGAAATCTATTAACTTCCTTATTGCCTTATTATTACTTATATCCTATGAGGCAAAATCCGACACAACAAACGACTCTCTTTCCGATGCATTGTATGGATTCGAAAACATACAAGACAGTACCCGTACCAAAATCTGGTGGTTTCATGGCGAAACAGAAACTACAAAAGAAGGCATAACTGCCGATCTCGAAGCTTACAAAAAAGCAGGAATCGGAGGTGTAGTTTATTACGATCAATCTCATGGAAAAGCAGAAAATGCATTGCCCGGATTCTCTCTGGAATGGTGGAAAATGCTCCGGTTTTCGGCAAAAGAAGCCGAACGAATCGGACTCACATTCGAAGTGCATATTTCCAACGGATTTGTTGCCGGTGGATCATGGATAACCGATGAATACAGCATGAAACGCCTTGCTGCTACAGAATTATTCGTGCAGGGAGGAAAACAATTTGAAGGTAAATTAGAGGACCCTGTAAATAAATACAATTATTATAAAGACATAGTTGTATTGGCGCTTCCGGCACAAAATGGTATCGGAATTTCTTCCCTTTCCGAGCCTGTCCGTATTACATCAAACAACGATGGAATCAATCTTACTAATATATTTGATCCGAAAAACAAAACGCTCACGAAAATTCCAACTCCCGGAAAAGGAAAATCCGTATATATCAATTTGCAATTTGAGAAAAACTTTATCGCCCGCAGCATTACGTATGAAGTCCGTCCCAAAGGAAAAGCCACAACCAGTGCTACAAATGTTCCGGGACCTCCTCAGGAAACTTTTGTGGGCACCGGATATAGAATTCTTCCTGATTTGGGACAGTTGGAAGTATCGGACGATGGAGTCAATTATCGTGCTGTTTGCAATCTTAAACCAATATATACCGCTCATGAAAGCTGGCGTCAAAAAACAATATCATTTCCTGCCGTAAACGCAAAATATTATCGGCTTAACCTTCACGATTGGTGGGAAGAACAAGACAAAAATCCCGATATGCAGATAGGTTGTATAGTTCTTAATTCTGCCGCAAAGATTGATCAATGGGAAGAAAAAGCTGCATTTTATTCGGAATATATAGAAAATGATAAAACTCCTGAATCCACTTTATCAGAGGCTATCGATGCATCCAAAATTCTGAATATCTCCGATAAAATGGATTCAAATGGTGTTTTACGATGGAATGCTCCAAAGGGCAATTGGCTTATCATGCGGTTCGCGTATGTTCCAACAGGTGGGGTAGCAAAGCATGGCCGCAGCAATCTTATGGGAAGGGAATGCGATAAATTATCTGTCGCTGCTGCAGAATTTCAATGGAAAAATTATGTTGGAAAAATAATTGATTCGTTGAAAGTAACAGGCAACAATAATCTTTCAGGAGTAGCAATGGATAGCCACGAAGCGGGTTCCCAAAATTGGACGGATAATTTTATTGAGGAATTCACACAAAGGCGTGCTTATGACCCGACTTTACTTCTTCCGGTTATGATGGGATATGTCATCAATGATGTAAAAACATCAAACGGTTTTCTTTTCGATGTAAGGCGAAATATTGCTGATATGATTGCTGATAATTATTACGGCACTTTCGATCGTCTTTGTAAAGAGAATAATCTGACGCTGACAGCACAAGCAACAGGTAATGCATTGTGCATTGTTGCCGATCCGATTCAAGCAAAAAGTAAAGTAGGCAAACCTCAAGGAGAATTCTGGCCGATTCACCCCGACGGTAATTACGACATAAAAGAAAGTTCTTCTGCAGCACATCTTTACAATAAAAATATTGCCTCTGCAGAAGCATATACGGATGTCAAATACAGTAGTTCTTTAGCCGAACTTAAAACGTTGGCTGATTATGCTTATGCTTTCGGCATCAATGAATTTGTTATTTGTGCTTCGGCTTATCAGCCTTGGTTAGATAAAATTCCCGGCAGCACCGGTGGTGGAAGGCATTATTGCATTAACCGAAATAATACATGGTGGAATTACAGTCAGCCATTTTGGGATTTTCAGGCAAGATGTGCATATATTATGAGAAAAGGAAAGCCTGCGATCGATCTATGTGTATATCTGGGAGAAAATGCTCCGGTAAAAATTCTGACTTACCGTTTACCGGATATTCCGGGCGGATTTGATTTCGATGCATTCACTTCGGATGCCCTTTTTACTCGTATGGAAGCAAAAGATGGAAAAATTACTCTTCCTGATGGTATAAATTACAATATGATGATTCTTCCGCGTAATGGGGATATTACATTAGATGCACTTCGAAAGATTGCAAATATGGTAAAAGATGGTATTAAAGTTTACGGAGCTAAACCGTCAAAATCCGGTTCGGGTAAAGATGTTAATAAAGAAACCGAATATAATCGTATTGCCGATGAACTTTGGGGTACTGAAACTATCGCTCAAGGTTTTCATAATTACGGAAAAGGAACAGTTTATTGGGGAATGCCTTTAAATGAGGCTCTCAATCAGGCAGCAATAAAACCGGATATTATTATGCAAAAAGGAAATACAAAGGATGAAATGATATATTTTACTCATCGTAAATTAGCCGATGCCGATATGTATTTCATCGCTAACCGTAAAGATTCTCTCGAAGACAACTATTTTACATTCAAAGCAAAAGGGAAGTATGCACAACTTTGGAATCCGGTTACCGGAAAACGATATTCTCTTAATATATCTAAAAATAATAATGAAGAAACTTCACTGCTGTTGTATATGAATCCACGTGAATCATTTTTCATAACAATTACGGATAAATATGAAGATTTACCCCAAATGGATTGGTATAAACCGGAAAATTCTTCTGAAATGGTAAATGGCCCTTGGAATGTTTATTTTGACAAAAAATTAGGTGGGCCCGGAAATGTCATTTTTGAAGAATTAAGCGACTGGACAGAGAATAAAAATCCGGAAATAAAATATTATTCGGGAACAGCTATTTATAAGAAAAATATACAGATAGATTCGTTAAAGAGCAAAATCTATTTGGACTTAGGCAATCCCGGATTTATAGCCAGAGTCTTTGTTAATTCAAAAGAAGCCGGAGTTGTATGGTGTTCACCGTGGAATCTCGATATTACCCAATATTTGGTTAAAGGCGAAAACAAATTAGAAATACACGTTGCCAATTCACTTATCAACCGGATGGTTTACGATGCATCCTTACCCGAAGAAAAAAGAGTAACATATTCTTATCCGCCAATCGTTTCACAAAATGACCCGCTGGTACCGTCCGGACTTAAGACTGTGAAAATTGTGAGAAAGTAATGAGTATTTATTTTCAATCCTTTAAAAAAAATGAGTATTTCAAAATTATTCTATACTATATATTTTACGATTTTAGTTATACCTTGTAATATAGCTGGAAATCTTTTGAATAATTTGAAATTCAATCAATTCTCTACTTTTAATGGATTACCTAATAATATGGTTCATCAGGTTTATCAGGATCGTGATGGATATATTTGGATTGCTACATTTTATGGTTTATTTCAATATGACGGATATGAAGTTACGAGTGTTCGGAAGATTGTTATAGTGCTATTTTTTGCATGTATTAAAAATGTTATTTTTTTGATATCAATTTTCGGTTTATTTTTTTAACGAAACACCAATGACGGATCTCCTCCGCTTCTTATTACAATCAATTGAATGATAATTTCATCCAACTCAATGGCAAAACGTCGTTTGGCTGTCTTATATCCTAATTGATTCAATCGCTTGTAAATCATCAATAACATGGATAAAATCAATGTCATATATACTACTATTTTAATTCCGTTCTCATTGGTGGAAATAAAATGACTTAGATTCAATTCTTGTTTTAAGAAACGGAAAAACACTTCAATATCCCATCTCTTTTTATAAAAAAGGATAATTACTTCCGGTTTCAAATCAAAAATATTAGTCAGGAAACAAAGCGTTTCTCCTTTTTCATTTTCAGTTGTTATCAATCGAAATGTTTCGGGTAAAAGTTGCTTCCCTCCATCTTTATATAATTGTATCTTTTCGTCTTTGAGCAATGATAATGTCCCTATTTGACGAGAATCGGCTTCTTCTAATAATTCAATACAATGATGACGACAGCCTTTGTTGATACGCGAAACAAACTCTATTTCATTTTCACTCATTTCAGAGAAGGTAGTGCGCTTACTTACACCTCTATCAAAAACATACACCTTTGCCTTTTGCTTTTTAGCTTGGCTAAAAACAACTTTGGGAATAGTCAAATCTTCACTCAATTCTTTTTGTGAAGAAAAGATGCTTATACTGCTCGGAAAAAGCCCGTCAAAACTAATGGTATATTTGATTTGCTTTTTGCCGTCTTTTTTGTTTGTTCCCACACGCATTCCCTGCGATAGCTTCGTGGAAGCTTCCGCAATCATCGTGGAGTCAACACGGGTTATCAAACTACTCAGCATTTCTTCCTCCGAATACAAGCCGCTCAATTTTTCATAAATCAACTCAAAAGATTTTTCAAAAAAATCAGCATCTATAACCGAAAGACGTTCTGAAATAGAGCTGTGGCGAATTGTTTTTGCAGGGTCAATATTAAACAGAAATTTAAACTTACTGCTGTTAAACATATCTTCTAATGTCCGCTGACTATTCCTGCTTGTTTGCAACAAACCGTATAGAAGCAGATAAAATACAGATCGCCCATACAGTACTTTACTGCAATAATCTACTTTTGTATCCTTTGCCAATGATGAAATCTTTTCATCCGGAATGACACTCAATAATTCCTTGACTCTTATGTTTTGTTGCTTTTTCAAGGCGAAATAATTTTCCGGCAAAGAAATACGCTTGTTTTGATATAGAAAAATATTTAATCATTTAATTATCAACAAATAATAACTTTTTCTGTTGATAAGTAGCTCCTTTTTTTTATTTTTTCCCACAAAATCTTCCGAACACTCGTAA
>JAVBLR010000036.1:0-27177 GCA_031553395.1 Bacteroidales bacterium | reverse complement strand
GGGGCGAACTTTCAATACAATATTCAACCCCTTTGGGGTTGTTGGGAAGCTGGGTATTCGTGTACCACGGGTTTCACCCGCGGTTATTCATATTTGCCCCCTTCGGGGACATAAATCGGAATTTGAAAAACATTCATATCGATGTCAATTTGAATATTTGTATATTTCTCTTTATAAATTTCTGCAATGACAATCTACCAAATGGTCGTTTACATATCCAACGGCTTGCAAGTGAGCGTAACAAATCGTTGTTCCGAAAAACTTGAATCCTCGTTTTTTCATATCTTTGCTGATAGCATCGGATAATGGGGTAGAAGCAGGGATTTCAGCTAATGTCTTCCAATAATTGATAATTGGTTTTCCATTGGGAAGAAATGATTTCAGATAATTGCAGAAACTGCCGAATTCTTTTTGAACTTCAAGATAATGACGGGCATTGGAAATTGTAGATTGAATTTTTTTTCGATTACGAATAATACCTGAATTCTGCATTAATCGTTCGACATCTTCTTCTGTAAATTGGGCAACTTTTTCCGCATTAAAATCAGCAAAAGCCTTCCGGTAAGCATCCCGGCGTTTAAGAATAGTTATCCAGCTTAATCCGGCTTGTGCACTTTCCAAAACAAGGAATTCAAACATCTTTTTATCATCAATAACTTCCCGTCCCCATTCTTCGTCATGATACTTTTGATAAATAGGGTCATTGCCACACCAATCGCAGCGTTTGATATTTTCTTTTGCCATGAGTTTGTTTTTTGATTTGACACAAAGATAATGGTTATACAAGAAATATAACTGCGAGGAGCGCAAAGGGTTTCGCAAAGCGCGCAATTATATGCATACAACTATTTTTATCTTTGCGTTCTTTGTGGTGAAATATTTTACACCTCTTTAGAGATATAGAATTCACATTGCTATGAATTCTAAAACCTTACAAAAAAAGAGCTATCTCAAATCTATTTTTGAAACAGCTTCTTTTTTATAATATGATAACTATCGCTTGTGTACAATTACATTTCTACCGACTCTCCCGAAATTATAGCAGGCATGACGTCTATCCCATCAACCTGCGACTTTTCGACAATAGACCGGTCGACAGGCTGGTTCGATTTATCGATATAAAATGTTTTGCTATTTTTTTCTACCTCTGCATAGCCATTTATAAACGAATTAACTTCATCGTACACCATGGGGATAACTATGTTGCCCTTGTAATCGATATAGCCGTATTTTTCTTTACCTTCGGGTGTATTTTCTTTTTTCACTGCAGCCATTCCTTCATGAAAATAATCGTAGAATTTATACTCATTGGTTTCGTTCAATATTATTTCCCCTTTATTGTTAATGAAAAAAGATGTCTGGTTTGTTCCGCTTAACCGCGACACTAAAAGTAGCGGCTCATCAAGTTCATTGCCTTCTACTCTGTTATTCGAATCATCAAAAAGCACGGGTGGTTTAAACAAGATAGGATGGGCCGGGGTAGCCGACCATCCTTCTTTAAGCAACGGATTACCTTTTTTATCGAATATTTTTTTCTCATCCTTATCGGAAGTGGTAATAAAATACTTGCCCATATAAATAGATCTGTATTCTTTCTTTAATATTTCTTTATTGTCGGCATCGACAACACCCATACTATAGTCTAATGGATCGTCGTTGTTTAATTCGGTTTCTTTTACCAAGAAAAGTTGGTCGAAAGGTTCGTATTCAATATCGCTGTATAGTGTGGGTATAACAATTTTGCCATTCAGGTCACTAACCCCGTATTTGCTGGTTTCGTTATCGTTAACCAGAATAAAGTCGTAATCGTAATTTTTTACCCTTCCCAACCCGGAAGTATAATTACTGTAAGGGGTTTCTTTCATTTCCTTTGTATTTCGGTCGAAGAGGTATAAAGCCCAGTCGCTGTACTCTTCTTTTTTTACACCGAAGAACAATCCGAGGCCGTTATCGATTCTATAAAAAGAAGGGAATTCGGCAAGTACGTTCCCCGAATTATCGATAAGCGTTTCGCCTAAACGCCTAACCCCTATTCTCTCCGGCATAATGTCGGCATTGGGTATGGTCATCGATTCATGTATGTAATTCGTTCCTTCTTGCTGCATCAGGTCTATTTTGTCAATAGGATCGTCTTCTGTAGTTATTATAGTTATCGACAGGGCATACTGAGTTATTTTGTTTTCAAAATAGTATTCGGGTACAATTTTCACTATGTCCTGAATCAGTTTTTCGCTGGTCTGATATTTCCCATTTTCGATATCGGTATGTATTTTTATTAAGCCATTTCTTAGTTCTGTTGCTCTATCAACAGCCGTCGAGCTGGTGCCTGTAACTATTTTAGAATAGGGATTATGAGAGGTGTGGATTATTTTTCCCGATTGGGTGGTGATGGCAAAAGAACCATTGTTGTATATATCTTCCGATACCCAGAGTTTTACCTCATTTCCATCGATATCTACCAAACGTGCAAAATTATTACCATTGGTATAATCTTTATTTTCCGACAAGCCGATCTTTGTTACATTTGCATAAGATTCATAGTCTATATCGATGTCCATCTTCGAAATCAGTTTTCCGGTTGGTATTCTTCCATCAATTTTATACTTACAATCTTCACTTGTTCCATCGGTAAAATATATTTTACGGGCGGTAAATACGGGGGAGTGGTCATTAGAATAATAAGGAAGTATACTGTTTATGTAGCTACCGATTGGAGATATAAATGAAACGTCAACATTAATCAGAGATTGAGTGAATGCGTTATCTTTAAATATTTCGAACATAAATTTCCGAATGTCTGCTACCGACATTTCTTTATAGGGTGCTATGTTGTACACATGATGCCCGGGCCCCATATTCTCAGCTTCGGCAAGTAGTTTGTTTACCTTCTCTTTGTTGTTGAATACAGTAATATCCTGTATTTTGATATCTGAGATGGCTTTATTCAGCTCTTTTTTTATCTCATCTACCGATAAGCCTTCATATTCTCTCCGCATCTCTTTTTCTATTTCCGATTGTTGCGAAAATAACAGATTGATCGATAGTATAATAAATGCTGATAATGCAACAATGTATCTCATAGTCGAATTGGTTTTTAATTTAGTTTATGCTCGTTTTACGGGCAGTAAATTTAATTAAATTTATCGGGTTAAAATAACAAAAGAGGCTGTCACCTGAGCAACAGCCTCTTCCCAATTAAAAATAACTATTTACGGCAACCAGCGGGTATCTCCTACACGATTCGTAACAATCGGTGAAGAAGGATCTTTAATTGTCAGGTTGCCATTTGCAGGATCTACAAATAAATCTGCAGCACTTTTATCTAATTGAGTGCCATTAATTGAAGATGGACCAACTAAATAATCAGTTGTAACATAATTGTTAGCAAATGATAATGTGGTTCCTGCAGGTGCCGAATAAATCTTACCACTAGCTGATGCAATCAATACATTTTCAATAATAAGTGTTGAGCCAAGCGTATTATCTATATTAATTAATTGCTTGTTAACAGCATAACTATATAGTGTAATATTCTTGAGTTCCAGATGTATCGGATATTCCGAAACCTTATGATCAAATAAGTTCGGCATTCCACCAGTATTGTCACGCATAAAAGTACAATTGGTAAATACAGCACGTTCTATATTGTCGGCTCCATTTGAATTGATGGAAAATGTTCCATATGCATTGCTTGCGCCACACTTATCCAATGTACATTCTTCCATTGCCAACGATATGATATGTTTCAATTTGCCTGCTCCCTGATGACGCCAGAATCCGCGTTGGAAAGAGGTGAAGCTACAATTAAAGAACGATATATTTTCCATAGTCCATGCATTTCCACTATTAAAGAAGTAGGATGAAGCAATAGTTTGATAGAAGTCAATATTTTCAAACTCAAAATTAGAAATATAGCTTCCTTCTTCTACATTCCACGAACCTCCTAATTCTATCAGAGGAAGATTTCCTTCGGTGCTACCTACCAATTTGAATCCTTTCTTTATTGCAAATGGAGCAAGTTTATAGAAAGAGCCGGCTGGTAAGAAATACTCGGTTCCGTCGGGTATATCCGGATTGGTATTGTTAGCCAATAATATTGAAGATAGATCGTCATCCTTGCCAATAATGATACTTTCGGCAGATGGCCCTGCTGTGCGGAAAGTTACCTGATTGTAAGGCTTGTCGTATTTACCGGGTTTGCTTGTATCGTAAATATTTACATTATACAAGGAACTTTTTTCAAGTCCGGTAATTTCTGCAAAACCTTGAGCAATCTCTTCCGCGGTTAAGTAACGGCCGATAGATGCATATTCCACAACATAAGGCACAAGGCTGATACTGTCTACCAGATTTGCTGGATCTACGGTCCAGCGGATTATCGCTGAATTTTCGGTAATATCACCTTTTGAGACTGGTTGCAATAGTTTGGCATAATCGGGACGAGCTGCTGTCAAAGCATTCGTATATGTCCACATAGAATTATTTACTGCATTCGGGGCATTACAACGTATCCGAATGTAAAACTGCGTTGCATACGGTTGATCTTTCAATACCAAAAACGGATCGGTTGTTTCGTAAGTGGCAAACAATGACCTGTAATAATTGTCCAAATGCATTTCCACAGTATACGATACAGCTTCATTCACTTCATACCACACCAACGTAATAGCATTTACATCCACAGTAGGTACACTAATCAGGCGTGGCTGGAACAAGTCATCTATTTCTTGGTATTGATCCTCTTTGCAGGAAGTAATACCAGCTAATGTAAACAGTCCTATTAGTACTGCAATTATGATTTTATATGATTTCATACGTACTTCTCTTTTTTAGTTAACATTATTAAAACCGTAGTAGTTTTGTATCATACCACGATGGTCGGTAATAACCTTAGAAGGATAAGGACACAGATAGCGTAATGGATCTTTAGGAGATACAGTACTTGCATTGCCGTAATTGATAAATCCGCGGAAACTCCATCGAATATCATTAGTTGGCGCATATATTTCCAATGCATTATCCAATGCCCACCATGAGTATGCTACAACTTGTGTTGTGTATCCGGCGGGACGACTGCTAACGTACGGATAAATACCGACAATATCCAATATGGTTCGTCCGGAATTGTTAGGATCATCTACCGATTTCCAGTAAATATTAGCTGGTACTTCATCTATTCCGGGGACATACGATCCGGTAGCAACTTTACCCCAGTTGATTAGTTTATTGTATTGGTTATAAATTACTTCACTAAATTTATTCCAACGTGCAAGGTCGTATTTGCGAATACCTTCACCACCAAATTCCCAAGCCCGTTCATCCATCAATGCTTTGAAAAAATCATCTTTAGTACCAAGATTATTAACATACGTCTCTACTTTATCTCCCCAAGCCGAAGTTGGGAATGCACGGCGGCGCACTTTCTTCATGCACTCTTTGGCATCATCCCGAGGTCCGAAGCGTTCATTTACTGCTTCAGCATACA
Source organism: Bacteroidales bacterium (assembly GCA_031553395.1). GTDB lineage: Bacteria > Bacteroidota > Bacteroidia > Bacteroidales > WRGA01 > WRGA01. The sequence continues at coordinate 21,692 of JAVBLR010000036.1, read as the reverse complement.
ATAACAACACATCGGCATATCTCATCCAAACGTTGTCAATACCTGTATTTTCTTTAGTTGTTGATCCCAAGGGAGAATCCATTTTTATTTTCGACCATTTACCAGCTGGAACTCCCATGATGCCGATATTAATCTCCTGATTCAGCTTATCGTTGTATTTGTAAGGTGTGCAGGTAATATCTCGACGCAAATCTTCGTTATCGAAAGAGAAAAGATAAGTGGCATTCAAGCAATAACGTCCTCTGGTTTCTCCATACGCGTGTGTGCCGGCTGTTACGGGTGTGCCAGCATCATAACCGTATCGTCCCGAAGAGCCTTTCAGCATAGGTATAGCAAATATTATATCATCATCATTAGGAGTTATCCAGTTACATTGGTCTTTCCAAAGTTTAGCAAAGCTTACCTTCAAGTCATGTTTACCATCATTTATTACTTTACCTAAATATTCAATGGCAATGTCATAATAATAATCACGATTTTCGCCACGTTCCATATAACCGATACTGGCCGGATTTCCTGTATCAGGACGTAATGCCCATCCTGCACGGTTTATTGCCAATAAGCCGATAAGTCCTTGACAAAATTCGCGAGAAGCACGTTCTACGCCATAATCCAATTCGCTTGCATACAGCATGGTGGGCTCTACACTTTTCAGGTCATCTATCAGGTATTCCAAGATTACGTTTCGATCAGTTACACCTACCAACATATCTTCTGTTGATTCAGACGATTGAGTACGAAACACTACATCCCCCCATATTCGTATCATATCCAAGTAAAGAACAGCTCTGAGCGTTTTTAACTCACCGTACATGTGCAGAATTTGGGATGGTTTTCCTTTATCTGCCTGCTTGTATAATTCGCACGCTTCCATTCCTTCCAACAAGGCATTATCTAAATTAATAATGCTATACATTGTATTCCATGTGTCGTTTAAGGCACTCCAAGTCGGTTTTGGTTGATAACAAGCAATATCTGAACCTGTCAAACTTTCTACATTAGTCGAAATGGCTCCCGCTTCTACATCTGTATTGACACAGAAACCAAAAGGTATATTGGTAATATATGCGGCATTTTGCAGCATAAGTGAATATACACCTGTAACAGCCGATTTAATTTCCTGCTCGGAAGAAAATACATATTCTTCGGTAAAGCCTGATGGCGGTGTTACGTCCAGATAGTCGTCGCATGCGGTAAATGGTGTTAGCAGGCCGACTATAATTGTATATAAAAATATTTTTCTCATGATGTTTTCAAGTTTTAATTAGAATGTTAATTGAGCTCCGAAAGTGTAAGTACGGCTACGTGGATAGCTATTGTTGTCTATTGCTGGAGTAAGCCCTTTGTCTATATTAACTTCCGGATCATATCCTGTGTAATTAGTCCAAAGACACAAGTTGTATCCTGTAGCATATACACGTAATCGTTTTATTCCAACTTTATGTGTGATTTTTTCCGGCAACGTATATCCCAAAGAGGCAGTATTCAACCGAAGGAACGATCCATCTTCAACACCGTATGTCATGGCTACAGGACGTCCGAATGATAATGGGCTCCAGATTGTCGCATTTTTGTTGAGTTCAGCCATGGCTTGCGCGTCATTTCCTACATAGTTGCCCATATCATCGACATACCTCCAGCGTTTATCCATTGAAACTTCCATTCCCCAGTTATTTTGGTTTTTTTGCCAGGTAGATGTCAGGTTTACTTTGTTTGCATTATATACATCATAACCATACATGTAGTTGAAGAACAACATCATGTCGAATCCTTTGAATGTTGCATTAACTCCGAATCCACCCGAAAATTTCGGATTGGTATTACCAATTACTTGACGATCTTCATCCGTAATGTAGTAAGTATTTGGATCATTCGGGTCAACTTCCGTCAGTTTTTTAAACTTGGCAATACCGGGCTTGGGAGTTCCTGAAACATTATAAGAGTTGGTTACTCCTTCTTTTAATACCCATTGACTTGTGGAGGTATTATACCCTTCGAAATCATCCAACGTATAAAAACCATCATTCACATATCCGTATATCAACCCTTTTTGTCCTCCGACATAAGCGCGGTAATCGTCCGTATTAAGCAATTGAGTGCTTGCCCAACCCGAGGTTAAAATCCACTCTGTTTCACCACTTGCCAATTTATCTATTTTGTTTTTATTGTAACCAATGTTGAAATTAGCGCTCAATGTGAAGTCTTTCTTCTCGATAATATAACCATTTAATGCCAATTCGATCCCTTTACTTGAGGTTTGCCCTATATTCGACATGATTTTGGTATATCCGGTTTGTCCGGGAATATCCGATTGAACCAATAGGTCTTTGGTCGTGTTCCAATAAACATCTATTGTTCCATTCAACCGTTCTCTAAAAAAACCGAAGTCAAATCCTATATCACGTGTAGTTGTAGTTTCCCATTTGATATCAGGATTATACAGATAGTCGGTATTGTAAAATTTATAATAATAACGTTCTGCTTCACCCCAACCGGCTGAAGACTTACGGCTTACACCATAATATTGTGCATATAAATCTGACTTTATACCATTATTACCAGCCATCCCGTAACCGAAACGGAGTTTCAGATTGGATATGGTTCTGTTATCTTTCAGAAAATCTTCTTCCGAAATACGCCATCCGGCTGATAATGCAGGGAATACTCCCCATTGATTGCCTGGTGCAAACTTGGTTGAACCATCGGCGCGAACGGTAAGTGAGGCTAAATATCGGTCTTTATACGAATAATTAGCCCTGCCGAAGAACGAAAGTGTACGTATCGGTGTGTCGTTTTTTGAAGAAGGCTCGTATGCCGTACCCAATGTCAAATTATCGAATACGCTCGATGATGTGATATTTTCAGGGAAATATCGATAATTATTGGTATAAGAATAATTTTGATATTCTTTTATTTCTTGTCCGATCATTGTCGAGAAATAGTGCACATCTTTTATCGTAAAATTATAGTTGAGCGTGTTGGTTAATTGCCAGCTTGGATTTTGTCCGAAAACCATTTGTGCAACGGGTTGATTATTGTTGCTGATAGCGGTCTTAGTATCTATTCCCCAGAATCGACGATCTTCAGTATATCTGTATTCGTATCCGAATTCGGAACGAAGAGTCAGGTTGTCGATAATATCCCAAGTTAATGCTCCTATGCTGTTAAGGGCGCGTGTATAACGTTTACGGTAATTCATTTGTGATTCGCGTATCGGATCGTAACGAACAACTTCCGTTAATTGATCCGGATCATAGTATGTATTATCATCCGGCAATACCATGTAATCATCCAACCCTTGTGTAGGAGCTGTTAGAAGAGCTGTTAGCAAACTTACAGCTTCGGTCCCGTTACCATCAACCACTTTATTTATATAACGGGTTTTATAATCAAGCGTAAGATTGTCTGCAATCTTAGTGTTCAAAGAAAAGTTCAAATTGAATTGATCCATTCCGTTTCCTTCCATTACACTCGGTTGGTCTTGGTACATTAATGAAACTTTATACTTGGTTTTTTGTGTACCTCCGCTTACATTTACATCATAGAATTGAGCAATCGGATTCGTACCGAATATCTTGTCTTGCCAATCATCGCCTTTGTCTCCCTGATAGATGTAAAACTCATACGGTTGTCCGTATTTATCCGTCATCGTCTTTCGCGTATTAGCTCCTTTGGAGTAGATACTTTCATATTGCATATTCACATACTCGTACGGGTCCATTACATCTAACTTGTTTGATAATGTTTTTACCTGCATATATGCATTTACATTTACATTTACACGTCCTTCGGCAGGGCGTTTGGATGTAATCAAAATTACCCCATTGGCGCCTCGTGAACCGTAAATAGCTGTACTGGCGGCATCTTTCAGAACTTCTACCGATTCTACATCTGTTGGAGAAATATCATTAATATTTTTTATTTCAAATCCGTCTACCAAAATAAGTGGAGAGTTATCTTCGGTAATGGAGCCTCCTCCACGTACACGAATGGTAACTTCGGCATCAGGAGAACCGTCCATGGATGTAATTTGTACACCCGGAAGTTTTCCAACCAATGCTTCACCTAACGCAGGAGTCGGGATTTGTTCAAGTACCTTTCCGGATATACTGGATACTGCTCCTGTCAAGCTGCTTCGTTTTTGAGTTCCGTAACCAATTACTACTACGTCATCCAATTGATTGGCAGTTTCTATCATGTTTATGGTTATGCCAGAAGTACGTCCGTTCAGAATTTCAGTTACATCGTTCATACCCACATACCTGATCAATAATATATCCTTTTGGGGATCCTTTACTTTAACGGAGAAGTTTCCGTCTACATCGGTAACGGCTCCAGTCGATGTTCCTTGTACCAAAATGGTGGCTCCAAGGATAGGTCCGTATCTGTCTGTTACGCTTCCGGTAACTACAGTTTGTGCCAAAGCGGCTGACACAAAAAGGAAGATTCCGAAAATAGTTAAAAGAAATTTATTCATAATTTAAAATTTACGTTTAATTGTGTGTTTTTCATTTGCTTATTTTTTCTCCGATTGTACGCCACCCAAGTTTTGTTCATAAACAATGTGTTGAACCAGATTATGGAAGTAAACTTCCAAATTGGTATAGCGACTCATGTTATCCAGCGTATATTTCAACGCATCGCTCGGATCGTTTTTGTTTAATCCGTATGCGTCTTCCCAAATGTCGGGAATTCCATCTCCATCAGTATCTACCAGTGCTTTCAAAGATTTTACCGTAGGATAACCTTCAGTATCATCTACTGTGTCTATAATTCCCGGTCTGGGTGTTGTATCTCTTGAACCTTTATAAGTTGCAGTCTTATTCCTTACCTCTTTAACTATGCGTTGATCTATTATATCCCGGCGCAAAGAGGCTCCTGCGTAAAGCAATACTTTTTCATAAGCTTGTTCGGCTGTATGTGTCGTTACTTTACTGTATGGTTGAGGAGAACTCATTTTCATAGCATGCATTTCATCTGTTGTCGGATGCAGGTCGCGCCAGAATTGACTCCAGATTCCGTTTGTCCAATTGTCTTTTGTAACTTCTGCGCTGGCAGTTATATAATTTCCTTCGATATATGCCCTTGCTGTAGGATCACTGGAAAGGACTCTCCAACTCATGCTTCCGGTTCCGGTAGCCGGCCCGGCTTTATAATAACAGTTGGCAATATTGAATGTCGCATATTTTCCTCCATAGCAGCCGAATCCGGCTTCGCTCCAATTGTAATATACATTATTTCGTACATCAAAGTATCCAATATGATCTCCGGGACCTTCAGTGCCAGGTTCCGGCAAATCAGATATTCGAGGGCAACGGCTGCCATGATGAGCCATCAAAATGTGATGAAAAGAAGCATTATCTCCGCTAAACATAGCGCCATAACCATGTGCTCCTTTCGCATGGTTCGATAAGTTTAAACTTTCGGTACCTGTACACCATTGCGCAGTAAAGTTTTGGCAACCATAGAAAGAAAATGTTTCATCGACTCCCCAACTGGTTGAAACATGGTCAACGATAGCGTTTGTAAAGTATCTACCTCCCATGGCATCTTCCGCATAATCTTCGTATTTATCACCGGGGCGGCAACGAATGAAGCGGATAATTGCATTCATTTCTTTACTGTTTTGAGACAGGTTAAAAGAAAAATTATAATTCTTCAAGGTGATACCATCGCCCGGGGCTGTTTGTCCGAGAATACTAATATTCGGTTTATCAGCTAAGAATAATCCTCTTTTTAGTTCGATAATACCTGAAACGTCAAATATTATAGTTCGGGGTTTAGATGATTTTTCTATTCCGTAACGTAAGCTTCCCGGAATAACAGCACTACCACTCGCGTAGTCGTTTAAGTTCGTTACTCTATAGATTTCACCGCCACGTCCGCCTGTAACAAAGCGTCCGCCACCTTCGGCTCCGGGGAATGCTAATACGCCTACACTTGTATCATCACCAATACGTGGATTTGGTTTTCCATATTGAAATATTTGCACTTTCTCCTGCAATTGCACATTCGTGATAGTTACTTCGGTACTTCTCGGAAAATCAGAAGTATCGTTATCAGCCAATTTTAATACAATGGTGTCGGCCGTAGATGCTGCTTTATCCCAAGTAACCCAACTGTCATCACAGCTGATTTTATATTGCGTAGCAAAACCACCTAAATCAACAGGAATACGTACCGTTTGATTTTTATAAGGCATAATAAACTCATCTTGTTCAAGAACCAGTTTAGCTTCGGAACGAGCTTGGGTAAATTCTGCAAATTTGGTAATAGAATATGATCCTTTGGATTTAATGGCAACCTTTCCTATTCTTTCTACATCAGAATTAGTAGCTATCTGTACTTTGCAATAGTCGGTTCCGGTTTCCAATAATGTTATCCAATTATATTCTTCATCTATTTGCACTTCCCAATCGACATTGGAAACTACCGAAATCTCAAATTCACCTCCTATAGCAGGAATAACATCGGTTGGGTAGCTTATCAATATATCGGGATCTGACCCCAATTGATCGACAGTTACTTCTTTTTTGATCGAAGAGTTGTCGAGAGATATACTAATTTTTCCTTTGCGTGATGCGCCTTTCGAATTGTCTGTTGCCATAATGCGAACGCCGCCATTGCCACTTCCTGAGGCTGGCGAAATGCTAATCCAATCTCCACCTTCCTCAATAGTTACGCTCCAATCTCCTTTGGTGGATACTTGAATTGTAGCCGAACCTTCCTCGTTTGAGAGTACTACACCTTCTTTCGAAATTTCCAACTTGTCTTGTATTAATTCACCTTCAGAATCATCTTTACAAGAAGTATTGAAGATTAATAAACACAATAACGGTATGATAATTTGATATTTTTTCATTCTTTGTTATTTATAAGGTTATTATTCGTTTAAGTAAAATTCAATTACCGAAATTTCTTTGGAATGAATCTCAAATGTGTTCCCCAATTCCTTTGTACGCACAACTTTACTGTCGCCATCAAGCATTTCAAGACGAACTTTTATTCCGTTTTGAGCATCCTTAGTTTCGAAAACAATAAAATCATCAGTATAATTTACTCCGCCGGTAGCAGTAGCTTTGGAACGAGTCAGTTCCATGTAAGATTCGGTATATGTTTGATCAGATACCTTGTAGGCACTGCGGTTTACTCCCAAAATAGCCCTTACGGTTTTGTAAGAAGGATCTGCTGTTTGATCTATTGCTTTTAATCGAAGTGTTCCGGTACGATTTGTCATATAAAACTGCATCGTTTCGTTAAAAGGCGAACTGTACTTCACAACAGGAGAAATTTGCACATCTACATTAGCTAAGATAGGTTGCTTGATTACTAAGTCATTCAGATTTATACCTAAAAGAGAATCGGGAATCAAAACGCCTCCGTTTGGTGTTGCAAAAAAACGATAGGTGCCGTTTTCTAATGCGAAATTGTAATAAGGCACATAATTGGCAACGTATTTACCATCAGAACTGTAAATAAAAATAGGCCGATTTGTCAAACCAACATTCTGAGTCCATGAGGATTCATTTAAGAAAAACTCATAATTCCGGACAATGGAAGTAGGATAACGATCGTCCTCCGAGCAAGCTATAAGCAGTAATAATGCTATTACGCAGGATAAAAAATAGTGTTTTTTCTTCATGATGAAAATAATGTGTGTTAATAATTAAGACTATGTGTATTTGAAGCAGACATTTGATATGTGTGCCGGCGTAAGATAAGTTTCAAAATGGATTCAGGAGGACTTTCAAACCGGTATATTTTTTCGGTTATGATAAAAAAAGATAAGAGTCTAACCGATTTGGACAGCGATTTGTAAATGGATGTGTTTTTCATGATTTGATGTATTGTGAATATGGTTAACAACAGTACAAAAGAATAATAAACCGCGTATAAAGCATGTTACTATTTGTTCTAAGTTGTATATTTTTTGTTCTGTCTTGTTTCGAAAACGCATAGAATAATGTATTGATTACAATATCTGAAACAAAAGATTGTATTTTATTGTCTTTCTTTTTGGGTAATTACAGAAAAAAGAAAAAATGATGCTAAGAATAAAAAGTATACAACTTTGCCGAAATAGTACACTTTGTTGCATTGGATTATTTATACGTTTGCTCCAGAACTAATAATTTTATATCATGAAAAAAACTTTTATCTGTATCGTATTATCAGCCTTCTCTTTGACAACTTTTGCACAAGAAAAATATAAAGACAAATCGTTGTCTCCGCAAGAGCGTGCGGAAGATTTGGTGAAACGATTGACATTAAAAGAAAAAGTCGGTCTTATGGTTGATGGTTCTCAACCAGTGGAAAGATTAGAGATTAAACCATACAACTGGTGGAACGAAGCTCTTCACGGTGTTGCCCGTGCGGGTGTTGCTACTGTATTTCCTCAACCTATCGGCATGGCTGCAGGATTCGATTCGGATATCGTATATAAAGTTTTTGATGCTGTTTCGGATGAAGCTCGCGCTAAAAATACATTATCATCATCACAAGATAGTTACAAACGTTATCAAGGATTAACGATGTGGACTCCTACTGTTAATATTTTTCGCGATCCGCGCTGGGGACGAGGAATTGAGACATACGGAGAAGATCCTTATTTGACAAGCGTAATGGGAGTCTCGGTTGTAAAAGGGTTACAAGGTCCCGAAAATACCAAATATAATAAGTTGCATGCTTGTGCCAAACATTTTGCGGTGCATTCGGGTCCGGAATGGAACCGTCACTCTTTCAATGCCGAAAACATAAAACCGCGTGATTTGTATGAAACTTATTTGTACCCGTTTGAAGCATTGGTAAAAGATGCGAAAGTAAAAGAGGTAATGTGTGCTTATAATCGTTTTGAAGGTGCGCCATGTTGCGGAAGTAATCAATTGTTGGTTCAGATTTTACGTGATAAATGGGGATTTGACGGTGTTGTTGTTTCTGATTGTGGAGCAATTGCTGATTTTTTCAACGATCGAGGGCATCAAACACATGCGGATGCAGCGGCAGCTTCTGCCGAAGCTGTTCTGAACGGAACGGATCTTGATTGTGGCTCGAGTTACAAAGCATTAATTCAAAGTGTAGAAAAAGGCCTTATAACGGAGGCCGATATAGATGTGTCAATAATTCGGTTGCTTAAAGCGCGTTTCGAATTAGGGGAAATGGATGAATTGTCGGATGTATCGTGGTCGAAAATTCCTTATTCTGTAGTTGCTTCGGATACTCATGATTTATTGGCTCTTGATATTGCTCGAAAATCCATGACGTTATTGTTGAATAAAAATAATATTCTTCCGTTAAAACGTAATGGATTAACCGTTGCGGTAATGGGGCCGAATGCAAATGATTCGGTTATGCAATGGGGAAATTACAATGGAACGCCGAAACGTACAATAACTATTTTGGACGGAATAAAAGCCTCTTTGGGAAGTAACGATAAATTGATTTACGAAAAAGGATGTGAACTGGTTGAAAGAACATTGTTGAGAAGTGCTTTTAATAATTGTAAGTCGGAAAATGGCCCGGGCTTCTCAGCGCGTTATTGGAACAATCTGGAGCGTGAAGGCGAGCCTGTCGCGTCTGCACAAATAGGAACGCCCTTTAATTTTTGCACATCCGGTGCAATCGTTTTTGCTCCGGATGTGAATCTGACTAATTTTTCGGCAATATATAATTCTGTATTTACACCGGATGAATCGGGAGAAATAGAGTTTGAATTCTATACATGCGGATTGTTAAATTTGTTCATAGATGGAAAAGAAGTGAAAGGAACAAAAGCCAATCATGGCGCCCGGGCAATGTCTCATACTATGAATGTTATGAAAGGACAGCCTTATGATATCCGGATTAATTTTGAATATACAATGGGTGATGCTCAGCTGAATTTTGATCTTGGTTTTAAAGAAAATATTGATATAAATAAATCTGTTAATCGGGTAAAAAATGCCGATGTCGTAGTTTTTGTCGGAGGTATTTCGTCTTCACTCGAAGGGGAAGAAATGGGTGTAAATTTATCTGGGTTTAAACGTGGTGACCGAACGGATATAGAACTTCCTGCTGTTCAGCGCGAATTTGTAAAGGCTTTGCATGATGTAGGCAAGAAAGTAATTTTTGTTAATTGCTCCGGATCACCGATCGGATTGGAACCGGAAGTTAACAATTGTGAAGCGATTTTGCAGGCGTGGTATCCGGGACAATCGGGAGGAAAGGCGGTTGCTGATGTATTATTTGGAGAATATAATCCGGCAGGACGATTGCCTGTAACCTTTTATAAGAATGTTTCGCAACTTCCCGATTTTGAGGATTATAATATGACCGGACGCACTTATCGTTACATGACGGATGAGCCGCTTTTCCCTTTTGGTTACGGATTAAGTTATACTACATTTGATTACGGAACTCCAAAATTAAGCAAGAAAATAGTTAAAACGGGAGAAATGGTAACTGTATCAATTCCAGTCAGTAATAAAGGAAAAGTTGATGGTGAAGAAGTTGTACAAATATATCTGAAAAAAGAAAATGACCCGACCGGGCCGAATAAAACATTACGTGCATTTAAACGTGTAAACATTTCTGCCGGAAAAACCGAAAATGTAACGTTCGAACTTTCGGGAAAACAACTCGAATGGTGGGATTCTTCCAATAATACAATGAGTACTCATGCCGGAAATTTTGAATTGTTGATTGGTGGTAGTTCAAAGAACGAGGATTTGAAAAAGGTAAACATAACACTTCAGTAAAAGATAATTTATAGATGGAGAGATAGAATAAAATATTCGAATTGACACCGATTTGAAGGTTTTACGTTTTACGTAATACGTTCTACGCCTCGGTAACATCAACCATTTACGTATAACGTAAAACGTACAACGTATTACATATTGGACTCGTTTTGAAGGTTATTTTTGTACGTTTTCCTTCATTTCGAATTTGTTATTAAACTTTTTTAACCTATATTTGTGATTGGAAAAATCAATTCAAATTTTAAAATCGAATTAGTATGAAAAAGGAAATCAAATTAGCAAGTTGTGCAATTATTGCCATGTTGTTTTTATCGTGTGGAAATAAGGAAGCTACATCAACAACAGAAGAAGGTACGAAAGATAGTATCGAAGTTGCTGCTTCAAAAACTGAGGCTGAACCTGTTGCTGCAGTGGAAGATATATCTCTGTCGTTAACAAGAGCAGCAGATCCTTGTTTTGGAAATGATCCGGATTACCTCAATATTAAAGGTGGAAAACCGTTTGATGATACAGCGAAACCATATAAGGTCGAAGCTAAAAATACAAAACAAGCCAGCATAGAGTTAGGTAAATTAACAAAAAAGGACGATGGTAGTTTTACAATGGCCATTCCGGGCTCCATGAATGTCGCTGATGGTGAAGCAACAATAAAAATAATTGTAACGGATGCTGTCGGTACGGAAAAAGCAATTGATTTTGTAATCCCTTATTGTCCGTGATTTGGTGCATTAAAAAGGAAATAAATTTAAATAACCCCGTTTTTGATTTTTTTCAAAAATGGGGTTATTTTTAATAAAACTCTTACTTGGATAGTGTTTCATCTACTTTTTTAGAGGTAATTTAAATCTTATTGGTAAAGTAAAATAAACATCTACGGCTACTCCATTGGTTTCTCCGGGTTCCCATTTGGGCATTAATTTAAGAACATTGATAGCTTCTGTATCTAACGTTGGATGCACACTACGAACGACTTGTATATCTTCAACTTTTCCTGTAGAGCTAACTATAAAGCTGCATACAACAACCCCTTCGATGCCTTTTTTAAAAGCATTTTTTGGGTATCTGAGCCTTGATGAGATAAAAGAATGCAGGTTTTTACTTCCTCCGGGGAATTCCGGTTGTTTTTCTACTTTGTCAAAAACTTTTTGATTTGTTAAGTCTGTTGAAATAGAATCAGTTGTTTCTTTTGTATTATCTTGTGCGAATAAATTAGATATGGTAAGTGTACAAAGAGTGAGACCTATTATCAGATATTTTACTTTTTTCATTTTGATTTATTTTGAAATTAGTTTTTTGCTAATAAGTTCTTTTTTTAATTTAATGGCTATGTTATAATAAATTGACAGTTGACAACGACCTTACTAAGATGTTGTCAACTGTCAATTATCAATTATCAACTCAATTCAAGCATTCATAAAACTCAATCTCCACAATTCTCAATTGTCCGTTTACCTTTTCGGCATTGGGGTCTTTGTACAAATCCAAATCTTTCGTAGGCGCTTTTCCTTCTTCCGAAAGTTCGACTACCTGACCGAACGCTTCTTTTTCGGAAGCGCTTCCTGTCAAACGGATTGTAATATCACGTCCTTTAACGGCTTTCAAAGGTAGTGTTACATATCCTAAACTTTTTGAAGTTTCTCCCGAATAAACCAGTTTGTTATCTACCAATATTTCAATAGGGTAGGAGCGCATGCGCCATCCGGTTAATTTAACGACAATTTCGTTTAATTCAGCTTCTCTTTTTAAACGGTATGTAATCCAGGCTGTAGATAATTTTCCATCATTTTTCCATTCGCTCAATTCGTTATCGTCGTAACTGTTTATAGCATCCGAAAGATTGGAGCCTGCGTCTTTTACCGATTCTATTTCCACCGGAATACGAGATGTTGTATACGACGGATTATTAGGTGTTTTCCCACGAGTTAGACTTGGAAATGTATACGTAGATGGGATTGTGGCAGACAAGCCTTTTTCAGAAACAAAAGATTGAGAATTAAAATCGATTGTGGCTGTTTTTAATCCTTCGGCTGTGGCAACCAATTTTATATTGCCTGCTTGCGTTGTCGAACGGATTATAGCCCGGTTTACACCACATTCTACAGGAAATGATTTTGCAAGGATATAATTACCTTCTCCTTGTGCAATTCCTCCTCGCCATTCGGCATTACCGGTCAGGTTGTAATGAATCATGTCGTTTGCCAAAGGACAACGGCGGCCATCTTTATCCACTACTTCAATTTCAACTAAAGCCAAATCGGCTCCATCGGCAATTAATCCGGCCGGACCGGTAATTAACTTCATCCGGATAGATTCGGGTTGTCCGGCAGTAAGAATACTATCGGAACTTATAATCCGCTTATTTGCATTGTAGCTTATAGCCTTAATAGTTCCCGGTTCCCAAGTAATGGAATCGAATGTATACAGAAATTCATGTGATTTCTTTCCAAATCCTTTCGATTTATCATTGATAAATAATTCGACTTGCTCGGCATTGGAAGAAACCACGTAAACAGGTTTTACTGTAGTTTCTTTATAATTCCAATGTCCAATAATATATGTATGTGGTTTTTCCACATCTACCCAACCGTCCCACATTACTTGATGAGCGTAGAATCCGTCTTTGGGAATACGAATTGCATCGGTAACTCCACTGCGGCGATAGTTTTCAGCTCCACGATGGTGCGTATTGGAATCGGAAAAAATAATTTTAGCACCTCCGGAATTTACACGTTTACCTGTTCCCGGACGTTCGTGCCAATAATCAAACCAACGAACAATATTTTCGATTGCTTGTGAATCCTGATTACGATTGTATGCACTGGCATCGGCATCTTTGTATAATGGGCCTTCTCCATCGGGATGATAAGGATAAGAATAACTATCCCAATATTTCCGTAAAGCTTCGTCGCGCATGTATTCCATTGACCACATCGGATGTTTGGCGCTTTTGTTAATATATAACATTTCGCCTCCGTATTCGGCAATTTTACTGTCCAACATTTCACGGCTACCAATGGCGCGGCCTCCATTCGGGTCATACTTGTCGCGTATGTCTTTCATTTCCTGCATGTGTTCTTCACTGATGCTTTCATTCCCACATTCGTAGAAAATAATACTCGGATTATTCCGGTTGTAAATAATTGCATCACGCATTACATCTTTCCGTTGTTCCCAGCGGCGATCGTTCACATCTTTTTCGGCATCTCCGGCAGGCATGGCTTGAATTAATCCAACCCGGTCGCATGATTCCACATCTTGTTTCCAAGGACATGTATGCATCCACCGTACAAAATTACCGTTACTTTCTACCATCAAACTATTACTGTAATCGCTTAACCATGGAGATACCGACATTCCAAGAGCTGGCCATTCGTTGCTGGTACGTTGTGCATATCCTTTTAGCTGAAGAACGCGATCGTTCAGCCAAAACATTCCATCGCCAAAACGTGTTTTCCGGAAACCGGTAACTGTGTTTACTTTATCTACAACTTTTCCATCCAAGCGAATAGATGATTCTATCGTATAAAGGTAACCATATCCCCAGCTCCAGAAATTAATATCTGATAAAGAGGAAGATGCATTAATTATTTTCTTTTCTCCCGGATTAATGGATTCGTCCTTTGATTGGAAAGAAGCCACCTTTCGTCCGTTCAGGTCAAAAATCGAAACTTCCAATCCAATTTTTTTCGCTTTTTCGTATTCATTTTTTACTTCTGCTTCTACATAAATATCCGCTGTTTTTTCTTTAACGGAAATATTATCTGCATAAACGTATACTCCGGTTGTTCCCAAATTTGTATAGAGAGGCAGTGTTTGATAAACTTTATCTGTTACATGTAACCAAACGTTCTTGGGTATTCCTCCGTAATTAGCGTTAAAATTCCGGTCGTTCCACTGAAATTTAGAGCCGGTCGCTTTTTCTTTGTAATCCCAGGAGTTATCAATTCGTACCGCCAATACATTTTCTTTATTGCCGAAATTAAGATACGGCGAAAGATCGAAGCCGATTGCTGTAATTCCATTTTCGTGTATTCCAATGGATTTACCGTTGATGAAAAATTCGCCGGCTTGACGGATTCCTTCAAATTCGATAAATATTTTTTTATCTTTCATAGAAGCCGGAAGTTGAAATGATTTCCGGTACCAAACAATTCCGGTAGTTAAGTCTTTGATGTCTTTACAAAAAGCCTCATCTTCATTAAAGGCATGAGGTAATGTAACTGATTTCCATGAAGAGTCGTTGAAATCCGGTTTTTCCCATCCTGTTCCATCGCCAAAATAGAGTTTCCATTCCGGATTAAAATTGTACTTCCGCCCCGGTTGTTCCGATTTTACATAACCGGCTAAAGGTGTTTTCATTCCTTTTACGGTTTCGGCTACCAATTGGGCATTTAATTTGGCTCCGGTAAACGATGTATGCGTATGATCACCTTCGAAATAATATGCGCGGATTGTACTTTCTCCGATTGTTTCGTAACGTTGGGCAACGACCTCGTTTAAATCTAGAAACAATACTTTTTCCTGTTCGCAAATTTCTTTGCACCATTTGCCATACGATTCACTATTCCGTTCTACTTTTCCGTTTTTCCAGATATTTCTCGGAATATGGGAAATAACGATAGGTGTTGCTCCTTTTTCTTTTGTTTCCTGTACATATTTCCGGATATACCATCCAAAGGTGTGGATTGTTTTTTCTTCTCCGGATGACTCCATCTTTACGGTTTCCGTTTCTTCTCCGGTGCCTTTAAGTGTCCCTCTTGCCCGATCCTTGTTGAGTGAGCCGCCATCGTTATGCCCGAACTGAATCATTACATAATCTCCGGGTTTTAACTTATCCAATACTTTTTGCCAACGGCCTTCTTCAAGGAAAGTACGGCTACTTCGGCCTCCTATTGCGTGATTTTCTGCCTGAACATAGTCTGCATCAAAGTATCCTTCGATAAAATCACCCCAGCCCCATTGTTTGTTGCTGCCGGTGCCATCGCCGTTTTTTACGGTTGAATCTCCGATTGTAAATAAGGTAACTTTCTTTTTTTCAGAGGTCGTAAAACTGCAGAATAACGAAACGGCCAATAAAGACAAAATGCTAATTTTTAATTTTTTCATGTGGATTAGTTTATTTCAGGGCAAAATTAACATTATAGCGGATGATAAAAAATGAAAAATAATACATTTTTATGCTTTTCTGTTCATATTTTGAGAAATTTGAACGAATTGATTGTATTAAAAAGAGGCTGTCTCAGAAATAAAGAAGAATATACCGCAAGGGACACAACACTTTTCGCAAAGTACGCATTTGGATGAAAATAAGCATCTTATGTTTGCACCCTTTGCACCATTCTTAGCTAACTTAGAGATAAAAGACTTTTTGAACAGTCCCTCTGTTAGGCGTAGCATATCTTCTAATAATCGCTAAGTGTTCAGCGTCGCGTCTCGCTACATTGGAGCTAAAAGCAAGCTTCCGGCTTGCAAAAACAAAAATACCTACAACTCATTATCAGTATTTATTCTTTTCTTTTCCGGCCGGAGGCCTGCTTTTAACCACGACGAAGCGAAGACGCTTCACTCGAACGTGCGTTTTTTCTTTTGTACATTACGCTCAACAGAGGAAATATCAGAAATAATAAGAAACATTTGCATTTACAATGAATAACTGAGCTAAAAAAGGTTTCTGAAATGTAGAAGTTATTCCTATATTTTTAAAGCGATAAGAAACTCCAATTTCTCCATCTAGTGTAACTTCGGGTGAATTAAAATATGAAACACCTACTCCACCTAAAAAATCAATTTTACTGTTTTTATTATTATATAAATGTAAATCGTACAAAGCATTAAACTTAAGTCCCCAGTCTATATCAATATTTTTGTCCTTTTTATATTGAAAAAAATTGAGACCCAAAATGGCCGAACTATTTTTTGATAAGCGATTGTTAGATATTTCACATGACAATCCAATAAAATATCCTGATAAAGAAATATTCTGTCCCGTTGTTTGAATATAGGAATTATCGTTGTCATAATAATAAAGATAATTGTATCCGGCATTTATGCTTAATTTAAAAATACTACTTGTAGTATATGAAATACTCTGTTGCTGAATGACAGGAACAGTATGAATACTGCATTTAGAGAGTAAGTCAATCATCGCAGAATCTTCAAATGATGTTTTTACGATGTTCTTAGTTTCTACTTCTGAACAAAGGTTTAGTAAATAGATTAATACTCCAACGCTTTTTTGGGAAATCTTACCCGTTGGTTGTTCTGCAATATTAAGTTCGGGAAAAATAGTAAAATAATCATCTTCTCTCTGAACAATATAAACATAATTACTTTGAGAGGTAGATAATTGCAGTTTATATAGGTTATAATCAGCAACTAAAATTACTCTTGCTAAATTTTTCTCTGTCATTTTTTCTCCACCATCTGTATAAGAGTACCTCACAGATTTAAAAGAAGAGCCATCATTGAGTGTAAAAGATAAAAGATTGGATGGATAATAAAAAGTAACATTATTTTGCTCATCTTTAAAATTAAATCCTTTTCGGATTGCACTTTCTCCCGGAAATTCAACCGACCCATAAATGGTATCGTAGTCTAAAGTTACAATAAAACCTTTTTCATATGAATCAATTGCATAGCAAGATACAAAATTGATTAGTAGAATTACTGGTAATAAGAATAGTTTTTTCATGTAATTAAAATATTTGTTTGTAAATAATATTCAAAAAAACAGATTATAATATCGCATAATAGAGACAACCTTGTTAGGTATAAGATATCTTATGATAATCGCAAGCGTTCATCATAGCGTCTCGCTACGTTGCAGCTAAAAGCAAGTTTCCGGCTTGCAAAAACAAAAGTACCTACATTCATTATCAATATTTACTATTTTCTTTGCCGGCCGGAGGCCTGCTTTTAACCACGACAAAGCGAAGACGCTTTGCTGAACGTGCGCTTATCTTCTTTTACACGCTACGTAGAACATCGGGTGTTCATCGTAGCGTCTCGCTACGTTGTAGCTAAAAGCAAGCTTCCGGCTTGCAAAAACAAGAATATCTACAACATCATTATCAACATTTACTCTTTTCTTTACCGGCCGGAGGCCTGCTTTTAACCACGACAAAGCAAAGACGCTTTGACCGAACGCGCGTTTTTTAGCTTTTACATGCTACGCTGAACAGAGAGCATGCCCAGGACATTATAACTGTATTCCGCTCCCTTGTACGGAGGCAGGAAAATAACTCAACCTAACAATTGTATTTTTGCGTATTCTATGGCATTCAAAAATTCATCTAACAAAACAATTATAGGATGATCATATGAAAAAAACTCTATTTCAAAATCTCCATTATCTTGATTAATTTCTGCGATAACATAATGTTCGCATTGTATTTCTGCAATAAGTTTCTCTCGGTGAGGAACACTTAATATTTGTATTTTTAAGTTATGCATCTTTATGTTCTTATAATTACATTATGGTTCTAGAAATCCAATAAACTTTTCTCCATCCAAAGAAAAACGAGCTCCTATTCCTCCAGGGATTTTATAATCCAATACTTCTCCTACGCTACGACTATTGACTTTTGTAACTGTTACAGCAGGATTTTCCAATATTGACTTTAAAACAGTTTCGCCCTGTGCATTAATTGTAGCTGAATTTCCTTGAATTTTAGGAAATGCTGTTCCTCCTCTATGACTGTGTTTCATTAATGCTCTTCCAACTGCAGTAAAACCACCCTTTGACATTTCTTTTGCAGCTTTTAATAAAGTAGCGATGTTTTTATTGTTCCTAATGGATTACTAGTTGATACAGATGGTGGTGTTCCTGTAAGAAGTATATGTCCTTCATTTATTATTATTCCATTAGGATTTACTAAATAAGAAATAGTATAATTCTTTCCAATTATATTCGCATTATAATCATAAGTACGATAAAAAATATAGTCCAAAAGATTAGATGTAGGATCCATTACTTGATCACCCTTTTGAGGCAAAGATGGCACTACTACAACTTCTGGTAACTCATATGGATCATCAGGATCCCCTTTCTTCATTCCATCAGGGTCAATCCATCTTATCGGATTGTTATCAACATATACATATGGACTTATCGAATAATTATCTTCCGCCAACGGATCAATCGACATAAATCTCGGCACCGCCTGATCCATCTGCCTTGCATGAAAATCATACAACCCCAGTCCAAACATCGGTTCTTCTTCCTTGCCGCCGAATTTTGGTTACTTTTGTTTTAAAAGCTCAAGATTTGTTGTTCTAACTAGTTTTATTTTTCCTTTAGTATATAAATAAAACCAGATTGGATTTTCTTCAACTACATAAAAGTTAGAGGAAGTAGCCGTAAATAAATTCTGTTGAGTTGTACGAGCAAACAGCTTTTCTATATTTGTAACGATATTATTAGTGTAAGTAGAAACATAAAACAAACGACTATTACATAAAAAATAGCCATATAATGTTTGAATATCACTACTAAATATCGCTTGATTATATATTTTATTTGTTGCAACTATCTGTATATATAAACTATCTCCTTGCTCTATAACAATGATATTTGCAAGATTCCATTTTAAAGAATCTTTTGATTTATTCAATTGATTATTTACTTGACAAAGGATATTTTTTAAATTATCATTTTTAATAGTCAACAATGAGAGTTCTTTTGTGATAGTTTTATTATTTACATTCTGAGCAAAAGAACCATTGACCATCAAACAAAAATATGCAATAAATACTATTCTAATCATGATTATTTATTTTTTTGGTTTTTGTATAATTAATATGAATTCTGGATATGTATTAGGTGGTGTTGTTGAATCAAATTTAATATATCTTCTTGTTCCAGGTGAATATATGTTAAAATTAGCATTAGGATGAGTTGCTTGAATATATTTGGCTAAACCGACATCTCCGTCTGATGCAATCTCTGAACCGTTAGTGTGATTATGGTTGTATCCTCTATAAGTATATGATGACAATTGTTTGTTATACAAGTCTCCACTTCCATATTCTATTCCATAGTCATGTGAAGTTGTTAAAAAATTCAATCCATTCTCTCCAGCTATGCCTGTCATATGTTTACCCCATTCTACATTTGTATTTTGTGCCATAAACTCAAATAATTGTTTCCCCTGTTCATTTCCTCGTATTTGATAAATATCATAACCATGAGTCTTTTTATCTCTAGGATCATAAACAGATGAAGCAGATTTAGTATCTAAAACGCTTTTATCTACAGTTATACTTTTATTTTTCATATTTCCATCTTCATCATAGGTTATTTTATTACTTTTTCCGAGAGCTATGATGTTATGTGTATTATCCTCAGTCTCTCTAAGAAATTCTATATAACCCTTTCTATTAACAGTATAATCATCTCTACCATCTGGATCTATTCTTCCTATTGGATTATTAGAGCAATACACATACGGCGATATCCATGGCTTTTTTCCCGCCAATGGATCTGGTTTCATAAAACTTGGCACAGCTTCATTTAACCACCTTTCATGAAAATCATACAATCCCAGCCCAAACATCGGCTCTTCTTCTTTACCTCCGAATTTATAAGGCTGTGCGCCCGGGTTATAGCTTTCTCCATTACCTATTCCTTTTCCATAAGGAAAATAATAGGTATTCTGAACTACTTGCCCGTTATCCCTGGTTACCAAGCAGTTATAGCCCAAATGATCGCGCAAGTAAAAATAGTAAATTCCATTCCAATAATAGCCGTTATCGAACTACAAGTCTTTTTAGAAAGCTAAAAATTAATTAAATATTCAGGCAGTATGATAAAATCGTTTTTGTAAAGAATTAAAGGATTAAAACTTGATAGTCCTTTAACATATTGTTCCAATACATTTTCAGATATTATTATCACATGTTTATCTAGATATCTAAATGTTTGTTCTTTCTCATTTTCCGATATCATTTTTGTGAAAATGATTTGTATATTAAATATTTCTTGCGGATTAATTTTCTTTAGAAATCCTGAAAAAATTTCTGGAACAAATAATCCTGTTATATTGTATTCAAAAGCTAGTTGATATAAGCTCCAATCTCCTTTTATCTTGAAAAAATGATTTTTAATAATCTCTTTTTCAGATTTACCAAATACATCTTCCTCAAACCAAAGCCAATAGTTGTTATTACTTTTGTTTTTTAGTTCATAATTAACACAAAATGTGAGACTATCATTTATGTAATAATAATTAGAGGATTTATTTATTTCTAATGTATCACTTACTTCATGTGCTATACATATGGTAAAAGGATGCAATATAAATAATGCATACAATAACATCTTATTTACTTTCATATTCTACCTCCCATTCATATTTTTTATTGTTTCTTGCTTAGATTTTATAATATTATTTAATAAAGGCATATTGGTTTCAATCCATTTTCCATCCGCTGATTGATGAGCGGCCTTTTCTCTACTTCCTGTTTGAACATATATTAAAGCATGTCCATTGGCCTCATGGCTATACAGTTCCGATCTCGCTGGAGAAGAAAGACTCTTATTTATATATACTTTTATTGCATTATCTGGAGAATTCATACCACTCTTTCCTTTTCCTGGCAAAAGAGTTTGCCCCATATATCCAGCTTCACCTGTCGTTGTTCCTCCCATTGTACTTCCTGTTAAATCTGCAAATTCTGAATCTGCTTCTTGATAAGTAAATGTTTCAGTCTTTAAATTACCTTCATTGTCCAGGTAAGTGAATCCACTTCCTATTGAGACTTCTGTTAAAATATCAGAATTAACTAACCCTGACAACGCATTAAAATTTCCGCTTTCACTTTTATGGGAATTAAAAAGATCTTTATTGATGAACCCATTTTTATCAAATTGTACATATTGCATATCTTCTGTAGTAAGTGTATTCCGAATCATCTGTAATGATTCTTCATCAGCAGGTTTGACATCTTTTCCATTTG
>JAVBLR010000046.1:0-3758 GCA_031553395.1 Bacteroidales bacterium | reverse complement strand
AACTTTTTAAAATATTGATTACCAGCTTACAATATTTGTCACTGCTATGGATTTTTGTAAAAAGCGACTTATAGTGCTCATATCGTTTTTGCTTGTCAAATATAACTTCGGTTGCTAATTTATCGGCTATTAGAGAGTGCTTTGTTCTAAAATACAAATCAGGATCTAATCCGTTTGCATCTACACTCTCTTGCATTAAAATACCTTTTCCTTCCGATTGAACAACATTACTCATAAAATCATCCCAATTCATTGATATCAAATCCTTCAACAATGACGCAGGCATGAAGATATTATAGCGATGGGTTAATGCCGTAAATATGAATGCTTTCTTACAATCAGAAGATAGTTGAGAGTATGCTTCTTTTAAATCATCAATGTGCTTCCCGTTTTCTATTAAACCCAACAAAGAAATAAATGAATCCCCTTTATATGTTTTATTGATTGTTTGTATTATTTGATTTTTTTCTTTGGCATCTCTCCAATGCACTAAATTCGACTCGCCTAATTTCTCGACAAAATCAGTAGTTTCCTCTATTGTAAATGCAGAATCTATTTTAATTGAATAAATATTTTTTTGAGGTAATGATTTATTATAAGATGAAAATATGTTTTCTCGAATAGATTGGATAAACAAAAAACAAACATCTTCTTGTTTCGAACTTAATTCTGCCCTTAGCTGTAATAGTGCTTTATAGATATCACTATGCTCTGTGTAATTTGAATGAAGTATAATGTGTTTACAATTTATCTTTTGTACAAGTACACAAAAATCTTTTATCTTAAAATTCTCAAAGTCTTTTATTTCAAAAGCAACAGCGTCAAAACTATCAGTATTATTGGTGAGCTCGGGTATTAATCTATAGGTAAATGTCGTTTTGCCCGTTCCGAAACTTCCTTCTAAGAAAAAAAGAGGAATCAAATTGCTGTCGTTGCTATTCACTTTATCAATAATGAACTTTTTTGCTTCTTCAATTTTATCCTTTTTAATAACATCATAGTTTTTTCTTACGACATTATAATTTGGCTCTACCCCAAGATAAAAATCTTGCGCTTTTATGTAGTCTTTTGATTCACTATTTAATTGTTCTAATACATTGTGAAACTTTTGTCTTAATTGAGGTGAGATTGAAATAGGGTTATTTTTGGAATCCTTTATTTTATTTAAATTCAATAATTTATTCTTGAATTCTGCATTTTTTTCAATCCACTCACCATAATTTTTAAAAAAATCAGCAGATGTAGACTTTATAATTGCATTTTTTTTCTCTTGATAATATGGTAATTTTAAATCATTTACATAGGGATCAACGTTGTATATCCAACGTTTATCTCTTCCTATATCAAATTTGGTGAAAAACTGCTGAGCAAAAGCATCAGAGAAGGAATATCCAATAAACAAAAATTCAATATTAGGAGAAGGCTCTTTTAATTGATTTAAAATTGTTTTATAAAATGAATTGGCATTCTCAAAATCCTTCGTTGAAAATGCTAATGGATAAGCACTCTTATCTGAAATACAGCCGTTTAATTTTATATACTGTATTTGCTGACTTGAACAAAGTCTATAATATTCTTTAATAGAGCGTATGGGGATAATCTCTTTTGCATCACTATTGGTTTTTAAGACTTCCTCATTAGCTCTTTCTATCAGTAAATCATAATTCGTTGTAATTATTTGTCTCCATGGAATAGATGCAATTGTTTTATGCATGTCTTGCACAGCTAAGTTTCGTAGTAACTCTGTTACAAATAAGTCAAATTTTGAACGAGAGAAGTTAGAATCCGCGGAAAGAGCGTCTACAAACTCCGTAATATTTTCAATGCCAGAATTAATGCTAACTTTTGCCTCGTAATAATCAATTAATTGCTGGCTTAGGTATTTTTTGTTTGTAACAGAGGCTCCTGCTCCAAGAAATAATATAACATTACCTTCTGCTATTTTCTTGTACAAAGATTCTAACTTTGTAGTATTACTACTATCTGTAATATGTTCCATAATTATAATGCTATGCTATTATTTTTCGTTGAAACCAACAATTCCCTCACATCTATATTCAACACTTTTGCAATGGCAAATAAGGTTTCAAGTGATGGCTGAGATTCGTTTGTACACCATCTGGAAACAGTCGCTTCATTCTTCCCTAATGCTTCTGCGAGCCATTTTCCCGTACGTTTTTTCTCCACAAGCACAACTTTCAACCTGTTCAGTTCCATATCATCAAATTATTGAGGTAATTTGCAAATGTAATGATTAAAGTTTAACTAATCAATAGAATTCTTATTTAGTTTTCCACAGGCGCCTTCAATGCTGTCATACTGACAAAAGTTATTCTCGGACAATCGGTTATTTTCGCGGGCTTCCGCCCCTTCAAACGGCTGGGAAGCCATGAGCGGGAAATAACCGAAGTTGGACGGGAAATAACTTTTGGCACAATATAAATCTAATATTTTATCAACTTAATCTTGGTCTTTGTTTCTTCTTTTTCTTGGGTTTCGGCGGTTGCTGTTCATCCGTTGGGTTAATATACGAAGCCGATGGAAGGATGGAAAACAAAGAGGATAACCCGCTTTCACTTGTTCGTTGTTGTATTGTTGTATTGATTTGCTGTTGTATTGAAGTATCTGAAATCGTTTTTAAATTTGTATTTGTTTGCGCTTTTACATTTTCATCTGTTTGTATATCGACAATCTTTTTCTTTTCATCGGCAAAATCTTGTTCGGGGGCTTTCAGTTCCCGTTCCTGCATTCGTAGTTTATCCGTAATACTACCGTTCTTCATTGTGTTGCAATACTCGAACGTTTCGGATAATTGCCGATTGTAGCCAAATAGATTATCAAAACCTTTCTCCGCCTGTTGGAAAAGGTTGGTACGGTCGAAACCGCCTGTGATAATGCCTTTCTTGGTGTTGCGGTGGTTGGCTAGCGGGCTTATTTTGACTTTGTTCGATTGGTCTTTACGGCTTATAATTAAATGGCAGTGCATATTCAATTTATTATTGGAACGGTCGCGGTTAAAATGGATTTTGCCGTAAAACTTAATATCCTCTGCTGATAATCCTTTATTGAAGTTCTTGGCATATTCGGGAATAAACACTTCGCGGATATACCGTTTCATGGCTTCGGCTTGCTCCTGTTCCGTGCTTCCCATCGCTTGCAGTTCCTTTTCGGATGGGCTGACGTGGATGGCGTAAAACTTGGCATCGGTCTTTAGTAATTGTCCGATATTCCCGTCAATATCTTTTACAACCTGTGATTTATACAGGTTATCCTGATTGAGATTGAAAAAACCTTCGGTGTAGATTCCCTGCTCCATCCGTTGCAAATCTTCATGCTCGCAATAATTTGCCAGTTGTCGGCTGGCTGGAAAATCCAATGTGTGTTGACCCCTGAAAATTATTTAATTTTGACCCCCAAGTATCCTGATAAGTGGGGTCATTTTTATTTTAGCAAACCATCCTTAGGCGATACACCATTATTTTTTCTTTTTTAATTGATATACATTTCATTCATGGAAACGATAGATAAGACAACACTTTATGGAAATTTACTCTTTCGGCACGAAAGGAAGAAATTTCTATAAACCGCTTGCGGCTTGGTGTTGGCGTTCCATCGTTGGAATGTACCTTTGTATATCTCTTAAAAAAGGACTTAAGCGGTTCTTTATTTCGTTCATTCAGTTTTCTTTTCCTTCCCTGTAATCTGTATCATGAAATTACGTAAAAGTCTATCTTGACATACATTTCAATGGGGTCATT
>JAVBLR010000032.1:0-40440 GCA_031553395.1 Bacteroidales bacterium | reverse complement strand
TGTAAAATAATTTAATTTTAAATTTAAAATAAACAAAATCAATAATTTATGTATTAAAACCACCAAACGAGCGGGTGGGCACAACGCCTGTCCCCCCGGTCGTGGCGTATTTATAAACCCGCCTCGACGGGTGTCATTGCGGCCTCAGAGTCGCAATCTCCTAACAATAGAAAATCTGTTCCTATCAGAGTATTTCGCATCAAGTGCGGAATGACAGGCTTTTTAATAGTGGAAAAATCGGGCAAAAAATTTTCATATCAGTGTCATTATGTATAAAAAAGCTACTTGATAACCCCAAGCAGCTTTTTACCTTTTACTTTCTACTTTTTTACTTTACAATGGGATATTCCCATGTTTTTTTGCCGGATTGCTTCTTATTTTAGTGTGTGTCATGTTTAATGCGTCAATAATTTTTTCCCGGGTTTGAGCAGGCATGATGATTTCATCAATATAACCCAATTCTGCCGCTCTGTATGGATTAGAGAATGTGTCTTCGTATTCTTTCAATGCTTTGGCTTTTGTTTCTTCATCTGCTTTACGATACAAAATATTTACAGCGCCACTGGCACCCATAACGGCGATTTCGGCACTTGGATAAGCCAAATTCACATCGGCTCCGGTATGTTTGCTCGACATTACAATGTATGCACCACCATACGCCTTGCGGGTAATAACCGTAATTTTTGGAACAGTTGCTTCAACATAAGCATACACAACTTTGGCGCCATGACGAATAATACCGTTGTGTTCCTGTGTAGATCCAGGTAAAAATCCGGGAACATCTTCGAATGTAATCAATGGAATATTAAAACAATCGCAAAAACGAATAAAACGTGCAGCTTTGTCTGATGCATCAATATCCAATACTCCGGCCAAATAGTTAGGTTGATTTGCTACAATTCCGACAGATTTACCGTTGAGACGGGCAAAACCTACTACAACGTTTTGCGCAAAATTCGGCATGACTTCAAACAAATAATTGTCATCTACTACAGATTCTATTAATTCTTTGATGTCATACGGAACATTCGGGTCTTCGGGGATAAGAGTGTTTAGTTTTTCGTTATCTCGATGAGTATCATCCAAAACCGGAACAACCGGTGCATCTTCCATATTGTTTGATGGTAAAAAACTTAGCAATTCGCGAACCATCATCAATGTATCTTCTTCGTTTTCGCCCATAAAATGAGCTACTCCACTTTTAGAATTGTGAACAGCAGCTCCACCCAATTCTTCTTTGGAAACTTCTTCATGAGTAACTGTTTTTACAACATCCGGGCCAGTTACAAATAAATGACTTTTATCCTTGACCATAAAAATAAAGTCGGTCAATGCAGGAGAATAACAAGCGCCACCGGCACATGGCCCCAAAATAACCGACAATTGAGGAATTACGCCTGAAGAAATCGTATTCTGAAAAAATATATCTCCATATCCTGCTAAAGAAGCAACACCTTCTTGAATACGCGCACCGCCTGAATCATTTAGGGCAATAATCGGAGCACCCATTTTTAAAGCTAAACGTTGTAATTTTATTATTTTGTTAGCATTTGTACGGCTCAACGAACCTCCAAAAACAGTAAAATCATACGCATAAACAAATACTTGCCGTCCATCGATTCGTCCGTGTCCGCCAACAATCCCGTCTCCGGCAAATTTTGTTTTTTCCATGCCGAAATTAGTACATTGATGCACAACATATTTGTCAACTTCAATAAACGAACCTTTATCCAGCAGAATATCAATTCGTTCGCGTGCTGTTAATTTGCCATCCTGATGTTGACGTTCGATTTTATCCTGTCCGCCACCAAGTTCTGCTTTTTTCTTTTTCTCAATATATTCTTCTACTATATCTTGTCTACTTTTCATTTTGTTGTTTGTTAGTCGTTATTTGTTGTTAGTTATTGTTTATTCATTGATTTTCACAAATTAATGACCAATAACTAACAACAAATAACCAAATTAGCTTAATAAGATTAAAACCTGTCCTCCATTTACGTTATCGCCTTCCGAGACAAGGATTTTCTCAATGGTACAATCTTTTCTTACTTTGTATTCATTTTGCATTTTCATAGCTTCAACCACAATGACTGATTGTCCCACATGTACTTCATCACCTTCCGAAACCAATATTTTGGCAATCTTGCCTGGCATAAATGAAGTGATATTATCCTGAGAATCATCAATTCCGTCTTTTTTACGATTTCGTTGATACTTCGTTTGTAAATCGATAATCTCTACCGGAAAAGAAGAAAAATATGTATTTACAGTATAGCTTTTCCCGTTTTCGTCACGTTTAAGTTCGGCATTGAAAGATTTTCCATCATACAAAATAGAACAAACACCATTTTCAGCCATCACTACATCCAAATCGAATAACTTATTATCAATTGTGATCTGCACTTTGTTGCCATCTTGATTTATTAGTTCAACATTCGCAGTCCTGTCTCCAATCTTTATTTCCATAAACTCTTTTAAATTAAGAGTTAAGAATTAAAAATTAAGAATTAAAAGCAGGGTTTCTCATTCTTAATTTTTAATTCTTAATTTCTGTTATTATCTCATGTTGATTCTTTTGCCAAATTCTCTCCAACGACTTATTGGACGATTATCTACAAGTGTTTTGGATGAATCTTCCAAATTTAGGAGATAATCGATATAAGCGGCGATAATAGCAATGTTTTCAGCCGTAGTTTGTTGGCTTTTGAATGGTGCTTTTTGTAATGCTTCTTTATTCTTTTCAATAAAGTGTGTATCGTACTTTCCATTTATAAAATCGGGTGTGTCCATTATTTTTCGCAAATAACTGATATTGTTTTTTACACCCGTGATTTTATATTCGGCTAAAACCCTGCGCATACGTTCGATTGCATATTCACGTGTAACAGCCCACACGATTAATTTGCCAATCATTGGGTCGTAGTAAATCGGGATTTCATAACCTTCGTATGCATAGGTATCCATGCGTACGCCGATTCCCAACGGTTCAGTAATTTGTTTAATAACTCCGGGAGCCGGCATGAAATTATTTTCGGTATCTTCGGCACAAATACGGCATTCGATGGCATGTCCGCGTTGCACAATATCCGATTGTTTATATTGCAAAGGCAATCCCATCGCAATTTTTATTTGTTCTTTTACCAAGTCAACACCCAAAACTTCCTCTGTGATAGGATGCTCTACTTGCAAACGAGTGTTCATTTCCAGAAAATAATAATTATGGTTGTCGTCGACCAAAAATTCGATGGTTCCCGCGCCAACATAATCTACTGCTTTTGCCGCAGCAATAGCTTTTTCGCCCATATCGGCACGTAAAGCCGGTGTCATGAGCGGGGACGGACTTTCCTCTACTATTTTTTGATAACGTCGTTGAACGGAACATTCTCTTTCGCAAAGATGAATAATGTTTCCGTGTTTGTCTCCAAGAATCTGGAATTCGATATGGTGAGGAGATTCGATGTATTTTTCGATATAAACTGTGTCATTGCCGAAAGATGATTTTGCTTCGGATTTTGCAGTAGTAAAGGCGTCAGCAATTTCGTTTTCATTGCGGATAAGGCGCATTCCCTTTCCTCCACCTCCGGCTGATGCTTTTAAGATGACCGGTAACCCGATTTCGGTGCAAACTCTGATTGCATCTTCAACTGAGTTCAGATTATCCTGTGTTCCCGGAACAACTGGAACTCCAGCTTCAATCATTGTTTGTCTGGCAGAAATTTTATCACCCATTTTTATCATAGCTTCGTCAGAAGGGCCAATGAAAATGATTCCTTCTTTTTCGCAACGACGAACAAATTCTGCACTTTCGGACAAAAAACCATATCCGGGGTGAATTGCATCTACCTTAAAACGTTTGGCAGCAGCGATAATATTATCAATAACCAAATAACTTTCGGCAGATGGCGCCGGGCCAATGCAACAGGCTTCATCTGCATAAAAAACATGCCGGGAAGTTCGATCCGGTTCGGAATAGACTGCTACCGTCTTGATCCCCATTTCCTTACATGAGCGCATTACCCGAATGGCAATTTCGCCTCTGTTGGCAATTAACACTTTTTTAATAAGCATAAAATGTTGTTTTAGTGAAAAAAACATCTTCGCAGTAACGCTTTACATGGGAAGATATATTTTGTTTTCTATTTTGCAAAATGAATATTACAAATAAAAAAACGGCTGCGAATGTACGAATAAAATAAACATCAGAATGAAAAAGATGATGTTTTATGCACAAAAGAGGATTGAATGTGCAGTGTTTTTTGTTGTTTATACAGAAAAAAGGAATAAATATGCTATTTTTGATGAGTTTTATGAAAGTAAAAGAAGTTTATCCGAACGAGAATAGGACTTATCCGAAGTTAAAAAAATAACAAATAATCATGAACTTACTCGAACTTATCACCCGCAACCGAAGTTATCGTCGATTCGATAATTCATACAAAATTGATATTGCGGCATTGAAAGATCTTGTCAATTTGGCAAGATTGTCTTCTTCTGCGCGAAATTTGCAACCTTTACGTTATGTATTATGTAATGAGGAGAAAAGAAACGAACAAATTTTCGAATGCTTGGCATGGGCTGCTTATTTAAAAGACTGGAATGGCCCTGAAGCAAAAGAACGACCAAGTGTTTATATAATTGTTACAGTTGATGCCCGGTTAACAGATACTATTTTTTGCGATGATGGAATTGCGATACAAAGTATTCTATTAGGTGCTGTAGAAAAAGGACTGGGTGGTTGTATTATTGGTGCCGTGAAAAAAGAAAAATTGAGGGAAATCTTGCATTTACCCGATTATTACCGGATTCAATATGTAATTGCTTTGGGAAAACCAATAGAAACAGTAGTTATTGATAGAATTGAAAATAATGATATTAAATATTGGCGGGATGAAAAACAGATTCATCATGTGCCAAAGAGAGATTTAGATGATTTGATAATTTATTGATTCTTAACGATCACATTTCTATATGGATATGGAATTTCAACTCCTTCTTTATCAAAACGGTCTTTAATTGTTTTCAGTAAATCACATTTCAAAATGAATGCATTTCCACTTGATGCAGCCCAAACTGACGCTCTGAGCTGAATAGCCGATTCGCCCCAAGCCATTACCCGGATAATGATTTGAGCTTCACCCGTTTCTTTTTGTTCAGAAGTGCGATGATCTATAGTTAAAGGATGCTTTAATGCTTCTTCGGTAATCAATTCCATCGCTTTATCAATGTTGACAGTATAGCCGATTCCCATTTCAACCATAGCGCAAGTTGCGCTGTCGACAATGCTCGAATTTGTAATAGTTTCGGCGCTTAATTTATTGTTAGGAATAATAACCATCCGGTTTTCTACATTGCGGATGGTTGTATGGCGCAGGGAAATATCCTCAACTGTACCGAGATACAACCCGTTTCCTACATTGATGGTATCTCCTACACGAAAAGGTTTAAATATCACCATAAACAATCCGCTTACAATATTGGATAGTGCTTCCTGAGATGCAAACCCGATTATAGCTGCTAATATTCCTGCTCCGGCTAATAAGGTTTTTCCCACTTTTTCAAATCCCGGCAACATATTCATCATTGCAATAAAGGCAATAAAATAAATCGTATAAGTTACGAAATTTCTTAGAAAAATCAGGTTGGTTTTGTCTTGTTGGGCATATTTTCGCATCCAATGTTTGAATAACTGTTTTGCTATTTTAGATGCAATTAGAGCGACTATATAAATGATTAAGACTTTAATACCTATCCAAACCCACTTTTCCATATCACCAACAGTTTCTCTCAGAAAAATATGTAGTTTATCCATGTTTGCGTATTTTTTATTATCATTGTACAAAAGTACGAAAAATCAGTAAGTGCAACTTTCGATACATGAGTTATGAATGGACTTACAGATAATAATTAAACATTTATTTTTTCAAATTGTTCTATCTTAAATTCAGAAAAAAAACAGTTGTTATATGAATCCGTTAGATATTATCCAAAAATATTATACCGAAGGAACAAAGCTATATGATATATATATGTCTCATGGTTTATCTGTTGCAAATAAGGCTGTTGAATTGGCTAGGAAACATCCCGAGCTGAATCTGGATATCCCGTTTTTGAACGAAGCCGGATTATTACATGATATAGGCATTTTTATGACCAATGCACCTGAAATAGAATGTTATGGCGATAAACCATATATTTGCCATGGTTATTTAGGTTCTG
The DNA here is from genome assembly GCA_031553395.1 of Bacteroidales bacterium. Classification (GTDB taxonomy): domain Bacteria; phylum Bacteroidota; class Bacteroidia; order Bacteroidales; family WRGA01; genus WRGA01. Next base: position 34,224 of record JAVBLR010000032.1, on the reverse strand, counting down.
AGTTATTGCAAAAAGAAGGCTTTCCCCGTCATGCGTTGGTATGCGAACGGCACACCGGAACGGGACTTAGCCTGGAAAATATTATTAAGCAGAAATTACCTATTCCTCATCGGGATATGCGTCCAAAAACGTTGGAGGAACAATTGATTTGTTTTTCTGATAAATTCTATTCAAAAACAAAAATAGGAAAAGAAAAAACGGTAGATAGAATCCGTGAAAAAATGAAAAAATACGGAAAACAATCTGTTAAACAATTCGATTTGTGGTGTGAAATGTTTTTGTGACAATTGAAAGTGAACTGTATTGTCAATTTTCAACTTCTTTGTAATCTAGCAAACAAAATATCTTTAGATAATGTTAAAATGAATTGTATTTTAGTTAAAAATATTTGAAAATGGAATTATTTTTTAACTAAAATATTTCAATAACTTACTGAAAATAACAGAGAAAAGAGATTCCCGTTTGAATATTATATTCTATGTTAATACTTTTTTACCAGATAGTTTTGTATTTTTGACAGCTTTTTCAAGCAAACAAATTAAAGTCATCTTATTCAGTATAAACTGCTGATAATTATTTTTTTGTGTATTGTAGTTTTAATTAAATCTGAACTTCGAGTTGTTGCTTATCACTTGAAATTCGTAATTTTTAAATAAAACCTATGTTTCGATTTGCAAATCCGGAATATTTATACTTGCTGATTATTCTTCCATTTCTGTTGTTGCTTTTCTTTTTTGCTTTGAGGTTGAGAAAAAAGAACATCCGGAAATTTGGGAATCCTAAATTGCTGAAGTTATTAATGCCTGAGGCTTCTGTTGCGAGGCTTCATGTTAAGTTTTGGCTCCTTTTTGCTGCTGTGGCATTATTGATTATTGCAATTGCCGGCCCTCAATTCGGTGCAAAATTAGACAAAGTAAAACGGCAAGGTGTTGAAGTAATTATTGCATTAGATGTTTCTAATTCTATGATGTCTCAAGACAGGGATTTACCGGTTAACCGGTTGGAAAAAGCCAAACAGATTATATCCAAAATTGTAGATAATTTGGACAATGATAAAGTTGGGTTGATTGTGTTTGCCGGAGATGCCTACATTCAATTACCGATTACAAGCGACTTTATTTCGGCTAAAATGTTTTTGTCTTCCATTAATCCGAGTCTTGTCCCAATACAAGGAACTGCTATCGGAAAAGCTATTCAATTGGCGCAACAATCGTTTACTTCGGATGAAAATGCCGGTAAAACTATTATTGTAATTACCGATGGCGAAAATCATGAAGATGATGCTGCTTCTGCTGCCGAAAAAGCTGCCGAAAATAATATCCGTGTGCATGTTATTGGTATTGGTTCGTTGGAAGGAAGCCCTATTCCTGTTGGAAATACAAATAATTTCAGGAGGGATAAAGATGGTAATATCATCGTAACTAAATTGAATGAAGCAATGTGTCAGCAAATTGCCCATGCGGGAAAAGGTATTTATGCCCGTGCCGACAATTCCAACAGTGCATTAAGGGCGTTAAAATCCGAAATTGACAAAATGCAGAAATCCGAAATGGATAGTGTTGTATATACGGAATACAATGAGCAATTCCCAATTTTTGCATGGTTTGTTTTATTCCTGTTGATTGGGGAATTTTTTGTATTAGATAGAAAAAACAGACTTTTCAGAAAAGTAAAATTATTTGAAGGTAAATAAGTTTTAAGTTCTCATAACCCATACTTACAACTTATAACTTACAACTTATAACTATGAGATATTTTTTTGTCATATTATTTTCATTCATTGTAAGCATGGCGAATGCTCAAAAGGAAGAGCGTCAGAATATTCGTGCGGGCAACAAATTGTATGAAAAAAATCAATATAAGGAAGCCGAAGATGCATATAAGAAAGCATTGGATGTGAATTCAAAATCGGCTGAAGCATATTATAATATCGGTAATTCGATGTATCGCCAGCTGAAACCTGCTGCAAATCAGGAGATCAGCGAAGAAGATAAAAAAAGAATGACGGATACCGCAACAAACTACAAAACCGCAGCATCTTTATCTCAAGATAAAAAACAAAAAGCGATGGCATGGCATAATATCGGGAATTTGTTTATGTTATCGGGAGATTATGCGCAAAGTGTGGATGCTTACAAAAATTCTCTTCTCAATAATCCTGCTGATGATGAAACGCGTTATAATTACGTTTTAGCGAAGGAATTGTTGAAAAATCAACAAAATCAGAATCAGAACCAAGATCAAAATAAAGATAAGGACAAGGATAAAGACAAAGATCAGGATAAGAAGGATCAAGATAAAGATAATAAACAAGATCAGGACCAAAATCAGAATCAGGATAAAGACCAGCAAGATAAAATGTCCAAGGATAATGCTCAACAAATATTGGATGCCATGATGCAAGATGAGCAGAAAACGCAGGAAAAGGCTCAAAAAGCACAACGAATGGATTCGAGGAAGCAACCTGAAAAAGATTGGTAAAATGCTAGGCAAGCAATATGCTAAATTTTATATTGCTCAGAGCATGTTTACTTATTCACTTGTCAACTTAACATTATGAAGATATATATTCACTTTTTTATACTACTCATATTAAGTATATCTCAAGCATTTGGCCAAAATGTAAACTTTAGGGCGAATGCTCCGAATTCTGTTATCAACGGACAACAATTTCAGGTTGAGTTTGTAATAAACAATGCGGATGCAAAAAATTTCCGCGGGCCAGATTTTACTGGATTTGAAGTGAAATTCGGCCCGACTCCTTCTACCAGCATGAGTACCCGGATTATCAATGGGCAAATGAGTTCTCAGTCTGCTATTACGTTTACATACGTTTTGCAAGCTCAAAAAGAAGGAAGTTTTAATATTGCTCCGGCAAGTATTTCGTTAGATGGAAAAACATATTCATCCAATGCTTTGACTATAAAAGTATTGCCACCTGATAAAAATGCTCCTCAAAATCAGAATCAAAATAGAAACAGTGGGGTTTCTCAGGGAGGTCTAGGGCCTTCGGCTGCAACTTCAGCAAATGTATCTTCCGATAATTTATTTATACGTGCAATTACATCCAAACAATCGGTTTACGAACAGGAAGCTTTTTTGGTGTCCTATAAATTATATACTCGATACGAATCTACTCAAACAGATGTGAATAATTATAAATTTCCTGATTTTGAAGGATTTGTTGTTCAGGAAATAGAGCCTCCTGCAAATAAATCGTGGCAATTGGAAAATTATAACGGCAAGAATTATTACTCGGTCGTTTTGAGGCAAATCCTGTTATTTCCACAACGTTCGGGTACATTGACGATTGAACCTGCAAAAATTGGAGCTATTGTTGGAATATACAACCCGCAAGCAGGAATGACGCCTTTCGGTTTGCCAATGGGTGGCGTTCAGGAAGTGAAAAAAACCTTGATGTCTTCAGCTGTTAATATTACCTCAAAGCCTCTTCCATCCGGAAAACCTGCATCTTTTTCAGGTACTGTGGGTAATATTAAAATGACGGCATCTATCTCTCCGGATAAATTTAAAACAAATGAGGCTGTTACTATAAAAATTGTTTTTGAAGGAACAGGTAATATCAAATTGTTGAAAAATCCGGATATAAAGTTTCCGCAGGATTTCGAAACGTATGATCCGAAGGTTGATAATAAGTTCAGTACGACTTCAAGTGGTATGAATGGAACTAAAACAATTGAGTACATGGCAATTCCTCGTCATACAGGAGATTTTGTGATTCCTTCCGTTGACTTTTCTTATTTTGATTTGAAATCACAGACTTACAAAACCGAAAGTACGCCCGAATTTAAGTTGCATGTGGAAAAAGGTTCGGGAAATCCATCCGGTGCAGTTGTAAGTAATTATACCGATCAGGAAAATCTGAAATTTTTGAACGAAGACATTCGCTACATTAAAACAGGAAATCTACATATCCGGAAGCAGGGTGAGTTTATTTTCGGAACCCTGTCATATTATTTGTGGTATATTATTCCATTAGTATTGTTTATTGTATTGTTTATATTATTCAGAAAACAAGCGAAGGAGAATGCCAATATTGCCTTGGTTCGGACTAAAAAAGCAAATAAAGTTGCGACTAAACGTTTGAAAAGGGCTAATATTTTCCTAAAAGAAAATAAGAAGGAACTATTTTATGATGAAGTTCTGAAAGCATTATGGGGCTATTTGAGCGACAAGTTGAATATACCTGTTTCTGAATTAAGCAAAAATAATGTTGAGTTGGAACTAAGCCGTTATGGTGTAGATAATTCTCTCATTACTGATTTTATGGATATTCTTAATACATGTGAATTTGCACGTTATGCTCCGGTTGATGACAATAATTCTATGGATAAAATATATCAAAAAGCGGCGAATGATATTAACCGGATGGAGAATACCATTAAGAGAAAGTAAAAAGGTAAAAAGTAATAGGTAAAATAATATGAAGAACATATTAATTATATTATTCAGCATAACATTATCTTTGGGAACATTTGCGCAAGAATTGCCAAATGCTGTTGATGCTTATGCAACGGGAGATTATGCCGAAGCTGCCCGATTATATGAACAGGAACTAAATAACGGTGTTTCTGCCGAAGTTTATTATAATTTAGGAAATGCTTATTATAAAATGGATAAGTTTCCATCTGCCATTTTGAATTACGAACGGGCATTGCTTCTTGCTCCCGGAAATAGTGATATTCGATTTAATTTGGAATTAGCCAAAACCAAAATTACAGACAAAATAGAGCCTGTAGAAAAGTTTTTTCTGATAGAATGGTTTAATGATATGCAAAACCTGCAAAGTTCAGACGGGTGGGCTAAATTGGGAATTATTCTCTTTATTTCTTTTATTTGTTGCGCATTCTTGTTTTTCTTCGGAAGATTTTCGTTCCTTCGCAAAATTGCTTTTTATGGCGGAATTGCTTTATTTGTTTGCACTATTTTTGCAAATATTTTTGCAAACAACCAAAAGAATGTTTTTTCACAAAAAGAATATGCCATTGTTTTTGGACCTAGCATTACAGTAAAGAGTTCTCCTAATCTTTCTGGAACCGACCTTTTTGTTATTCACGAAGGATTGAAAGTTCGTGTAAAGAATGTAGTTAATGATTGGTCGGAAATAGAGTTGGAAGATGGACATGTTGGTTGGATATCTTCGTCATTACTTGAAAAAATATAAAAAACTATTATTTAAACATATTACCTTTCTGAAGTCTTCCCTTTATGGGAGAATTTAGGTGGGGCTTAACACTCAATTACACTATGAAACCTACACTTTTTGTTCTTGCGGCAGGTATGGGAAGCCGTTATGGTGGACTGAAACAATTAGACGGACTTGGCCCGAATGGAGAAACCATCATGGATTATTCTATTTTTGATGCCGTTCGCGGTGGATTTGGAAAAGTTGTTTTTGTTATTCGCCATACATTTGAACAAGATTTTCGTGAAAAAATTATCAAAAAATACGAAAATGTAATCCCTGTAGAATTGGTTTTTCAAGAATTGGACAATTTACCGGAAGGTTTTACGCTCAATTCGGAAAGAGTTAAGCCATGGGGTACAAACCATGCTGTTTTAATGGGAAAAGATGCAATTAAGGAGCCTTTTGCGGTAATTAATGCCGATGACTTTTACGGACGTGAAAGTTTTAAAACTTTAGCTGATTATTTGATGCAGTTGAATGGAAAGAAAAACGATTATTGCATGATTGGTTACCGTGTTGGTAATACATTGTCGGAAAGTGGAGCTGTTGCCCGTGGTATCTGTGAAACGAATGCCGGCGGTTATTTAACTTCGGTTGTTGAATGCACTCATATTGAAAAAATCGATGGACAAGTAAAATACAAAGATGATAATGGAGAAATGGTTGCTGTAAGCGAAAATGCTCCGGTTTCAATGAATATGTGGGGATTTACTCCCGATTATTTCCAATATTCATCGGATATGTTTAAAGATTTTTTGAAGGAAAACAAAGACAATATCAAAGCCGAGTTTTTTATTCCATTGGTGGTAAATAATCTTATTCAAAACAAGACAGCTCAGGTCAAGGTATTGGATACGCCATCTAAATGGTTTGGTGTAACATACGCGGAAGACCGTCCTATGGTCGTTGAAAAAATTAATCAATTAATAGAAAAAGGAGAATATCCATCCAAATTATTCTAATTTTTGCATCAGACGACGTAATTTTACATAATTTATTGTATATAAATATTCTTAGCAAACGTGCATAATATCAAGCTGTTATGCGCGTTTGCTTTTTTCTGTAAGGTTAAAATTATATAAACAAATGGATTTTTAATAAGACAAACGTTTACCTGTTTTGGCAAATTGTTCAAAATGAGTACCTTTGTCGTCTGAAATCAATGCCATATTTCTGATTTTTCATAAAAAGCTTCCTTAATGTTCAATTAAACATATACAAAATGCTTAACGAAAAATTTGGTATCAGCGCAGGCCTTGTATGGAACCTGCTTAGTGAAAAAGGCTCAATGAACGTGAAAGATGTGAAGAAACTCACAAAATTAACAGACAAAGATTTGTTTGCAGCATTCGGATGGTTGGCTAGAGAAGAAAAGGTCAACTTTGCAGATGAAAAAGGTGAGTTGATTGTTTCATTGCGTTAATTTAAAATGCTTAAACTAAAATAAAACCCCGCTTCAAAAGTCCTTACTTTTGGAAGCGGGGTTTTATTTTTTGAAAAAAGTGAATAAAAAAGTGTTATTGTTCACTTTTTTTTGTATTTTCGTGCAGAATTTTGGTGTAAAATGACCGAAGAACAAGTAAAATTACTCAACGATTTTGATTTTCGGGTAAGGCAATTAATAGATCGATGTGATAAATTAATTGTAGAAAATGAAAACCTGAAAAATACACTTGCTCTGAAAGATAAAGAAATAACTAATTTAGAGGAAGTTATTGGAGATATGACATCAAAATACGACAATTTAAAACTGGCTAAAGCACTTTCTCTTAATGAGGACGAGACAAAAGAAGCCAAGAAAAGGTTGTCAGCATTAGTGCGGGAAATAGATAAATGCATCGCTTTATTAAATGAATAAGAGCTAATGGACGATAAATTAAGGGGTTCTCTAAAAATTGAAGGAAGAACGTACCCGATATTTATTCCAAAGAAAAATGAAGAGGTTTATCGCCGGGCTCGATTGAATTTACAAAAAAGAATTGCTCAATACAGGACTCGTTTTTCTAAAGATGTAAGTTTAGATACTCAGGATTTTATGGCAATGGCCGCGTTTCAGTTTTCTTTGGATAATTTGTATTTAGCTGAAGAAAAAGATATTGATACGTTCACAGATAAAATCCGTCAATTAACAAATGAGATAGACAAATATCTGCAGGAAAAATAATCCTTTACAAAATATAACCGCACTACATGCCTTTGTTTCAAAAGGTTGTAGTGCGTTTTTGTTTTAATTACTTAATATATTCACTCATGACAGAAATAATCCTGATAATTGCAGGCTTTGTTGTAGGCGGCCTGCTGACATTTTTGGGGCTGAAAGTCTTTTATAAGTCCCGTTATAAAAATATAATTGAAGAAGCTGAAAAAGAAGCTGAAGTTGTTAAAAAGAACAAATTACTTGAAGTAAAAGAGAAGTTTCTGCACTTAAAGGCAGATCTCGAAAAACAAGTAATATCCCGGAATGCCAAGTTGCAATCTTCCGAAGCTAAACTGAAACAACGAGAACTTGTTCTAAATCAAAAGCAAGATGAGTTGCAACGTAAGAAAAGTGAAGTTGATGTTGTCAAAGAAAATTTGGAAAATCAACTTGAGATTGTTGATAAGAAAAAACAAGAATTAGAAAAGGTTCATAAGCAAGAGATTGAAAGATTGGAGCTTATCTCTAATTTGTCTGCAGATGAAGCCAAAGATAAATTGATTGAAGTACTGAAAGATGAAGCTAAATCCGAAGCAACATCCTACATCAACGAGATTATGGATGAGGCTAAGATGACTGCAAATAAAGAGGCTAAACGTATTGTAATTCAGACTATTCAGCGTGTTGCAACCGAAACGGCTATTGAAAATTCGGTAACTGTTTTTCATATCGAATCGGATGAAATTAAAGGGCGCGTAATTGGCCGTGAAGGACGGAATATTCGTGCTCTTGAAGCTGCTACAGGTGTAGAAATCATTGTGGATGATACTCCCGAGGCAATAGTGCTTTCCGGTTTTGACCCTGTTCGAAGGGAAATAGCTCGTTTGGCATTGCATCAATTGGTTACTGATGGACGTATTCACCCTGCCCGTATTGAAGAAGTTGTGTCAAAAGTTCGCAAACAAGTGGAGGACGAAATTATTGAGACCGGTAAAAGAACTGTAATAGATTTGGGTGTACATGGTTTGCATCCCGAATTGGTGCGGTTGGTCGGAAAAATGAAGTATCGTTCTTCATATGGACAAAATTTATTGCAACATGCTCGTGAAACGGCTAATCTTTGTGCAGTAATGGCTTCGGAGTTGGGATTGAATCCCAAGAAAGCAAAGCGTGCCGGATTGCTTCATGATATAGGAAAAGTTCCTGATGATGAACCGGAAATACCTCATGCATTGTTGGGGATGAAAATGGCGGAAAAATACAAGGAAAAACCGGATATTTGCAATGCAATCGGTGCGCACCATGATGAAACCGAAATGACTTCGTTGATTGCTCCGATAGTGCAGGTTTGCGATGCTATTTCCGGAGCTCGTCCGGGTGCCCGTAGGGAAATTGTAGAGGCATATATCAAGCGCCTGAATGATTTGGAGCAATTAGCCTTGTCTTATCCAGGCGTATTAAAAACGTATGCTATTCAAGCCGGACGTGAATTGCGGGTAATTGTTGGAGCTGATAAAATAGATGATAAAGATACGGAAGCCTTATCAACTGAAATTGCGAAGAAAATTCAGGATGAAATGACTTATCCCGGACAAGTGAAAATTACCGTTATTCGCGAAACCAGAGCTGTTAGCTATGCAAAATAAACGAACCCTATAGAGGTCTCTAAAATAAAATAATCCCTATGCTCAATGTGTAGGGGTTATTTTTTTATATTTGTCAAATATTATTAAAAAATTAATACCATGCAAAAAATAATTTTAATCTGCTTTTTTACGCTTTTCTGTGTAAATATTTTTGCTGAAGATCCTTCTAAATGGACTGATCAGGAAGTGAAATCCTGGTATGAAAAAAAAGAATGGGCAAATGGTTGCCCTTATGAATTGGATAGTTCAATCAGTATTCGAAAATTTGCAATCAGTTATTTTGCTTATCAAAAGGAATGGGATGAGGCGTTGGCCTTTTTCAAAAATAATGATTTGCAAAATTTGGAATTAAAGCGATATGAAATTGATGGAGATAAAGTCTTCGCGAATGTATCGGATGCTTTGACAAGGGATTATGACAAAACCAACTGCGAGTTTCATTTAAAAATAATAGATATTCAGTTTGCGGTTCGTGGAACGGAAGGTTTCGGTATTAGTCAACAGGTTGGCAGTACAATTGTAAAGGCTTACGATCTGGTAAAAGATGTAATGTTGATTAAGCCGGAAACAGAAAAAGTTATAGCCTCAACTCCGACTCGTTTTTTTGTCTTCTTTCCTGGAGATCCGCATAGACCGAATATGACTGTAGGTGATGAAAAGTCTCAAGTAAAGAAAGTTGTAGTGAAAATAAAAACAGAATGATTGATTTGTTATAACATTGTTTCTTCTGATTCTATCCATAAATTAAAAACACCTTGATATTATGCAAAATGCTCTGAAATTTAAGCAGTTATACTTTAAGGATACGTCTTTTGCCAATTTGATGAATAAGCGGATATTCAATGTTCTACTTATAGCCAGTAGGTATGATACATTTATGTTGGAAGATGACGGACGGGTTGACGAACAAATTTTTAATGAATATATGTCATTGAATTTGCGTTATCCGCCGCGATTTGTTCAGGTATCCACCGAAAAAGAAGCGTTGCAAGAATTAGAGGAGAAGCATTATGATATGGTAATTTCTATGCCGAATGATGAAAGTTTGGACGTTTTTACCTACATCAAAAATATCAAGAAAAAATATCCTCAAATGCCGGCTGTGGTATTAACTCCGTTTTTGCGGGATGTGTATCAACGAATGACACAGGAGGATTTGGGTGAAATTGATTATATTTTCAGTTGGTTGGGAAATACCGATATTTTATTGGCAATCATTAAACTGATTGAGGATAAAATGAATGTAGAACAGGATGTATCATCTGTTGGTGTTCAGATTATTTTGTTGGTAGAGGATTCAATCCGTTTTTACTCGTCTATATTGCCTTATCTGTTCAAGTTTGTATTAAAACAATCGCAAATATTTTCAACTGAAGCTCTGAATGATCACCAGCAAATGTTGAGAATGAGGGGGCGTCCTAAAATATTATTGGCGCGTAGTTATGAAGAAGCCGTTGATATTTACGATAAATATCAGAATAATATGTTGGGAATTATTTCGGATGTTAGTTTTCTTCGGGAAGGACAAAAAGATGAGCAAGCTGGAATTCGTTTCTGTGAATATGTACGCAGTAAGGACGAATTTTTGCCTTTGATTATGCAGTCTTCCGATGAAAGCAATGGAAAATATGCTGCGGATTTAAGAGCGAGTTTCATTAGTAAACTATCGAAAAAACTTCCCGTTGATTTACGTAATCTGATTATGCAGAATTTTGGATTTGGAGATTTTATTTTTCGGAACCCGAATACGATGGAGGAAGTAGCACGCGCAAAAGATTTGAAGGATTGGCAGAAGAAAATATTTGAAGTTCCCGGAGATTCTCTTTGGTACCATTTTTCGCATAATCATGTTTCGCGTTGGTTTTATTCGCGTGCATTGTTTCCTATTGCCGAATTTTTACGTCCGATAAAATTGCGTCAGGGTGATGATATTGATAATGCCCGTAGGTTGATTTTCGACGCGATTGTTCAGTATCGAAAAATGAAAAATAGGGGAGTAGTCGCTGTTTTTCAACGGGAAAGGTTTGATAAGTATTCGAGTTTTGCACGTATTGGGGAAGGTTCGATGGGCGGAAAAGGGCGCGGATTGGCTTTTATAGACCAAATGATTAAGAGGCATCCTTTACTTGACGGAAGTGATAAATTCGAAGTTACCATTCCGAAAACGCTTGTGCTTTGTACTGACATTTTCGATGAATTTATGGATAGCAACAATTTGTATCAAATTGCACTTTCGGATATTGATGATGAATTGATATTGCAACATTTTTTGGAAGGAAATTTGGCGGAATGGTTATATGATGATTTTAGGGCATTTTTCGAAGTAGTGAATTCTCCGTTGGCTATTCGTTCTTCAAGTTTATTGGAAGATTCTCATTATCAGCCTTTCGCTGGAATTTACTCAACTTATATGATTCCGCATTTGGATGATAAAGACAAGATGCTGAGAATGCTTTGTGATGCAATTAAAGGTGTGTATGCATCGGTTTTTTACCGGGATAGTAAGGCTTACATGACTGCTACTTCCAATATTATTGATCAGGAAAAAATGGCTATTGTTTTGCAGGAGGTTTGCGGAACAACGTATGAAGACCGTTATTATCCTTCGTTTTCGGGTGTTGCTCGTTCGTTGAATTTTTATCCGATTAATAATGAAAAAACGGAAGATGGAATTGCTAATATCGCATTAGGTTTGGGAAAATACATTGTGGATGGAGGATTAACACTGCGTTTTTCTCCGGAGCATCCAAATAATATCCTGCAAATGAGTACGCTTGATTATGCTATGCGGGAAACCCAAACTCGTTTTTATGCGCTGGATTTAAAAAATACCGATACGCAGTTTTCGGTAGATGATGGATTTAATTTGCTGAAGCTTTCAACAAAAGATGCTGAAGCCGATGGTTCCTTAAAATATATTGCTTCTACTTATGATCCATATGATCAGGTTATTTACGATGGATTGTATGAGGGCGGGCGTAAGATTATTTCTTTTGCAAATATTCTTCAGCATGATGCTTTTCCTTTAAGCAAAATATTGGGATATATTTTGAAAGAAGGAGCAAAAGAAATGGGGCGGCCGATAGAAATTGAATTTGCTGCAAATTTGAATTATGAAGGTAAAAGTCAGGGCGTTTTTTATTTACTGCAAATTCGCCCGATTGTGGATACCAAGAAAATGTTGAATGAAGATTTAACGAAAATAAATCTGACGGATACTATCTTGCAAACGCCACAGGCGTTGGGACATGGTATTATGAATGATATTTATGATATTGTGTATGTAAAAACCGAAAAATTTAATGCGGCAAATAACCAATTGATTGCGTATGATATCGAAAAAATCAACCGACAATTTACGCAAGAAGGTAAGAATTATGTCTTAATTGGTCCCGGTCGTTGGGGGTCAAGTGATGTATGGTTAGGTATTCCGGTGAAATGGCCGCATATTTCTTCTGCACGTGTAATTGTCGAAGCAGGATTAACAAATTACCGTATAGATCCAAGTCAAGGTACTCACTTTTTCCAAAACTTAACTTCGTTGGGAGTTGGTTATTTTACTGTTAATACTTTTATTAATGAAGGATTTTATGATGAAGAGTTTCTGAATTCTCAACCTGCTGTTAATGAAACAGAATACTTACGTCATGTTAGGTTTGAAAAGCCAATTGTTGTAAAAATAGATGGGCAAAAGAATATTGGCGTTGTAATGAAACCATAAGTAGAGGACGTTTGAAGTTTCAATCTGAAATATATAAACAAAAACAGGACCACGTTGTTAATAATAAGTAAAACTTGTATTTTGAGATACGATTTAATTTGTAATTATATTGAACTATAACTAATAACAAAATAAATAGATATGAAAAAGTTTTTTGACGAATTTAAAACATTCATTAAGCGTGGAAACGTGATGGATATGGCTGTCGGTGTAATTATCGGCGGCGCTTTCGGGAAAATTGTATCATCGGTAGTTGCTGATATTATTATGCCTCCTATTGGAGTATTAGTTGGAGGTGTAAATTTTTCCGATTTGAGTTTGGAGTTGAAAAAAGCTTCTGTCGATGCTGTCGGACAAGTAATTCCTGCGGTAACATTAAATTATGGAAATTTTTTGCAAACACTTTTTGATTTTCTGATTATTGCTTTTGCCGTATTTCTATTGGTGAAATTTGTAAATAAACTTACTGTCAAAGAAAAGGTAGAAGAACCTACTGCTCCTCTGGCACCTACTAATGAAGAAGTTTTATTAGCCGAAATCAGGGATTTGTTGAAAGAGCAAAAATAAATAAGCTAATATTCGAATGTGCTAATGAATTTTTAAGATTTGATTGTAACAATAAAAATCCAAAGTAGAGCAATCTACTTTGGATTTTTTATACCTCAAATTTAAACAGGTTCTAAGATTCGTATTTTTTTAATTTCTCTTTCAATAACTTATTTTCGTTTTCCAAAGCTATATTTTGATACATTAATTCACCTTTTTCAGTAGAAAGTTTAAGGGTATCTTCATACATTTTATAAAAGGTTTCAATTGGTATAATACTACCAATCTGATTTCCTTGGTATTGATTTATACTATCATGTGCATTTTCAGCAGAACTAGCATTAAAAGTACTGTATGAATTATCTATTGACCTATGGAACTGTTCATTAAAATCGAAATTTTTGATATCATCGGCACTTACATCAAAAGCATTTGCAAGTTTTTCCAGTGTTTCGTCATCAATGATTTCTTTTTTCTCTAAGTCTGAAATATCTGTTTGGTGAACTTTTATCTTTTCAGCTAATATTAACTGTGTCCAATTTTTGTCTATTCGCAAATGTTGAATATTCTTGCCTTGATGAATTTTTTTCTTTCTCAAAGCTGAGTGTTCGATAACTTCTTTATTATCCATAACATACAATTTTAATGGGTTTACCATAAAAATGATAAACTGATTTTTTTGTTTGAGACAAATTTACTGTTTTTTATGTGGATAATTCTATATTTTATGCAATTTTGAAATTATAATGCTGTAAATTACTCATAATAAAATATTTAAAATAAGGTGTCGAACTTATTTTTTAAGAAAAACAAAATAAATAAATTTGCAGGAACTTTATATTTGATTTCAATATAATAGAGCATGTATCATTTTATCCTTTGAATAAATCAAATACTGCGTCTTTGTGTAAAAGATGTTAGAAGCACAAATGAGGGTATTGAAATCTTTCTTTAAATTACAGTAAGTAGTGGTGTTGATAGCAAATGCAGTCACTTTGATTTGGTGGAGGAAAGTAATTAACTTTCCTCTATTTTTTTGTATATATCAAAAAATATTTTAACTTTATTTGTAAAATGAAGCCCTAAGTTGTTTTTTATCTTTGTATAGGATTACTTTAAAGTTTTTTATCAAAATATGAAAATTTTCAAAGCAACTATAGCCGACATCGAAGATTTAATACAATTGCGTATTGATTTCTTGAAAACAGATATAGGGTATCTTTCATTAGAAGATGAACTTGCCATACAGGAGCAATTGACTAAATATTTCGAAAAGCATTTGCAGATAGGGGATTGCATTGCAATGATTGCTAAAATTGATGCTGAAATTATATCAGCGGCATTTCTTATTTTACAGGAAAGGCCTGCAAATCCATCTTTTATTACAGGAAAAACCGGAACCTTAATGAATGTATTGACTTATCCTGAATACAGGAGAAAAGGTATTGCAACTCAGGTTATAAAAGCATTGATTGAAGAAGCCAAGACAGTTGGAGTATCTTCCATTGATTTGTATGCAACAGAGGATGGGAAATCTTTGTACGAAGAATTAGGATTTGAAGTACCTTCTTATACTGCTATGCGCTTAAATCTGTAAAATTGAAATCTTTGTGATTAGGGTATCCATTCGACAACTCCATTAATCGGGTGTTCCTTCAACCATGATGTAAAATCAGGATAAGTTCTTATTCCATCACGAATAACAGCTTGATAATAAGTAATGCCCGGTATTTTTTCCTCATCAGGAGTTTGATACTTCAATGTCAAGATAGTATTTTTTATTTCGGGAGTTAATGCTACAATAATTTTATCGGCAACATTCTCAAAATATCCGTCATAAAAAGAACCTTTCAAAATATGAATCATATCGATTTGCCATAGTTCATCATCATTATCCTGATACCAAGCGTGCCATTCAATACATTTTTCGTCTGTATCTATTTGATTGATAAATTCAATGCGTTTGATGGCCGGGTTCTCAGATAATTTAGCCATTGCCTTAAAGCTATCTGAAAGATTTAATGGTGCAGAATAAATATGAAAATCAATATCCAAGTGTTTCACCATAAGTCCCATTTTCAAAGAACCGACCAAATTAATCTCAGCTCCGATGGATTCCCAGATATTGATAATGTTGGTATCTCTGATGATTTTTTTGGCTTTTTCCTGATTCTTGGATGCGATGTTTAATATGTCGTCACATTGAAGCATTATCCAAGTTCATTTTTAATAGCCAGTAATTCTTTTTTTATTTTTTGCAAACGGGAAATAATCTCGTGATTCTGAATCGTATCACTCAAATTATCTTTCAATTTTTTGCGAATGCCTTCAATTCCCAATCCTTTTTCATTTCTCAGATAAGAGATCATTCGCACTTTTTCAATATCTTCTTCTTTATAATAACGAGTGCCCTTCTCTGTTTTGCGAGGCGAAAGAAAGAAGTTAAACTCTCTTTCCCAATATCTTAAAGTGGTAATCTCAATACCAACTAATTGAGATACTTCACCGATGGAATGATATAATTTACTTTTGTCTTCCTCTTGCATAGGATATTTATTGTTATTTGTCGATATTTATAGATATTCATTGATATTGGCAATGCAAATATTAAATTAATAGAACCTAAAATCTGTAATAGGCATTCGAGAACAATAAATATCAACTAATATCTATTAATATCAATAAATATCCTGATTAATCAAATACCTGTCCTGCATTTGCAGAAATATGTATCATTTGGTCGTATTCTTCGGGTGTTAAATCCATAAAGTAGTAATTCTGAGGATTTTCAGGGTTCCCTTTATATCTGACTTCATAATGGCAGTGTGGCCCAGTGGATTTACCTGTATTTCCTACAGACCCGATAATTTCTCCGCGTTTTATAGTTTTTCCTTCTGCAACAAATATATCCTCCATGTGAGCATACAATGTTTCATAATTATATCCGTGGTCGATGATTACAGTATTTCCGTATCCTTGTTTCCAACCGGTAAAACTGATTTTACCATTTCCTGTAGCATAAATATCTGTACCAACAGGCGCTGTAAAATCCATTCCGGCATGAAATTTAGGAGATTTATAAACAGGGTCTATTCGCATTCCGTAACCCGAAGCTGTTCGCTTCAAATCTTTATTGGATACGGGTTGAATAGCAGGAATACATTGCAATCGTTCCTCATTTTTACCCATTAACACCACAATTTCATCGAATGATTTTGATTGAATATATAATTGTTTGGAGAGTACATCCATTTTTTGAGAAGTAGAAACAACCAATTCGGCATCGTTCATGCTCATTAACTCCTCATAGCGATTTGTTCCTCCATATCCTGCTTTACGAATTGAAAAAGGGATAGGTTCGGCTTGATAAATTACCCTGTACATGTTGTTATCCCGTTCCTGAATATCATCAAGTACACCAGATATTTCGTTCAATTGCCGTGAAAGTACTTTATATTGGCTTGTCAAACGATTGTTTTCATTCCTTAAAATCTTATGTGTGGGAAGTTCTACAAAATAAATCAAGAAACAAAAAAGTCCAACACCTATGATTACGCCTGTAAGTAAATGCCGAACAACAATAAGAATCCTGTCTTTTGCAGAAAGATTAACCCGTTCGTAAGTTTCGGTAACCGGGTCAAATTTATAATAGACATTCCTCATGATAGATGTATAAATTGTTGTTTATTAGCGTAATGTTGATTCTATATGATAGGCGATTTTGCGAATGGAAAAACAACAGATTTTAATTACAATGAATGCAAAAGTAATTTATTTGGTGTATTTTTGCAAATTGTTTGAAAATAAAGGGAGTTAAACGTAGTTATAAGGAGTTAGATGTAGTTAATGGAATAAAAAAACTATTTGGCTCATAACTTTTAATTCTTAATTCTTAATTCTTAATTCTTAATTCTTAATTTCAAAAATGACTTCAAAAGAAATCCGTCAATCGTTCAAAGACTTTTTCGAATCTAAAAATCATAAAATCGTTCCGTCTGCACCTATGGTTATCAAAGACGATCCAACGTTGATGTTTACCAATGCAGGGATGAATCAATTCAAAGATATTATTTTGGGAAATGTTCCGATTAAATATCCTCGTATTGCCGATTCTCAAAAATGCCTTCGTGTAAGTGGTAAACACAATGATTTGGAGGAAGTTGGGCATGATACGTATCATCACACCATGTTCGAGATGCTGGGTAATTGGTCGTTTGGCGATTATTTCAAGAAAGAAGCAATAGAATGGGCATGGGAATATTTGATTGATGTATTGAAAATAGATAAAAACCGTTTGTATGTTACTGTTTTTGAAGGTAGCCCAAATGAAGGATTAAGTCGAGACGATGAAGCCGCCGGTTATTGGGAAAAATATTTGCCGAAGGATAAAATTATCAACGGAAATAAAAAAGATAATTTTTGGGAAATGGGTGATACCGGACCTTGTGGGCCTTGTTCGGAAATTCACATCGATTTACGTTCGGATGAAGAACGAACTAAGATTCCCGGAGTTACACTTGTTAATCACGACCATCCGCAAGTAATCGAAATTTGGAATCTGGTGTTTATGCAATTCAATCGCAAAGCCGACGGTTCACTTGAAGGACTTCCTGCAAAAGTTATCGATACAGGTATGGGATTTGAACGCTTATGCATGGCTATTCAAGGCAAAACGTCAAATTATGACACTGATGTTTTTCAGCCGATTATTCAATTTATCGGAAAGATTACAAATAATACATACGGACAAGATATTAAAAAGGATATTGCCATGCGTGTGATTGCCGACCATATCCGCACGATTGCATTTTCAATTACGGATGGACAATTGCCTTCGAATGCTAAAGCCGGTTATGTTATCCGCCGTATTCTTCGTCGTGCTGTTCGTTACGGATATACTTTCCTCGGACAAAAACAGGCGTTTATGTATAAGTTGATTCCTGCGTTAATTGATACAATGGGTGATGCTTATCCCGAATTAATTGCTCAGCAAACATTGATTGAAAAGGTTATCAAAGAAGAAGAAGATTCATTTTTGCACACTTTATCAAAAGGGTTAAGAATGCTTGATGAATATTTTGGCAAAAAAGAGATGGGATTATTCCCTTTATTATCAGGAAGAAAAGAAACAGGGGCGTCTGATGATACAATAAAAGATATTCATTTAAAAAGTTTAGTTATTGATGGAGTATTTGCCTTTGAATTATATGATACTTACGGATTTCCACTTGATTTGACAAAATTAATTGCAAAAGAACGTTCATTTATTATTGATGAAGTCGGATTCGAATTGGAAATGCAAAAGCAAAAAGAACGTGCCCGAAATGCTGCTGCAGTTGAGACAGGTGATTGGGTTGCAGTAAAAGAAGGTGAACCGGAATTTGTCGGATACGATTTAACTGAATGTAACGCTCAGATTCTTCGTTACCGGAAAGTAAAGCAAAAAAATCAGGAATTTTATCAACTAGTTTTAGATAGAACTCCTTTTTATGCCGAAATGGGAGGACAGGTTGGCGATTGCGGTACATTGGAAAGTTCAAATGGAACAATCGAAATTTTTGATACAAAAAGAGAAAATAATTTGGCTGTACATTTAGCCAACAAATTACCTGCCGATATAACCGAAACTTTTACAGCAAAAGTAAATACAGTTAAACGACGCGCCACAGAAGCGAATCATACGGCAACTCACTTGTTGCACGAAGCGTTGCGCGAGGTATTAGGTACACATGTTGAACAAAAAGGTTCGTATGTTTCTCCCGATTCGTTACGTTTTGACTTTTCCCATTTTCAGAAAGTTACGGAAGAAGAAATGCGTGAAGTTGAGAAAATAGTAACAGCTAAAATCCGGGAAAATATTTCATTGGATGAGCATCGTCATGTCCCGATTGCGGAAGCAAAAGAGATGGGGGCAATGGCTCTTTTCGGAGAAAAATATGGAGATGATGTGCGCGTGATTCGTTTTGGTTCTTCGGTTGAACTTTGTGGAGGAACACATATATCTTCAACCGGATGCATCGGAAGTTTCCGTATTGTAGGGGAAAGTTCGATTGCTGCCGGAATTCGTCGTATTGAAGCTATCACTGCCGAAAACTGTGAAAAATTTTTCTATGCACAACAAGATATGATTCGTGAAATGCGTACTATGTTTAATAATACGCCTAATCTGACTCAAGCATTACAAAAATTCTTTGATGAAAATGCAGATTTGAAAAAGCAAGTCGAAGAATATATGAAGGAAAAAGCGATTGTTCTGAAAAAGTCAATTATTGAGAACAAAAGGGATATTAATGGCATTACTGTTTTTGTAGTCAGAGGATTTTTCCCTGCCGAAGTTGTTAAAGATCTGGCATTTCAATTACGTGGCGAATTTACCGAAAAAATGTATTTTGTAGCTGGAACGGCAAGCGAAGGCAAACCATTATTAACTGTTATGATAAGTGATGATTTGGTTGCTCAAGGTATGAATGCCGGACAAATTGTACGTGAAGCTGCTAAAAAAATACAAGGCGGCGGCGGTGGACAACCTCATTTTGCAACTGCCGGAGGAAAAGACATTGCGGGTCTGACTGCTGCTGTAGATGAAATGATAGGAAAGGTATAATATGAAGCCTATCAAAACAGCCCTTATCGGTTATGGAATGTCGGGGCGTATATTTCATGCTCCGTTTATACACATGCTTCCGGAATTTGAATTATCTGTAATTTCAACATCCAATCCCGATGCTGTTCAATTAATAAATAAGCGATATCCAATCACAAAAGTAGTTCCGGATGCAGCACAGATTTTGAATGATAAAGATATTGATTTGGTATTTGTTCTTACTCCAAATCAAACACATTATGAGTTAGCGAAAGCAGCATTATTAGCCGGAAAAAATGTTGTGGTTGATAAACCTTTTACTGTTACAACGCAGGAAGCTGAAGAATTAATCGAATTAGCAAAGAAGCAACATAAATTATTGACGGTTTATCAAAACAGACGATGGACTGCTGATTTTAAAACGGTAAAGAAAATAATTGCCGGAGGAAAATTAGGAAGAATAGTAGAATATTCTGCTTGCTTTGACCGATATGTGCCGTTTATCCGTCCGAAGAAATGGAAAGAAGAAAATGTTCCGGCTTCGGGAATTTTATACGATTTAGGTGCACATTTAATTGACCAGGTATTGCATTTATTCGGAATGCCGGAAGAAGTTTCCTGCAAAATTCAATATCAGCGGGAAAATACTAAAATTGATGATTATTTTTTGATGACATTACAATATCCCGGATTAGTTGTGAATTTACACTCAGGTTTTTTGGTAAGAATGCCGGGTCCAAATTTTGCGATTCATGGAACAAATGGTTCTTTTGTTAAATACGGATTGGATGTTCAGGAAGGGGAATTGGATAAAGGTATAACTCCGAATTCTCTAAATTTCGGAAAAGAACCTCAAAATCAATGGGGAACATTAATTTGCGATATAGATGGATTACCAATGACAGCCACTGTCGAAAGTGAATCCGGAAGTTATGTTGACTTTTTTACCAATCTTCAAAAGGCTTTAAGTGGAGAAGAAGAGTTGGCAGTAAAACCTGAAGAAGCTAGAGATGTAATCCGTATTATTGAAGCGGGCTTTCGAAGTTATCAAGAAAAAAGGAACATCCTTTTATAGAATTTTAGTCTAAGCAATTATAATGAAAAATCGGCAGGTATTGGATTTTTTATCCAAATCTGCCGATTTTATATTTATCTGCTTTTATTGAATACTTATTATTTTGGGATATTCAGCAAATAAAAAAACAATCCCAACCGATTCATTAATAATTAGTTGGGATTTTTGTATCTTTGTGAATCACCCCAAAAATACGGATTGGAAGCCAAAATCGGGGTAATCTAACCCAAAAGATATGCGCAAGATACAAAAACTTTCCGATTTACAGCCAACAATTGCATTCACAGAGTTTGATATTTTTACGAGTTACCGGGAAAGTTTTCTCAGTAGTGAGTTAGGTAAGGTTCATGGGTTGTTTCCCTTTGAGCAACTTTCAAAATCCCTGGGCCTAAAAGAATGTTCATTAGGTCGTTCATCTTATTTTTCACCACAAGGCAAAATAGCCCTGATGTTTCTTAAGTCCTACACCTCACTTTCTGATGCGGATTTGATAGCTCAACTCAATGCCAATATTCATTACCAACTTTTTTGCGGAGTTTGCATCAATCCATTGAATCCGTTTACTAACTTCAAAATTGTGAGTGAGATCCGATGCGAAATAGGTCGTAAATTAGATATAGATTCTCTTCAGCAGATACTGGCTTCACATTGGAAGCCTTATCTGGATAACACTTCAGTGCTGATGAGCGATGCCACCTGTTATGAAAGTGCTATCCGCTTTCCAACAGATGTAAAGCTATTATGGGAGGGTGTCGATTGGGTTTATCACCAGTTGAAAGTGATTGTCAAGTCTATCAGGGGTAGGATGCCAAGAACCAAGTATGACAAACAAAGCCGGAGGTACCATGTTTACTCAAAGAAACGCAAACGTACCGTAAGTGAGACCCGGGTTTTGAAGCGCAGTTTGTTGCATCTGTTAGGTAAATTGATTGACTTGTTGGAAGAATCAATCGACTATAACCGTTCCCTTTTGCAGATGTCTTCCTGGTTCTACAAACGTTTGTCTGTCATTCGAAAAATGTTATCCCAACAAAGCATCCGTTTTAATGGGGGAGAAGTCAAAGGCTTGATTGTAAGCATAGACAAGGATTATATCCGTCCCATTGTCAGGGGAAAGGAAACCAAGCGGGTGGAGTTCGGGGCCAAAGTCAATACCATCCAGGTGGATGGTATCAACTTTATAGAACACCAGAGTTTTGATGCCTTCAATGAAGGTATACGCATTCCTCAATGTATCAACAAACAACAGATACTTTTCCGTAAACGGATGACTCATCTGGCAGCAGATAGAATCTACGCCACCAACTATAACCGTAAGTATTGTTCAAAAAGAGAAATCACCACTTCTTTCGTACGCAAGGGGCGTGCTTCAAAGGATGAAGTTCAGGCACAACAAATGAGAAATTTGTTGAACAAAGAGCGTTCTACCAGGTTGGAAGGAAGTTTTGGAACAGAAAAACAACATTACTCCCTCGATAAAGTCAAAGCCCGGACCAAACAAACCGAAATCCTTTGGATATTCTTTGGCATACATACAGCCAATGCTGTGAGAATGATACCAAAGGTAGAACGGGCATTACAAAAACAAACCGCTTAGGAAACAAGACTCAAACATCAAAAGATAGGTCAATCTCCCCACCGGTTGGTCTGAATGCTTGTGCCCAAAAATCAGGGCAAAAACAAAATCGGGATAAGCAAAAGATAAAAATCAATCAGAAATGGGAAAATGGGTATTGCAAAACATAAAAACTGCCGAAGTTCAAAAAGCTTTCGACAGTTTTTATGTTATTTACTGAATATCCCTGATTTGAGTGTCAGCAATAACTTGCATATTTTCAATTGCAATTAAATTGCTACAAATTGCGCTGGAGGCTATTACATTAATTTAAACCAACCTTTTTATCAATTCCTCTTTATCTCCATAGAGCATATCAATCATAGGCAGTTCTATCATTGTGTATGCGCCAGGTTGTTGTTTCATACCTGCACGGGCAACAGATACCATGATTTGTGCTGTAACGGCAGGATTATTAATTCGCATATTGAATTCAAATAATTGATTTTGCGTTTTTCCGGCAACACCTTTCCGTGTAAGATTTACGCCATGTCCCATATCCAATAAATCATTAACGCTTTCTACTTGGCGAACGTGCGTTTCGTCATGAACAAAATAAGGATCATTTTTTATGTTATTTGCTACTTCGTCAAATTTGTATCCATCTTTTAGTTCGATATAAACCATACGGCGATGAATGCTTGTTCCCAAAGGTATTGTCATAGATAAAGCGGCTTTTACTCCTTCTACAGCTTTTACAGCAACAGTATGCCCCATACTCATTCCCGGACCGAAATTGGTATATGTAAGTCCTTTGGGTGCAGCAGCTTCGAGTAGAGTCCTTACGATAGAATCACTCCCCGGATCCCAACCAGCTGATATAATTGCTGTTGCGTTATGTTTTTTAGCTACAGCATCCAACTCTTTGCGCAAATCACAAATGCCAGTGTGAATATCAAAACTGTCTACTGTATTTATTCCCATGGAAAGAAATTCTTTCGCATACTTTTCTACGCTACGGGTTGGTGTACATAAAATTGCAACATCAATATCTTTTAACTTTTGAATAGAATCAACAACTGTATAAGCAGAGAGTTCGGCAGGGATATTCAATGGATTACGCCGAATGATACCAACTAATTCAAAATCGGAAGATGCTTCCAATGCCTCCAATACATATTTTCCAATATTTCCATATCCTACGATAGTTGCTCTTATTTTTTTCATAGCGAACATATTTTTTTAATATTGATGCAAAAATAATCAAAAAGTAATTAAAATGAAAAACATTTTAGCTTTTTTTATACAAAATGAAATAAAATGTATCATTTTGTATTTATGAGTCGTGATTTTATAAAAAAAGGATAGCATTTGTATGTATTTGCTATCCTTTTCATTTATCTGCTACTTTTTACACTTCGTTGTGTGTTTTTTTGAGATTCCCTTTCTTTTTGTTGCCGTTCGCGTTCTTTTAAGCGCTGTTCACGTTCGCGCTCTTTCTCTTTCATAAGTTGTTCGCGTTCTCTTTGCTTGCGCTTCATTTCTTCTTCGCGAGCTTTTTCCTTTTCTTTACGTTCACGCTCTTTTTCTTTCAGTGCATCTTTGCGTTGTTTTTCTTTTTCTTTGTCAGCATCTACTTTCGCTTTTTCGGCAGCTTTTTGAGCATCTTTTTCGGCCTTTATCCGATCTTCTTCAGCTTTCTTTGCTGCTTTTTGTTGATCATCAATCGCTTTTTTCTCTGCCCGTTCTTTTTCCTGTTGTATTTTCTTTTCGGCCTTAGCTTGTTCTTCTGCTTGTTTTTTGAGCGCTTTTTCCTGTTCTTTTTCTTCTTTCGTTATTTCCTGAATACGTTTATCTTCGGCTTTTTCTTCTTCGGTTAATTCAGGTTTTCCGTAAATCAAATCATTCCATTTTTGTTTTGCCTTACGGGTTATATCTTCTTTTTGATTATCAATTGTTTCAAAAATATCTTCAACAGCTTTATTTGCATCCTGAATATCCTTATTTACCTGTTGAATAGGATCGGTAGTTACTTTTACCGTATCAACTGTTGTTTTAGGTTCTACCGGTTGAGGTTGAATATCTATCGGTTTTTCTTCAATCTTTGGTTTAATTATTGTATCAACCGGCTCTGTTATAATTTTCTCCGGCGTTTTTGTTTCTTCCGGTTTAATAACTTCTTCAATATCTTCGGGAGTAACTTCTTCTTTCTGCAATTGTTCATTTATTTTGATAGGAAGTGTTTTTCCAAAATGAACATTGTAAAAGTCAAGATACTGACTAAGGCTATACCCGGCAATCAATTGATTGAAATTAGATTCGGATATAAGTACCGGTTGAGTATTATTCAATGCAAGAGCGATGGATGGATTTTTTGTAAACAATTGATAATATTGTGATATTTCTTCAAAATTCACAAAATTCTTCACAAGTACCATCGAGATATCATTGAATGAGAATGTATCCAAATCAAAATTCTTCGTTAATATATTTGCAAAGTTGTAACTTGCTATGGCAAAGAGCAGTTCATTTGTATTGACTTCTCCTGTCGGATATACAATTGCCATCAGATAAGGTACATTCGGGTCGGCATTGAAAACTTCGGGAATGCTGTCCCCTTCGGCAAATGAGATTTCTTCTCCTGTTCCCAATCGCATATTCCAAAGCATTCCACGTGTTTTGCTTCCTTTTGCTAATTGCCGTCCGCGAGCCAATCCTTTAAGCATATCACTGGCTAATTGATTTACATCACTATCCGGATATTTTTCTATGATTTCCTGCAAGGTTTCTTTGAATACGGTTGTGTTTCCGGTTGTTACATTCGTCAATGCATCTAGTAACATAAATTTCGGCATTAACTTTGATAACGGATATTCTTTTTTCGCAATTTCGTAATTCCGGCGAACGTCATTAATATTTCCGTTCAGATAGGCTGTATATGTTGCTTCATACAAAGAATCCTGCATTTTATCCATCATCCGGATATTGTATTCGAAGTTGGGGTCGGCAATCGCAATGGCGTAATTACTTTCGGGATAAGCTGCTATCAGTTTATTTTTGTAAATATCAGCCATATTCCGATCTCCCATTTTCAGATACATCAAGAACATGTTGTAATAAGTTTCCAAACGGTATTCATTGCCGGGAAACCTTTCTTCCAGCTTATTAAATGTTTCGATAGATAAAGGATAATCTTCCAATTTATTCTTGTAGATAAGCCCCATATTGAATAATCCATCGGATATCAATGCATTTGAATTTTCCAGTTGTTGAGGAAGTAATGGAATTTGTTGTAAATAATAATTTACATCTTTTGGATCATTGGATGCTTGTGTTTGTTCGGATTTACCTTGCGTATTATTGCCAATACTGTCTTTTTCGGCTTGAACTTGCTGTTCTTTATCTTCGATATCTCCCAAATTTGCTAAATCTCCGAATTCGGCTGATTTATCACGCCTTCTCCAATTATCCTCTAATTTTCGTCGTCCCCATTTCTTTTGAAACTCATTTTTTCCATTCGATAAAGAAGACGGATTATAAAAATAGAAGGAATTATCGCCCGACATCATATTCGGAGTGATATTTCCACCTCCGCCTCGTCCCATTTGAGGAGAAGCCATAGCCTGATTTTCTTCCAAACGACGTTGTTTATCAGCTAAATCCTTTTCTTCTTTTTCTTTCTTTTCTACATCAGCAATAATTTTATTGATGACTGTAAGCCGGGCTTCTTCCGGAAGTTGAGCCAAATATTGCAAACTATCCTGTAAATGAACTTCTGTTACATAATCAACCAATACATCGAGAGTTTCAGAAAGTTTTGCAATCCTTTCATAATCTTTGTATTCTTTACTGATAATCGAAATAGCTTCGGAATAGCAAGGCTGTGCATCAACGTATTGCCGGCGGGCAAAATACACATCTCCCAATGTTATTTGCAAAACGGCTTTTTCCATTCCGTTCCGGGTGCTTTTTTCAGCGCCCAGTTTATAATTATCAATGGCTTTTACTGTGTCTTTCTGAGATAGATGTATATTTCCTATGGCGTAATAAACTTGATCTAAATAATTTTCATTCTTTGTGTTTTTAGCCATCCGCTTTAGTTTTCCCAATATTTCAGACGGATTATTTCCGGGATAAACTTCACTTTGCCTGATACGGGCATTAAATTCCAACTCATAAGGAGGATTCATTCCCGGAACTTTTCCATAAGCGGAATAAGCATTCTGTTTATCACCTAATTCGGTGTAGACCTGCCCCAACAAAAATGTCATTCTAGCTTTTTGTTTTTTATTCTCAGCATGTTTAGCCGCAGTTATCAAAAAGGGAAGAGCTTCGCGGTATTTTTGTTGTTTTAATAAATAATCTGCATTAATAGATGAGAACCACTCGTTTTGACTGTTTGGCAAACCTTCGTTGTTTAATTTAGACAAAACGTCTTCGGCATCATACATCCATCCTAATTCTTCGTAGCAGCGTGCTGCCCAGATACTTGCTTCGGCTGCAATATCTTTGTTGTGTGAAAAATTACGCGCTGTGTATGTAAATGTTGTTGAGGCGGTAAGAAATTGCCCTTTATAAAATTGGGCTTTTCCCATCAATAACCAGGCATTGTGTAAAAAAGGATTATATTCATTTCGGGACATAAATTCCTGATATGATTCATTTCCTCTTTGTCCTCTTTTTTTAGGTGGTTTTTGCGTAATAGAGTGTAGTTTAATTGCCTTTTGGCATTTCTCGATAGTGTAATCCCAACTTCCGGCAGAAGCGGTAGTCTGATTTTTGATTGTTGTATTGGTATTAGTTTCTATTTGCTTTTGTTCCTTTGTAAGCAATGCGTCTTTGTCTTTATAAACATTACTTACCGGATACATAGGTAAAAACTGTGTGTAATCTTCCTGATAACCATCATTTAATCCTTTCAATGCTTTTTTGTAATTTTCATATGCATTGAAATAAACATTATAACGGGTGTTGAATGATTGGAGAAAACGGCTGGTCGACGTATTCTTTTTGGAAGAACAAGCAAACATTCCCAATAAAATTATTGAGAAAAAGAAAAGGTAGATATGTGATTTTTTAATTTTCAATAGAATATTTGAATACTTAATAACTCAAAAACAGCCTATTTTATTGTATGGATGACTTTTTTTGATAAGAATTTCTTTTTCTTTTAAAAACAATGATTCCTTTGGATAACAAATACATAATTACCAAAACAAAAATAATAAAAGCTCCTGAAGGAACATTTAAATAGGACGACAAAAATAATCCGCCTAAGCATCCCAAAAAACCGATAATAACCGATAGATATATAATCTTCTTAAAATTACAGGTAAAAAGATTTGCTGTAATTTGTGGAATGGTAATTAGTGACATTAATAATATGATTCCTACCATACGTGTTGTAAAAACAATTGTTACCGCAATGAAAAACATCATACCATATTCGATAAAACGAACCGGTAATTTTTGGGACCGGGCAAATTCATTATCAAATGAAATGAAAAGTATCAAATGATAAAATAATCTGAAAAATAATAACAAGATAATAACTAATCCCGCATTTAATAATAAGTCTAATTGGGTAATTGTTAATATATTACCAAATAGGAAAGTGGATAAATTAGGAGCATAACCGGGTGTCAAAAAGATAAAAATTACACCTAAAGCCATTCCTAAAGCCCAAAATACGGCAATGGCCGAATCTTCCCGAACACCTTGTTTTTTACTCATCCATTCTACTCCCAATGCCGAAAAAATGGCAAATATCAACGCGGAAAAGACAGGATTAATTCCCAAATAAAACCCCAATCCCAATCCTCCAAAAGAAGCATGCGTAATTCCTCCACTGATAAATACTAACCTTCTGGCAACAACATACGTTCCCACAATACCACAGGCAATGCTTGTGAGCAATGCGCCAATCAGTGCATTTTGGAAAAAAGTATATTGAAGAAGGTCTAACATATCAATGTTATTTAAATAGTAAGGTTTTTATTTCATCAGGTAATACAACCTCACGAACTTCCAAACTTTCAAGCCAATTTTTTATTTTTTCATTGGGAAGGGATTGAAGGACTTTTTTAAATTCTTCAACCTCACTTTGAGTATAGCTGTTTCCCGATTTATTTTTGAATCGATCTAATTCTTCATCTTCAAAATAATTAATTACCAAGCTTTTTTGTTTTTTATTTCTCTTCTTGTCTCCCAAAATATTTAGGAGTATTACAATAGCGCCTATAAAAAATCCGCTGAAAACGATGATAAGTACAATTAAAATCAAAATTTATTAATGCTTAAAATGTTGTATAATAGTTGCTTGAATTATAGGTTTTTAATCAAAAATCCTGACTGCTTTAAATCATTCCAATAATTCGGATATGATTTGGAAACAACTTCCGGATTGGCAATATTGATATTTCCCAACTTTAATGCTACCGGAGCAAATGCCATTGCCATTCGATGATCTTCGTAAGTTGCAATTACAGGATTATCTTCCGGTTCGCAACGTTCACCATTCCATATTAATATGCTGTCGCCTTCATTATGCAACAAATATCCTAGTTTTTTTAGTTCGGTCATTAATGCTGCTATCCTGTCTGTTTCTTTTATCCGGAGACTTTGTAATCCACTAAATCTAAACGGAATATTCATTAATGTACATGTAACAACAAGCGTTTGAGCAAGATCGGGCTGTTCTGTAAAATCATATTCCAGTTTATCGCAGATTTTATTTGTTTTTTGCAAACGAACACCTTGAGTTGTAAAAATAGTTTTGATACCTAAATTCTTAAAAATTTGTGCAACCTTAGCATCTCCTTGATAACTTTTGGGATATAATCCGCCTAATTCAATTTCGGCATTATCAGCCAAAGCAGCTGTCTCATACCAATAAGATGCAGCCGACCAATCGGATTCTACATTGAACTTTTTCGGAGAATATTCTTGTGCTGGAATGTGGATAATGTTACCTTCCCATTCGGATTTTATTCCGAATTCTTCCATTAATTTTAGTGTTAAATTGATGTATGGCCGAGAGATAATATTTCCGGTAAGTTCAATCTCTAACCCTTTTTCCATTGTAGGGGCTACCATCAATAAGGCCGAAATATATTGAGAACTTATACTTCCGTCTAATTTTATACTTCCTCCATGTAGTGAGCTTCCGTATATTTTTAGAGGAGGAAATCCTTCTTTTTCAATGTATTCTATTTTTGCTCCCAATGAATTTAATGCATCTACCAAAATTTTGATAGGGCGTTGTTTCATTCGCTCTGTTCCTGTAATTTGCCATTCTCCGACAATCTTGGATAAGAATGCTGTTAAAAAACGCATGGCTGTTCCCGCTGCTTTGATGTCGAAAATCTGATTATTTGAATTAAGGGCAGCAATCATAACAGCAGTATCATCACAATCAGATAAATTACTAACCTCATACGGACTATAACTGAGAGCATTGATAATCAATATTCTGTTGCTTATGCTTTTGGATGCAGGAAGTATGATATTGGCCCTCGGATTATTAGGGCAGGATACAGTAATCATTTGCATTTTTTTAGTTAGAATGAGTGCAAAAGTAGTGATAAACTTATAATTAAAATGGTTTTTAAAAGAGGAAAGTAGGATTTTATACCATCTGTTTTTGAGAAGTATTAAAATCAATTGTATATACATAAAAAAAGGTTGTCTCACGACAACCAATCTTCATTAACCTTAAAATCTAATACTATGAAAAATCACTGTACAAAGATAATGAATTTTATATACACAAGTATAAAGATATATTTAATAACAGTTAATTATGTTCATTCTTTGTTAAAACAAGGAGTAGCTTTTATTTTATCTATTTATTATCAGCTTAAAATTCAAAAAAGGATTGAGGAAAATTCATCAATTTCCTTTATATACGGCGAATTTTACAATAGTATTTTTCTCCATCTGAATTTTTGAAGTTATAGATCCTTCGTAATAATTCCTTCATTTTCTTTTGATTATTTTGTTATTTTTCCTTCATTATTTCGTTACAACCTGCTCCTATTTTTGCCGGACAATTTAAAAAGAAAAAATTATGAAGAAAAATTTATTTTTAATCGCAAGTGTTTTATTATTGAATGCCGGATTGCATGTTAATGCACAAAATGAGGCTGACTACACAACTCCTTCATGGACATTGTACAAACGGGCTTTGATGCAGGCTCAGGATTTATTGGTTTCGAATCAGCAACCATATAATATTAATGCTGCAATTAATGGAAATCCGACAAGCCAAATGGGTGTAACTTGGTTTACCAATGCCGGAGCAACAGGTACTAAATTGCAACTGAAAGAAGGTAACACGACTGATTTCAGCGGTGCAAGAGAAATTAGTGCTACGGAAACTCCCGCAAATGACTTGATGTATGTTACATCCGGTAACAACAACAACGATTTGATTGCCAAAACAGGTTTTACAAAAGGTGAAAAACGTAGTTATATTTCAAACAAAGTATTGATTGATAATTTGACACCCAATACAACTTATTCATACCGTGTAGGAGGTATTAACGACACTTGGAGTGAAGTTTATACATTCACTACTGCCAAAAATAACAAAGAAGCGTTTGATTTTATTTACATTACCGATACACAATCGAACACAGACGAAATGTTTGAAATATCCCGCAAAACAGTTGTTGCTGCACAAGGAAATGTACCCAATGCAAAATTCTTGCTTATTACCGGAGACTTGGTAGAAACCAGTGGTAACAATAACTCCGAGTGGGAATGGGAGCAATGGTTTGAAACAATGAAAGCAAGCTGGCAAAAACTGCCTATCGTGCCTGTTCAAGGAAATCATGATACAAGTAATGCCAACAGCAACTGGTTTCACCATTTCAATACAAATAAGTCGTTCAATGCAGCTCAAAGCGAAGCTGAAGCAAAAACGGCGATGGAAGGAACGGTTTATTCTTTTGTGTATGGAGATGCTTTGTTTATGATTCTCAACTGGGAAGATTATGGAAAAGGCGAATCTTATTTTGCTGCCGTAGAAGCGTGGATGAAAGCGCAAATAGCTGCCAATGCTGATGTGAAATGGAAAATAGCTGCATTTCATAAAAATATGTTTACCGGAAGTAATTCGCATCAAAGTGATACAGACGGAAGAACTGTACGCGAACGTATGGCACCTGCATTCCAAGAAATGGGTATTGATCTTGTATTGGAAGGACACGACCATGTGTATGAAGTAATGGGGGTAATGCTTGCAGGTAAAGAAGGCGCAAGCAATACTTACTCTCAAGTAGCAGATGCCGTAACAGACCAAACGTTTACAGCAGGAGGAAAGCGTGAAGACATGACAGGTATTCATGGCGGAACATTCAATGTGCATGGCGGAGTGCTTTATTTCTTGAATAATTCAGCTGGTAGAAAAAAATACGAGCCGCGCACAGAACAACAAATGATAAATGCAGAAAGCACAACCCGGGTTCCTGGTTATTACCAATATTTCCATCGATTTGGACAAACAGGTGAGCCGACTTTCAGCCGTGTGAGCGTATCAACAGATGCTATTAATATATCGACTTATACAGTTAATGATGCTGGTGAGACTACTATATTCGATTCGTTCAGAGTAATCAAAGAAGAAGGAAGTACAACTGTTATTGCTAATGCTACTTCAGAGTCAAGTAAAATTTCTACTTATCCAAATCCTGCCGGCGAGCAAATTACGATTGACAGTGAAGAAAAAATTGAAGATATCCGTATTTTTTCTTTAAATGGTCAAGTAGTAATGTCTCAAAACGGAGGTAATGTTGTAAATCTTTCAGGCATAAACGATGGAGTTTATGTAATGAGCGTAAAGACAACAGAAGGTGTTTACAATGAGCAATTAGTGGTGAAAAAGGTGAAAAAATAATTTCAGTTGAATTGAAT
The DNA here is from genome assembly GCA_031553395.1 of Bacteroidales bacterium. Lineage (GTDB taxonomy): Bacteria > Bacteroidota > Bacteroidia > Bacteroidales > WRGA01 > WRGA01. Next base: position 1,837 of record JAVBLR010000032.1, on the reverse strand, counting down.
AACTGTAATAGGTACATAAATAATAAGGACTTGTCGGTAAAAACCGGCAAGCCTTTTTTTGTTGTTAATATATTGATTCTTTATTTATGAAAACGAGCATGAAAAAAGTTTTTACTAAAGACAATGATATTTTACGTGAGTTTCCATACGACCAAAATGTAAAAAATAAAAAATAACGTATGAAAAGTAGGATTATACTAGCTTTTACGCTGATGATTTTTTTCTTTTGTGACATAGTAATGGCACAAAATAATGCAATAGGCGAGGGTGTAATAATAAATGGCGTATGTTGGGCAACCCGCAATGTAGACAAAACAGGTGTTTTTACCGAAAAACCCGAAAGTTTCGGTAAACTTTACCAATGGAACAGAAATACAGCTTGGTCTGCAACAGATAGTATTGTTGTAAACTGGGACAGGACAAGACCCATAGGAGATGAATGGGGAAAAGTTAATGATCCTAGCCCTTCAGGTTGGCGAGTGCCGACAATGGATGAAATCGGACGTTTATTTGATACCGGCAAAGTAAGCAATGAATGGTTGAACCAGAACGGCGTAACCGGTCGGAAATTTACGGATATACAAACTGGTAATTCTATTTTTTTACCGGCTGCAGGTTATCGCTTTAATATTGACGGTAGGTTGTATGATACAGGTTCATTTGGTCACTATTGGAGTAATGAGCAAAGCGATGGTAGTTATGCATATGGTTTGTATTTCAGTAGTGCGGGTGCAGATTACTTCTATTATGACCTTTATCGTAGCGATGGTCGTTTTATACGCCCTGTTGCAGAATAATTATTCAATAAGAGTGCAGACCTGATGGGTGCATTTTAAATTGTTGCAGATTGTTTCCTCTATTACACCCATCAAAATAGTGATTCTTTCTTTTACTTTTGCCTTGATGCAAAAAGAATTCTAAGACAAATCCAAATTAGTTTTCAACTTTTTTGCCTAACGGTTGGCGGTTTGTTGTTCTTTCGCTTGTCGGTTCATAATAATCTAAAAATGAGATATTTTAGATTATTCGCATAAAATCAATGTTCAGACAAAATAAAAGGGTATTTGAAACAAAAAGCCATCATTGACCGGTAAATATGTACGCAAAGATTCGACAATTCAACTGCCGGATTCTTTATAATGCGAAGGAATTATTTCATCTCCTCGAAATCATCGGGTTTCCACGAGCCGTCGAAAGTATGGGCTTTATTGGGCAAAGATGATCTGGAATTGTGCGATAGCCATCCACCGACCCACTCCCTGTGGAACAACAGCGTTGTAGAATCCCTGCATCGAAGCGCTGTAATAGAATTTCCCCATCCTAAAAGTTTTTCCAGCGCCCGCACCCAGCGGAACCATCCATTTGTCGCCCGGATCGGCCAGCCAGTTTGACGTTATTGTGGAATTACTCTCCAAGTACCATCCCTTCGGGAAATTGTAATAGGCCACATACTGCGCACTGAACATGTTGACTTTGTTGGCACCCTCGCCTCCAAGCGACCAGAAGTTCTGGGCCACAAAACCGCCCGAGAATTTGCTCCCGGCGTAATAAATCAATCCCGCAGGCCCCATGCTCAGGCGGTTACTGCCCAATTCGGGCGTCGTCCGGGTAGGGATCTGCAGCGTAGGGCCAACGCCCCATATCCATTTGCCTTTGGGAGGGGCGGCCGGACGGATAAAAGCGTTGAAGAGAATATTGCCCATCCCGAATACCTTTTCCCCGCCTTCGGACATCGGCGGAAGCCATTGGAACGGGATGATGGTGTAGGTGTTGATCTTTACCTTATCGGCGATCGTAAACGGGAACACCGGCTGGACGGAAAGCGAATTGGCATTGC
>JAVBLR010000025.1:0-15055 GCA_031553395.1 Bacteroidales bacterium | reverse complement strand
GACCGGAGAGCCCGTGTGTTGGGGCGGGTGATAAATCTTTGTACGAAGCGGCCTGTGGCAGTGATTTTGCTGGCTGGGAGAAAGAGTATGCATTGACGCCACCTCCTTATACGGATAACTTGAATAATGGCTTTTTCGGTTCGTGGTATCCACGGGATATTTATTCTGGAAGAACGGCGTTACGTCTTTCTGATAATAAGATTAATATTGGTGCATTTGAAGCACCCGAAGAAAATATAGAAAGACTCAGATTTGCTCCTATGGCAAATGTAACGGCGATTGATTTGGTCGTAGATGAACGTAACACGGGAAGTTTACAGGTATTCCCAAATCCTGTTGTATCAGGTACAAATATTCAAATTATATTTCCGGTTATTACCTCTAATATATCACAGAATGAATTTGTTGGAGTATATAATATTTCCGGAAAACTTGTTCAGCAAATACCTGTTCCCAGTGGAGTACAAGCCGTTGAAACAGTTATACAAATACCTGCAGGTATTTATTTTTTGAAATGGAAGGGATTTGGAGTGAAATTAATGATAATAAGTAACTAAAATACTCTCAAGTTTCTTGCTTTAGTAAGCTTGAAAAAGAGATAAAAACTTCAATTACCCCGATCTTGATAAGACTTTTCGAGGTCGGGGTAATTTTTTGTAAAAGAGTTGGATGTTTACAGTATACGTCAAGGATATTCCTTAGTTTAAGATGATTTAAAAGGATATTTGGTATGTTCAATTTAAGAGTGAAATAAAGTTTAATCACTATCCTTGTTAAGCATATTTTTATATACCTCAATATATTTCTTTGCCTGAGTATCCGGTAAAAAAGTATCTATTGCAAATTGCCTGATTTTTTCTCGATCGAAAGAGTCTTGGTTTTTAATAAATTCTTCAATAGCTTCTTTAATGGCGTTTGATGAAATATCTTTTGCTAAAATCCCATTGAAACCCGGTTGAATTATATCCAACATGCCACCAACCGGAGTTGAAATGACCGGTGTTCCACACGCCAATGATTCGAGCATTACATTAGGTAGATTATCCTCACGACTTGAAAGGATATAAGCATCGGCAGATGCATACAATAATGCGATTGCCCGTTGATCTGAAATTTTCCCCGGACAAATAACTTCGTATTTATTTCCAATATTTTCGATTACATGTCCGAGAGCTACAATGCAGATGTTTGGATTATTTAATTTGGATAGGGCCTCTAATAATAAATCCAACCCTTTTCTTTTATTTGTTATTATTTCACTGACAAACAATAAAACTATTTTGTCTTGAGGTAAATTAAAAACTTCTCGTGCAAATGATTGTGTGTAATTCTTGAATATAGATAAGTCAATACTATTATGAATAAGGTGATGAATTCTTCCTGAGAATATTTCACTTTTAGAAGATGCATCGTACATCCATTTACTTAAGGCAACTATTTCTAAATCTTTTACTTGACTAATAATTTTTTTCTTGTATTGAAGTGATTTATTTTCAAGGTTGCCAAAAGTGGCTTCATTTTGAATAACGTCGTCATGATAGTGAAATCCACCTTGAAAGGGGTTCATATCGTGTAATGTCCAAACAAATTTTTTGTTTACGTTAGAAAAAAAACTATAATCAAGGAAATTACTTATCCAGTGAAGATTAATAATATCGGCCTCTTTTACCAACGGATGTTTTGATAAATCATAATCGGTATATGGAAAAGAAAAAAGTTCGTAGCTTCCTTTCAAATTTTTTATCAAGTGATAGTTTTTATCTGCTTTTGTTTTATAAAATCCCAATTTCCTTAAAATTGTTTTTGCAGGAGAAAGCCTAAAGGGAGGAGCTACATATATATTTTTTCCAGAAGGTGGATTTTCCAGGCACAAATATTTGCTTTCAATTCCGGCTTCTAATAATGTGTTATGAAGCCGGAATGCTGCAATTCCACCACCGCCCGAACCGTATGTTGATATATGTAAGACTTTCATTGAATATGTAAAACTTTTAGGCTTAATGAAGCTATTTTATAATTGGCTATAGATATTTAAAAAAACCGAGCTTTTTTACAAAATTCATGAGCCTTGATGATTCGGTAAATCTCATTTTTCGGTATGCATTTATTACATTCAGATATTCGGTAAATTCAGTTTCAAATATTCTTTTCTTTTCATCTTCGACAGTTAGTTTGGCTTGCTGAGTACAACTCATTCCATTCATATAAAAGTCGGAAACAATAATATCTACTAATTTGTAAGAACAGTTGTACTTAAATATTGCAGTTAAAAATAATTTCCAATCGGCAGAAATAGGTAAAGATATATCGTACAATCCTGTTTTCTCAAGGACTTCTTTTTTGATTAATGTAGCGGGATGAGGTAGAGTATTAAATATAAAATAATCAAATGTAAGGGTTTGGGGATAATCAGATTTTTGGGTAAATGTGTCAAAAATATAGTTTACATTTCCATAAATAATATCTTTATTGTCGCCTGATTGTATTAATTTTTCGATGACTGTAGAATTAGCCAATGTGTCACCACTGTTGAGGAATAATAAATAATCTCCAGTGGATTGTTTAATTCCTTTGTTCATGGCATCATAAACACCCTGATCTTTTTCGCTGATCCAATAAGTGATCTTGTCGGAATATTGTTTGATAACATCAATACTTCCATCCGTAGAGTTTCCATCAATTATTAAATACTCAATATATGGATAATAAGCTTGATTAACAACACTTTCGATAGTCTTTTCTAATCCTGATTTGTTGTTTAGGTTGACAGTTATGATAGATATTTTTGTCATATTTTATTGTTTCTATGATAATCTAAATGTGTTAACCCTGCGATTTCATTTATTTTTTTCATAAAATCTCAAAATAGTTATTACAGCTTTGAATGCAATCCTTCTTACTTGAAAATAGGAAAGAAGAAAAAATAGTAGTTTTTTCTTCTTTTTTCTTGTTATAACTCCACATTCTGAGTATTGATTTATGAGATCTTTTGAAATAGTATATCTTTCCCGATCAAAATAGTTTTGAAAATCAAATATTACTACGTTTAAATAATAATATAAATAGCTCTTGAGCAGGGGTATTTGATCCTTTAATCCTTTATCTTTTAATAAAGAGGTTATTTCATTCACAAATCTTGAAGAGCCTTTATACACTGTTAAGTAGTAATTTTTGGCAGCATATTGGCGGGGAGCATGCTGGATGTTAAGATAATACAGCGAATCATATTTATAATTATTGCAAACTTTTAATTTAATATTTTCATGCAATAAGGCTCTGATAAACAATTCAGGATCTTGGTGCCTCACATAATTTTCGTCAAAGCATCCGACTTCAAAAAAGAATTTTTTTTTCCATATAGGACACATCGTTTGCCAAGGCATATTATAGGATAGAAAATCAATTAAATAATCAGTGCTTTCATTTATTTTCTGTTCCTGTTCTTTTCCGTCATTATATTTCAACATCATTTTAAAAACGGCAATAGTAAGAACTGGATCTGAACTCATGACCTCAACTCTTTGTTCTAAGCAATAATCTTTTAATTCATCATCAGAATCTAAAAAAATAAGATATTCTCCTGTCGATTTTTCCGCTCCTATATTTCTGCAAGTAGATGCACTCTTAGGGTCCCTATCCCTACGATACAACTTTATGCGTTCATCTCTCTTTACATATTCATTAACGACTGTTATAGTATTGTCGGTAGAACCATCATCTATAATAATCAATTCCCAATTTGGATACGTTTGGTTCAAAATACTCATTATTGTCCTGTGAATCAAATATTCCCCGTTGAAAACAGGAACAATAATACTAACTTTTGTAGAATAAGGGTTATCCATATTTTAATAGCAACTTGGGATTAGTTATTGTATTATAAATATTGATGTTGAACTGAAGTGTATTGGTCATATGAATTTAAGAATTGAAGTTCCTTTTGATTTTCCTTTCTTTTACTTACGTGATACAAGAATTACATTGAAGTTAAGAACTTCATATTTTCAGAACAAAATAAGATATGCTGTTTATTTCCCGCATAAATAGCAGTATGGTACTTTGTGCCAGTTTCTTCAAAGATATTCATTAATTCTCTTGCAGTTTCTTGTTCTCCAGGTCTTTCATAATCATCGATAATTATGCAGAACGTTTCTTTTAAGTTATTTTCTATAAGAGATAATATTTGTGAACGAGAATATCTCTCTGAGCCGAAAGGAGCATCAACGACAATTAGATCATACTTCATTCCGTTAAATTCTTTATTGATATTTTTATATGATAAAGTTTGCTCATTTTTATAGAGAACCTCTGATAATTCTAATTGTTTAATATTAATATTATACTTTTGATTAATTCCTTTATTGAAAAATTTCACCCATTCAGGGTCATGTTCGCATGTAACAGCTGTTACATCTTTGTAGAAATCTGCATATTGATAAATAAGCTTAGATGATTGACCTAAACCAAATTCTAAAATAGAAATTGGATGCATTTGACTTAATACACGGTATAAAGTGTATAAAAAGCCATAATCAACAGCCCAACCTCCAGGAGAAAAACTTTTATATTTCAACCATTCGCTATCAATAATTGTATTATTAAAAATTGCAGCTTTCAATATTTCATTTTCTTTATTTGAAGTTGTTTGCAATAATCTAGTTATGTATGTTTGATTTTGCAATATTTCTGTAGTACCAATTTGTTTCCTGATAAATCCTTTTATTCTTTTTAACATAATTAAGCTTGGATTAATTTAAATCAAAATCAATTACTATATAACCCTGTTTTTCAGGAATATTTCTTCCATTTTTATAATAATCATGAAAGACAATATTTAATTCGGCAACATTTTGTACCCAATCGGCAAGCCCTTCATTCGTTTCTGAATATAAATTTATGTTATAAATGCCCTCTGTTAATAAGAGCTTAGGAATTTTAAAGCATATTTTTTCCTTATTGCTTATTTTATCATTAAGCATAAAACTACTTAACCAAGCAACTCGAGTATCTAATATATTATTAATTCCAATGTCTATTCGGGAGGTAAAACAAGTGTAAAACCTTTCACTTGCTTCAAAAGTAATAACAATATTTAATTCTTCTCCAACCTCATAAGTATTTCGTATTTGTCCTTTTGAGTCTATAAATTGAATATTTGTAAATCTTAAAGAACCATTACCAGCGTGATTTATATCTGTTAATGATAATGATGAACGTTGTCTTTGTTCTCCAATATATCGGTCAATAACGTCATCAATGTGTCCTTGATATTCTAAAGTCCCATTTTTCAATATAACTCCTGTTTTACATAAATTTTTTACAGCTGTCATATTATGACTCACAAACAAGACCGTCCTTCCTTCTCCTTTGGATACATCCTGCATCTTCCCTATCGCCTTTTTTTGGAATTCGGCATCACCTACAGCTAATACTTCATCTACAACTAAAATTTCCGGATCAAGATGTGCTGCAATAGCAAATCCCAAACGGACAATCATTCCCGATGAATAGCGCTTTGCCGGAGTATCAATGTATTTTTCGATTCCTGCAAAGTCAATGATTTCATCTAATTTTTTGGTAATTTCGGGCTTAGTCATTCCCATGATAGCTCCATTGAGATATATGTTTTCGCGTCCGGTCATTTCAGGATGAAACCCAGTACCGACTTCCAATAAAGATGCTATTCGTCCATGAGCTTTTATATCTCCTGTCGTGGGGCGTGTTACGCGAGAAAGTATCTTCAATAACGTTGATTTCCCTGCTCCGTTTTTACCAATAATACCTACAACATCACCTTGTTCTACTTCAAAAGTAATGTTTTTAAGTGCCCAAACATAATCGCTGTCTGCTTTTTTGCTTCGGTCGTTTTCTTGACCTACTTGTAGGTATGGGTCTTCTTTCCCTCGTATTATATGCCACCAACGATTTAAATCATGCGATATTGTTCCTGTTCCAACTGTTCCCAATCGGTATTGTTTGGATATATTTTCAAATTTTATTGCTATTGACATTTTATAAATATTTTCTGATTATAATGAGGGATTGTTATTAAACAACGTCCATAAAGTTACGTTCTACTTTGTTGAATATAATTGTTCCCAATAATAATAAAACAATTGTAAACACAAAACTGTATAATAAGCCTCCCCATGAAAACATTCCTTCCCCTAAAAAACCATATTTAAAGGCTTCAATAATTGGAGTAACGGGATTGTAAGAGATAATCCACATATACTTGGAATATTGTTTTTCCATTATTGATAATGGATAGATGATAGGCGTGGCATACATCCATAATTGGACACCGAATGCCAAAAGGAATTTTAAATCTCGATATTTTGTTGTCATGGATGAAAATAAAACTCCAAACCCAAGTCCTAATCCGGCTAACATTAAAAGTAACAGAGGAAAAAGTAATGCATAACTATTGGGAGATACATTACTTCCTGTTGCTATGAAGTATATATAAAAAGCAACAAATAATATAAGTTGGATAAGAAATTTTAATAGGCTAGAGATTGTAACAGATAATGGTACAATCATTCTTGGAAAATACACTTTTCCAAATATTCCCTGATTGGCGAGGAAAGTATCGGATGTGCGGGTAAGACATTCGGCAAAATAGTTCCAACATAAAATACCTGCCATATAAAAAAGTGGTTGTGGAATGCCATCGGTAGGAATTCCGGCAATATTGCCAAAAACGAACATAAACATAATAGTAGTAAAGAGCGGTTGGATTATATACCAAAGCGGCCCTAAGATAGTTTGCTTGTATAACGTTACAATATCCCGTTTTACAAACATCTCCAACAAATCCTTGTATCGCAATAATTCTTTTAATCCTAAATTCAGTAAACTACCATGTGGCTCTATAACTAAATCCCAATTTTCTTGTTTTTTATTATCCATATAGTAATGATTAAAAAATAACCTGGCTAAGTAATATGTAATTGATAAAATGGCCTGTATGTGCAAAACACTTTGTTACCCCTGTCCCCTAAAGGGGAACGCTCTGATATAGAAAAATCCGTTCCCCTTTAGGGGACAGGGGTAAAATGACCAACTTATTTTTTTAATTCTTACATAGTATTAAATAAGTGGACAAAAGTATTAATTTATTTTTAAAAATACACTTTTAATGAGATACAGTTAGGAGGATGTCCAAAATAGTATTAAAATAGGACTAGTTAAAAATAAGATTAAAAGTTAAAAAACAGGGAACTTTGTTGTAGTGATGAGTAAATTATTCATTATAAATTATGAATAACTTTCATGAGAATATAAACTTGTGGAGCATATCGGACTCGAACCGATCACCTTTAGACTGCCAGTCTAACGCTCTAGCCAGATGAGCTAATGCCCCATATTTAGGTTGCAAATATATATGTTTTATTTTAAAAAATAATAATCCTTCATATTTTTGTGCTGTCTTTTTGGTAATAGGAGATAGTTTTTATTTTATTTGCAATATATTTGCAAAAATTTATATATGTTTTATCTTGTTTGAGTAGGACTGATTCTCTGTCTCTATTATTGGCTGTTTATATAAAATCATTATGAAAAAAATATATGATATATTGATAGTTGGTTCCGGTTTAAGCGGGGCTACTTGCGCAAGGTTCCTGGCAGAGAAAGGATATAAAGTTCTTGTTGTTGAAGAAAAAAAACACTTGGGTGGGCAAGTATTCGACTATAAAAACGAAGTTGGTATTACAGTTCATCAATATGGACCTCATATTTTTCATACGAATAACAAACCGGTTTGGGACTTTGTAACCCGTTTTACTCCTTTTTTAAATTACCAGCATTATGTATTGAGTTATGCCGATGGTAATTACATCAATTTTCCTATAAACAGGGATACGTTGAATAAAGTTTTTGGTATTAATTTGTCGAATGAAGAGGTTGCCGGATTTCTTCAAAAAGAAATTGAAAAATCTACATTTAATAATCCTCCAAAATCATTTAGGGACGGAGTTGTATCACAAGTTGGAGAACGATTGTATAAATTATTCTTCGAAAAATATACCGAAAAACAATGGAATTGTGATCCAGAGACATTGTCTGTAGAAATAGCAGGCCGGATTCCGGTAAGGAATAATGCTGATTCTCGTTATTTTACTGATAAATATCAGGGAATGCCTGCTAATGGATATTCTTCAATGATTAACAATATGCTAAATCATGAAAATATTCAAATATTATTAGGGTGCGATTATTTTACTATTAAGAGTTATTTTGAGCCTAGATTGACTGTTTATACAGGAGAATTTGATCGTTTTTTTGATTATAAGCATGGCAAACTAGATTATCGTTCGGTGAAAATTGAATTAAAAACGATTGATAATGAAAGTTTTCAACCGGCTCCGGTTGTTAATTATCCCAATGATTATGATTATACCCGGATTACTGAATTTAAGAAGATGACGGGTGAAAAATCCGATAAGACAACGCTCTGTTTTGAATATCCTTCCGATACCGGTCTTCCTTTTTATCCGGTATTTAATGTTCGTAATCTTACAATAAAAGAGAAATATCAGGAAGAATTGAATATTCTAAATAATCAATCGCTTTTGTTTATTGGCCGATTGGCTGAATATAAGTATTATAATATGGATGCAGCAATAGACTCCGCATTAACAAAAATTCAGAAATGGATAGATTCGCAACAATAGCAAAAAAACAATATAGCCGATACCGTGAATTATTCTTTTATGGGATAATAGGAGGAATAAGTGCTTTTTTGGATTTTTGTGTATATACCTTGTTATGCAAAGCCAATGTTCCTTATCTGATTGCCAATGTTATTGGAGTGCATTGCGGAATTATTTGCAGTTTTATTCTTAACAGGCATTACAATTTCAAAGTAAAAGATAAAACGAAAAAACGTTTTTTTTCTTTTTATATGATTGGACTTGCAGGTTTGGCAATTAGCTCGTTGATGCTTTACCTATTGGTTGACAACAATCACTTCAACGAAATTTATTCGAAAATCATAACTATTATTACAGTTGCCATTTTTCAGTTTTGTTTAAATAAACTTATAACTTTTAGAAAATGAACACTTTATATATTGTGATGCCGGCCTACAACGAGGAGATGAATATTGAGATGGTTGTGGCTCAATGGCATCCTGTAGTTGAAAAGATAGGAAATGATAGTCGTTTATTAATTGTTAATGATGGAAGTAAAGATAATACATATCAAAAATTACTTTCATTACAAAATCAATATCCATTACTGATAGCTGTTGATAAACCTAATTCGGGGCATGGAGCAACTTGTTTGTTTGCTTATCGGAAAGCAATTGAAGCAAAGGCCGATTATATTTTTCAAACAGATTCGGATGGACAAACAAATCCGGATGAATTTTGGCAATTCTGGGAAAACCGAAATGAATTTGATTTTATCATAGGTTCGAGGGACTCCCGTCAGGATGGGATGGGAAGAGTATTTGTTACACGTGTATTGCGTTTAGTCGTTTGGATGATGTTCGGGCAATGGGTAAAAGACGCTAATACCCCTTTCCGATTAATGAAAACAGAGCGACTTATTCCCATATTGAAAATTATTCCGGAAGATTTTTTTTTATCAAATGTTGTTATCAGTGTGATTGCCGTTAAGAAAAAAGAAAAATGCAAATGGATTCCTATTTCTTTCAAACCTCGGCAGGGAGGAGTAAACTCAATCAACTTCAAACGAATCTTTAAAATAGGCCAAAAAGCGATTGGTGATTTTAGGGAGATAAATAAACGGTTAAAATCAAACTAATGGAATGAAAAATCAGTTGCCTATTAATTTATTCATCTATGCTTTACTTTTAATTACCTGTATTCTAATTTTATTTCAAAGTGCGTTAGTTCCTTTTTTTAATGTTGTACCTGTAGGAGATTCCAGTAACTTTATTTATTCTGCATCTCAAATTTTGAAGGGGCAATTGATGTATCAGGAAATATTTGATCACAAAGGACCTTTTTTATATGTGATTGATATAATAGGATTACTTATTCATCGTTATAGTGGGATCTGGGTGCTTGAATTGATATCTCTATTTACGGCAAGTCTTGTTATCTACCATACTATCCGACAATTCTACAATCGTTTTGTATCGGCTTTATCCGTTATCTTGAGCTTGTTGTTTCTGGTCAACAAATTCGGAGAAGGAGGAAACTATACTCAAGAATGGGCATTGCCTTATATTTCCATAGCTATATACATTTTTTCTCAACATTTTTTAAAAGGCAAGAAGTTTACATTATGGCAGCTGGGATTATTGTCTGTTTCTTTTGTTCTGACATTTTTATTACAACCGAATCTAATTGCTGTATGGATTGTATTTGGTGTAATTATTTTTTTTAATATGTTGTGGAGCAGACAATTTGTAGAATTAGGTAAATATATACTTTATATCTTACTTTTTGCATTTGTTGCTCTTCTTCCGTTTATTGTTTATGGTTATTTCAAAGGTATTTTAGCTGATGTGTATTATTGTATTTTTAAATTTAATGCCACACGGTATATTGATTTGAGTATTTCAAGTATTCTGAAAAAAATTATATATGACCTTATTGGACTTGGTTATTTACCGATAGTTGTTATAGTATATATTGTAATTGTAGGATTGTATTTTGATAAAATACCACATAAAGTCTTTAATTTGGGAGTAGTGTTGGCAATTCTTTTGACGACTTTTTTTAATGCTCTTGGACATAGTTTTTTTCATTATTATATGGTTTATATGCCATTGCTTGTTTTTCCTTATGGGTATATAATTAATTTTATTTATAGTAATTTGCATTATAGGAAACAGGCGTGTATTGTCTTATTAACATTTATAATTAGCATTCCTGTTCTTCTTAATTTAAAAGCAAGGATAGAGGAAACAGTCGGTGTTTATTATAAGGAGCGGAAAGCTTTGGCTGAAAATGTAGCACAATTTAAAGCAGAAGCCGGAGTGAAAGATAATGACAATATTTTAGTTATCGGAAATGGTTGTCATTATTACTTGATGACAAATACTTATTCTAAGTCGAAGTATTCTTATTGTCCTCCGGAAACTTTTGATAATGAAAAGAATCGCTCGGAATATATTGATGAAATAAAGAAAGAATACCCTAAAATGATTATTATTGACAATGTTTATAAACGGAGTGTAAAAGGTAAGAATAACGATGAGGAACTCGAAGTTGTTTTGAGTAAATATAGAAAAATAGGTTCTCTAAAAAATGAAACTATTGGTTGGGCTAATGCCGATTTCTGGGTTTTAAAAAATGACAATTAATAAAAACGAATGAATCGGAAGTTTGATAACTTCTAACTTCCGATAACTTCTAACTTCCGATAACTTCTGTTTTTATGATTATATATAACACCACTTTCCATATTGAGAATGATATAGTTGATGAATGTACAAATTATATCAAAACAATATATATTCCTGCTATTATCCAAAGTGGATTTTTAGCTTATCCTCGTTTTCATCGAATACTTACCAAGCAAGATGAGCAAGAGGGAAGTTGTTTTTCCTTGCAGTTTTCAGTTAAAAATATGGATACATTGAATTATTGGCTGGAAAAAGAAGGATTTGTTTTACTGCAAAATTTAACCACCCATTTTAAAAATCGTGTTTTACCGTTTTCTACATTGTTGGATGAAATAGATTTAGAGCAATGAGCAAAGCTGAACGCATTATTTTGGGTATTGACCCTGGAACCACGGTTATGGGTTACGGAGTTGTGCGTGTTTCGGGAAATTCTATGGTTTTGGAGGCGATGGGTGTGTTGGAACTGAGTAAATTTGATGACCATTACCTGAAATTACGTCGTATTTTTGAACGGGTAATCGGTCTGATTGAACAATATCATCCGGATGAATTGGCTATTGAGGCTCCGTTCTTTGGTAAAAATGTGCAAAGTATGCTTAAATTGGGTCGTGCTCAGGGTGTGGCGATGGCGGCTGCTTTGTATCGGGATGTGCCAATATTTGAATATGCTCCGTTGAAAATTAAAATGGCCATTACCGGAAATGGTCGTGCTTCGAAAGAACAAGTTGCGGATATGCTGAAACGTTTACTCCGAATTCCCGAAAACAAGATGTTGCCGCAATTAGATGCTACTGATGGACTTGCAGCTGCTGTCTGTCATTTTTTTCAATCCAATAAACCTGATACGGATGCATCTTATAAGAGTTGGAAGGATTTTGCCAATAAAAATCCGAGTAAAGTAAAAGGTAAAAAATAAAAAGTAACTTTTCTTTCTCCATTACCCTTCGCCTTTTGCCAAAATAATAATTTTCACCTTTTACCTTAAAATAATATCTTCTATCTTTGTCTTTCAAAAAATTCTTGGATGGATAACATTAAAAATATTATTTTTGATTTTGGTGGGGTATTGCTTAATCTTGACAAGCAGGCATGTATAAATGCCTTTGTGAAGTTGGGAATGGAAAATGTAACCGATTATCTGACGGATTACAGACAAAACGGAATTTTTCGAAATTTGGAAGTTGGGGAGATTTCTCCGGCTCAGTTTCGGGATCAAATTCGGAATGAAATAGGAAAACCAATATCAGATAAGGAAATTGATGATGCCTGGATGCAGTTTTTATTGGATATTCCTGAGTATAAATTGGATATGTTGCTCAAGCTTCGTTCGAAATTCCGAACTTTTATGTTGAGTAATACAAATGCCATTCATATTGAATATATTATTAGCCGTACTTTTGGTCGAAACGGACACGTTTTGAGTGATTATTTCGAAAAAGTATATTATTCGCACGAAATCGGTTATGCAAAACCGGATGAAGAAATCTATAATTTTGTAATAAAGGATACCAAAATTATTTCTTCTGAAACGTTATTTATTGATGATGCGGAGGCTAATATTGCTGCGGCAAAGAAATTAGGCTTCAAAACGTATCAACCAAAACCTTACGAAGATTTTTCCTGTCTGTTTGTTAATTGTTGTTAGTTATTTGTTATTTGTTATTCGTTTTTAGTAATTCAGTCCAAAAAAACGAACAACCAATAACCAATAACCAATTTACTAAAAATGAAAGTTATTAATCCTTCAACTATCAATTGCAAAACGGTTGCAACGATTGGTTTTTTTGATGGTGTTCATGCCGGACACCGGTTTTTGATTCACCAGTTGAAACAACTTGCTCTGCAACGAAACGAGCCGGCAATGGTGATTACTTTTCCGGTGCATCCACGTAAGGTTTTGCATGATACATATGTTCCTCAATTATTAACGACTTTTGAGGAAAAAATGAATCGGTTATCGACAACGGAGGCTGATTATATTTTGCCATTGGATTTTACGCGTGAATTATCTCAACTTTCTGCTGAAGAATTTATCAAGCGAATTTTAGTTGATAAGCTTTCGGTAAACTGTTTACTTATCGGTTACGATCATCGTTTTGGTAAAAATCGTACAGATGATTTTGATGAATATGTCAATTATGGAAAAAAGTATGGATTGGAAGTTATTCAATCCAACGCTTATACTATTGATGAAAAACAAATCAGTTCTTCTTATATTCGTGGATTGCTTCAGCAAGGGAATATAAAAGAAGCAAACAAATACCTGACTTATCATTTTAAAATCGAAGGAATTGTTGTAAGTGGAAGAAAAATAGGGCATTCAATCGGATTTCCTACAGCAAATCTTCAACCGAATGACAAGGAAAAAATGTTGCCGACAATTGGCGTGTATGCTGTTTGGGTGTGGTTTGAAGGAAATCGGTATGGTGGAATGCTGAATGTCGGTTATAACCCGACGGTTAGTGCCGAATATAGATTATCCATTGAAGTAAATATTTTTGATTTCAATAAGGATATTTACGGCAAATCACTAACCGTTGAATTTGTTGATTATATAAGAAGTGAAGTCAAACTCAATGGGTTGGCTGAATTGAAAGAACAATTAAATGCTGATAAAAAAGCTGTATTGAAAACGTTGGATTGTTGTTAGTTTGTTGTTATTCGTTGTTAGTTATTTCTTATTTAAAGGTAACAAATTAACCAATAACCAATAATCTAGAACGAGTAACCAATAACTTTAAAAAGATGGAGTTGAAATTTTTAAGTCTTGCGAGTGGAAGTAATGGTAACTGTTATTACCTTGGAAATTCGAGGTATGGTATTTTGATTGATGCCGGAATCAGTATCCGTTCCATTAAGAAAGGCCTAAAAGACAATGGCATTTTTTTTGAAAATATTGTTGGGGTATTTATTACGCATGACCATGCCGACCATATTAAGAATGTTGGAGTGTTGGGTGAGAAATATAATATTCCGGTTTATACAACCGAATTAGTTCATCAGGGAATTGATAAAAGCCGTTGGGTAGGGGATAAGCTATTTGGATCCAAGCGAATTATTGAGAAGGATGTTGCGTTTAATTTGTTTGATTTTACTATAACGCCATTTGAAGTTCCTCATGATGGAAATGATAATGTTGGCTTTCTCATCTGTTATAATAACATTCAACTAGTTTTTGCAACGGATTTGGGACATATAACCGATTCGGCTGCAGAATACTTGCGATTGGCCGATTACTTGATTCTAGAGGCTAATTATGATGATGAAATGCTTCGTCATAGTTCTTATCATTTTTCATTGAAAGCGCGGATTTCCGGAGCAAATGGTCACCTTTGCAATAAACAAACTGCTGAATATTTAGCAGAAAATTATACTTCCCGCCTTAAGCATGTTTTTTTATGTCATTTAAGCCAGGAAAATAATCATCCTGAACTTGCCTACAAAACGGTCGAATTAAGGCTTGCAATGAATAATGTAAAAGTTGGAAAAGATGTTCTATTAACTGTTTTGAAACGGGGAAAGCCTACGGAAGTGGTGGTTTTGGAGTGAATGAAGAATATGGTAAAAATTGAAGAACATATTTTATCTATTAAGTAGTCATTAAAAATTGATGACGTATTTTGTACCAATATTAGCAAGTACCTCATCTAAACGCTCTTTGAGATTATTGAGATTAAGAAAAGCATCAAAAGGAATCCATTTGTATTTAATAAATCGCCATAATATTTC